>NZ_JADEVO010000015.1 GCF_017114825.1 Pseudomonas gregormendelii | reverse complement strand
GTAAACGCTTCGATTTCAAATGTCCGATCGAAGTGATGAGTGAGGTGATGCAAAAGGCCATTGCGATGCGGCACGATACTCCCACTTCGATTCAATAACCGTGTTGCACTCAGCTCCTGCAACCGCCACCTTTAAGCACGGCCATTATTACAAACCACTCGAAGCTAGGCGCGAGAAAAAATCCTAATGTAGTGAGAATCCGCAATGACATTCCCGAAAGAAAGCTGACTCTAATATGTATACGATCTAGAATAATGCCCGCTATGGGGCCCACGAATAGTGAAGCTGCACCCAAGGAGAAGGCTAGAATCGCAATTTCAGAGGGTGATGCCTGCCATAAATAAATAGGCACTAAAAAAATGAGAAAAAAATCAATCCACAGCGAAAGTGATGACAGGGCGCTTATAGTCAGAAGCGCTCTCACATTGTTCATTTTCATGCACCTTAACGGCTTCGCGCGATACGTCGATCGGCAATTCACCACTTAGTAAATACTAAGCCTATGAGGTAGCCCCTTAATCAATGACGCCTTCGCGTTCTCGCCCGTGCCCATACCCCCCGCATTATGTACGTCATTTCGTCGTGTGCATTCAGACCTGTCAGTAAAAAGCGGTGGCCGCAGTGACAGGCCGGCACGCTGTAACACAATGAGCCGCCGCACTACCAACCCTCAAACTGCGAACGCACCTTGAACAATTCGTTGTCATTGCGAATCCCGAGCTTTCTATAGGCAGGATGCTTTTGGGTGCTGATGGTCTTGACGCTGCGCGTGAATTTCTGGGCGATTTGCGTCACCGACAAGCCATCCAGGCAACAACGCAATACTTCCCGCTCACGAACCGAAAGCTCGCTGGATGTGATCAACGTGTTCAACCCCAAAGGGTTCGCCAGATCTTCCTGGCTCTCCTTGACGATTGACACCTGATTGTCCCGCAGTTCGTTTTCCATCATGGGATGCAGGTAATCACGCCCGCTGGCGACACGACGAATCGCTATCGGCAACTGCTCCTTTGCCGTTTCCTTGCCCAGGAAACCCTTTGCACCGCAGCGCATCGCCATGGCCACCGTAGCCGGGGCGTGCAGTGCGGAAATCACCAGAAGGCTCACCTTGGGAAACTTGATCCGCAAGCCGCGAATCAGGTTTAGTCCGTCCACCTCGCCCGGACTCAGGGAATAGTCCATGAGGACCACATCCACCTCCTGTTGACTCAATGCGTCGATCAATTTCTGGCTCTGGGTAAAATACCCAAGCACAGTGATATCCCGCTCTTCCCTGACATTCTCGGAGATGCCTTGCAGAATAAGCGCATGGTCATCCAGCACCATAAGGCGAATGGGACGAAACAATGAAACCATGAAAAATTCCTTTGCCTCAGGACAAGCAAAATGGCCGCTCATGTCTTGAGCACAAGCCCATACGTTTCCCAAGGTTACTATGACTGGAACAAGCAGAGCCAAGAATACAGAGAACCAGCGCCCAAACAAAATAGGAATATTCCTAAATTTTTAGAGTTTCGGATTAATCCCATGGTGCGAAAAATGCTGGTATCGGCACGTTAATCATCCATACCAAAAATCAATCCACTTCGAACTCGAAAAAATCCCAACATGTAAAAACATCATCAACCCAACCGTCATTAATCATCCATACCAAAGACCCACCTTGGCGCCTGCAAAAAATTTTCAACATGTACAGTTGTTATATTCAGATACTTTACAGCAATTGACCCCAACCCTATCTCAACTTAGGTTTGCGTTGCCCTGTAAATTATTGGCAGGCACCACATTTCTGGAGGCACACTATGAACCCAAATAAAGTATTGCGAAATTCTGCCCTGCTGGCCGTACTAAGCATCAGCTGCACAGCATTCTCAGCCCATGCAGAAAATGAGTACTTTACCGCCTCGATCAGCAAAGAGGGAAAAGTACTCAGTCAGTCATCGGAATGGATCGATAGCGTAAAATACTTTTCCCAAAAAGATTGGTTTGCAAACTACGAAATTAATTTCAAGCCCGACACCTATAAAGAAGCACCCGCATTTTGCTCGGCATCCACGACTGCCAGCGAGGGCGAAGATGATCTGCTCTATGGGATAGCGAAACTGGGTGCAGCACCACGGCAGGATCGCGTCACCGTAATCACATCATATATGGGTAAGGCAGGCCCTTCAGGCGATACCTCTCAAAGCTTTATGCTGATCTGCTTCAAATAAAACCCGAATGACAGGACGAATGACTTTCGCCCCGTCAATTAGTGCAAGTCAACCTCCAGACCGCGCCCGCCAATCGAAGGCCTTGATCGCCCAGGGACAGGTACCAAAGGGCCACAGAGGGCGCCTATCGACAACACCGGTTTGCCGGCCACGGCGAATCACCCAATGTCAAAGCATGACAAAGAGTCAACTGTTGCTCGCAGGCGTTCGATTGCCGCCGCAATGCCCTGGGCGTCCCCTGCCTCTGCTGCCAGGTACTCGACCTCCTGCGCAGCAGCAGCCACATCGGTTACCCCGAGCATCATGGCGGCCCCGGAAATACGATGGGCCAGGCGGGCCACCTGAAACCAGTCACTGGCGCCAAGGGCCTGGAACATATACCCAAGGTCCATGCTGGAGGTCGCAATAAATGCCTGTTGCAAATCAACTTCAACGCCAGGCGGCTCGTCTGCATCAACCGTCGCCAGCGGCGTGACATCACACCACAGGTCAATGATTTGCCCCAGCTGGTCGATTCTCAATGGCTTGGCCAGTACGCCATCCATACCAGCCTCGAAACAAACACTCATGTGCTCGGGGCCGACCAGCGCCGAGATCGCTATGATCGGCACACGCTCCAGGGTCTCGACCTCCCGTCGACGAACACGCGCGGCAAATGCGTAGCCATCTATGTCTGGCAAATTGCAGTCCAGCAGGATGATGTCGAACGTCGAACGGGCGTGCAGGCTGAGCCCCAGTTCCCCGGTTTCTGCCTGCGTAACGCAGTGCCCCAGTGCCTGCAGCTGGCGCTTGATGACAAACTGGTTTTCCGGATGATCCTCTACCACCAGCACACTTAGCGCACGCCGCTCCCCCGTCGACAACGGAGCGGTATGCCCTTCGTGCATCGGGTTGTTCAAAGGCGGGACCAAGGGCGCACTCAACAGCACCTCTACCTGGGTACCACGCCCGAACTGACTCTCCAGTCGAATGGAGCCACCCATCAACTTCAGCAGGCTGGCGCAGATCGTAAGCCCCAAACCGGAACCGCCAAACTTGCGCGTGACGGATTCATCCACTTGGGAAAACGCCTGGAACAGCCGCAGCTGTTGGCGCCTGGTGATACCCATCCCGGTGTCCGACACCACTAAACGCAGCCGACCGGTTCCGCAGATAAGCGGGTCGACCGTCACTTCAGCCTCGACGCTGACCAAGCCCGCCTCGGTAAACTTGATCGCATTAGACAACAGATTGATCAGCACCTGACGTACCCGCTGGGCGTCGATGACCAGCCACAGTGGCGAATCCAGCCGCACCGACATGCTCAACCGCAGGCGTTTTTCCTGGGCCCGCGACTCGACGATACTCAACGCGTCCTGAATCAGAGCCTGCAAATCAGTCGGCAGACAGCGCAACTCCAGCTTGTCGGCTTCGAGCTTGGAAAAATCCAGCACATCGTCCAGCAGCCCCAACAGGGAATTGGCGCTGGTGACGGCGACCTTGGCCAACAACGCGTCGTCAGGCGACAACTTGCTGCGCCCCAGCAACTCCACCGACGACAGGACGGCATTCATCGGCGTACGGATTTCATGGCTCATGACCGCAAGGAACATGGCCTTGTCGCGCTCGCTGCGCTCGGCACGGCGTCGAGCCCTGTACGCTCGCAACAACAGGAAAACGAAGGCGAGCAACAAGATGACGGCGAGTGCCAGCTCCCACATGTAGTAATGCAGCATTGTCGACCACGAAGGCAGCTTGTAATTGGTGGTGCTTACCCATTGCGCCAGCATCAGGTCGGTCTCCTTCGCGGTCAGCGAAGCCAGCGACTTGTCGATGATGGAGATCAACAACTGATCTCCAATGCGCGTACCAATCCTGACCACCGCGAGCATATCCGGAAGAGAACCCGCCACGTGCAGGGTATCGAAGTAGCGTTTCTGCAGGATCGGAATCAGTGCCGCTTCGATATCGACCGCCGCGTAGGCGTGGCCTATGGCGACCTGCTCCAGCGCTTGAGCAGGACTATCAACTACCACCAGGTCGATGTCGGGGTAACTCGCGCGCAAGCTTTGTTCGTAACTGCCCCCGCCCTTGACGGCAACCCGTTTACCGCTGAGTTGGCGCGGATCAAAGATAACCGGCGAACTCGCCTGGGTGACGATCAGGGTGGAGCCGACAAAGTACGGTTCGCTGTAAGCGATCCGTTGCCGCAGCTTCGGAGGCGCCAGCCATTCGGAAACAGCCGGAAGCAGATCGACACGTCCCTCAAGCAGTGCCTCGGTAGCACTCGCCCAGCCTACCGGCGGTGCCAGGCGAAACTCCAGCCCGGACACTCTGGCGACCGCCTTCATGTACTCGGCGCTGAGCCCCCTGTAGACGCCGTCCCCCATGTATTCGATGGGACGCCACTCGGGGTCGATGCCAATGGTCAACACCGGATGCGCAGCTATCCAGGCCAGCTCCTGCGCGGTAAACAAGTCGCTGGACTGGCTCCAGGCCTCCCCCTGAAAACCGGCGATCATCAACACCAGTATCCGCAGGAAACCACGCAACGATCCCTTGCCCGACGCCTGTTCACCCTGGGCCCCTGGCATCTCAAGATTGCGCCGCATACCGGCCGCACCTGACCACTTCATCCATCATTCCCTGTCATAAAGACTCATACACCGCCATCAATAAGATCGATGGGTGGAACTTATTGTAAGACTCTTTAATTCGGACACTTCTTGAAATATGTTTACGAAATTGTAATGAGCGCATGGTTGGAATAGCGCCGCCAGTGCAACGGCAAACAGCGCAATCGCGCCCGAACGGCTACCTATTGATTGTCGGCCACGCAGCGCATCAAGGCTGGGACAACGGCATCCCTTTGGCCCCGGCATAAAACACAATCAGCACCGCGGGCAAGTCGCCCGTCAGGCCACGATGCAACGTCCCCACCATCTCCGGCAGCACCTGCCCTGCGCCCAGGGTCTTTTTCTCGCCAATGTCCTTTTTCTCGACAGTAAGCTCTCCGGACAAAACGTAGGCAGCATTGGGCATTGGATGCGTATGCCAAGGTAATGCCGTGTTTGCCGGGATGGAAATTTTAAGCACCGTCAGCTCGGGGGATCCGCTCGGGTAAGCCACATAAGGAAGCCCATCCCAGGATGCACTACTACGAAGTAACGTCTCTGATTCAACGACGGATTGATTGTGTGCACTTACCGAACCCGCCAACAATGACAAGCCGATACCCCAAGTGAGTAGAACTGTTTTTGATTTTATAATATCAAACATGTACGACGTCACTCTCCGCAGAAAAACGCATCATTATTTTTCTTGTCGCCATTTGAAAAATCATTCAAATAACCGATCTGCGCCCTGCGCAAACGTACTCCCGCAAGGCTTCCAACTATATATACGATCCACCCCGGCACGCACATCGGAATACGCCTAATTACGACACCGCCTGCCGGACAGCGACACACTTAAGTCTTTCCCCGAACAGCCGAAGTATCCGCGCCTTTTTTTAAGGCTTTTCTTGCATCACCCGGCAAAAAATCGCTGTAGGTTATCTGCTCAATATCTTCATCGCTGTTTTCAGGCCGTCAACCTTCACCGGTTACACCTGCCTGCGGCCATCCCGAACCCGAGAGTACAGTCCGATCATGCCCCTGCGCGTAGTGATAGCCGACGACCACCCAATCACCCTGATGGGCGTGCGCGCCGTACTGAGAAGCCAAAGCGCACTCAAGATTGTCGGCGAGGCGCAAAGCGTGGAAACGCTGCTTGACGTGCTGCACCAGCAGCCCTGCGAGCTGCTGGTCACCGACCTGAACATGCCCTGCGACGACCAGATGGATGGGCTGCGGCTGATTCAGCGATTGCGCAGGCACTACCCCGACATGGCAATAGTCGTGGTCACCATGCTCGATAACCCGACATTGACCAGCCAGTTGTTGAAGCTGAACATTCGCGGCCTGGTGAGCAAGCGCGGGTTGCTCAATGACTTGCCAAAAGCCATTAACCACCGTGGCGAGCGACCGTTCATGTCGCCCTCGATCCGGCAATTGCTCAACGTTGGTCACGACAGTTCGCAACAACTCAATCAACTGTCGGCCCGGGAAGTGGAAGTGCTGCGCCTGATCGGTTCGGGGCTCGGCGTCAGCATGATTGCCCAGCGCCTGTGTCGCAGCAAGCAGACCATCAGTACCCAGAAGAGCAGCGCCATGCGCAAGCTGGGCGTGGACACGGCGGCCGGCCTGTTCACGCACCTCAAGGCCTGCGGCCTGGCTTGAGCCGCGCCCCTCACTCACAGATCCCGGTTATTCAATGTTCGCTTTAACTCATGCTTTCCATAACCGCATGGGGCGCCTGCTGCGCCTGATATCCGCTATATGCGTGCTTTCAGGACTGGGGTCCTGGTGCCGGGTCCAGGCCTGCGATGAGCTGCCCGCCAGTGTGCCAGCACCGATCCATTCGCCCTGGGCCCTGGTCTCGGACCAGGCCTGGGCTATCGCCCTGGTGATTCTGGTGATCTTCCTGTCGTCGCTGTACTGGAACTGGCGCCTGCAAATTCAGGTTCGACAGCGCAAATCGGCACAGGCCGAACTGCAGGATAAGCTGGCCTTTCAGTTTTCACTGATCAACAGCCTGCCGACTCCCCTTTATGTCTGCGACCTGCAGGGCCGCCTCAACACCTGCAACCGCGCCTACGAAGAATTGTTCGGCACCGCGCTGGAAAATATTCAAGGCCGCTTGCCTACCGAGCAGGATTGCCTGCCGGGTGTGTTTTCCCAAGACCTGCAACACGCACACCGCCGCCTGCTCAGGGCCCACCAACCGCACTTTGTCGACACCAGTCTTGAAGTCAACGGCGAACTGCGCCAACTCTACCAATGGCTGGTGCCCTTCTACAGTGCCCGGGGAGAATTGGAGGGCCTGCTCGGCGGCTGGCTGGACATTTCCGAGCGCAAGCAGCTTGAACTCAAGCTGCGCGAGTCCAAACAGATCGCCCAAAAAGCCAGCGCGGCGAAGAGCGAATTTCTCGCCACCATGAGCCATGAACTGCGTACCCCGCTTAACGCCCTGGTCGGTTTGCTGGAGCTGGAAGCCACCGCCGAGACGACCCCGTCGATGAACCTGCGCATCGCCCAGCAATCGGCTATGTCGATGATCGACCTGATTGGCAATATCCTTGACCTCGACAAGATCGAAAGCGGCCTGATGCAGCTCACGCCGGCGCCGACGGCCTTGGAACCGCTGCTCAGGAGCAGCTTGCGCCTGTTCGCCGTCCAGGCCCATGAGAAAAACCTGGAACTGAGTCTCGACTATTGCGCAGCCCCGCAACGGCTGCATCACCTGGATGCCCTGCGCCTGCAACAGATCGTGCACAACCTGATCAGCAATGCCCTGAAATTCACCCATCAAGGCGCCATCCTGATCCGTGTCCAGGAAACCGATACCGGGCCCGACAGCAGCCTGGTGACGCTCACGGTCAGCGACAGTGGCATCGGCATTCCACAAGAGCAGCAGGCCGAGATTTTCGAGCCCTATCGCCAGGCCCACGCCAGCATCGCGCACCTCTACGGTGGTTCAGGACTGGGCCTGAGTATTTGCCATCAACTGGCCCAGCTCATGGCAGGGCGGATCTGGCTCGACGAGCCTCCCCGGCCGGGGCTGCACGGTCAGCCTCGAACTGCCGTTGACCTGGCAGGCGGTGAACCCGCCCAGCGAAAAACGCCGCACGCCGACACCGCAGGCGAGCCGCGCCTTGAACGTCCTGGTGGTCGACGATGTATCGACCAACGGCCTGGTCATGGCCTTGCAACTGGAGCGCCTGGGCAATCAGGCCGCCCATGTGTGCAGTGGCGCCGAGGCACTGCTGGCCTTGCAGCTCGAGTCGTATGACGTGCTGATCAGCGACTGCAACATGCCCGACATGGACGGCTACGAGCTGACCCGCACGGTGCGCGCCGCGGAAAAAAACCGCCAGGCCTGGCCCCTCTCGATCATCGGCTACACCGCCAGCGCCCTGACCAACGAAGCGACGCGCTGCCTGGAAGCAGGGATGAACCAGTTGATGATCAAGCCGGTCACCCTGGAGCGCCTGCAGGAGGTGCTCAGCACCCATCGCTTCGCCCCTGCGCCGACACCTTGCGAGGAGCCCGTCTGCAGTTTCAATCTGCAGCACCTGGAGACCTTCGCCGACAGCCCCGACCTGCGCCGGCGCGTGCTACTGGAGCTGAGCAACAACCTGAGCGAAGAAATCGCGCAACTGTGCCAACTCCCGGCGACAACCAAGGCCATCGACGACCTCGTGCATCGCCTCAACGGCGTCGCCTGCCTGATCGATGCCGAGGACCTGGCCCGGGCCTGCCATGCGCTCAAACAGTTGGCCGAGCACCAGCCGTCAGGCCTTCCCGACGGCCTGCTCGCGCTGCGCGAGAGCCTGACAACGCTGCACGACGACGTCCATCAGGTACTTGAGACAGTGGCCTGATCGGCACGCTGGCGGACGGGATCGATGTTCAGCGCACTCTCGTACTCCTCCCATACCCGCGTCTGCACGCCCGCCGTAGCCTGTCGTTGCTTCCTGAGGTGGCCCGGCAGCAGGTATCGACAAAGGTTATTGGCGTGTCGGGCCCACCCCTCAGGAGGCATGAACCCCATGAATATTCATCTGATTTAAGGTCAATTGATGATCCGCAATAAACAATCGCGTCTGTTCCGCAAACTGCCACTGGTTGCCGCCATCGGCATGGCGTCCCTGGCTTCCTTGGCCGTGCAACAAGCCAGCGCCCACGGCTATATCGAAAGCCCTAAGTCCCGCGCGTACATGTGCCGGACCAATGTGAACGACGACTGCGGCAACGTTACGTACGAACCGCAAAGCGTCGAATACACCATCACCGGACGGACCAACTATCAGGGCATAGCCTGCAAAGAAGACTTCACCAAATGCGGCCCGGCTGACGGCAACATCGCGAGCGGCGGCATGATCGACCAGTTCTCGGAAATGGACATCCAGACGGCAACTCGCTGGGCAAAAAACGACATCAAGCCCGGCCTGAACACCTTCACATGGCACTACAAGGCCAAGCACCCAATCGCCTACCAGGAATTCTACATCACCAAAAAAGACTGGAATCCTAACGAGAAGCTGACTCGCGAATCCTTTGACTTGGTGCCACTGCTGCACAAAGACATGGGCAACCAGATGGCCGAGGAGCGGAACTCGCACGATGTCATGATCCCGGCCGACCACACCGGTTATCACGTAGTGCTGGCCACCTGGAGAGTCGGCGATACCGATGCCACGTTCTACCAGGTGATCGACGTTAACATCGACGGCGACGAAGTGGCGCCTTCGCCTTGGAACAACCTCGGCGTGGTACAGCCGCAAGCCCTGGAAATCGGCGATAAAGTCATCGCTCGCCTGTTCAATGCTGCTGGCGAGATGGAAGACAAGAACATCAGCCTGACCATCGCCTCGGACGAACAAGCCAAGGCCAATATCTGGCCGCACGCGCTGGCTGAAAAAGTCAATGCCGCCAACGTGGGCGTCGTGATGGGCGAGCTCAACACCGATGGCGACATCGTGCCGAACTTCGGCAAGAACAGCGTTTTCGTGAAGAAAGGCAGCGACATCCTCAGCTTCCAGCTGGAAAAACAGCTGGTCAACCAACCGATCGAATTGAACATCACCGGCATGCAGCCGAGCTACACCCTGAAGGATGGCGCAGTCGACCTGCACTTCAACGCGATTGCCAAGGGCAGTGATTTCACCATCAAGGCCACGGTGTTCAACGCCAAGCAGGAAAGCGTCGCCCACAAGCAGGCTGCAGCCGGCGATAACACCCCGCACTTCTCGCTCAGCCTGAAGGACATCGAGGCCGGCAAGTTCGACCTGGTGGTCGAAGCGGCACCGAAGAAAGGCGCGACCAAACAGGAAACCGTTTCTTTCACCGTGCAGGCTGACAGCGATGGCTCGTATGACTTCGTCTTCCCTGAAGTCCTGAAAGAATACAAGGCTGGCACCACCGTGCTGCAACCGAAGGATGGCAATACCTACGAATGCAAGATCTTCCCTTACAGCGGCTACTGCTCGCAGTGGGGCGCAAACGCCACCGGTTTTGAACCAGGCGTCGGTTCCAACTGGCAAGACGCCTGGATCCGCAAGTAAGCGATCCCGGAGTTGAACCAGGCGTGGCGCGCAAGCGCCACGCTTTCCGTCTTGTCCTGCCTATTTCTGAAGTAGAACCACCCATGCGCTTAATCGCTTATTCAACCCCACGCGTGCTGCTGCACTGGATCTTCGCCCTGGTGATTATCTGGGCCACCGTCAGTGGTTTCGGCAACGCGATGCTCGACCTGCCCGACGCCCTGAGCGACGGCATCAATTTCATCAACGTTTCGCTGACTGCGGTACTGATCCCACTGTTTGCGCTGCGGATCTATTTCGCCCTGGCCCACCCCGTGGCGCATGCGCCAGACGAGGGCAACCAGGTGCTGGTGAAGGCCGGCCACCTCGGCCTGTACGTCATGACCGCGCTGGTGCTGGGCACCGGGGTACTGATGATGGAACGCCCGATCAACGTGTTTGCCCTGATGCTCATTCCCCAGCCTCTGACAGAACCGTTGCTGACCAGTTTTTTCAACACCGTGCACAAGGCCTGCTGTGTAGTCCTGGCCCTGCTGGTGGCAGGCCACGTCGCCGCCGTGGCGGTGCATCACCGGTGCGGGCATCCGCTGCTGCAGCGCATGTCGCTGCGCCTGTCATGACCGCCCGTGGCGATGCTTGCCGCCCATGGAGCCGCCGTGAAAGGGCTTGAAGCACGCCTGCGCCACAGGCTGAAAACGGCTGCCGTGGATACCTGGCTGGGCGTTGCAGCCTGCCTGCTGCTGTGTGCCTGGTTGAGCTGGCTGGGCCATGGCAGCTGGCTGTTGAGCAACGCCACGCCGACCAGTGAAGCCAACCATCAGGCCAGCGCCCGGCCGGTCGCCACGGCGCCGCTGAACAACAGTGCCATCGCCCGGCTGTTCGGCGCGGTGCCCGCCGCCGACACGCTGAATACCCCGCGTGTGCCGCTGGACCTGCTGGGCAGCCTGCTGGAAAGCAATCCGCAGCTGTCCAGGGCGCTGATCGGCAGCCCCCAGGGCAGCCGTTTCTACCAGATCGGCCAGCCCCTGCCGGGCGGTGGCAGCCTGCGGCGGATCGATGCAACGCAGGTGTTGATCCTGCGCAATGGCGTGGAGCAGACGCTGACACTGGCAACGGCCAAGACCTCGCTACTGACCCCATCACCGCCGGCCGGCACGACGGTCGCCGCCGCGCCCGCCGGGTCCCTCATTCAACCGTCCTTGTGAAGCCAAAAATCATGAACCTAGCGTTACTGGCCGCGTCCCTGCTGACCCTCGGCACCGTGTTCTCCCCCGTGCAGGCCGCCGACAAGCCCCCTGCGGCGCAACAATGGACCCTGAACATGAAGGACGCCGAGTTGCGCGACCTGGTCAACGAAGTCGGGCAGATCACCGGCAAGACCATGGTCCTGGACCCGCGCCTGAACGGCAAGGTCACGGTGCAATCGACGACGGCCATGGACCAGCAAGGCATTTATTCACTGTTCCTTTCCGCGTTACGCAGCCAGGGCTTCGCGGCCATGGACCAGGGCGACCGGGTACTGATCCTGCCGGTGGCCGAAGCCAAGACCAAGGCCAGCGCCAGCCGCAGCGCCAGCAGTGAAGAAATCGTCACCCAGGTGGTCGAACTGCACCATGCCGCTGCCAACGAAGTGGCCGTGGCGCTGCGCCCGCTGGTAGCCACCGATGCCTACCTGGCGCCGTCCACCACCGCCAACGCCCTGGTGATTTCCGACAGCGCCAACAACGTCAAGCGCCTGCGCGAGGTCATTCGCGAGATCGACTCCCCCGGCAACAAAGCCTTCAGCACCCTGCAACTGCGCCATGCCTGGGCCGCCGACGTGGCCAAGACCTTGACCGAAAGCCTGAACCAGGGCGGCGGCGCCCAGCAAAGTGCCAAGGCCATCGGCGACAGCCGCAGCAACCAGTTGATCCTGGTCGGTTCGGCGCCGGTGCGCCAACAGATGCAGCGCCTGGCACAGGTGCTGGATGTGCCGAAAAACGCCGGCGACAACACCCGCGTGCGCCGCCTTAACCACAGCGACGCCAAGGAACTGGAAACCCTGCTCGGCGGCATCGGCAAACGCCTGGAGTCGGCTAATGGAAGCGACGGTGGCGGCGGCAGTGGCAGATCCAGCCAGAAGCAGAACGCACCGATACTGATCAGCGCCGATGAAAGTCAGAACGCCCTGGTGCTGATGGCCTCGCCGGCCCAACTGGCGATGTTCGACAGCGTGATCGACGAACTCGACCAACCCCGGGCCCAGGTGCTGGTCGAGGCGGCCATCGTCGAAGTCAGCGGCGATATCAACGAAGCCCTGGGCGTGCAATGGGCCGGCAGCGGCGGACGCTTCGGCGGTGCGGCCAACTTCAGCGGCACCGGTCTGGCCATCGGCACGCTGCTGGGCAGCTTGAAGGACGGCAAGCCCCCGACCCTGCCGGATGGCGCGATCATCGGCCTGGGCAGTAGTCATTTCGGCGCCCTGATCAATGCGCTGTCCAGCGACTCCAATAACAACCTGCTGTCCACCCCCAGCCTGTTGACCCTGGACAACCAGGAAGCGGAGATCCTGGTCGGCCAGAACGTGCCCTTCCAGACCGGCTCCTACACCACCAGCACCGATGGCGCGAGCAACCCGTTCACCACCGTGGAACGCAAGGATGTCGGGATCACCCTCAAGGTCACCCCGCACATCAACGAAGGCAACTCCCTGCGCCTGAAGGTCGAGCAGGAAAGTTCGGAACTGGCCGCCGCGCCTGCGGGCATCAGCACCAGCGACATCATCACCAACAAGCGCTCGGTCAAGACCACCATCCTGGCCAATGACGGGCAGATCATCGTGCTCGGCGGGCTGATCAAGGACAACGTCAAGGTGCAGGTCAGCAAGGTGCCCTTGCTCGGCAGCATTCCCTGGATCGGCAAGCTGTTTACCAGCACCAAGGAAGTCAACGAGAAGACCAACCTGATGGTGTTCCTGCGCCCGACACTGCTGCGCAGCGAAGCCAGCGCCGAGGCCTTGAGCTCACGCAAATACCGCAGCCTGCGTGAGCTGCGCAGCCCCGACGGCAAGACCCGCGCCCTGCTGCCGGAGAGCCCGCACCAGTTGTTCGACGCCGAACCGATTGACGGCCCGGGAGAGTTTGATATCCGCGCCCCGGCCAGGTTGGAGCGCCCATGACGGCGCCTGCGATGTCGCGCCTGAGTTTTGCCTACGCACGTCGCCACGGCGTGCTGCTGGAGCCCGGCGAGCAGGGCGCGCGCCTGTATTGCCGGGCCGACACGCCACTGGCGATCATCGCCGAAGTGCGCCGTCATCATGGCGCCGCGCTGCTCAGCCAGGTGCTGGACGACGACGCCTTCGCCCTGCAGATGGCCGCGCACTACCGCGACGGCCAGGACGGTGCACAACAGGTGGCCGAGGGACTGGGCGAGCAGTTCATCGAGGATTTCGACCTGGCCAGCCTGGCCGAGCAGTTACCGCGCACCACCGACCTGATGGAGCAGGAGGACGACGCGCCGATTATCCGCCTGATCAATGCGATCCTCAGCGAAGCGGTGAAGAACAAGGCCTCGGACGTGCACCTGGAAGCCTTTGAAGAACACCTGTCGGTGCGCCTGCGGGTCGACGGCCTGCTGCGCGAAGTGCTCAGGCCAAGGCGTGAACTGGCGACGCTGCTGGTGTCGCGGATCAAGGTCATGGCCAAGCTCGACATCGCCGAAAAACGCGTCCCGCAAGACGGCCGCATCGCCCTGCGCATTGCCGGCCACGAAGTCGACGTACGCGTCTCCACCCTGCCCTCCAGCCACGGCGAACGGGTGGTCATGCGCCTGCTCGACAAACAGGCCGGGCGCCTGGATTTGAGCCGCCTGGGCATGAATGCCGAGGTGCGCCAGCGCCTGGAAGGCGCCCTGCACAAACCCCACGGCATCCTGCTGGTCACCGGCCCCACCGGCTCCGGCAAGACCACCACGCTGTACGCCGGGCTCGCCAGCCTCAACAGCCCGCAGCGCAATATCCTGACCATCGAGGACCCGGTGGAGTATCACCTCACCGGCATCGGCCAGACCCAGGTCAATGCCAAGGCCGAGATGACCTTTGCCCGTGGTTTGCGGGCCATTCTGCGCCAGGACCCGGACGTGGTGATGGTCGGTGAAATCCGCGACCGCGAGACCGCCGAAATTGCCGTGCAGGCCTCCCTGACCGGGCACTTGGTGCTGTCGACCCTGCACACCAACAGCGCAGTCGGCGCGGTCACGCGCCTGGCGGACATGGGCGTGGAGCGCTTCCTGCTCTGCACCTCGCTGCTGGGGGTGTTGGCCCAGCGCCTGGTGCGCCTGCTGTGCGCCGAATGCAAGCGCAGCGTCGTAGCCGATGCCGGGGCCTGCGAACGCCTCGGCGTAAACCCGGCCAGCGCTCCGCTGCTGTACCAGCCACAAGGTTGCAGCGCCTGCCAGCAGAGCGGCTATCGCGGGCGCCAGGGCATCTACGAACTGGTATTGCTCGACGACCACCTGCGCCAGTTGATCCACGCCGGTGCCGGCGAGCACGAGCTGCTGGCCCAGGCCCGGCAGCACAGCCCTAGCCTGTTTGGCGATGGTTGCGCCCTGGTGCTGCAAGGCCTGACCAGCCTTGAAGAACTGCTGCGCGTGACCCAGGAGGACTGAGCATGGCCGCCTACGAATACCTGGCCATGTGCAGCGCCGGTCGCAAGTCCAGCGGCGTGATCGAGGCCGACAGCGAACGCCAGGTGCGCCAGCTGTTGCGCGAGCGCCAGTTGGTGCCGCTCAAAGTCACCGCCACCCAGCGCCAGCGCGTGCGCGGCGAAGGCCCGGCGCGACCCTCTGGTGGCGGCCTGAACAGCGCCGAGCTGGCGCTGTTGACCCGGCAGCTGGCGACCCTGGTGCAGGCGGCGCTGCCGCTGGAAGAAACCCTGGCGGCGGTGGCCGCACAGTGCGAAAAACAGCGGATCAAAAGCATGCTGTTGGCGGTGCGGGCGCGGGTGCTCGAAGGCTACAGCCTGGCCAGCGCCCTGGGCGGCTACCCCAAAGCCTTCCCGCAGCTGTACCGCGCCACGGTCGCCGCCGGCGAGCGTTCCGGGCACCTGGGCCAGGTGCTGCTGAAACTGGCGGACTATACCGAGGCGCGCCAGGCCGCCCGCCAGCAGATCCAGCTGGCGATGCTCTACCCGAGCATCCTGATGGTCGCCGCCTTCAGCATCGTCGGCTTCCTGCTGGGCTTTGTGGTCCCGGACGTGGTGCAGGTGTTTATCGACAGCGGGCAAACGCTGCCGCTGCTGACCCGTGGCCTGATCGCCAGCAGCGCGCTGCTGCGTGACTTCGGCCTGCCGGTACTGGGGCTGCTGGGCCTGCTGGTGTTCAGCCTGCGGGTGGCCCTGCGCCAGCCGCGCCACCGCGAACGCTGGCACGCCACGCTGCTGCAATTGCCACTGATCGGGCGCCTGCTAAGGGCCAGCGATTGCACGCGTTTTGTCAGCACCCTGGCGATTCTCGGGCGCAGCGGCGTGCCCCTGGTGGACGCCCTGGAAATCGCCTGCGAAGTGGTGGCCAACGAGCAAATTCGTACAGGTCTTAAAGACATTGCCCGCGGGGTCCGTGAAGGTGTGAGCCTCACGCGGGCGCTGGAACTCAACGGCAGTTTCCCGCCCATGATGCTGTACATGATCGCCAGCGGCGAACGCTCCGGCGAGCTGGACAACATGCTCGAACGCGCGGCCCGGCAGCAGGAAGAACAACTGGCAAACCGCATTGCCTTGCTGGTCGGCCTGTTCGAGCCGGCGATGCTGGTGTTCATGGGCGCCTCGGTACTGATCATCGTCCTGGCGATCCTGATGCCGATCCTCAGCCTCAACCAACTGATCACCTGAATCCGGAACACTTGAACGTGCAAAATATCCAGCGACAACGCGGTTTTACCCTGATCGAAATCATGGTGGTGGTGGTCATCCTCGGGGTGCTCGCCGCCCTGGTGGTGCCACAGATCATGAGCCGCCCCGACCAGGCCAAGGCCACGGCGGCCCAGAGCGACATCAAGGCCATCGCCATGGCCCTGGACATCTACAAGCTCGACAATCACAACTACCCCACCGGCCAGCAGGGCCTGCAGGCATTGGTGAGCAAACCCGACGGTTACCCGCCGGCGCGCAGCTGGAACCCCGACGGTTACCTCAAGCGCCTGCCGATGGACCCCTGGGGCAATCCGTACCAGTACCTGATGCCGGGCAGCTACAACGACAGCTACGACCTGTTTTCCTTTGGCGCCGATGGCCAGAGCGGCGGCGAAGGCCTGAATGCCGACATAGGCAACTGGGAGCGCTAGGCGGTGGGCCCTTCACGCGCCAGGGGTTTCACCCTGCTGGAAGTGTTGCTGGTGATCCTGGTGATTGCCCTGTTCAGCGGCCTGGTCGGCATGCTCAACCCCGACTCCGGGACGCAACAGGTGCGCCGTGAAGGTGAACGCCTGCGCGGCCTGCTGCAACTGCTGCGTGAACAAGCGGTGCTGACCAACCGCGAATATGGGCTGCGCTTCGAGCCCGACGGCTACGCCGTGCAGCGCCTGGAAGAACACGGGCGCTGGGCGCCGAATCAGGAGTTTGCGCGCCAGACCCTGGCGCCGAACCTCAGCCTGCGCCTGGAGACCACCGACCTGCTCGACCATCCGTATCAGGGCCACGACCTGCCACAGCTGCTGGTGCTGTCCAGCGATGAAACCACGCCTTTCACCCTATGGCTGGAGTACCGTGGCCAACCGCTGCTAAGCCTGTCCAGCGACGGTATCCAGGAGCCGCTCCTTGAACCTGTCGATTGAACGCGGTTTCACCCTGCTGGAAGTGATGGTGGCCCTGGCGATTTTCGCCACCGCCTCCATCGCCCTCTACAGCGCCGTGCAACACATAACGCGCAACAGTGCCGGGCTGTCGGAGCGCACCCAGGCCCTGTGGATCGCCGACAACCGTCTCAATGAACTGCGCGCCGGCATGCTCGCCCCTGGCAAGGAACGCCAGGAACAACGAGTGGAATTCGGCGGGCGCCAGTGGTGGTTGCTGACCGATAGCGAGCCGGCGCCCGACTCGCGACTGCTCAAAGTCAGCGTGCGGGTTTCCCCCCTGGCCAGCCTGGATGACGCCCGGCAATACAGCCGCGCGCACCTGGTCGGTTTTATCGAGGCACAACCATGACGCAGCGCGGCTTTACCCTGCTCGAAGTGCTGGTGGCCATCGCCATTTTCAGCCTGCTGGGCCTGGCCACCTGGCAGTTGCTCGACCGTGTGCTGCACAGTGACCGGCGTATCGCCAGTCACGAACAGCGACTGCGGCATCTGCAACGGGCCATGGGCCTGCTCGAGCGCGACCTGCAACTGGCCAGCCGCCGGGCCCTGAGCGACGACGCCAGCGCCAGCCAGGCCATGATCGGCCAACCCGGCGAACTGCGCCTGGTGCGCGGCGGCTGGCGCAACCCGCTGGACCAGCCGCGCAGCGAGCTGCTGCAGGTGCGCCACCTGTGGCGCGACCAGCAATGGCTGCGCGAGACCCTGCCGTTGCCCGGCGGCGAGCCGGGCGGCGCCCAGCCCCAGCTCCAGGTCTTGCTCAAGGGTGTACGCCTGAAGCGCCTGCGCTACGTCGACGGTCATGGCCAGGCGCACACCGGCTGGCCGGCGGACGGGCAGACCCTGGGCCTGCCGGGGGCCCTGGAAATCGTCATCGATGCGCCCGGCTTCCCGGACATCCGCCGGGTGATCCTGATGCCCGGCGGCGTGCCGGCCGGCGACAGCCACGCGGCCCCACCCCATGCGTAGTCCCGGGCGCCAGCGCGGCGTCGCCTTGCTCAGCGTGCTGCTGATCACCGCGCTGGTGACGGTGATCGTCAGCCATATGCTCGCCCGCCAGCGCCTGAGCCTGCACAGCAGTGCCAACCTGGTGCAGCACCAGCAACTCTGGCAACTGGCGCTCAGTGGCGAAAGCTGGGCCCGGCAGCAAATACTGGCGCAAGCACGCCGCGAGAATGGCTTGCAAGTGGTGCACCCGGGCCAACCCTGGGCAGAGCCGGCGCCGGTCATGGACATCGAAGGCGGGCGCATTCACATCGAACTCGAAGACCTCGGCGCCCGGCTCAACCTCAACAGCCTGCGCCGCCCCAATGACCTGCTCGCCAGCGCCCGCTACCAACGCCTGCTGGCGCTGCTGGGGGTGCGTGCCCACGACCCGGCGTTGCTCTCAACCCAGCGCGGGCGCGACGGCAAGCCCCTGCCCCTGAGCGACATCAGCGAACTGCGCCAACTGCCCCAGGTAGACGCCGCTACCCTGGAAAAACTGCGGCCCGTGCTGACGGCCGGCCCCGCCAGCGCCTTGAACATCAACACCGCCAGCGCCCTGGTGCTGGCCAGCCTCGAAGGCCTGGACCAGGCCACGGCCAGCAACCTGGTCAAGACCCGGCCCGAGGCTGGCTACCCCAGCGTCCAGGCCTTCCTCGATCACCCCATGCTCGCCGGCCGCGACATCAAGGCCCGTGGGCTGGCGGTGGGCAGCCAGCAGTTTCGCGCCACCATCGACGTCGAACTCGACGGGCGACGCCTGCGCCTGGTCAGCGACCTGCGCAGCATCGACGGCAAGACCCTGCGCGTCGAACAACGCCACCTGCTCCCTAACCCCGCCAAAGCCGACCGGCCAAACGAGTAATGATCATGAGTCACTGGCTGTACCTCTCACCCCCCGCCGACGCCGACGCCGAGTGGTCCCTGACCTGGTGGAAGGCCGACGCCCCGGCGCAGCATGGCACCCTGGCACAGGCCGCCGCACAACTGCGCGGTCAGCCGCTGAGCCTGCTGCTGCCGATGGAAATGGCCAGTTATCACCAGGTCAGCGTGCCCGCCCGCAGTGGCCGCTGGCTGCGCCAGGCGCTGCAATCGGCTCTGGAAGATCAGGTGGTCGACGACCTCGACGACTTGCACCTGGCCCACGGCCCGTTGCGCGACAAACAACACTGCGCACTGTTTGCCATCGACCGCGAGCGCTTGCGCCAGTGCCTGGCCACCCTGGCGGCGCAGGACCTGCACCCGGTCCGCGTGCACATCGACGCCGACTGCCTGCCCGCCGACCAGCCCTGCGCTCTTGGCTGGGACCAGCGTTGGTTGATCGGCGGCGCGGCGCCCTTGCGCCTGGCCCTGAGCGACGTGGAACTGCCAGCGCTCGCCCCGCTACTGCCCGGCCCATTGCACTGGTTCGGCGCCCAGGCGCCAAGCGGCATCGACAGCGAGCAGTGGCGCGCGGAAGACAACCCATGGGCCCGCTTGAGCCAGGGCTCGGCGAACGCCATCGACCTGTTCCAGGGCGCGTTCGCACGCCCCGGCAAACGTCGCTGGCCGTGGCGCACCCTGGCCGTGGTGCTGATCATCGGTTGCGCCGCGCAGCTGGTGCAGACCGTGGGCCATCGGCTGCTGATCGAGCAGCGCAGCGCCCAACTCAAACAGCAAAACCTGGCGCTGTGGCAACAACGCTTTCCGGACGACGGCCCGGTCATTGACCTGCCGCGCCAGTTACAGGCCAAGCTGCGCCAGCAAGGCCAGGGCCAGGCCGGGATGACCCGCCAGCTGTCGCAACTGGCCGAGCAATGGGCCGCCAGCAGCGGCGCCCTCGCCGTGGTCCATCGCCTTAACTATCAACAAGGCGAAGGCTGGAGCCTGCAAGTCAGCGCCCCGGACTTCGCCGACCTGCAACAACTGCGTGAACGCCTGGTCACCCAGGGCCTGAGCGTCAGCGCCGAGGCGTCTGTACGCGACAGCCAGGGCGTCAGCACGCGCCTCAAGATCAAGGAACAAGCCCTATGAGCGACGCCCCCGCAACCCCCACCGCAGCACCGTCAGCCGTCGCCCTGTTGCGCCGGCGCTGGCAAACCCTGGCAGCTCGCGAGCAAACGGCCGTACGCGGCCTGGCTGTGTTCATTGGCGTGATAGCCGCGTACCTGCTGCTCTGGCAACCGCCGCAGCTGGCACTGGCCAAGGCCGAGCAGGCGTTTAATCAACAGAGTCGTTTGCAACAGCAACTGCAGGCCCTGCCCGCGCAGCCGCGCGCCAGCACCCAGGCCATCAGCGGCGAAGCGCTGCCGGGGCTGATCACTCGTACCAGCAGCCAGGCACAGCTCAACCTCGAGCGCATGGACAACACGCCCTCGGGGCACATCGACCTGAGCCTGGAAGGGCCTTTGGCGCCGTTTATCGGTTGGCTGGCGGAGCTCGAGCAGCAACAGGTCAAGGTCCTGTCACTGTCGCTGGAAGTCAGCCCGCAGGCCCGGGCCAAGGCACAGTTGCTGCTATCGGGGAGTTAGTCAGGGCGCTGGCTTGACCAGCTCCAGCATCAGCAACGCGGCCAGTTGCGAGCGGGTGAACAGCGATTCGACGTCCAGCCGTTCGCGCGCCGAATGCTCGCCATCGCCGCTGGCGCCAATGCCCACCAGCGCGGTGGAAACATAAGGCGCGACATAGGAAATATCGCCACCACCGCGTAACTCGGCGGGCAGCAACGTCACAGGGCCGTGGCCCAGGCGCTGGCTGATCTGGCTGTAAAGCTCGAACAGCTGCAGGCTGCTGGCGGTGCTCGGCATCGGTGGCAGCACCTGCTCAACATGCAGGGTCGAGGTAGTGCCGGGCAGACTGTCTTTGACGATAGCGGCCATACGCGCTTCGGCCTGTTGTTTTTGCTCGGTGGTCAAGTAGCGCACATCGCCACTGGCGATGGCGGTTTGGGCCACCAGGTTGGTCCGGCCAAAGACACTGCCCGCCCCGCTGGCCTTGTCGTACGTGGCCTCGACCCCAGCCACCAGTGTTCCAGGATTGACGGTCAACCCTGGTTCGCCGACGAGGCTTTTGCGCAGTTGATCGAGAATGCGCGCCAGTTCAAAACTTGCACCCGCCCCCACTTCGTCACTGAAGATGATCGACGAATGCCCCTCACGACCGGCAGCCTCAATCAACCAGTGCGCCGTGCCCCGCCGCCCTACCGAGGCATGGCCGCTCACGGTCGGTTCAAAGTCCAGCACCACATCACTGGCCTTGGCCATCTCGATCAAGGGCTGGCGCGAGACCGCGATCGGTTTGCCGCTGTTTTCCTCATCGCCGGTCAACACCACCGTGATGCTGGCATCGTCCAGCGCGCCCATGGCGTGCAGGGCCTTGAGCGCATACAACAGCACCACCACCCCGCCCTTGTTGTCGATAATGCCCGGGCCAGTGGCGAACCGGCCTTGGCGCTCGAACGTCTGGAACGGACTGTCCTTGGGAAATACGGTATCCAGATGGCCGATCAGCAGCAGTTTTTTCCCGGAGGTGCCCTTGCGCTCCGCCACCAGCATGCCGGCACGCTGCATCGCCGCAGGCAGTTCGATCCAGCGGGTGCTGAAACCGGCAGCCTGGAACTCGGGCTCCAGCAGCTTGCCGACCTCAAGCACGCCTTCGATATTCAAAGTGCCGCTGTTGGTGTTGACCAGGCGTTCCAGCAGTGAGAGTTGTTCGGCTTTTTTGGGCAACAGATAATCGCTGAGCTGGCTATCTTGCAAGCCATAGGTCTGTGCTCCAGCTGCGAGAGGAGATAGCAGCACAAACACGCTTAAATAACCGAGTATTTTCTTACACTGAGACATGGCTTGTTCTCAAAAATTAAATTTCCGTGATCACTGTAAATCCGTTAATTGTTCAGAGGTCCGAGTCCCACACAATTGTCACCCTACCCGAGTAAGTGTCACCAGCGTGCTCGAAGAGTTTTTTTATTTGTACCTCCCCGAGTGTAAATTGCAGAGTCCCCCTAGCACGAATTACAGAATGCTTGTTGTAGATTTTTAAGGAAACTCTGAAAAAGACTTTAAAATCTGGTGAAATACGCCAGTCCCAAGAACTGAACGGTTGAGCCCCGATGAAGCAGATGTCCTTCGCTGACGCCGAATACGCTGGCAAACGCAAACAAACCCGCCGTGAACGCTTCCTGATCGAGATGGATCAGGTCGTGCCCTGGAATGGCTTGGTCAAACTGATCGAGCCGCACTATCCGAAGGGCGAAGGTGGTCGTCCGGCGTATCCGTTGATGGCGATGTTACGGGTTCATCTGATGCAAAACTGGTTCGGTTATAGCGACCCGGCCATGGAAGAATCGCTCTACGAAACCATAATTCTGCGCCAGTTTGCCGGGCTGCATCTGGATCGAATTCCAGACGAAACTTAAGGGAGTTTTGGCTAATAACATTGTTTTAGTAATTGGCCGATCATGCTCATCGACAAAGCCGCTGGGCAGCTCGATCACTAGCATATATGATAAGCCAGAATTATCTCCGGGTCTCCTTATGGAACAACGCGACGCGTTACCGAAATCACAAAACACCGTCACCCGGAAAGGCCCGGTCGTTGAAAAATGAAAGGGCTGCGTTCTTTCTATTTCTCTCGGCACACGCTGCGTTTGTAACCAGCGCTGCCACCCCCCACGTGGGAGTAACTCAATGCGATTACCGCCAGGCGGAAGATCAATATCGACCTTCAGATCATGCTCCACCCTAAGAGTGAACTCAAACGTGATCTGTGAGTCGGACGGCAACATGATGTCACCCATATCGAAATCCTGATGCGGCCCCAAGGTGTAGCTGATGCGCCCAGTATAGGTGCCGTTGAACATCGTCTTCGCTTTGGGCAGACGCAACTCATAGCCAATGTCGAATTGATCGTAACTGAGGTCAGGAATCGGGTATCTGGCGCGTTTGGTACACGTTTCCAGGGCCTGCATTTTCCAGAATATTTGGTATGAGGTCGCATCCCAGGAGTGCTGTCCAGTCATCTCGCAGGGCGCTGCGGCATAACCCCAACCCCCTCCGTACCACAACTTATTGTGAGCATCGAGCACCCCTGAAGAGCCGGGAACCAATTCAGTAACGCTTTGATTAAATCGCTGCTTCACGCCGACACCTGAAATTCTGACATCAATGGACGATACTTCATTATCCTCAACATTGGTCAGCTGCACCGTCTTCCACAGGGTGGGCGCGCTAAACATGGGGCCCTGGCGGACATCATGATCAGCCGCAATAGGCCCTCCAGAAAATTTAACAGGCAGCCTTATGCAGTTAGCCACCTCTGACCCGCAAGCGCTATCGAAAACCGAGGGCGTCGCATTAACCAACTTACCGGTCGCCCCATAGAACACCAAATCTATTTCTTTGGTCACGGCACTGACCGTTGGCGCCCAGACTAAAGAAATAAACACCGCCCAAAAAGAAACCTTAAATAAACTCTTCATAGATAGGTCGCTCAAAATCCCATTCAAGCGCCAGGAGCAGCGGCATTAAAAATCATATTAACGTTACCGTAGTAACTCCCCGGCTTGTACCCCCCAGCCGTCATCTGCGGGACAATTTCCAACTGCACCCGACTCCCCACCTTGGCATCCTGCGCCGAGACAACTTGTTTGTACGTTAGCGCATCAAGCTCTACCCCGTTGAACTTCACTTTCAACTGGATATTGTCCCGCGCATTACCATTGGATAAATACGGCGCACTCACCAACTTGGCGCTCACCGCACCGCCGTCATTAAGCACGTCAAACTCCTTGCGCAAACCGCCCAGGGTCGACCTGCGCACATCCCAGGGCAGTACCTGCTCCTGGTGCATCCAGCCGGGGTCGGTGGGGATCACGTAGAACTGCAAGGTCGGGACGCGCACCGAGACCTCGAACTCGTGTTCCTGGCGGGCGGCCAGCGCAAAGGTGCTGGTCAACAGCAGCACGGTGGTGATCAGTGTCTTGAACATGGCAAATACCTGTGACTGCAGGGCGCCCTCGCCAGTGCGAGGCGCCGGGATCAACCCTTGACCTCGACGGTCTTTTTCTTCTCGCCTTCCACCAGCTTGAAGCGGTATTCACGACCAGCCTGTTTGTCGAACTTGAACTCGCGCCCGGCCAAGATGTGGTGCTTGGTCACCGGATTGCAGTCCTGTTCACTCTTGCTTGAACAGTCCTTGAACTGATCGACGATCACCACGCTGTTGCCGTTATTGCGCAGCATGTAATGGGTCTTGCTGTCGTCGACCTTGGTATCAAAGCGCGTGTGCTTGGGGCGCACGAAAAAGATCGTGCCGTAACCGGCGAGGATATTGACCCCGGCCGACAACTCCTTTTTGTACTCTTCGCGATCTTCACTCGACACCGCAAACTGGTCTTCCTGCTCCGGCACCACCGGGATAAAGCGCACGCGGAAGTAACGTTCCTGCTCACGCTCGCCCATATACAGCAAGCGGGTGCCTTGCATGCCATTGGCCGGCACGATCAGGCGCGCCGGGCTGGCCATCAGGCCATCGCGGGCCACCACATCGGCCTGGTTCTTGACCGGCACTTCCTGGGGCTTGCCCTCGGCGTCGTAGACGATTTCCAGGATATTGACCTTGACGAAGGCCGTGGCGTCACCGCCGTTGAACACCCGCTTGAGGTAGGTGCTTTTTTCGCCGTCGAGGTAGTCGTAGACCACGCCGACATTGATTTGCGGGCCGGCGTGGGCAAGTAAAGGAAAACAGCAAAAACCAAATAGCATTATCAGGCGATTCATGAGTGAGCCTCGTTCGTTGTATAAAAACTAGAGATCAATTAAACCTCCGAATCCCAGATAACCGTAACGGTGCCTGAGTAGGTAGTACCCGGGTGGTTCGTGAGCATGTTTTTTACTTGCGCCCCCCTAACTTCAAAGTATAATTTTGCTGCACCCCGCACTACATAAAACCCGGGATAAAACACATTATCGGAATGATTCTTATAGAGTGCCCTTCGACTTATTGACAGCCCTTGATTATCGGTAAAACCACTTGGCAAACTAACCCTTACATCCAAAGGCACCTGATCATTGCGCTCATTTTTTAAACTACACAGCGAGGGATTATCCGCTGAACTCTCGCATGCCAGGTACATTTTGAAAGGTGAAAATGTCCATATATGGAATGTTTGATCCCGAAATAACTTACCCGGGAGCCGAGCAGGATTTTGCAACCACGCCTGCCAGCCCCCCTCAGGCAACAGTTCCACCCGATTACCACCCGGCGGAATTTCAACGTGCAGTACATGCCTTACATCCAACGTGAAATTCATCGTGAGCGTATCATCGCTTGGAATCATCACGTCGCCCATATCAAAATGACCACCGGGGCCGATTGTTAAATTTAACTGCCCGCCATATTGCCCCGAGGACATATCCAAAGGAGACGGCAGATCCAGCTCGTAGTTAATATCCAGATAGTTATAATTCATCCAGGGTATAGCGAATGCGGCCGTTTTAGCACAAACGCCAGCCACCGGTGTTTGCCAAAAAAAACCAAACATGTATTCATTACTATAACCAACCCCACCATCACGGCATGGGCGCGGGGCGCCTTGCCAGCCCCTTTGCAACCACAGTTTCTGATGGGACTCACGAAAATCGCCACCACCCACTAAACCATTGACATCATCGGCCACATATTCTGAACCTATACCAGCGATTCGGATTTTTACAAACTTCGATTCCCCCGTTATTTTGTGGCGAATCTCAACAGCCTGCCAATCACTCGGCACTTTAAACATCGGCCCTCGGCGAACCGAATGCCGGACCACAATTTCAGCATTGGACTCAAACTTGATTGGCAACCTTAGGCATTGATTGCGAAACGCACACCAGCCACTGTTCGGCGTCGTATTTTTGAATTTATTCATGTACGGATTTGCAGGATCCGGTGCAAATTTTGCGGTGATATCGATCTGCATAGCCGAAGCCGGGATAACGAAACAGATCAACCCACCACGCCATAACCAGCGGCAAACTCTCGCAACAAAAGTACTTAAACTAGCCAATGGAAATACCCCTTAACAACACTCATGAGGAAAATCATCACCCAGCCTTCTCTGCTTTATAAGTCGCATCCGCCAGGGTGTCCGCCGAACAGCGCAAATCACCGATCATCAACACATCCTGCTCGGTCGGCTGCGCCGCCGGGTCGAGGCGGAACTGGCACAACAACTGGTCGTTGTGGCGCACTTCCAACGTGGGCGCGCTGGCGCTCATTTCCATCGAGAAGAAGCCGTCCACTTCGGTGACGCCACGGCTGGCGTGGTTGATCACGTGGTGGCCCTTGAGCGGGTGGCCTTGCGGGTCGAGCAGCCGGCCAAGCACGGTCAGGGTCTTGCTGACGGTGATCTTGCGGTACTCAACGCCGCCCTTGTTCAGGTGATAGCGGGTACGCACCGGCTGGATGCTGGCCGCCGGCACGTGGTTACCCTCGAAGTCGAAGCTGACCGTGCTGTTGCGGTAGGCGGTGATCGGCACGAAGTTGCGCCCCGGGTGCAGCCGGATGCTGCCGCCGCTGAGGTCGTCGGCGCGCAGGGCGATGTGTTCGAGGTCGGATTCGACGTCGATGATCATGCCGGCGCCATCGCCCCTGGACTGGCTGGTCATGACCATCTGCAGGCCGCTCATGGCGAAGGTGCTGTCCAGGTTCAGGTCGCCGGTGAAGTTGCCGTTATAGGACGAGCGCTGGGCAAAGGCATCGCCGCTGACCGCCTCGGTGAGGAAGCTCGCGGTGCCGGATACGCCGACGCCATAGGTATCGGTGCTGGCGGTGGCGGAGACGCTTTGCAGCAGGTGATCCTGCAGGGTCTTGCGATAGGTGACCGAGGCATTGTTGTCGCGGGCGCCGTCACGGGAGGTGCGCGAGCCGATACTGGCGCTGATCTGCTGGCCGGGGCCACCCAGGGACAGGTTGAGGCTCAGGTCGACCCCGCGATTGCGCTGGTTGCCGCTGCTGGAACTGCCCGGGCGGTCAAACAGCGACAGGCGCCAGTTGCCATCGCTGCCAAACAGGAAGGTGCGCTGGTTCCAGCCCAGGTCCAGGCCGACGCCTTCGGTGTAGCCGTCGCTGTGGGAGATCCGTGCATTGAGCGAGCTTTTCTGGCTGATGCGGTGGTTGACCGACAGCGAGGAGTTGCTGGTCTGGCCGGTGAACACGTTGCGCTGGCGGATGCGCGTGCCGTCGGGCAGGGTTTCGTAGGTGTTGCGGGTGTCCAGCCAACTGCGGGTATGGCTGGCGATGAGACTGCCGGAACTGTAGCTGTAGAGGCCCTGCAAATCGACGCCGGTGCCGTAGTCCTGGGTTTGATAGAGGTTGGCATAGAGGCTGACGCTGTCGGCCAGGCTCCAGTCGACCGAGGTGCCATATTGCAGGGTGTCGCGGACCTGGCGTCCGGACAGGCCGACCACCACCCGCGGGTGCAGCAGGTAGTTCAACGCGACACCGGCGGTCATGGCGTCGTTCTTGTCGTCTTCCCAGTTACTCAGCAGCTTGGTCTCGCGCCCGGCGAACAGGTTGTAGCGCCAGCGTTCGTCTGGGTTGCGCCAGTTGTTGGGCTTGTACACCAGCTCCTGGCTGGTCGAAGTGATCTGCCCGTCTTCGATCAGGCGCACTTCGACTTCGTAGATACCGCCGGGCAGCGGCCGGGTATCGAGGGTCTGCAAGCCGGCGGGCACCGGCTGGGTGTTGATCAACAGGCCGTCGCGATAGATCTCTACCGAACCCAGGCGATTGGCGGTGACATAGATCGGGTAGACACTCGGGGTCGAGATGTCGATGGCAAGGCTGTCAGAGCTGCCGTACATGACGCCCAGGGCGGTGTCCGGGCTGTTGCCGAAGGTTCGCGGCTGGCGGCTCAAGCCTTCGGAGGCGGGCGTGAAATAGCCCAGGCGCAGGAAGTTGCCCTGCAACTCGCGCTGGCTGTACAGCTCGTGCACCGAATGATAGAGCTGGTCATCGCCGCCGCCCATGCGCGCCAGTTGCATGTTGAAGTTCTGGGTCCAGTTGCCCAGGCTGCTGCTGGCCTCCAGGCCGTAGCGCCCGCCCAGGTCCTGCTGCTGGCCGCCGTTGAGGTTCAACTGGTTGCGCACGATCAGGCCGGTACTGCCAGCGCGTGGCTGGTCGTAGAAACGCGGCGTCTCGCTGTCACGTTCGGCGCGCTCGGTGGCAATCGACACCAGCGAGTTTTCCAGGCTGTAGTGCACCGCGAGCATCTGCTCCGGGCAACTGCCGGCACAGGCCCCCAGCGGTACGCCCTGTTGCAGGTAGGCCGCCCAGGTGTCGCGTTCATTGGCCGGGACCCGGCTATCAGCGACGTCGGTAAAGTCCAGCAGGGTGATGCGGTCATCGCGCGACAGCACGATCATCGCCTCACCGAGAAATTGTTGATCGACCTCGACGCGAACCGCCAGCGGCACATCGAAAAAGTGTTCCTCGAATTCACTGGGCAGACCCTTGGCCTGGGCCATTAAACTGCGAGGCGTGGTGCCGATGGCAGAGGGGGCCGCGAGCGCACCTGCACAGAAAAAAAATGCAAGCGCCGCCGCGATGGGCGTCATCGGGAACATGCAGGGAATTCTCTTGGCGTAAGTCAAAGTTGAAACGGGCTGGCGGAGCCAAGTGGCTCCCCAGCCGCGTGAGGCAGCCGTTAATCAAACGCTTGGGCTATCAAGGAGCAGGAACAGGCGCGCCGGGCTCGAAGATCAGCGCCACGGTGCCGGTGTAGTTGCCTTCGGGATGACGACCCGAGCCGGCGAGCGGCACTGGCTTGATTTCAAATGCTACTTGGCGGCCCGCCAAGGCATCTGCAGCGTTAACCACTTCGTCGCTGGTGGTTTTTACTTTAGTGCCGTTGACAAACACGTCCAGCTTGATCTTGTTGGCGCCGCTGATCAGCTCCGGCTCCGAGACCAGCTTGGCCTTGATGCCGGCCGTGGTACTCAAGACCTCGAGATTTTTGCTCCAGTCAATCAGTTGCTTGCGCTGGGTATCCCAGCGGATTTCCTGAATGGAGCTCCAGTCTTCGCTCGCTGGCGGACGGACATGGAAAGTCGCACCCGGCACATTGGCCTTGAGTTGAATAGTGATAGCCTCTTCCGTTGCGGCCATGGCCAGGGAAGAACTCATCAGTACAGCAACCGAGGAAAGGGAGAACGCAAGTTTTCTGAACATATTTCACTACCTGTGATTGAGAGAATCGCTAGTTAAGTCAAAACGATCCAGCCATGTAAAACGGGCACGTTAGATCCACGGCAAACTTCAAGATGTTCCAGATGGTAACCCACCACATATAAAAATTTCAGACCGTCGATATAACGAATATTTCCCATTGGCTGTTTGACCCCACAAAGATAAGCAGAGCGCACCAAGGCGCCTTTAGGAAAAGTCCTAGAAAGCAAATAATAAAAAATACCAATCTTTTACTTACAATCAATTCTGACAGACAAGTACTACACGCCCCCAAAATCTCGTGCTTGCCTTATCCAAGATATGCCTATTATCCGCTTGCGCAGCGGCAAGATAGAGTAATTATTCAAATTAGAGTATTTGTACAAAATACCGACGTCGACCATATGATTATGGTGATTTGCAGCACCTTTCGGAATTAGGTTAAATCGCGCAGCGCGGTGAAATGACCAAGTCTGAACGAGACGCCTGCAGGCCCGATCAGACAGCGCAGCTGAGGCAGTGGCCTGCCGCGCCAACGTCGCCTGAGTCAAAAAAACTAATGGAGCTCAAGATTGCCGTGAGCAACCTGGTAATAAGCCGTATAAGGCAACAAGACCACATCAAATACGGCCGAAGCCATGATATCGAACAGTATAAAGGGCGTGTCATTGACATGTAGTCCACGCACACCGGCTTCAGCGCGCGGAGGGCCATTCAACACACATAAATCATAAACAAAGCCACTGAATACGCGAGGCAAGGCGGCACAATTGGTCTGTGACCACTTGAGCGTAGAGACCACTACAGGATCAGGAACAAAGACACTGTTGATAGTCCCGCACCCTGAGAGGCCAAACAGCAAACAACATAGGGATAAAAATCTCACGCGGACACCTACACTATCATTGACGACATTTGATCAAGGCTTAAAAAGTCATAACATTTTACGCATGCTTTGGCTGGTCACCTGATAGCCCGACTCATCGTAAAGGCGCCGCGCACCCGCATTATCAAAGTAAACCTCCAGCGCAATCGAGCGCACGTCCAGGGTCACAAAAAACGCTTCGATTTCCCGCATCGCCAATTTTGCATAGCCTTGGCGCCGGTAGGGTTCATGGATCACCAGGTCGAATATGAAACCTTCACGCCGTTCCTCTTCGACCACCCCAGCCCAGATGGCGCCTACGCACTCACCCAGGGCCCTGTCCTTGATATCGAACAGATAGTTGTCCGCAGTCAGCAAACCCTCGGGCAGCAACTGGGCAAAGGACGCCTCGGCCAGGGCCGGCGCCCGATCAATTTCCCACTCGCCGGTGCGCTGCATCTGCGCGGCGAAATCGGCAACGCTGTAAGCCTTGAAACGCTCGAATGAAGCGGCGGACATGGGTTCCAGGACGATCATCATGTTGCCCCCAGGCAGAAACTCTTTCAGTAAGAAAACAGGAGTGGCTACAGCCAAACACGATACACAACTAAAACAGAAGAAACCAATACAGCAAGTGATTACATATTACTTTATATTTATTGCTTCACTCCCGCAGAATATAACGAGGGCTATCGCAAAATATGACTTGCATCTATCAGATTATTCTTAACAACGGAACTTGCACGGGATTTAAATGTAAATCATGCCCAACCGGCCTACTGCACTGATAAGCATGTAGACGGCCGTTATCGCAGTAATGAATGGGTACATCAGAAAGACAATGGGTGGCAGTCAGGCTGCCTTCGCTGGCAAGCCAGCTCCCACAGGGATCGCACCCACGCTGAACGTATTCACGCCATCGCGGGAAACACAACTTACCCAAAACCTGTAGAAGCCAGCTTGCTGGCGATGGACTCAAGTACGCCGCATTCAGCCAGCCCACACGCGTTATCGTTAACGACCATCGCCAGCAAGCTGGCTCCTACAGGGGAACGCGTACAACAAGCCAACCTTTAGCCTTTCGGCAACGTGTCAGCGACCCGCCGCATCCAGCGTATAGCGCCCGGTGTTCTGGCGAATGTCCGGTTTTAGGGGGCCGTTCTGCTGGCTGAAGACAAAAGTGCCACGCTGGTTGGATTCACACACCAGGGTCCATGTGTAGTTCACCGGCTCACCTTGATACGTTTCTCGCATGACCAACTGACCCAGGTCGCGCGTATATTTACGGTATTCATATTCGCCAGTCGAAACGATCGGCTTTCCGAGCACTTCAAGTTGATAAGTACCATCATTCAGCGTTAGCCGAACTTGATTACCGGCATTGGGATTACTCGGCGAATAAAGTGGATCGGCCACATTGATCATGGTCTGATTGACCAGTGAGTCCGGCATGTCACAGCTGGCATTGACCTGAGACGCCAGGCCGGCGAGCAATGATAGGGTTATGACACGAGATAGCATCAGAGGGTCTCCAGGCAAGTAGGGAATGTTACTAGAATGATGGTGGAAAAAACGGGGCGAACATCTGGATGGCATTTTAATTTCCATGCAAAGCTGCGCACCGACAAAACCCGACGAGCATTAGCGCAAACATTCTTTATATCTATAGGATTTCTCTTACTTCTTAACGACGGAGGTTTATCCACGTAACCTCAAATATATGCGCGCGTTTTCCGAGGCGTGGCCCGACTCGGAATTTGTGCAACAAGCTGCTGCACAATTGCCTTGGTATCAGCAGGAACTGGGTGCGGGTTGTGCCTTCGTCGGCAAGCAAGTGCTACTGGCCGTAAGCGGTGACGAGTTCTTCATCGACCTGCTGTTTTATCACCTGAAGCTACGTTGCTATGTGGTGATCGAACTCAAGGCTGGCAAGTTCAAACCTGAACATCTGGGTCAGCTTGGTTTTTACCTGACTGCCGTGGATGCCCAACTCAAGCACCCACAGGACGGCCCGACCATCGGTCTTCTGCTGTGCAAGAGCAAGGTCGTGGCCGAATATGCCCTGCGTGATAACGCCCGGCCCATCGGCGGGGCTGAGTACCAATTGGTGGAGCCCCTGCCGGCCGAGTTGCAAACCAGCCTGCCGAGCATCGAACAGATCGAGCGCGAGTTGGCAAGTGAGGCTCATCCTCAGAGGCTTGGAGGACGGTGCGCCAGCAGAGAGCAGACCTATACATTTGATGGCCGCAACCGCGTGCAAACACTGCGGCTGTAAGTATCTCAGCCTCACGGATAGCGCCTGAGCAAAGCTTGCGTATGCCAGACGACGGAATTTATTGCGCAGGGATGTTCTGTAGTACAAAGGCATTTGCCAATGTTCGAGTTGACACATCACAGCGCCGATAACCGGTTACTTGCGTTTTTTCGGTGCCAACAACTCGGAGCGGCCAATCTGTACTCGCGTGTTTTCTGCCGCTGGCGGCCCTGAGAAACCCGCTTCTGTGATGGCGGTATCCAGCCCTCGAAATTGCTGGGCCGCTTTCGGACTACGTAAGGTCTCCATCCCTTGGTTCCAGGCATGCACCATCGGTTTGGCCACATCACGCCAGGCGGGTTCGTTCTTCACCGCTTCGATCACTTCTTTTCCCACGGCGAAGGGAGATATTTCAAAACATATTTATCGCGCTCGCGGTAGTGCTTGGCAACCATTTTCCCGCTGACTTGAACGTCCAGGGTCATGAGCCCGAAACTCCGGAACGCTGTTCGGCGAGGATGTCCTCAACCGTGCGCTCATGGCCGGCTCTCACCAGTTTCAAGTTATACCCGGCGGCCTCCAGTAGCCGAACCAAGGCCGAGACACTCATATCACCTTTGGCCATGGTCTCCATACGTGCCACTGTCGAACGTGAAACACCCGCATGGCTAGCCAAGGCTTCCTGGCTCAAATGCGCCTCGCGTCGAGCTTGTTTTAGCATTTCAGCCACATCAAACAAGGTGGTCATTTGTAGCCCTCAAGCATCAAAAAACGCAGGAAATACGATTAATGCAGCCCCAGAGACACAACATCGCAAGACCGGCAATCGCTTCAGCGAACGGCATATTGCAGCCCAGAAGCCACAAATAAAGCTTAGCCCATTGATTATGTAGCCCCTGAGCCTCAATTTTCAGGCGTCCAGTCAATGGGCATTGCTTAATTAAAGCGACAGCGACCTGCTGCCCGATTGGCCCTCACGGATAGCTAAACGATCTCACCAACGTCAACTCCCCCACCGCCCGCATCGGCACCACAAACGTCTCCATCTTCTCGTTCGGCGTCCCTTCCTCCGTAATTACCGTCACCTGCGCCCTGGTCAGCGGTTGCACGGCATCTTCCTGACCTTCGTCATCGCTGCGGTACCCGCCGCCGAAGTAATTCACGTACACCAGGTATTGCCCCTTGATCGGTGCCGGCATGGCGAAGATTTCCGGGCCGTAGCCAGTGGTGACGTCGACGTCGAGCGCCGCGCCGTTCGGGACGGCGCGGTCGCCGTACCAGATGTGGGCGCCGTCCGGGGTGATGAGGTGCAGGTCCAGGTCGGTGTTGTCGCTGTCCCATGCCAGCAGCACCCGCAGCTTGGCCGGGGTGGCGCCGCCGCTGGTGTTGAGGAATTGAGTGCGGTGGCGCTGCTGGCCGTCGGGGCTGCGGACTTCGACGCTGTTGCTGCCGTTGGGGAATGAGAACGGGCGATCGAAGCGGCCGGCGTCGTCGATCTTCAGGGGCATGCTGACGCCGTTGACGATCAGGCGGCCTGGTTCGGTGGATTTGGGGGTGGCCTTGATCTGGCCGCTGATGCGGGCGGTGTTGGCCTGGCCGGCTGGCGTGTTGACCGACGAAGCCGGGTAGTTGACGGTCTGGCGGAAACGCTCGCCGTCCCCCTCGGGCGCACCGGTGCGCCAGCCGCCGACGGGGGTGTCGAGTTTCACGGCGCTCTGGGCCGCCACAATTGTCGGCAACAGGCAGAGGAACAGGATGATCGGTGAATAACGGAGTTTCATGGCCTATTCCAGCAGCAGGTGACGGGCAAGCCCTTCGATGTAGGTTTCGTCCTGGCCGTTGGGATGTGCTTCAAAGGCCAGGTGCAGGTATTCATGAGTCAGGTCGAGACGATCCTGCAGCGAGAGCACGCCGCGCACATAGAGCCGCTGGCGTTCGCGGTCGACGTAGGGGCGGCCGAACGCCAGGCGGCAGACGGCGAAAGTGCTGACTTCGTTGTAGCCGACCTCGCTGTCCAGCCGCGCACGCCAGCCTCGCCGCTGTTTTTGCAGCCAGTCCTGGGCGGCGGGCAGGGCTTCACAGGACGCGACCGGGTTGTCCCAGCGGCTGAGGCTGGCGCGCGGGTAGGCGTGCAGCAGGATGGCGTCGTAGCGCTGGCCGGCGTTGGCTTGTTCGACGGCTTGTTGCCAGGAGAGCTTGTCCGGGCCGGGCTGGTCGGAGTGATAGGTGACGGTACTGCCGGCCAGCACCAGGTCGCTGGTCCACGCGGCGATGTTGCGCGATTCGGCGGTGGCGGGGCGTGGGGCGACGCGTTGACGGGTGCTGCTGTCGTCGATGCTCAGGCAGTCGCCGCTGCGGGTGGCGTTTTGCAGCAGGTAGGTGCGGATCGCGATGGCCAGGGCTTTGGCCGCTTCAACCGGTTCGGATTTGGCTTCTCGCTGCAGGACACGGGCGACGTATTCTTCGCGGTCCAGGCGCGCAACGAGTTTGTCCTTGAGCAGAAACAGCTCACCGTCGCTGTGGATATCCAGCTGATTGCCATTAGCGAACTCAACGCGATAGTCGCCCTGCAATGGCCCATCGGCAACCACCCGATCCGCCGCCAGAACGCGCCCGATCGGATAGCGTGAAAACAGACCAACCTCAACGCAACGTCCCGCATCCAACGGCCAACCCACCGGCAACACTGCGGCCAGGGCCTGGCCATGTTTGCGCAGAACCATCTGACTGGTGCCGCGCCCACCGGCCCAGATCGGCGTGCCATCCACTGTCCATCCGGCAAAACCACCCTGGCGCGACGACGGATCCTGATCGCCCAGCCAGCTCCAGGTTTTCACCCGCAACCGGCCGCCGAGTTCACCGACGAGATTGCCGTCCGCCGCGTTCAACACCACATCGAGCAACACCCGCCGCGCCTGATCCTGCGCGGGCATTACGGCCAGCATCCGCAGCAAGTCAACGACCGGAACCCGGGTCGAAGGCTGCAAAGACGGCAAGTTCAGCAACCACTGCGGTGCCTGCCGTGCCTGCCAATACGTGCGCCATTCAGCGCCCGCAATGCCCAACCGCGCAGGCTCAAAGTACAACCCGCAGGATTTCACCAGCGCCTGATCACGCCCGATCTTGCCGCCAGCCGTGCAGCAATACACTTCTTCCTTCGACTGCCCGCGACATTCATAAGGTGGTTCATGGGCGCCGGTATCCACCAGCCAGGCGTAGACAAACAGCTTCCACAAACTCCCTAACGGCGTCTGCAGATCTGAAGGCAACGGCTCGCGGGAGATCAATTGCGTCCGGCTCAACGACAGCAATTCACCCTTGAAGCCCAGCCGCAGCGGTTCGTCCTGCGCTGTCGCCAGCGCAGGGAGCAAACACAGCAGTAGCCAGACCAGAGGCCGGGTCATGTCAGTGGACCATGACCTGGCCAAGCGCCGGTTTCTGTTCCTGGGCCTGGTGCTGTGGCGCGTAGATCTGGGTGAAGCGCACTGGCGGCAGGTTGAACTGGCCTTTCTGCGAGAAGCGCACCAGGTGACGCACGCGCAATTCGCCGCTCAAGGCATCCACTGGAATCGCGTAAGCCATTTGCCCCGGTTCGAAACGCGCCTTCTCCAGCGAAGTCGGTTCGGTGCCGGCCTTGCCCATCAACTTGATGCCCCAGGTGGTGCGCTCGACATCGGCGCCCGGTGGCAGCGGCACTTCGATCATGCCGTAGCGCAGCGGTTTCGACGCTTTGCTGGTGATGATCACTTCGTCCAGGTACAGGCTGTCGCTGGACAACGGCTTGCCGTTCACCGGCTCGAGCTTGAAGGTGAAGGCTTCGTCACCGGGCACCAGTCGTGACAAACGGCGGGTAACGGTCACGGCCAATGGATCGGCAGGCGGCTGCCGCGTCTGGAAACTCAGCGCGGCTTTTAACGGCCGCTCCTGTGTCCCGGACAACGCCAGCACTGTCGGCACCGGCGTAGCGCCCTGCCACGTCCAGTACAGCTCACCGGTTGCGCCATGCTGTTTCTTCCAGCCGTCTCCCGGTGCCAGCGCGATGGTGGGCGAGGCCTGTTCAATGCTGCGCGCCAGCCAGGTCAGCGCCAAAGCGCGTTCCAGGGTGGAATGTTGCGGCAGCAGGCGTTGCAGCAAGGCTTGCGCCTGGGCCTGATCGAAGGGTTGCAGCGACAGGTTCAATGCTTCGACAAAGGGTTGTGAACTGACCTCCAGGCGCTGCCGGGAGTCCGCCAGCTGACGATTGAACGCCTCCGGCAGGCTGACCTTCAGCTGGTTGGCCAGGGACGCCGCCAGCACTCGAGCCACCGATAGGCCCAACGCCGAATCCGGATCGCCCATGACCAGGCTGTCTTGAGCGTCGTCGAGCATGTTCGCTGCCGGCCCCTCGCCTGCTTGTGTCAGGTCTTCCAGCAACCCGCTGAGCAAGGTGTTCACCGGTAATTGCATCTGCTTGGCGAAAGCCAGAATCAGCGCCCGCTGCAGCAGTGGCGTGTGCTTCGCTTGCTTGGCGTAAACCTCAAGCACCCGCTGCCAATGCTCCGGCGGCAGGGTCAGTTCCAGCGCTTTGCTGGCGTACCAGTCGGCGTAATAGGCGTAAGCGGTGAGGAAGGCGTCCGGTTCCCCATCCTGGCCCCACCAGGTGAAACTCGCCGAAGGACCGGCCATTTGCACCAGGCGCAGACGGCTGTTTTGCATGATCAGGCGCAAGCGATCGCGGACCTGAGGGTTCGACGACAGCGATGGATAGGCGATGCTCAATGGCAACAACTGGCTGGCGGTTTGCTCGACGCCGCCGTACGGATAACTCAACAAATCATCGAGCGCCGAGCGGAACAACGCCTGCGGACTGTCATCCAGGCGCAGGCGAATATCCGTCGCGTCCGCCGGCAAGGTCAGCGCTGTATCACCGCGGAGCGCGTCCACGACCTGGCTCTGGGTGACCTGCCAACCTTCACCGGTCGCGGTCAGGCGCACCGCCAGGGCGTCGGCGGTTTTACCGTCCTGCACCAGTTCGGCGGTCCAGTCGCCACTCACAAGCGCAAACGCCGGCAACGCGATGTAGTTGATGCCGTTGTTCAGGGTCACCGGCACGCGCTGGTCGGCGCCGCCGTAATGAATCACCAGCTCAGCCTTGACCGGTTTTTCGGCTTGGCTGAAAGCGAACACACCGAGTTCCGGTTTGTCGCCGGTACGGAATCGGGTCGGGCCGCTCCACTTCAGGTACAGCGGTTTTTCCGAGCGCACGAATTGTTTCTTTTGCCCAACCTGCCCGTCATCAGCGATGGCCCGGGCGGTGATACGCCAGCGAGTCAGCGAGTCCGGCATCTTGAAGGTGAAACGGGTTTTGCCGCTGGCATCGGTCACCAATTCAGGCTGCCAGGCGGCAGTGTCGACGTCTTCACGACGCGGGCGCTCCAGCACCTTCACCCCGCGTTCGCTGCGGTTGGCTTTGCCCGGCGCGCCTGGGCTGCCGGGCAATGCCACGTCGTAGCTGATGAACGACAGGCTGGCGCTGGTACGCACGTTGTTGCGGCGCGGGTGGTAGAAGAACTGGTCGATGGTCGGCGCGACTTCCGGTTGCAGCGCGTAGATCATTTCATCGACGACGCTGACCGTCAGGTGCGCCGCAAATGGCTTGCCGGCGAACTGCGTGGACAGGTCAACCGACACGGTATCGCCCGGCTGGTACGTCTCTTTATCGGTGGCAATCGCCACGTCGATTTGCGGCGTCACCACTTTGATGCCGGCGTTCTGGAAGCTGTACTGACCGCCCTTGGTGTAGAGCACGGAGAATGTCAGGTTCGGTGCAAAGTTATCCTTCACCGGGATACGCGCGCGGTACTGGGTCTGGCTGAGTTTTTCCATCTTCAGCCAGTCACCGCCCCGGGACAGCAACGCGGTGGCCTCGACCTTGTCACGCTCCAGGGACAGCAGTGCATCGCTGACCGGTTCCGGGAAGGTGATCAAGGCGAGGGCTTCTTCGCCGGTCTTGTACTCGGGTTTATCGAGGACAATTTCCACAGTGCCCGGCACGGCTTTGACGCCCTCGCCGGTGACCGAATGACCGGTGGCGCCGACGACGCGGCCATGCGCATCCTTCAGCGTCAGGTTGTAGGTGCCCGGACGGTCGAATGCGATAGTGAAGCCTTGGTCTTTGGCGCCGAGTTTGCCGTCGCCGGTGGTCTGGTCTTCCAGGCGCACCCAGCTGTAGCTGCTCGGGGTCACGGCTTTGCTTTGCTCGCCAGCACTTTCGTTGGCGTAGCCGAAGGCGACCTTGTCGCCGACGGCGCTGAAGCGCTGCGGTGCACGCAAGCTGAAACTTGCAGCACCACGGTCGATGAGGATTTCCTTGGTGGTCCTGACCCGATACGCCGCGCCATCGCTGGCGAACACCGTGAGCATGTAGCGGCTCGGTTTGTCGGCGGCCGGCAGGTCGAGGGTCGCGTTGCCCTTGGCATCGGTGGTCAGTTCGGTGCTGGTCAGCTCAATCGGGAATTGCCCGAGGTATTGCAGCTCGTTGTCGACCATCGACAACTGCTGGGCGCGCAGGCTCAGGGTCAACTTGGCGTTGGCCACCGGTTTGCCGTCCGGGTACAACAGCACGAGACTGCCCTTCACCGGCTCGCCCGTACGGTAATCCTGCTTGGCCAGGTTCAGCGAGATTTCGAAGTGCGGCTTGATGTATTCGGCGACGCGAAAGGCACTGCTGTAGGCCTGATCCTTGTAGCTGAAACGCAATTCATAACCGCCCGCCACTGCGTTTTCCGGCAGCTGGAAACGACCCTGGGTACCGGATTTGGAGTCGAGCTTCAGAGCCAGCGATTGCAGCGCCGTGCCGGTGGCGTCAAGCACGATCACGTTGACGTCGGCAGCAGTCGGCGCCAGGGAATCCCGGGCGTTCTTGAACTCGCGGCCGACGATTTTCAGCGACACCCAATCCCCCAGCCGGTAAAGCGGCCGGTCGGTAAACGCATAGAGTTTGGTGTCGTAGATTTCGCTGTCGTAATAGAAGTTCTCGGAGACGAAAACACCGCCCTCCTCGTCCTCGCCGATCACGAACGAACGCTCAGGGCTGACGTGTTTGAGGCGCAGCAAACCGTCGGCGTCGGTAGCGCCGCTGCTCATCACGCCGAGACCATCGGTCCACAGCACGTTAACCTTCGGCACCGAGCTGCCTTCCTGTTTGCGCGCCGCCCAGACCACCAATTCATCACCGGCAATTTTGCTCACGGCCACGGTGTTGGAGACGAACACCATGGTGGTTGCGCGGTACTTGCCGATCAGCGCCTCCACCAGGTAAAGACCCGGCTTCAAATGACCCAGCGGGATGTAGACGTTGCCCGTAGCGACGCTGACAAAATCGCTGGAGGAACCGGCCAGGTTGACGCCTGGCGGCGGCTGGATCGGCTTGGCTTCCCACAGCGGGTAGCGGAACTGGCTGACCACCGGCAAGCCCGGAATCAGGGCGAACTGCGGCTGGGCATCGTAGGGCGTGGGCGCAGCCATGGCGGCGCCCATCTTCAGCTCCGGTACTTCCTCGGTGACCTGTTTACGCGACTCGTAGGAAAACGCTCGCTGCATCACCCGACGGGACTTGCGATACCAGTTATCCCACAGGTACGCGAGGGTGTTCGACAGGCCTTCGCCCTTGAACTGGCCATCACTGACCACTCGGTGCAGGTTCTTCTGGCGCTTGAGAAAGTCCAGCGGCTTGTCGATGCGATACACCCGGATATCCGCGCCGCCATAGGGCTCCATGCGAAACCGGCGGTAATCGCGCCCGGGGGCTTCGAGCCGAACCACTGCGGGTTCGTCGCTGGCAAAACTGCTGTCGGCCAGCAGGAAAAAACTTTCGCCGGCCACCGGCGTGTAGCCACTTGGCTGGACGCTGTCTTCAGCATGAGCCACCGGGAAAGGCAGCATCACAACCAACAGCAAAGGCAGAAAGCGCAGCATGCGGGCACCGATCATTGGGAGAGAAAATTCAGTCGATAGACGCCGATGAAGTTGGGATTGGCTGCGTCGGGTATCCATCGGGTGTCCTTCCATGTCATGAGTTGCTGCAGGCTCGCGGAGCGCATGCCGTTGTCAGTCGGGGTGGTGGTGCCAGTGTGATAGGCAATGTGGCGGCCCATCCAGATCATCAGGTGCTGGTCGTCACCCTGATCAAAAAACATCAGGTCGCCGGGCCGGGCCTGAGCCACGTCACGGCCAACCAGATGACTGTTGAACTGGATCAGCTTGATCGCGTTGACGTAGGGCCCGACCTTGCCGCCACCTTGCTGCCACTGTCGGGCCAGGCCACGTTGCGCCTCACTCAGTTGCAATTCCGGCGGCAGGTAGCGATTGGACAGGCCATTGCTGCGCAGCCATTTGTCGTCATGCATCTTCAGGGCTTCGTTGGCGGCAAATCGAACCAGCCCGGCGCAGTCCTGCTGATACCAGCGGGGGCTTGGGCCCTGCACCAACTGTTCCTGGGCGATGCGTACGAACCAGGCGCGAAACACCTGGGACTGCTGTGGATCGAGCGAGGCCGCGTCGCTGGCGAACACGCGAGTGCCCAAGAGCATCGCCACCAGGCCAAGGCTGCGGACAAGCAAGGTCACAGGGCTTTCCACTGCAACGGCAGCCACTGCCAATGGCCGTTGGGCTCGCTGCCTTCGGGCAAGGTCAGGGCGTATTTGCCATAGCCGCCCAGCGTGCGCAGTTTGGGCATCAGGTAAGTTTGGGCAGCGTTGTAAAACACCGGTTCCATGTCCTGTGGCAGGCTGTCGAGGGTTTCCTGCTGCATCAGTTGCGCCATGGCATCGGGGCCGAAATACACCGGCATCAACAGGTCTTTGGGCACCAGGTCGGCCATCGGCGGAAAACGCTTGTCGAGGGTGTCGAGGGCTTTGTCGACGAGTTTGTCGTCGAGGGAGAACAGCAGCGTCGAGCCATGGCGCGCCAGACTCACTCGCATGAACGCCTTGCCGGTGATCGCCGCCGGTTGCTCGGCCTCGCTGGCAGCATAGGGGCCGAAGTTGGAGCTGACCTGACGCTGCCACTGGCGGATTTCACCCTGCTGTTCTTCCACCACCGGGAAAGCATGCTCATCGACCTTGCCTTCATAGGCACCGACCATCGAGCCGAACAAAGTGCCCAGGTCGCCGTCGAGTCTGGCGCTGTCATCATCGTCCAGGCTCGCCACCATCAACGGCGTGTACAGCCGCGAATCGGCGTACCAGCACAGGCCGGCAGCACCTGCCATATGTCCGGTCAACGCCTGGGCCACCTTGTCGTCGGCGCCGAGCTTCACCAGTAAGGGTTGCTGTTGCTCGGCGGCCAGCGGCAAGGCCACACAGGCGCTGGCGCCCATGGGCATGGCCTGCCAGATCGGCTTGAAATCGAAGTCCGGCTGGTTGTCCAGTTCGTCCATGGCGAGGAAGCTGTGCCAGCCCTGGTCGTCCATGTCGAACCGCAGCCCGGCAAAGTTGGGGATGAATCGCTGGTAGCCCATGGCCAAAACACTGGAATTCACCGACAGCCGCTGTTTCACCTCCGGGGCTCGGGGTTGCAGGCCAAATGCCTCGGGGAACAGTTTTTCGCCATTGAGCAAGGCCGCGATGGCCTGGCTGGAAACGCTGCCCGGCTCTGGCGCTGCGCCATCTTCGGGGTCTTGCAGGCGGACCGGATTGGACAGCACCACCAATTTGTCGCCATGAGAAGCGAACAGCAACGCCTTGGTAGCGTTATAGGTCAGCTGGTACAGCGCGACATCGTCGGCGCCGACTTTCACCTCAGCGACCTTGCTCAACTGCGTATCATCCAGCGCCACCTTGGCCAGCGGCTCCAGCACTTTGGCCAGGCCTCCACGATCCATCACCAGCAGAAAATCCTTCAGGCGACCATCTGCCCCGCGCCACAGTGCAATGTCTGCCGGCTGATCGAACAGCTGCTCGATGAGGCTGTCCTGTAATTTCAGGTCATGCTCGTAGATGATCCGCCGCAGGCTGCCGATCAAGCCCAGGCGATCGGCATGGGTCTCGTAATAGAAGACGAAATCCTCAGTCAGGGTTTCCTTGAGGAACGGCACGGCCAGCAGGTCTTTGGGCAACTGACTCAGGGAATGGGTTTCGAGCAGGCCGTCCGGCCGGCTCATCCCCAGCTTGTCGCTGGCCAGCAGCGCCATCGGCGCCTTGGGTTTGTACATGAACCAACCCATGGCGCCGGCCACGCCAGCCACTACGCACAGCCCGATCAACAGTGCCGGCCAGCGACGCGGGGGATTGGCTGACGCAGGTACAGTGTTATCGCTCATATTCACGCTCATGTTCCCGAGGCTCAGCTGTTCATCCGTGGAGCGGGATGCTTAATAGTTGAAAGTCTTGACCAGCAGCAGGTCACCAATCGCGCGCAGGGGCACGATGAAGGTTTCGCGTTTTTCGTTGACGGTGTTCTCGTTCAGCACCAGGTTGATTTGCGAGGTGATGACCTCGTTCTGGTTACTGGTCTCATCGAAGTTATAGCCGCCGCTACCGAAGTTGCCCCAATAGTTGACGTAAACCAGATAGGTGCCACGCATCGGCGCGGTCATGGTGAACATTTCCGGGCCGGGACCGTCCACCCCGTCCGGGTCCAGGCCGCCCCCGTTGGATAACGCCGGATGCGACCAGAATGCATGCTGGCCATCGGGTGTGACGATGTGCAGGTCGAGCTCGGCTTTCGGATCGTCCCAGCCCAGCACCACGCGAATCTGCGCCGGGGTGCGCAGGCTGTTGGCTTCATAGAATTGAACGCGCTTGAGGGATTTGCCTTCGGCGCTGCGCACTTCGACACTATTGGAGCCGGCACCGAACGCATAGGGCCGGGCGAAGCGGCCCTGGTCGTCGGTGTACAGATTCAGGGGATTGCCGTTGACGGCCAGGGTATGCGGCCCGCGCTGGGTGCCGATGGCCTTGAGCTGGCCCTGGATCATGGTGCGATTGCGCTGCACGCCCCGGTCGATGGGTGGCGTCGGATAGGCAACCTGAGGATATTCACTGCGATCGAGCAAGCCGTTGTAGCGCCAGCCACCGACCGGTTCTGACAATTGCGCCGTCGGCTCGGCCAAGGCAGCGCAGGCCCAGCCCAGCAGCATCAGCAGTGAAAGAAAACAACGCATGTGACGCCTCCTGCCATGCATAACGAAACCTGGCACCCGATCCTCGGTGCGTTACAGATCCAAAAATTGCGTTTCGTCAGAATGACCCGCGAATATCGGGTCAAGGATGGCGCGAGGTTAGACAGTCGGGCAGTTTTTAACAATCAGGTCCGGTTGATTTGCAGTAGGAATCGCGACCAAGGGGTGGACGGTGAGCCGAATAAACGCCATATTCGGCTCATCAGATGAGCCGAATAGACTCTCTAATCGGCTCACACATCTCAAAAGGACCGGATTATGGCCCTGAACTGGATCTGGCAGCAGCCGGATTGGCCTGACTTCAACTGGCAAACCGAACGCCTCGCACCTTTGCTGCGCGACTGCGTCCAGGTGCAAGGACAGTTGATGGGCATGTCGAGTTCGGTGAGTCATTCGCTGAGCGCGCAGAGCGAACTGGATGCTTTGCTGCAAAACATCGTCACCTCTTCCGCCATTGAGGGTGAGCAACTGAATGTCGGGTCGGTACGGTCGTCGCTGGCGCGACGCTTGGGGCTGGAGTTGATAGACGGCAATAACGTGAGCCAGCGCAGTGAAGGCTTGGCGCAACTGATGCTTGATGCCACCCGGCATTTTGACCAGCCGCTGACATTGGCACGCCTTTTTGATTGGCACCAGTGGCTATTTCCCGAGCAGGACTCCAACCTGTCCGCCCGACCGATCCGTGTCGGCGCGTTACGCGGCGATGACCCGATGCAAGTGGTGTCAGGACGAATCGACAAGCCCACCGTGCACTTTGAAGCTCCGCCCAGGCTCGGTCTTGAACAGCATCTGCAGACTTTCCTGGCGTGGTTTGAAGCCAGCCGTAGCCAAGCGAATCTCGATCCACTACTGCGGGCGGGCATTGCGCACTTCTGGTTTGTCACTCTGCATCCCTTCGACGACGGTAACGGTCGGCTGACGCGAACGATCACCGATCTTGCGCTGGCCCAGGGTGAGGCGCAGGCCATTCGGTTTTATGCGATGTCAGCGAGCATTCTTGAAGACCGTTCGGGGTACTACCGGGTACTGGAAAACAGCCAGAAGGCGACGGTTGATATCACAGAGTGGCTGGAGTGGTTTCTGAAAACCCTGTTGCGCAGCTTGCGGCAGGCCATGGTGAGGATCGAATCGGTGCTGGGCAAGGCGCGGTTCTGGCAGGCGCACCGGGAGTCTGCACTGACGGTAGAACAAACCAAGGTATTGAACCGTTTGCTCGATGGTGGGGAGCAAGGTTTCGAAGGCGGGATTAGCGCGGCGCAGTATCAGGCTGTGGCGAAGGTGTCCAAGGCGACTGCCACTCGTCACCTATCCGAACTGCTGGAGAGGGGTTATCTGAGGCGACTGCCCGGCGGCGGGCGTAACACTCGATATCAAATCAATTTTCCAGACCCTTCAACACAATGACCTGTTGAGACACACTCCTGTGGGAGTGTGTCAATGCCCCTGAAACAGGGCATAAAACCCCCGTTCATTTGCCCATAACCCCCATGTCTGCTAGTGTCGCGCCGGTTTAACGTCAACCGGAAATAGCCGCCATGGCCCGCAAAAAAGCTGCACTGGATTTCGAACAATCCCTCGCTGACCTGCAAACACTGGTCGAGCGACTGGAGAACGGCGAGTTGTCGCTGGAAGATTCGCTGACGGCTTTCGAGCAGGGCATCGGGCTGACTCGCGATTGCCAGGCGGCGCTGGCTCAGGCCGAGCAAAAGGTGCAGGTGCTGCTTGAGCGCGATGGCGAACTCGCCGAGGAACCCTTCGACGCGGAACAGCCGGAATGATTGGCGCGTATTCGGCCAACAGCCAGGCGCGTGTCAATGCGGCACTGGAGACCTTGTTCATCGCCCCAAGCCCCGAACTCGGGCGTTTGTACGAAGCCATGCGTTACAGCGTGATGAACGGCGGCAAACGCGTTCGCCCATTGCTGGCCTATGCCGCCTGCGAAGCACTGGGTGGCAAGGTCGAGCAGGCCAATGGTGCGGCCTGTGCGGTTGAGCTGATCCACGCCTACTCCCTGGTGCACGACGATTTGCCGGCCATGGACGACGACGATCTGCGTCGCGGCCAGCCGACTACGCACAAGAAGTTCGATGAAGCGTGCGCCATTCTGGCCGGTGACGGCTTGCAGAGCCTGGCGTTCAGCGCCCTGCTCGATCCGCAGCTGAGCAGCGCCGATGCTGACATTCGCCTGCAGATGGTCAGCGCCCTGGCGCTGGCCGCAGGCCCGGCCGGCATGGTGGGTGGCCAGGCCATCGACCTCGGCTCGGTCGGCCTGAAGCTCGATCAGAAGGCGCTCGAATACATGCACCGGCACAAGACCGGCGCGTTGATCGAAGCCAGCGTCAAGCTTGGCGCCCTGGCCAGCGGTCGTGCCGAAAAGGACAAACTGAATTTCCTGCAGACTTATGCGCAGGCCATCGGCCTGGCGTTTCAGGTGCAGGACGACATTCTTGACGTAGAAAGTGATACCGCCACCCTGGGCAAACGCCAGGGCGCCGATATTGCGCGCGACAAACCGACCTATCCCGCCCTGCTCGGCCTCGACGCGGCCAAGGCTTACGCCCTGGAACTGCGCGATCAGGCCCTGCACGCCCTGCGACCGTTTGACGCGGCAGCGGAGCCGTTGCGCGACCTGGCCCGCTATATTGTCGAGCGCCGCAGCTGAAGGCGTATCCGCCAAGTTAAAACCAACGCGTGGGCAGGGGGCGATGCATCAGGTAAACTGCCGCATCTTCTATACCTATAACGATTCGCCTGATGCCCACGACGTTTCATGAGATTCCCCGCAAGCGCCCGACCACGCCCCTGCTCGACCGTGCCAACACGCCGGACGGCCTGCGCCGGTTAGGCGAAGCCGAGCTGGAAACCCTGGCCGATGAGTTGCGCCTGGAATTGCTCTATACGGTCGGACAGACCGGTGGGCATTTCGGTGCCGGCCTGGGCGTCATCGAGCTGACCATCGCGTTGCATTACGTATTCGACACCCCGGATGACCGGCTGGTGTGGGACGTGGGTCATCAGGCTTATCCGCACAAGATCCTCACCGGCCGCCGCGAGCGCATGGCCACCTTGCGCCAGAAGGACGGCGTTGCTGCGTTCCCGCGTCGCTCCGAAAGCGAGTACGACACCTTTGGCGTCGGCCACTCCAGCACCTCGATCAGTGCCGCGCTGGGCATGGCCATCGCCGCCCGCCTGCAGAACAGTGATCGCAAGGCGATCGCGGTGATCGGCGACGGCGCACTGACCGCCGGCATGGCCTTCGAAGCGCTGAACCACGCGCCGGAAGTGAACGCCGACATGCTGGTGATTCTTAACGACAACGACATGTCGATTTCGCGCAACGTCGGCGGCCTGTCGAATTACCTGGCGAAGATCCTGTCGAGCCGCACTTACGCGAGCATGCGTGAAGGCAGCAAGAAGGTCCTGTCGCGCCTGCCCGGTGCCTGGGAAATCGCTCGTCGTACTGAGGAATATGCCAAGGGCATGCTGGTCCCCGGTACGTTGTTCGAGGAATTGGGCTGGAACTACATCGGACCGATCGACGGCCACGACCTGCCGACCCTGATCGCGACCCTGCGCAACATGCGCGACCTCAAGGGCCCGCAGTTCCTGCACGTGGTCACCAAGAAAGGCAAAGGCTTCGCTCCGGCAGAAGTCGACCCGATCGGCTATCACGCAATCACCAAGCTGGAGCCGGTCGACGCACCGGCGGCGGCCCCGAAGAAAGCCGGCGGCCCCAAGTATTCGGGCGTATTCGGCGAGTGGCTGTGCGACATGGCCGCCGAAGACCCGCGACTGGTCGGCATCACTCCGGCCATGAAGGAAGGCTCGGACCTGGTGGCGTTCAGCGAACGGTTCCCGGAGCGCTATTTCGACGTGGCGATTGCCGAACAGCACGCCGTGACCTTGGCGGCAGGCATGGCTTGCGAAGGTTCCAAACCGGTGGTGGCGATCTACTCGACCTTCCTGCAACGTGGCTACGACCAGCTCGTGCATGATGTGGCGGTGCAGAACCTCGACGTACTGTTTGCTATCGACCGTGCCGGCCTGGTGGGCGAAGACGGTCCGACCCACGCGGGCAGCTTCGACCTGTCGTTCCTGCGCTGCATCCCCGGCATGCTGGTGATGACGCCGAGCGACGAAAACGAACTGCGCAAGATGCTCACCACCGGCCACCTGTACAACGGTCCGGCTGCAGTGCGCTACCCACGCGGCACTGGCCCGAATGCTGCGATAGAAAAGACCCTGGAGCCGATCGACATCGGCAAGGGCATCGTTCGCCGCCAGGGCAGCAAGGTCGCCCTGCTGGTGTTTGGCGTGCAACTGGCCGAAGCGTTAAAGGTCGCCGAGACGCTGGATGCAACCGTGGTCGACATGCGTTTCGTCAAGCCACTGGATGAAGCCCTGGTCCGTGAAATTGCCGGCCGTCACGACTTGCTGGTGACCGTCGAGGAAAACGCGATCATGGGCGGCGCTGGCGGCGCGGTCAGCGAATTTCTGGCTCGGGAAAATATCCTCAAGTCCATGCTGCACCTGGGCTTGCCGGACCTTTACGTCGAGCACGCGAAGCCGGCGCAGATGCTGGCTGAGTGTGGACTGGATGAGGCCGGGATCGAAGCTTCGATTCGCCAGCGCCTGCAGTTGTTCAATTTGTAACCACCCCGCGTAGGAGCTGCCGAAAGCTGAGATCCTTTGATCTTGCCCTTCGCCAGCTCCTGATCTGCCAAAACACAATCAAAAGATCGCAGCCTTCGGCAGCTCCTACAGCGCGTTGTGCCGCATCACCTCGGATCCTCCATGAAACTCTCCTCGCTCGCCCTGGCGCTGACCCTCCTGCCAGCCGGTCCGCTCCTGGCCGACACCTTTGAACGCGACCAGGCCCTGAAGCTTCCCGACGTGCTGATCAGCGCCAACCGCCAGGTCGAAGCGCGCAACGACAGCAGCGCCGCCAACACTGTGTTCACCCGCGAAGATATCGACCGCCTGCAACCGGCCAGTGTCACCGACCTGCTGCGGCGCGTGCCGGGGGTACAGGTCGGACAAACCGGCGGGCGCGGCAGCCTGCCTGGGATCTACATTCGCGGCACCCGGTCGGCGCAGAGCCTGGTGCTGGTGGATGGCCAGCGCATCGGCAACTCGACTTCCGGCGACAGCAACCTGCAGCACATCAACATCGAGCAGGTTGAGCGAGTGGAAGTGTTGCGTGGCTCCCGGTCGGTGATTTACGGCAGCGATGCCATTGGCGGGGTGATCCAGATTTTCACCCGCCGCGGCGGCGAGCCGGGCCTGAAGGCGCGCATGCACGCAGGCTTTGGCAGCAATCAGCCCTGGGAACGCAGCCTTGGCTTGTCTGGCGGTGACGAGAAAACCCGTTTCGACCTCGGGGCCAGTCTCGATGAGACGGCCGGCATCGATCGCACCCACGAGTCATACCCCAGCGATGGCGACCATGATGAGTACCGTAACAAGTCGGTGAGCATGAGCCTCAGCCATGCGCTGACCGATGACATCGAAGTCGGCGCCAATCTGTTGGATAACCGCGGCAAAAGCGCGTTTGACAACCCGTTTGGCCGCTTCGACCTGGACACGTTTGAATCATTTCAACAGCAACCCTACAGCGACTTTGCCGTCAGCAGCTTCAGCAGCTACGTCGATGCCAGGGTCAACGACCGCTGGAAAACCCGGGTCGAACTGGGGCACAGCGAGAACCGCGAGAAGACGCTCGACAAGCTCAGCGACGAGCGCAGCGTCTTCAACACCTACCGCGATTCGGTGAACTGGCAGAACGACCTGACGCTCAACGACCGCAACAGCCTGATCCTTGGCGGCGACTGGTATGAAGACCGGATCAACAGCAGCACGCCGTTCGATGAAGACAGTCGCTGGAATCGTGCTGCGTTCATTCAGCACCGCTACCAGGCGCAGAGTTTTTCCACGGAGCTGGGCTTGCGCCGGGACCAGAACCAGCAGTTTGGCGGCCAGAACAGCTGGAGTGGCACCTTTACTCTGCCGCTGAATCCGGACAATGACCTGTTGCTGAGCTACAGCGAAGGTTTCCGCGCACCGACCTTCAACGACCTGTATTACCCGGATTTCAGCAACCCGGATCTCAAGCCGGAAACCTCGAAGAGCTACGAGCTGCAGTGGCGCAGCCAGTTAAGCGACACCAGTCGCCTGGAGGCGTCGCTGTATCGCACCGACCTGGAAGACGCGATCATTTTCGGCAGCAATTCACGCCCGCAGAACATCGCATCGGCGCGCATCAACGGGTTCGAGGCTGCGTTGAAGCAGGAACTGTTCGGCTGGCAAGGCAACCTGGGCCTAGCGATCATTGATCCGCAGGATCGCGACACCGGCCATACCCTGGCCCGCCGCGCTCGACGCACCCTGAGCCTGGACCTGGATCGACAGTTTGACCGGCTGGGCGTCGGCGCCAGCTGGCAGGCCGTGAGCAGCAGTTACGACGACGAGACTAACCAGCAGCCCTTAGGCGGTTATGCGCTGCTGGGGTTGCGCAGCAGCTGGGAGTTGAATCGCGAGATCAGGCTTGAACTGAAGGTGGATAACCTGCTGGACAAGGGTTACAGCCGGGTGCTGTACAGCTATGACGGGAGTCAATACGGGTATCGCGAGGAAGGCCGGGCGTGGATGTTCGGGGTGAGCTGGACGCCGGAGCTCTGACCCAACGTTGCCTGGGCTGGCCTCATCGCGGGCAAGTCGAACCGTCGAACCGCCGCTCCCACAGGTTTCAGGTAAGGCACAAAACCTGTGGGAGCGTGGCTTGCCCGCGATGCAGGCGACTCGGTTTAGCGCTCCGGCGCAATTAGCCGACACAATGCGGCCGTCGCCTCGACCATCTGCCCGCTAGGCCGCTCCAGCCCCTTATCCACCACGCGCAACAACCGCCCGTGCGCCACGGCCGCGACCTGGGGCCAGGCCCTCCATGCCTCAAGCTGTGCCTGATCCCCGGCCAGAATGACCTCGGGATTGCGCTGCAGCACCGCCTCCACGCTCACCTGCGGCGCCGGCAGCTGCAGGTCGGCAAACACATTGCGCGCCCCACACACCTCAAGAGCATCACTGATGATCTGCCCGCCACCCACGGTATACAGCGGTCGATCCCAGACCTGATAAAACACCCGCAACGGTTCATCCCTTCGGTATCGCTGGCGCAACTCAGCCAGGCGAACTCGCAGACTTGCAGCCAGCGCCAGACCCTGCTCCGGTCGCCCGAGCTGGCGGGCTATCGCTTCGATCTGTGCCGCAAGTTGTTGCAGATCATGCGGTTCGGCAACATAAGTGGGGATATTCAGGCGCTTGAGCTGTTCGCGCTGGGCCGGGCCGACGCTGCCGGGCCATAACAACAGCAAATCCGGCTTGAGACTGAGCAGGCGCTCCATGTCCAGCTGGCCGTAGCGGCCGACCGAAGCCAGATGATTCAGTGCAGCGGGGCGCTCGCCGGCATCCAGTACGCCCACGAGGAGATCTGCGGAATTTAACTCAACGACGATTTCAGTCAGGGATGGCGCCAGGCTGACAACCCGCTCGACCGCCGCAGCGTTGCCGCTCACGGCCAGCAGCAGTACCGCCAGCCAATTACGCCACATCAGCCAAGCTGACGCGGGATTCGGTAGAGGTAGAACAACACGGCGGTCGACAGCGCCAGCAGAAACAGCGGCACCGCTTCCAGCCCGACAAACACCGCCAGGGCGCCGATCCAGGCAGGCAAACCGGCGACCAGGAACGCAGTGCGTCGCTTGGCGGCCAGGGCGATCCAGGCGGCGGGCTCTTCAGGGGTATCGAGGGCTTTTTGCGTGGCGATCAGCGCGTGCTTGTAGGCACCGAAGAATTTCAGGCTGACAAACATCGAGGCCACGCCGGCAATGAACAAAGGCATCGCCAACACCGGCAGGATGGGCTCCATTTGGCCGAACACGCCGTTGATCACGAACAATGGCACCAGCGCCAGCGCCAGGTATTGCCACCAGTTGACGGACAGTCGCCGCCGCACCTGACCTCGGGTCACGCCCGATCCGCCTCGCCCTGATGCTCGTTGCCCATCATGTGGTCGAGCTTGCTGGCCTTGGTGGCCAGGTACAGTTTGTTGTGCGGGTTATGCCCGGTGTGCAGCGGCACGCGCTCGGCGACCACGATGCCCATGTCGGTCAAGGCTTTGACCTTGCGTGGGTTGTTGGTCATCAGGCGCAGGGATTTCACTCCCAGATGTTCCAGCATCGGCAGGCACATGGCGTAGTCACGCTGGTCAGCGGCGAAGCCCAGGCGCTCGTTGGCTTCGACGGTGTCGGCGCCTCCGTCCTGCAGTTCATAGGCCCGGATCTTGTTCAACAGGCCGATGCCGCGACCTTCCTGGCGCAGGTACAGCAATACGCCACGGCCTTCACGGGCGATGGCCTGCAAGGCTGCCTCAAGCTGCGAACCACAGTCGCAGCGCTGGCTGAACAAGGCATCGCCGGTCAGGCATTCGGAGTGCAAGCGACCGAGTACCGGGGCACCGTCATCGAACTCACCCAGGCTCAGGACTACGTGCTCGCGCCCGTTCTCTTCGTCGAGGAAGCCGTGCATGGTGAATTGCGCAAAAGGCGTTGGCAGTTTGGAAGCGGCGACAAAAACGACAGGCACCGGTGTGCTCCTGATCTATAGGTACTGGAGATTCGCAGACGCGGCATTGTAACAGCAGGTTCCAGCGGACGCTTAGGCTGAATTATGGGGCATAACAATCAAAATGTTTGATCAACGGTTGTGCGACCAGCCCCGTAGGAGCTGCCGCATGCTGCGATCTTTTAATCTTGCTTTCAAAAACCAGATCGAAAGATCGCAGCCTGCGGCAGCTCCTACAAGGCTGGACGCTAGAAGGGGTAGGGTTGCTTCCAGCGTTCGAAGATCGGTTTCAACTGGCCGTTCTTCACCAGCACTTCCATGCGCTGATCAAACAACGCCATCAGCCCGCGCGCCCTGGGGTTGTCGGCAAAGCACAGGTACAACGGCAACCCGGCGACATAGGTACGGCGAAACTGCGCAGGATCCTTGGCCCGGCTGACCACGTAATCCACCTCGGTGAGGGCATCGATGTAGTAGTCGGCACGGTTGTGCAGCAGCATCGACAGGATGCCAGTGCGCCGGACCACTTCGTTGTAGCGGCTGATATTGGGCAGGTAAAGTTGAAACTGGTAGCCACGCACCCAGGCCAGCCGGTAGTTGCCCAGGGTATCGAGGGTAGGCGCGGGATTACTGGCCAGCCCCAAGGCATAGATGTGATCGGTGTCGTAGCTCCACCGCGGATAAAGCAGGTCGCTGACTTCGTCACGATAGCCGCCGACACAGGCATCCACTTCACCGCGCTGGGCCAGGCCAATGGAGCGGGTATAGGGTTCGGTACGGATATCCAGCTTGACGCCCGCCGGCTCGAACACTTCGCGCAAGACGTCCCAGGCCAGGCCATGGCCATCGGCAGCGGTATAGTCTTCCCACTCTTCGCTGGCCAGATGAATCACCGAGGGTGGCGCCAGGTCACCCGCTTGCACCCACGAGCACAGCATCGCCAAAATCATAAACGCCAAACCACGCCGAGCCATTCCCTGTCCCCCTGGTCAGTCCCTCAAGCCAATAACCACACCAACCCCTGCATCGCCAGCCAGGCAAACACACCGGCCAATACGTCATCAAGCATGATCCCGACGCCGCCATGCACGTGCCGGTCGATCCAGCGAATCGGCCACGGCTTGAGAATGTCGAAGAAGCGGAACACCAGGAAGCCCGCCAGTAACCAGTACCAGCCCTCCGGCACCAGCCACAGCGTGATCCACATTCCGACCATCTCGTCCCAGACGATACCTTCGTGGTCGTGCACGCGTAAATCGTCGGCCACCTTGCCGCACAGCCAGAAGCCGAACAGCATGGTGATGCCCAGCATCAGCCAGTAACCCCAATCGGGCAGCATCTGCCATAAGGGGATGAAAGGTAGCGCAACTAATGACCCCCAGGTGCCCGGCGCCTTTGGCAAGGTGCCCGAGCCAAAGCCGAAGGCCAGGAAATGCCATGGATTGCGCCAGACCGACGGCGGTACGAATTCCGCCGGAACCTGCTTGGGATGATCTGTCACGTTGTCTCCCGAAAATGTTGGTAGCCCCGGGTTTGCGGGGTGATGTCTCGTCCGTCGGCATCCAGCAGGGTCACGCCCTGACCACTGACTACACGTCCGACCACATGGATCGGCCAGCCGTCGGCCAACAGGCCGGATAACTCGACGGACGGTAAGGTAAAGGCCAGCACGTAATCGTCGCCACCGCTCAAGGCCGCCTCTTGCGCGCCCGCCTGGCCGAGGAAGGCCACCAGGGGCGCAGAGACCGGCAGCTTACTCTGCTCGACCTGAACGCCTACCTTCGAGGCGAGCGCCAGGTGACCGCAGTCCGCCAGCAGGCCGTCGGAGATATCCAGCGCCGAGGTCGCCTTGCCCCGTAGCGCTCGACCCAGGGCCAGCTGAGGCTGGGGCGACCAGTAATGTGCCAGCAACGGATCGGCAATCGACGCTTCGGCCGTTCGCTGGCCGAGCACCAGCGGCAAGGCCCCGGCAGCGTTGCCCAGCTCACCGCCAACACACACCAGGTCACCTGGCTGCGCGCCGCTTCGCACCAGGGCCTGACCGCTGGGCACTCGGCCAAACACGGTCATGGTCAGGCTCAGCGGGCCGCGGGTGGTATCCCCGCCCACCAGCGCCACGCCGCAGCCCTGGGCCATGAGGTTCAAACCGCGGGCATAGCTTTGCAGCCAATCGGCAGTCACCGTCGGCAAGGTCAGGGCAAGGGTAAAGGCAACCGGCGTGGCGCCCATGGCGGCCAGATCGCTGACAGCCACCGCCAGCGAACGCTGGCCGAGCAGAAAAGGGTCGCAAGGATCTGCGAAATGCACACCTGCAACCAGGGTGTCGGTGGAAATGGCCAGCTGCTCCCCGGGGGAAACAGCCAGCAAGGCACAATCGTCGCCGATTCCCAGAGCAACGCCTTCGCCGCCTTGCGCACAAGGCGCGGCGGCGAAGAAATTGCGGATCAGCTCAAACTCGCCCATAGCGATACCAAACGCCGGTTAGCGCTTGAACGCCTTCACTTCAGCTTCACGCAGACGCGGGGCCAGCTTGTCGAGTACGCCGTTGACGAACTTGTGGCCGTCGGTGGAACCGAAGACCTTCGCCAGCTCGATACCTTCGTTGATCACAACGCGGTACGGCACGTCGACGCGCTCGAGCAGCTCCCAGGTGGACAGGCGCAGCACGGCCAGTTCAACCGGGTCCAGCTCTTCGATGGTGATGTCCAGGCAAGGCGCCAGTGCGGCATCGATGCGGTCTCTTTGTGCCGGAACGCCGTGCAGGATTTCACGGAAGTAGGCACCGTCGACATCACTGAAATCGTTATCGACCCGGAACTGCGCTTCGATCTCGTTCAGCGACTGCCTGGCCATGTGCCATTGGTACAGCGCCTGGGTCGCGAGCTGACGGGCTTCGCGACGCTTGACGCTTTTCGACGGCTTGCCGGCATCCGCAGGCTTTGGATCGCGCGGGTTGAAACGATCGCTTTCGTCGCTAATCACTTGGCCTCCAACTGCGCCAGCAGGCTGACCATTTCCAGGGCGGACAGGGCAGCTTCAGCACCTTTGTTACCGGCCTTGGTGCCGGAACGCTCGATGGCTTGTTCGATGGAATCAACGGTCAGGACGCCGAAAGCGACCGGTACGCCAAACTCCATGGACACCTGGGCCAGGCCCTTGGTGCATTCGCCAGCGACGTATTCGAAATGCGGGGTACCGCCACGAATGACTGCGCCCAGTGCGATGATTGCAGCGTACTCGCCCTTCTGGGCGACTTTCTGTGCAACCAGCGGAATTTCGAAGGCGCCAGGGGCGCGGATGATGGTGATGTCGCTTTCGCTCACGCCATGGCGAACCAGGGCATCAACTGCACCGCTGACCAGGCTTTCAACGACGAAGCTGTTGAAACGGCCGACTACCAGGGCGTAGCGGCCTTTAGGGGCGATGAAGGTACCTTCGATGGTCTTCAGGGTCATTCGTTAGATCTCTTAAAGAGCCGGGACGCGTTTTCTACGCGTCCCTCAGTGATGTGTTAACCGCGAATCAAGGACTGGAAACAACCGGTCTTTATTCGGAGGGCACGTATTCTACAACTTCCAGATCGAAACCGGATATCGCATTAAATTTCATTGGCGCACTCATCAGGCGCATTTTGCGCACGCCAAGGTCCCGAAGGATCTGCGAACCGGCACCGACGATGCTGTAGGTGGTCGGTTTTTTCACAGGCGTCTGGTCCGCCGTCTCGCGGATATGCGCCAGCAAAACGTCGCCATCGAGCGGGTGACCGAGCAACAGCACCACCCCGCTACCGGCCTCGGCAACCGCCGCCATCGCAGCGCGCAGGCTCCAGCGGCCCGGTTGCTTGACCATCAGCAGGTCACGCAGCGGGTCCATGTTATGCACGCGAACCAGCGTCGGCTCGTCGGCGCACACGGTGCCCAGGGTCAGCGCCATGTGCACGTCGCCTTCCACGGAATCACGATAGGTCACCAGGTTGAATTGGCCCAGTTCGCTGTCCAGCGGCTGCTCGGCAATCCGCTGAACGGTACGTTCGTGGATCATCCGGTAGTGGATCAGGTCGGCGATGGTACCGATCTTGATGTTGTGTTCGGCAGCGAAGGCTTCCAGCTCGGCACGACGGGACATGGTGCCGTCATCGTTCATCACTTCGCAGATCACGCCGCTCGGCTCGAAACCGGCCATGCGCGCCAGATCACACGCGGCCTCGGTGTGGCCAGCACGGGCCAGGGTGCCGCCGGCCTGGGCCATCAGCGGGAAGATGTGGCCGGGGCTGACAATGTCTTCAGCCCTGGCGTCTTTCGCTGCAGCCGCCTGCACGGTGCGGGCACGGTCTGCGGCAGAGATGCCGGTGGTGACGCCAGTGGCCGCTTCGATGGACACGGTAAACTTGGTGCCAAAACCGGAACCGTTGCGCGGGGCCATCAAGGGCAGCTTCAACAGTTCGCAGCGTTCGCGGCTCATCGGCATGCAGATGAGGCCGCGGGCGTGCTTGGCCATGAAGTTGATGTGTTCTGGCTGGCAGCACTCGGCGGCCATGATCAGGTCGCCTTCGTTCTCGCGGTCTTCGTCATCCATGAGGATGACCATCTTGCCTTGGCGGATGTCTTCAACCAGTTCTTCGATGCTATTGAGCGCCACAAGGCACCCCCCTTCTTTCGAAATTAGAGCTCAGGATTTGAGGTAGCCGTTTTGGGCCAGGAAGCTTTCAGTAATGGTGCTGCCGGCGGCTGGCTCTGCGGCCTTGTCGCCCATCAGCAAGCGCTCCAGGTAACGGGCCAGCAAGTCCACCTCCAGGTTCACCCGGCGACCTGGCTGATACGACGCCATGATGGTTTCACTCAGGGTGTGGGGAATGATCGTCAGCATGAACTCGGCGCCATCGACCGCGTTCACGGTCAGGCTGGTGCCGTCGACGGTGATCGAGCCTTTATGGGCGATGTACTTGGCCAGTTCCTTCGGGGCGCGGATGCGAAACTCCACGGCACGGGCGTTTTCGGTGCGTGCAACCACTTCGCCGACGCCGTCGACGTGACCGCTGACCAGATGACCGCCAAGGCGGGTGGTCGGGGTCAGGGCTTTTTCCAGATTGACCGGGCTGCCGCTTTTGAGGTCGTTCATGGCGGTGCAGTCGAGGGTTTCGCGACTGACGTCGGCGGCAAAACCATTGCCTGGCAGCTCAACTGCGGTCAGGCACACGCCATTGACCGCGATGCTGTCACCCAGCTTGACGTCGCTCAAATCGAGCTTGCCGGTTTCTACGTGAACCCGCACATCTCCGCCTTTTGGGGTCAATGCACGAATACTGCCGATGGATTCGATGATGCCGGTAAACATGGAGTCCTCCTCGAGAACGGGCCAGCGTTGTAGCGATGGCCGGGAATTATACGCTCGCTGCTGGCACAGGAATGGCAGTGACCCGCCAGTCATCGCCAACCGCACGAATTTCGGTGATTTTGAGTGCTGGCGCGTCTTTCATCTGCGCCAGTGGCCAATCCAGCAGGGGGCGTGCCGAGGAACCAAGGAACTTGCCAGCGATGAAAATCTGGAACTCGTCCACCAGCCCCTGTTGCGCGAAAGCTCCGGCCAGACGCGGCCCCGCTTCCACCAGCACTTCGTTGACCCCACGGGCAGCCAGTTCGACCAGCAGCTTGCGCAGGTCGACCAAGCCATCCTCGCCCGCAACGATCAAGCACTCCGGGCCATTGGCATATTGCTCTTCGATCGCCATGCACGTAGCGACAAGCGCCGGGCCGGCCTTGAAGAACGGCGCGTCCAGCGGCACTCGCAGACGCCCGTCGATCAACACGCGCAACGGCGGCCGGCTCATGGCCAGCGCGGTTTGCTCGGCATCCAGGCCCAGCTCATCGGCGCGCACGGTCAAGCGGGCATTATCGGCCAGCACCGTGTCGGCGCCAGTCAGCACCACGCTGGCCTGGGCACGCAGGCGTTGTACCGCCGAACGCGCTGCCGGGCCGGTAATCCATTGGCTTTCGCCGCTTTCCATCGCCGTGCGACCGTCGAGGCTCATCGCCAGCTTGACCCGCACGAACGGCAAGCCGTGTTCCATGCGTTTGAGAAAGCCTTCGTTGAGCTTGCGCGCCTCGCCTTCGAGCACGCCGCTTTCAGTGGCAATACCGGCTTGAGACAGACGCTGCATGCCGCGACCGGCAACCGCCGGGTTCGGGTCCTGCATGGCCGCAACGACCCTGGCCAGGCCCGCATGCACCAGCGCATCGGCGCAGGGCGGCGTACGGCCGTGGTGGCTGCACGGTTCGAGCGTGACGTAGGCGGTGGCGCCTCGGGCCTTGTCGCCAGCGGCGCGCAAGGCGTGGACTTCGGCGTGAGGCTCGCCGGTGCGCTCGTGCCAGCCTTCGCCGACAATTTGCCCGTCGCGCACGATCACACAGCCGACCCGCGGGTTGGGGTGGGTGGTGTAGTGACCTTTGCGCGCCAGTTCCAGGGCGCGGGCCATGTAGTGGGCGTCGAGGACGGCTTGCTCTGCGGATGTGCTCATTCTTTCACCGGCTCACGGGCCAGGCGATCGATCTCTTCGCGGAACTCATTGAGGTCCTGGAAGCGTCGATACACGGAGGCGAAACGAATGTAGGCGACTTCGTCGAGCTTTTGCAGCTCGGCCATCACCAGTTCACCGACCACGAGAGACTTGACCTCACGTTCGCCGGTGGCTCGCAATTTGTGTTTGATGTGCACCAGCGACGATTCGAGGCGTTCGACACTCACCGGACGCTTTTCGAGGGCACGCTGCATGCCGGCGCGGAGTTTTTCTTCGTCGAACGGCTGACGACTGCCGTCGGTTTTGATCAGGCGCGGCAACACCAGTTCAGCCGTCTCGAACGTCGTGAAACGTTCGCCGCAGGCCAGGCATTCACGCCGGCGGCGCACCTGTTCGCCCTCGGCGACCAGACGCGAGTCGATGACCTTGGTGTCGTTGGCACCGCAGAAGGGACAGTGCATGGTGGCAGGCAACAAAAAAAGGGAGGGCCATGGTAGCGCATCCCCGTGGCAAGACAAGCCATAGGGTTTGCGGTATACAGACTGGCTATATCGAACGATCCATGGATTTCACCCTGCTGGAGCCGCAAATGCCACTAAAACCGCTCGTTTTACTCAGCCTTCTCAGCCTGCTGGTGGCCTGCGGCACTGATGCGCCCAAGCCGCAACCGCCGACCCCGGGCCCCGCACCGCAACAGGCGCAGAAAAAAGCCCGGGAGTCGGCCCAGCTTGGTCCACTGCCCGCTTACCAGCGCGAACTGAGCGGCACGCTGCAAGGCGTACCGGCCGGCGCCGAAGTCGAACTGGCGTTGCTGGTAATCGACGACAAGGACCGCCCACAGCAGTTGCTCGCCAGTTCCAGCCTGATTGGTACCAATCAGGTCCTGCCGTTCCACCTGCGGTTCAACCCGGAATCCTTTCCGGCGGGCCAGCGGGTTGAACTGCGTGGCCGCGCCAGCCAGTCGGGGCAGCTGATTCTGCATCTGCCGTCGCAGGTCATTACCCAACCGACGACCCAGGCCATGGGTCAGCTGCAATTTATCAAAGCACCATGATTGCACCGCTCGACCTGCAGCAGTCGCTGGGGCAATTGCTGGGTGATGCGCAGCTGGTGCCTGTGGCGTTGCCCGGAACACAGCTAAAGCTCTGGCTGATCGACGGCGACAACATGGACCGCGCCTTCAGCCCGGAGGAAACCCGGCGGATCCTGCATGAGCCGCCGTACTGGAGTTTCTGCTGGGCCAGTGGCCTGGCGGTGGCGCGCTACCTCGCCGAACACCCGCAGTGGGTCGCCGGCAAACGGGTGCTGGACTTCGGTGCCGGTTCCGGGGTGGCGGGCATTGCTGCGGTCAAGGCCGGGGCCCTGGAAGTGGTGGCCTGCGATCTCGACCCGCTGGCGATCGCAGCGTGCCGGGCGAATGCCGAGCTCAATGATGTGCACCTTGCCTATTCGACAGATTTCTTCGCCGAAGCAGACCGGTTCGACCTGATCCTGGTGGCCGACGTCCTGTACGACCGGGCGAACCTGCCATTACTCGATGAATTCCTGAGTCGTGGGCGCGAGGCGCTGGTGGCGGATTCGCGGGTGAGGGATTTTCGCCATCGGTTGTATCGGCGCATCGAGATGCTGGAAGCGATGACCTTGCCGGATCTGGCCGAACCGGAAGAGTTTCGGCATGTGAGTCTCTACCACGCGCTGCGCCCTGTCTGACGCCATCGCCAGCAGGCTGGCTCCCACAGTTGACCGCATTCCATGGTGGGAGCCAGCCTGCTGGCGAAGCGTCAGATCAGGCGATACAACTCTCCCGGTCACACCCCGCTTCCGGCCACCCCCCGCCAAGCCTTATAGTGGCCCCATTCACGCTTTTACGAGATCCCCCATGAGTCAGGAAACGCCGTACATCTTCGACGCCACCACCGCCGATTTCGACCAGTCGGTGATCGAGAACTCATTCCACAAACCCGTCCTGGTGGATTTCTGGGCCGAATGGTGCGCGCCGTGCAAAGTGCTGATGCCGATGCTGCAGACCATCGCCGAGAGCTATCAGGGCGAGCTGTTGCTGGCCAAGGTCAACTGCGATCTGGAGCAGGACATCGTCGCCCGCTTTGGCATTCGCAGCCTGCCGACCGTGGTGCTGTTCAAGGACGGCCAGCCGGTGGACGGCTTTGCCGGCGCGCAGCCGGAGTCAGCCGTACGCACCATGCTCGAGCCGCATGTGCAGATGCCACCGCCGGCCGCCGCCGATCCGTTCGAACAGGCTCAGGCGTTGTTCGACGACAGCCGCTTCGCCGATGCCGAAGCCGTGCTCAAGGAGCTGCTGGGTGAGGACAATACCAACGCCAAGGCGCTGATTCTCTACGCCCGCTGCCTGACTGAACGTGGCGAGCTGGCTGATGCGCAATCGGTACTCGACTCGGTCAAGAGCGACGAACACAAAGCCGCCCTGGCCGGTGCCAAGGCGCAGATCCAGTTCCTCGGCCAGGCCAAGGACCTGCCGGATGCCGCAGACCTGAAGGCGCGCCTGGCGAAGAACCCTCTGGACGACGAGGCCGTCTATCAACTGGCCGTCCAGCAATTGGCCCGTCAGCAATACGATGCGGCGCTGGACGGATTGCTCAAGCTGTTCATCCGCAATCGCAGCTACAACGAAGGCCTGCCGCACAAGACCTTGTTGCAAGTCTTCGAGCTGCTGGGCAACGATCACCCGCTGGTGACCACGTACCGTCGCAAGTTGTTTGCTGCTCTTTATTGAAGACGCACAAGATCGCAGCCTCGTTTCACTCGACAGCTCCTACGGGTGCACAAGATTTCTTGTAGGAGCTGTCGAGCGAAGCGAGGCGGCGATATTCAATCGACCCAGCTGTAAAGCGGCGTATCTGCGCCGCTGACCACCTTCACGTCCGCACAATGGCGCAAGCGCACCAGCAAGCGCTTGCCCGCTGCCGCGCTGCCAGTGAGCCCTTCCAGCTGCTCCAGCAAATCCGGCCCGCTCAACTGCCCGGCCTGGCGCAACAGATCCTTGGCGACCTGCCACAGCGCATCGTCCTGGGTGACCGGTTTCGCCGCAGGCGTAGCGCTGGCGTCTACCGGAGCGACCTGCAACTGCGCGCCAAGCCGCGCCCAATCCGCGTCGTCCATCTCCAATGTCAAATCCACCGGCCAGGCGCCGATGCTTCCGCGTATACGCAACATGAGTCTGCTCCCGCATTTTTCTTCTGCGCATGCTCCCACGGGACTTGTGCAACGCCAAGCAGGCAGTCAAACTCTGCATACGTTATAAGATCACATAACATTTAGTTACCTTCCGCCCGGAGAGTCCCCATGCGTCGACTGTTGCTCGCTTTGCCATTCGCCCTGTTGCCGCTGGCCGATGCTTACGCCGCTCAAGCCCATGAACATGATCACGACCATGAACATAACGAAGAGCATGGCAGCCTGGAGGCCCATGAGCATGGCGTCGGCCGCTTGAACGCGGCCCTGGACGGTCAGACGCTGGAGTTGGAACTGCAAAGCCCGGCAATGAACCTGGTGGGTTTCGAACACCAGGCCACCACCGACGCCGACAAAGCCAGGGTCGCCGCTGCCCGGGCCGCGCTGGAAAAGCCCCTGGCCCTGTTCAGCCTGCCAGCCGCTGCCGGCTGTGTGGCAACCAGTCAAGCGCTGGAAAGCCCGCTGTTCGGTGACAAACCGGACGCCGAGGATGATCACGAAGCGACGTCCAAGGGCGAGCATCACCACGATCACAGCGAAATTCACGCCCATTACCACTTCACCTGTTCGACACCGGCAGCGCTGAAGTCCCTGGACCTGGCGAATATCTTCAATACCTTTCCGGCCACCCAGAAAATTCAGGTACAACTGATCGGCCCGAGCGGCCAGCAGGGCGTTGAAGTGACGGCCAAGGCCGCTGCCCTGAAATTCTGAATCCACCCCGAGTCCTGTAGGAGCTGCCGAGTGCAACGAGGCTGCGATCTTTTGATCTTGCTTTGAAAAATCAAAAGATCGCAGCCTCGTTGCACTCGGCAGCTCCTACGGGGGCATTCACGCTCACGAAACCGGTGTTATGACTCAACCTCTCATCGAACTGTCAAACCTGGGCTTCAGCTGGCCCGGTCATCCGCCCTTGCTCGACATCCCGGCGTTTCGCCTGGAAGCCGGCGAGAGCTTGTTTCTCAAGGGGCCCAGTGGCAGCGGCAAGACCACTCTGCTGGGGCTGCTCGGCGGCGTGCAGAAGCCCGATCGCGGCAGCATCCGCCTGCTTGGCCAGGAGCTGACCGAGCTGTCCGCCGGTGCGCGCGACACGTTTCGCGTCGATCACACCGGCTATATTTTCCAGCAGTTCAACCTGCTGCCATTCCTCTCGGTGCGCGAGAACGTCGAGTTGCCCTGCCATTTCTCCAGGTTGCGCGCCGAACGGGCAATCCAGCGTCACGGCAGCGTCGACCAGGCTGCCGTCACCCTGCTTGCCCACTTGGGCCTGAAAGATCAGAACCTGTTGAGCCGACGCGCCGACTCCCTTTCCATCGGTCAGCAACAGCGAGTAGCCGCCGCCCGAGCGCTGATCGGCCAGCCTGAACTGGTGATCGCCGACGAGCCGACTTCGGCGCTGGACTACGACGCCCGGGAAAACTTCATCCGCCTGCTGTTTGCCGAATGCCGCGAAGCCGGATCGAGCCTGTTGTTCGTCAGCCACGACCAGAGCCTGGCGCCGCTGTTCGACCGCCATCTGTCCCTGGCCGAACTCAACCGCGCCGCCACGTCCGAAGAGGTTTGAGATGTATCTGTTTCGTCTAGCCATGGCCAGCCTGGCTAATCGTCGCTTTACTGCGATCCTGACTGCATTCGCCATCGCCTTGTCGGTCTGCCTGCTGCTGGCCGTGGAACGGGTTCGTACCGAAGCCAAGGCCAGTTTCGCCAGCACCATCAGTGGCACCGACCTCATCGTCGGCGCACGCTCCGGTTCGGTGAATCTGCTGCTGTACTCGGTGTTTCGCATCGGCAATGCCACCAACAACATCCGCTGGGACAGCTTCGAGCACTTCGCCAACAACCCGAAAGTGAAGTGGGCCATCCCGATGTCCCTCGGCGACTCCCATCGCGGTTACCGGGTGATGGGCACCACCGAGGCGTACTTCGAGCACTATCAATACGGCCGCCAGCAGCACCTGAAACTGGCCGACGGTCGCGCATTCGCCACCGATCCGTTCGAAGTGGTACTCGGCGCCGAGGTGGCCGATGCGCTGCACTACAAACTCGGCGACAAACTGGTCCTGGCCCACGGCGTCGCGGTGATCAGCCTGGTCAAGCACGACGACAAACCATTCACTGTGGTCGGCGTCCTCAAACGCACGGGTACGCCCGTGGACCGCACGCTGCACATCAGCCTGGGTGGCATGGAAGCGATTCACGTCGACTGGCACAACGGCGTGCCGGCCCGGGGTAATGGGCGCATCAGTGCCGATCAGGCGCGCAACATGGACCTGACGCCGCAGGCGATCACCGCCTTCATGCTGGGCCTGAACAGCAAGATTTCCACCTTCGCCCTGCAGCGTGAGATCAATGAATTTCGCGGTGAGCCGATGCTTGCCATCCTGCCCGGCGTCGCCCTGCAGGAATTGTGGAGCCTGATGAGCACAGCGGAAAAAGCCTTGTTCGTGGTGTCGCTGTTCGTGGTACTGACCGGGTTGATCGGCATGCTCACGGCGATTCTCACCAGCCTCAACGAACGCCGGCGGGAGATGGCGATTCTGCGTTCGGTCGGCGCTCGCCCGTGGCATATCGCCTCGCTGCTGGTGCTGGAGGCGTTTGCCCTGGCGTTGTCCGGGGTGATTGCCGGCGTGGCCCTGTTGTACGTGTGTATCGCAGGCGCCCAGGGTTACGTGCAGGCCAACTACGGGTTGTATTTACCGTTGGCGTGGCCAAGTGAATATGAATGGACGCTGCTCGGTGGCATCCTGTGCGCTGCGTTACTGATGGGCAGCGTGCCGGCCTGGCGTGCGTATCGCCAATCCCTTGCCGATGGCCTGTCGATCCGTTTATGAGGAAGTCGAAGATGCCCCGCGTCCTGCTCGCGCTGTTGATGCTGTTCGCCCTGCCGCTGTGGGCAGCCCAGCCCAAGGACCTGACCTGGTCGGAGATGATCCCCCCGGACGCAGCACCGGAAGTGCCGGACATGACGCCGCTGCATGACCTGTCGCAGATGAGCAGTGCGCTGTCGGCCGAATCGGCACCAGCGGCGAAGCAGGACATGCCCAATGCCCCCGTGGTGCAGGGACTCGACGGCCAGAACATTCGCCTGCCGGGGTACATTGTGCCACTGGAAGTGAGTGAGGAAGGGCGCACCACGGAGTTTCTGCTGGTGCCGTATTTCGGCGCCTGCATCCACGTACCGCCACCGCCGTCGAACCAGATCGTGCATGTGAAAAGCGAGTTGGGCGTGAAGCTGGAGGAGCTGTATCAGCCTTACTGGATCGAGGGTGCGATGCAGGTGAAGGCGTCGACCAGCGAACTGGCGGATGCGGGGTATCAGATGGAGGCGGACAAGATTTATGCGTATGAGCTGCCGGAGTAGACCCTGGTAATTTTAGGCTGTTTGTAAGGGCCCCATCGCTGGCAAGCCAGCCCCCACAGGTTTCGTCGGTGACACAAAAAGTGTGAACGACTCGATCACTGTGGGAGCTGGCTTGCCAGCGATGGGGCCTTCAAAGGTTCCACGAAAAACCACCCCTTCACTGTTTCATTGAGCTGAATCAAAAGACCTGATTGTTAGCCGCCTTACCATTGGACATCGAAAATTTTTAACGTCCTTTGGAGCCCTCATGCACAAGTCCGCGCTCTGCGCTTCGCTGTTTGCCCTCGCGCTCGCAGCCCCGCTCGCCCATGCCCACGACGCTGGCGATATCATCGTTCGCGCTGGCGCTATCACCGTCAACCCGACAGCCGACAGCTCCAGCGTCAAGGTCGACCAGGGCCCACTGGCCGGGGCCGACCTGGGTGGCAAGGCGACCATGAGCAGCGACACGCAGCTGGGTTTGAACTTCGCGTACATGATCGACAGCCACTGGGGTATCGAATTGCTCGCCGCCTCCCCGTTCGAGCACGACGTGAAGATCAAAGGCACCGCCCTGGGCGCGGCCAACGGCAAACTCGGTTCGCTCAAACACCTGCCGCCGACGCTGAGCGTGGTGTACTACCCGCTGGATCACAAGTCGCTATTCCAGCCGTATGTGGGTGCCGGCATCAACTACACCTGGATCTACGACGAACACGTGGGCAGTGAAGCCAGCGCCAACGGTTTCAGCAACTTCAAGGCGGAAAACTCCTGGGGCATGGCGTTCCAGGTGGGTGCCGACTACATGATCACCGACAACATCATGCTCAACGCGCAGGTGCGCTACATCGACATCGACACCACCGCCACCGTGGAAAACAACGCAGTGGCACCGGGCACCCGGGCCAAGGTCGACGTGGATGTGGATCCGTTCATCTACATGGTTGGCCTGGGTTACAAGTTCTAAACCGCTTGGGTCGGAACGCTGTCGCGAGCAAGGTCAACACCCGTCCAGAAACGAAAAAGGCGCCCTCTTTGAAGGCGCCTTTTTCATTGCAGCAGGACTCAGCGCCCCAACAACCGCGCCAACCCCACGCTCATCGGCGTCTGCTCCGGGTAGGTAAACCGCTCCAGCAGCCGTCGATTGTTCGCCCGTGAATGACGAATATCTCCGGAGCGCGCCGGTGCGTAGCTCACCGGCGGCAACTGACCCACCACCACTTCCAGCGCCTGCAGCATCTGCTTGAGTGTAGTCGCCTGGTTCCAGCCAACATTGATCGCGCCCACCTCGACCTGCGGCTTCTCGATGGCCTGCACCAGCAGGTCGACGAGGTCTTCAACGTAAACAAAATCCCGAGTCTGCTCGCCATCGCCAAACACGGTGATCGGCAAGCCTTTCTGCGCCCGCTCGCTGAAGATGCTGATCACCCCGGAGTACGGCGAGGACGGATCCTGGCGCGGGCCGTAGATGTTGAAGAAACGGAAGACCACCGGTTCCAGGCCATGCTGTCGCCGGTAGAAGTCAAAATAGTGCTCGCTGGCCAGTTTGTCCGAGGCATAGGGCGTCAACGGCGATTTGGGCGTTTCTTCGTCGATCGACTCGCCTTCACCGTTGTTGCCGTAGACCGCCGCGCTGGAGGCAAACAACACGCGTTTGACTCCGGCCTGGCGCATGGCTTCGCACACATTCAACGAAGCTACGAAATTGCTCTGGTGGGTTCTGACCGGATCATCCACCGACGCCTGGACCGAAGCGACCGCCGCCAGGTGTGCCACGGCGCTGCAGCCGACCATCGTGCGCGCCACCAGCGCTGCATCGGCGACATCACCGAGAATCAGCTCAACCTTGGGATTGTCCAGCGGCAGGTTGCTGCGCTTGCCGGTGGACAGGTCGTCGAGAATGCGCACCGAATGGCCCTTGGCGAGCAAGGCATCGGTCAGGTGCGAGCCGATGAAACCGGCACCGCCGGTGATGAGAACTGGGCCGTCAGCCATGGCGATAGAACCTGTCCAGTAGGCTCGGGAGTGCCGCGCGCCAGGCACGCGGCTTGATCCCGAACGTGTGCAGAATTTTCTTGCAGGCCAGCACTGCATGCTGCGGCTCGTCGGCAGCGTCAGGGCGCGCGGCGTGAGCCTGGGCGGTCGGTGCTTCGATGGCCAGCGGGTGCAGGTTGCGCGCTTCGGTCAGGATAGCCTGCCCCAGTGCCAGCGGCGTAGTGGCCTCATGCCCTGCGTAATGGTAGGTGCCCCACAGCGGCGCTGCACAATCAAGTTGCTTGAGCACCGAAATAATCACCCGGGCGGCATCGTCGACCGGCGTCGGATTGCCTCGGCGATCATCAGCCATCAGCAGTTCTTCTGGCTGCTCGGCACGAGCCAGGAAACGCCCCAGGGCGCCATCGGCGCTGTCATCGAGCAGCCAGCCGAAGCGCAGCAGCACATGCTGCGGGCAAGTGGCCCGCACGCTTTGCTCGATGCGCCACAGGGCCTGACCACGCAGGCCCAAGGGCACCGGCTCGTCTTTTTCGCTGTAGGCCGTCGCGCGGGAACCGTCGAACACCCGATAGCTCGACGGTTGCAGCAGGACGATATTGTGGTGCTGGCACAATTCGGCCAGGCGCTCGACTGCGCGCTCCTGCCCGGCCAGACGCTGCTCGCTGACCGCCTCGGCCTGGAACCAGTCGAAGTAGTACGCAAGGTTGATCAGCGCGTCCGGGCGGGTGTCGTCGAGCAATTGCGTCAGGCTCGCGGCATCCCAGCCGTCTTGCGGCGGGCGGGGGGCGAGGAAGCCGATGTCTTCCTCCGCACCGAGGCGAATCAGCGCCTGCCCAAGGGCATTTCCGCCGCCCAGTAACATAAGGCGCATTCGCATAGAGTCAGCAGGCCCAGTCTGATTGGAACGATGGCTGTTAGACAGCACCCAGGGTGATGCCATTGATAATTGCCGGAATCGTTGCATTTTGCGGGTTTAGTACGCAACCGTCACCCGTAAAGTGTATTTGCGTGGATTGTGCTGTTGCCGATGGCCCCTTCGCGGGCAAGCCCGCTCCCACAGGGTTGATCGTGGGTTACAAATTTTCTGCTCGCGATAGCGGTGTGACCCACACCGAAAATCACTGCGAACGCGGCGGATCCGGCAGCAAAACAGCCCCATGCTGTGGAGCCTGCCCATCCTCCAGAACCTCGTCACCCTGCCGCTTGGGCAACAAAACCTGCTGTGGATAAGTCTGCGCGAAATGCACCCAAGGGCTGTTATCCACAAGCTTTTTCAAGCGTTGGTTGAACGCCCGGCTCACCGCATATTGCCCACCCGATACCGTGCGGAACTGTGCGGTCAGCACCACGCCATTGAGGTCCATCTTGTCGACACCAAACACGTCAAGCGGCCCCTGCAGGTTGTACTTGAGGAACGCATCTTCGCGGATCGACTCCCCGGCCTCGCGGATCAGCTCGATGGCCTTATCAACATCGGTGTCATACGTGAACTGCACCGAGAAAAACGCATAGGCGAACTGCCGAGATTGATTGGTAACCGCCTTGATCTGGCCGAACGGCACCGAGTGCACGAAGCCTTTGCCATCGCGCAGGCGCAAGGTGCGAATGGTCAGGCCCTCGACAGTGCCGGCGTGGCCCGAGTCGAGCACCACCCAGTCGCCGATCGATAGCGTGTCTTCGATAATAATGAACAGGCCCGTGATCACGTCTTGCACCAGCTGCTGGGAGCCGAAACCGATCGCCAGACCGACCACCCCGGCACCGGCAAGCAGTGGCGCCACGTTGATCCCCAGGTTGGCCATGGTAGTAATCGCGCAGATCACCACCAGGATGATCTTCATCGCATTGCGCAGCAGCGGCAGGATGGTTTTCACCCGGGTGCTGGGCTGACGCGCCGATGAGCGCTTGTTGACGGGCGGCTTCAGGGCCTCCTGAATGGCCGTGTCGAGCACCACCCAGAACAGCCAGGTCACCAGGAAGATCAGGCCGATGCGGCTCAGCGAGTCGCTGATCGCCCGCCCGATCGAGTTGCGTTCGGCAAATTCGAACAGCGAAACTCCCCAGATCCGGCCCAGAATCTCGATAAAAGCCACTGCCATCACAATCCGCACCAGTGCGTGCAGCAGGCAGAGAAAACGCTCCTTGTAAGCGCTGCTGCGCTGCAGCGCCTCGGCTTTTCGCGACTTGAACAGGTGCTGGAATACCGTGCTGAGAAATACCGTGGCGATCAGCAGGATGGTGGTGAACAACGCACAGCGCAGGGCTTTCTGATTATCCTCCCCCACCCCGATCAAATTGATCGCTGACACCATGACCATCAGCAGGATCGGCCAGTACCAGAGTCCGGAGAAAATTCGCAGGGACTCCTGCAGCGATGGCTGCTTGAGCCGTTGCGCCAGGGGTCGGTTGCGAATCAGGTGAGCCACCGGACGACGCAGGCGGATCACCAGCAAGCCAAAGATGATCGACGCAAACAGCCCGGTGAACACCGCGATGCTGCTGGTGATATTGCCGCCCAGTTGCCGGGCGATCTGCGGGCTGGTCAGTGCGTCACTCAGCGCGGCGAGGAAGCCGATCAGGAATAGAGGCTTGGGACAGTAGTCGCGGATGATCTGCACCGCCGCACGCTTGTGCCCGGTGTTGAACATGACGATCACACACAGCAGCATCGAAGTGGAAAATATCCCGCTGCTGGTGGCGTAGGCAAAGCACAGCGCCAACGCCCGGCCTACCGAGGCTGGCAGGAAATGGCTGATGGACAGCGTCAGCGGCAGACACATAATCGCGGGCAATGTGTAGGGCAATACGTAGCTGAGCAGGTCCTGACTGCGCTGGCGGGTACCCAGCCAGCGACCCTGGTTCAGCCGCTTGGCCAGCAGGCCACCGAGCACCGTGAGCAAGGCAAAGGCGCCCAGCCAGACCCCGGACAACAACAGGAAGTCACCCACGATGCTCATGGGCGAGCGCGCCGAGGGCTGGTTGACCAGCTTGTCGACTTCGTCCGCTGCCCGATCAGCTCGCAAACGCCAGGCGTCCACCAGGTCTTCGTTGAGGTCGAGTTTGTCCTGCACGTTATCGATGCTGGAACTGATGGCACCGAGCAAACCGCCCTGCACCAGCGGCTCCGGCGTGGCCGGCTCTTCGGCAGCGGCTGGAAGGCCCGGCAACGCGGCGGCTTGTAATGCGTTGCTGGCAAAAATCAGCAACGCCCCCAGTAGTATCGCGGTCCTGAACTTGAGCAAAACGCGGAGCTCCTCGAAAACGCATCTGTGAGGAACTGATCGACAAATCCCGTGCAAGTTCGGTTTTGGCCGCGAGATAGCGGCAGCAGTGCCCCATCAATAACTGGCAAAACCCTCTCCTCGCCGCTTATCCACGGGAGATACCGTCCGTAGCCCGCTCGAAACTTTCTCTATCGCCCCGCAGTCAGCAATGGAACGGGGTAAACCGAGGACCACAAGACGGGAGGCGACATGGCGGGGATTCATATTGGTATTTCAGGCTGGCGCTACTTGCCCTGGAGGGGGGATTTCTACCCAAAGGGGTTGACCCAGAAACGCGAATTGCAGTTCGCGTCGAGGGCGGTCAACAGCATCGAAATCAATGGATCGTTCTACGCGTTGCAACGTCCGCAGCGGTATGCCGAGTGGTACGCCCAAACCCCGGCGGATTTCGTCTTCAGCGTCAAAGCCCCACGGTTCATCACCCACGTCAAACGCTTGCGCGACGTGCATAAGCCCCTGGCCAATTTCTTCGCCTCCGGGGTGCTGGAACTCAAGGAAAAGCTGGGGCCGGTCCTCTGGCAATTCCCGCCCAACTTCAAATTCGATGCCGAATTGTTCGAAAGCTTTCTCGAACAGCTTCCCCACAACACCCAGCAGGCCGCCGCCCTCGCCCGCCAGCACGATTCCCATGTACCGGGGCATGCCAGTATCAAGGCCTACAGGAAACGACCGCTGCGCCATGCCGTGGAAATCCGTAACGATAGTTTCGTCGACCCGGCGTTCGTGCGCTTGCTCAAGCGCTACAACGTGGCACTGGTGATCGCCGACACGGCGGGAAAATGGCCCTATCGCGAAGACATCACCAGCAATTTTGTCTACTTGCGCCTGCACGGGGCCGAAGAACTGTATGCCAGCGGCTACACGGCCCAGGCGCTGAAACGCTGGGGCGACCGGATCGATGCCTGGAACCATGGGCAGCAACCTGCGGATCCACAGCTGATCGCTCCGCGGCTCAAACCCCAGCCGCGCAAGTCCCGTGAAGTGTTCTGCTATTTCGATAACGACATCAAGGTTCGCGCGCCGTTTGATGCGCGTAGGCTGCTGGAGCGCTTCCATCTTGCAGACCGTCTGGCCACTACCCCCGGCGAGCCCGCAGCCGAAGGAGTGCTGTCATGAGCATGTCTGAACAGCCCGAGGCACCAGAACAATTGCAACCCCTCGCGGCCGTGCGGCGTTTCACCGTGCTGACGGTGAACACTCACAAGGGTTTCACCGCGCTCAACCGGCGTTTCATCCTGCCCGAGTTACGCGAAGCGGTGCGCGCCGTGTCCGCCGACGTGGTGTTTTTGCAGGAAGTCCACGGCACCCACGAGCGACATCCCCAGCGCTACGACAACTGGCCGACGATGCCGCAGTACGAATTCCTCGCCGACAGCCTGTGGCCACAATTTGCCTATGGCCGCAACGCGGTCTACCCCGCGGGCGATCACGGTAATGCGCTGCTGTCGAAATTCCAGATCATCCGCCATGACAATCTCGACGTGTCCATCAGCGGCCATGAAAACCGCGGAATTTTGCACTGCGTGCTACGCCTGCCGGGCGACGGTCCGGAGGTGCATGCGATCTGCGTCCACCTGGGCCTGCACGAGGCCCACCGCAACGAACAACTGGGCCTGCTGGCCCGGCGTCTGGAAGAGCTGCCCAAGGATGCGCCGGTGATAGTCGCCGGCGATTTCAATGACTGGCGCCAGCGCGCCGATGGGCTGCTCAAGCCGTGCGGTTTGCGCGAAGTGTTCGCCGAGCATCATGGCAAGCCCGCGCGCAGCTTTCCGGCTCGCCTGCCGGTCCTGCGCCTTGACCGCATTTATGTCCGCAACCTCAAGGCCAGCCGTCCGCAGGTATTGGCTGCACGGCCCTGGTCCCATCTTTCCGACCACGCACCGCTATCGGTGGAGATCGAGCTATGAGTATCCCGTCGATGGATAAAACCACGCTGGACAGCGTTTCCGTCCCCCCGGTGCGCGAGCCTGCAGCCGTTGATGTCGAGTACGGCTGGCAAGGCAATAATCGTGTGGAACTGCTGGAAAACGGTGAGGAATATTTCCCCAGGGTGTTCGAGGCGATGCGCCAGGCCAAGACGGAAATCCTCCTGGAAACGTTCATCGTCTTTGAAGACAAGGTCGGTAACGAATTGCAGGAAGTGCTGGTCGACGCCGCCAGACGCGGGGTGCGCGTCACTGCCAGCCTCGATGGTTTTGGCTGCGGCGAACTCAGCACGGGCTATCTCACGGCGCTGAGCGAAGCCGGTGTGCACCTGCAGATATTCGACCCGGCCCCCAAGCGCCTTGGCGTACGCACCAACTGGTTCCGCCGGTTGCACCGCAAGATTGTGGTGGTGGACGGCACGATTGCATTTATCGGCGGCATCAACTTTTCCGGCGATCACCTGCTCGATTTCGGCCCTGAGGCCAAGCAGGATTATTCCGTGGAGATCCAGGGGCCGGCAGTGGCGGATATCCATCACTTTGCCCTGCTGCAAAGTGGTCGCCCTGGCCGCGCCAAGTACTGGTGGCAGCGTCGTCGGCAGCGGCGCTCGGAACTGGCGTTCACCGACCACGATGGCCAGGTGCGCCTGGTGTATCGCGATAACGGTGACCATCGCACCGATATTGAAGAGGTCTATCGGCAGGTGCTGCGCAGTGCCCAGCGCCGGGTGGTGATCGCCAACGCCTATTTCTTCCCGGGCTATCGCCTGCTGCGCGAGATCCGCAATGCGGCCCGCCGGGGCGTGGAAGTCAAACTGATCCTGCAAGGCCAGCCGGACATGCTGGTCGCCAAGCTGGCTGCACGCATGACGTACGACTACCTGCTCAAGTCCGGCGTGCAGATTCACGAGTACTGCCAACGCCCGCTGCACGGCAAAGTGGCGCTGGTGGATGAGGACTGGAGCACCGTTGGTTCGAGCAACCTGGACCCGCTGAGCCTGTCGATGAATCTTGAAGCCAATGTGCTGATTCGCGATCGCACCTTCAATCGCCAACTGTTCGAGCGCCTTGAAGACCTGAGCAACAATCACTGCAAGGCCATGTCCGTAGAGAAATCTCCACGCGGGCGGATTTGGCACATGACCGTGGGCTTTCTGGTGTTCCACTTTCTGCGCCACTTCCCTGCATGGGCCGGTTGGTTACCGGCCCATAAGCCGCGCCTGAAACTGTTTACCCATTCGACCGGGAGTGATCGCCATGAGCAGCGCTGAAACACAGTCGGCGCCGCACGCCGAGAGCCCGGGAAAATCCCGCTGGAGTCGCTGGAAACGGCCACTGACGATGCTGTTTTTCCTGGCGCTGATCGTGCTGTTCACGATGCTCGCCCGCCGCATCGAATGGAATGAAGTATTCGACACCCTGGCGGACTTCAAAGTACGCACTTTGATCATTGCTTCAGGGCTGACGCTGGTGAGCTTTCTGGTATACGCCTGTTTCGACTTGATTGGTCGCACCTACATACGCCAGGACCTGACCTGGAAACAGATCCTTCCGGTGGGCATCATCAGCTATGCGTTTAACCTCAATCTCAGCGCCTGGGTCGGCGGCATCGCCATGCGCTATCGCCTGTATTCGCGCCTGGGCGTGAGCAAGGCGAACATCGCCAAGATCCTCGGCCTCAGCCTGGCGACCAACTGGTTCGGCTATATGGTGATTGCCGGTGCGGTGTTCAGCAGTGGACTGGTGCGCATGCCGCCGGGCTGGAAGCTGAGCAGCACGGCCCTGCAAGGCGTCGGGGTGCTGCTGTTGCTGGTGAGCGCAGGGTATCTGGCGGCGTGTCAGTTTTCCAAACGTCGCGAGTGGTCGATTCGCGGAGTGGAAATCAATCTACCGTCGCTGCGCATGGCGGTCTTGCAACTGGCATTGGGCGCGCTGAACTGGTCGCTGATGGCCGCCGTGATTTTCACCTTGCTCCCGAGCAAGCTGGATTATCCACTGGTGCTGGGTGTACTGCTGATCAGCGCCATCGCCGGGGTGATTACCCACATACCTGCCGGTCTTGGGGTGCTGGAGGCGGTGTTTGTCGCGCTGCTGCAGCATGAAGCTTCGCGTGGCAGCCTGGTGGCGGGGTTGCTGGCGTATCGGGCGATCTACTTTATTTTGCCGCTGCTGATTACGCTGGTGATGTACCTGGTGGTGGAAGCCAAGGCCAAGTCGCTGCGGATAGCCAAGAAGCCGGGTTGAGCCATTTGGTGAAACAGATGACGCCATCGCGAGCCTGCTCGCGATGGTTTCAAGAACGCCACACCTCTCACTTCGATTGAATGATACTCAGCCGTTCGCCCACCACCATCTCGGTAATCCAGTCCACCAGGATCGAGGTGTACGCCTGCTGCGACACCGGCTCGCTCAAGGCATGGTCCGCACCATCGATGATCCGATGGGTCAGCGAGTGAGTCTGCTGGCACGCCGCGCGGTAACTCATGATGGTCGCATGAGGGACAAAATCATCAGTCTCCGACTCCACCAGCAAGACATCCCCGGTGAACTGTGAACACGCGTGCAGCGCGCGATTACTGTCGGCGCGGATCAGCGTGCTGCGATAGTCACGTAAATCAGTCTTGTCCAGCTCGCGCTTGGGCGTGTGCCACTGCTCATCGCGATACAGCGCCGGCACTCGCAAGGCCAACCAGCGCACTGGACGCAATGACGTCAGGATCGACGCCAGGTAACCACCGTAACTGGTGCCGACCACCGCAATCGCCGAAGTATCCAGGGCCGGATGGGCCAGCAGCCGGTCGTAGGCGGCCAGCAAGTCGCGCAAATTGTCCTCACGGGTGACCCGGGTCAGAGGAATGCCAGTGCCGCCGGTGTGCCCCCGCAAATCAAAGGTCAGGCACACGCAACCCAACCCGGCAATGCCCATGGCCCGTTCCAGGTCGCGCTCCTGGCTACCGCCCCAGCCGTGCACAAACAGCACGCCTGGCACTTTCGACTTGGGGCTCAGGAAAGTCCCGCTCATCTGTTCATCGTCGATGTCGATCTGAATGGTTTCGCTTCTAGCCGTCATAGGATTTGACCGTTACGTACTTGAGAAGAAAGTCACTGTTTTCCGCGGGTCCGCGGTACACCTCGATAGCGTCCGCCGGCAACGGCTGATCAACGTAGGTTTCCACCGACGACACCCGTATCGCGCGCATCCCCGGATCGTTGACGAAGGACTGCAGGGCCGCTACCTCAGCGCTGCTGGCGCCGCCCATGCGCCAGGACTGCTCCAGCACCCCGCTGCGCACCTGCCCTCCGCTGTCCAGGCCTTGGGCGATATCGTAATTGCGCCGCGAAGCGTAGAAACCGGGGTAGGCCTCGTCGGCGGCGCTATCGAACACCTGGGCCTGGCGAATCGCCAGCCGCACATCTTCTGCCAACGGCAACTCGAGCAGGTCTTCGTAGTAACCCCGGACGACCAGCAGGTTTGAACCGCCGTAGACCTGCTCGCCGTGAGCATCCTCGGTCAGGTACTGATCACCGCAGTAGCTGAGCACCTGGTCGCCGATGAAGCTCTGGCCGACGCTGTGGGTGATGACGTTTTGCAGATCCTGCTCCAGTACCACACCCTCGCTGAACAAGGACTGGGCATCGGGTCTGGCGAGAATGGTGTCGAATTGCTGGAGGGTTTTGACGACCTCCTGGCCACGACCGGCGCAGGCGTGCACCGGTTTTAACCGGATCGGGCCGCTTTGCAACAGATGCTCCGCTGCGGGACGGGCGTCTTCCAGGGAAAAGACGCTCAGACCGTCCAGCACCACGTTACGCACCCGCTCGGAAAACAACGGTGACCAGCCTTCAGGCGCACAGGCATCGCGACTGAATAAGCCATGGCTGATGGCCTTGGTGCAGATGAAATCGTGGTCGACATAGCCGCCCCACAAATCTTCCGGTCCCCTAACCCCCAGTTCCCGAGCGGCCGCCACGCCTACCAGCGTCTGGGTTGGCAATAGATACAGCTCGCGACCGCCGTGTACGCTCGCGTCGTAACTGCCACCAAATTTGAGCCCGAGAATCTGCGCCAGCCAACGAGCCAGCGCGCGGTTGGTCTCCACCTCATGCTGAGGTGCCTGGGCCCGCACGGAGTGCGCGACGACCAGTTTCTTGCGGTTTGTTGGGGTCATGCATCCCCCTTCAATCTGCGTTTGGTGGATGTCGCAGGTCAGGGCTTCTGATCAAGCCGGGTGCCACCTGCTGGATGCCGCCAGTGAATCTTGCGGTTAATCACTCCGACATTCCCCCTGTTCGAGCGTTCAACTCTGGCCAGCGCCGACGCCGAAGCGACTGCGGTAATCACTCGGCGCCAGGCCGGTAATTTTCCTGAACGTGGCCCGGAACGCACTCGGGTCTTGATACCCCACCGTCCAGGCAATGTGATCGATCGTGCCGTTGGTGAATTCAAGCATTTCCCGCGCCTTGCCGACTCGCAGATGCTGGCAGTACTCGGTCGGTTTGAGCCCGGTAGCGGCACGAAAACGACGCAGGAAAGTGCGTTCTTCCAGGCCCGCGCGTTGCGCCATTACGCTCAGGGATACCTCGGTCGCGCCTGTGCTTTGCAGCCAATGCTGAACCTTGAGGATCGCCGCGTCGCCATGACTGAGAATAGGTGAGAAGTTGCTGCCGCACTCGCTGGCACTGTCGCTGTGCTCGACCACCAGAAAACGTGCGGTGCCGGTAGCGATGCTCGGCCCGAGCAGGCGGTCGACGAGCCGCAGGCCCAGCTCTGACCAGGCCATCAACCCGGCCGTGGTAATCAGGTCGCCATCATCGACAATCGGCGTCTCGGCCTTGAGCTTGATCGCAGGATAGCGCTCGGCGAAACCCTTGGCCGAGGTCCAGTGTGTGGTGGCGCTGCGGCCGTCGAGCAAACCGCTCTCGGCCAGCAGAATCGAACCCACGCAAACGCCACCCAGGGTCGCACCACTGGCGTGTTGCTCACGCAACCAGTGGAACAACGACGGCGGGGCCTGGCCCTCGGTAAAACCGGCAATCGACGGCGGGATCAAGATCGCCACCAGGGATTGTTCAGGTGCGGGATGGCTGTCGTATACCCGGGTCGGGGGCAGATCGCCGGTCACTTGCCAATGACTGACCCGCAACAGCGGCAGTTGTGCAGCCTGATGTTCGGCAGCAATGCGGTTGGCCACCCCGAACAGATCCGTCAAGCCATGTACCGCTGCCATCTGTGCGCCTGGATAGATCAGCACGCCCAGCTCGGCGACGGTCCTTTGCAGACTCATTGTCAGTTTTCCCCCTTCTATTGTCGGTGCGGCCAATCCTCGGAATGCCTGCCACACCCGATACTCCATTGCACACCCAAACACTTCAAGAGGAAACAGTCATGGCCAAGCAAGCACTGATCGTAGTCGATATCCAAAACGACTACTTTCCCCAGGGCAAGTGGCCGCTGGTCGGCGCCGACGCTGCTGCCGACAACGCCGTACGACTGCTCAAGGCCTTTCGCGATGCCGGTGACTCGGTGGTGCATATTCGCCATGAGTTCACTTCCGACGAAGCGCCCTTCTTCACTCCAGGCTCCGACGGCGCGAAATTGCACCCCAAGGTTCTGAACCGCGCCGATGAACCGGTGGTGCTCAAGCACTTCGTCAACTCGTTCCGTGAAACCGAACTGCAGTCGATCCTCGACGAACAAGGTATCAAGGAACTGGTCGTGGTCGGCAGCATGAGCCACATGTGCATCGACGGCATTACCCGCGCCGCTGCCGACTTCGGCTACACCGTTACCGTGATTCACGACGCTTGCGCCTCACGCGACCTGGAGTTCAACGGCGTCACAGTGCCAGCCGCCCAGGTTCACGCCGCGTTCATGTCGGCCTTGGGCTTTGCTTACGCCAGCGTAATCTCGACTGACGAATTCCTCGCAGCCAGCCGCTGACCTTGAAAAGAGCCAGGCCGAATCCTCCGGCCGGCCCTTGCTTTGCCGGCTAAAACAGCCCGACGGGGGAGACTTACCGTTGAAATGCCGGATAATGGCGGCCAAATCGACTAGCCCGCTATTCTGGTAACCCCCATGGAAATCAAGGTCAACTTTCTCGACAACCTTCGACTTGAAGCCAAGTTCGATGACTTCACGGTGGTGGCCGATCAACCTATCCGCTACAAGGGCGATGGCTCGGCACCGGGCCCGTTCGACTACTTCCTGGCTTCGTCGGCGCTGTGCGCGGCGTACTTCGTAAAGTTGTACTGCAGCACCCGCAATATCCCTACCGACAACATCCGGCTGTCACAGAACAACATTGTCGACCCGGAAAACCGTTACAACCAGATCTTCAAGATCCAGGTCGAACTGCCCGCCGACATTTCCGACAAAGACCGCCAGGGCATCCTGCGGTCCATCGACCGTTGCACCGTGAAAAAAGTGGTGCAGGCCGGCCCTGAGTTTGTGATCGAGGAAGTGGACAACCTCGACGCCGATGCCCAGGCGCTGCTGATGCCGGCTTCCAACGCCCAGGCAAGCACTTATATTGCCGGCAAGGACCTGCCGCTGGAGCAAACCATCGCCAACATGTCGGCCATTCTGGCGAAGCTTGGCATGAAAATCGAAATCGCCTCGTGGCGCAATATCGTGCCCAATGTGTGGTCGCTGCATATCCGCGATGCGCACTCGCCAATGTGCTTTACCAACGGCAAGGGTGCGACCAAGGAAGGCGCGCTGGCGTCGGCGCTGGGCGAGTTTATCGAGCGACTCAACTGCAACTTCTTCTACAACGATCAGTTCTGGGGCGAAGACATCGCCAACGCCGCGTTTGTGCACTACCCGGACGAGCGCTGGTTCAAGCCTGGCCGCAAAGACGCGCTGCCGACTGAAATTCTCGACGAATACTGCCTGAAGATTTACAACCGCGACTGCGAGCTGCGCGGCTCCCATCTGATCGATACCAACTCGGGCAATGAAGAACGTGGCATCTGCTCGCTGCCTTACGTGCGGCGTTCGGACGGTGAAGTGGTGTACTTCCCTTCCAACCTGATTGAGAACCTGTTCCTGAGCAACGGCATGAGTGCCGGCAACACCCTGGCCGAAGCCCAGGTGCAATGCCTGTCGGAGATCTTCGAGCGCGCGGTCAAACGCGAAATCATCGAAGGCGAATTTGCCTTGCCTGATGTGCCGGCCGACGTGCTGGCGAAGTACCCGGGTATCCTGGCCGGTATTCAGGCCCTGGAGGAGCAAGGGTTCCCCGTATTGGTCAAGGATGCGTCCCTGGGAGGTGAATTCCCGGTGATGTGCGTGACCCTGATGAACCCGCGCACCGGCGGCGTGTTCGCCTCGTTCGGCGCCCACCCAAGCCTGGAAGTGGCACTGGAACGCAGCCTGACCGAATTGCTCCAGGGTCGCAGCTTCGAAGGCCTCAACGACTTGCCCCAGCCGACTTTTGAAGGGCACGCGGTCACCGAGCCGAATAACTTCGTCGAACACTTCATCGACTCGAGCGGCGTGGTGTCGTGGCGCTTCTTCAGTTCCAAATCGGATTACGAATTCGTCGAGTGGGACTTCTCCGGCCAGGGCGAAAACTCGAATGCCGAAGAAGCCGAAACCTTGTTCGGCATTCTCGACGGCATGGGCAAGCAGGTGTACATGGCGGTCTACGAGCATATCGGCGCCAAGGCGTGCCGCATCCTGGTGCCGGACTACTCGGAAATCTATCCGGCGGACGACCTGATCTGGGACAACACCAACAAGGCGCTGTTCTTCCGCGCCGACATCCTCAACCTGCATCGCCTGGACGACGAGGAACTGCAGGCACTGGTTGAGCGCCTGGTGGAAAGTGAGCTGGACGACTACACCGACATCACTTCGTTGATCGGCATCGAATTTGATGACAACACCGCTTGGGGTCAGTTGACGATCCTGGAGTTGAAGCTGCTGATTTATCTCGCCCTGCAGCAATATGAAGAGGCGAAAGAGGCCGTGGAAATGTTCCTGCAGTACAACGACAACACCGTTGAACGTGGCCTGTTCTATCAGGCAGTCAACGTCGTGCTGGAAATGAAACTCGACGAAGACCTGGAACTGGAAGACTACGAGGCTAATTTCCGCCGGATGTTTGGCGACGAGCGAACGGATGCGGCGATTGGTTCGGTGGACGGCAGCGTGCGCTTCCATGGCTTGACGCCGACCAGCATGAAGCTGGAGGGGCTGGACCGGCACCTGCGGCTGATCGACAGCTACAAGAAACTGCACTCGGCGCGGGCCAATGTGACTGCTCTGTCCCGTTAACCTTTTAACGGCGCCCACAAAAAAGCGAAGCCATATGGCTTCGCTTTTTTTGTTTTGCGGTTCTGAACAAGCTGCGGATCAGAACGGGATATCGTCATCAAAGCTGTCGAAATCCGGAGCTGGCTGCGCAGCGGCCTGCTGAGGGGCTGGACGCGACTGCTGCGGTGCAGACTGTTGCGGTGCCGATTGCGGACGTGGAGCCTGCTGGCGTGGAGCCGGGGCGGACTGCTGGTAGTTGTTGCCCCCGCCTTGCTGGTCGCCCTGTTGTGGACGGCCGCCCAGCAGCTGCATGGTGCCTTGCATGTCGACCACGATTTCAGTGGTGTAACGCTTGATACCGTCTTTTTCCCACTCGCGGGTCTGCAGCTTGCCTTCGATGTACACCTGCGAACCCTTACGCAGGTATTCGCCGGCGATCTCGGCAACCTTGCCGAACATCGATACACGGTGCCATTCGGTCTTCTCGACCTTCTGACCGGTTTGCTTGTCGGTCCACTGTTCGCTGGTCGCCAGACTCAGGTTAGTCACGGCGTTACCGTTAGGCAGGTAGCGAACTTCGGGATCCTGGCCGCAAGTGCCGACCAATATGACTTTGTTAACCCCACGGGCCATAACGTTCTCCTAGGCTTCGCACGCTGTCGGGGCCGGGTTGTTCACCAGGCGCTCGAGGGTGGTGCGATCCAATAGTTCGGTGTCCAATTTGATGTAAATGGCTGCTTCATCAGCAACCACGACTGCGTCTGTTACCCCTACGACGGCCATCAGGCGCTCGACCAGACCCGCTTCGCGGATCGCCTCGGGCGACAGCGGCAAGCGCAGGCTCGTCACGTAGGGTGGTTCGCGCATGGTAACAGCAAAGGCCAACCAGAGGGCAGCCAGCCCGGCGCATCCAAGGAACACAGCCGACAAACCGCCATGCTGGAACATCCACCCGCCCATGATCCCGCCCAACGCCGAACCGAGGAACTGACTGGTGGAATAAACCCCCATGGCCGTGCCCTTGCCGCCTGCCGGTGAAACCTTGCTGATCAGCGATGGCAACGAAGCTTCCAGCAGATTGAACGCGGTGAAGAACACCACCGTGCCGATTACCAGAGCCCGCAAGCTATCGCCGAACTGCCAGAAGAATAGCTCAGTGAGCATCAGCGTCAGCACCGCGCCCAATAAAACTCGTTTCATTTTGCGTTTCTTCTCGCCGTAGATAATGAACGGGATCATGGCGAAGAAGGAAATCAGCAGCGCAGTGAGGTAAACCCACCAGTGCTGCTCCTTGGGCAGGCCGGCTTTTTCGACCAGTGCCAGGGGCAAGGCAACGAAGCTGGACATCAACATGGCGTGCAACACAAAAATGCCCAGGTCAAGGCGCAACAGGTCCGGATGCTTGAGCGTTGGCAGCAGCGCCTGGCGGGCCACACCGGATTCTCGATGCTGCAGCGGACCGGTGGCACGGGGCACCATGAACATCACGATGACGATGCCAAGCAGCGCCATGGCGCCAGTGGCCAGGAACAACCCGGACAGGCCGAAGGCGCGTGTCAGCAGAGGGCCCACGACCATTGCGACGGCGAATGACAAACCGATGGTCATGCCGATCATGGCCATGGCTTTCGTGCGGTGCTGCTCGCGGGTCAGGTCGGACAGCAGTGCCATCACCGCAGCGGAAATCGCGCCTGCACCCTGCAGGATTCGCCCGGCAATCACCCCCCAGATCGAATCGGCATTGGCGGCCAATACGCTACCCAGGGCAAAGATGATCAGCCCCAGGTAGATCACCGGGCGACGGCCGATGCGATCGGAAATGAAGCCGAACGGAATCTGGAAGAGCGCCTGGGTCAGGCCGTAAGCGCCAATCGCCAGTCCGATGAGGGCCGGGGTGGCGCCAGCCAGGTCCATGCCATAGGTCGCCAACACGGGCAACACCATGAACATGCCAAGCATACGGAAGGCGAACACCAGGGCCAGACCGCTTGCTGCGCGGGTCTCACTGCCACTCATGCGTTCGCTGTGGGGATCGTGCATGGAAAAACCTCATGTGAACCGGCGGCGATTCTACCAGTCCCATCGATTGACAGGGTATATCGCGACGCTTTGCCGCGCTCACCTGACAGACTCTTCATGTAAGAGAATAACCCGCTCGTTTGATAGTGTGCATCCATCCAGTATTTGGCCGTATACTCCTACGTTTTCGACGCCCGCCAAGCGAGGCCACTTTGGACAAGATCCTGATTCGTGGGGCCCGAACCCACAACCTGAAGAACATCGACCTGACCCTGCCACGGGACAAACTGATCGTCATCACCGGCCTGTCCGGATCCGGCAAGTCTTCCCTGGCTTTTGACACCCTGTACGCCGAGGGCCAGCGCCGCTACGTCGAATCGCTGTCGGCCTATGCGCGACAGTTCCTGTCGATGATGGAAAAACCTGACGTCGACACCATTGAAGGCTTGTCGCCAGCGATTTCCATCGAGCAGAAGTCGACGTCGCACAACCCGCGCTCGACCGTCGGCACCATCACCGAAATCTACGATTACCTGCGCCTGCTGTACGCCCGCGTTGGTATCCCGCGCTGCCCGGACCACGATATCCCGCTGGAAGCGCAAACCGTCAGCCAGATGGTCGACCTGGTCCTCGCTCAACCGGAGGGCAGCAAGCTGATGCTGCTGGCCCCGGTCATTCGCGAGCGCAAAGGCGAACACCTGTCGGTCTTCGAAGAACTGCGCGCCCAGGGCTTCGTGCGCGCCCGGGTGAACGGCCGGCTGTGCGAGCTGGATGAACTGCCGAAGCTGGACAAGCAGAAAAAGCATTCGATTGATGTCGTGGTCGACCGCTTCAAGGTTCGCGCCGATCTGCAACAGCGCCTGGCCGAGTCTTTCGAGACCGCCTTGAAACTGGCCGACGGCATTGCGCTGGTAGCGCCGATGGACGACGAGCCTGGTGAAGAGATCATCTTCTCCGCGCGCTTCGCCTGCCCGATCTGCGGCCATGCGATCAGCGAGCTTGAGCCCAAGCTGTTTTCTTTCAACAACCCGGCTGGCGCTTGCCCCACCTGCGACGGCCTGGGGGTGAAACAGTTTTTCGATATCAAGCGACTGGTCAATGGCGAGCTGACACTCGCAGAGGGCGCCATACGCGGCTGGGATCGGCGCAACGTCTATTACTTCCAGATGCTCGGGTCGTTGGCCTCGCATTACAAATTCAGCCTTGAAGTCCCGTTCAACGAATTGCCCGCCGATCAGCAGAAATTCATTCTGCATGGCAGTGGCTCGCAGAACGTCGACTTCAAATACCTGAACGACCGTGGCGATATCGTCAAACGCTCGCACCCATTCGAAGGCATCGTGCCTAACCTGGAACGTCGCTATCGCGAAACAGAGTCGGCGTCGGTGCGCGAAGAACTGGCCAAGTTCCTGAGTACCCAGCCTTGCCCGGACTGCCGCGGCACCCGCCTGCGTCGCGAAGCGCGGCACGTCTGGGTGGGCGAGAAGACGCTGCCGGCAGTGACCAACCTGCCGATTGGCGACGCCTGTGAATATTTCGGTGGGCTGAAGCTCACCGGTCGTCGCGGTGAAATTGCCGACAAAATCCTCAAGGAAATCCGCGAGCGCCTGCAGTTCCTGGTTAACGTGGGTCTCGACTACCTCTCGCTGGACCGTAGTGCTGACACCTTGTCCGGCGGTGAAGCCCAGCGAATCCGCCTGGCCAGCCAGATTGGCGCCGGCCTGGTGGGCGTGCTGTACATCCTCGACGAGCCTTCAATCGGTCTGCATCAGCGTGACAACGACCGTCTGCTGGGCACCCTCAAGCACCTGCGCGACATCGGTAACACGGTGATCGTGGTCGAGCATGATGAAGATGCGATCCGCCTGGCGGATTACGTAGTGGATATCGGCCCAGGCGCCGGGGTACACGGTGGACATATTGTTGCCGAGGGCACGCCCGCCGAGGTCATGGCCCACCCGGATTCATTGACCGGCAAGTATTTGTCCGGACGCGTGAAGATCGCGGTGCCCGCCAAGCGCACCCCACGCAACAAGAAGCTGTCGTTGTCTCTCAAGGGCGCTCGCGGCAATAACCTGCGCAATGTCGACCTGGAGATTCCGATCGGCCTGTTGACCTGTGTGACCGGCGTGTCCGGCTCGGGCAAGTCGACGCTGATCAACAACACCCTGTTTCCCCTGAGCGCCACTGCGCTGAACGGCGCAACCACACTCGAAGCTGCCGCACACGACAGCATCAAGGGGCTGGAGCATCTGGACAAGGTTGTCGACATCGACCAGAGCCCGATCGGTCGTACGCCGCGCTCCAACCCGGCGACCTACACCGGGCTGTTCACGCCGATTCGCGAATTGTTTGCCGGCGTACCGGAGTCCCGTTCCCGTGGTTACGGCCCGGGTCGCTTCTCCTTCAACGTAAAGGGCGGCCGCTGCGAAGCGTGCCAGGGTGATGGCCTGATCAAGGTAGAGATGCACTTCCTGCCGGACATCTACGTGCCGTGCGACGTCTGCAAGAGCAAGCGCTACAACCGCGAAACCCTGGAGATCAAGTACAAGGGCAAGAACATTCACGAAACCCTCGAGATGACCATCGAGGAAGCCCGGGTATTCTTCGATGCGGTTCCGGCTCTGGCGCGCAAGCTTCAGACCCTGATGGACGTGGGCTTGTCCTACATCAAGCTCGGACAGTCGGCGACTACCTTGTCCGGCGGTGAAGCCCAGCGGGTCAAACTGTCCCGCGAGCTGTCGAAACGTGACACGGGCAAGACCCTGTACATCCTCGATGAGCCGACCACCGGCTTGCACTTCGCGGATATCCAGCAACTGCTCGATGTATTGCACCGTCTGCGCGACCACGGCAATACCGTGGTAGTGATCGAGCACAATCTGGATGTGATCAAGACAGCTGACTGGCTGGTGGATCTTGGCCCGGAGGGTGGTTCCAAGGGTGGGCAGATCATTGCAGTGGGCACACCCGAAGAAGTGTCCGAGATGAAGCAGTCTCACACCGGTTTTTATCTCAAGCCGTTGCTGGCTCGCGACCGGGACTGATCTGCGCCCATGAAAAAGCCCCTGTCACTTTGTCGGTGACAGGGGCTTTTTTGTATCTTCTATAGGCTTCGGCAGCTCCTACGTGGGAATGCGCGCACCTGTAGGCGCTGCCGAAGGCTGCGATCTTTTGGATCAGAACTGCGATTGCAGGTAATTCTCCAGGCCGATCAACTTGATCAGGCCCAACTGCTTCTCGAGCCAGTAGGTGTGATCTTCTTCGGTGTCGTTCAACTGAATACGCAGGATCTCGCGGCTGACGTAGTCCTTATGCAACTCGCAGAGCTCGATGCCCTTGCACAGTGCGGCGCGGACTTTGTATTCCAGGCGCAGGTCGGCGGCGAGCATGTCCGGCACGGTGGTGCCCACATCCAGGTCGTCCGGACGCATGCGTGGCGTGCCTTCGAGCATGAGGATGCGACGCATCAGGGCGTCAGCGTGCTGCGCCTCTTCTTCCATCTCGTGGTTGATACGTTCGTAGAGCTCGGTGAACCCCCAGTCCTCATACATCCGCGAGTGAACAAAATACTGGTCACGCGCGGCGAGTTCGCCGGTCAGCAACGTGTTGAGGTAATCGATAACATCTGGGTGGCCTTGCATCGCCCTACATCTCCCTGCTTGAAAGTCTGTAGTTTGAACCAACATGCCCGGAACGTCACTCGCCAGACGCAATAAATGCGAAGATATTCAGACAAAACCGGCCTAAATAACGCAAAAACCGCCCAAATGAGGGCGGTTCTGCTTCTCGTTTAGACTTCGTTAATCTGTACGTTGAGTGCCTTTGCGATTGCTTCTCCATACGCCGGATCGGCCTTGAAGAAATGTTGCAGCTGACGATCAACCACGTCGCTGGAAACACCCGACATCGCTCCAGAGATGTTGCTGACCAGCAGATGCTTCTGCTCGTCGCTCATCAGGCGAAACAGCGCACCGGCGTGACTGTAGTAGTCGGTGTCTTCGCGATGATCAAAGCGGTCAGCGGCGCCGCTCAGCTGCAGGGCTGGCTCGGCGTAACGAGGCGCCTGCTTCGGAGCGTCCACGTAGCTGTTCGGCTCATAGTTGGGTGCCGCACCACCATTGCTGCCAAATGCCATCGAGCCGTCGCGCTGGTAAGTGTTCACAGGGCTGCGAGGTGCATTCACCGGCAGATGCTGGTGATTGGTACCTATGCGGTAGCGGTGGGCATCCGCATACGCGAATACACGGCCCTGGAGCATGCGGTCCGGCGACAAGCCAACACCTGGAACCATGTTGCTTGGCCCGAATGCCGCTTGCTCGACTTCAGCGAAGTAGTTCAGCGGATTACGGTTGAGCTCAAGCTCACCCACTTCGATCAGCGGAAACTCTTTCTGCGACCAGGTCTTGGTCACGTCGAAAGGATTTTCGTAATGATCAGCCGCTTGGGCTTCAGTCATGATCTGAATGCAAACGCGCCATTTCGGGAAGTCTGCGCGCTCGATCGCTTCGAACAGGTCGCGCTGGGCGTAGTCTGGATCGGTACCCGCCAGGCGTGCAGCATCTGCCGGCGCGAGGTTCTTGATCCCTTGCCGGGTTTTGTAATGCCACTTCACCCAGTGACGCTCGCCCCTGGCATTGAGCAGGCTGTAGGTGTGGCTACCGAAGCCGTGCATGTGACGGTAGCCGTCAGGGATACCACGGTCCGAGAACAGGATGGTGACCTGGTGCAGCGCCTCAGGCGAGTGGGACCAGAAGTCCCACATCATCTGCGCGCTTTTGAGATTGCTCTGCGGCAGACGTTTTTGCGTGTGGATGAAGTCAGGAAATTTCAGCGGATCACGGATGAAGAACACTGGCGTGTTGTTACCGACGATGTCCCAGTTACCTTCCTCGGTATAGAACTTCAGGGCAAAGCCCCGCGGGTCACGCTCGGTATCGGCCGAACCACGCTCACCACCTACGGTAGAGAATCGCAGGAAGGTTGGGGTTTGCTTGCCGACCGCTTCGAACAGCTTGGCGCTGGTGTACTCGGTAATGTCACGAGTTACCGTGAAGGTGCCATAGGCACCTGAACCCTTGGCGTGGACGCGGCGCTCAGGGATGTTTTCACGGTTGAAATGCGCGAGCTTCTCGATCAGATGGAAATCGTCGAGCAGAAGCGGGCCGCGAGGGCCTGCAGAGCGGGAATTCTGGTTATCAGCGACAGGAGCGCCACTGGCGGTGGTTAGCGTTTTGGTTTGGCTCATGCGGTGTGCTTCCTATATCAGGTCTGGATCTTGCCGGCTAATCGGCTTGAGACGAGTATTACCGTTGATCGCCTAATCTACAAATTCATTAATTTGCGACAATCAATAGAAAAATACTAACAACAGTCCCGACCGAATAATGACCGTAACCACCATAGGGAGCTTGTACGAGCGATGCATTTCTTGCAGGCACAAAAAACCGGGCACTAGGCCCGGTTCTTCGTTTCAGACTGACGTCTTACTCAGCGGATACAGCTTCACCGCCAACTGGACGATCAACCAACTCAACGTACGCCATAGGCGCGTTGTCACCCGTGCGGAAACCGCACTTGAGGATGCGCAGGTAGCCACCCTCACGGGTAGCGTAACGCTTGCCCAGGTCGTTGAAGAGCTTACCAACGATAGCTTTCGAACGAGTACGGTCGAAAGCCAGACGGCGGTTAGCCAGGCTGTCTGTCTTGGCCAAAGTGATCAGCGGCTCAGCAACGCGACGCAGTTCTTTAGCTTTTGGCAGTGTAGTTTTGATCAGCTCGTGCTCGAACAGCGACACCGCCATGTTTTGAAACATGGCCTTGCGGTGCGAGCTGGTGCGGCTCAGGTGACGACCACTTTTACGATGACGCATGGTTCATTCCTTACCAAACACAACGTTCGGTGATTACGACGATCAGGCAGTCGCCTTGTCGTCCTTCTTAAGACTTGCAGGCGGCCAGTTGTCGAGGCGCATGCCGAGGGACAGACCGCGGGAGGCCAGAACGTCCTTGATTTCAGTCAAGGATTTCTTGCCAAGGTTCGGAGTCTTCAACAGCTCTACTTCGGTACGCTGAATCAGGTCACCGATGTAGTAGATGTTTTCCGCCTTAAGGCAGTTAGCCGAACGTACAGTCAGTTCCAGATCGTCAACCGGGCGAAGCAGGATCGGATCGATCTCGTCTTCCTGCTCGATAACCACTGGCTCACTGTCACCTTTGAGATCGACGAACGCAGCCAACTGCTGTTGCAGGATGGTTGCAGCACGGCGGATAGCCTCTTCAGGATCCAGGGTACCGTTGGTCTCCAGATCAATAACCAGCTTGTCCAGGTTAGTACGCTGCTCGACACGGGCGTTTTCCACCACGTATGCGATACGGCGAACCGGGCTGAACGAAGAGTCAAGCTGCAAGCGACCGATGCTGCGGCTTTCGTCTTCATCGCTCTGACGCGAGTCTGCCGGTTCATAACCACGACCACGAGCTACGGTGAGCTTCATGTTCAGGGCGCCGTTAGACGCCAGGTTAGCGATTACGTGATCGGGGTTAACGATCTCGACATCATGATCCAGCTGAATATCGGCAGCGGTAACCACCCCCGAACCCTTCTTCGACAAGGTCAGCGTAACTTCGTCACGACCGTGCAGCTTGATAGCCAGACCTTTAAGGTTCAACAGGATTTCAATTACGTCTTCCTGTACGCCTTCGATGGCGCTGTACTCATGGAGTACACCGTCAATCTCGGCCTCGACTACTGCACAGCCGGGCATTGAGGACAACAGGATGCGTCGCAGCGCGTTGCCCAGGGTGTGGCCGAAACCACGCTCGAGAGGCTCGAGAGTGATCTTGGCGCGGGTTGGACTGACAACCTGCACATCAATATGGCGGGGTGTCAGGAACTCATTTACCGAAATCTGCATGGATGCACCTATTTTCTAGCCCTTACTTGGAGTAGAGCTCGACAATCAGGCTTTCGTTGATGTCGGCGGACAGATCACTGCGAGCTGGAACGTTCTTGAAAACGCCCGACTTCTTCTCAGTGTCTACTTCTACCCATTCTACGCGGCCACGTTGGGCACACAGATCGAGAGCTTGGACAATGCGAAGTTGGTTCTTTGCTTTCTCGCGAATCGCGACCACGTCACCAGCACAAACCTGGTACGACGGCACGTTTACGGTCTGACCGTTAACGCTTACGGATTTGTGCGATACCAGCTGACGGGATTCGGCACGAGTCGAACCAAAGCCCATACGGTATACAACGTTGTCCAGACGGCATTCGAGCAGTTGCAGCAGGTTTTCACCGGTTGCACCTTTCTTGCCAGCAGCTTCTTTGTAGTAGCCGCTGAATTGACGCTCGAGAACGCCGTAGATACGACGGACCTTCTGCTTTTCACGCAGTTGGGTGCCGTAATCGGACTGGCGACCGCGGCGTTGGCCGTGGATACCAGGTGCTGCTTCAATGTTGCACTTCGATTCGATCGCGCGCACGCCGCTCTTCAGGAAGAGATCGGTGCCTTCGCGACGAGCGAGTTTGCATTTTGGACCAATGTAACGAGCCATTCTTTACAATCTCCTGGATTACACGCGGCGCTTCTTCGGCGGACGGCACCCGTTGTGCGGGATTGGCGTCACGTCGGTGATGCTGGCGATCTTATAGCCACAGCCGTTCAAAGCACGGACAGCAGACTCACGACCTGGACCTGGACCCTTGACGTTAACGTCGAGGTTTTTCAGGCCGTATTCCAGCGCAGCTTGACCAGCACGTTCAGCAGCTACTTGAGCAGCAAACGGGGTGGACTTGCGGGAACCGCGGAAACCCGAACCACCGGAGGTAGCCCAAGAAAGCGCGTTACCTTGACGGTCGGTGATGGTCACGATTGTGTTGTTAAAAGAAGCATGGATGTGGGCGATGCCATCAACCACTGTCTTTTTAACTTTTTTACGAGGACGAGCAGCAGGTTTTGCCATGATAATTTTCCTGTCGATTCGCTGGGGCGATTACTTGCGGATCGGCTTACGCGGACCTTTACGGGTACGCGCGTTAGTCTTGGTACGCTGACCGCGCACTGGAAGACCACGACGATGACGCAGACCGCGATAGCAACCGAGGTCCATCAAACGCTTGATTTTCATGTTGATTTCGCGACGCAGGTCACCTTCAGTGGTGAACTTCGCCACTTCGCCACGCAGCAATTCAATCTGCTCGTCGCTCAGATCCTTGATCTTAGCGGCTGGGTTTACCCCAGCAACCACGCAAATTTTCTGCGCAGTAGTGCGACCAACACCATAGATGTAGGTCAGCGAGATAACAGTATGCTTGTTATCTGGAATGTTAACGCCTGCAATACGGGCCATTCAGTGGGACTCCAATTGACAGCTACCTACGCCCCGGAAGCCAAGAAATAGGGCGCGAGATAATATCGCTGTAATAACAAATAATCAACCCGGTAGCGCACTAGCTACCGGGCTTGAAGCACAATCACACTCAGCCTTGGCGCTGTTTGTGACGCGGTTCCGCGCTGCAAATTACTCGAACAACACCTTCGCGGCGAATAATCTTGCAGTTACGGCACAGCTTTTTCACCGATGCACGAACTTTCATCACCAACTCCTCGAACCTTATGGGTACTCAGCGCAACATTCCGCTGCCGTAACCCTTCAGGTTGGCTTTCTTCATCAGGGATTCGTACTGGTGCGAAACGAGGTGCGATTGTACTTGGGACATGAAGTCCATCACAACCACGACGACGATCAGCAACGAGGTCCCGCCAAGGTAGAACGGAACGTTTGCCGCAACCACCAGGAACTGGGGCAGCAGGCACACGGCCGTCATATATAGAGCACCGAACAGGGTCAAACGCGTCAGAACGCCATCAATGTAGCGCGCCGACTGCTCGCCTGGACGGATGCCCGGAATAAAGGCACCGGACTTCTTCAGGTTTTCCGCTACGTCTTTCGGATTGAACATCAACGCCGTATAGAAGAAGCAGAAGAAAATAATCCCTGCACTAAACAGCAGAATATTCAACGGCTGACCAGGAGCGATCGACTGCGAGATGTCCTGCAACCAGCCCATACCTTCAGACTGACCGAACCAGGTACCCAACGAAGCCGGGAACAGCAAAATGCTGCTCGCGAAAATAGCCGGAATAACACCGGCCATGTTCACCTTCAGCGGCAAGTGGCTAGTCTGCGCAGCGAAGACCTTGCGGCCCTGCTGACGCTTGGCGTAGTGAACAGCAATACGACGCTGGCCACGCTCAATGAACACCACAAAACCGATAATCGCTACTGCCAGCAAACCGATCGCAACCAGGGCGAAAATGTTGATATCACCCTGACGCGCAGACTCGAAAGACTGCCCGATCGCTCTCGGAAGACCGGCGACGATACCTGCGAAAATCAACATCGAGATACCGTTGCCAACACCACGCTCAGTAATCTGCTCACCCAGCCACATCATGAACATCGCACCAGCCACAAAAGTGGATACCGCGACGAAATGGAAGCCAAAGTCACCAGTGAACGATACGCCCTGCCCCGCCAGACCAATGGACATGCCAATTGCCTGAACGAGAGCGAGGACGACAGTGCCGTAGCGGGTGTACTGGGCAATCTTGCGACGCCCAGCTTCACCTTCCTTCTTCAACTGCTCCAGCTGCGGGCTGACGGCTGTCATCAGTTGCATGATGATCGATGCCGAAATGTACGGCATGATCCCCAGTGCAAAGATGCTCATCCGCTCCAGCGCGCCGCCGGAAAACATGTTGAACAAGCTAAGAATGGTCCCCTCATTCTGTCGAAACAGGTCCGCGAGTCGGTCCGGGTTGATACCTGGAACCGGGATGTGTGCGCCTATTCGGTAGACGATAATCGCCAGGAACAGAAAACGCAGACGAGCCCAGAGTTCAGACATACCGCCTTTGCCGAGCGCAGAGAGAGCACCTTGCTTAGCCATTTATTCCTCGAACTTGCCGCCAGCTGCTTCGATAGCCGCACGCGCACCTTTGGTGGCGCCGATTCCCTTTCCGATGGTAACAGCGCGAGTAACTTCGCCGGACAGCATGATTTTCACACGCTGAACGTTGACGTTGATCACGTTGGCATCTTTCAGGGACTGCACGGTGACGATGTCGCCTTCCACTTTAGCCAGCTCGGACAGACGCACTTCTGCGCGGTCCATGGCTTTCAGGGAAACGAAACCGAACTTCGGCAGGCGACGATGCAGCGGCTGTTGACCGCCTTCAAAGCCTGGAGCAATGGTGCCACCGGAGCGGGAGGACTGACCTTTGTGGCCACGGCCACCGGTCTTGCCCAAACCACTACCGATACCACGGCCCGGACGATGCTTTTCGCGACGGGAACCCGGCGCTGGACTCAGATCATTGAGTTTCATCGATTAACCCTCGACACGCAGCATGTAGTAAGCCTTGTTGATCATCCCGCGATTCTCGGGAGTATCAAGTACTTCTACAGTGTGACCGATGCGACGCAGACCCAGACCCTTAACGCACAGTTTGTGGTTAGGGATGCGGCCGGTCATGCTTTTGATCAGCGTTACTTTAACGGTAGCCATGATCAGAAGATCTCCTTGACGCTTTTGCCACGCTTGGCGGCAATGGATTCAGGAGACTGCATAGCTTTCAAACCTTTGAAAGTGGCGTGAACCACGTTTACCGGGTTAGTCGAGCCATAGCACTTGGCCAGAACGTTCTGAACGCCAGCAACCTCGAGGACAGCACGCATAGCGCCGCCAGCGATGATACCGGTACCTTCAGAAGCAGGCTGCATGTACACCTTCGAAGCGCCGTGAGCGGACTTCATTGCGTACTGCAGAGTGGTGCCGTTCAGGTCAACTTGGATCATGTTGCGGCGAGCAGCTTCCATTGCCTTCTGGATCGCAGCAGGCACTTCACGCGACTTGCCACGGCCGAAGCCAACGCGCCCTTTACCATCACCAACCACGGTCAACGCGGTGAAAGTGAAGATACGGCCGCCTTTAACGGTTTTGGCTACGCGGTTAACTTGAACCAGCTTCTCGATGTAGCCTTCGTCGCGCTTTTGGTCGTTATTTGACATAACTTAGAACTCCAGCCCAGCTTCACGAGCAGCATCAGCCAGCGCTTTAACGCGGCCGTGGTACTTGAAGCCAGAGCGGTCGAAAGCCACTTGCGAGACGCCAGCGGCCTTAGCACGCGTAGCGACCAGCTGGCCAACCTTAGTGGCCGCGTCGATGTTGCCAGTGGCACCATCACGCAGTTCTTTATCCAAAGTCGAGGCGGATGCCAGAACTTTGGCGCCGTCGGCCGAAATGACCTGGGCGTAAATATGCTGCGACGAGCGGAACACGCAGAGACGCACGACTTCGAGTTCGTGCATTTTCAGGCGTGCTTTGCGAGCGCGACGCAGTCGAGTAACTTTTTTGTCGGTCATTTGCTATGCCCTACTTCTTCTTGGCTTCTTTACGACGGACGACTTCGTCCGCGTAGCGCACACCTTTGCCTTTGTACGGCTCTGGTGGACGGAAGTCGCGGATCTCGGCGGCCACTTGACCTACCAGCTGCTTGTCGATGCCCTTGATCAGGATATCGGTCTGGCTAGGAGTCTCAGCGGTGATGCCTTCCGGCAGTTCATAATCCACTGGGTGCGAGAAGCCAAGAGCCAGATTCAGCACTGTGCCTTTTGCTTGCGCTTTGTAACCAACACCGACCAGCTGGAGCTTGCGCTCGAAGCCTTGGCTTACGCCTTTGACCATGTTGTTTACCAACGCACGAGTGGTACCAGCCATTGCGCGAGTTTGTTGATCGCCATTGCGAGCAGCGAAACGCAGCTCACCAGCTTCTTCAACGATCTCAACGGACGAATGGATGTTCAGTTCGAGAGTGCCCTTGGCACCCTTCACCGAAAGCTGTTGGCCTGCGAATTTGACTTCGACACCGGCTGGCAGCTTAACGGGGTTCTTAGCGACGCGTGACATGCTTATCCCCCCTTAGAACACAGTGCAAAGAACTTCGCCGCCGACACCGGCAGCGCGCGCAGCACGATCCGTCATCACACCTTTGTTGGTGGAGACGATAGACACACCGAGACCGCCACGAACTTTTGGCAGATCATCGACGGACTTGTACTGACGCAGGCCTGGACGGCTAACGCGCTTCACTTCTTCGATGACCGGACGGCCTTCGAAATATTTCAGCTCGATAGACAGCAGTGGTTTTGTTTCGCTGCTGATCTGATAACCCGCGATGTAACCTTCGTCCTTCAGGACTTTAGCTACAGCCACCTTCAACGTGGAAGAAGGCATGCTTACGACGGACTTTTCAGCCATCTGGGCATTACGGATTCGAGTTAGCATGTCCGCTAACGGGTCCTGCATACTCATGGGCTAGACGCTCCTAATACAAAAAAATTAGCCTTGCGGCTACATATGTCGCCGAGAATCTCCGGGCCTAAAACACACGGGCTCAGGCGAGCCGCGTATTTTAGACATACTCCGGAAATGAAACAAGCCCCAAAAGGGGCTTGTTCCAGATTCTAGGTCACCGGCGGTCAGTCTCTTGCGATTCTGGCCACCTGGACTTCGAAAGTACTTACCAGCTGGCTTTAACCAGACCAGGTACGTCACCACGCATTGCAGCTTCACGCAGTTTGTTACGGCCGAGGCCGAACTTGCGGTAAACGCCGTGTGGACGACCGGTCAGGCGGCAGCGGTTACGCATGCGCGAGGCGCTTGCGTCACGTGGCTGCTTCTGCAGAGCTACTGTAGCTTCCCAACGCGCTTCTGGACTTGCGTTCAGATCAACGATGATAGCTTTCAGTGCTGCACGCTTTTTGGCGTACTTGGCAACCGTGAGCTGACGTTTCAGCTCGCGGTTTTTCATGCTCATCTTGGCCATTTTCCTACTCCAATCAGTTGCGGAACGGGAATTTGAAAGCACGCAACAGGGCGCGACCTTCATCATCGTTCTTGGCAGTGGTGGTCAGGGTAATGTCCAGACCGCGGAGAGCATCGATCTTGTCGTAGTCGATTTCCGGGAAGATGATCTGCTCTTTAACGCCCATGCTGTAGTTACCACGACCATCGAAGGACTTGGCATTCAGGCCGCGGAAGTCGCGGACCCGAGGCAGGGAGATCGACAGCAGACGATCCAGGAATTCGTACATACGCTCACGGCGCAGGGTCACTTTGACGCCGATCGGCCAACCTTCACGGACTTTAAAGCCAGCGATGGATTTCCGAGCGTAAGTCACAACGACTTTCTGACCGGTGATCTTTTCCAGGTCGGCAACAGCGTGCTCGATGACTTTTTTGTCACCGACCGCTTCGCCCAGACCCATGTTCAGGGTGATTTTTGTAACGCGTGGAACTTCCATCACGTTCGAAAGCTTAAGTTCTTCCTTAAGCTTCGGTGCGATTTCTTTCCAGTAAATCTGTTTTAGTCGTGCCATGGTCTCATCTACCTAGCAGTGTTCAAGCATCAACCGCTTTTTGGGTCGACTTGAAGACACGAATTTTCTTGCCGTCTTCTACTTTGAAACCAACGCGATCAGCCTTGTTGGTTTCGCCGTTGAAAATGGCGACGTTAGAAGCGTCCAGTGGAGCTTCTTTTTCGACGATACCGCCTTGCACGCCCGACATCGGGTTAGGCTTGGTATGACGCTTAACCAGGTTCAGACCACCAATAACCAGACGGTTGTTAGCGAGAACCTTAAGCACCTTACCGCGCTTACCTTTGTCTTTGCCGGCGATCACGATGATCTCGTCGTCACGACGAATCTTTTGCATGTCGGATCTCCTTACAGCACTTCTGGGGCGAGCGAGACGATCTTCATGAACTTCTCAGTACGAAGTTCACGGGTCACTGGCCCAAAGATACGGGTGCCGATCGGCTCTTGCTTGTTGTTCAGAAGAACAGCAGCGTTGCCATCAAAGCGGATAATGGAGCCATCAGCACGGCGTACGCCGTGACGAGTGCGGACTACAACAGCAGTCATCACTTGGCCTTTTTTCACTTTACCGCGAGGAATTGCTTCCTTCACGGTAACTTTGATGATGTCACCGATACCAGCGTAACGACGATGGGAGCCACCCAGCACCTTGATGCACATAACGCGGCGTGCGCCGCTGTTATCGGCCACATCGAGCATGGATTGAGTCTGAATCATATAATTTCTCCGACCCCTAGTCCTTAGACTTCCACAGCGCGTTCGAGAACATCAACCAGCGCCCAAGACTTGGTCTTGGCCAAAGGACGAGTTTCACGAATAGTGACTTTGTCGCCGATGTGGCACTGATTGGTTTCGTCGTGCGCGTGCAGCTTAGTCGAACGCTTAACGTATTTACCGTAGATCGGGTGCTTTACGCGACGCTCGATCAGAACGGTGATGGTCTTGTCCATTTTGTCGCTGACAACACGGCCAGTCAGCGTACGGACGGTTTTTTCGGCTTCAGCCATGATTACTTACCTGCCTGCTGTTTGAGCACAGTCTTCACGCGAGCGATGTCACGCTTAACTTGCCGGAGCAGGTGAGACTGCCCCAACTGGCCAGTTGCTTTCTGCATGCGCAGATTGAACTGGTCGCGCAGCAGGCCGAGCAGTTGCTCGTTAAGCTGCGGCGCGTCTTTTTCACGAAGTTCGTTCGCTTTCATCACATCACCGTCCGTTTAACGAAGGCGGTGGCGAGCGGCAGCTTTGCAGCAGCCAAGGCAAATGCCTCACGCGCCAGCTCTTCAGTAACACCCTCGATTTCATACAGGACTTTGCCTGGCTGAATCTGGGCAACCCAGTACTCCACAGAACCCTTACCTTTACCCATCCGAACTTCGAGGGGCTTTTTGGAGATCGGCTTGTCCGGGAATACACGGATCCAGATCTTGCCGCCACGTTTAACGTGACGGGTCAGTGCACGACGCGCTGACTCGATCTGACGAGCGGTGAGACGACCACGAGCTACAGACTTCAGCGCATATTCGCCGAAGCTGACTTTGCTACCGCGCTGAGCCAAGCCACGGTTGTGGCCAGTCATCTGCTTGCGGAACTTCGTACGCTTTGGTTGCAACATTTGGCGTACCCCTTACTTAGCAGCTTTTTTACGAGGCGCTGGTGCTTGTGGTTTCAGTTCTTCTTGGCGACCACCAATTACTTCGCCTTTGAAGATCCAAACCTTTACACCGATCACACCGTAAGTGGTGTGAGCTTCGTAGTTGGCATAGTCGATGTCGGCACGCAGGGTGTGCAGTGGCACACGACCTTCGCGATACCATTCAGTACGTGCGATTTCAGCACCGCCGAGACGACCGCTCACTTGGATTTTGATGCCTTTGGCACCAATGCGCATGGCGTTCTGTACAGCGCGCTTCATAGCGCGACGGAACATTACGCGACGCTCCAGCTGCTGAGCTACGCTCTGCGCAACCAACATACCGTCGAGCTCCGGCTTGCGGATTTCTTCGATATTGATGTGCACAGGCACACCCATTTGCTTGGTCAGGTCCTGACGCAGTTTCTCAACATCTTCACCTTTCTTCCCGATAACGATACCTGGACGAGCGGTGTGGATGGTGATACGTGCTGTTTGAGCCGGACGATGGATATCGATACGGCTTACGGACGCGCTTTTTAGTTTGTCTTGGAGATACTCACGCACCTTCAGATCAGCGAACAAATAGTCCGCATAAGTCCGACCGTCTGCGTACCAGACGGAGGTGTGCTCCTTGACGATTCCCAGGCGAATGCCAATGGGATGTACTTTCTGACCCATCTCTTCGACTCCGTTACTTGTCAGCAACCTTGACAGTGATATGGCAAGACCGCTTGACGATGCGATCAGCACGGCCTTTGGCACGTGGCATGATTCGCTTCAGCGAACGCCCTTCGTTGACGAAAACGGTGCTGACTTTAAGGTCATCAACGTCTGCGCCTTCGTTATGCTCGGCGTTGGCTACGGCCGACTCCAGCACTTTCTTCATGATCTCGGCGGCTTTCTTACTGCTGAAAGCCAACAGGTTGAGCGCTTCGCCCACCTTCTTCCCGCGGATCTGGTCGGCGACCAAGCGGGCTTTCTGGGCGGAGATTCGAGCGCCCGACAACTTAGCGGCTACTTCCATTTCCTAACCCCTTAACGCTTGGCTTTCTTGTCTGCCACGTGCCCACGGTAAGTGCGGGTACCGGCAAACTCGCCTAGTTTGTGGCCGACCATGTCTTCGTTAACGAGAACTGGGACGTGGAGACGACCGTTGTGTACAGCGATGGTCAGACCGACCATTTGTGGCAGGATCATCGAACGACGCGACCAGGTTTTAACTGGTTTGCGATCGTTCTTTTCCGCCGCCACTTCGATCTTCTTCAGTAGGTGAAGATCAATAAAAGGACCTTTTTTCAGAGAACGTGGCACTGTCGTATCCCTCTATTTACTTGCGACGACGGACGATCATTTTGTCGGTACGCTTATTACCACGAGTCTTCGCGCCCTTAGTCGGGAAGCCCCATGGCGATACCGGATGACGACCACCAGAGGTACGACCTTCACCACCACCATGTGGGTGGTCAACCGGGTTCATGGCAACACCACGAACGGTTGGGCGAACGCCACGCCAGCGTTTGGCACCAGCTTTACCCAGCGAACGCAGGCTGTGCTCGGAGTTCGAGACTTCACCCAGGGTCGCGCGGCATTCAGCCAGCACTTTACGCATCTCACCAGAACGCAGACGCAGGGTCACGTAGACACCTTCACGAGCGATCAGCTGAGCCGAAGCACCAGCGGAACGAGCGATTTGCGCGCCTTTACCTGGCTTCAATTCGATGCCGTGTACGGTACTACCAACTGGAATGCTGCGCAGTTGCAACTGGTTGCCCGGCTTGATCGGAGCCAAAGCACCCGAAATCAGCTGGTCGCCAGCGCTCACGCCTTTAGGGGCGATGATGTAACGGCGTTCGCCGTCTGCGTACAACATAAGAGCAATGTGAGCAGTACGGTTTGGATCGTATTCGATACGCTCGACAGTGGCTGGAATGCCATCTTTGTCGTTGCGACGGAAATCGACCAGACGATAATGCTGCTTATGGCCACCACCGATGTGACGAGTGGTAATACGACCATTGTTGTTACGACCACCAGTCTTCGATTTCTTCTCGAGCAGCGGTGCGTGAGGAGCGCCTTTATGCAGCTCCTGGTTGACCACCTTGACCACATGACGGCGGCCAGGGGAAGTCGGTTTGCATTTAACGATTGCCATGATGCACCCCTTCCTTACTCAGCACTGCTGCTGAAATCGAGATCTTGGCCTGGCTGAAGGGAGATAACTGCCTTCTTCCAGTCATTACGCTTGCCCAGACCGCGAGCAGTGCGCTTGCTCTTACCCAGAACATTCAGGGTAGTAACACGCTCTACTTTCACGCTGAACAGGCTTTCGACGGCCTTCTTGATTTCCAGCTTGGTTGCGTCAGTCGCAACCTTGAAAACGAACTGGCCTTTCTTGTCAGCCAGAACCGTAGCCTTCTCGGAAACGTGCGGGCCAAGCAGAACTTTAAATACGCGTTCCTGGTTCATCCCAGCAGCTCCTCGAATTTCTTCACGGCCGACACGGTGATCAACACCTTGTCGTATGCGATCAGACTAACTGGATCGGAACCTTGCACATCACGTACATCAACGTGTGGCAGGTTGCGAGCAGCCAGGTACAGGTTCTGATCAACCACTTCAGACACGATCAAGACGTCAGTCAGGCCCATGCCGGTCAGTTTGTTCAGCAGATCTTTGGTCTTCGGTGCATCAACAGCGAAGTCCTGAACCACAACCAGACGATCAGTACGCACCAGCTCAGCAAGGATGGAACGCATTGCTGCGCGATACATCTTCTTGTTCAGCTTCTGGGTGTGATCCTGAGGACGAGCTGCGAAAGTGGTACCGCCGCCACGCCAGATTGGGCTACGGATAGTACCGGCACGCGCGCGGCCAGTACCTTTCTGACGCCATGGGCGCTTACCGCCACCACGAACGTCGGAACGGGTCTTTTGCTGCTTGCTACCTTGACGGCCGCCGGCCATGTAGGCCACGACTGCTTGGTGAACCAGCGTCTCGTTGAATTCGCCGCCAAATGTCAGTTCGGAAACTTCGATCGCTTGAGCGTCATTTACATTTAATTGCATGTCAGCTTCCCCTTAACCGCGAGCCTTGGCTGCTGGACGTACAACCAAGTTGCCGCCAGTAGCGCCAGGAACAGCGCCCTTGACCAACAACAGATTGCGTTCAGCGTCCACGCGCACTACTTCGAGGGACTGCACGGTCACGCGCTCAGCGCCCATATGACCGGACATTTTTTTGCCCTTGAATACACGACCAGGAGTCTGGCACTGGCCGATAGAGCCTGGAACGCGGTGGGACACGGAGTTACCGTGGGTATTATCTTGCCCGCGGAAGTTCCAACGCTTGATCGTACCCTGGAAGCCTTTACCTTTGGACTGACCGGTTACATCAACCAGTTGACCAGCGGCGAAGATTTCAGCGTTGATCAGATCGCCGGCTTGGTATTCACCCTCTGCGAGAGGGAATTCCAGAACGGTACGACCAGCGGCAACGTTCGCCTTGGCGAAGTGGCCAGCCTGAGCAGCTGTAACACGCGATGCACGACGCTCGCCTACAGTGACTTGCACTGCACGATAGCCATCGGTTTCTTCAGTTTTGAACTGGGTGACGCGATTCGGTTCGATCTCAATGACCGTAACCGGAATGGAGACACCTTCTTCGGTGAAAATACGGGTCATACCGCATTTACGACCGACTACACCAATTTTCTTGGTAGCCATGTTGTAAACCTCATGAGTGTACGGGGCTTTCACCCGCTATGGCCGCCCATTTCAGAGCGTTACACGACTAAGACCGAGTCTTAGCCGAGGCTGATCTGCACTTCCACACCGGCCGCAAGATCAAGCTTCATAAGAGCATCAACGGTTTTATCCGTTGGCTGGACGATGTCCAGTACGCGCTTATGAGTACGGATCTCGTACTGGTCACGCGCGTCTTTGTTGACGTGCGGGGAGACCAGAACGGTGAACCGCTCTTTACGGGTAGGCAGTGGAATTGGACCACGCACTTGAGCACCAGTACGTTTCGCGGTTTCCACGATTTCCTGGGTGGATTGGTCGATCAGGCGATGGTCAAAAGCCTTCAACCTGATACGGATTTGCTGATTTTGCATTGGATTTCAGACTCCGGCTGCTATTCCCAGCGAGCGCAATACGCCCGTTAAAAGGAGGCGCAATTCTATAGACGGGCTACCACAGTGTCAACCCAATAAAAAAGCCCCCGCTAGGCGGGGGCTTTTTCAAGTCACCACTTATTAAGCGATGATTTTGGCTACGACGCCAGCGCCGACGGTACGACCGCCTTCACGAATGGCGAAACGCAGACCATCTTCCATTGCGATGGTTTTGATCAGGGTGACAACCATTTTGATGTTGTCGCCTGGCATTACCATTTCAACGCCTTCCGGCAGTTCGCAGTTACCGGTCACGTCAGTGGTCCGGAAGTAGAACTGTGGACGGTAGCCTTTGAAGAACGGAGTGTGACGACCGCCTTCTTCTTTGCTCAACACGTACACTTCAGCTTCGAAGGTAGTGTGCGGCTTTACCGAACCTGGCTTGACCAGAACCTGGCCACGCTCAACGTCGTCACGCTTGGTGCCGCGCAGCAGCACGCCGCAGTTCTCGCCAGCACGACCTTCGTCGAGCAGCTTACGGAACATTTCAACACCGGTGCAGGTGGTGACGGTAGTGTCACGCAGACCAACGATTTCCAGTGGATCCTGAACCTTGACGATACCACGCTCGATACGGCCAGTTACAACAGTACCGCGACCGGAGATCGAGAATACGTCTTCGATTGGCATCAGGAACGGCTTGTCGATAACACGGACTGGATCTGGGATGTAGCTGTCCAGAGTCTCAACCAGTTTACGAACGGCAGTGGTGCCCATTTCGTTGTCGTCTTGGCCGTTCAGAGCCATCAGAGCGGAACCGATGATGATCGGGGTGTCGTCGCCTGGGAAGTCGTAAGTGCTCAGCAGATCGCGCACTTCCATCTCAACCAGTTCCAGCAGCTCAGCGTCGTCTACCATGTCAGCCTTGTTCAGGAAGACAACGATGTACGGAACGCCAACCTGACGGGACAGCAGGATGTGCTCACGGGTTTGTGGCATCGGACCATCAGCGGCCGAGCAAACCAGGATAGCGCCGTCCATCTGCGCAGCACCGGTGATCATGTTCTTCACATAGTCAGCGTGACCTGGGCAGTCAACGTGAGCGTAGTGACGGATCAGCGAGTTGTATTCAACGTGCGCGGTGTTGATGGTGATACCACGAGCCTTTTCTTCCGGAGCGCTGTCGATCTTGTCGAAAGCAACAACGGCCGAACCGAAAACTTCGGAGCAGACGCGAGTCAGAGCAGCGGTCAGCGTGGTTTTACCGTGGTCGACGTGACCGATGGTGCCAACGTTGACGTGCGGGAGGGTACGGTCAAATTTTTCTTTAGCCACGACAATTAACTCCTAGCCTAAAGGGGCTGAATCAGCCTTGTTTTTTGGTAACGGTTTCGACGATGTGCGACGGAGCCGTATTGTATTTTTTGAATTCCATAGAGTAGCTTGCGCGACCTTGGGACATGGAGCGAACGTCGGTTGCGTAACCGAACATCTCACCCAACGGAACCTCGGCACGAATAACTTTGCCGGAAACCGTATCTTCCATACCCAGGATCATGCCGCGACGACGGTTAAGGTCGCCCATCACGTCACCCATATAGTCTTCAGGTGTAACAACCTCTACCGCCATGATCGGCTCAAGCAGCTCACCACCGCCCTTCTGGGCCAGTTGCTTGGTCGCCATGGATGCAGCCACCTTAAACGCCATCTCGTTGGAGTCGACGTCGTGGTAGGAACCATCAAACACAGTAGCCTTCAGGCCGATCAGCGGATAGCCGGCAACAACGCCGTTCTTCATCTGCTCTTCGATGCCCTTCTGGATAGCCGGGATGTATTCCTTAGGAACCACACCACCCACTACTTCGTTCACGAATTGCAGACCTTCCTGACCTTCGTCAGCAGGAGCAAAACGGATCCAGCAGTGGCCGAACTGACCACGACCGCCGGACTGACGAACGAACTTGCCTTCGATTTCACAGTTCTTCGTGATGCGCTCACGATAGGAAACCTGAGGCTTACCGATGTTGGCTTCGACGTTGAACTCACGGCGCATCCGGTCAACCAGGATGTCCAGGTGCAACTCGCCCATGCCGGAGATGATCGTTTGACCAGTCTCTTCATCAGTCTTGACGCGGAAAGATGGATCTTCCTGAGCAAGCTTGCCCAGAGCGATACCCATTTTTTCCTGGTCATCCTTGGTCTTAGGCTCAACGGCAACCGAAATAACCGGCTCCGGGAAGTCCATGCGAACCAGGATGATTGGCTTGTCAGCGCTGCACAAGGTTTCGCCAGTGGTGACGTCCTTCATGCCGATCAAGGCCGCGATGTCACCAGCGCGTACTTCCTTGATTTCTTCACGGGCGTTTGCGTGCATTTGCACCATACGACCCACGCGCTCTTTCTTGCCCTTAACCGAGTTGATCACGCCGTCGCCGGATGCCAACACGCCCGAGTAAACACGGACGAAAGTCAAGGTACCCACGAATGGGTCGGTAGCGATTTTGAAAGCCAGAGCCGAGAACGGCTCGCTGTCATCTGCGTGACGTTCCATCTGCTTTTCCTCGTCATCAGGGTCAGTACCCTTGATGGCAGGAATATCAGTTGGAGCAGGCAGGTAATCGATAACGGCGTCGAGAACCAGGGGAACGCCCTTGTTCTTGAAGGAAGAACCGCAAACAGCCAGGACGATTTCGCCAGCGATAGTACGCTGACGCAGAGCGGCCTTGATTTCCGCGTTGGTGAGTTCTTCACCTTCGAGGTACTTGTTCATCAGCTCTTCGCTGGCTTCGGCCGCAGCCTCAACCATGTTGCCGCGCCACTCGTCAGCCAGTTCCTGCAGTTCAGCAGGGATAGGCTTACGAACTGGAACCATGCCTTTGTCAGCGTCGTTCCAGTAAACAGCTTCCATAGCCAACAGATCGATCTGGCCCTGGAAGTTGTCTTCGGAACCGATGGCCAATTGGATTGGCACCGGAGTGTGACCCAGACGCTGCTTGATCTGACCGATCACGCGCAGGAAGTTGGCACCAGCACGGTCCATCTTGTTTACGTAAACAAGACGTGGAACGCCGTACTTGTTGGCTTGACGCCATACGGTTTCCGACTGAGGCTCAACACCCGAGGTGCCGCAGAACACAACGACCGCGCCGTCGAGAACACGCAGGGAACGTTCAACTTCAATAGTGAAGTCTACGTGACCCGGGGTGTCGATGACGTTGAAGCGGTATTGGTCCTTGTGCTGCTTCTCGGAACCCTGCCAGAAGGCGGTAATGGCAGCAGAAGTAATGGTAATACCACGCTCCTGCTCCTGAACCATCCAGTCTGTGGTCGCGGCGCCGTCATGCACCTCGCCCATTTTGTGACTTTTGCCAGTGTAAAAAAGGACGCGCTCGGTGGTGGTGGTTTTACCAGCATCCACGTGAGCAACGATACCAATGTTACGGTAGCGATTAATCGGTGTTGTACGAGCCATAAAGCCCTCGCAAAATTAGTGACGCTAAAATTAGAAGCGGTAGTGCGAGAAAGCTTTGTTAGCTTCAGCCATACGGTGCACGTCTTCACGCTTCTTAACTGCAGCACCTTTACCTTCGGCAGCGTCCAACAGTTCGCCAGCCAAACGCAGAGCCATAGACTTCTCGCCGCGCTTACGGGCGAAGTCTACCAACCAGCGCATTGCCAGGGCGTTACGACGGGACGGACGAACTTCAACCGGAACCTGGTAAGTAGCACCGCCTACACGGCGCGACTTCACTTCGACCAGCGGAGCGATGGCGTCGAGAGCTTTCTCGAAGATTTCCAGGGGGTCGCTGTTCTTGCGTTCTTTAACCTTTTCCAGCGCGCCATAAACGATACGCTCGGCAACGGCTTTCTTGCCGCTTTCCATAACGTGGTTCATGAACTTGGCCAGGATTTGGCTTCCGTATTTTGGATCGTCAAGCACTTCGCGCTTGGCTGCTACGCGTCTTCTTGGCATGGATAAGCCCTCAAACGGTCTTCAGGTTCGCTCGGAATCGGTGCCCTTTCGGGACGCCTCCGACCTTACTCTTATCGACTCAGAAAAATAGAAAATCAGTTTTACAAAAAGCCGCTACTACTTAGGCTTCTTGGTACCGTACTTCGAACGACCCTGGTTACGACCTTTAACGCCGGAAGTATCCAGAGAGCCGCGTACGGTGTGGTAACGAACACCTGGCAAGTCTTTTACACGACCGCCGCGGATCAGTACCACGCTGTGCTCTTGCAGGTTGTGGCCTTCACCGCCGATGTACGAGGAAACCTCGAAACCGTTGGTCAGGCGCACACGGCATACTTTACGCAGTGCCGAGTTAGGTTTTTTCGGCGTGGTGGTATACACACGGGTGCATACGCCACGACGTTGCGGGCAGTTCTGCAGCGCAGGCACGTCGGATTTCTCGACGATACGCTTACGCGGCTGACGTACCAGCTGGTTGATAGTTGCCATCTACTAGCTCCACTGTTGTCTTGCGACGCTATTGTCTTGCAAGAAAAGCAAAATGGCAGGAACGAATTCCCGCCAAATTTAGGGGTACAAGAGTCTAAAGAGGATCTTGTCCCCAGTCAAGGCAAGGCCCCGACCTCCCCGCTCATCCAATCTCGACAATTTGTCTCGATTCGACGAACGGAGCGACCAGGGCCTCACACTCATTTATCGCAGAACTCAGTTACCGCTAGAGTTCAGCGCTTCGGTCAGTGCAGCTTCCACTTCACTGGCGCTTACGCGCAACGGCTTGTCAGCTTCACGACGACGCTTGCGCTCGCTGTGGTAAGCCAGGCCGGTACCCGCCGGGATCAGACGACCCACGACCACGTTTTCTTTCAGGCCGCGCAGGTAATCGCGCTTGCCGGTTACCGCCGCTTCGGTCAGTACACGAGTGGTTTCCTGGAAGGAAGCCGCCGAGATGAACGATTCGGTGGACAACGACGCCTTGGTGATACCCAGCAACACACGAGTGAACTTGGAAACGAATTTCTCGTCGCCAGCCAGACGCTCGTTCTCTACCAGAACGTGAGTCAACTCCATCTGGTCGCCCTTGATGAAAGTCGAGTCGCCGGATTCAGCGATTTCAACCTTACGCAGCATCTGACGCAGGATGGTCTCGATGTGCTTATCGTTGATCTTCACGCCTTGCAGACGATAAACGTCCTGGATCTCGTTCACGATGTACTTGGCCAGCGCACTCACACCCAGCAGACGCAGGATGTCGTGTGGATCGCTCGGGCCGTCGGAGATAACTTCGCCGCGGTTTACCTGTTCGCCTTCGAAGACGTTCAGGTGACGCCACTTCGGAATCAGCTCTTCGTACGGATCGGTACCGTCGTTCGGGGTAATGACCAGACGGCGTTTGCCTTTGGTCTCTTTACCGAACGCGATGGTGCCGCTGACTTCAGCCAGGATCGAGGCTTCTTTCGGACGACGTGCTTCGAACAAGTCGGCAACACGTGGCAGACCACCGGTGATGTCACGGGTCTTCGAAGTCTCTTGCGGGATACGAGCGATAACGTCACCGATCGCAATCTTCGCACCATCCGCCACACCGACCAGGGCGTTGGCTGGCAGGAAGTACTGAGCGATAACGTCAGTGCCTGGCAGCAACAAGTCCTTGCCGTTGTCATCAACCATCTTCACAGCAGGACGGATATCTTTACCGGCAGCTGGACGGTCTTTGGCGTCGAGTACTTCAATGTTGGTCATACCGGTCAATTCGTCAGTCTGACGCTTGATCGTGATGCCTTCTTCCATGCCCACGTAGGTCACGGTACCTTTCATTTCGGTAACGATTGGGTGAGTGTGCGGATCCCACTTGGCCACGATTGCGCCAGCGTCGACCTTGTCACCTTCTTTAACCGAAATCACGGCACCGTACGGCAGCTTGTAGCGCTCGCGCTCACGACCGAAGTCATCAGCGATTGCCAGCTCACCGGAACGGGACACAGCTACCAGGCAGCCATCCACTCGCTCAACGTGCTTCAGGTTGTGCAGACGGACGGTACCGCCATTCTTCACCTGAACGCTGTCAGCAGCGGAGGTCCGGCTTGCCGCACCACCGATGTGGAACGTACGCATGGTCAGCTGGGTACCCGGCTCACCGATGGACTGGGCAGCGATAACGCCGACCGCTTCACCGATGTTCACCTGGTGACCACGAGCCAGATCACGGCCGTAGCACTTGGCGCAAATGCCATAGCGGGTTTCGCAGCTGATCGGCGAACGCACGATCACTTCGTCGATGCTGTTCAGCTCGATGAACTCGACCCACTTCTCGTCTACCAGGGTGCCGGCAGGAACGATAACTTCCTCGGTACCTGGCTTGAATACGTCACGGGCAATGACACGACCCAATACGCGTTCACCCAACGGCTCAACAACGTCACCGCCTTCAATGTGCGGAGTCATTACCAGGCCATGTTCGGTGCCGCAATCGATCTCGGTCACAACCAGATCCTGCGCCACGTCTACCAGACGACGAGTCAGGTAACCGGAGTTCGCAGTTTTCAACGCGGTATCCGCCAAACCTTTACGAGCACCGTGAGTGGAGATGAAGTACTGAAGTACGCTCAAACCTTCACGGAAGTTCGCAGTAATCGGCGTTTCAATGATGGAACCATCCGGCTTGGCCATCAGGCCACGCATACCGGCGAGCTGACGGATCTGCGCAGCAGAACCCCGTGCACCCGAGTCGGCCATCATATACATCGAGTTGAAGGACTCTTGGTCGACTTCGACGCCATGACGGTCGATGACTTTCTCTTTCGAGAGGTTGGCCATCATCGCTTTGGAAACTTCGTCGTTCGCCTTGGACCAAAGGTCAATCACTTTGTTGTACTTCTCGCCCTGGGTTACCAGGCCGGAGGCGTACTGACTTTCGATCTCTTTCACTTCATCAGTAGCAGCATTGATGATGCGGGCTTTTTCATCCGGGATAACGAAGTCGTTAACACCGATGGAAACGCCGGAAATGGTCGAATAGGCAAAACCGGTGTACATCAACTGGTCAGCGAAGATCACGGTCTCTTTCAAACCAACCACGCGGTAGCACTGGTTGATCAGTTTGGAGATCGCTTTTTTCTTCATCGGCTGGTTGACGACATCGTACGACAGGCCAGGTGGAACAACCTGGAACAACAGCGCACGGCCGACAGTGGTGTCGACGATACGGGTGTTCTTGACGCTGCCGCCATCACGGTCGTTAACGGTTTCGTGGATCCGCACTTTGACCTTGGCGTGCAGTGCGGCTTCGCCGGCACGGAACACACGGTCAACTTCCTGCAGATCCGCGAACACACGACCTTCGCCCTTGGCGTTGATCGCTTCACGAGTCATGTAGTACAGACCCAATACAACGTCCTGCGACGGAACGATGATTGGCTCACCGTTGGCTGGCGACAGAATGTTGTTGGTCGACATCATCAACGCACGCGCTTCCAACTGGGCTTCCAGCGTCAGCGGTACGTGCACGGCCATTTGGTCGCCGTCGAAGTCGGCGTTGTACGCAGCACAGACCAGAGGGTGCAGCTGGATAGCCTTACCTTCGATCAGTACCGGTTCAAACGCCTGGATACCCAGACGGTGAAGGGTCGGTGCACGGTTGAGGAGAACCGGGTGTTCACGGATCACTTCAGCGAGAACGTCCCAAACCTCAGGCAGCTCGCGCTCGACCATCTTCTTGGCAGCTTTGATGGTGGTAGCGAGACCACGCATTTCCAGCTTGCCGAAAATGAACGGCTTGAACAGCTCGAGAGCCATTTTCTTCGGCAGACCGCACTGGTGCAGACGCAGGGTCGGACCTACGGTAATTACCGAACGACCGGAGTAGTCAACACGCTTACCGAGCAAGTTCTGACGGAAACGACCCTGCTTACCCTTGATCATGTCAGCCAGGGATTTCAGAGGACGCTTGTTCGAACCGGTGATAGCGCGGCCACGACGACCGTTGTCGAGCAGTGCATCGACAGCTTCCTGCAACATACGCTTTTCGTTGCGCACGATGATGTCCGGAGCGGACAGATCAAGCAGGCGCTTCAAACGGTTGTTACGGTTGATCACTCGACGATACAGATCGTTGAGGTCGGAAGTCGCGAAGCGACCGCCATCCAGCGGGACCAGTGGACGCAGATCTGGCGGCAGAACCGGCAGAACGGTCAGCACCATCCATTCTGGAAGGTTGCCGGAACCCTGGAAGGCTTCCATCAACTTCAGACGCTTGGACAGTTTCTTGATCTTGGTTTCGGAGTTGGTTTGCGGAATTTCTTCACGCAGGCGGCCAATCTCGTGCTCCAGGTCGATAGCGTGCAGCAGTTCACGGACAGCTTCGGCACCCATGCGGGCATCGAAATCGTCGCCGAACTCTTCCAGCGCTTCGAAGTACTGCTCGTCGTTGAGCAGCTGACCTTTTTCAAGGGTGGTCATGCCTGGATCGATAACGACATAGCTCTCGAAGTAGAGAACGCGTTCGATATCACGCAGGGTCATGTCCATCAGCAAACCGATACGCGACGGCAGCGATTTCAGGAACCAGATGTGGGCCACCGGGGACGCAAGCTCGATGTGCGCCATGCGCTCACGACGAACCTTGGCCAGCGCGACTTCAACGCCGCACTTCTCGCAGATCACACCGCGGTGCTTCAAGCGCTTGTACTTACCGCACAGGCACTCGTAATCCTTTACCGGGCCAAAGATCTTGGCGCAGAACAGGCCGTCACGTTCAGGTTTGAACGTACGGTAGTTGATGGTTTCCGGCTTTTTAACTTCACCGAACGACCACGAACGGATCATCTCAGGCGATGCCAATCCAATACGGATGGCGTCGAACTCTTCGACTTGACCCTGGTTTTTCAGCAAATTCAGTAGGTCTTTCAAGGCCTTTCCTCCTGGCGGAGCAGAGAGCGGGCAATCCTGCCCCGCTCTCGATTCGCGTCACGTGTTATTCGGTTTCCAGATCGATATCGATGCCGAGGGAACGAATTTCCTTGATCAACACGTTGAAGGACTCGGGCATGCCCGGCTCCATACGGTGATCGCCATCCACGATGTTTTTGTACATCTTGGTACGGCCGTTCACATCGTCCGACTTCACTGTGAGCATTTCTTGCAGAGTGTAAGCAGCACCGTATGCTTCCAGTGCCCAGACCTCCATCTCCCCGAAACGCTGACCACCGAACTGTGCCTTACCACCCAGCGGCTGCTGGGTAACCAGGCTGTACGAACCGGTAGAACGAGCGTGCATCTTGTCGTCTACCAAGTGGTTCAGCTTCAGCATGTACATGTAGCCAACAGTAACCGGGCGCTCGAACTTGTTGCCGGTACGGCCGTCGGTCAGCTGCATCTGGCCGCTTTCTGGCAGGTCTGCCAGTTTCAGCATGGCCTTGATTTCGCTTTCCTTGGCGCCGTCGAACACTGGAGTGGCCATTGGAACGCCGCCGCGCAGGTTCTTCGCCAGATCCAGGATTTCCTGGTCGGAGAAGCTGTCCAGGTCTTCGTTACGACCGCCGATCTGGTTGTAGATCTCGTCGAGGAAGGTGCGAAGTTCAGCAACTTTACGCTGCTCTTCGATCATCCGGTTGATCTTCTCGCCCAGACCTTTAGCCGCGAGGCCGAGGTGGGTTTCGAGGATCTGACCAACGTTCATACGCGAAGGTACGCCCAACGGGTTGAGGACAACGTCGACCGGGGTGCCATTGGCATCGTGCGGCATGTCTTCAACCGGCATGATCACGGAGACCACACCTTTGTTACCGTGACGACCGGCCATCTTGTCGCCCGGCTGAATGCGGCGACGGATTGCCAGGTAAACCTTGACGATTTTCAGCACGCCTGGAGCCAGGTCATCGCCCTGCTGCAGTTTGCGCTTCTTGTCTTCGAACTTGTCGTCCAGCAGACGGCGACGATCAACGATGTAGGCCTGAGCCTTCTCGAGCTGCTCGTTCAGAGCATCTTCAGCCATGCGCAGTTTGAACCACTGACCATGCTCAAGACCGTCGAGTACTTCGTCGGTGATGTCCTGACCTTTCTTCAGACCAGCGCCGCCTTCAGCCTTGTGGCCTACCAGGGCGGAGCGCAGACGTTCGAAAGTCGCGCCTTCAACGATACGGAACTCTTCGTTCAGATCCTTGCGGATCTCGTCGAGCTGAGTCTTCTCAATGGACAGTGCACGAGCATCACGCTCAACGCCGTCACGAGTGAAGACCTGTACGTCGATGACGGTACCCTTGGTGCCGGTAGGCACACGCAGGGAGGTGTCTTTAACGTCGCTGGCTTTTTCACCGAAGATCGCACGCAGCAGTTTTTCTTCCGGGGTCAGTTGGGTCTCGCCTTTCGGAGTGACCTTACCTACCAGAATGTCGCCTGCGCCTACTTCAGCACCTACGTAAACGATACCGGCTTCGTCCAGCTTGTTCAGTGCAGCTTCACCCACGTTCGGGATGTCTGCAGTGATTTCCTCTGGCCCAAGCTTGGTGTCACGTGCCACACAGGTCAGTTCCTGAATGTGGATCGTGGTGAAGCGGTCTTCCTGAACAACACGCTCGGACAGGCAGATGGAGTCTTCGAAGTTGTAACCGTTCCAGGCCATGAACGCGATGCGCATGTTCTGACCCAGCGCCAGTTCACCCATGTCGGTGGACGGACCGTCAGCCATGATGTCGCTGCGCTGAACCCGATCACCCTTACGTACCAGCGGACGCTGGTTGATGCAGGTGTTCTGGTTGGAGCGGGTGTATTTGGTCAGGTTGTAGATGTCGACACCAGCTTCGCCGGTTTCAACTTCGTCATCAGCAACACGAACCACGATACGGCTGGCATCAACGGAGTCGATCACGCCGCCACGACGAGCCACGACGCAAACGCCGGAGTCACGGGCTACGTTACGCTCCATGCCGGTACCGACCAGCGGCTTGTCAGCGCGCAGGGTTGGTACAGCTTGACGCTGCATGTTCGAACCCATCAACGCACGGTTGGCGTCATCGTGCTCGAGGAACGGGATCAGCGACGCTGCAACCGAAACTACCTGCTTCGGCGAAACGTCCATCAAGGTGACGTCTTCCGGCGCCTTGACGGTGAACTCGTTCAAGTGACGAACAGCTACCAATTCGTCGACCAGCATTTTCTTGTCGTTCATCGTGGCCGAAGCCTGAGCGATCACGTGATCAGCTTCTTCGATGGCGGACAGGAACACGATCTCGTCAGTGACCAGAGCGTCTTTCACCACACGGTACGGGCTTTCGAGGAAGCCGTACTGGTTGGTGCGCGCATAGGCGGCCAGGGAGTTGATCAGACCGATGTTCGGACCTTCCGGCGTTTCAATCGGGCATACACGACCGTAGTGAGTCGGGTGTACGTCACGAACTTCAAAGCCGGCACGCTCACGAGTCAGACCGCCAGGGCCGAGTGCAGACACACGACGCTTGTGGGTAATCTCGGACAGCGGGTTGTTCTGGTCCATGAACTGGGACAGCTGGCTGGAACCGAAGAACTCTTTCACCGCCGCAGCCACAGGCTTGGCGTTGATCAGGTCTTGCGGCATCAGGCCTTCGCTTTCAGCCATCGACAGACGCTCTTTGACCGCACGCTCAACACGTACCAGGCCAACGCGGAACTGGTTCTCGGCCATTTCGCCAACGCAGCGAACACGACGGTTACCCAGGTGGTCGATGTCATCGACGATGCCTTTACCGTTACGGATGTCGACCAGAGTCTTCAGAACCGCGACGATATCTTCCTTGCACAACACGCCCGAACCTTCGATCTCGGTACGACCGATACGACGGTTGAACTTCATCCGGCCGACCGCAGACAGGTCATAGCGCTCAGGGCTGAAGAACAGGTTGTTGAACAGGGTCTCGGCAGCATCCTTGGTTGGCGGCTCGCCTGGACGCATCATGCGATAGATCTCGACCAGCGCTTCCAATTGGTTGCTGGTGGAGTCGATCTTCAGGGTGTCGGAGACGAACGGACCGCAGTCGATATCGTTGGTGTACAGAGTTTCGATGCGAACAACCTGGGCCTTGGCAATTTTTGCCAGGATCTCGGTGTTCAACTCGGTGTTGCACTCTGCCAGGATTTCGCCGGTTGCCGGATGCACGATGGCCTTGGCGGTAGTGCGACCCAGGACGTAGTCCAGAGGCACTTCCAGGGTCTTGAGACCGGCTTTTTCGATCTGGTTGATGTGGCGCGCAGTAATACGGCGACCCGCTTCAACGATGACCTTGCCCTTCTCGTCCTGAATATCAAGAACAGCGATTTCACCACGCAGACGCGAAGCAATCAGTTCCAGACTGAGGGTTTCGCCGCTCAGGTGGAAAACGTTGGTGGTGTAGAACGCGTCGAGCACTTCTTCAGTGGTATAGCCGAGCGCGCGCAGCAGTACCGATGCAGGCAGCTTGCGACGACGGTCGATACGCACGAATACGCAGTCTTTCGGGTCGAACTCGAAGTCCAGCCACGAACCGCGGTAAGGAATGATGCGCGCGGAGTACAGCAGTTTGCCGGAGCTATGCGTCTTGCCGCGGTCGTGGTCGAAGAACACGCCCGGGGAACGGTGCAGCTGGGAAACGATTACACGCTCGGTACCGTTGATTACGAAGGTACCGTTTTCAGTCATCAGGGGGATTTCACCCATGTAGACTTCTTGCTCTTTGATGTCCTTGATCGCTTTGTTCGACGATTCTTTGTCGAAAATGATCAGGCGCACTTTTACCCGCAAAGGTACGGCGTAAGTCACACCGCGCAATACGCATTCTTTGACATCAAATGCCGGTTCGCCCAGGCGATAACCGACGTACTCCAGCGCAGCATTGCCGGAGTAGCTGATGATCGGGAAAACGGATTTGAAGGCCGCATGCAGGCCCACGTCGCGGAACTGATCTTTAGTCGCTCCCGCCTGCAAGAATTCACGATACGAATCCAGCTGGATTGCCAGGAGATACGGCACATCCATGACGTCCGGCAACTTGCTAAAGTCCTTGCGGATACGTTTTTTCTCAGTATATGAGTAAGCCATCAGCGTTCCCCAGCTTGGTCACCTGCTTGTTTGGCCCCTCCCGACGGGAGCAGCCAGAAAATCGTGCAAACCCCATGGTTTGCGCCACCGCATCGGGTGGTTACAGCTCGTTACCAGCACCGACCCAGTCGGTTGCCAATAACGGAAAAAGGCCGGTGGCAAGAGCCACCAGCCATCAGCCTTTCGCTTAACGCTCGGGCTGGAGACGCAAGGTCGATGCTTACTTCAGCTCGACTTTAGCGCCTGCTTCTTCCAGAGTGGCTTTAGCTTTGTCAGCTGCATCTTTCGATACGGCTTCCAGAACAACGCCAGGAGCGCCGTCAACTACTGCCTTGGCTTCTTTCAGGCCCAGACCGGTCAGTTCACGTACTGCCTTGATCACGTTAACTTTCTTCTCGCCAGCTTCCAGCAGCATGACGTTGAATTCAGTTTGTTCTTCAACAACGGCAGCAACAGCAGCTGGACCAGCGGAAGCAGCGGCAGCGGAAACGCCGAACTTCTCTTCCATGGCCTTGATCAGCTCAACGATTTCCAGAACGGATTTTTCGCCGATTGCTTCGATGATTTGGTCGTTAGTCAGAGACATGACTATAAATTCCTGTATTGGGGTGACAGCCTACGCGGCCATCGAAATAAACAATAAACGCTGAAAGGAGTCGCTTAGCCTTAGGCTGCAGCTGCTTCTTTCTGGTCGCGAAGTGCCGCCAGAGTACGAGCCAATTTGCTGGTTGCGCCTTGAATCACGCTCATCAGCTGAGAAATTGCTTCGTCACGGGTCGGCAGGCTTGCCAGTACGTCGATCTGATTAGCTGCGAGGAACTTGCCCTCGAACGCAGCTGCCTTGATCTCGAACTTATCCTGACCTTTTGCGAATTCCTTGAAAATACGAGCAGCAGCGCCCGGATGATCTTTGGAGAATGCAATCAAGGTCGGGCCAGTGAACACGTCGTTGAGCACGTCATATGGAGTGCCAGCAACGGCGCGCTTGAGCAGGGTGTTACGTACAACACGTACGTAAACGCCAGCTTCACGAGCCTCTTTACGGAGTCCGGTCATAGCGCCAACTGTCACGCCGCGGGCATCAGCCACAACAGCAGACAGGGCAACTTGGGCAGCCTCGTTGACTTCAGCGACGATGGCCTTCTTGTCTTCGAGTTTAATTGCCACGGGTTTAACTCCTGCTTGTTACCGTTTCATCCAACCGAGGCCGGATGTCGTTTTGGTGTCTGATTCGGTAAGGAACCGGGAGCACCATCTGCGTAGGCTTGAGGTTTAAGACTTGCGTCGCCTACGGTCTTGGATAGCCCCCGCCAGGCAGGGACCCCAATCTTTCAATTGGCGCAATCACTTGCGCCAACCTGTGTCTTACGCGTCGAGCGAGCCTTGGTCGATGACCAGACCTGGGCCCATAGTGGTGCTCAGGGTAACGCGCTTGACGTAAATGCCTTTCGAGGAAGCTGGCTTGATACGCTTCAGATCAGCGATCAGGGCTTCAACGTTTTCCTTCAGCTTGACGGCGTCGAAGCCGACTTTGCCAACGGAAGTGTGGATGATGCCGTTTTTGTCGGTGCGATAACGAACCTGACCAGCCTTGGCGTTTTTAACCGCGGTAGCTACGTCTGGTGTTACGGTGCCGACTTTAGGGTTAGGCATCAGGCCACGTGGACCGAGGATCTGACCCAACTGACCAACAACGCGCATTGCATCCGGGGATGCGATAACAACGTCATAGTTCAGGTCGCCACCTTTCATTTCGGCAGCCAGGTCGTCCATACCTACACGGTCAGCGCCGGCAGCCAGAGCGGCCTCAGCAGCTGGACCCTGGGTGAACACAGCTACGCGAACGGTCTTGCCAGTACCGTGCGGCAGCACAGTAGCGCTACGAACGACCTGGTCGGATTTACGCGGGTCAACGCCCAGGTTCACAGCAACGTCGAACGACTCGCTGAACTTGACAGTCGACAGCTCAGCCAGCAGAGCAGCAGCGTCTACAAAGTTGTAGGACTTGCCTGCTTCGATTTTGCCGGCGATAGCCTTTTGACGCTTGGTCAACTTAGCCATTACACACCCTCCACGTTAAGGCCCATGCTACGAGCAGAACCGGCGATAGTGCGCACGGCCGCATCCATATCAGCTGCAGTCAGATCCGCGTTTTTGGTTTTCGCGATTTCTTCCAGCTGAGCACGAGTCACGGTGCCAACCTTAACGGTGTTCGGACGAGCGGAACCGCTAGTCAGACCAGCCGCCTTCTTCAGCAGAACCGAAGCAGGAGTGGATTTGGTTTCGAAAGTGAAGCTACGGTCGCTGTAGACAGTGATGATCACTGGAGTCGGCAGGCCTGGCTCAATACCCTGGGTACGGGCGTTGAAAGCTTTGCAGAATTCCATGATGTTCACGCCGTGCTGACCCAGTGCAGGACCAACAGGTGGGCTTGGGTTAGCCTGAGCGGCCTTCACTTGCAGCTTGATGTAAGCGGTAATCTTCTTGGCCATGAGGCACTCCAATTACGGGTTCAAACGCCTCGAAAGGCTCCCCGGTTACTTGCGCGTTTATCCCAGTGACGACAAAACCCCACAGCCTAAGGCTGCGGGGTTGGGATGCTTGCCCAGCTAGACCTTTTCGACCTGGCTGAACTCTAGCTCTACCGGAGTAGAGCGACCGAAAATGAGCACTGCCACTTGGATCCGGCTCTTTTCGTAGTTAACTTCTTCGACCGTGCCAGTAAAATCAGCAAACGGCCCGTCGTTGACCCGTACCGACTCGCCTGGCTCGAACAACGTCTTCGGCTTCGGCTTGTCGCTACCATCAGCAACGCGACGCAGAATCGCTTCTGCCTCTTTATCGGTGATCGGCGCAGGTTTATCAGCAGTACCGCCGATGAAACCCATCACCCGAGGAGTATCCTTGACCAAGTGCCAAGTACCCTCGTTCATGTCCATCTGGACCAGCACATAACCTGGGAAGAACTTGCGCTCGCTTTTGCGTTTCTGGCCATTACGCATTTCAACCACTTCTTCAGTGGGAACCAGAATTTCGCCGAAGCCATCTTCCATGCCAGCCAGCTTTACACGCTCTACCAACGAGCGCATGACATGCTTCTCGTAACCGGAGTAAGCATGCACAACGTACCAACGCTTAGCCACGGGACACCCTTAGCCGACAATCAAGGAAACAAGCCAGCCGAGCAGGGAATCAAGACCCCACAACAGCAACGCCATAACCAGAACAACAGCCACTACGATCAACGTGGTCTGCGTGGTTTCTTGGCGAGTTGGCCATACGACTTTACGAATCTCAGTGCGAGCTTCCTTTACCAGTACAAAGAAAGACTTGCCCTTAGCTGTCTGCAGGCCTACAAAGGCAGCTACAGCAGCAATGGCAAGCAGTGCCAGTACGCGGTACAGGATCGGCGAAGCAGAGTAATACTGATTGCCAACAACGCCAACAACCACCAAAGCGGCTACTACTAGCCACTTGAGCAGATCGAAGCGAGAGCCTTGAGCTTCAGCTTTAGGAGTCATCTATGAAGATCCTGTGAAAAGAAAGCCAAACCCACCAAGTGAATCTGGCAGGTCAGGAGGGAATCGAACCCCCAACCTACGGTTTTGGAGACCGTCGCTCTGCCAATTGAGCTACTGACCTAAAACAAAATCAGGCCGACCATTATGCCGGCCTGAAAAAGACATTACAACAACTTACTCGATGACTTTTGCCACGACACCCGCGCCGACGGTACGACCGCCCTCACGAATAGCGAAACGCAGACCATCTTCCATCGCGATGGTTTTGATCAGGGTAACGGTCATCTGAACGTTATCACCCGGCATAACCATCTCAACTCCTTCTGGCAGCTCGCAGTTACCAGTCACATCAGTCGTACGGAAGTAGAACTGTGGACGGTAGCCTTTGAAGAACGGCGTATGACGGCCACCTTCTTCCTTGCTCAGAACATAAACTTCAGCTGTGAACTTGGTATGCGGCTTGACGGTGCCGGGCTTGACCAGTACCTGGCCACGCTCAACATCATCACGCTTGGTACCACGCAGCAATACGCCGCAGTTCTCACCTGCACGACCTTCGTCGAGCAGCTTGCGAAACATCTCTACACCAGTGCACGTAGTCTTGACCGTGTCACGCAGACCAACGATCTCAACTTCTTCCTGGATGCGAACAATGCCACGCTCAACACGGCCAGTCACAACAGTACCGCGACCGGAGATCGAGAACACGTCCTCGATCGGCATCAGGAACGGCTTATCAATAGCACGCTCAGGCTGCGGAATGTAGCTATCCAGAGTCTCGACCAGCTTCTTGACGGCAGTGGTGCCCATCTCGTTGTCGTCTTGACCATTCAACGCCATCAGCGCCGAACCAATGATGATTGGAGTGTCATCACCTGGGAAATCGTAGGTGCTCAACAGGTCTCGCACTTCCATTTCAACCAACTCAAGCAGCTCCGCGTCATCTACCATGTCAGCCTTGTTCAGGAAGACAACGATGTACGGAACGCCTACCTGGCGCGACAGGAGAATGTGCTCACGGGTTTGCGGCATCGGACCATCAGCGGCCGAGCAAACCAGAATCGCACCATCCATCTGTGCAGCACCGGTAATCATGTTTTTTACGTAGTCGGCGTGACCAGGGCAGTCAACGTGTGCGTAGTGACGCACGGCCGAATCGTACTCAACGTGAGCGGTGTTGATGGTAATACCACGAGCTTTTTCTTCTGGGGCGCTATCGATCTTGTCGAAGTCAACCTTTGCCGAACCGAACACTTCGGAGCAGACGCGGGTCAGGGCTGCAGTCAGAGTAGTTTTGCCGTGATCGACGTGACCAATGGTGCCTACGTTGACGTGCGGCTTATTACGTTCGAACTTTTCCTTAGCCATCGAAATCACCCTCAGGAGAAGAATGTTACAAGTGAAACAAGCCATTAAAACAAAGGCAGATATTTTCATATCTGCCTTGTTATATGGAGCTCTTGAGCGGATTTGAACCGCTGACCTCACCCTTACCAAGGGTGTGCTCTACCAACTGAGCTACAAGAGCGTAACACTGTGCAAGATCTGCAAACGTGGAGCGGGTAGCGGGAATCGAACCCGCATCATCAGCTTGGAAGGCTGAGGTTCTACCACTAAACTATACCCGCGAGCTTGCAACTCTCGCTAAAAATGGTGGAGGGGGAAGGATTCGAACCTTCGAAGTCGTAGACGTCAGATTTACAGTCTGATCCCTTTGGCCGCTCGGGAACCCCTCCTAAGCGAGCCGGCATTCTATATCATGCCAGCCTTCTGTCAAGCATTTTCTCATTAAAAACCTGAGGTTAGCTGCGTTGACCTCGTTCCGCTGCGTTGACCTTTAAAGGTCTTCACTGCGAAGCGGGCGCCATTCTATGCAAACTAATCCGCCTGTGCAACCCCCTCGCACGGCATTATTTTATGTTTTAACTCATTGAATTCTCTGGAAAGGTTTTGCAACTGCACATCATCCAGCCAGCGTCGGCTTTCAGGTGCGATCCGCACCCAGTAACCAGGCGCATCCGGGAGGTCGCGCGGCAAGGCCTGGAACTTGATCTCCATGCCAGTCAATCTTCGCTCGACGGCCTGAGCCACGTCCTGCCGCGAATAGCCGCCTACATACAGGCACCCGCTATCAGGCTGAACAGCCTTGGCCTTGTCCCGCGCGGCATCGGTGGATTCGCTCAGCAGGCGAATATCCTGCTGCGAACCACGATACAGGCTCAAAGGCGTCACATCCTTGGCGCGCAAGGGGGCTTCTTGTTGATGCCAGATGTAATAGAAAACATTGAGCACTAGCAGTAGCAGGAACAACCAACGCATAAATACCTCAACTCAAAGGGCACGCCATCGCCAGGCCCACAAACACCAGATCTGGAACCACGCGGGCTTCAGGGACGACGCCCGAGACAAGACTTGCGTCCCCACCCGTGAGAAAAACCACAAAGTCTTCACCCCAGTAACTGCGCGCCATCTCCAATTGCGTAAGCACGAATCCCCTGAGCATCAACGAGCAGCCGCGCTCTACCGCTTCGACGGTGGTGCGACCAGGAGCAAGGCTTTCCAGCGCGCGCTCGGCTGCGATGTCGCCATACCGTATCTTGCGCGTGTGGGTGCGCAGCTGATTGCGCATCAAGGGCATCCCCGGACAGATGAAGCCACCGAGATGCTCGCCGTCGCTGTCTATAAAGTCAGCGGTAACGGCTGTACCGAAGTCGAGCACAAGACACGAGCCCGACGCCAGATGGAATCCACCCAGCATCGCCAGCCAACGGTCGAGCCCCAAGCGCTCGTATTCTTCATAGCCGTTACGAACACCGGACATTTCGCGAGAGGGCGCAGCGCAGGCAACTGACACGCCATAAGCACTCTTGAGCAAGGCGGTCAATGCACCGGTTTCTTCGGTGGTCCTGACGCTTACCAGCCGGCAATAGGTCAATGACAGGCTCACGATGGCATTCAGGCTCTCGAGCAACGCCAGATCCGAGTCAACGACCCCCTCTCCGACCGTCATACCGCCGCCCACACCCAGCACGCGCCATTTGATAAAACTGTTTCCGCAGTCGAGCTCAAGAATCATCACGCAACCTCAGGCTGAGCTCACCACCGCTAAAGACTTTTTCCACACCACCCACCTTCAAGCGCAAAGCACCTTGTTTATCGATACCCAGCACTTCGCCATCTATCTGGTTGACCCCGGCAATCAGCGATACGGCGCGCCCCTGCCACAGATGATTCTGCTCCCACTCCGACTGGATGGCAGCAAACCCATCGGTCTGATGACGGTGCAAATAACCCTGCAGCTTCAAACCCAGGGCTGCGACGAGATGGTTGCGATCGAACACCTTGCCGGTCTCGAGACGCATCGACGTCCATTGCTGATCAACCTCATCAGTCATCTGCATGTTTACATTGATTCCAACGCCTAGCACTACGTGGCATACGTCAGCGGGATCGCCCACCAGCTCCAGAAGTATGCCGGCGATTTTTTTCTGCCCGACCAATACGTCGTTTGGCCATTTAAGACCTGCAGCCGAAACTCCGAGCTCACGCAGGGCCTGCATCACTGCCAGGCCTACAACCAGACTGAGTCCTTCCAGCTGCCGCATTCCACCGTCGATGCGCAACACAAGGCTGTAATAGACGTTTTCGGCAAAAGGGCTGACCCACTTGCGTCCGCGACGCCCTCGCCCGGCCGTCTGCCGTTCGGCAACCACCAGGAATGGTGCGGCCTGGCCACGCTCGATCGCGCGCAAGGCCTCGGCATTTGTCGAGTCTATGGAGTCAAAGACCAGGGTGGGCCATTCGCAGGAAGGAGCCGCCTCGCGGATGCTGACAGGGTCGAGCAGCGTCAATGGCGCAGCCAGTTGATAACCGCGACCGCGCACTTTGTGGATGGATAAGCCCAACTCAGCTTCCAGGAGCTGGAGCTGTTTCCAAACCGCACTACGACTGACACCCAGGGCGATGCCAAGGGCCTGGCCAGAATGGAACCGGCCATCCTTAAGAAGCTTCAACAACGTCAGCATGCAAGTCTCGCCTCACAATGAGGCCCGCATGATAGCCATGCACCGAGCGATTGCATAGAAACACGAAGGCCTGAACTTTCCTGCGGACAAAAACAAAACCCCTACCTGCATACGCAGATAGGGGTTTCGGAATTTAATCTTGACGATGACCTACTCTCACATGGGGAAACCCCACACTACCATCGGCGATGCATCGTTTCACTGCTGAGTTCGGGATGGG
>NZ_JADEVO010000014.1 GCF_017114825.1 Pseudomonas gregormendelii | reverse complement strand
TGCGTTTCTTCATGTACTACAACCGCACCAGGCTCCACAGCTACAACAACTACCTGTCGCCAATAGCTATGGAGCAAAAAGCGGCATAAGCACCGTAAACGGTGTCCGGGATTGCTTGACCAGTTCAAGCTCGCTCCTACAGGGGGGCGTTGTTTGCGATATTCGGTGCGACTCTCATCCCATCGAAGCGGCTACCCGCTACCCAAGTAGCATAGGTCGCAGCCTGCCGGGTTCGTACACTCGTGCCTCATACACGCGCACCTGCGGGAGGCGACAATGCAGCAGGTTTACAGTGACGGTGTGGTCAGTGCGATGTCCCAGGCCACCGATGCCCAGCAGGTGGCCCAGGAGCTGGCGCGGCAGTTGCTGCATCCGCACTTGGGCTTCGTGCTGTTCTTCTGTTCCGCCGAATACAACCTGCAGGCGCTTGGCCAGGCATTGCAGCAGAGCTTTGGCGGGATTCGCCTGGTCGGTTGCACCAGCGCCGGGGAAATCACCCCGCTGGGCTACGGACGCAATTGCGTGACGGCGGTGGGGTTTGATCATCGGCACTTCTCCATCGACGCTGAGCTCATCGATGAAATGGAGCGTTTCAGCCTGATCGACGCCCAGCAGATGGTCGAGCGACTGGTCAGCGGTTGTCGCAGCAATACCCTGGCACCGATCAAGGGCAACAGCTTCGCCCTGACCCTGCTCGATGGCTTGTCGAGCCGTGAAGAAATGGTCCTGGCTGCCCTCAGCGCCGCCTTGGGCGATATCCCGCACTTTGGTGGCTCGGCCGGTGACGACAACTATCTCACGCGTACCCACGTGTATTTCGGCGGCGAGTTCCACAGCGACGCGGCCGTGGTGGTGCTGGTCAACACCTGGCTGGATTTCGAAGTGTTCACCACCCACCACATTCTGCCCCGGGCGGAAAAACTGGTGGTGACTGGCGCCGACAGCACGTCGCGGCGGGTCTTTGAGCTCAATGCCGAGCCCGCCGCCGAGGAATACGCCCGGCACATCGGCGTGCCGGTGGCCGAGCTCGATCACCGGATCTTCGCCGCGCACCCCTTGGCGGTGCGCATCAACGACCAGTACTACGTGCGGGCCATCCAGCAGGTTCATCCGGACCTGAGCCTGAGTTTCTATTGCGCAGTGGAAAACGGCATCGTCCTCACGGTCATGACGCCGGGGCCGATGCTGCCCAACCTGCAAGACCTGTTCGACGGCTTGCACGAGCGACTTGGCGAGCTGCTGCTGACCCTCGGCTGCGACTGTTTCCTGCGGCGCATGGAGCTGGAAAACAGCGGCAACCTGGAGCAGGTCGGGGCATTTTTGCGTGACCAGCGGGTGATGGGTTTCAACACCTACGGAGAACAGTTCAATGGCATGCATATCAACCAGACCTTCACCGGCGTTGCCATTGCCCGGGGCCGCACCCCTGGACAGCGCTGAACTCCAGGCGCAACTCGCCAGCCTGCGCCACGAAAATCAAAAGCTGCAGCGGATCAACAGCGCGCTGATCGAGCGCATCGAGTCGGGCGTCACCCGGGGCAATGATCCCTACGCGGCCTTCCAGCACTCAGTGGTACTGGCCGAGCAGGTGCGTGAGCGCACCGATGCGTTGAACCAGGCCATGGCCGAGCTCAAGTCGGGCAACCATTTGCTCAGCGAAGCACGCCTGCGCGCGGAAACGGCCCACCAGCATTTGATCGACGCCATCGAAAGTATTTCCGATGCATTCGTGCTGTTCGATGCCGACCAGCGCATCGTCCTGTTCAACAGCCGCTTCAAGGCGTTCTGGATCCATAGCCGCGTGCGGATCAATGCGGGCATGGGCCTGGCCGAGGTCAAACGGCTGATGAGCGCGACCGGGCTGTTCACCGAAGAGCCTCGTGGGCACGCCGACGAAAGCCTGTTGTATCGTCTGCAGGACGGGCGCTGGTTGCAAGTCAGCGAGCGGCCGACCCAGGAAGGCGGCCGGGTGATCCTGTTTACCGACATCACAGACGTCAAACTCAACGAGACCCTGCGCCGCGAGCAGGCGGTGGCGCAAAAATCCCACCTGTTGCAGCGTGCGGTCGACAACCTGTCGCAGGGTGTGGCGATGGTCAATGCCGACGGCGTGCTGGAACTGTGGAACCGGCGCTTCCTCGAATTGAGTGGCCTGGCGCCCGTGGCGGCCCACCGACCGTTTGCCGAGGTGATCGCCGACAGTGAACTGCACCTGTTGACCCCTGCCAGCCGCGACGTCAACGGGCGGCCGGTGCAGGAATGCGAACAGCGCCTGTACGATGGCCGGGTGCTGGAAATTCGCACTCACCCGCTGCCCACCGGCGGCTTCGTCAACACCTTCACCGACATCACCGAACGCTACCAGCACGCCGAAGCCCTGAGCGAGAGCGAGCGCTGGATTCGCCTGATCACCGACCACGTGCCGGCGCTGATCGCCTACCTCAATGCCGACCTGGTCTACGAGTTCACCAACAAGGTCTACGAAGAATGGTACTGCTGGCCCCGGGGCGTAATGCTCGGCCAGAGCCTGCGCGAGGTACACAGCGAACAACATTATCAGCGCCTGGAAGCCTATGTGGCGCGGGCCCTGGCCGGGGAGAGCGTGACGTTCGAGTTCGCCGAAACCAATATCAATAACCAGGAGCGCTACATGTTGCGCTCCTACGTGCCCAATCTCCTGGCCACCGGGGAAGTGGTGGGGATCTTCGTGTTGATCCGCGACATCACCGAGCGCCGCCGTACCGCCGAGGCGCTGCATCAGGCGTATCAGAACCTGGAGCTGCGCGTGCGTGAGCGCACGGCGGAACTGACCACCCTCAACGACCAGTTGCTGCGTGAAATCGATGAGCGTCGACGAGTGGAGTCGCGGCTGCGCGAGGCCAAGCTCGAAGCCGAACAGGCCAACCTGTCGAAGACCAAATTTCTTGCCGCGGTCAGCCACGACCTGCTGCAACCACTGAATGCCGCGCGTCTGTTCACCAGTGCCTTGCTTGAGCGCCGGGAGCCGATGGCCAACGAAATCCTGGTGCGCAACGTCAGCAATTCGCTGGAGGACGTGGAAAACCTGCTGGGCACCCTGGTGGATATTTCCAAGCTTGATGCCGGGGTGATCAAGGCCGACATTGCGCCGTTCGCCCTCAGCGAACTGCTGGAGAACCTCGCCGCCGAGTACACCCAGGTGGCCCGCAGCGAGGGACTTGAACTGCACTTCATCGGCTGTTCGGCATTGGTGCGCAGCGACATCCAGTTGCTCGCCAGGATCCTGCGCAACCTGCTCAGCAACGCCATTCGCTATACCTACAGCGGTCGTGTGGTGCTGGGTTGTCGACGGCATCACCAGCGCTTGTCGATCGAGGTCTGGGACAGCGGCATGGGCATCGCGGAGAACCGCCTGGAGGAGATTTTCCAGGAGTTCAAGCGCGGCGATGTGCAGCGTCCGGATCAGGATCGCGGCCTGGGGCTGGGCCTGGCGATCGTGGAAAAAATTGCCGGGATACTCGGGCACCGGATTCACGTGCGTTCATGGCCGGGCAGGGGGTCGATGTTTTCTGTCGAGGTGCCGATCAGCGCGACTGCGCCCAAGGCGTTACCCAACCCGTTGATGAGTGAGCCCATGCTGGAACGCCTGCGCGGGGCACGGGTATGGGTGCTGGATAACGACGCAGCCATTTGCGCGGGCATGCGCACGTTACTGGAGACCTGGGGGTGTGTGGTGGTCACCGCGTTGTCAGAGCAGGACCTGGCGAGGCAGGTGGACAATTACCACCAGGACGCCGATCTGCTGATCGCCGATTATCATCTGGATAACGAGCAGAACGGCGTGGACGCTGTGGCCCGCATCAATGCGCGCCGGGCCTGCACGATCCCGGCCATGATGATCACCGCCAACTACAGCAACGAGCTGAAACTGCAGATTCGCGAGCTGGGCCACACCCTGATGCACAAGCCGGTGCGGCCAATGAAGCTGAAGACGGCGATGAGTCATTTGCTTGGCAGGCCTTGAGCCTTGAGTCTTGAGCGGGTACTGCCGGCCTGCTCGCGATGGGCACGATCCGATCTTGCAGGCCACTTAACGCCGCAGGTATGAACCGAAATCTATATCCCCTGCACTCAAGATCGCCTGCACCCGATTGTGCACATTGAGTTTGCGCAAAATCGCCGATACGTGCGCCTTCACCGTGGTCTCGGCGATTTCCAGGGTGTAGGCGATCTGCTTGTTCGATTCGCCCTTGGTCATGCGCTCCAGTACCAGCAACTGCTTGCGCGTCAGCGCCTGGAGCAGTTCCGGGGGAAAGCTGGGCGTATCGTTCATCCGCCGATGGGTGCCGCTTTTCTGCGTGCGAATGATGTCCGGCGGCAGGTAGACGTTGCCGTTGAGGATCTGCTGGATGGCCTCGGTCATCTGCACCCGTGGCGAGGATTTGGTGATGAAGCCCACCGCGCCATAGGTGATGGCTTGCAGCACGATCTGTTTGTCCTGTTCGGCTGAGACAATCACCACCGGAATGGTCGGCGCCTCGTTGCGCAGGTTGATCAGGCCATTGAGGCCATGCATGCCGGGCATGTTCAGGTCGAGCAGGATCAGGTCCAGGTCGTCGTGGTCCTGGGTCAACAGCAGGGCGCTGTCCAGGTCGGCGGTTTCCATCACTTCACTGCCGGGGAATCCGTCGCTGATGACATTGTGAATGGCTTCGCGAAACAGCGGGTGATCGTCGGCAATCAGAATTTTGTACATAGCCTTTCACCTCATTATTTTGATTATGGTGGGGCAACAACACGCACGCGTAAAGATCAGGGAAAGGGTTCGGGCTGGGCGGGTGTCACGGGCAGGTCGGCCGCCTGCCAGGCGTCCAGGCCGTCGCGGTACCAGTACAGTGTCTTATAGCCCATCGCGGCAGCGCGCTTGACCGCATTCCAGCTCAACCAGCAGTCGGAGCGGCAGTAGAACACCAGTGGTTGTGCCTGATTACCCTGGGTCAAGGCTTCAAGGTTACGCGCGAAATACTCTGCCCAGGCCGCAGTCAGGTCACCGTCACCGGTGTTGGCCAGCCAATGGCTGCCGGGTAGATTTTCGTGGGGCTGGTCTTCGATGAATTTCCCTTGCAGCCATTGGCGGCGGTAGACGTCGATCAACACCGGGCGCGGGGTCTGGCTCAGCAGGGCTTGCAGGGCGGCGGTGTCGATGATCGTCGCGCCCTGCGCTTGAGCCGGGGTAGGGCTGCGGTACAACCCGATGCGATAACCGTCGGCTGAGAACAACGCGGTCTCGGCGTGGGCGGTGCAAAGGAGCAAGCTCAGGGACAGCGCAGCGAGTGTGGGACGCAGAAGGCGACGTCGGGCACGGGGCATGGGGGCAATCCTTATAGTTATGCACCCATTACATGCCAGTCGCGGTGCTTTGGGAATGCGACGATAGACAGGAAAACCAGTACTAAAGTAGTAATTTTTACCCTGCGCACCCCGTTCCCGGTGAATGAATGAAGCTCCACTGTCGGGGTGCCCAACACGATGCGGGCTCAGGTTGATTTGCGCAGGGCCGCGTGTTGCGGGTTGAAGGTCATCACTGCGAGCAGCGCAAACACCAGGGTCAATGCAGCGCAGACGGCCAGCGCCAGCGGATTGAACCGCTCATACAACGCAAATCGCACCAACTCCACCGCATGAGTAAACGGGTTGATCGCGCACAGCCAGTACAACCACTCACTCGACTCGCGCATCTTCCACAGCGGGTACAGGGCCGAAGACAGGAAAAACAACGGGAAAATCACGAAGTTCATCACCCCGGCGAAGTTCTCCAGCTGGCGGATGGCGTTGGACAGCAACAACCCCAGTGCGCTGAGCATCAACGCCACGAGTAGCAACGCGGGCAAGGCGACCAGCAGGCCCATGGCCGGCGGTTGCACGCCGTACACCCAGGCAATCGCCAGGAAGGCATACACCTGCAACAGCGAAATCAGCGCGGTGGCCAGCAGCTTGCTGCACAGCAGGAAGGTCCTCGGCAGCGGGCTGGTCAACAGCACGCGCATGCTGCCCATCTCCCGGTCGTAGACCATCGACAGCGAGCCCTGCATACCGTTGAACAGGAGGATCATGCAGGCAAGGCCCGGGATGATGTACACCTCGTAGGGGATGTAGGTGTCGTAGGGCTCGATGATCGCGATCCCCAGCGCTGCGCGGAAACCGGCGGCGAACACCAGCAGCCACAGCAAAGGCCGCACCAGCGCGCTGAGGAAACGCGTGCGTTGCAGCACAAAGCGCAGCCATTCGCGCAGCACGATGCCGCTGAAGCAGTGCCAGTAGGCATTCATCGTGAAGCTCCCGGGTTGGTCAGGTGCGCGAAAGCCGAACCCAGGTCGCCGCCGTGCTCAAGGCTCAGGGCATCAGCCTGACCGCTGGCGACCAGGCGTCCTTGATGCAGAATCAACAGGTCGTCGCCGGCTTGCACTTCGTCGAGCAGGTGAGTGGTCCAGAGCACGCTGATCTGCTGCTCGCGGCACAGGCTGCGGATATGCTGGTTGAGGGCCAGGCGGCTGGCTGGATCGAGGCCCGCACTGGCCTCGTCGAGCAGCAGCAGGCGCGGTTCGTGCAACAGCGCACGGGCGATTTCCACCCGGCGGCGGTGCCCGCCATTGAGCTCGCGAACCCGTTCACCGCGCCGCTCGGTCAGGCCCTGGCGGGCCAGCTCGGCATCGACCCGCAACGCGGTCTGGCGGCGGCCCAGGCCATGCAACGCCGCGTGGTAGCGCAGGTTCTGTTCGACGCTGAGGTCCAGGTCCAGGGTACTTTGCTGGAACACCACACCCAACTGCCTGAGGGCCGGGCGTGGCGTAGTGCGCAGTGAGCACTGACCCACGACAATGTCGCCGCGTTGCAGGTCGTAGAGTCGGGTGAGCAAGGCGATCAGCGTGGATTTGCCGGCGCCGTTGGGCCCCAGTAATGCGGCAAACCGCCCTGGCGCCAGGCTGAAACTTACCTTGCGCAACGCCTCCCGCGCGCCGTAGGCAAAACTCAGGTCGCTGACCTCCAGCGCGTTCATGGCGTTCATGGCGTGACCACCACGCCCCACGGATAACGTCCAACCTTGACCGACTTGCTGACCTTGAGGCTGTCGACATCGATCACCGATACGTCACCGCTGACCCCGTTGGTGGCCAGCAACTGCTTCTGATCCGGGGTAAACGCCATCTGCCAGACTCGCCGGCCCACCAGCAGGTAATCGAGGATCTCGAAGGTCTTGGCATCAATCACCGCCACATGATTGGCCGGGCCGAGGGCAACGAAGCCGTATTTGCCATCGGCACTGAGCTTGATGCCCACCGGCTGCACCTTGTCCGGGTGCACACCCTTGATCTGGAACGTCAGGGTCTTGAGCACCTGGCGGGTTGCAACGTCGAGAATGGTCACCGTGCCGCCGATTTCCGCCGAGGCCCACAATTGCGCACCGTTTGGGGTGAACTCGACGAAGCGCGGGCGCTGGTCTACCAGCGTGCTGTCCGCCAGGGTCTGGGTGCTGGTGTCGATCCAGTGCAGCATGTTGGTGGTTTCGCTGGTGTTGACCGCCCATTTGCCGTCGGGACTGACGGCCATGCCTTCGGGTTCGACGCCGACACTGATCTGGCCCAGCACCTTGGAGGTTTCGGTGTCGATCACCGTCACCAGCGCATCGTCTTCGTTGGAGACATACAACCAGCGATTGTTAGGGTGCAGGGCGAACTGCTCGGGGTCCTTGCCGGATGGCAGTTCCTTGATGATCTTGCGCGTGGCGACGTCCATGACCTGCACGCGATCCGAGTCGCTGGCGCAGATGTACAGCAGCGTGTTGTCGTGGGACAGCAACAGGCCTCGTGGACGCTGGCCGACGGGCAGGGTATCGGTGACTTGCAGGGTCTGCATGTCGATCAGGCTGAGGCTGTTGTCCTTCTCGTTGGAGACCCAGGCGGTGCTGGCCGCGGCATGCCCGGCGGCGAGTAGCAGGGCGCATGAGAGCAGGGTGCGGCGCATGGCGAATTCCTTTTTGTTGTTGTTGTAGTTGTTGAACGTCAGGGGTCAGGGAAAGCGGCAGCTGACCTCGGGCTTGTCGTAGCCCAGGCTGTCCATCTCATTGAAGGGGTGCAGAAAGCCTTCCTGGGGCGAGGTGCTGACCAGCGCCCGGGGTTGCACGACAGGAATGGGCTGGCGCAGTTGACCGTTCCACGGCCGATAACTGAGCTTGCGGCCCTTGAAACCGTCCAGGGGCAGTTGATCGCTGAGTTGCAGCTGACGGATTGCCAGGGGATCTGCCTGGCGCAGCTTGCTCACCGCGCTGGCGACGCTGCGCACGGCGATCCAGGCGGCAAAATCCCGGTCGTTCATCCAGCGTCCGGCCAGGGCTTCGAAACGCTTCTGCAACTGCGCGGCGCCGTAGGTTTCCACGGTTTTGTGCCAGCCCACCGGGGTCAGGCCCTGGGTGCCGGCGACGGGGCGTGGGTACCAGGTCTGGTAGGGCACGTATTCACCAAAGTCGCCGCGCTCATCGGCTACCAGCACCAAGTCGTACTCGGCGGTCTGGGTGAACAGTGGCATGTCGGCCTGGGCGCTGCGGCGCTGGTCGTTGTCGAAACTCCAGGCTTTCTCCGCCACCAGCTTCAAGCCGAAGCGTTTCGCTGCACGCCGCAGGGCCGCGGCATAGGCTTGATCGTCGGCGGTCGGGCCGACGATCAGCAGCGCCCGCTGCCATTTGCGCACTACCAGGAACTGCGCCAGGGCGTCCGCCAGCATCGCCCGGCTGGGCAGGCTGTGCAGCACGTTCGCCAGGCAGTCGGTGGTGCGCAAGCTGTCGTCGGGGCTGCCAGCGTTGAACAGCAGGCTGTCGGGCAGGGCCGCACTGAGTTGGCGCAGGCTGTCGACCGGGGCGTTCACCACGAACAACCGCAGACCTTGCCGGTGTTGCGCCTGGGCGGCCTCGAGCAGGGCTTGCGGGCTGTCGGCACTGCCGTCGACCAGGGTGTAGCTCTGGTTGAGAAAGCGCCCGGTACTGTTGCTGTCGGTGATCGCCAGTTCGGCGCCGCGCAAGCCGGCATCGTCCGGTTCGGCAATGATGTTCGACAGCACAGGACCCGGGTCGGGGCGATAGCCCAGGTAGCCGATCCGCACCTGCAACGGCGCCTCGGCGGCCCGGCTGTGAGCGGACGGCAGGGCGGTGCAGGCGATCGCCAGCAGGCAGGTCAGGGCGTAGGGGGCTAGCTGGCGCATGGTGCACTCCGTTCCAGGTAGCGCCAGCATAGGAACCCGAAGGGCGATAAGAAATATGCAGAAAGTACCAGTCAGCCAGTACCAAGGTAGTAACTCCACCTGCGCGGCGCGGTTTTAGCATGGGTTGTAACAGCCACGACCTCTGGAGGCGCTGGGCCATGCGGATTTTCAAAGCGCTACTGCTGCCGTTCCTGCTGATCCTCAGCCTGATCGGCGTGGATAAACTGCATGGCTCGCGCCCCGCGCCGCTGGCGGTGTTCTCCGCGACGCCGGGGCGCTAGGCATGTCGGCGCTATGGCGAATCAACCTCTGGGTGTGCGGGTTTTTCACCCTGGTGACGCTGGCGTGCACGGGCTTGCTGTTGCATCAGGCGCTGGCGGATGTGGAGCGCGAACTGCAATCGGCCCAGGCCGTGGTCGAGTACCTGAGTGAAACGGCCGGGCGCGACCCGGCCAGTTTGCAACCCGGGCTCACCCGCAGCTTGCGGCATGTGCGGGTGCGCTGGCTGGAACCCGGCGAGGCGCCTCGGGCGGGCACCCAACATGGCCCGGACGCGTGGCTTGCGAGCGTGCTGTTTGCCCAGGCGCGGCACCACGAGCGGGTGCTGGAGCTGCAGGATGGCCGTCGGGTGCAGATTGCGGTCGATCCGCGTGACGAGATCGACGAGGTCTGGGATTCCCTCCAGCAACTGTTGGCATTGTGCGGCCTTGCGCTGCTGGTAAGCCTGCTGACCATTCGCTGGGCGGTTGGCCGCGGCATGGGCCTGCTCGATGAATTACTCCGAGCACTGCAGCAAGTTTCCGACGGCCAGCTCAAGGTGCGCCTGGCCACCGAAGGGGTTCCTGAAGCACGGCAGCTGGCGACGCATTTTAATCAGATGGCCCAGGCGCTGGAGCAGGCTTGCGCCGATAACGCGCATTTGACCCGGACCTTGCTGGCAGTGCAGGAGCAGGAGCAGGAGCGCACTCATCTGGCGCAGACCCTGCACGACGACCTCGGCCAGTACCTGGCGGGTATTCGCGCCCAGGCCTGTCTGCTGCGCTGGGTCGCGGACCAGCCGCAAGCAGTGGAACGCACAGTGCGCGAACTGGAACACAACTGCGAGCATCTGCAGCAAGGATTTCGCGCCCTGGTGCAGGACCTTTACCCGGTAGTACTGCAGCATCTGCCCCTGGAGCAGGCAGTGGCTTTGCTGGTGGAGCAATGGCAGGTGCGCCAGGGCATCGAATGCCAGCTGCGGGTCAGCGTGCAGATGCCAGCGTTGTCCAGCAGCAGTAAAACCCATCTTTATCGACTGCTGCAGGAGGCCTTGACCAACATCGTGCGCCATGCCGATGCCAGCCAGGTGCGGATCCGCCTGCAGCATCAGGGTGGGCGCTTGCGTTTGCTGGTGCGCGACAACGGCCGAGGCGCCCGGCAACCGCAGCAACCGGGCGTCGGCCTGTACTCGATGTGCGAGCGCGCCCGCAGCCTGGGCGGCGTGCTGCGGATTATCAGCCATCCCGGTGCCGGTTGGGCGCTGGCCTTGAACATGCCATTGGAGGTGTGATGAATATTCTGCTGGTTGATGACCATGCCGTGGTCCGCCAGGGCTACGCCAGTTTGCTGCGCGCGCTGCTGCCCGCCCTGGAGGTGCGTGAAGCGGCCACTGGCGAAGAGGCTTTGATCCGCGTCCAGGAAGCAGTACCGAACCTGGTGATCATGGATTTTGGCCTGCCAGGCATCAGCGGCCTGGAGACCACCCGCCGCCTGCGTCAGCGCCTGCCGCAATTGCGTGTGCTGTTTTTCAGCATGCACGATGAATTACCGCTAGTGCGCCAGGCACTGGAAGCGGGGGCTTCGGGTTACCTGACGAAAAGCTCGGCACCTGAGGTGCTGATCGAAGCCGTGCGGCGCATCCTGGCCGGGCACGCCTATATCGAACAACCCCTTGCCACGCAACTGGCCTGCCATCCGCAACACGACGCCAGCGATCCGCGCCTGAAGAGCATGACCCAGCGCGAGCTGGAGATTTTCGTGATGCTCGCCAAGGGCACCCCGGCCCGGATGATTGCCGAGCAATTGAGCATCAGCGCCAAGACCGTCTCCAATCACCTGACCTTGCTCAAGAGCAAACTGCAAGTCAGCTCCCACGCCGAGCTGGTGCATCTGGGCATCGATATGGGAGTGGTGCGCAAGGCGGGGTGAAAGAACACACCCATTCCCACGGTAGAAGCGAGCTTGGTCTGCCCACAAAATGTTGTATATCAATCATGACTTTGGGGAGGCAAACCATTCCGTAGGAGGATATGGTCGGCTCATTTATTCCACGTTGTTGGACACCCCGAACACCCCTCCATATTGGCATCTTGAAAGTTCGCATAATGCTGGCGCGATCCACTCAGGTTCGCCTGCTCAAGATTACTTTCACCAAACTTGGATTCCTGCAGATTCGCGTCTGGGAGATTCGCGCCCTTGAGGTCCGCCTTGCTCAGCCAGGTCATCTCCAGATCTGCCGCACGCAGGTTGGCACTGTGCATCCTGGCCCCGGAAAGCCGGGCGAATTGCAGGTAGGCACCACTGAGGTCGGCATCCTGGAATTGTGCGCCCTGGGCAAACATGCCCCAGCCCTGGATCGCCAGCAATTTTGCCCCGGTGAGATTCGCCAGGCGCAGGTTGCTCTGTTGCAGGCTGGCGCGGGTCAGGTTGGCGCCTTGCAGCCGGGCTTTTTCCAGGTTCGCCAGGTCCAGGCGCGCATGGCGCAGGTCGGCCCCGCGCAAGTCGGCGCCGCTGAGATTCATGTTGCGCAGGTCCTGGTTACTCAGGTTCGCGCCCTTGAGGTCGGCACCGGGGCACTGGCTGTGATCGGCGATGGTGCAGCCGTTGATGATGAGCGGAACGTCGGCGGCGGCGTGGACCGTCGTAACGCTCAGTAGCAGTACTAGAGGCAGATATTTCATGAAGAGATCTCTGGCTGAGGGAGGTCTGTAGGAGCGAGCTTGCTCGCGATGGTCGTGAACGATGACGCGGGGTGTCTGGTGCCCCGTGTTGGTTTCGGGTTCATCGCGAGCAAGCTCGCTCCTACAGGGAAGGGGTTCGTGGTTTACTTTTGGACTACCTGGCTATCCCAGCTCGGAATCTTGAATACCCAGAACGACCCGCCCTGAGCCACTGGTTTGGTCAGCTCGGCCATGTCGCCGCCCCACAACGGCACCGCGCCGCCATAGCCAACGGTCACGCCGATGTACTGCTCGCCATCCTGCTCCCAGGTGATTGGCGGCGAGACGATGCCGCTGCCGGTCTGGAACTTCCACAACTCCTTGCCGGTTTTCGCATCGAAGGCCTTGAAGAAACCATCACCGGTACCGGTAAACACCAGGTTGCCCTTGGTCGCCAGCACACCGGCCCACAACGGCAAGGCCTCCTTGTGTTCCCACACCACCTTGCCGGTGGTCGGGTTCATCGCGCGCAGGCTGCCGACGTGATCGTCGTACATGCGCTTGATACGGAAACCCATGCCCAGATAAGCCGAGCCTTTCTTGTAGCTGACCTCCTCGGTCCAGTACTCCTCCTTCCACTGGTTGCCGGGGATATAGAACAGCCCGGTGTCCTGGCTGTAAGCCATGGGGTTCCAGTTCTTGCCTCCGAGGAACGGCGGCGAAACCTCCACCGGCTTGCCCTTGGTCTCGCCCGGTAGTGGCTTGGCTGGACGCTGGCCTTCGTTTTCCACCGGCCGCCCGGTCTTGAGGTCGATGTGACTGGCCCAGGTGATGTTATCGACGAAGGGGAAGGCGTTCTGCAATTTGCCGTTGTTGCGATCGACCACATAGAAGAACCCGTTGCGGTCAGCGTGGCCGGTGGCCTTGACCGTCTTGCCGTCTTTGTCCTTGTAGTCGAACAGCACCAGCTCGTTGTTGCCGGAGAAATCCCAGGCGTCGTTCGGGGTGTGCTGGTAGAACCATTTCACTTCGCCGGTGCTTGGGTCGACGCCGACCTGGCCCGAGGTGTAGAGGCTGTCGTAATCGTGGGGATTGCCATCCTTGGGCGTGCGCGCCCAGGTATTCCACGGGCCGGGGTTACCGGCGCCGACGATGATGGTGTTGGTTTCCGGATCGAAGCTCGCACTCTGCCACGGTGCGCCGCCCCCATGGCTCCAGGCCTCGACCTTGCCGGTTTCGGTGGTTGGGTCATTCGGCCAGGACGGCGCCTTGACGTCGCCGGTGGGGGTGCTGTCCTTGCCGTTCAGGCGGCCCACGTGACCTTCGACGAAAGGCCGCATCCAGACTTCCTCTCCGGTGTCCGGATCGCGGGCAAACAGTTGCCCGACCACGCCGAACTCATCGCCGGAGCTGCCATGGATCAGCAGCACCTTGCCGCTGGTCTTGTCCTTGATCAGCACCGGTGCGCCGGTCATGGTGTAGCCGGCGGCATGGTCACCGAACTTCTTGTTCCAGACCACTTTGCCGGTGTTCTTGTCCAGGGCGATCAGGCGCGCATCCAGGGTGCCAAAGTAGATCTTGTCGCCGAAGATTGCGGCACCGCGGTTGACCACGTCACAGCACGGACGAATGTTGTCCGGCAGACGATGGTTGTAGGTCCAAAGGCGTTTGCCGGTCTTGGCGTCCAGCGCGAAGACCCGCGAATAAGACCCGGTGACGTAAACCACGCCGTCACTGACGATGGCCTGGGATTCCTGGCCGCGCTGCTTCTCGTCCCCGAACGAATAGGACCAGGCCGGCGTCAGCTTGAACACGTTTTTGTCGTTGACCTGGGCCAGCGGGCTCCAGCGCTGGGCGTTGGTGCCCATGCCGTACTGCAGCACGTCCTTGGTGGTCAGGTGATCATTGGCAATGTCCTCCCACGAAACGTTGCGGGTAGGGGCCGCGGCTGCAGTGGCGGCATGGCTGGCAGTGCCGAGCGACAGGCTGCTCACCAGCACGAAGGCCTGTACGGCAAGGGTCAAGGGGGAAAGGGCGGGTAGCGATCTTATTGTCATGGTTGCAGTTCCCAGTGGAGGTTTTGGCCTGCACAGGGTGGTGTGCCCGGAGGGTTGGCGGATACGGAAAATATCCCGCTGTGGCCGGGAAAACTTCCCAAGGGGCACCTGATTTGAGTGTGCGCCACAAGCCCTACTACCAAGGGACTAGAAGGCGGCCACTAAAGCAGCATGGGGCTGGCGCCAGGTGCTTCCTAAGATGGTTGCCATAGCCTCTTTAAAGAGGTTTTGCGTGCAATCCTGAGGGCATAACAATGACAACAAAACGCAACGCCTTGCTTGTTGCCGGACTGCTGGCCGGTTTTATCAGTACCGGTTCCGCCTGGGCTCATGGCAACGTCGTCCCCCAAGCCGTCGAAACCCCGGGGCTGACCCCGATCAAGGACGCTGGCGTGCCGCTCGATGCCGATGGCTGGGCCGCAGTGAACCCTTATCGAACCTCGCCGCAGCACGACAAGGCGGTGGAAATCGGCTCTTCGGCCTACAACCAGAATTGTGCGGCCTGTCATGGCCTGGAAGCCAAGTCCGGAGGTATTGCCCCGGATCTGCGCATGCTCGATGTCGGTGACGCCGGTGATGAATGGTTCGTCGAGCGAGTGCGCCATGGCGCCGTACGCGACGGCCGCGTTTACATGCCCAAGATGGCCGATTACCTGAGCCAGGAAGCCTTGTGGGCAGTGCGCACTTACCTGGATACGGTCCACGTCGAGGAGTAAGGCATGCGCCTGTTCACGCTGTTGATCAGTGCGTTGTTGCTGTGCTGCCAGGTGGTACAGGCGCAGGTGCGGACCTATGACGAAATGATCGCCGCCGGAGAGCTGAAAGTGGCGGTCTACAAGGACTTCGCCCCTTACAGTTTCGAAGACGCCGGTCAGCCCCGGGGCGTCGATGTGGACTTGGCCGCAGCACTGGCCAAGGCACTCGGTGTGCGCCTGACCCTGATGTGGGCGCCGGCGGGAGAAAAACTCGACGACGACCTGCGCGACTACATCTGGCGTCCCAGCCAATTGCACGACCTGCAATTGGCTGACCTGATGATGCGCGTACCCTACGACCAGGACTACGCGCGCAAGCGCAACGAGCTGGGCGAACTGGAGAACAGCCACGTGGTGATGTTCGGGCCCTATCAGAACGAACAGTGGCAGGTGGCGTACGACCGTCGCCGCCTGGACAAGGTCGCCAGCGTGGCAGTGTTCGAGCATCATCCGATCGGCGTCGAGGTGGACAGCGTTCCGTCGTTCTACCTGACCTCGGTGTTCAACGGCATGCTCGCCGGCAAGACCCACCATTATCCCGGCGTGCACCAGGCATTCGCCGCGATGAAGGCGGGTGAAGTCGATGCGGTGATGGCGATGCGCGGCGAGATCGACTGGCAAGTGCACGAAGCGGCCGACCCCCAGGTTGCGCTGGCGGAAAACGCCTACCCGAATATGGGCAAGCAACTCTGGGAGATCGGCATGGCTGTGCACGAAAGCAATCGACAGCTGGCGTATGCGGTCGAGGAGGCGCTGGAAGGGATGATTAGCGATGGTTCGGTCAAGGCGCTGTATGCCAGGTACGGCCTGCGCTATGACGTGCCCGAGCTGTATCAGCAGTGAACTGGCAAGCGAGCTGCCTGCTGGCCTGCTGGCTGCCCATCGCTGCCCATGCAGCGGCCATCGACCCCGGCAAAGACCCGGTGCCGTCGGTGATGTGGGCTTTTTATCACACGCAAATGCTCGGTGATGCGCCGTTCGTGTTCGATGACCGGGTAAAACTGCTGGCCCCGCCATTCGCCGAAGATGCCCGGCAGGTACCGCTGGAGATCGACGCCCGGGCGTTCAAGGGCGAAGTGGTGAAAATCCTCGCCTGGGCCGAGTTGAACCCGTTGCCGAAGATCGTCGATTTCCAGCCGGTGAGCGGGGTCTTGCCCTGGCTGTCGATCCGTATCCGCATCGAACAGGCGACCCCGTTGCGCGCCGCCGTGTTGACCCGCGACGGCCTGTGGCATGTCGGTTCGACGCTGATCGACGCGGCGGGTGGCGGCTGCACCGCACCCAGCGTAGTGCGCACCCAGCCGGGGTGGGAGGAGCACATCGGCGAAGTGCTGGGCGGTCGATACCCGCGGGGCGAGTTCAGTCGCCTGCGCCTGCAGGTCGCGCATCCGATGGACAACGGCATGGTCAGTGGCATCCCGGAATTCTTCATCAATCATGCCGAATTGCGTGATGGTAATGATCAGGTCCTGGCGCGCCTTGAGCTGTTTCCCGCCGTCAGCGAAAACCCCAACCTGACGTTCGATATCGAAGGGGCAGGGCAGACGCGCCTGTTACTGCGCGACAACAGCGGCAATGAGTTCGATGCGGCCATTCCCTGACCCCAAGGAGCGCCTGATGCGCTGGATGCTGTTGTTGTTCATCGGCATGAGCCTACCGGCCCTGGCCGACCTCGAGTACTCGCTCAAGCCCAGGCTCATTGCCCAGGACACCTGGTTGCTGGAAGGCAGCACCGACAACTTCGCCAAGGGCAACGGCGGCAACATCGTCAACACCGCCTTCATTGTCACCGAGCGCGGCGTGGTGGTGATCGATACCGGGCCCTCGAAGCGTTATGGCGAAGCGATGCGCCAGGCGATTGCGGCGACGACCGACAAGCCGGTGATCGAGGTGCTGTTGACTCATCACCATCCCGACCATGTGCTCGGCAACCAGGCCTTTACCGACGTGCCGATTGCCGCGCTGGCGGGGACTACGCAGTTGTTGCGTCAGCAGGGTGATGCCATGGCCGAGAATATGTACCGGCTGGTGGGCGACTGGATGCGTGGCACCGAAGTCATATTGCCAACCCGGACACTGGAGCCGGGTGTGCACAGTTTTGGGAATCACGATTTACGCGTGCTGAGCCTGGGTGGGCACACCGGCGCGGATCTGGCTATTCTCGACCAGAAAACCGGCGTGTTGTTTGCCGGGGACCTGGTGTTTTATCAACGGGCACTGACCACGCCCAACAGCCCTGGGCTGGCGGTGTGGCTGGCCGACATCGCCACGCTTGAAGGCCTGCCCTGGACGCTGATCGTGCCCGGCCATGGCCCGCTGGCAACTGACGCCAGGCCCTTCGAACAGATGCGCGACTACCTGGGGTGGCTCGACCAGCTGATGCGCGACGGCGCGGCCAATGGCAGCGACATGGCGGAGATGATCCGCAGCCCCATTCCCGAGCGATTCGCCACAATCAACCTGAGTCGATATGAGCTGATTCGCAGCGTCAGTCATCTGTTTCCCCGCTACGAGCGCGCCCAAATGACCCGAGTGGATTCCACCCCCGACAACTGAATACCACTCACCACCTGACCTTCTGTGGCAGCGAGCCTGCTCGCGATGGTCGCCAACGATAACCCTGGAACCTGACACCCAGCGGCGTTCTCCCGTCCATCGCGAGCAGGCTCGCTCCCACATGGGTTACGCGCTACGACCCCGTACTAAGGAACTACAAATCTCCACACTGCGGGCAATTGTTGCCAGGGCCCCGGCGACCAAGAATCTGCACCAGACCGGGAAATTTTCCCGGGTATAACAAAAAACCGCAGAGGCAGCCGTCATGACCCAACCCGCACGTCGCCAACCCTTCGTCTTGAGCCTGTTGCTCAGCGCCATGCTGCTGTCCGGCCAGGCGCTGGCGGCCGTCACCGACCAGGAGATTCTCCAGGACCCCACGAACCCGGGGCAGATCGTCACCAACGGTCTGGGCGTGCAGGGTCAACGCTACAGTCCGCTCGATACGCTCAACGTCGACAACATCAAGGATTTGCGGCCAGTGTGGGCCTTCTCCTTCGGTGGCGAGAAACAGCGTGGCCAGCAAGCGCAGCCGATGATCAAGGACGGCGTGATGTACATGACCGGTTCCTACTCGCGGGTGTTCGCGGTGGATGCGCGCACCGGCAAGAAACTCTGGCAGTACGACGCACGCCTGCCCGACGATATCCGGCCCTGCTGCGACGTGATCAACCGCGGCGTCGCGCTGTATGGCGACCTGGTGTTCTTTGGCACCCTGGACGCCAAGCTGGTGGCGCTGAACAAGGACACCGGCAAAGTGGTCTGGAGCAAGAAGGTCGCCGATCACAAGGAAGGCTACTCGATCAGCGCCGCGCCCATGGTCATCAACGGCAAACTGATCACCGGAGTGGCCGGTGGCGAATTCGGCGTGGTCGGCAAGATCGAAGCCTACGACCCGAAGAACGGTGATCTGCTGTGGACTCGCCCTACGGTCGAAGGTCATATGGGTTACGTCTACAAGGATGGCAAGGCCGTAGAAAACGGCATTTCCGGCGGCGAGGCGGGCAAAACCTGGCCGGGCGACCTGTGGAAGACCGGTGGCGCAGCGCCGTGGCTGGGTGGCTACTACGACCCGGAAACCAACCTGCTGCTGTTCGGTACAGGTAACCCGGCACCGTGGAACTCGCACCTGCGTCCTGGCGACAACCTGTACTCGTCCTCGCGCCTGGCGCTCAACCCGGACGACGGCACCATCAAATGGCATTTCCAGAGCACGCCCCACGATGGCTGGGACTACGATGGCGTGAACGAGCTGATTTCGTTCAATTACACCGAGGGCGGCAAGGAAATCAAGGCTGCCGCCACTGCTGACCGCAACGGTTTCTTTTACGTGCTGGACCGCACCAACGGCAAATTCATCCGCGGTTTCCCGTTCGTGGACAAGATCACCTGGGCCACCGGGCTGGATAAGGACGGTCGGCCGATCTACAACGAAGCCAGCCGACCGGGTGCACCGGGCACCGAAGCCAAAGGCAGTTCGGTGTTCGTCGCCCCGGCGTTCCTCGGCGCGAAAAACTGGATGCCGATGGCCTACAGCAAAGACACCGGCCTGTTCTACGTGCCGTCTAACGAGTGGGGCATGGACATCTGGAACGAAGGCATCGCCTACAAAAAAGGCGCGGCCTTCCTCGGTGCCGGTTTCACCATCAAGCCACTGAACGAAGACTACATCGGCGTGCTGCGCGCCATCGACCCGAAAACCGGCAAGGAAGTCTGGCGTCACAAGAACTTCGCGCCACTGTGGGGCGGGGTGCTGACCACCAAAGGCAATCTGGTATTCACCGGCACGCCGGAGGGGTTCCTGCAGGCATTCAATGCCAGGACCGGCGAGAAGGTCTGGGAATTCCAGACCGGCTCCGGTGTGCTCGGCTCACCTGTGACCTGGGAAATGGACGGCGAGCAGTACGTCTCGGTGCTGTCCGGCTGGGGTGGCGCGGTGCCGTTGTGGGGCGGCGAAGTGGCCAAGCGCATCAAGGACTTTAACCAGGGCGGCATGCTCTGGACCTTCAAATTGCCGAAGGACCTGGTGGCTAAGCACTAATCCAGGTTCACCACATCCCACAGAGATTTCCACCCCATTGGGATTTGTGGGCAAACCTACTACCAAATAACGAGAGCCCCCCTGCCAACGGCGCATTCGTCTGGCACCTGGGGCTCTCTACTATCGGTTCATCGCCTGTTTGCACGACAGGCATCGACCCAGACAGAGGCCCACCATGATCTACGCACAACCCGGAACACCCGGCGCCGTCGTTTCCTTCAAGCCGCGCTACGGCAATTTCATTGGCGGCGAGTTCGTTGCCCCGGTCAATGGCGAGTACTTCACCAACACCTCGCCGGTCACCGGTGAAGTGATCGCCGAATTTCCGCGCTCCAGCGCCGCCGATATCGACAAGGCCCTCGACGCGGCCCACGCTGCGGCGGATGCCTGGGGCAAGACCTCGGCGCAGGACCGTTCGCTGGTCCTGCTGAAAATCGCCGACCGCATCGAGCAGAATCTGGAAATCCTCGCCGTTACCGAAACCTGGGACAACGGCAAGGCCGTGCGTGAAACCCTCAATGCCGACGTACCGCTGGCCGCCGACCACTTTCGCTATTTCGCCGGGTGCATCCGTGCGCAGGAAGGCGGCGCCGCCGAGATCAACGAACTGACCACCGCTTATCATTTCCACGAGCCTTTGGGCGTGGTCGGACAGATCATCCCGTGGAATTTTCCATTGCTTATGGCCGCCTGGAAACTCGCTCCGGCCCTGGCTGCCGGCAACTGCGTGGTGCTCAAGCCGGCCGAGCAAACGCCACTGTCGATCATGGTGTTCGCCGAACTGATCGCCGATCTGCTGCCAGCGGGTGTGCTGAACATCGTCCAGGGTTTCGGCCGCGAAGCCGGTGAGGCCCTGGCCACCAGCAAGCGCATCGCCAAGATCGCGTTTACCGGGTCCACTCCGGTGGGCGCACACATCATGCACTGCGCCGCCGAGAACATCATTCCAAGCACCGTGGAACTGGGCGGCAAGTCGCCGAACATCTTCTTCGAAGACATCATGAACGCGGAGCCGCAGTTCATCGAAAAAGCCGCCGAAGGCCTGGTGCTGGCGTTCTTCAACCAGGGCGAAGTCTGCACCTGCCCATCCCGGGCGCTGGTCCAGGAATCGATCTACGAGCCGTTCATGGCCGAGGTGATGAAGAAGATCGTCAAGATCAAGCGCGGCAATCCGCTGGACACCGAGACCATGGTCGGCGCCCAGGCGTCCGAGCAGCAGTACGACAAGATTCTCTCGTACCTCAAAATTGCCCAGGAGGAGGGCGCGGAGCTGCTCACCGGCGGCGCCGCCGAGCGCCTTGAAGGCGACCTGTCGACGGGTTACTACATCCAGCCGACCCTGCTCAAGGGCCACAACAAGATGCGGGTGTTCCAGGAAGAAATCTTCGGTCCGGTGGTGGGTATCACCACCTTCAAGGACGAAGCCGAAGCGCTGGCGATCGCCAACGACAGCGAATTCGGCCTCGGTGCCGGCCTGTGGACCCGCGACATCAACCGTGCCTACCGCATGGGCCGGGCGATCAAGGCCGGCCGTGTGTGGACCAACTGCTACCACCTGTACCCGGCGCATGCCGCGTTCGGCGGTTACAAGAAGTCCGGGGTGGGCCGCGAAAATCACAAGATGATGCTCGACCACTACCAGCAGACCAAGAACCTGCTGGTGAGCTACGACATCAATCCGCTGGGGTTCTTCTAACCCCCAAAAACACCGCGCCCACCTGTAGGAGCGAGCTTGATCGCGATGGTCGCCAACGATAACGCTGGGAACCTGATACCCAGCGTTGTTCTTGCGTCAATCGCGAGCAAGCTCGCTCCTACAGGTTTTTGCAATCGAACCGCCGCGCAACACCCCCTACCAACGCACCCCGCCAACTCCTTCGAAAGTAGCATTCGGTCACCTCCCGCCCCGTGCATTAATGGCTTTACCGGAATTGCCCGGCACAAGAAGAGGATTGACCCATGTGGCATAAACCCGCGTTTACCGATCTGCGCATTGGCTTCGAAGTGACGATGTATTTCGCCAACCGTTGATTGTTCACCCGGCCAGCCGTCGTGTTGGCCGGGCCTGCCTTCTGGAGCATTGCTCATGCACATCCGTGTTCTTGGTTCGGCTGCTGGTGGCGGTTTTCCGCAGTGGAACTGCAACTGCCGGCAATGCGCCGGAGTGCGCAACGGCACCCTGCGGGCGCAGCGGCGAACGCAGTCCTCGATTGCCCTGAGCGACAACGGGGTGGACTGGGTGCTGTGCAATGCTTCACCGGATATCCGCGCGCAGCTGGAAAGCTTCGCGCCGCTGCAACCGGCTCGACAACTGCGCGACACGGCGATCACCGCCGTGGTGCTGATGGACAGCCAGATCGACCACTGCACCGGCCTGTTGAGCCTGCGCGAAGGCTGCCCGCATTCCGTGTATTGCACCGGCCGGGTCCACGAAGACCTCAGCAGCGGCTTCCCCCTGTTCGGCATGCTCAAGCACTGGAACGGCGGCCTGCAGTGGCGAACGCTCGGCCTGGACCGCGAACCCTTTCAGATCCCGGCCTGCAAACACCTGCGGCTGCGGGCGATCCCGCTGGTCAGTAACGCACCACCGTACTCGCCCAACCGCGGCAATCCGCAGCCCGGCGACACCATTGGCCTGTTTATCGAAGACCTGCAAAGCGGCGCGTCGCTGTTCTACGCCCCGGGGCTCGGGCAGATCGACGCTGAGGTGCTGGGCTGGATGCAACGCGCCGATTGCCTGTTGCTCGATGGCACGTTGTGGCGCGACGACGAAATGCGCGTGTGTGAGGTCGGCCAGAGCCTGGGCAGCGACATGGGCCACCTGGCCCAGAGCGGGCCTGGCGGCATGCTGGAAGTGCTGGAAGGCTTTCCCCGCCAGCGCAAGGTGCTGATCCATATCAACAACACCAACCCGATCCTCGATGAGGACTCGGCGGAACGGGCGTTGCTGGAGCGGCGAGGGATTGAGGTGGCTTTTGATGGCATGGACATTGTGCTGTAGCCAATGGCCCCATCGCGGGCAAGCCAGATACCACACAGCTTCCAGGATGATCCCAATGACCGACACCCCAATGACCCCCACCGAATTCACCGCCGCCCTGCAAGCCAAAGGCGCTTATTACCACATCCACCACCCCTTCCACCAAGCCATGTATGCCGGTCGAGCTACCCGCGAACAGATCCAGGGCTGGGTCGCCAATAGGTTCTACTATCAGGTGAACATCCCCCTGAAAGACGCCGCGATCCTCGCCAACTGCCCCGATCGCGAAGTGCGGCGTGAATGGCTGCAACGCATCCTCGACCACGACGGCGTGCCTGGCAGCGAAGGCGGCATCGAAGCCTGGCTGCGTCTGGGTGAAGCCGTAGGGCTCGATCGCGAACAGATTCTCTCCCAGGAACTGGTGCTGCCCGGCGTACGTTTTGCCGTGGACGCCTACGTCAATTTTGCCCGGCGTGCCTGCTGGCAGGAAGCAGCCAGCAGCTCCCTGACCGAGCTGTTCGCGCCGCAGATCCACCAATCACGTCTCGAGGCCTGGCCGAGCCATTACCCATGGATCGACAGCGCCGGCTACGACTACTTTCGCACCCGCCTGGGCCAGGCGCGTCGGGATGTCGAGCACGGCCTGCGCATTACCCTGGCGCACTACGTCACCCTGGAGGGCCAGCAACGCATGCTGGAAATCCTGCAATTCAAGCTTGATGTATTGTGGAGCATGCTCGACGCCATGAGCATGGCCTATGAACTGCAGCGCCCGCCTTACCATAGCGTGACCACGCAGAACGTCTGGCATCGGGGGATTGACCTGTGAACGGGAGCAAACCGCAACCCGGTCCACCGCTGTGGCTGCTGGCGGAGCTGACCTATCGTTGTCCGCTGCAGTGCCCCTATTGCTCCAATCCGCTGGATTTTGCCCAGCAGGGGGCGGAGCTGAGCACCGAGGAATGGATTCGCGTATTTCGCGAAGCGCGGGAGATGGGTGCGGCGCAGCTCGGCTTTTCCGGAGGCGAGCCGCTGGTGAGGCAAGACCTGGCCGAGTTGATCAAGGCCGCGCGGGACATGGGTTATTACACCAACCTGATCACCTCGGGCATCGGCCTGACCGAGCAGAAGGTGCGCGACTTCAAGGTTGCCGGGCTGGACCACATCCAGATCAGTTTTCAAGCGGCCGACGAGGCGGTCAACAACATGCTCGCCGGCTCCCGCAAGGCCTTCGCGCAGAAGCTGGCCATGGCCCGGGCGGTGAAGGCCCAGGGTTATCCGATGGTGCTGAATTTTGTCACCCATCGGCACAACATCGACCAGATCGACCGCATCATCGAGCTGTGCCTGGAGCTGGAAGCGGATTTCGTCGAGTTGGCGACCTGCCAGTTCTACGGCTGGGCCGAGCTCAACCGGGTCGGCCTGTTGCCCACCCGTGAGCAGTTGCAGCGCGCCGAGCGCATTACCAATCAGTACCGCGAGCGTCTCGAGGCCGAAGGGCATCCCTGCAAGCTGATCTTCGTCACCCCGGATTACTATGAAGAACGCCCCAAGACCTGCATGAACGGCTGGGCCAACCTGTTTCTCGACATCACTCCGGACGGCACCGCACTGCCATGCCACAGCGCCAGGCAGCTCCCGGTAGCCTTCCCCAATGTGCGCGAGCACAGCATCGAGCACATCTGGACCGACTCGTTCGGCTTCAACCGTTTTCGTGGCGACGACTGGATGAAGGAGCCTTGCCGCTCCTGCGATGAAAAGCACAAGGACCTGGGGGGGTGTCGGTGCCAGGCGTTCATGCTGACCGGCGATGCCGAGAATGCCGACCCGGTGTGCAGCAAGTCGGCGCACCACGGCGTCATCCTCAAGGCCCGGGACGAGGCCGATGCGCCCGGGCTGGGCATGGAGCACCTGACGCTGCGCAACGAAAAAGCCTCGCGCCTGATCTACCGCGGATAACAACCATGCACACGCCCCCGTAGGAGCCGGCTTGCCGACGATGGCGTGCGCACAATCTACGCAAGGCTTCAGGGCCTCATCGCCGGCAAGCCGGCTCCCACAAGGAATCTGTTGTCATTTCAGCCTTTAGCTACCCATTGGTCTGATTGCATTCACCGCCGGATGGGGTAGTGTGGCTTTACCTTCCAAAACAATAAAAACACAGGCTTTCCAATGAGCCAAAGTCTCAGCCAGCTGCGTAAATTCGTTTCACCTGAAATCATCTTCGGTGCCGGTTGCCGGCATAACGTCGGCAACTATGCCAAGACTTTTGGTGCGCGCAAGGTCCTGGTGGTCAGTGACCCCGGGGTGATTGCCGCCGGGTGGGTGGCCGATGTCGAGGCCAGCCTGCAGGCCCAGGGCATCGACTACTTTCTCTACAGCGACGTGTCGCCCAATCCCCGGGTCGAAGAAGTCATGCTCGGTGCCGAGCTGTACCGGGAAAACCACTGCGATGTGATCGTCGCCGTGGGCGGCGGCAGCCCGATGGATTGCGGCAAGGGCATCGGCATCGTCGTCGCCCATGGCCGCAACATCCTCGAGTTCGAAGGGGTGGACACCATTCGCGTGCCGAGCCCGCCGCTGATCCTGATCCCCACGACCGCCGGCACCTCGGCGGATGTTTCGCAATTCGTGATCATCTCCAACCAGCAGGAGCGCATGAAGTTCTCCATCGTCAGCAAGGCGGTGGTGCCGGACGTGTCGCTGATCGACCCGGAAACCACCTTGAGCATGGACCCGTTCCTGTCGGCCTGTACCGGAATCGATGCCTTGGTGCACGCGATTGAGGCTTTCGTGTCGACCGGTCACGGGCCCTTGACCGATCCCCATGCGCTGGAAGCCATGCGCCTGATCAACGGCAACCTGGTACAGATGATCGCCAACCCCACGGACATTGCCCTGCGCGAGAAAATCATGCTCGGCAGCATGCAGGCCGGGCTGGCGTTTTCCAACGCGATCCTCGGTGCGGTGCATGCGATGTCCCACAGCCTTGGCGGTTTCCTCGACTTGCCCCATGGCCTGTGCAATGCGGTACTGGTGGAACACGTGGTGGCGTTCAACTACAACTCGGCGCCGGAGCGTTTCAAGGTCATCGCCGAGACCTTTGGCATCGACTGCCGTGGCCTCAATCACCGGCAGATCTGCGGGCGCCTGGTGGAACATCTGATCGCGCTCAAACACGCGATCGGCTTCCATGAAACCCTCGGCCTGCACGGCGTGCGCACCGCGGACATTCCGTTTCTCTCGCAGCACGCCATGGACGACCCGTGCATCCTCACCAACCCTCGCGAGTCCAGTCAGCGTGATGTCGAGGTCGTCTATGGCGAAGCCCTCTGACGAGCAGCAACGGGCGCTCGCCGGGCTGCTGGGATTAGGCAGCCACTCGGCGCGCAAAAGCCACTACCCGGAGCTGGCCGCGCGCCTGGAAGAGCTGGAAGCCGAACGCAATCGCTACAAATGGCTCTTTGAAAATGCCGTGCAGGGGATCTTCCAGGCCAGCCTGCTCGAAGGCATGCGTGCGGCCAATCCGGCGCTGGCGCGGATGCTCGGCTACCAGGACCCGCAGGACGTGTTGTTTTCCCTGGCGGACCTGGCGAGCAACCTGTTCGTCGGCGGTGCGCAGGAGCTGGCCAATATCGGCGAGATCCTCAGGCACCAGGGCAGCTTGCACGGCTACGAAACCCAATTGCGGCGCAATGACGGCAGCAGCCTCGATGTGTTGATGAACCTGTTGCTCAAGCCTGATCAGGAAGGCCTGGTGGAAGGTTTTGTGACCGACATCACCGAGCGCAAACTGGCCCAGGAGCGCCTGCAACAGCTCAACGACGAACTGGAGCAGCGGGTCAACGCGCGCACCGACGAACTGCTCGAGGCCCGGGACGCCGCCGAGGCCGCCAATCGCAGCAAGGACAAGTACCTCGCCGCCGCCAGCCATGACCTGCTGCAACCGCTCAACGCCGCGCGCCTGCTTATCTCGACCTTGCGCGAGCGCAAGTTGCCCGACATCGAGCAGGTCCTGGTGGAGCGTACCCATCAGGCACTGGAAGGCGCCGAAGACCTGCTCACGGACCTGCTGGACATTTCACGGCTCGACCAGGCCGCCGTCAAACCGGACATCGCGCTGTATCGCCTCGACGAGTTGCTTGGGCCCCTGGTATCCGAGTTCCAGTCCGTCGCCGAGGCCGACGGCCTGCACCTGCGCGTGCACATGGGCGACTACGCGATCAGCACCGACTTGCGCCTGATGACGCGCATCCTGCGCAATTTTCTCAGCAATGCCTGCCGCTATACCGACCAGGGCAGCATCCTGCTGGCGGCCCGACGCCGGGGCGAGATGCTGCGCCTGGAGGTGTGGGACACCGGGCGCGGGATTGACCCGGACCGCCTGGATTCGATTTTCCTCGAGTTCAACCAGCTGGATGTCGGCCGCGCTGCCGATCGCAAGGGCGTCGGGTTGGGGCTGGCGATTGTCGAGCGCATCGCCAAGATTCTCGAGTACCGCGTGCAGGTTCATTCGCTGCCGGGGCGTGGTTCCAGATTCAGCATCGAGGTGCCCATGTCCCGGGAAGTGCCGCTGCCGATCAGCCTCGCGGCGCCGCAGCCGGGCACCGGTAATCCGTTGCCGGGGCGTCGTTTGCTGGTGCTGGACAATGAAGTCAGCATCCTTGACAGCATGCGGGCGCTGCTTGGGCAGTGGGGCTGCGAGGTGGTGACGGCCACCGACCAGGCCTCGGCGTTGAGCGCACTGGCCGGGCGGGCGCCGGAGCTGATCCTGGCCGACTATCACCTGGACCACGGGGTGGTGGGCTGTGAAGTGGTCAGGCACTTGCGCGAGCATTTTGCCCAGGCAATTCCTGCTGTCATCATCACCGCCGATCGCACCGATCAATGCCGTCGCTCATTGCGGCGCCTGGATGCACCGCTGCTGAACAAACCGGTGAAGCCTGGCAAGTTGCGCGCGGTGCTCAGTCAGTTGCTGGGGTAGGGCAGCGCGCGATATTGCAGGCTGAAACCCAGCTCGGCAGACTGACCTTGTGCCAGCAGGCGCAAGCCCGGCCGCCCGGGCAGGTGATGGGCATTGACCGGATGGCTTACCGGTTCGATACAGAAGAATCCCAAGTCAACCGGGCAATACAGCAGGTAGTAATCGCTGCCGCTGGCCTCGCACTGCAGTTCGTAGCCCAGGTCCGGTTGCTGGATCAGGCAGTGGCCGTCCCATTGGCAGAAACCGTTGTCGACCAGGGTGTCCGGCAGCGCTTGCAGTTGCTGAAAATCCCATCGGTCGGGGATCGAATCAAGTCGGGTAGGCAGTCTGGACGCGTCGCACATCCAGACCTGTCGGGCAGTTGCCTGCAGACGGGTGCCGGCGGTGCGCGGCAGATAAGGATGCAGTCCCAGCCCATGCCACGCGGCATGCTCGGCCAGATGCGTAACCTGCACCTCGATACTCAAGCGGCCCTCGCTCAAGTGAAAGCGTTGCCGGGCGCGATAGGCGAAGGGGATGCTGCAGTCCAGTTGCAGCACCACTTCATCCTGCGTGTGGGAAACGACCTGCCACGGCTGTTGCCAGGCACTGCCGTGGATGGGTAGCGGGTCGGTGAGGCTGTTGGGCGCCAGGGCAAGCCAGCCATCGGGGCAGTCGAAACCGCCTTCGGCGATCCGGTTGGACCAGGGCACCAGCGGGAAGCAGCCGAGCTTGCCCGGCAGGCCTGTGTTCAATGCCTGCGCATCGTTGTACCGCAGCAATGGCTGGCCGGTACTGCGTACGGTCCAGTTGACGATGCTGCCGCCGAGTGCGGGGGCGAGGGTCAGGTGGGTGAGTTCGTCTTCGAGTTCGAGCAGTGTTGGCGCCATAGCCGTTAACCTATCTGAAAAACACCGAGATCCCCGTAGGAGCTGCCGAAGGCTGCGATCTTGGCTGTAAAAAACAAGATCAAAAGATCGCAGCCTCGTTGCACTCGGCAGCTCCTACGGCAGCTCCTGCAGTAGCTGCATTGGCCTTTTACAACACCAGATGCGGCAACCACAGCGACAGTGCAGGAACGTAAGTCACCGCGATCAGCACCAGGAACAGCACGGCATAAAAAGGCAGCAGTGCGATCACGGTTTTTTCGATAGTGACTTTACCCACGGCAGACCCCACAAACAGTACCGCGCCTACGGGCGGCGTGATCAATCCTATGCCCAGGTTCACCAGCATGATCATGCCGAAGTGCACCGGGTCGACGCCTATGCCAAGAATCACCGGCAGCAGGATGGGTGTCAGGATCAGGATCAAGGGCGCCATGTCCATCACCGCGCCGAGAATCAGCAGCATGACGTTGATGCACATCAGGATCACGTAGCGGTTGTCTGACAGGGTCAGGAACATGGTGGTGATCTTTGCCGGAATCTGCATCAGCGTCATGATGTAGCCGAAGCTGGCGGCGAAACCGATCAGGATCATCACGATGGAAATGGTCCGGACCGTGCGGTGCATCAGTTTCGGCAGCTCACTCCATTTGTAGTCGCGATAGATGAACATGGTCACGAAAAACGCCCAGAGCACGGCGATGGCCGCAGACTCCGTGGCGGTGAAAATACCGGACAGAATGCCGCCGAGGATGATGACCATCGCCATCAAACCCCACATCGCTTCGCCGCATATTTTCAGCGCCTGCTTGAGGGGAATGACCTCGCCCTTGGGGTAGTTGCGCTTTTTCGCGAAGATCAGGCAGAGCACCATCAGGCAGGCGCTCATCAACAGCCCCGGTACGATACCCGCCATGAACAGCGAAGCAATCGACACCGTGCCGCCGGCAGCCAGTGAGTAAATCACCGAGTTGTGGCTGGGAGGCGTCAACAGGGCCTGGACCGACCCGCTGATGGTCACGGCCGTGGCGAATTCCCGTGGATAACCCTTGCGCTCCATTTCCGGAATCAGTACAGAGCCCACTGACGCGGTATCCGCCACCGAGGAGCCGGAAATCGCCCCGAAGAATGTCGAGGCCATGATGTTGACCAGCGACAGGCCGCCGCGCACGAAGCCCACCAGCACCCCGGCAAAGGCGACCAACCGGCGGGACATGCCTCCCTCGGCCATGATCGCGCCCGCGAGCACGAAGAACGGAATCGCCAGCAGGGAGAATTTGTTCACACCACCGGCGACTTGAATCATCAGCGCCTGAAACGGAATGTCGATCCACCATGCGCCGATCAGCGCAGAGAGCCCCAAGGCATAGGCGACCGGCATGCCGATCATGATCAAAGCGAGAAAACTGCCCAGCAGAATCAGAGCGTCCATTTATACGGCACCTTCGCTTTCTTCAACCAGGTCGAAACGCACGACCCGACGGTTGCTCTGATCACCGAGCAGGAGTTTTTCCAGGACAAAAATCAGCGTGAGCAGACCGCCCACGGGGATCGGCATATAGGCAATGCCCACGCGCAGCGTCGGCAGGGCGCTCATGAACTGGTTCCAGGTGGACATGCACAGTTTGGTGCCCCAGACAGTCATGAACAGGCAGACCGTGGCCATCAGCAGTTGCGAGAAGATCCCCACGACTCTGCGTACTTCGGGCGTCATCCGGTCGGTCACCATGGCCACCGCCATGTGCGCACCGGCGCGATAACTGGCCGCCGCGCCGATGAATGTGAAGACCATCATCAGCAAAATGGCGGTGGGCTCCGGCCAACTGGAGCCGGTGCCGAGGACATAACGAGCGAAAACGCCCCAGGGAATGATCAGGGCAATGGCCAGCACCGACAGCCCGGCGACCCAGATGCAGGTCATGTAAATCTTGTCATTGATGCGCAGCAGCAGATTCTTCATCGGGTTTCACCGTAACCGGGCGCGCGCTGGGCTACACAGACGTCAGCGGCGCCGGCCTTTCATGAGTGCCTGGGAGGGGTTATTGGACCGCTTCGATACGCTTGATCAGATCGGCATAGGGCGCGCCGTATTTTTCGCGGATCGACGCGGTGGCCTCGTAGAAAGGTTTTTTGTCGACGGTGATGAACTCGACGCCGGCCGCCTTGAGTTTCTCCTCACTGCTGGCGGACTTCGCGTCCCATAGGGTGCGCTCCTGGGCCTGCGCGGCCTTGGCGGTTTTCTTCACCAGCACTTGCTGGTCGGGGGTGAGCTTGTCCCAGGTGATTTTCGACATCACGATGGGTTCCGGCAGGATCAGGTGGCCGGTGAGGCTGTAGAACTTGGCATTCTGGTAGTGGTTGTGTTCGAGCAGGGTGGGCGGGTTGTTTTCCGCGCCGTCGATCACCCCGGTCTGCAGGGCGCTGAAGATCTCCCCGGTGTCCATCGCAATGCCGTTGCCGCCCATGGCGTTGATGGTTTCGATGAACATCGGGTTGCCTTGTACGCGGATCTTCATGCCCTTGAGGTCTTCAAGGCTGCGCACCGGTTTTTTGGTGTAGATGTTGCGCGTGCCGCCGTCCATCCAGGCCAGGGCGACCAGGCCGAATTCGGAATCGGTGATCTTGGCGAGGATTTCGTCGCCCACCTCACCGTCGATGACCTTGCGCATGTGCGCCTGGTCGCGGAACACGAACGGCATGTTGAACACGTTCACGTCCGGTACCACGGGACCGACGATGCCAAGGCTGACCCGGGCCATCTGGATGGCGCCTACCTGGGCCTGTTCGACCACTTCCTTTTCCGAGCCGAGTACGCCGCCGGCAAACATCTTGAAAGTCAGCTTGCCGTCACTGTCGGCCACCAGGGTTTTACCCAGCTGCTCTTCGGCCACGACGGTGGGGTAACCGGCCGGATGGATGTCGGCGAATTTGATTTCCAGTGCCTGGGCGGCACTGCTGAGGGTGAAGGCCAGGGGGAGTGCAGCGGCGAGCAAGGTGCGTTTGAAGTCCATGGGGCAATTCTCCAGTCTTGTTGTTTTTTTTATTCAAGGCACAGCAGATTCAGCAAGGGCGTTTACAGCGAGTGATTGAACAGCGGTTCCGGCAAACCCTGGACGCCAGGGTTGAGGGCGAACACGCCACCGGCCAGTGACTGTGGATCCTGGTCGTCACCGGGGCGGATCGACGTCACGAATAGCGTGTCGAGCCGACTGCCACCGAAGGCGCACATCGTCGGTTTTTTCACAGGTACCGCCAGCGATCGGTCGAGGCGGCCATCGGGGGTAAAGCGATGAATCAGCCCGGCATCATTGGCGCAGATCCAGTAGCAACCCTCGGCGTCCACCGCGGCACCGTCGGGACGACCTTCGTACTGGTTCATGTCGACGAACAGTCGGCGGTTGGTTGGGGTACCCGTGTCGATGTCATAGTCGAAGGCCCAGATCTGCCGGACCAGTGGGTGTGAATCGGAGAGATACAGGGTGCGGCCATCCGGGCTGAAGCCCAGGCCATTGGGCACGATGAACCCGCCCAGCCTGGCTTCAAGTGGCCCCGTCTGCCCGGCGCTGTAGCGGTAAAGGCTGCCATTGGCGGCGTTGGCGCCCATGTTCAGCACCATGCTGCCCGCCCAGAAGCGGCCCTGACGATCACAGCGCCCGTCGTTGAGGCGCATGTCTGCTCGCGCGTGGTCGACATGCGCCAGCGGCTCACTGTCCAGGCTGCCATCGCTGTGCGGTTGCAGCCGGAAGAACCCGCTTTCCATCCCGGCGACCCAGCTGCCATCGCTTTGACGAGCGATGCAAGCCAGCATCTGCGGGGTTTTCCAGGCGTGTACGTGGCCAGTATCAGCGCTCCAGCGTTGCAGGCCGCCGTTGGGAATATCCACCCAGTACAGAGCATTTTCCACGGCGACCCACACCGGGCTTTCTCCAACCGCATTGCGGGCATCGACAATCAGTTCTGCGTGCATGGCCACTCATTCCCTTGGTTATTTTTGTGGGGACTGTTGCGCGGCTCAGTCGCCGAACGGGCCGGCGGCACAGAATGCCCCACCCTGGTAGACCCGCGCCGGATCATCGGCAGCAGGCATCGGTTGGGCCTCGACCTGGTCGCGGAACACTTCGGAGCTGTCTTGCGCCACATAACCAAGGCCCGCAGCCAAGCGGTTGTCCCACCAGACTTGCTTGTTGTCGGACATGCCGTACACCACGGTATGGCCCACGTTGGGTGCATGGAGTGCGCGTTCGAGCAGCTGGGTCAGGTCACCGAAGCTCAGCCAGGTGCTCATCATCCGGCGGTTTTGCGGGACCGGGAGCGAAGAGCCGATCCGGATGCTGACGGTCTCGATGCCGTAGCGATCGAAGTAGAACGTCGCCATGTCCTCGCCATAGGATTTGGACAGGCCGTAGTAGCTGTCCGGACGGCGCGGGGAGTGGGCATCGAGGATCTCGCCCTGCTGGTAGAAGCCGATGACGTGGTTGGAACTGGCGAAAATCACGCGCTTGACGCCATGCTTGCGCGCCGCTTCGTAGATGTGAAACACGCCGCAGATATTGGCGCCTAGGATCTCTTCGAACGGACGCTCCACCGACACCCCGCCGAAGTGCAGGATGGCGTCCACGCCTTCGACGAGCTTATCCACGGCCTGCTTGTCCGCGAGGTCACAGATGACGACCTCCTCGCGATCATCCACCGCCGGGCTGATATCGGCGATATCCGAAAGACGAATGACATGGGCATAGGGTCGCATGCTTTCGCGCAGCACTTTGCCAAGGCCGCCCGCAGCGCCGGTGAGCAGCAGGCGATTGAATGGAGCTGTAGGGTGAGTAGTCATGAGAGTCCCTGGACAAGCAGTTATTATTTAATTTGTTGTAGGTTGTCGTACGACGCAGAGAAGTATCCGTAGAGTTTTCCGCTCTTGTCAACGCGACTTAGGTTGAAAGTCGATGCAGGTATTCAAACCACTTCGCTGCTGGGCGGATTACAACAACGAAAGCGGGTAGCTGATGAAAATCCGGTTTTCGTCAAATTCGTTGGTGCTGAAATCCTTGCGGATCGACGCATTGCGCCACTTCACGTTGAGATTTTTCAGCGCGCCGCTTTGCACGGTGTAGGCCAGTTCCGACTCGCGGCCCCATTCCTTGCCGTCGGTGATGGCACCGGTGTGCACGTTATCGCCGCTGATGTAGCGGTTCATCATGGTCAGGCCAGGAATGCCCAGGGCGACGAAGTTGTAGTCATGACGCAGCTGCCAGGATTTTTCCTTGGCGTTGTCATAGCTGGAGTTGTAGCTGTCGTTGGCCAGGGTGCCGCCGCTGGTGCCGTTGACACGCATCCAGGCGCTGTCGCCCGTCAGCTTTTGCAGGCCGACGTAAAAGGTGTTGCCGCCATATTTGGCCGAGAGCATTGCAAAGGTGGTCTTGTTTTCCATGTCGCCGGCCAGGGCGCTGCCATCTTCCTTGCCGTTAAAAAAGCCGAGGTTGGCACCCAGGGTCCAGTCGCCCAACGGCTGGCTGTGACTGAGGTTGAAGTACTGCTGCTGGTAGATGTCGCTGAGTTCCGAATACCAGACGCCGACCAGGGTGCGCTTGTCGTTGAAGGTGTATTCACCCCCTGCGAAGTTGAAGCGGTCCGAGGTGAACGCCGCGCGGCCATTCATGGACATGTCTTCCATGCTTGCATCGTTGCGCGGGCTGTTCTGGCGGAACTGGCCGCCGTAGAGCGTCAAACCGCTGATCTCGGTGGAGGTGACCTGGCCACCGCGGAAGGTCTGCGGCAGTGAGCGCCCATCGTCCGAGCGCAGCACGGGCAATACCGGCATCCATTCGCCGACCTTGAGTTCGGTCTTGGAAATCTTGCCCTTGACCGCTACGCCCATGCGCCCGAAATTGTCGGCAGGGCGCCCGTCATCGTGAATCGGCAGCAACTGTGTACCACCCGTGCCTTTGCCTCCGTCGAGCTTTTGCGAGTACATGCCGAGCACATCCACACCAAAGCCGACCGGGCCTTGGGTAAATCCGGACTTGGCGTCGAGGATGAAGCTCTGCGTCCACTCCTCAGCCTTGCCCTGGGGATAGGCCGGGTTGGTGTAGTTGCGGTTGAAGTACGCATTGCGCAGGTTCAGCGTCGCCTTGCTGTCATCGACAAACCCTTCTGCCTGGCTGGCGAGGGGCAGGGCCAGAACGATCCCGCCGAGGCTGAGCAGGCTGAGGGTATGACGGCGGGCAAAAGTCGGGCGAGGGGTGCAGGCGAAGGAATGGCGGACGAGTTGACTCACAGTGACGCTCCCTTTGTATTTTTGTTTTTATGGTTGTTATACGTCGTCGTACAACATATGGGTGATTATTTGCGAGGTGTCAGCGGGTTGTCAATCGGAAGTTATACGATGACTTCATGCTTGAGGGCGCCGTGACCTCTGAGGGCCGGGAGGGCGATAGACCAACAGGATATGGGTGTTGGCTAACAAGGTTTTACGGCAAACTGGCACGACCTCCGACACAAGGCCACTGAATGGATCATTACGCCCCGCGCAACTGGCAGCCCCACGAGCGGCCCAGCTTGCCCGGTTCGCCTTCCACGCCGCTGCACTCCACGCCCAAACGCCTGGCCTATGCGCTGGTCGGATTGCTGGTGGCGTTGACCGGGGGGTTGGGAAACTCCCTGGTGATTGCCAACCTGCCTTATCTGCAGGGCGCGCTGGGTGCGACCACCGCCGAGATGGCCTGGCTGCCGGCCGCGTACGTGATGACCAATGTGTCGATGAACCTGCTGCTGGTGAAGTTTCGCCAGCAGTTCGGCTTGCGCGCGTTCACCGAAGTGTTCCTGGTGCTCTACGCGTTGGTGACCTTCGGCCACTTGTTCGTCAACGACCTGAATTCGGCGATTGCAGTACGGGCGGCGCACGGCATGGTCGGGGCGGCGTTGAGTTCGTTGGGGCTGTACTACATGATCCAGGCGTTCCCCGCGAAGTGGCGCATGAAGGCGCTGGTGCTCGGGCTTGGGACTTCGCAGCTGGCTCTGCCCCTGGCCCGGCTGTTTTCCGAAGACTTGCTGCAGATCGCCGAATGGCGCGGCCTGTACCTGTTCGAACTGGGCATGGCGCTGTTGTCCCTGGGGTGCGTGTTCCTGCTCAAACTGCCCCCCGGGGACCGTTTCAAGACTTTCGAAAAACTCGACTTCCTGACGTTCGCCATTCTGGCCAGCGGCGTCGCACTGCTCTGCGCGGTGCTCTCGCTGGGGCGTATCGACTGGTGGCTGGAAGCACCCTGGATTGGCGTGGCGTCGGCGGGTTCCATCGCGCTGATCATGACCGGCCTTGCCATCGAGCATAACCGCAGCAACCCGATGCTGATGACTCGCTGGCTGGGCAGCGGGGTGATGATTCGCCTGGCCCTGGCGGTGGTGCTGATTCGCATGGTGGCCTCGGAGCAGTCCACCGGCGCCGTCGGCTTCATGCAAGCCCTGAACATGAGCACCCAGCAGCTGCACAGCCTGTATGTGGTGATGATGATCGGCAGCATTGCCGGGCTGGTCACCAGCGCGCTGACCATCAACCCCAAGCACCTGTTCAGCCCGTTGATCGTGTCGCTGGCATTGATGGCTGTCGGTTCGGTGATCGACAGCCATTCGAATAACCTGACCCGTCCGGAAAACCTGTATTTCAGCCAGTTCCTGCTGGCATTCGGCAGTACGTTTTTTCTCGGGCCGACCATGGTGCTGGGCACGCGCAATGTATTGACCAACCCACGCAACCTGGTGAGCTTCTCGGTGCTGTTTGGTATCTGCCAGAACCTCGGCGGCTTGATCGGTGCAGCGTTGCTGGGCACTTTTCAGATCGTTCGCGAGAAATTTCACTCCAGTAACATTGTCGAACACCTGGTGTTGACCGATCCGCTGGTGGCTGCGCGGGTCCAGAGCGGCAGCAATGCCCTGGGTTCGGTGATCGCCGATCCAGCCTTGCGCAATCTGCAGGGCATACGCAGCCTGGCGACGGCCGCTACGCGCGAGGCCAATGTGCTGGCCTATAACGACGTGTTCATGCTCATCGCAGTGATCGCCGTGCTGACGATGATCTGGATCTCCATTCGCGCCCTGTGGCTGATGAGCACTACAAAGAACGTCACTCCAACGCCTTCCGACTCCACCAGCGGTGCCACACCTTCATGACCGAACCGACCACGACGACCACCAACGCCATTGCCGCCACCCCCGAGGGCGTCGCGCCACCGTCCACGCCCGCCACCGAGCCGCGCTCGCTACGGGTTCGAGTGCTTTCATCGATGGGCTTTGCGGCGATCGCCCTGGTGGGTGTGCTGATCGTGTTGTACGCCTGGCAGTTGCCACCGTTCAGCAGCGCGATCGAGACCACGGAAAATGCATTGGTGCGCGGCCAGGTGACCATCATCGGTCCGCAGCTCAGCGGCTACGTTTATGAAGTGCCGGTGTCGGACTTCCAGTTCGTCAAGACCGGCGACTTGCTGGTGCGCCTGGATGACCGGATCTACCAGCAGCGCCTGGACCAAGCCCTGGCACAACTGGCGGTGCAAAAAGCCGGCTTGGCTAACGTAGTGCAGCAACGCAACAGCGCCGAGGCCACCATCAAGCTGCGCCAGGCAGCAGTCGCCGACAGCCAGGCGCAGGCGCGCAAAAGTGCCGCCGACCTGCGCCGTAATAACGAGTTGGTTCGCGATGGTTCGGTGTCCAGGCGCGAGCTGGATGTGAGCCTGGCGGCGAACGCGCAGTCGATTGCCGCGGTCGCCCAGGCCCAGGCCAATCTGGAGATCGCCCGCCAGGATCTGCAGTCAGTGATCGTCAATCGAGGCTCACTGGAAGCGGCAGTGGCGAGCGCGGATGCCGCGGTGCAACTGGCGCGCATCGACCTTTCCAATACCCGAATCGTTGCGCCCCGGGACGGCCAGCTGGGGCAGATCGGTGTACGTCTGGGGGCTTATGTCAACTCCGGCGCGCAGCTGATGGCCCTGGTACCGCATCAGCTGTGGGTGATTGCCAACATGAAGGAAACCCAGATGAACAACGTGCGGGTCGGCCAGCCGGTGACGTTCACGGTGGATGCACTGGACCACCGCAAGTTCAAGGGCCGGGTGCAGCGGATCTCACCCGGTACCGGTTCTGAATTTGCGCTGCTGCAAGCCGACAACGCCACCGGCAACTTCGTCAAGATCGCCCAGCGGGTGCCGGTGCGGATTACCGTGGACGAAGATCAGGCCGAGAGCGAGCGGCTGCGGCCGGGGATGTCGGTGGTGGTGAGCATTGATACGGCGGCTTCAGGCGACGCCGCAGCCCCATAACATCGCAGTGGCGAGCAAGCTGACACAACATCTGTGGGAGCAAAGCTTGCTCGCGATCACGATCTACCAGTCGATTTGAATGGCCTGGCACTGCGCAATCGCGAGCAAGCTTTGCTCCCACAGATATCTCGTTCAGGCGGCCACCAGCGGTGGCATGGTGCCCAGCAACGACACTGCCGCCACCGCGCCAATCCCTAATAGCCACTCCATGATCACGCTGGTTTTCAGCGCCCCCATGCGCTGGTCGCAATCATTGACCCGCAGCCGATTGAACAACGCCAGGCCCAGCATCGCCGCCGCCAACCCGACCTTGATCAACAGAATCAAGGCAAATCCCGACCACAATGGCGTCGGCCACAGCTGGCCCGTCAGTACTCGCACGTTGATCAGCCCCGTCAACACCAATCCCGCCACCAGCGCGTAACCCACACCACTGAACCGCTGGAGAATGACGCCGATCGGGTGGACTGATGCCTGGCGCAAGATCATCACCAGCAGCATCAAGCCACCCAGCCAGATGCCCACGCACACCAGGTGCACGATCTGATTGAGGATCAGCAGTTGGCCGTTCAAGCCATCCAGCATGGCGCCATGGCCCACGGGAGCGAGCGTCGCCAGCAACAAGCCACCCAGTACCAGACGCGGCAGCAGGGAGGTCTGCCAGCGTGTGAACAGCAACGCCAGTACCAGCCCGTTGAGTAACAGATGCCAGCGCCATACCTGGCCGAAAAAAGTGTTGCCCATCACCAGTTGCAGGGTCGGCAGATCAAGGGCGGCCGCCCAGTCCCCAGCCATGCTGGCAGTGATCAATAGCAACCAGCAGACGCCGCTCACCAACGCCACCGCCGCCAGCCATCGGCTCACCCGCGCCAGCGGCTGATCCAGCGTGGTAATGCCACGCCCTAACAGCAGGGGCCTGAACACCCAGGCCCCGACCAGCATCAGCACCACGGTGAAATGCAAAAAGCGGCACAGCACCATCGCGCTTGTCATGAGTTACTGGCCAACCTTGAAGCTGTACGCGCCTTCACTTTTGTGGGTATCGACGGACACCGCGTGCCATTCGACCTTGTAAGAGCCTGCAGACAAAGGCGCTTGCGGCGTCACCACCAGGGTTTTCTTGTCACTGCCTTCGGTGGCCAGGCTTTTAACCGGTACGTTGCTGCCGTCCTTGCTCAGGGTCACCTTGGTAAAGGTCGCTTCCACACCTTCGGAAAATACCAGGCGCAACTCGGCCGGTGCGCTGACCGTGCTGTCGGCGGCCGGGCTCTGGCTTTTCAGGTGGGCATGAGCGAACACCGACGAGGTGGCGAACAGCGAGCCGAGGAGGGTGACGGTGGTCAGGGTTTTCTTGAGCGTCATCATGGAATACCTCTGGGGGCAGGTTGGAAGAGAGGTGCAGTTTACCTTCCAGGGCGCGCCGGGACGAAGTTTCGTTTTGCCCTGTCGCCGCGAAGTAGAGCGGATGCTAGTCTTGAGCAACGCTGTCGTCAGGGAGCCCTCATGGGCAATCACAAGATCGAGATCCGTCGCAGTAACGTCGAGAAGATTCTGCTGGGGGCTGAAAAGGTCTTCGCCGAGAAAGGCTTCGGCAGCACCGCCATGGCCGACATTGCCGCCGAAGTGCAACTGCCGCGCTCCAACCTGCATTACTACTTCAGCACCAAGAGCGAACTCTACAGTGCAGTGCTGTTCGACCTGCTGGAAGTGTGGAAACAGGATGCCCTGTGCTTCGAAATGTTCGACGACCCGCGCGTGGTCCTGAGCAGCTACATCCGCGCCAAGATGCAACATTCGCGCAGCCGTCCGTACGGCTCCAAGGTCTGGGCCAACGAAATCATCCACGGTGCCCCGACGCTGGGTGAGGCACTGGACGCCAGCCTGTACGACTGGGCCAAGATGAAGGAAGCGAAAATCCGTCAGTGGGTGGAAGACAAACGCATCCTGCCGGTGGAGCCCTCCAGCCTGCTCTACATGATCTGGGCGTCGACCCAGCACTACGCCGACTTTGATCATCAGGTGAATATCCTCAATGATCACCAGCCATTGTCCGATATGCAGTTTGAGCGGGCGGTGCAGACGGTGACGAGTGTGATTTTGCGCGGGATTGGGTTGGAGCCCTAGATGTCCCATACATCAGTGGGTGTTGGCCAGGGAGTCGTCGGTCTGTGGTGCGCTTGAAAAGATCGCAGCCTCGTTGCACTCGACAGCTCCTACCGGGGTGGAGTGGGGTGGCGCTGGGGCCGGGTAGGATCTGTCGAGTGCAACGAGGCTGCGATCTTCTACTGTTTAAAGGTCAGACCGCGACATGGTAGGGGTTACGCGGATCGTGGTTCCAGTCCAGGAACGGCTTGCCGCTGTCGATCGGCACCATCTCGATGCAGTCCTGCACCGGGCAGGTGATCTGGCACAAGTTGCAGCCCACACATTCATCGTCGATCACTTGATACTTGTGCGTGCCATCGGCCTGCTTGAGGCTGGCCACCGCCTGGTGCGAGGTGTCTTCGCAGGCGATGTGGCAACGGCCGCAGCCGATGCAGGCCTCCTGGTCGATCTTGGCGATGACCTGGTAGTTGATGTCGAGGTACTTCCAGTCCGTTGTATTAGCCACCGCACGCCCGGAAAAGTCCGCGATGCTGGCGTAGCCCTGACTGTCCATCCAGCGTGACAGGCCGTCTTTCATCTCCTCGACGATCCTGAAACCATGCAGCATCGCTGCCGTGCACACCTGCACCGTGCCGCTGCCGAGCGCGATGAACTCCGCCGCATCGCGCCATGTGCCAATGCCGCCGATGCCGGAGATGGGTAGCCGCTGTGTCTGCGGGTCGCGAGCGATCTCGGCGACCATGTTCAGGGCGATGGGCTTGACTGCCGAACCGCAGTAACCACCGTGGGTACTCTGGCTACCGACCACCGGGTTGGCGACCATGCGTTCGAGGTTGACGCTGGTGATGGAGTTGATGGTATTGATCAGCGATACCGCATCGGCACCGCCGCGATGGGCGGCGCGGGCGGCGACGCGAATGTCGGTGATGTTGGGCGTGAGCTTGACGATCACCGGCAGCGAGCAGTAGGTCTTGCACCAGCGCGTGACCTGTTCGACGTACTCCGGCACCTGGCCGACCGCTGCGCCCATGCCGCGCTCGGGCATGCCATGGGGGCAGCCGAAGTTGAGTTCGATGCCGTCAGCACCGGTCGCTTCCACCAGCGGCAGAATGAATTTCCACGACTCTTCCACGCAAGGCACCATCAGCGAGACGATCAGCGCGCGGTCCGGCCAGTCCTTTTTGACCTGGGTGATTTCCCGCAGGTTGATTTCCAGGGAGCGGTCGGTAATCAGCTCGATGTTATTGAAACCCATGACTTCCCGGTTGGCGCCAAACAGCGCCGAGTAGCGTGATGACACGTTGACTGCTGCCGGGTCCTCGCCCAGGGTTTTCCAGACCACGCCACCCCAGCCAGCCTCGAAGGCGCGGACTACGTTATAAGCCTTGTCGGTGGGCGGTGCGGAAGCCAGCCAGAAGGGGTTGGGGGCTTTGATACCGGCGAAGTTGATCGAGAGATCGGCCATTTACGCAGCCTCCACATTGAGCATGAGTTGGGTGTGGATGGCCTCGGCGGCCAGTTTGCCGTGTTGCACCGCTTGCACGGTGAGGTCCTGATCGAGGCTGGTGCAATCGCCGCCCGCGTACACGCCAGGAATGCTGGTGCGCAGCTGTTCATCGACCTGGATGCGCTCGCCCTGGCGCTTCAATTCCCGGGCCAGTGGGTCGGCGAGTGCAGCGGTATCGAAGGCTTGGCCGATGGCTTTAAAAATCGCGTCGGCTGCCAGTTCGAAGGTTTCACCGGTGGTTTGCAGCCGATCTTCTACCAGCACGGTGCGGGCGAAGCGCATGCCACGCACGTTACCCAGGTCATCGAGCAACACTTGCTCCGGTTGGGCCCAGGTCAGCAGGCGCACCTGATTGGCTTTGGCGATGTCCTGCTCGTGGCCCGTGGCGCCCATTTCCTCGACGCCCCGGCGGTACACCAGGTTGACGTCGCGGGCGCCGAGGCGGGCCATTTGCACGGCCATGTCGATGGCCGTGTTGCCGGCGCCGAGGACGATACAGCGATCAGCCAGGGGCAATTGGGTCAGGTCGTCGGCCTGGCGCAGTTCGCGGATGTAGTCGGTGGCGGCGAGCAGTCCCGGCGCATCTTCGTGGGCCAGGCCCAGCTGCTTGCTGGCGTTCAGGCCAATGCCGAGGAATACCGCGTCGAATTGCTGGTGCAGTTCACTGAGGGTCAGGTTTTCGCCGAGTTTTTGCCCGTGACGGATTTCGATGCCGCCGATTTGCAGGAGGAAATCCAGCTCTTTCTGGGCGTAGTCGTCCACCAGTTTGTACTTGGCGATGCCGTACTCGTTGAGGCCGCCGGCCTTTTCCCGTGCCTCGAAGATCACCACGTCGTGGCCGTGCATGGCACTGCGGTGGGCGCAGGACAGCCCGGCGGGACCGGCACCCACCACTGCGATGCGTTTGCCGGTAGCCGCCGCACGGGAGAATGGATGCGTGCTGAAGTGCGCGTTGTCGACTGCGTAGCGTTGCAGCAGGCCGATCAGTACCGGTGCGCACTCATGATCGTTGTTGCGCACGCAGGCCTGCTGGCAAAGAATTTCCGTGGGACAGACCCGCGCACAACTGCCGCCCAGTATGTTCGCGGAGAGTATTTTATGGGCGGCACCTTGCACGTTGTCCGCATGGATATTGCGGATGAACGACGGGATATCGATTTCACTTGGGCAAGCATTCACACAGGGCGCGTCGTAGCAGTAGAGGCAGCGCGAAGCCTCCAAGTGCGCCTGCCGGTCGTTGAGTGGTGGCGCCAGGTCGGTAAAGTGACCGGCGAGGGCGACCGCACTTTCATGGGGATGCGGGAGGTGGTTCAAGCTCTTGATCACGGTGTTGGCCTCACGGTTATTGAGGTGCTGCCTCTGGTGGGCAGTGGGTTTTCTGTTGCGTCCGGGCTGGCCCGCAATGGCCGAAGGCCTGGATTTCAGCGCTTCACAGCAACTGGCTGATTCAACTCAGCCCGCTTGCTCAGCAGGTCAAACACCGCCGGATATGCCGGCCGCTCGACATACCGCCCTGCACCGCGTTCGGCCCGCAGGTCACCATCGGCCCAGACCACCCGGCCCTGGCTGATCGTATGGCTGGGCACACCGCGTACGGTCTTGCCTTCAAAGATATTGAAGTCGACCTGCTGGTGATGGGTGGCCGCGGAAATGGTCCGGGTACCTTGCGGATCCCACAGCACCAGGTCGGCATCGGCACCGACGCGAATGGCGCCTTTGCGCGGGTAGAGGTTGAAAATTTTCGCGGTGTTGGTCGAGGTCAGCGCCACGAACTGCTGCATCGAGAAACGCCCGGTGTTAACCCCCTCATCCCACAGCACGGCCATGCGGTCTTCGATACCGGCGGTGCCGTTGGGGATCTTGCTGAAGTCATCGCGCCCGGCCGCTTTCTGCTCGGCACAGAAGCAGCAATGGTCGGTGGCGGTGGTGTGCAGGTTGCCCGATTGCAGCCCGTGCCAGAGTGCCTCCTGATGCCCGCGCGGGCGGAAGGGCGGGCTCATGACGTAGCCGGCGGCAGTGTTCCAGTCCGGGTTCTGATAGACGCTGTCGTCCAGCAGCAAGTGCCCGGCGAGGACCTCGCCGTAGACCTGCTGGCCCTTGCTGCGGGCATAGGTGATTTCGTCGAGGGCTTCCTTGGTCGAGACATGCACCAGGTACAGCGGCGTGCCCAGGGTTTCGGCAATACGGATCGCCCGGCTGGCCGCTTCACCTTCCACCTGTGAAGGCCGCGACAGCGGGTGCGCTTCCGGCCCGGTGATGCCCTGGGCCATCAGCTTGCGTTGCAGGTGATACACCAGCTCGCCATTTTCCGCGTGTACGGTCGGCACGGCGCCCAGCTCCAGGCAGCGTTCGAAACTCGCCACCAGGGTATCGTCCGCCGCCATGATCGCGTTCTTGTAAGCCATGAAATGCTTGAAGCTATTGACCCCGTGCTGGCTGACCAACTCGGCCATTTCTTCGCGAACCTGCTCGCTCCACCAGGTGATGGCGACGTGGAAGCCGTAGTCCGCTGCCGATTTTTCTGCCCAGCCGCGCCATTGATGAAAGGCTTCCATCAGCGATTGCTGCGGGTTGGGAATCACGAAGTCGATAATCGAGGTGGTGCCACCGGCTAGCCCTGCCGCCGTGCCGCTGAAAAAATCTTCGCTGGCCACCGTGCCCATGAAGGGCAGTTGCATGTGAGTGTGCGGATCGATACCACCGGGCATCAGGTACTGGCCGCTGCCGTCGAGCACTTCGGCACCCGCCGGAACATCCAGTTGATCGCCGATGGCTTTGATTACGCCGTCGGCGCAATAGACGTCGGCGCGATAACTTTCATCGTGAGTTACAACGGTGGCGCCACGGATCAACAGAGACATTCCGAGTTCCTCGCAGGCAATGACCGACTGGTGCCGGTTCTAAATGTTTTATATGAACCAGACGCAAACAGGTGTATTCCTGTCAGCGCTGTCAGGAATAGAAACTAGTCCGAGTTTGAGGAATGAGCAAGATTATTTTTTATAAGCTAATGCCATTAATAAACTATTGATAAATAACGATTAAATATTGAAATCACCAATTTGGTTCAGGCTTTCACCATTTTGACGCACTTGACAGGATGCCAAAATAGACGAGATTTCTTATGTGAAATCAGCTGCTTGAGAAGCGTCTATGGTTAACGCGCAAAGCCGGGAAAAAAGTTTGATGCACCAGTTTGAGTCCTGACGGTTCGGACAACTTTGCCTGGTCGTCGCCCTGAGCGCCGGGCAGTGTCCCGAGGACCGTTTGTTTATATAAATAAACATGATGAGTTTCAGAGAGTTAACGCTTTTTAATGGATCTGCCCGATGCGCAAGCGGGGCAATCGGCATGTTTATTGATGTCGCCAGCCCCTGATGAGCAAGATAATCAAAAATAACAGTGGAGCGGCCATGCAACAGATCAGATCGCAAGTGACCGAGCGCAACGGCTTGTATGAGCTGGAAGCCGGCACCGACGTCCTCGACAGTCCCCGTTACAACCACGACATGGCACCGACCAAGGTGCGCGAACGAACCTGGAACAAGTGGCACATCACGGCATTGTGGGTCGGCATGTCGATCTGCGTGCCGACCTACACCCTCGGTGGCGTGCTCACTGCCTATTTCGGCCTGAGTGTCGGCGAGGCGCTGCTGGCGATTCTGTTTGCCAACATCATTGTGCTGATCCCGCTGACGTTGAACGCGTTTCCCGGCACCAAGTACGGCATCCCTTTTCCAGTGTTGCTGCGTTCCTCTTTTGGCATTCTCGGCTCCAACATTCCCTGCCTGATTCGGGCGCTGGTGGCCTGTGGCTGGTTCGGTATCCAGACCATGTTCGGCGGGTTGGCGATTCACCTGTTCCTCGGTTCGGTGTTCGAGGGCTGGAAGTCCCTGGGCGGCACCGGGGAGGTGATCGGTTTCATGGTGTTCTGGGCCCTGAACCTGTGGGTAGTGATCCGCGGTGCCGAGTCGATCAAGTGGCTCGAGACGCTGTCTGCACCCTTGCTGGTGCTGGTTGGGGTGGGACTGCTGGTGTGGGCGATGCCCAACGTGTCGATGACCGAGCTAATGGCGATCCCGGCCAAGCGTCCGGAAGGGGCGAGCGTTGTCAGTTACTTCGCCGCCGGGCTCACCGCAATGGTCGGTTTCTGGGCGACCTTGTCCCTGAACATTCCGGATTTCAGCCGTTATGCCAAGAGCCAGAAGGACCAGATAGTCGGGCAGATTATCGGCCTGCCACTGACCATGTTCCTGTTTGCCGCCCTGGGTGTGGTGATGACCGCCGCCTCGGTCAAGCTGGTGGGGGTGACCGTGTCCGATCCGGTAACGTTGATTGGTCATATCCAGAGCCCGGTGTGGGTCGCCCTGGCCATGGCACTGATCATTATCGCGACGCTGTCGACCAACACTGCGGCGAATATCGTGTCGCCGACCAACGATTTCCAGAACATTGCGCCAAAGGTCATCAACCGCACCAAGGCGGTGTTGCTGACCGGGGTGGTCGGGCTGGTGCTGATGGCCCATGAATTGTTGAAGAAGCTTGGCTTGATCGTTTCCGACGTCAGCCTGGAGACGGTGTATTCCAACTGGTTGCTCGGTTATTCGAGTTTGCTGGGGCCGATTGCCGGGATCATGGTGGTGGATTATTTCCTGATCAGGAAACAGCAGCTGGACCTGGCAGGGCTGTACCGCGATGACGTGTACCCGGCCTGGAACTGGTTCGGTTTTATCGCCTTCGGCGTGCCGGTGGCGCTGACCTTGCTGTCGTTGGGCAGCGATGCGTTCAGCTGGTTTTACAGTTATGGCTGGTTTACCGGTTCGGCCTTGGGCGGGTTGATTTATTACGGGTTGTGTTCACTGCGACCTGACCCGTCTGTTGCGAAATCTGCGGTGTAAGTGCCGGCCTCATCGCGGGCAGCCCGGCTCCCACAGGAGTGGTGTCAGACGCAACTAACGGGGACACCACAATCCTTTGGGAGCCGGGCTTGCCCGCGATGACGGCAGTGAGAGCACCGGAAAAAATCTGAATAATCCAATAACAAGTCGCCTGAGGAGATCAACATGAACGCTGCTGTAGACGTTCTGCAGTCCACCCATCAGCACATCAACCGCGATCGCCTGTGGCAGTCGCTCATGGAACTGGCCAAGCTTGGCGCCACGGTCAAAGGCGGTGTCTGTCGCCTGGCCCTGACCGACCTCGATCGTCAGGCTCGGGATATCTTTGTCAGGTGGTGCGAAGAGGCGGGCTGCACCGTCAGCATCGACGCGGTCGGCAATATTTTCGCCCGCCGTCCCGGGCGCAATCCGGACCTGCCTCCCGTGATGACCGGCAGCCACATCGACACCCAGCCCACCGGTGGCAAGTTCGATGGCTGCTTTGGCGTGCTGGCCGGCGTCGAGGTACTGCGCACGCTCAACGATCTGGGCGTGGAAACCGAGGCCCCGCTGGAGGTGGTGGTCTGGACCAACGAAGAGGGCTCGCGTTTTGCGCCGTGCATGATGGGCTCGGGGGTCTTCGCGGAAAAATTCACGCTGGAGGAAACCCTGGCCAAAGTCGATGTCGACGGCGTCACCGTGGGCGAGGCACTCAATGCCATCGGCTACGCCGGCACTCGCAAGGTCAGCGGCCATGCGGTCGGTGCCTATTTTGAAGCGCACATCGAGCAAGGCCCGATTCTTGAGGATGAGCGCAAGACTATCGGCGTGGTCATGGGGGCTCTCGGGCAGAAGTGGTTCGACCTGAAACTGCGCGGAGTCGAAGCCCATGCCGGCCCGACGCCAATGCACTTGCGCAAGGACGCCCTGGTCGGCGCCTCCATCATCGTGGGTGCGGTCAATCGTGCCGCCCTGGGTCATCAACCTCACGCCTGCGGCACGGTCGGGTGCCTGCAAGCCTACCCCGGCTCGCGCAATGTCATTCCCGGCGAAGTGCGCATGACCCTGGACTTCCGGCACCTGGAACCGGCTCGCCTGGATTCGATGATTGCCGAAGTTCGCCAGGTGATTGAAGCCACCTGCGAGCAACATGGCCTGACCTACGAACTGACGCCCACGGCGGATTTCCCGCCGCTGTATTTCGAGCAAGGTTGTGTCGACGCGGTGCGCAATGCGGCGCAGGGGCTGGGTCTGTCGCACATGGACATCGTCAGTGGCGCGGGGCATGACGCGATCTTCCTCGCCGAACTGGGGCCGGCGGGGATGATCTTCGTGCCGTGCGAAGGCGGTATTAGCCACAACGAGATCGAAAACGCGGCGCCGGATGACCTGGCGGCGGGGTGTGCGGTGTTGTTGCGGGCAATGCTGGCGGCTTCGGCGGCGATTGCAGGGGGGCAACTGGCGGCTTGAATGATGAGGTCCCCGTAGGAGCTGCCGCAGGCTGCGATCTTTTGGCTGCGTCGAAAGCGGCGCGAGATCAAAAGATCGCAGCCTGCGGCAGCTCCTACCGGGGGCTAGTCGTCGACGTGCATCAGTTGCTGCACGCCTTCCCAGGCTTCGGCGCGCATGCGCTCCAGGTCGAGCCCCGGGATCACGCCGTCATCGACCACCACCCGGCCACCCACCAGGCTGTAGCGCACGGCGATCGGTTCGCCCGCGACCACCGGTGCTACCGCCAGGTCGTGGAAGCCGAAAAAGCGCGGGTGATCCAGGCCGTAGATCACCAGGTCCGCTGCCTGTCCGATCTCCAGTGTGCCCACCGCACCGAGGCCCAATACCTGAGCGCCGCCGGCCGTGCCCCAGTGAATCACGTCTTCGGCGGTGGTGGCGCCCGCGCCTTGTTCCGCCCGGTGAATCAGCCAGGCGGTATGCGCTTCACCGACCATGCTTCCGGACTCGTTCGACGCCACCCCATCCACGCCCAGTGATATCGGCACGCCGGCCTCGGCCATCTGTGGCACTGGCGCGATACCGCTACCCAGTCGGGCGTTGCTCACCGGGCAGTGGGAAACACCGGTGCCCGTCTGCGCGAGCATGCAAATTTCCCCTGGTTGCAGGTGCACCGCGTGGGCGAACCAGACATCCGGGCCGAGCCACTCGTGCTCAGCGACGAATTCGACCGGCAGGCAATTGTATTTCTCGCGGCAGAAATTGACGTAGTTCTGCGTCTCCGACAGGTGCGTATGCAGGCGCAGGCCAAGGCCACGAGCCGTGTGAGCCAGCTCCCGCAGCAGGGTGGGCGGCAGCGAGAAAGTGGGCGTGGTCGGCGCCACCACGACCCGGCGCATGGCGTCCGGAATGTCCTGGTGATAGCGCGATTTCAAGCGCTCGATGTCGCCGACCATTTGCTCCAGCGACTCCGGCTGCAGCGCGGTTTTTGAAAAGCCGGGGTGTGCACTTGCCGACTCCAGGGCACCCCCTCGGCACAGCACGAAGCGCAAGCCGAATTCGTCCGCCGTGTCGAACAGCAGGTCACCGGTCTCGGTCGTGCCGTGGGCGTGGTACAGGTAGTGATGGTCGGCGCAGGTCGTCACCCCCGACAGCAGCAACTCGGCCATACCTAGCCGCGCGGCAATGCGCGACAGCTGCGGGGTGAAGCGGTTGAGGCGCGGGTAGGGCACGCTGGCGAGCCAGCCTTGCAGGTCCTGGTTCAACCCTTCGGGCACGGCTTTGAGCAGGTTCTGGAACAGGTGATGGTGGGTGTTGATCCAGCCTGGATACACCAGGCAATGACGGGCGTCGATCACCCGCTCCCCGGGTTGCGCCTGCAGGCCGGCGGCCATTTCGGCGATGCGCCCGTTGACCACGCGGATGTCGACGCTGCCGGCCCGGGCGCGTTCGCCGCGCAGGCCGGTCATCACCTCCAGCGGGTTTTTGATCAGGATGTTTTGAAGTTGAGTCATGGGCTTCTCCGGTCAAAGGCTATGGGAGGCGGGTTTGCTGGCGGCGCTGTCTGGCGCGCTGACGCCATTGAGGGCGGCGTTAAGCAGCACTGACACCAGGCAGGCGATCACCACGCTGCTGTGCAGGAACGGCTGGCTCCACTCGGGCAATTGCTTGAACAGCGCCGGGGCCAGCACCGGCACCAGGGCGGCGGCGATGGTGAAACCGACGATCAGCACGTTGTAGCGATTACGCTCGTAGTCGACCTTGGCCAGGGTCTGGATGCCGGCGGCCGCGACCACGCCAAACATTGCGATCCCGGCACCACCCAGGGCTGCGGTCGGCATTGAGGCGATGATTGCCCCGGCCTTGGGCACCAGGGCCACGGTGCACATGAGCAATCCGCTGATCGCCACTACCCAGCGACTGCGCACGCCCGTGAGGATCACCAGGCCGACGTTCTCCATGAAGGCAATGAACGGGAAGGCGGCGAACATGCCGGCAATGGTGCTCGCCAGGCCGTTGGCCCGCAGGCCGTTGATCACCTGTTTTTCTTCCACCGGCTTGTCGACGATGTCGCCAATCGCGACGAACAGCCCCATGGACTCGACCATCTGCACAATCATCACCACCACCATGGTCGCGATCGGGATCAGGCTGAAGGTCGGCAGGCCGAAGTAGAACGGGTAGGGCACCGTGAGCCAGGGCGAATCGCCGACGCTGCTGAAGCTGCCCATACCCAGCCCGTACGCCAGCCCCGCGCCCACCAGCATGCCCACCAGCACCGCCATGTTGCGCAGCATCGGGCTGCCGTATCGGTTGACCAGCAGGATGGTCAACAGCACCACGGCGGCGACAGCCAGGTACGCCGGCGCGCCAAAATCGCTGGCGTGACGCCCGCCACCGACCCACTCGTAGGCAATCGGGAACAGCTGCAGGCCGATCACGGTGACGATGCAGCCGGTGACCACTGGCGGGAAATAGCGCCGCAGTCGGCCGACGAAGGGCGCGACCAGCATGGTAAAAATCCCTGCGCCGATCACCGCTCCGCAAACCCCGGCAAACCCCACCTCCGGGTTGCTGCCAATGGCGATCACCGGGCCGACGCTGCTGAAGGCCACGCCCTGCAGAATTGGCAGGCGTACGCCGAATTTCCAGAAGCCCACGGTTTGCAACAGCGTGGCGATGCCCGAGCAGAACAACGTGGTGCTGATCAACACCACGGTATCGGCCTGGGACATTTTCAAGGCGCTGGCGACAATCAACGGCACGGCGATGGCGCCGATGTACGAGACGGCCATGTGTTGCAGGCCGAGGGTGAGCATTTGGCGCACAGGTAGAACCTGGTCGACCGGGTGGATGGTTGAAGGGGGAGTGGCTGACGACATGGGAATCACCTCTTGCTGTTTTATGCTGTAGAGAGGGGTATTCGTGCTGATGCCTGATACCTGTGGGCTACCAGAGGTGTCAGGCATCTGTATGCCCGGAGCCGCCATCCACCGGCTCCGATGCCGCTGCTTCAGCCTGCCAGGCAGGCGGCAAAGCCCTGGTTCAGCGCCGCGCGGTCCAGGTCGCGGCCGATGAACACGATCTTGCTGGAGCGCGGTTCAGTGCCCCACAAGGTTGATGCGCGAAACTCCACCAGGCTGTGAACGCCTTGCAGTACATAGCGCTGGTCCTGGTCCTGCACCGCCAGTACGCCTTTCATGCGGTACAGGTTGTCGGCCTGAGCGGTGCGCAGTTCGCTGATCCAGCGGTGAAACGCGCCGAGGTTCACCGCGCCGTCCACGGCAATGCCTACCGACGAGACACTGGGGTCGTGGTCATGATCCGGCTCGTGATGATGTTCGTGGCCGTGATGGTCATGTTCGGCGCCGATTTCCATGAGTTTTTGCGTGGACTCGAAGGCGCCGATGCCGAGGATTTTCGTCAGGTCGATTTCGGCATAGCTGGAGGTCACCAGGTCCGCAGTCGCGTTCAAGCCACGAATTTTTTCGCTCAGGGCGTGCACCTCGGCGCTGCTCACCAAGTCGACTTTGTTGATCACGATCCGGTCGGCGCAGACGATCTGGTCCACCGCCTGGTTGTCGACGCCATCGAGTTGCAGGTCTTCCAGATGCTGGGCGATGTGCTTGGCGTCAACCATGGTCACGATCGCATCCAGTTCCACTTCATCGGCGATGGGATCGTTGATGAAAAAGCTCTGTGCCACCGGGTACGGATCGGCCAGGCCACTGGTTTCGATCAGGATGTGGTCGAGGCGTACCGGGCGCGCCACCAGTTCGCGAACGATGCGCACCAGGTCTTCGCGGACCTCGGCGGTGCAGCACACACACCCGTTGACCATCTCGTAGATTTCCTCGGTCTCGGAACTGAGGACCAGGTCGCCGTCGATCCCGACCTCACCGAATTCGTTCTCGATCACCGCGATTTTGCGTCCGTGGTTTTCCTTGAGGATGTAGTTCAGCAGGGTGGTTTTGCCGGCGCCGAGAAAGCCGGTGAGGATGGTCACCGGGATCTTGCGGTTCGGGGTCGGGGCGTTGAATGGGCTGTTCATGTGATGCTCCTTTGGAACCAATGGGTCGGGGTGCAGTGTGTAAGCGAGCCTGCTCGCGATGGCGCTGGATCAGCCGATCCCGATGCTGGCTGTTGCGGCCTCATCGCGAACAGGCTCGCTCCCACAGGTTTTGCTTTTCAATGAATGAAGGTCCGGTTCGCCCCAGCGCAACGCGGTGCCGGCGTCGAGGCCGAACAGGTCGAGGACCCGACCCAGGCTGTGATCGACCATTTGCGCAAGGCTTTGCGGGCGGGCGTAAAAGGCCGGGACGGGTGGGGCGATGATCCCGCCCATTTCGGTGACGGCGGTCATGTTGCGCAGGTGCGCCAGGGTCAACGGCGTTTCCCGGGCCATCAGCACCAGGGTGCGGCGCTCCTTCAAGGTCACATCGGCCGCGCGGCCGATCAGGCCTGCGGAGGTGCCGGTGGCGATTTCCGCCAGGGTGCGCATGGAACAGGGCGCCACCACCATGCCCAGGCAACGAAACGAGCCACTGGCGATGCCCGCCGCGACGTCGTCTGCGCGGTGGTAGTGACTGGCCAGGGCGATCACGTCCGCCAGTTTGTAGCCGGTTTCATGGGCCATGGTCAGCAACGCGGCCCGGCTGATGACCAGGTGCGTTTCGATGTCGAGCCTGGCCAGCAACTCCAGCAGGCGCACGCCGTAGATAAACCCGGACGCGCCGCTGATACCGACCACCAGGCGCTGGCGATTCATGACCGATAACCCTGCAGCAGGCTGCGCGCGCGCTCCAGGGCGGCCTGGTCGAGTTGTGCCTTGATGCCGTCAAACCCTGCGCCGCGGGTGGCGTCCAGGCCCATGCGCGAGGTGGTGCCGTTGACCGAGGACGAAGGGTCCAGGGGGCTGCCGGGCAAGCCGTCGATCACGAAGATGTCCTGATGCGGCTGGAAGTGCGTGGCCAAGGCCCAGAGCACCTGGCTGTCGTCGTTGATATCGATGTCACTGTCCACCGCGATCACCGATTTCAGGTAAGGGTCCCAGCCCAGCAGCGCCAGCATGATCTGCCGCGCCTCACCGTCGCGGCTCTGGTCCAGGGCCACGTAACAATGGAAATGCGTACCGGAATTGGGGTAGTGCACGGCGGTGACGGCGGGAAAGCGTGCCTTGAGCTTTTCGCTCATTTCCGCTTCCCGGGGCAGCCGTGCCAGGGTCAGGTGTTCGGCATAACGCCCGCCGACCACGTCCACCAGCCAGGCATCCTTGCGGCGCATCAGGGTGTCGACGCGCAGCACGTTATTGGTCGAACGGTCCGAGGAATAACCGCTGAACTCGCCAAACGGACCTTCTTCGGCATAGGCCGTCGGGTCGATCGCACCTTCGAGCACGAATTCGGCGAACGCCGGCACGCCGATGCCGTAGCGTGGGGTCTTGACCAGCTCCAGCGGGGCGCCGAACAGGCCGCCGGCCACTGCCCGCTCATCACTGCCAAAAGGTAACCTTGCGGCGGCGGCGAGCATGAACAGCGGATGGGCGCCGACGACCATGGCCACGCGCAACTCTTCCCCGCGTTCCCTGGCAGTTTGCAGCATGCGCCACAGGTGACCCCGTGAGTGCAGGCTGGTGGCGAGGGTTTGCCGGGCATGGCGCATGGAGCGGTGATAGCTCATGTTGGCGATGCCGGTCAGCGGATCCTCGGCAATGATGATCGCGTTGGTGATGTAGGGGCCGCGGTCGCTGTCGAAGTGCTTGAGCATCGGCAACAAGGCCAGGTCCACGGCCTCGCCTTCGAAAATTTCGTCCAGCACCGGGCCGGTTTCAACGTAGCGCGGTGCGATGGGCTGGTTGGCGCGGGCCTGGAACGTCTCGTGCAGTTGCGCCGCGGTGACGCCGAAGATCCTTGCGATCCGGCTGCGGGAGGCGAACAGGTTGGTGGCTACGGGCACGCCGAGGTTGCCGACCTGTTCGCAGATCAACAGCGGATCGCGGCCCTGGCTGGCGAGGGCGTCGACCAGGGCGGTGACGTCCTGGTCGGCACTCAGGGGTTCGTGGATGGTCAGCACATCGTCCGGGTACAACCGGCGATAGGCGTCGATGAAAACGTGGAAATCCTGGGTATCGCCAAGCGTCGAAACGGTCATGGTTTCACTTCGTAAAAAAGCAGGCGCGCAGGGTTGAGGGCGACGTTCGATCGACAAGCCGTTGGCCCGCGGGTCGATCGAACGCCGGTTCATCTTCGCGCCTGTAAAGTCGCTGTACCGCAATGTTGTGGATTGGTGCAGAACCTGTGGGAGCTAGCCTGCTGGCGATACCGGTGGGCCAGTCGACATTGATTTTGACGGTGCTGCCGCCATCGCCAGCAGGCTGGCTCCCACAGGGTTCTGTGTGATGCCGATCTACAAATAAGTCGTGGTCAGGCGGATGTCCGCCTCGATCAGGTCCTTGGGTGGCGGCGTCGGTTCGATGCCGCACAGCCGGGCGATGTTGTTGCCCAGGTAGTCCTCCAGATGATCCTCATCGATGCCCAGGCCTTGCGGCGCAGGCGAGCACAACACTTCGAGTTCGCGTAGCCACATGCCCGGTTCGTTGGGTGGCGAGTCAGTGCCGAACACGATTTTGTTGCGCGGCAGGTCCTTGGCGAACTCGACGATCCGCGACTGGAAGCACCAGCCGGATTCGCAGTACACGTTCGGTGTGTCCATCGCCATCCAGAACGCTTCGAACGAGTAGTTGCCGCCGGTCTGGATGCCGAAGTGACCGATGATGAAGTTGACCATCGGGAACTCGCGGATGATCGGGTAGAACATCGTCGGGATGGTGTACGGGCCGTCGCCGGTGTGGATCAGCACCACGATGTTGTACTTGGCGCAGACCTTCATCGCCGGGCGCAGCCAGTCCAGTGCGCGATCGGGGCGATAGCCGTGCATGTTGGCGTGCAATTTCAGCATCTTGAAGCCGTATTCCTTGATGTGGAATTCCAGCTCCGCGGCGCCGTTTTCCGGTCCCCAGCGCGGGTTGAAGTTGAAGTTGCCGATGAAGCGGTCCGGGTACTTCACACAGAGTTCGGCAATGTACGACATGTAGTCGCGCACGCCTTCGCGGCCCCGGCGGTTACCGTCGCGATAGCCAGTGTTGCCCGGTGGCGGCTGGATGAAACCCATGTCGATGCGGCGAGGTTTGCCGTTGATCATGTAGGGGCCGTCCATCAGCTTGAGCATGCGCTCGCCGGTGAAGGGTTCGCCCGTGTGGCGCCAGGCCTCGTCGACCAGGTTGGTGGGGTGCAGATGGGTGTCGATGATCATCGATTCAGCTCCTGGCCAGTTGGGTGGTGACGGGGCGCTTGAGTTGCGCCTCGGCTTCGGACACGGAACGCGGCGGCGCAGTCGGCTCGAGGCCGATCATCCGTGCGGTGTTGTTGCCCAGGTAGTCTTCGAGGGTGTCCTCGTCGAGGTTCAGGCCCTGCGGCGGCTCGTGGCACAGCACTTCCAGCAGGCGCAGCCACATGCCCGGCTCGTTGGGGGGTGTGTCGGTGCCGAAGAGGATTTTGTGGGTGGGCAGCACCTTGGCGAATTCGACGATCCGCGATTGCAGGCACCAGCCTGATTCGCAGTAGACGTTGGGCAGTTCCATGGCCCATTGCATGGGTTCGAACACGTAGACGCCACCGGTCTGCACGCCGAAGTGCGCCATGATGAAATCGACGTTGGGAAACTCCTTGATCATCGGCACCCATTCCGACGGGATGCTGTAGGGGCCATCACCGGTGTGCAGCTTGACCGGGATGCCGAGTTCGGCGCATTTCTCGAAGGCCGGACGCACCCAGTCCAAGGCGCGGTCCGGGCGATAGGCATGCATGTTGGCCTGCATTTGCACCATCTTGAACCCGTGTTCCTTGACGTAGCGTTCGATCGCCTCGACGCCGTTCTGCACTCCGCAACGCGGGTTGTAGACAAAGCAGCCAATGAAACGATCAGGGTAGGTCTGGACCATCTTCAGGGTGTAGGCCATGTAAGCGTCGATGGACTCGCGACCTGTCAGGTCGCCGTCGGTCCAGGTGTAGATGGTGTTGCCCTGGGGGGGCTGGATGAAGGCTTTGTCGATGCGGCGAGGTTTGCCGTTGACCATGTACGGGCCATCCATCATCTCCAGCAGACGCTCGCCGGTGAACGGGTCACCGTCATGCCTCCAGGCGAGGTCCACCAGATCGGTGGGATAGCAGCTGATATCGATGATCATTGAAGTCGATCTCCTGATAGCGGAAAGGGAACCTTGCGGTTCGCTAGCAGCCACGTCCGGGCAATCGGCCATTTCTATGCGCAGCAGGCTGCGCATTCCCTCGCCTGGTCGCATCCGGCTCGGGACGCTGGCTGCTTGGGGAGGAGTATTGGAAGGGGGGGCAGGGTTCGTACAATATTAATTGGGCGGGGAGGTGATATGCGTTCGATATGGTTTCGTATTGACTGGGCGGGCCTCATCGCTGGCAAGCCAGCTCCCACAGGTTTTTGTGTTGTCAGAAAGACTGGGTCAACACTTTGATCCCTGTGGGAGCTGGCTTGCCAGCGATGGCGTCAGGATTCTGTACGCAAGGCCAGCTGCTTGATCACCTCAACCACCGGCGCCACGCGCTCGGCTTGCCCCGGCGGCCACACCGCATACAGGTTGTAATGCGCCGGGATCTGCGCGGTGTTCAGTTCAACCAAGCGCCCCGCGCGCAACGCATCTGCTGCCAACAGCCCACGCACCAATCCCGCACCGACCCCCGCTTCAGCCGCCGCAATCAGGTTCGCCGCATTATCGAAAATAACCCGCGCGGCCGGCTCGGTGGGGGTTAATCCCGCGGCATCCAGCCACGGAATCCACGACCGACGCGTGTAGCCCAGCAACGGCAATTGCAACACCTGCGCCGGCGTCATCGGCAGCTGCAGACCGTGCCGCTCAAGCAGTCCGGGGGAGGCCACCGCCATGACCCGGTCACCGCAGATCTGCGTCATCTCGCAGTCTTCCCAGTCGCCATAGCCATAACGCAATGCCAGGTCCACCCGCTCGAACGAAGTGCGATCCGAGCGTGGCACCGACAGCATCACGACTTCATGCCCGGGCAGTAAATCCAGAAGCTCGGGCAAGCGTGGGTTGAGCCAGCTCTGCGCCAGTTCGCTGTCGACATCGAGCGTCAGCCGCTGCGCCACGCTGCGGTTCTTCACTGAGGACAGCGCGCGGTCGATTTGTGCCAGGCCGTCAGAGAGCACGCTGGCGAACAACTGGCCGGCATCGGTCAGCTTGCTGCCACCGCCTTCGCGCACGAACAACGGCTGGCCGATGAAGTCTTCCAGGGCACGGATCTGCTGGCTGATGGCGCTGTGGGTCAAGTCGAGCTTGCGCGCAGCGCTGGAAAAACTGCCGCTGCGCGCAGCCTGGATGAATGCGCTCATGGACTGTACCGACGGGTATCGTTTGTACATGCTGTTAGTCCTACTTACACAGGGTGGCAGAAATCGTCGCTGGCCCGATTGGCCTGCGGTTACCACTATTCGATCACCAGGCCCGCACAAAGGCGGGCCGCTCTTTTGGAGCCTGACAATGATCGAATTCACGGTAAACGGCGAACGACACGAGCTGGTAGAGACTGCGCCCTCCATGCCCTTGTTATGGGTGTTGCGTGACCACTTGAAACTCACCGGCACAAAGTTCGGCTGCGGCATGGGGCTGTGCGGAGCCTGCACGGTGCACCTGGACGGGGTCGCAGTGCGTTCCTGCCAGTTACCGGTGGCGGCGGTGGCGGGGCACCGCATCACAACCATCGAAGGTTTGTCGCCCACCGGGCAGCATCCGCTGCAACTGGCCTGGGTTGCCGAAGATGTCCCGCAATGCGGCTACTGTCAATCCGGCCAGATCATGTCGGCGGCGGCGCTGCTCATCACCGGGGCGGCGGTCACCGATGAGTCGATCCGCGATGCGATGTCCGGCAACCTGTGCCGCTGCGGCACGTACGGGCGCATCAATAAGGCGATCAAGCGCGCAGCCGATGCGCCGAAGGAGGCGTGATGACGAGCAACCGGATCGAGCTGCCACGCCGGCAGTTTCTCAAGCACAGCGCCACCGTTGCTGCGGGTTTGGCTGTTGCCTTCTACCTGCCCGCCGGCATCAGCGCCAGCGACCCGAAAGCGCCGGCGCCTGCCACTGTCTTTGAGCCGAATGCCTGGGTGCGGGTATTGCCCGATGGCACGGTCAAACTGGTGGTGCACAAACACGATTCCGGCACCGGCACCCACACCGCACTGGCCGCGTGCGTGGCGGAGGAGCTGGACGTCAACCCGATGACCGTGCAGGTCATCTCGCCGGAAAACCCCTTCTTCGAAACCTATATCCACCCGGTGTGGAAAGTCTATTCCACCGGGGGCAGCACCAGTGTGTCGCTGGAATATGATCGCCTGCGCATGGCGGGCGCCACCGCGCGGGCGTTGTTGATCGCGGCAGCGGCAAGGCAGTGGCAGGTCAGCCCTGACAGCTGGGTGGTTCACAGCACCAGCCAGCGCAGCCTGGGTTATGGCGAACTGGTGAGTGTGGCCGCGCACTTGCCGGCGCCCACAGCCGTCAAGCTCAAGGACCCCGCGCAGTTCAAGTACATCGGCAAATTGCGCCATAAACGCGATGCGGCGGCGAAGGTCTGCGGACGTTTCAAGTACAGCATCGATGTGCAATTGCCCGACCTGTTGGTGGCGGTGATCCTGCGCACCCCGGTGGTGGGGGCGAAAGTCTTGAAGGTGGATAGCACAGCAGCATTGCAGGTCCCGGGTGTGCGCAAGGTGATCGCGGTACCGGGCCGTCCCGACGTGCTCGGCGGCAATCAGGAAGGTGTCGCAGTATTGGCCGACACTTACTGGGCCGCGCAGCAGGGGCGGGCGCTGCTGGTGGTGCAATGGAGCGAGTCGCCCCTCGCCGGGTTCGACAGCGATCAGCTGGCCACAGCCCAGGCGGCGGCGCTGGCTGATAAAACCGCGCTGCGGGTCACGGCGATGCAGGCGGGTGATGTCAACGCTCAATGGCCAGGCGCGGCCCGGCTGCTGGAAGCTGATTACCGCATGCCCTACAAAGTCCAGAACCCTCTGGAACCGATCTGCATCACCGCCCAGGTCAAGGACCACGCCATCACCTATTGGGGCGGCGTACAGGTGCCGTCTTCGGCATTGGAGGCGGCGCACGTGGTGTGCCGTATCGCCAAGGACAACGTCACCATCAATGAGATGGTCTCCGGTGGCAGTTTCGGCGCACGGGAGGCCAATTACTGGCTGTTCGAAGTGGCGTACCTGGCGCAACAGGCCAAGGTCCCGGTGAAGCTGATGAACAGCCGTGAAGATGAAATGCGCTCGCTGTTCATGCACCCGGCCACGTTGCACAGGGCCAAAGGCGCACTCGACGCCCAGGGCCGCCTGACGGCCTTGCGCCTTGAAGCCGTGTCGCCGGCCTCGCCGGAGCAGTGGGAGCCGGGCTATTTTGAACGGCCTGACCGCATGGACTACAGCACCACCGAAGCGCTCACCGCGTGGGACTTTGCGTATCGCCCGGCGAACCTGGACCTGGTCTGGGTCAAACACGAAAGCCAGGTGCCGAGCGGCTGGTATCGCTCGGTGAGCTTCATCCCCAACGTGTTCGCCGTGGAAAGCTTCATGGACGAGCTTGCGCAGGGTGCCGCAGAGGATCCCCTGGCCTTTCGGCTGGCCCACATGCACGAGCGGCCGCGTCATGTCGCGGTGCTCAAAAGTGCCGCCGAGCGTGCGGGCTGGGGCCAGCCGCTACCGGAAGGCACGGCCCTGGGGATTGCCACCAATCAGGGTTACACCAGCTTTATCGCCGTGGTGGCGCGGGTGGCCAGAAAGGACGGAGTGATTCGCGTGGAGAAGCTCACGTGCGTGGTGGATTGCGGCCTGGCCGTGTCGCCTGGCGGCGTCGAGGAACAAATCTACGGCGGCCTGATGTGGGGCCTTGGTCACGCCCTGTTCGACCGCATGGACATCAAGCAGGGCCAGGTGGTGCAGAGCAACTTCCATGATTACCGGGTGCCGCGCATGTCCGACATGCCGCAGGTAGACATCCTGGTGCTCGACGGCGAACCGGGTAAACCAGGGGGCGTCGGTGAGCTGGGCAGCCCGTCGGTGGCCCCGGCCATTGCCAACGCGCTGTTCAGCCTGACGGGCGTGCGTCAGCGCTCGACACCACTGACCCTTGGGTAAACCGCCATGGACCTGCGCTTGTTGCGGTACTTCATGGCCTTGGCCGAAGAGCTGCATTTCGGTCGGGCCGCGTCGCGGTTGCACATCTGTCAGCCACCACTGAGCCAGCAGATACGCCTGCTTGAGGAAGAGCTTGGTACGCCGCTGTTCGAGCGCAGCCACCATCGGGTCGAACTGACGGCGGCGGGGCAGATGCTCAAGGAGCAGGCGCCCCTGGTGTTCGAACAACTGAACCGCGCGCTGGACCTGACCCGCCAGACCGGTCGCGGCCAGTTGGGCGAGCTGGAGATTGGCATGATCAGCTCGGTGATGGTCGGCGTGCTGCCGCGGGCCCTGCACCTTTTTCGCGAGCGCTATCCGCAGGTCAACTGGCGGTTGCACGAGATGACTCCGGCGGCTCAGGTCAAGGCCTTGAAGGAAAAGCGTATTGACGCCTGCGTGTTTCGGGTCGGCTACGACGATCCGGGCCTGCGTAACGAACTGCTGATTTATGAACCGATCCGGGTGGTCATGCCGGTGGACCATCCATTGGCGCAACGCGAAGTGCTGGCGCCCGCCGACCTCGCGGCAGAACCTTTCGTGGCACTGGAACTCAAGCAATCGAGGTTTGCCGATTTTCTCTTCCAGTGTTGTATCAAGGCTGGATTCACCCCGCAGATCCGCCAACAGGTGATCGAGGTACAGACCCTGCTCAGCCTGGTCCGCGCAGGATTCGGTGTGGCCTTGCTGCCAGCCTCGATCGAACAGCTGGCGCCCGCCGGGCTGGTGTTCCGTCGGTTGAGCCCGGCACTGCCCGAGGTGCCGCTGTACGCCACCTACCGCGCCGATGATGAATCGCCGGTGCTCAAGCTGTTCCTTGATACGTTGCGCGAGTTGGTCGTCGAAGGTGCGCCCCGTTAGACGCTCCCACAGCCTTGCACCCACAGAATTCGGCATCGGCTACAGGGCCGTGTACAAGACTTATTCGCACTTACGCAAATGGTTGCGGTCGACATCTTCACAGAGCACCACGGGTTGGTGCGGATATATCAGTGGAGATCCAATGAGCCAGGACGTCCTGACCACCGAAACCAATCGCCGCCATCTCCAGCAGATCATCGCTGGCCTGTCCGACGGGGTGATTTTGCTGGAGCTAGACCAGACCATCATCTGGGCGAACGAAGCTGCACTGTCCATGCATGGCGTCGAGCAACTGGGTGACCTGGGTGCCAATGCCCAGGAATACGCCAAGCGCTTCGCCCTGCGTTATCGCAACAACCACCCGGTAGTGTTCGACAATTATCCGATCAGCCGCGTGGGCCGTGGCGAGACCTTCAGTGACGTGCTGGTCGAGGTGACCCGCACCGATGATGAGGAGCGTACCTGGGTGCACAACGTGCGCAGCCGGGTTCTGACCAACAGTCGCGGCGATCCCGAGTCGCTGGTGCTGATCATGGACGATGTCACCGAATGGGCCAGCGCCGAACAGCGCTTCGAAAGGACCTTCAACGCCAACCCCGCGCCGGCGGTGATCTGTCGCCTGAGCGATCTGCGCTATATCAAGGTCAATGCCGGTTTCCTGGAAATGACCGGCTATACCCGGGATCAGGTGATCGGTGCATCGACCTACGAGCTGGACATTCTCGAAGGGGCCGAGCGCAGGGAGCTGGCCATCGAGCGCCTGCGCGAGCACGCCACCATTCCGCAAATGCAGGCCGAGCTGACATTGCCCGAGGGCGGCAGCAAGCAGGTGATAGTGGCTGGCCAGCCATTGGCGTTCAACGAGGAAGACTGCATGCTGTTTTCCTTCGTCGACATTGAGCCCCGACACAAGGCCGAGGTTGCGTTGCGCCAGAGCGAGGAGCGATTTGCCAAGGCGTTTCGCCTGTCGCCGGTGCCGATCCTGGTGTGCGGGGCTGCCGATCAGGTGGTGATGGATGTCAACGAAGCGTTCCTCGATACCTTTGCCTATCCGAGTGAAGAAGTGCTGGGCAAAACGGTTGCCGAGATCGGTTTCTTTCATGACAAGGGGGCCCAGACTCGTCTGTTCGCCGCCCTGGAAAAAACTGCAAGGCTGGACCGCATCGACGTCGGCCTGCGCAAGAAAACGGCTGAATTGCTCGACTGCGCCATCTCGGCCGACACTGTGAATATCCAGGACCATCCGTCTTACCTGCTGGTGATGATGGACATCACCGAACGCAAGCGCACCGAGCTGGAACTGGTGGCGGCGATCGAGGAAGTGATGAAGGACGCTTCCTGGTTCAGCCGGACGCTGATTGAAAAGCTCGCCAACGTGAAGAGCGTCAATTCACCGAAACTGCCCAGCGTGTCATTAGCCGAGCTGACGGCGCGCGAACGCGATGTGCTGGGGTTGATCTGTGAGGGCCTGGCCGACAAGGAGATTGCGGCGCGATTGAAGCTGGCACCCAACACGGTGCGTAACCATGTGTCGACCATCTATTCCAAACTCGATGTCCACAGCCGCAGCGAGGCCATCGTGTGGGCACGGGAGCGTGGATTGTTCTCGGGGGAATGGCGCACCAAGGGGCAGCGTTAGGGGTGCAAATGCACTAGGTGATGGGGTGCAATTGGATGTGTCTGGCGACTCTTCCTGTTCGTAATCTGAGAGGGTGCGATACAGGTGCTGGAAAGACCTGTGGTGCCCCAACGGTACATCTCAAGGAACAGCAACATTGATAGCGAAAACATCGACATATCGATCCATTTTGCGCCAGTGCCAAGGTGAATCCCTATGATTTCTCTCGTGCAATTGCGTACCCAACTGGAGCAGAGCTTCCCTCCGCTGGCCTGTGACTGCAGCCTGACGGGCGACAGCTCGCTCACGGTGAAGCTCTATCATCCGACTTCAGGTCAGGTCGACCTGGTGGTCAGCGGGTTGAGCGTCGTCAATCTGCGAACACCTGATGCGGTCGCCGCGCTGGTCGAAGAATTGCGTTATGAACTCGAGAGTAACAACTTGCGCCAATTAGGCCCTTTATAGTCCAGAGTGGCCATTTACTGGCGTTGGCGGCAGGCTAGGCTATAAGAAATGCGAAGGTATTATTTTCTGTAGCCAGCGCGCGGCTTCGCGATGTTGTCGTCAGGTTGCCGAAAGTGTCGATAACTTACCGCAGGTCAGCCTATGAAAAGTCTTGGGAAACGCGTTTTTTCGCCGCTGTCGCTTGCCCTTTGCGCACTGATCCTCGGCGGCTGCGCCAGTCCGCCTCCGCCGCCACCCCCACCGGCACCACCACCTCTGGAACGTACCTGCGAAATGATCGAAAGCACTGATGTCCAGGGCGACGTGCGTGGGGAGAGCGGGCAAGTTACGCGAGTGACCGAGCTGACCCGGTGCGTCACCCAATAGGTTTTTCAATCGATATTGGTTTAACGCATACCCCCTAAGGGGTGTGCGTCAACTCAGATCAGGAGAGGAACCCGCCATCCACATTCAGCGACACACCCGTGGTGTAGCTGGACGCGTCACTCGCCAGATAAAGCACCGCCCCGGCCATTTCACTGGGGTCTGCTACTCGCTTGAGCGGGATCTGCTGCAGTGCAGTCTTGAGGATTGCATCGTTTTTCACCAGCGCCGAAGCAAACTTGGTGTCCGTCAGCCCAGGCAGCAGGGCGTTGCAACGGATGCCGAACTGCGCGCATTCCTTGGCAAACACCTTGGTCATGTTGATCACGGCAGCTTTGGTCACCGAGTAGATGCCCTGGAACACTCCCGGGGAAATACCGTTGATCGATGCCACGTTGATGATGCTGCCACCGCCGTTCTCGCGCATCAGCTTGCCGGCTTCCACGGACATGAAGAAGTAGCCGCGGATGTTCACGTCCACGGTTTTCTGGAACGCCCCGAGGTCGGTGTCCAGCACGTTGCAGAACTGCGGGTTGGTCGCGGCGTTGTTGACCAGGATATCGAGACGGCCGAACTGTTCCTTGATGCCGGCGAAGACCTGGCTGATCTGTTCCATTTCGCCAATGTGACAGGCGATCGCCGTGGCTTTGCCACCCGCAGCGATGATGGCGTCGGCAACGTGCTGGCAGCCTTCGAGTTTGCGACTCGAAACAATGACATGGGCGCCTTGTTGGGCCAGGAGTTTGGCAATGGCTTCACCAATGCCACGGCTGGCGCCGGAGACGAAGGCGATTTTGCCGTCGAGGTCGAACAACTGGGTCTTGGACATGGAATTCCCTTAATGAAGAGTCTTGTTATTGGGCCAGGGCGGATTCAGAGGCTGGATTTGGCAATGACCTGCAGGCTCATCTGCTCCAGCAGTTTGTTCATGTGAATGAACTGCGCAAAGCGTTTGTCCTGGGTCTGGCCATGGAAGAAGCGGTAGTAGATCTGCTGCACGATCCCGGCCAGGCGGAACAGGCCGTAGGTGTAGTAGAAATCGAAGTTGTCGATCTGCAGGCCGGCACGCTCGGCATAGTAGTCGACGAATTCACGGCGAGTGAGCATGCCTGGAGCATGGCTCGGCTGGCGGCGCATCAGTTGCACCGGCGGCGGGTCGCCGGCTTCTATCCAATAGGCCAGGGTGTTGCCCAGGTCCATCAGTGGGTCGCCGAGGGTGGTGAGCTCCCAATCGAGCACGCCGATGATCTGCATCGGATTGCCGGGGTCGAGAATCACATTGTCGAAGCGGTAATCGTTGTGCACGATGCTTGAGGTAGGGTGATCGGCGGGCATCTTGTCGTTGAGCCAGGCCTTCACCGCTTCCCATTTCGGTGCATCCGGGGTCAGGGCCTTCTCATAGCGATCGCTCCAGCCGCGAATCTGCCGCGCCACATAGCCTTCGGGTTTGCCCAGGTCGCCCAGGCCACAGGCCTGGTAGTCGACCCTGTGCAGCTCGACAAACTTGTCGATGAAGCTCTTGCACAGGGCCTCGGTCCTGGCTGAATCCAGCCCCAGCTCTGCAGGCAGCTCGGAGCGCAGGATAATGCCCTTGACCCGCTCCATCACATAGAACTCGGCGCCTATCACCGATTCGTCGGTGCAGTGCACGTAGGCCTTGGGGCAATAGGGAAAACCGTCGCGCAGTTGATTGAGGATGCGAAACTCGCGCCCCATGTCGTGGGCGGACTTGGCCTTGTGACCGAACGGCGGGCGCCGCAGGACGAACTCCTGCCCAGGGTATTCCAGCAGATAAGTGAGGTTGGAGGCGCCACCGGGGAACTGGCTGATGGTGGGCAGGCCACTCAATCCGGGAATGTGGGCTTTGAGGTAAGGATCGATCAGGCTGGCATCGAGTTCTTCGCCGCTGCGAATAGGTGTGGATTGGTCAGTAAGCGCCATGCTTATCCCTTCTGCTTATTCTGGAGGCCTGAAACTATTGGCTAATCTAATGCGCACTCCTGGCACCCACAACCACGAACATCCCTTATAGGTGAGCGTGTTGCCGGCCAATCATTGTTTTTGATACACCTGTTTGAATTATCTCAGAGCACCGCACTGCTCAGATCGCTGGGCAGGTTGACGGGCGTCAGTACCGGTTCACCGGAAAAGAATGCCACCAGGTTGCGCCCGACCATCTCCACGGTACCCTGGGTCGCTTCCGGAGACAGCCCGGCAACGTGCGGGGTGAGGATCACGTTGGCCAGGGACTTGAGTGCATCGGGGACCCGGGGCTCGGCGTCGAATACGTCCAGCGCCGCGCCAGCGATCCTGCGTTGCTCAAGCGCGCTGATGAGGTCGGCAGTCACGACCACACTGGCCCTGGCGATGTTGACGATAAAACCGCTGGGCCCCAAGGCATCTAGCACCTGGCGGTTGATCAGGTGCCGGGTACCCACCCCACCGGGCGTTGCGACGATCAGAAAGTCCGAGGCCCGGGCCAGCTCGGTCGGAGTCGAGCAAAAATCGTAGGGGACATCCTTGCGGTTCTGCCGGTTGTGGTAGCAGATCGTCATGTCGAAGCCATTGGACGCGCGCTTGGCGATGGCCATGCCGACTGCACCCAGGCCGAGGATACCCAGGCGTTTGCCCGCCAGCGACGGGCGCATGATCTTCGGCCACTCACCCCGGCGCACGGCGGCGTCGCAGCGGGGAATGTCGCGCACCAGCGACAGCAGCATTGCCATGGCATGGTCGGCCACCGACGACGCATTCACCCCGGCACCGTTGGTGACGGTGATGCCCCGGTCAGCGGCAGCGTGCAGGTCGACGTGTTCGTAACCGGCGCCGATCACGCAGATGATCTTGAGGGCGGGCAGGGCGCTGATCTCTTCGGCGTACAAGCCAAGCGGCCCGCGGGTCAGCACCGCATCGATCCGGTCACCATGACGGGCGATGGCAGCAGCCCGTTCGTTGGGGGTCGGTGCCAGAATCAGGTGAAAGCCCTGGTGTTCGAGAATCGGCAGGTAGTCATTGATGGTTTCGACCAGTACCAGAACGGTTGCGGGCATTGCGCGACTCCTGTGATCGGCGACTAGGTGGACAGCGCAAATGGGTCAAAAATGCTGATTCCCTGACAGTCTGGCAATCGTTGTCATTTGCGCAGTAGTGCTTTGATTCTGGACGGGTTCACGCAAGAAGCAAGGTCGGTGGCACGCCGGCTATCCAGTGTGCCACCAGGATACTGGGCGGCGCGCGCTCTGGTGTGTTCGGCCTGTGCAATCGGCTTGAAATCATAGATTGGGGATGAGCCGAATTAACTCCAGCGCATCGCTACGCAGCGACATATCTGAAAGCGACAGATAAGCCAGCTGATAACGACAGCTTTTGTGCTGATAACGACAAGTCGACGATCTGCCACGCACGACCATTCCTCAGCTAAGTCTTTGCTTCTGCTCAGTTATCGCGGAGAATCGCGCCCCTGTTTCGGCCGGACATGTCTGTCGGTTTTTTCCGACGCGTCCTGACCGAGTGGCAAGTGACCGGAATGCGGAGATCCGACCGGATGAATGATCAGGCCAATAGCGTCGACGAACGCTATGTAGCGACGAAACCCACCAGCCTCGAAGGCTGGAATCGCCATGACACCACCTGGATGTTGGGGCTGTTTGGCACGGCCATCGGCGCCGGCACGCTGTTCCTGCCGATCAATGCGGGTCTGGGCGGCTTTTGGCCGCTGATGATTCTTGCGCTGTTGGCGTTCCCCATGACGTTCTACGCGCACCGCGGCCTGACCCGGTTCGTGCTGTCCGGGCGCGAAGGCGCCGACATCACCGAAGTGGTTGAAGAACATTTCGGGATCAAGGCCGGCGCGCTGATCACCTTGCTGTACTTCTTCGCGATCTTCCCGATCCTGCTGATCTACAGCGTGGCGCTGACCAACACCGTGGGCAGTTTCCTCGAGCATCAACTGCACATCATGCCGCCACCGCGCGCGGTACTGTCGCTGGTGCTGATTCTGGGCCTGCTGGCGGTGGTGCGTTGCGGCGAACAGGTGATCGTCAAGGCCATGAGCCTGATGGTCTATCCGTTTATCGTCGCGCTGTTGTTCCTGGCGGTGTTCCTGATTCCCCACTGGAATGGTGGCATCCTCGCTACCGCGACCACAGTGCCGGCACCTTCGGCGTTACTGCATACGCTGTGGCTGGCGATTCCGGTGATGGTGTTCTCATTCAACCACTCGCCGATCATCTCGGCCTTCGCGGTGGATCAGAAGCGTCGCTACGGTGAACATGCCGAAGAGCGCAGCTCGCAGATCCTGTCCCGCGCCCACGCTTTGATGGTGGTGATGGTGCTGTTCTTCGTCTTCAGCTGTGTGCTGACACTGTCGCCGGCGCAGCTGGCGGAAGCCAAGGCGCAGAACCTGTCGATCCTGTCGTACCTGGCCAACCATTTCAGCAACCCGACCATTGCCTTTGCTGCGCCACTGATTGCCTTCGTGGCGATTTCCAAGTCGTTCCTGGGGCACTACATCGGCGCCAGTGAAGGGCTCAAGGGGCTGGTCGTCAAGAGCGGCAAGCGTCCGGCAGCCAAGACCCTGGACCGCATGACGGCGGCCTTCATGCTGGTGGTTTGCTGGATCGTGGCGACGCTGAACCCGAGTATCCTGGGGATGATCGAAACCCTGGGCGGACCGATCATTGCGGCGATTCTGTTCCTGATGCCGATGTACGCGATTCGCAAGGTACCGGCCATGGCGCGGTATCGCGGGCAGGCATCGAACGTGTTCGTGACGGCGGTGGGTCTGGTGGCGATATCGGCGCTGATCTATTCGCTGAGTGCCTGACAAGCAAGATCAAAGGATCGCAGCCTTCGGCAGCTCCTACGGGTAAATGCATTCCCCTGTAGGAGCTGCCGCAGGCTGCGATCTTTTGATCTCAGGGCATAAAAAAACGCCGCTCATCTCACGATGGGCGGCGTTTTTTATTGCGCTGTAACGTTAGGCTTGAACGACCGGGATGTTGGCGTTCGCTGCGGCTTCACGGAACTCGGCGATCTGGTCGAAGGACAGGTAGCGGTAGACATCAGCCGCCATGCTGTCGATCTTGCCAGCGTATTCCATGTACTCCTCGACGGTCGGCAGGCGACCCAGAATGGAAGCCACCGACGCCAGCTCAGCCGAAGCCAGGTAGACGTTCGCGCCGTCACCCAGACGGTTCGGGAAGTTACGGGTCGAAGTCGACACGACGGTCGAATTCGGCTCTACACGGGCCTGGTTACCCATGCACAGCGAGCAGCCCGGCATTTCCATGCGCGCGCCAGCCTTGCCGTAGATACCGTAGTAGCCTTCCTCGGTCAGTTGGTGAGCGTCCATCTTGGTCGGCGGCGACAGCCACAGACGGGTTGGCAGCTGACCCTTGACCTGCTCCAGCAACTTGCCCGCAGCGCGGAAGTGGCCGATGTTGGTCATGCACGAACCGATGAACACTTCGTCGATCTTCTCGCCAGCAACGCTGGACAGCAGACGGGCGTCGTCCGGATCGTTCGGCGCGCAGAGCACAGGCTCCTTGATGTCGGCCAGGTCGATTTCGATGATTTCAGCGTATTCGGCGTCAGCATCGGCAACCATCAGCTCAGGGTTGGCAACCCAGGCTTCCATCGCTTGGGCACGACGCTCCAGGGTACGCGCATCGCCGTAGCCTTCGCCGATCATCCAGCGCAGCAGGGTGATGTTGGAGTTCAGGTACTCGGTGATCGACTCTTTCGACAGCTTGATGGTGCAACCGGCAGCCGAACGTTCGGCCGAGGCGTCGGACAGCTCGAAAGCCTGCTCTATGCTCAGGTCGTCCAGGCCTTCGATTTCCAGGATGCGGCCGGAGAAGGCGTTCTTCTTGCCTTTCTTTTCAACGGTCAGCAGGCCAGCCTGGATCGCGAAGTAAGGAATGGCGTGAACCAGGTCACGCAGGGTGACGCCCGGTTGCATTTTGCCTTTGAAACGCACCAGGATCGATTCCGGCATGTCCAGTGGCATGACGCCAGTGGCTGCGGCGAACGCTACCAGGCCGGAACCGGCCGGGAACGAAATGCCCATTGGGAAACGGGTGTGCGAGTCACCACCGGTACCGACGGTGTCCGGCAGCAGCATGCGGTTCAGCCAGCTGTGAATGATGCCGTCGCCTGGACGCAGGGAAACGCCGCCGCGGGTCATGATGAAGTCTGGCAGGGTGTGGTGGGTGGTCACGTCGATCGGCTTTGGATAGGCCGCGGTGTGGCAGAAGGACTGCATCACCAGATCGGTCGAGAAGCCCAGGCACGCCAGGTCTTTGAGTTCGTCACGGGTCATTGGACCGGTGGTGTCCTGGGAGCCGACGGTGGTCATCTTCGGTTCGCAGTAGGTACCAGGACGAACGCCTTTGCCTTCTGGCAGGCCGCAGGCCTTGCCGACCATTTTCTGTGCCAGGGTGAAGCCTTTGCCGGTATCGACAGGTGCTTCTGGCAGCTTGAACAGGTCGGTTGGACCCAGGCCCAGTTCGGCACGGGCCTTGTCGGTCAGGCCGCGACCGATGATCAGCGGGATACGGCCGCCGGCGCGAACTTCGTCCAACAGCACCGGAGTCTTCATTTCGAAGGTGGTCAGGACTTCGTCAGTGCCGTGTTTGCAGACTTTGCCAGCATGCGGATACAGGTCGATCACGTCGCCCATGTTCATGTTGGTGACGTCGAATTCGATCGGCAGGGCGCCGGCATCTTCCATGGTGTTGTAGAAGATCGGAGCGATCTTGCTGCCGAAGCAGAAACCGCCAGCACGCTTGTTCGGGACGTATGGCACGTCGTCGCCGAAGAACCACAGCACCGAGTTGGTGGCGGATTTACGCGACGAACCGGTACCGACCACGTCACCGACGTAGGCGATAGGGAAACCTTGACCGCGCATTTCTTCGATTTGCTTCATCGGGCCGGTCTTGCCTTGCTCGTCCGGCACGATGCCTTCGCGAGCCATTTTCAGCATGGCCAGGGCGTGCAGCGGGATGTCCGGGCGGGACCAGGCGTCTGGGGCAGGGGACAGGTCGTCGGTGTTGGTTTCGCCGGTTACCTTGAACACGCGCAGGCTGATCTTGTCGGCCAGGGTCGGACGGTTGCTGAACCACTCGCCGTCAGCCCAGGACTGGATCACGCCTTTGGCGTGTTCGTTGCCGTTGCGGGCTTTTTCCGCGACATCGTGGAACGCATCGAACATCAGCAGGGTGTGCTTGAGCTGAGCGGCTGCAACAGGGGCCAGTTCGGCGCTGTCGAGCAGGTCAACCAGGGTCACGATGTTGTAGCCGCCCTGCATGGTGCCGAGCAGTTCAACAGCGCGCTTCTTGTCGATCAGAGGGGAAGTGGCTTCGCCTTTGGCGAGGGCAGACAGGAAACCGGCCTTTACATAGGCGGCTTCGTCCACGCCTGGCGGAATGCGATTGGTGATCAGGTCAACGAGGAAAGCTTCTTCGCCAGCCGGGGGATTCTTCAGCAGCTCGACCAGGCCTGCAGTTTGTTCGGCGTTAAGCGGCTGGGGAACGATACCCAGTGCTGCACGCTCTTCGATATGTTTGCGGTAGGCTTCAAGCACAGTTATTACCCTCATCAGTGGTCCCAAATGGGTGTCCGGGACGCTCATCCCGAAATTGCCGTACTCATGCGCTGCGCGGCGTTGTGGGCCGCTTAGCCAGAATTACCGACAATTCCTTACAGAAGCTGCTTTCAAAGTTTTACGCCTGCAGAACGGGGAGCTGATGAGGGTTGGCGTTGGGCTTTTCCCCGCTGGAAAAACCCTTCGCCAACACCGCTCTGAAGGAACGACTGTGCTCGTGACGCTTTGAAAACAGCTTCTAACGGACATTGGCGCCTTAAAAGGCTGGCTGATTCTACGGCAAAAAAAAATTAAAGGTAAGTGAGGGTCTATTGGACTTTGGTGGCGAGTCGCGTTGTGCGCCTACGTGTGCGAGGCAAGGCGCGGGATGCCGCTAATGGTTGTTCCCTTGGCAAATCCCGCAACGCAGCTTCGCGCACGTAGGCGCGCAACGCGGCCGGTGCCAAAGTCCAATAGACCCTCCGCCCCTCAAGATTGAGGGGTGATCAATTTTAGACAAAGGGCTAACATGCCGACCTGTCCTGCTTTCCCGTGTTCTCCTTAACTATGCCCAATCAGACCATCAAGACCCCCTGCGTCGGCCTCTGCTCCACTGTTTACGGTGACCTGGTGTGCCGTGGCTGCAAGCGTTTCCATCACGAAGTGATCAACTGGAATGGTTACAACGAGGAGGAGAAGCGCGCGGTGTGGCTGCGTCTGGAGCAGCTGTTGTCCCAGGTCATGGCCAGCAAGCTGGAGATTTTCGACCCCCAGCGCCTGCGGCTGCAGCTGGAACAGCGCAAGATTCGCTTCGTGCCGCACCAGTCGGAATATTGCTGGGCCTATCAGCTGATCGCCCGGGGGGCTCGGGTGATCAACAACCTGGAGGCTTACGGGATGGTGCTGATGCCGGAATTTCGCGACTGGAACCTGCCGGAGCTGCGCGATGCGATTGATCGGGAGTTCTTTTTGCTCTCGGAGGCGCACTACCAGCGCTATATCGCACCGGGCTTCCTGAAAGACGCCTTCGGCGGCTGACTTTAAAGTCAAAAGATCGCAGCCTTCGGCAGCTCCTACATAGGCTTGCGTTCATCCTGTAGGAGCTGCCGAAGGCTGCGATCTTTTGATCTTGCTTTTGCTTTAATGCCGCGCCACCACCTCTTCCAGATGATCCTCGATCTCCTGCGGCTTGAGCACCAGCACATCACTCTCCACCGCATCCAGCACCACCTCTGCGGTATTGCCGATCAACGCCCCCGACAACCCTGACCTCGCCACGGTGCCAATCACCGTCACCACTGCACGCAGCTTGTGCGCCATGAACGGAATCAGCACGTCAGCCGGCCCTTCCTCGATGTGCAAGTGCTGATCGTCGATGTCGAACTCGGCCTGGAACGCCCGGCATTGTTCGCGATATCGCGCCTCGATGGTTTCGCTGAGTTGAAAGGTGGGGTCCGCCGACGACAGCATGGGCGACGGATGGGCACTGATCACGTGCAGGCGGGCCTTGGCCAGGCTGGCGATGTCGTAGCCATGATCGATGATGATGTTGTGCAGGTGCCGGTGCTCCAGGTCGGTGTTGCCGACATCGATGGCCGCCAGAACCACCCCGTCCTTCCACGGATGGGCAGTTTTCACCAGCAGCACCGGGCACGGGCAGTGCCGCAACAGTTTCCAGTCCGCCGGCGTCAGCAGGGCTTTTTTCAACGGGCTGTCGGGGAAGTGCTGCTTGATCACCAGGCCGCAACCTTCAGCCTGCTGCACATCGATGATGGTTTCATGCAGGCTTTCGTTCCACGCCTGCTCGGTGGTGACGCTGTAGCCATCCGCCAACAGCGCCGCCTTGAGCACGCCGAGCATGCCGCCATGGTCGTGCTTGCGGTCGCACACCAGCAGATGCAGATGCGCCTGGGTCACGCCGGCAATCAGTTTTGCGCGTTTGAGCGCGAGGCTTTCCGAGTGTTCGGGCTCGATGACCACCAGGATGCTGCGGATGGCTTGCATGATCGGGATCTCCGGGAGATGGAAAAATGCTGCGTGGGACAACTATAGTTGCTGGCCACGCATCCGGGACTTGATGCATATCAACGGTAAGCGACTGGTGGTCTGGCGGCAGGCCGGTATAATCGGCGCCCTTCGTTTTGTACCTTCTTTGCGTGAGCCCCATGATCCTTCCCGAAATTCACGAGTTCCTCGGCTGCCGCACCCCCGACGGCTGGGTTCAAGCCGCGCTGGCGGATCAGGAAACACTGCTGATCGACCACAAGAACTGCGAATTCAAGGCGGCCAGCACGGCGTTGAGCCTGATCGCCAAGTATCACTCACACGTCGATCTGATCAACCTGATGTCGCGCCTGGCTCGGGAAGAGCTGGTGCACCACGAACAGGTCATGCGCTTGATGAAGAAGCGCAAGATCGAGCTGCGCCAACTGTCGGCCGGGCGTTACGCCTCGGGCCTGCGCAAGGTGGTGCGTAGCCATGAGCCGGTAAAACTGGTGGATACCCTGGTGGTCGGCGCATTCATCGAAGCCCGCAGTTGTGAGCGTTTCGAAGCCCTGGTGCCACATCTGGACGAAGAATTGGGCAAGTTCTATTTCGGCCTGCTCAAAAGCGAGGCCCGGCATTTCCAGGGTTATTTGAAACTGGCTTACCAGTATGGGGATGCGAAGGATGTTGCCCAGGTGATCGACCGGGTGCGTGCGGCCGAGCAGGAGCTGATCGAATCACCGGACGTGGAGTTCCGTTTCCACAGTGGCATCCCAATCGCCGCATAACCCCCGTATGAACGAGGCTTTCCCGCGAAATCGCCATCGCGGGCAAGCCATGCTCCTGCAAAAAACGTCATCCGCAAGGCAGTAGAACCGCTTCACCACAGAGACTGTGATTACTTTTCCAGACCGAGGCGTATATGCCAATCGGCAATGGACTCCTCGGGGTAGACGTCGAACTGCTGGTCCTTGGGCTTCACCTCAACCTCCACCCACGACGCTTTCGAACCCAGCATCAAATGCGTGTGCTCCGGTGGCACCGGCAGCGCGGTGTCGATGGCCGAGGCAAACGGATGAATCAACTCCGGCCATTTCGGGCTGAACAGCCACAACCCAGTCCCGCAAACAGAACAGAAATGCCGCTCGGCGGTGCTGTTATGGGCGCGTGTATCACCCTCGTCCTTGAGCCGCGCATGGTAGATCGCGATGTGCTTGCGCCCGCGCACCTTCAGGCTGCCGGCGTCGCCACTGAGATTGATCGCATAACCGCCGCCGCCCTGGGTCTTGCGGCAGATCGAGCAGTAGCAACGCTGGTAAGGGTAGGGATGAGCGCTGGTGAGGCTGAACGACACCGCGCCGCAATGGCATGAACCTTCGAGCTGCATGAGGACCTCCGGCTGTTCTCGAATCGATTCAAGACAGCCTAGACCCTTAGCGACTGTCGACCGGCACCAGAATCGCGTCGCCGGTCGCCACCAGTTTTAACGGGTCACCGGTTTGCGCGAACAACTCGGCGCGGGCGAACACCTGCTTCTTCCCGGCCTTCACCACCCGCCCCTTGGCGATGAACACTTCACCGACAGCGGGTGCCAGGCAGTTGACTGAAAAATGCGACGCCAGCACGTTGCCGGCGACCGTCCCGGCGGCAAAACCGCAGGCGGTGTCGAGCAACGCGGCGATCAGGCCGGCATGCAGGAAGCCGGCGTACTGCGCCATGTCGGTTTCGCGAAAAACCAGGGTAAGTTCGGCTTCACCGCTTTGGGCGTAGGTGACTTCGAAGCCGGCCCAGCGGTTGAAGGCTGAGGTTGAGTTGGTCTGTTTGAGTGCGTTGAGCATGGCGAATCCCTCCGGTTGAGGGATCAACATGCGCCGGGTTCGGGGGGAAGTCATGGTGGATAAAGGAGGGTGATGGGCGGGTGGAGTTGCGCTGAATGGACTGCTGCCAAAGGTACTGCTGCATATAGGTGGTGTAGGTGTAGAACGCCTGCAGGAGCTGCCGAAGGCTGCGATCTTTTGATCTTTTTTGGCGCGGCGGCTTAAGATCAAGATCAAAAGATCGCAGCCTTCGGCAGCTCATACGGGGGTGGACGTGTGCCAGTTACCGGGTCAGCATGACCGCCTCGAGACAGAGCCTTGATCAATGCGACGACTACCCTCCCTGGCAGCACTCAGAACTTTCGAATGCGCCGCTCGTCACGCTCATTTCGGCCGGGCGGCGGCGGAGTTGTGCGTCACCGACAGCGCCGTCAGCCATCAAATCCGTCAACTCGAAGAACAGTTGGGCGTGTCGCTGTTTATCCGCGAAGGTCGGCAGATTCGCCCGACCATGGCCGCCGGGCGCCTGATGCAGAGTTTGCAGCAGGCTTTCGAACTGATCGGCGAGGCCTGCGATGAACTGCGGGATCCGTCATCCCTTGCTGTGTTGCGCCTGGCGGTTACCGCCGAACTGGCGCAGAAATGGTTGATGAGCCGCCTCACGGATTTCTACGCGCGCTATCCGCACATCACCTTGCACCTCTACGAACAACCGATCGACGCCACCGCGCCGGGGGAAGACATCGACCTGGCGATCACCTACGGCACCGGCCCGGTGGACAGCAGCGCCTACTTCGTGCGGCCCTTGCCGGCGTTGCAGTTCTTCCCGGTGTGCAGCCCCAGCCTATTCAACCAGGGTACGCTGAAAACCCCGAAAGACCTGGCCCGTCACTGCCTGCTGCACGACGATCAGGACGGCAAGACCTGGACCGCCTGGCTCACCAGCCATGCCGGCGACCAGCGCCCGGAGCGACAGCTGTATTTCGCTCACGCCGGGTTGGCGCTGGAGGCGGCTGCCCAGGGGCAGGGCGTGGCCATGGGCGATAACCTCACGGCACAGGAAGACCTGCTCAGTGGGCGGCTGGTGCGACCGTTCGCGGCCAACATCACCGCGCTCGGCCAATACGCCCTGGTCTGTGAACGGGTCCGGCTGGAGCGTCCGGCCGTGGCTCAAATGCTGGATTGGTTCAACGATCAGTTGGCCGATTGATGAGTTAAATTCAAGCATCCCGAAATAATCATCGTTGGCGAGGAGGGCGCTGGCGACCTTAGCCTGTGGTCATTCCAATCCCCGCTGATGAGGTATGCCCATGGCACGTTTGCTCGATTCCACCCCCAAACAAGACGGCTTCCGCCTGCCCGGTGAATTCGAAACCAAGTCCGGCTGCTGGCTTGGCTGGCCTGAGCGCACCGACGTTTGGCGCAACGGCGCCAAACCTGCGCAGAAAGTCTGGGTGCAGATTGTTACCGCCATTTCCCAGAGCGAACCGGTGACTGTGTGTGCCTCCGCCGCACAATTCGCCACCGCTCGCCGTCAATTGCCGCCGCAAGTGCGGGTCGTAGAAATGACCTGCAACGACACCTGGTTTCGCGACAGCGGCCCGTGCTTTGTGGTCAACGATGCCAGCGGCGACGTGCGTGGCGTGGATTTCGAGTTCAACGCCTACGGCGGTCTCGACGGCGGCTTGTATTACCCGTGGGACAAGGACGACCAGATCGCGAGCAAGATCCTCGAAATCGAACGTTTCGACCGTTACCGCGCGCCGCTGATTGCCGAGCTCGGTGGCATCCAGAGCGACGGCCAGGGCAGCATCCTGACCACCGAGCAGTGCCTGCTCAACCGCAATCGCAACCAGCTTTTGGGCAAGGAGGAAGTCACCCGACGGCTGACCGATTACCTCGGCGCCGAGCAAATTATCTGGTTGCCACGGGGCTGCAAGTTCGACGAAACCGATGGCCATGTCGATGACCTCGCTTGCTTCGTCCGCCCCGGCGAAGTGGTACTGCAATGGACCGATAATCGCGATGACCCGCAGTGGGAAATCTACCAGGAGGCCTACGACATCCTGCGCAGCACCCGGGACAGCCGTGGTCGTGAGTTGACCGTGCACAAGTTGCCGCAACCGGATGTGCTGGAATGGACCGGCGAAGAAGCCGAGGGCCTCGATCAGCAGGACAGCACCCACACCCGCCAGGCGGGGACGAAAATCTGCGCGTCGTACATCAACTACTACGCCGGCAATACCTCGATTGTGGTGCCGTTGTTCGGTGATCGGCAGGATCAGACCGCGCTGGCAACCCTGGCCGAACTGTTCCCTCGGCACAATATCGTCGGCATCGAAAACTCCCGGGAAATCCTCCTCGGTGGTGGCAACGTCGCCTGCATCACCATGCCGCAATACGCCGGCACTCCTGACCACAAGAAGGGGGTTTAACCATGGGCCTGCACAAACTGACTCAAGCGTTGTTGCTGGTGCTTGCACCCCTGTGTGTGCAGGCCGCCGACACCGCCAAACCGGTGGTCAACCTGTACATCTGGGGCGAGTACCTGGCCCCGGACACCCTGAGCAACTTCGAAAAACAGACCGGCATTCGGGTGGTGGCCGATCACTTCGACTCCCTCGAAACCGTCGAGACCAAACTGCTGACCGGCCACAGTGGTTATGACCTGGTGCTGACGGCGGGGCAGCATCTGTCCCGGGCGATCCAGAGCGGCGCAATCCAGACGGTGGACAAGCAGCAACTGCCGCACTTTGCCGGCGTCGGCGAGGAGTTCCGCCAGCACATGGCGGTGTTCGATCCGGGCAACCGCTACGCCGGGATATACGCCTGGGGCACCACAGGCGTGGGTTATCAGGAGGAGGCGGTCAAGCAGCGTCTGCCCGACGCGCCACGGGACAGCTGGGCGATGTTGTTCGATCCGACCGTGGTGTCGAAATTCGCCGATTGCGGGGTCACCCTGCTCAACGACCCTAACGAAGTATTTGCCGCGGTCATGAAGTACATGGGCCTGGACATCAACCGCCAGAGCCTGGATGACCTGAAACTCGCGGAACAGCAATTAGCCAAGATCCGGCCTTACATTCGCTACTTCGACAACGACCTGAACATCAGCGACCTGGCCAACGGCAACACCTGCGTGGCGATGTCCTGGAACGGCAACGTGGCCATTGCTGCCGGTCAGGCTACGGCGGCGAACAAACCGTTCAAGTTGAGTTACCGGATCCCGAAGGAAGGCACGTTGATCTGGTTCGATGCCATGGTCATCCCCAAGGACGCGCCGCATCCGCAGGCAGGGCTGGCGTTGATGGACTACCTGATGACGCCGCAGGTGATTGCGCCGATCACCGACACCATTCATTACGCCAATGCAATTACGGCAGCGGATGGGCTGATCGATCCGGCGATTCGCAATGATCCGGGGACGTATCCCTCGGCTGAGGTAAGGGCTTCGTTGTACAGCAAGAATGACAATGGGAAGGCGTTTAACCGGGCGTTGATTCGGGCGTTCAGTCGGTTGAAGTCGGGGTTGTGACGGGCTTTGGGTGATGCGGCCTACTTGCTAGGTACCCGCCACAAATACCAGCAAGCCACTGTCCGATAAGGCTTCCAATCCAACCCGATCTCAATCATCTGCCGGCGAGTAGGCTGCACCTGCAAACCCTTCAACCGCCGATACCCCTCACGCACCCCAAAGTCATCCGCCGGCAAAATATCCGGGCGCTCCAGGCCGTAGATCAGCAGCATCTCCACGGTCCAGCGGCCAACCCCGCGCAGGGTGATCAAGCGCTCGATCAGCGCTTCATCGTCCATCATCCGCGCGGTGTTGTAATCGAGCACCACGCCACTCACCGCCGCTTCTGCGATGCCCTGAATGGTCGCTATCTTGCTTGCCGAAAAACCGCAGCTGCGTAGCGCGTCAAAATCAGTCGCGATGATCTGCTCCGGGCGCGGAAAATTCCCTGGGGGGAACAACGCCAGTAAACGCCCGATGATCGCGTCGCCGGCCCGGGCATGCAGTTGTTGGTAGGCAATCGAGCGCACCAGGGATTCATAGGGATCCCGCGCCGGATGTGGCTGATGCAGGCAGGGACCAATGGTGGCGATATGTTGGCGCCAGTCGTCATCGATGCCGGCCAGAAACTGGCTGGCAGCCGACCACGCGTCGGGCAGGGCGCTCATGCTTCTTCGCGCGCCATGCCCGGCAGGCTCAACTGGCTGAGCTGCAGTGCCGCGTTCTCCAGGCGCAGCAGGAATGCCTTGCGCGGCTGGCCGCCGCCGTAGCCAGTCAGCGAGCCATCGGCGCCGATCACCCGGTGGCAAGGGACGACGATGGAGACCCGGTTATGCCCGTTGGCCAGGCCGACGGCGCGGCTGGCGCCGGGTTTGCCGAGAATCGCGGCAATGGCGCCATAGGTACTGGTCTGGCCGTAGGGGATTTTGACCAGCTCGGCCCACACCTGCCTGGAAAATTCGCTGCCTGGCAGATGCAGCGCGACCCTGAATTCGCAGAGCTTGCCGGCAAAGTATTGCGCCAGTTCGTCTTCGATCTGGCGCAAATGGGCGTTATGCCCGGGCGCTATCACGTAGCCATAGCGGTTTTGCAGCGCTTCAAGCTCACGGGTCAGTGCCGGTCGGTCAAGAAACTCAAGCATCACCAGCCCGCGCCGCTCCGCCATGGCGATCATCGGCCCCAGGGGCGTGGTCAGGCGGGTGAAGAGCAGTGGCTCACTGTCGGCTGCTTTGCCTGGGGTGATGTGGAATGACTTTTGAAACGCGTCGCGAAAACCGCTCAGGGATTCATAACCCGAATCGAACGCCGCGTGGTCGATGGACTCACCCTGGCGAATGCCGCCTAGCGCCATGCCCAGTCGGCGGGTGCGTAGCCACGCGTGGAAGGTCATGCCGAAATGCTGTTTGAACCAGCGCCGAAGTTTCAACGGCTCGATGCCCTCGGCCAGCAGTTGCGCATCGGACCATTGTCGATCCGGGGTGGCTTCTACCGCGCCCAGTAGCTTTTGCACCCAGTCCGGGGCAATGGCCGCAGCGTCCAGTGGCTTGCAGCGCAGGCAGGCACGATAGCCCTCCGACAGGCATTCATCGGCATGGGCGAAGAACTCGACATTCTCCGGTTTCGGTTTGCGTGCCGTGCAACTGGGACGGCAAAAGATGCCGGTGGTCTTGACCGCGGTGAAGAACACCCCCTCGTAGGCGGTGTCACGTTCAAGCATGGCGCGGACCATCTCGTTGCGGGGCGGTAAGGAAGCGTTTTGTAGGTTCATGGCGTGAGCATAGGGGGCGTCGCGCCGGGGCTCCACCGGTAAATCGACAAAGAATTCGCCCGGAGCGTCAGGAGTGCTCCTGCGGCAGGTGCGTGCGCCTGCCGAGGGGTGTTTTGTTCAATACTCGGCGGTGGCGATTTCTTAGTCTGGGGGCCAATTCAACCGAGTGAAGAGGTTTGCGATGAGTCTGATTGTTTCCATGGCCGCGTTTGCGCTGGTGGCTTCGATCACCCCCGGGCCGGTAAATATTGTGGCCTTGAGCTCCGGCGCGCAGTTTGGCTTGCGCGCCAGCCAACGGCATGTTCTGGGCGCCACCTTGGGTTTCGTGGTGTTACTGCTGTTGATGGGGCTGGGGTTGCATGAAGTGTTGCAGCGCTGGCCGGCGCTGACGCAAGTGGTAAGACTGGCGGGGGTGGCATTCCTGCTGTTCATGGCCTGGAAACTGGCGGCCGACGATGGCCAGGTCGATGCTGCGAGGTCAACCCGCGCGCCCTCGATGCTGTATGGCGCGATCATGCAGTGGCTCAACCCGAAAGCCTGGCTGGCCTGCGTGGCGGGCATGGGCGCGTTTGTCGCTGACGGTGAGGCGCGGCTGGTCTGGCAATTTGCGGCGGTGTACCTGGTGATCTGTTATCTGTCGGTTGGGTGCTGGGCCTACGCCGGGACTTTTTTGCGCGGGTATCTGAACAACCCGCGGGGGATGCGCCTGTTCAATCGGGCGATGGCGGCCTTGCTGGTGATGAGTGCGGGTTATCTGCTGTTGCCTTGATATTGGCCGGGCGTAGCGGCCAGGTGGTGTTTGAACGCACGCTGAAAATGTGCCTGATCGGCAAATCCCGCTTCAAGCGCCACATCGGCAATCAACTTGCCGCTGCGCAGGCGGTCCTGGGCAAACTGGATGCGGCGATTGATCAGGAAGGCGTGGGGCGTCATCCCATAACGTTGTTTGAACGCGCGGATCAGATAAGACGGCGATAACTGGGCGGCCGCGCATATGTCTTCAAGCTTGAGCAACCGAGTGCAGTTGTCGCGAATGAAATCCGCTGCACGTTCCAGCTTGAAGTTGGGTTCACGCAGCGCTGGCCCGGCCGGGTTCAGCCGCAGCTGCAGGTCACTGAAAAACTCCACCAGGGCGCTGTGTTTCTGCAGGTGGTCCTGCTGCGAATCAATCAACGCCTCATACACCCCGACCAGTCCCTCAAACAGGCTGGCATCGCGCACGTGCGTAAGGGCAAAGTGGCGAAACGCCAGGTCGGGACTGAAGCCCAGTTGGTGCTGCAGATCGGTAAGCCACGCCGTGTCGACATAAAACATCAGGTACGACCACGGCTCATCGTCGATGGGGTTGCAGGCGTGCACGTCGCCAGGGTTCATCAGTACGACGGTGCCGACGCTGACTTGCGACTGCACTTGATCGTGGAGATAGGTACTGCGTCCAGCCGTGATCGCACCGATGGAAAAATGCTCGTGGGAATGGCGCGTGTAACACACCTCGCGACCATCGACGATGGAGCGCGCTTCGACAAAGGGCAGGGCATCATCGCGCCAGAATAGCGGACGTTGATCTTCATTCCTGGCAACCGCGCGCTTCATATTCGAATCCTGGGCAGGTGAGTCGTTGAGTGTAATGGCTCCTGCGGCCAAAGGCTCGCCCTGGTGAATATGTCTGGCATAGTCATTCGGACAACACATGGAGTCATATCGACCTCAATAAACGATTGTCATTATGACTTGCTGCACGCCATCTTATTGATTTTCAAGGCCCTGGATGTTGGCACGAGACTTGATATATCACTCGTACCCGAACACCTTCAGGAGTACCGGAAAATGTTCAGCTTCTTCAGTCATCCCCAGAATGTTCTGCACCTGTCCAGCCGCATCCTTGGAGCCGGTCTGGCCCTGCTCGGGGCCGGCATCTATGGCGCGTATTTGTACGGCGGACATCTGCCTATCCCTGCCTTGGTGTCGTTTCACGCCATGACCATCATCGGGCCCACCCTGTTGAAGATCGGCTACGTAATGCGCCTGTTATCCCAGCATCATCTGGGTCAGCGCCTGACAGGGGTATGCGCTTGATGCGCGCCTTGGGTTCGGCACCACTGTTCAGTCACGGCTTTCGCCCGTTTTTCCTCGCCGGAGCCGGCTTCGCGGCGGTTGCCGTGGCCGTCTGGGGCTTGTGGTTGTACGGACGGTTGCCGGGTGCGCAGCCCATCGGCGGGATGTTGGCCTGGCATCGACATGAGATGCCGTTCGGTTTTGCTGCGGCAATCATCGCAGGCTTTCTCCTCACGGCAGTGCCCAACTGGACCGGTCGCCCGGGGCTCCACGGCTGGCCCCTGATTGGGCTGGTGCTGACCTGGCTGCTGGCGCGGCTGGCGTGGATGATGCCGTTGCCAGCCGAACTGCTGATCGCCACCCAGGTGCCTTTCCTGCCGTTGCTGGCATGGTTCATTGGAAGGGACCTGGTCATGTCCGGCAAGCGCGACAACTACCCGGTTCTGCTGGTGATCGCGCTGCTGGCGGGTTGCCAGTTGATGACCCTGGCCGGTATGGCGACCGACAACGTCGATCTGCAGCGTCGTGGTGTGCTCGCGGCGTTGTGGCTGGTAGGCGCGTTGATGAGCGTGATCGGTGGCCGGGTGATTCCGTTCTTCATTCAGCGCGGCTTGAATCGTCTGCCAGCGCCTGTGACCAACCCCTGGCCCACTCGCATCCTGCTCGTCGGCGGGCTGCTCGCAGCCCTGTCGTTCGCGGCCGGGTTCAACGACGTCCCCAATCCTTGGCTGTCTGGCCTGTTTCTGCTGATCGGGGGCTTGCACCTGCTGCGCCTGTGGCGTTGGCATGATCGAGGTATCTGGGGTGTACCGTTGCTGTGGTCGCTGTACCTCGCATATGCCTGGCTGGTAGTGGCGGCGCTGGCGATGTCGCTGTGGCATGCCGGCCTGATGTCGCAGCAGAGTCTTGCCAGTCACTCGCTGGCCGTCGGCGGGGTCGGCGGGTTGATCCTGGCAATGATTGCCCGGGTCGGTCTAGGACACACCGGGCGAGCGCTGACAGCCTCGAAACCGATCGTTCTGGGGTTTGCCCTGCTGATGATTGCGGGCGTCTGTCGGGTGCTGCTGGTACCGTTTTCCACCAGCGGCCTGGGCTTGTCGGCGCTGCTGTGGTGTGCGGCCTTTGTACTTTTTCTGTTGAGCTATACCCGGATTCTATTGCGGCCCAGGGTGTAGCGCTTGCCGGCCAGTGCACACTCGCTGGGCCCTTTAATGACATGACCGGTGGTCGATGAACCGGTCTCGCCCGCTATTTTGCGCTTAGCTGTAGGGATAACTCGAGGCGTGCGTGGGCATTGATCGGCCACAGCGACGCTCCTTCAGAACACCGTGAGTCTGAGGAAACCCGCAATGCTGACGCTTAACATCAATGGCAAGGACCAGGCTCTGGATGTCCCTGCGGACATGCCGCTACTGTGGGTGCTGCGGGATGTCGCGCACCTGACTGGAACCAAATTTGGCTGTGGCATGGCGCAATGCGGCGCCTGCACCGTGCACGTCGACGGCGCGCCGCTGCGATCCTGCATTACGCCCGCCACAGCCGTGGCCCATGGGCAGAAGATCCTCACGATTGAAGGCCTGTCCGCCGATGGTTCTCATCCCGTGCAGCAAGCCTGGGCCGAACTCGACGTGGTCCAGTGCGGCTACTGCCAGTCCGGGCAGATCATGTCTGCCGCAGCCTTGCTGGCAAAAATCCCCAAGCCCACCGACAGCGATATCGACCAGGCACTGTCCGGCAATATTTGCCGTTGCGGCACCTACCCGCGTATCCGCGCGGCAGTCAAACGCGCAGCCGACATCGGTTGATTTCCGGGGAGGGCAGGTCATGAACAGCAGTCATCCGCTGTCGCGTCGGGGGTTTCTCAAGGGCAGTGCCGTGCTTGGCGGCGGGCTTGTCGTGGCCTTTGTCATTCCCGGTGCTCACCGCTTCGCCCTGGGCGCGGAGAATCAGGGCAATGTATTTGCGCCGAATGCGTTCTTGCGAATCGGCAACGACAACAGCGTCACCGTGCTGCTCGGGCACTCGGAAATGGGCCAGGGCATCTGGACCGGCCTGACCATGCTGATCGCCGAGGAACTGGACGCCGACTGGTCGAAAATCCTCGTCGAACATTCCCCGGCGTCGGCCGCTGATTATGGTCTGGCCGGCTTCGGCGGGATGCAGATCACCGGCGGCTCGACCTCGACCTGGATGGAGTTCGATCGCTACCGCCAGGCGGGTGCGGCGGCGCGCTTGATGCTGATCGACGCGGCGGCCAAGCGCTTCAATGTCGCGCCCTCGACGATCCGTACCGAATCGGGGGTGGTCATCACCGCAGATAATCGGGTCACCTACGGTGAACTGGCCGATGAAGCCGGCCAGTTGCCGGTGCCGGACCCGGCCTCGATCAAGCTCAAGGAGCCCAAGGACTGGAAGCTGATCGGCAAACCCACCAAGCGCCTGGACACGCCGGAGAAAATCACCGGCAGGGCCAGGTTCGGCATGGATGTGCAGTTCGAAGGGTTGATGACCGCTATGGTTGCTCGCACGCCGGTGTTCGGTGGCCACGTCCAATCTTTTGAAGGCGCCGAGGCGCTGGCGATACCGGGCGTGCACAAAGTGGTGCAGGTGCCCAGCGGAGTGGCGGTGATCGCCGATCACTATTGGGCGGCGAAGCTGGGGCGCGATGCACTCAAGATTGACTGGGACCTGGGGCCCAACACTGGCCTGGACAGCCAGCAATTGCTGGAAAGTTTCCGCAAGCTGGCCGGCAGCCCGGGCCTGCCCGCGAGTAAGGCCGGGGATGCCAAGGCCGCCCTGGCCAAGGCGGCGAAAACCATCGATGTCGAATACAGCGTGCCTTACCTGGCCCACGCACCGATGGAACCGCTCAATTGCACGGTGAAAATCACCCAGGACAAGTGCGAGATCTGGACGGGCACCCAGTTTCAGACGCTGGACCAGATGATCGCCGGAAAAATTACCGGCTTGAAGCCCGAACAGGTGGAGATTCATACCGAGTTCCTTGGAGGTGGCTTTGGGCGCCGGGCCAATCCGACTTCGGATTTTGTCGCCGAAGCGGTGCAGGTGGCCAAGGCCGCAGGCGCGCCGGTGAAGACGGTGTGGTCCCGCGAAGACGACATCCGTGGCGGCTATTACCGCTCGGCATTCCTGCATCAGGCGCGCATTGGCCTGGATGCGGGTGGGTTGCCCATCGCCTGGCAGCATGTACTGGTCGGGCAGTCGATCATGGCCGGCACCATGCTCGAGGCCACGATGGTCAAGGACGGCATCGACAAGACCTCTGTCGAGGGCGTGGCGGACAGCCCCTATCTGCAGCACCTGGCCAACCATCAGGTCGAACTGCATTCGCCGAGCACGGGAATCAATGTGCTGTGGCTGCGTTCGGTGGGGCATACCCATACCGGATTCGTCATGGAATCACTGATCGACGAACTGGCCGAGGCGGCGGGCCAGGATCCGGTGGAGTACCGACGAACCCTGCTCAAGCAGCATCCGCGGCATCTCGGCGTGCTGAACCTGGCAGTGGAAAAAGCCAACTGGAAGGCAACGTTGCCGGACGGCCATGCGTTGGGCGTGGCGGTGCACGAGTCATTCGGCAGTTACGTCGCCCAGGTGGCCGAAGTGTCCCAGGACAACCTGGCGATTCGCGTGCATCGGGTGGTGTGCGCGGTGGACTGCGGCATTGCGGTCAACCCGCAGAGCATCGCGGCGCAGATGGAGTCGTGCATTGCCTTCGGCCTGGGGTTTGCCCTGCACAGCAAACTCACCTTCAAGAACGGCAAGGTGGAGCAGTCCAATTACCACGACTATCAAGTGCTGCGCCTCAATGAGATGCCGGTGGTTGAAGTGCATATCGTGCCCAGTACGGAGAAGCCCGGGGGGATCGGCGAAGCGGGTGTGCCGCCGACGGCACCGGCAGTGGCGAACGCCGTATTCGCCTTGACCGGGCAACGTCTGCGGGAACTGCCGCTGCAACTGTCGGGGGTGTGAGATGAAACGACATCTGATGCTGGGCGCGGTCATGCTGCTTGGCCTGGTGGCTTACACCGAGGACCTGTTCGCGGACGACAGTGAAGCGCTCAAGGCCTTCGATACCGTGCAGAAAGTCTTCCAGAGCCCGCGTTGCCAGAATTGCCATATTCCGGGGGATTCGCCGCTGCAATTCGATGCCGGCACGCCCCATGGGATGAATGTCGTGCGGGGTATGGACGGCAAGGGTGCAGCAGGTCTGCCTTGTGCCACCTGTCACGCCGAGGCCAATCCGCCGGCCAGTTACGGCCCCAATGCGCCACCCGGTGCGCCCCACTGGAGCCTGCCGCCGGCCGCCCACAAGATGGCCTGGATCGGCCTGCCGGCCGATCAGCTGTGCGCAATGATCAAGGATCGCAAGGCCAACGGCGACCGTGATTTCGCCGCGCTGATCAAGCATGTCAGCGACGACAAGCTGGTGCTCTGGGGCTGGAACCCGGGAGCTGGCCGGGCGCCAGTGCCGGTGCCGCACGATATTTTTGTTGCCCAGTTCAAACTGTGGGCGGAGGCGGGAGGGCCATGCCCGGTCCGGGGCATCTGACTCAGCGCTGAACCCAAAAAAAACCCGCCGAAGTCGGCGGGTTTTTTATCGGCTAACCGAAGATTACTCTTCCAGGCTACCCATCGCAGTGGTGTTGAAACCACCGTCTACGTACATGATTTCACCGCTGATGCCGGACGCCAGGTCCGAGCACAGGAAGGCGCCGGCGTTGCCGACTTCGTCGATGGTGACGTTACGACGCAGCGGGGTTTGCGCTTCGTTGGCGGCCAGCATCTTGCGGAAGTTCTTGATGCCGGAAGCGGCCAGGGTGCGGATCGGACCGGCCGATACGCAGTTGACGCGGGTGCCGTCCGGGCCCAGGGAACCGGCCAGGTAACGTACGCCAGCTTCCAGGGAAGCCTTGGCCATGCCCATCACGTTGTAGTTCGGCATGGTGCGCTCGGAGCCCAGGTACGACAGGGTCAGCAGGCTGCCGTTGCGGCCCTTCATCATTTCGCGACCGGCCTTGGCCAGGGCTACGAAGCTGTAGGCGCTGATGTCGTGGGCGATGCGGAAACCTTCACGGGTGGTGGCTTCGGTGAAGTCGCCGTCCAGTTGGTCGCCGGGAGCGAAACCTACGGAGTGCACGATGCAGTCCAGGCCGTCCCACTTCTTGCCCAGTTCAACGAAGACCTTGGCGATTTCTTCATCGCTGGCCACGTCGCACGGGAAGCACAGGTCCGGGTTGGAACCCCAGCTTTGTGCGAACTCTTCGACACGACCCTTGAGTTTGTCGTTCTGATAAGTGAAGGCAAGCTCAGCGCCCTCGCGATGCATGGCGGCAGCGATGCCGGATGCGATGGACAGCTTGCTGGCGACACCGACGATCAGTACGCGCTTACCGGCGAGAAAACCCATGTGTTGCTCCTCTTTCAGGTTATTGCGCAGTGGCTGGAGCCAGGAAAGCGGCTTCCAGCAACTGCTGTGTATACGGATGTTGGGGGGCGGCAAAGATACTTTGCGCGTCTCCCTGTTCGACCACTTGGCCCTGCTTGACCACCATCAGCTGGTGGCTCAGCGCCTTGACGACAGCCAGGTCATGGCTGATAAACAGATACGTCAGGTTGTACTTGGTTTGCAGTGAACGCAAAAGCTCCACCACCTGGCGTTGCACGGTGCGGTCGAGGGCCGAAGTCGGCTCGTCCAGCAGGATCAACGCCGGTTTGAGCACCAATGCCCGGGCAATGGCAATTCTCTGCCGTTGCCCACCGGAAAATTCGTGGGGGTAGCGGTGCCGGGTGTCCGGATCCAGGCCTACCTCCTTCAATGCCGCAATAATCGCTTGTTCCTGTTCCGCCTCGCTACCCATCTTGTGGATCCGCAGGCCTTCGCCGACGATCTGGCTCACGCACATTCGCGGGCTGAGGCTGCCAAAGGGGTCCTGGAACACCACCTGCATCTCCCGCCGCAGCGGCCTGACCTGTTGCTGCGTCAGGCAGTCTAGCTGGTTGCCTTCAAAACGGATGCCGCCTTTGCTGCCGATCAGCCGCAAAATCGCCAGGCCGAGCGTCGATTTACCGGAACCGCTTTCTCCCACAATGCCCAGTGTCTGGCCCTGGGGCAGGCTGAAATTGATGCCGTCGACCGCCTTGATGTGGTCGACGGTCTTTTTCAGCAAGCCTTTCTTGATCGGAAACCACACTTTCAGGTCCTCGACCTGCAGCAGCGGCGGCCCGATGGCATTCGTGGCCGGCATCCCGCTGGGCTCCGCTGCCAGCAGTTCCCGCGTGTACGGATGCTGCGGCGCGCGGAACAATTCTTCGCACGATGCCTGTTCGACGATGCAACCGCGCTGCATGACACATACTCGGTGCGCAATTCTTCGCACCAGGTTCAAATCGTGACTGATCAGTAGCAGCGCCATGCCCAGGCGGGCCTGCAATTCCTTGAGCAATTCGAGGATTTTCAACTGCACCGTGACGTCCAGCGCGGTGGTCGGTTCGTCGGCAATCAGCAGTTCCGGCTCGTTGGCCAGGGCCATGGCGATCATCACCCGCTGGCGCTGGCCGCCGGACAATTCATGGGGCAGGGCCTTGAGGCGCTTGTGCGGCTCGGGGATGCCGACCATCTCCAACAGTTCCAGGGTGCGTTGGGTGGCGATCTTGCCGACCAGCCCTTTATGGATGCCCAGCACTTCGTTGATCTGCTTTTCGATGGAATGCAGAGGGTTGAGCGAGGTCATCGGCTCCTGGAAGATCATCGCGATCCGGTTGCCACGGATATGCCGGATGGTCTTTTCTTTCAGGCTCAGCAGGTCCTGGCCCGAGTATTCGATGGTCCCCGAGGGATGCCGGGCGAGCGGGTAGGGCAGCAGCCGCAGGATCGAGTGGGCGGTGACCGATTTGCCCGAGCCGCTTTCGCCCACCAGGGCCAGGGTCTCGCCGCGCTTGATGTCGAAGCTGACACCCTCGACCACCCGTTGCACGCGCTCGCCGACGACAAACTCCACCGCCAGGTCGCGCACTTCGATCAGATTGTCCTGATTCATTTCACTTCCTCGGGTCGAAGGCATCGCGAGCGGACTCGCCGATGAACACCAGCAAACTCAACATCAACGCCAATACCGCGAAGGCGCTCATGCCAAGCCAGGGCGCCTGCAGGTTGGATTTGCCCTGGGCCACCAGTTCACCCAGGGACGGCGCACCAGGCGGCAGCCCGAAACCCAGGAAGTCGAGGGCGGTTAGGGTGCCGATGGCGCCGGTCAGGATGAACGGCATGAAAGTCATGGTCGAGACCATGGCGTTGGGCAGGATATGACGGAACATGATCGCACCATTCTGCATCCCCAGCGCCCGGGCCGCGCGTACGTATTCGAGGTTGCGCCCGCGCAGGAACTCGGCGCGCACCACGTCCACCAGGCTCATCCAGGAGAACAGCAGCATGATCCCCAGCAGCCACCAGAAGTTCGGCTGGACGAAGCTGGCGAGGATGATCAGCAGGTACAGCACCGGCAGCCCGGACCAGATTTCCAGGAAGCGCTGCCCGGCCAGATCCACCCAGCCGCCATAAAAACCCTGCAAGGCCCCGGCAATCACACCGATGATCGAGCTGAGGATGGTCAGGGTCAGGGCGAACAGCACGGAAATGCGGAAGCCATAGATTACCCGGGCCAGCACGTCGCGGCCCTGGTCATCGGTGCCCAGCAGGTTGTCCGCTGAAGGTGGCGCAGGTGCCGGGACCTTCAGGTCATAGTTGATGCTTTGATAGCTGTAGGGGATCGGCGCCCACAGCACCCAGGCATCCTTGGCCTTGAGCAGTTCGCGGATATACGGGCTCTTGTAGTTGGCTTCCAGCGGGAATTCGCCGCCGAAGGTGGTTTCCGGGTAGCGCTTGAGCGCCGGGAAATACCAGCCGTCGTCGTAATGCACCACCAACGGTTTGTCGTTGGCGATCAATTCGGCGCCCAGGCTCAGGCAAAACAGCACCAGAAACAGCCACAGCGACCACCAGCCGCGCTTGTTGGCCTTGAACAGTTCGAATCGCCGACGATTGAGTGGGGACAGGTTCATCTCAATGCTCCCGGCTTTCGAAGTCGATACGCGGATCGACAAAGGTGTAGGTGAGGTCGCCGATCAACTTCACCACCAGTCCCAGCAGGGTGAAGATGAACAACGTGCCGAACACCACCGGATAATCGCGGTTGATGGCCGCCTCGAAGCTCATCAGGCCAAGGCCGTCGAGGGAAAAGATCACTTCCACCAGCAACGAGCCGGTGAAGAAAATCCCGATGAAAGCCGACGGGAAGCCGGCGATCACCAGCAGCATGGCGTTACGGAACACGTGCCCGTAGAGCACGCGGTGGTTGGTCAGACCCTTGGCCTTGGCGGTCACCACATACTGTTTGTTGATTTCGTCGAGGAAACTGTTCTTGGTCAGCAGGGTCATGGTCGCGAAGTTGCCGATCACCAGCGCGGTCACCGGCAGGGCCAAGTGCCAGAAATAATCGAGGATCTTGCCGCCAGTAGTGAGCTCATCAAAGTTGTTGGAAGTCAGGCCTCTGAGCGGAAACCAGTCAAGGTAACTGCCGCCGGCAAACAGCACGATCAGCAGGATCGCGAACAGGAAGGCCGGGATCGCATAACCGACGATGATCAGCGAACTGGTCCAGACGTCGAAATGGCTGCCGTGCCGCGTAGCCTTGGCGATCCCCAGCGGGATCGACACCAGGTACATGATCAGGGTGCTCCACAGCCCAAGGGAGATGGAGACCGGCATCTTTTCCTTGATCAGGTCGATGACCTTGGCGTCGCGGAAAAAACTGTCGCCGAAATCCAGCTTCGCGTAGTTCTTGATCATGATCCACAAGCGTTCCGGCGCCGATTTGTCGAAGCCGTACATGTGCTCGATTTCTTTGACCAGCGCCGGGTCCAGGCCCTGGGCGCCACGATAGGCGGAGCCGGCCACCGACACCTCGGCGCCGCCGCCGGCAATGCGGCTGGTGGCGCCTTCGAAGCCTTCAAGCTTGGCGATCATCTGCTCTACCGGTCCACCGGGGGCGGCCTGGATGATCACGAAGTTGATCAGCAGAATGCCCAGCAAGGTCGGGATGATCAGCAGCAGTCGTCGAAAAATGTACGCCAGCATCTGATTACTCCGTGCCCGTAGCGTCGGTTTGCAGTTTGGTTTCGACCTCTATCGCCGGTTTGGCATCCGGCTTGATCCACCAGGTGTTGATGCCGACATCGTAGGTCGGTGAGATTTTCGGATGACCGATATGGTTCCAGTAAGCCACGCGCCAGGTCTTGATGTGCCAGTTCGGGATCACGTAATACCCCCATTGCAGCACGCGGTCCAGCGCCCGGGCATGGGCCACCAGGCTTTTGCGCGAATCGGCGTTGATCAGTTGCTCGACCAGCTGGTCGACCACCGGGTCCTTGAGGCCCATGGAGTTACGGCTGCCGGGTTTGTCGGCGGCGGCAGACATCCAGAACTCCCGTTGTTCATTGCCTGGCGAGTTGGACTGCGGGAAGCTGCCGACGATCATGTCGAAGTCCCGTGAGCGCACCCGGTTGATGTACTGGGAGACGTCGACCCGGCGGATCACCAGGTCGATCCCCAGATCGCTGAGGTTGCGCTTGAACGGCAGCAGCACCCGCTCGAATTCAGTCTGGGCCAGCAGGAATTCGATGGTCACCGGTTTGCCGGTAGCATCGACCATCTTGTCGTCGACGATGCGCCAGCCGGCCTCCTGCAGCAGTTGATAGGCCTGGCGCTGCTGGGCGCGAATCATGCCGCTGGCATCGGTGAGCGGGTTCTGGAACGCCTCGCTGAACACCTGCTCGGGAATTTTTCCGCGAAAGGGGTCGAGGATTGCCAACTGGTCGGCATCCGGCAGGCCCGTGGCAGCCATTTCCGAGTTTTCGAAGTAACTGCGGGTGCGCACATAGGCGCCGTTGAACAGTTGCTTGTTGGTCCACTCAAAGTCCAGCAGCAGGCTCAAGGCTTGGCGCACGCGCACATCCTGGAACACCGTGCGCCGCAGGTTGAATACAAAGCCCTGCATGCCGGTCGGGTTGCCGTTGGGGATCTGTTCCTTGATCAGGCGGCCTTCGGTGACTGCTGGAATGTTGTAGGCGTTGGCCCAGTTTTTGGCGGTCATCTCCAGCCAGTAATCGAACTGGCCGGCTTTCAGGGCTTCCAGCGCGACGGTGTTGTCGCGGTAGTAGTCGGTGGTCATGACGTCGAAGTTATAGAAGCCGCGGTTGACCGGCAGGTCCTTGCCCCAGTAGTCCTTGACCCGTTCGTAGCGCACTGAACGCCCGGCCTTTACTTCGCTGACCCGGTAGGGCCCGCTGCCAAGAGGGATTTCCAGGTTGCCCTTGTTGAAGTCGCGGTCGGTCCACCAGTGTTTGGGCAGTACCGGCAGCTGGCCAAGAATCAGCGGCAGTTCGCGGTTGTTGCTGTGCTTGAACTTGAACAGCACGGTCAGCGGGTCTTCGGCGATCACTTCGGCCACGTCGCTGTAATAGCCGCGATAGAGCGGGGCACCTTCCTTGGTGAGCATGTCGAAACTGAAGATCACGTCCTCGGCATGGATAGGGTGACCGTCGTGGAACCGGGCTTGCGGGCGCATATAGAAACGCACCCAGCTGTTGTCGGGGGCTTTCTCGATCTTGCCGGCGACCAGGCCGTACACGGTGAACGGTTCGTCCAGGCCTTGTCTGGCCAGGGTGTCGTAGATCATGCCGACATCGTCGGCGGGCACGCCTTTGCTGATAAACGGATTAAGGCTGTCGAAGCCGCCGAAGCCTGCCTGGCGGAAGGTTCCGCCCTTGGGCGCGTCGGGGTTCACGTAATCGAAATGCTTGAAGTCGGCCGGGTATTTGGGCGGTTCGTTGTACAGGGTCAGCGCGTGTTGCGGAGCGGCGCAGGCCAGCCCGGCAAACATCAGGCCGCTGACCTGCAACAGCAGGGCACGTACAGGGGTCATCGATCCTTCTCCGAAGATTTCAGCCACCACGCGCTCAAGCCCAGGGTGTAGGGCGGCGTGGTAACAAAGGCAAACCGGTTGCGGTAGGCCAGGCGGTGATAATTGAGGTACCAGTTGGGAATGATGTAGTGCTGCCACAGCAGTACGCGATCCAGGGCTTTGCCGGCGGCGACCTGCTCGTCACGGGTCTTGGCGGCGAGCAACTGTTCGAGCAGGTGGTCAACCACGGGGTTGGCGATACCTGCGTAATTCTTGCTGCCCTTGACCGCCACCTGGCTGGAGTGGAAGTACTGCCATTGCTCCAGGCCGGGGCTGAGCGTCTGGTTGAGGGTCATCAGGATCATGTCGAAGTCGAATTGGTCGAGACGTTGCTTGTACTGGGCGCGATCGACCGTTCGCAGCCGGGCATCGACGCCGATGCTCGCGAGGTTCTCGACGTACGGCTGGAGAATGCGTTCCAGGTTGGGATTGACCAGCAGGATCTCCAGGCGCAGCGGCTGGCCGGCGGCATTTTGCAGGCGCTGGCCGTTCAGCTTCCAGCCGGCTTCGGCGAGCAGGCCCAGGGCGTTGCGCAGTGTCTGCCGGGGAATGCCGCGACCATCGGTCTGGGGCAGGCTGAAAGGTTCGGTAAAGAGCCTGGCCGGCAGCTGATCGCGATAGGGCTTGAGCATCAGCCATTCGTGGCCGACCGGCAGCCCGGTGGCGGAGAACTCGCTGTTGGGGTAGTAGCTCATGGCGCGTTTGTAGGCGCCGCTGAACAGCGTGCGGTTGGTCCACTCGAAGTCGAACATCAACCCCAGCGCTTCGCGGACCTTGGGATCGGCAAAGGCGGGGCGCCGGGTGTTCATGAACAGGCCCTGGCTCTGGGTCGGAATCTGGTGCGGGATCAGCGCCTTGATCACCTCGCCGCGCCTGACCGCCGGGAAGCGGTAGCCGTTTTCCCAGTTTTTCGCCTGGTGCTCGATGTAGATGTCGAACTCCCCGGCCTTGAACGCTTCGAAGGCGACGTCGCTGTCGCGGTAGAACTCGACCTCCATCCGGTCGACGTTGTACTTGCCGCGATTGACCGCCAGGTCCTTGCCCCAGTAATCCTTGACCCGCTCGAAAATCAACTGCCGCCCGGGCGTTACTGAAGTAATGCGGTAGGGGCCGCTGCCCAGGGGCGGTTCGAACGTAGTGGCCTTGAAGTCGCGGCCTTTCCAGTAATGCTGGGGCAACACCGGCAACTCGCCCAGGCGCAGGATCAATAACGGGTTGCCAGCGCGCTTGAAGACGAATCGGATACGGTGGGGGTTGAGGATATCGACCCGCAGCACTTCCTGGAGGTTGGTGCGGTATTGCGGATGCCCTTCCTTGAGCAGCAGGCGATAGGAAAACGCGACGTCGTAGGCGGTGATCGGCGCGCCGTCATGAAACCTGGCCTCGGGGCGCAGGTTGAACACGACCCAGCTGCGGTCTTCGCTGTACTCCACCGATTGCGCGATCAGCCCGTAGCTGGAGGTGGGCTCATCGCCAGACGGCGCGTATTGGCCGGTGCCCACCATCAGCGGCTCGTTGAGTTCGTTGATGCCGTATTGCAGGAAATTGGGCGTGGAAACCGGGCTCGATCCCTTGAAAGTATAGGGATTGAGCGTATCGAAGGTGCCGAATGCCATCACTCGCAACGTACCGCCCTTGGGCGCTTGCGGGTTGACCCAGTCGAAGTGGGTAAATCTGGCCGGGTACTTGAGGGTGCCGAACTGCGCATAACCATGGCTTTCGCTGATCGTCGCGCTTGCGGGTGAGCTCAAGGCCAGGCTGATCAGGAGCAGGAGGAGGGGACGCTTCAAGTCAGAGATCCGATCCAGGCGGCTTGGGCTTTATGGACCGTACAGTAACAGCTTGTCTGGGCAGGAAAAAGATGGCGTATTTGTAGGAGCGAGCTTGCTCGCGATGGTCGTTAACGATAACGCTGGGAATCTGTCACCCCCCCGGCCCTCTCAGGTTCTTCGCGAGCAAGCTCGCTCCTACAGGGGATTGTGTGCTTTCTTGAAAAACAGCCCCTGGTTCAGGGGCTGTTTTTTAGTGCGGCGAGTAGACCGTCAGCATCTGGCCGGGCTTCAGGGCCTGGCCGAGGCGTGGATTCCAGCGCTTGAGGTGCTGCATCTCGACGTTGAAGCGCTTGGCGACCATGTACAGCGAGTCGCCCTGCTTGACCTTGTACTTGGTCCGCTGCTTCTTGCTGTTGGCGGCGACTACCGTGTTGACGCGTCCGCCGCTGCGCTTGGTGTTGTCCTGCATCACCAGGGTCTGGCCAACCTTGAGGTTCTTGCCGGTCAGCTTGTTCCACTGCTGGAGATCTTTCACGTCGACTTTGTTGGCCTTGGCAATGGTGCCCAGGTTGTCGCCGCGCTTGACCCGGTAGGAGCGCTTGGCGCCGGCAATGGCCGGGCTGTTGGCGCTCTCGAACACTGGCTTGAGCGGTCGCTTGCTGATCAGTTCTTCCGGGCGCATGGTCGACAGGCTGGTGGTCAGCAGTTGCGCCTTCGAGGTGGGCACCAGCAAATGCTGGGGGCCATCGAGGGTGGTGGTGCGCTGCTTGAATGCCGGGTTGAGCTGGAACAGTTCGTCTTCGTCGATGTTGGCCACTGCAGCGACCTTGGACAGGTCCATGCGCTGGTTGATCTCGACCACCTTAAAGTACGGCTCGTTGGCGATCGGGCTGAGGTTCACCCCGTAGGCTTCCGGCGCCAGCACCACTTGTGACAGCGCGAGCAGCTTGGGTACATACGCCTGGGTTTCCGCCGGCAGCGGCAGGTTCCAGTAATCGGTCGGCAAGCCCAGCTTTTCATTGCGCTCGATCGCCCGGCTGACCGTGCCTTCCCCGGCGTTGTAGGCCGCGAGGGCCAGTAGCCAGTCGCCGTTGAACATGTCATGCAGGCGGGTCAGGTAGTCCATTGCCGCGGTGGTCGAGGCGGTGATATCGCGACGGCCATCGTAGAACTGGTTCTGGCGCAGGTTGAAGTAACGCCCGGTGGAAGGAATGAATTGCCAAAGACCCACCGCGTGGGCCCGGGAGTAGGCCATCGGGTTGTAGGAGCTTTCTATCACTGGCAACAGCGCCAGTTCCAGCGGCATGTTGCGTTCTTCCAGGCGTTCGACAATGTAGTGAATGTACAGGCTGCCGCGTTCGCCGGCGTTTTCGAGATAAGACGGGTTGTTGGCGAACCACAGGCGCTGTTGTTCGATGCGCGGGTTCAGGCCGACGCTGTCCTGCAACTGGAAGCCCTGGCGCATGCGCTCCCAGACGTCCTGTGGTATTTGCGGAACAGGCTTTTCGCTGAGCCAGACAGGTTTCTGCTTGGCTCGAGCGGCGATGTTGGGGGTGTGTGTCGCTTCGGTTTGCGGCACATGGCTTGAACAGCCCGCCAGGGTGGCGGACACAGCCACCGCGATGGCTTGAGCCAGGCGGGTCAATGCGTCTGAATTGATGGACTTACGAATAGATGACGACATTGGCTGGAAGTAAGTTCCGGGCAAAAATGTCGGGCGATTCTAGAAAGCACACCCCCCGAGGTCAACCATTGAGAATTCCTGTACCGCCCGGTAGCCTCCCTAGAACTTGTCTTTCCAGGCACGCAAGGCAGCAAAGACCGCACTCGGGCTACTGTTATCGGCGCCGCTCCGTTCGTCCACTTTTTGTTTAATAGATGTTTCGCCGGCACGCAGGAAGGGGTTGGTGAGCTTTTCCAGGGCCAGCGTCGAAGGCAGGGTCATGATCCCGGACTCGCGCATTTGTGTGACTTTGCCCAGGCGTTCGACCGTGTGCGGATTGCCTGGCTCGACCGCGACGGCGAAGCGCAGATTGCTCAGGGTGTATTCATGGGTGCAATACACCAGCGTATCCTCGGGAAGGGCTGCAAGCCGGTTCAGGGAGGTATACATTTGCTCCGCAGTGCCCTCGAACAGGCGGCCGCAACCGGCGGCGAACAGGGTGTCGCCGCAGAACAGCAGGCCATGATGATAGAAGGCGATGTGCCCCAGGGTGTGGCCGGGAACAGCAAGAACATCGAACTCCCAGCCCAGCACGCTGACCCGGTCGTTGTCCTTGAGCGCCACGTCGCGGGCCGGGATGCGCTCGCTGGCCGGCCCGTAGACCGTCGCGTCCGTCGCGCTCTTGAGCAGTTCCACGCCGCCGACGTGATCATGGTGGTGATGGGTGATCAGGATATCGCTCAACACCCAGCCCGGATGGGCCGCAAGCCAGGCCTGCACGGGCGCGGCGTCACCGGGATCGACCACGGCGCAGCGCTGGGTATTGTGGTCCTGTAACAACCAGATGTAGTTGTCGGTAAAGGCAGGCAGGGCACTGATCTGTATCATCGTCGGATTCGCCAAGCGGAAAACATTGGCGCATCTTAGAACTTCCTGGCGCGTTGGAGAATGCAATGACCGATAAAGCGTTCGCTCAGGCGGATCCTGACTGGCTGGATTTGATCAGCGCAGCCCGTGAATGGCTGTCCGGCCCGATTGGGCAATTTCTCCTGGATGAAGAGCGGCGCATGCTCGAAGACGAGTTGGCGCGCTTCTTTGGTGGCTATCTGGTGCACTACGGCCCATCGGCTCAAACGCCTCCGTCGGCGCCGCAGGTGCAGCGCAATGTGCGCCTGGGCGCGCCGCTGCCCGGTGTGGAGATCGTCTGCGAGGAACAGGCCTGGCCCTTGAGTGAACATGCCGCCGACGTCGTGGTGCTGCAGCATGGGCTGGATTTCTGCCTGTCGCCACACGGCTTGCTGCGTGAGGCCGCCAGCAGCGTGCGGCCAGGAGGGCACCTGCTGATTATCGGCATCAACCCCTGGAGCACCTGGGGGTTGCGGCACGTATTTGCCCATGACGGCTTGCGCAAGGCCCGCTGCATATCGCCTTCGCGGGTCGGGGACTGGCTGAACCTGCTGGGCTTCGCGCTGGAGAAACGCCGCTTCGGGTGCTATCGTCCGCCGCTTGCTTCCCCGGCATGGCAGACCCGACTGGCCGGTTGGGAGCGCAAGGCTGGCGACTGGCAGCTGTCCGGTGGCGGCTTCTATTTGTTGGTGGCACGCAAGATCGTGGTCGGTTTGCGCCCCCTGCGCCAGGAGCGCCGCGAGCCCATGGGCAAGTTGATTCCGTTGCCGATGGCCAAGGTCAACCGTCGCCGCATCGAACCGTAAGACACTCTTTTATTCCCGGCCGGGTTGACCCCGGCCTCGGGCATCGCTGATCACGGATCGGCGAGCCACGGCATTTTTCTGGAAAGGTTGGCATGAGCGATAGCGTAGAACTCTTCACCGACGGCGCCTGCAAGGGCAATCCCGGCCCTGGCGGCTGGGGCGCATTGCTGGTGTGCAAGGGCGTTGAAAAAGAACTCTGGGGTGGCGAGGCCAACACCACCAACAATCGCATGGAGTTGATGGGGGCGATCCGTGGCCTGGAAGAACTGAAGCGCTCCTGCGACGTGCTGCTGGTGACCGACTCGCAGTATGTGATGAAAGGCATCAATGAGTGGATGGACAACTGGAAGAAGCGCGGCTGGAAGACGGCGGCGAAAGAGCCGGTAAAAAACGCTGATCTGTGGAAGCTGCTGGACGAGCAGGTCAATCGCCACAATGTCACCTGGAAATGGGTGCGCGGGCACATTGGCCATCATGGCAACGAGCGGGCGGACCAGTTGGCTAACCGTGGCGTCGATGAAGTGCGCGGCTACAAACAAGCCTGAAACGCTGCACACCCCCGTAGGAGCTGCCGCAGGCTGCGATCTTTTGATCTTGTTTTCAGAGCGCAGATCAAAATCCCGTAGGAGCTGCCGCAGGCTGCGATCTTTTGATCTTGTTTTTAGAGCGCAGATCAAAAGATCGCAGCCTGCGGCAGCTCCTACACGGTGACCCTGTTCTCTAAGGCCTCCGCCAGCGTGTTAACATTCGCGCTTTTTCAAGATCGACCCGTTGAGAGCTGAGCACTGATGGCCACCAGATCCGTTGTACTCGATACCGAAACCACCGGCATGCCGGTGACCGATGGCCACCGGATTATCGAAATCGGCTGTGTCGAGTTGCTCGGTCGGCGCCTGACCGGCCGGCACTTCCATGTCTATCTGCAACCTGATCGCGAGAGTGACGAAGGCGCGATTGGCGTGCACGGCATCACCAACGAATTCCTGGTGGGCAAGCCGCGCTTCAACGAAGTGGCCGATGAGTTCTTCGAATTCATCAAGGGTGCGCAGCTGATCATCCACAACGCGGCGTTCGACGTTGGCTTCATCAACAACGAATTCGCCCTGATGGGCCAGCACGATCGCGCCGACATCACGCAACACTGCTCGATCCTCGACACCCTGATGATGGCCCGGGAACGTCACCCGGGGCAGCGCAACAGCCTGGATGCCCTGTGCAAGCGCTACGGCGTCGACAACTCGGGCCGCGAGCTGCACGGCGCCTTGCTCGACTCCGAGATCCTGGCGGACGTCTACCTGACCATGACCGGTGGCCAGACCAGCCTCTCCCTGGCCGGTAACGCCTCCGATGGCAATGGCTCGGGCGAAGGGGCGGATAATTCGGCGACCGAAATACGCCGTCTGCCGGCAGATCGCCAGCCGACGCGGATCATCCGCGCCAGTGAGGACGACCTGGCCCAGCATGTGGCGCGGTTGGAAGCGATCGCCAAGGCGGCGGGGGCTCCGGCGTTGTGGCAGCAGCTGGTTGAGGCTGAGGCTTCGGCGTAGGTCCTGGTAAAGATTGCAGCCTCGTTTCACTCGACAGCTCCTACGGTTTGAAAGATCGCAGCCTCGTTTCACTCGGCAGCTCCTACGGGAGGGCGAGGAGGCGATGACCCATTTCAGGGCATCCCCACTCGCCACATTCGCTCCAACCCTCTACCCTGAGGAGATTGGCAGACCCAGAGCTGCCGCCTCAGGATCCTGAGCCCAATGTATAAAGACTTGAAATTCCCGGTATTGATCGTCCATCGCGACATCAAGGCCGACACCGTAGCCGGTGATCGGGTGCGCGGCATCGCCCGGGAGCTGGAGCAGGAAGGCTTCAGCATTGTCTCGGCGATGGACTACGCCGAGGGACGCCTGGTTGCTTCGACCCATCACGGTCTTTCCTGCATGTTGATCGCCAGTGAAGACGCCAGCGCCAATTCACATTTGTTACAGAATATGGCCGAGCTGATCGGACTGGCCCGGGTTCGCGCGCCGGATCTGCCCATCTTTGCCCTCGGCGAACAGGTGACCCTGGAAAACGCTCCGGCGGATGCCATGGCCGAGCTCAACCAGCTTCGCGGCATCCTGTATCTGTTCGAAGACACCGTGCCATTTCTGGCCCGCCAGGTCGCCCGCGCGGCACGCAAATACCTCGACGGTCTGTTGCCGCCGTTCTTCAAGGCGCTGGTGCAGCATACCGCCGACTCCAATTATTCGTGGCACACCCCCGGGCATGGTGGTGGCGTGGCCTATCACAAGAGCCCGGTAGGGCAGGCGTTTCATCAGTTCTTCGGGGAAAACACCCTGCGCTCGGACCTGTCGGTGTCGGTTCCAGAGTTGGGTTCCCTGCTGGACCACACCGGCCCGCTGGCCGAAGCCGAGGCGCGCGCGGCGCGTAACTTTGGTGCCGATCACACCTTCTTCGTCATCAACGGCACGTCCACCGCCAACAAGATCGTCTGGCATTCAATGGTCGCCCGGGATGACCTGGTGCTGGTGGACCGCAACTGCCACAAGTCGGTACTGCATTCGATCATCATGACCGGGGCTATTCCGCTGTACCTGTGCCCGGAACGCAATGAACTGGGGATTATCGGCCCGATTCCCTTGAGCGAATTCAGCCGCGAGACGATCCAGGCCAAGATCGATGCCAGTCCGTTGACCAAAGGGCGGGCGCCCAAGGTCAAGCTGGCGGTGGTGACCAATTCGACCTATGACGGCCTTTGCTACAACGCCGAACTGATCAAGCAGAGCCTGGGCAACAGCGTCGAGGTGCTGCATTTCGACGAGGCCTGGTACGCCTATGCGGCCTTCCATGAGTTCTTCGCCGGGCGCTACGGCATGGGGACCTCGCGCAGCGCGGACAGCCCGCTGGTCTTCACCACCCATTCCACGCACAAGCTGCTGGCGGCGTTCAGCCAGGCTTCGATGATTCACGTGCAGGACGGTGGGGCCCGCCAACTGGACCGCGATCGCTTCAACGAAGCCTTCATGATGCACATCTCCACTTCGCCGCAGTACAGCATCATCGCTTCGCTGGATGTGGCGTCGGCGATGATGGAAGGGCCTTCGGGGCGCTCGCTGCTGCAGGAAATGTTCGATGAAGCCCTGAGTTTTCGGCGCGCCCTGGCCAACCTGCGCCAGCACATCGCCGCCGATGACTGGTGGTTTTCGATCTGGCAGCCGCCTTCGGTGGAAGGCATCAAACAAGTGGTCACCGAAGACTGGTTGCTGCAGCCTGACGCCGACTGGCACGGCTTTGCTGGTGTAACCGACGATTACGTGCTGCTCGACCCGATCAAGGTCACCCTGGTGATGCCCGGCCTCACGGCGGGAGGTGCCTTGAGCGAGCGCGGGATTCCGGCGGCGGTGGTCAGCAAATTCCTCTGGGAGCGCGGCCTGGTGGTGGAAAAGACCGGGCTGTATTCGTTCCTGGTGCTGTTTTCCATGGGCATTACCAAGGGCAAATGGAGCACCTTGCTCACTGAGTTGCTGGAATTCAAGCGCAGCTACGATGCCAACGTCAGCCTGGCGAGTTGCCTGCCGTGCATCGCGCAAGAGGATGCCGATCGCTATCGGGGCATGGGCTTGCGTGACTTGTGTGACCAACTGCACGCCTGTTACCGCAGCAACGCCACGGCCAAACACCTCAAGCGCATGTATACCGTACTGCCACAGATCGCCATGAAACCGTCTGACGCCTATGATCACCTGGTACGCGGCGACGTTGAAGCGGTGTCGATCGATGCCCTGGATGGGCGGATCGCTGCCGTGATGCTGGTACCCTATCCGCCAGGAATCCCGTTGATCATGCCCGGCGAGCGTTTTACCGACGCCACCCGTTCAATCAACGATTACCTGGCATTTGCCCGCACATTCGACAGCAGCTTTCCCGGCTTTGTCGCCGATGTGCACGGCTTGCAACACGAAGATGAGGGCAATGGGCGGTACTACACCGTCGATTGCATCAAGGAATGAGGACCTTTCCCAGCATGCAACCGGTTATGAATCCCAAATACCCAGGGCTGTCGGTACGAGTCGCTGACGATGGATTTGCCCCCTATATCTGGGGCAGCGATTTCAGTTTTGAAGTCTCGGCTTATGTCGCCGCCGAAGTCGGCAAGCCAGTGGAGCAGTGGCCCGTGACGCCCATCACGCCGTATCGAAAGTGCTACGGAATTGACCCTGAAGAGTTCAGCAGTTTTCGCGATGCGGCTGATAGCGCGGTGTTCATGGCTTATCTGGACGATGAGCCGGTGGGCCATCTGGTGGTCAGCACCAACTGGAACGGCTTTGCCCATATCGACGAGCTGGCGGTGCATGCGCCGGCGCGGCGCCACGGTGTCGCCAAAGCCCTGCTGGATGTCGCGCAGTTCTGGACGCGGAAAAAGAAACTGCCAGGCATCATGCTCGAAACCCAGAACAACAACCTGGGTGCCTGCCGACTCTACGAGCGTTGCGGCTACGTGGTAGGCGGCATCGACTACCTGCGTTATCGCGGCATCGATCCCAATACGGCCGAGGTCGCGTTGTTCTGGTATCGATTGTTTGATGATCCGCTGGTCATGCCGCTCAGTTCGCCAACATCGCCACGGCTTGTTCCGTGATGATCTCCAGCAGGGCCTGAGCCGCCGGTGAAGGTTCGGCGTTTTTCAGGCTCAGGGCATACAGGCTGATCGGTACCGCGGGTGCCAGCGGGCAGGTGTCCAGTTCGGCGGTCCTGGCTCCCAGGGCGGTGAACGGATCTACCAGCGCCAGGCCTTCCCCGGCTTCGACCATGCTGCGCATCATCTGGTGCGTCTGCACCCGGGTGTGGATGACCGGGGCCGGGCGTAGCGCATGCAGTTTGTGCTCCAGCGCCAGGCTCAGCGGATCATGACCGTCGAGGCCGACCATCGACTGGCCGGCCAGGTCCTGCAGCGAAATGTATTTCTGTTTGGGTTGCAGCCAGCCATGGGGTGCCAGCAGCTGGATCTTGCCTTGGGCGATGGCCTGGCAATCGATATCGGCATGGTGCGGGTCGTGCAGGCTCAGGCCCAGGTCGGCTTCGCGCAGGAGCAGACGCTTGACGATGCCGCGGGTGGGTTGGGTCAGCAGGGTGCAAGGTGCATCGGGAAGACGCCGGCGCAGGGCGGCAATGGCGTGGGGCAATAGTTTGTGCGCCAGGGGCGGGGTGCAGATGATTCGCAGCGGGGGGCGCCTGGTATTGCTTCAGGCTGCTGGCCAGGCGCTGGGCCGGCTCAAGTGCTTCATAGACGTGGGCAATTTCAACCTGCAACTCCCGCGCTTCTCGCGTGGCTTGCAGGCGGCCACGGACGCTGGAAAACAGCATGAAACCCAGCTGGTCTTCAGCGTCGCGCAGGGTGCGTTCCACCTCGGCCACTGGCAACTGCAACCATTCGGCCGCGGTGCCCAGGTGACCGGTCTGCAACAGCGCCTGGATGACTTCGATATGACGTAAACGCATGCGTGAAGTCCATGTTCGGCAGATGAAGGATTCAGTGCTTGAATCCTAACTCATGTCCGCGCATCTGACTTCTGCTCATAACGGCAGGTTATGAGGCGACGTTCGTTTCCGGCAGCTTGCCGACGTAGGTATCCGGCTCGCGAACGATGGTCACATCCGATTGAATCAGCAGGAACTGGTTGTCATCGAGCTTCTTGACCCGGTCACCGATGGCCAGCTTGTAGGTGGTGACAGGCACCGAGCCGGTTAGGCCGTCTGCCGACGGGGTGGATTCCTGGAACTCATGCACTGAATAGACGCGGCCTTCCGCATCTCTTGCATGGAACTGACCGACAAGTACTGCTGCCATCTGCTTAGAACCTCTGGAGATAAATCACTCAATTTGCGGTGTGTAGACCGTGCTTGGGCGAAGTAAGTTTTCTTGCAAGAAAAAAATAGTCGCAGGGGCGAATTTTCGGTCGCGTCCTGGGTGAATCGTCATCTATAACTACAGGTTCTTTCCGTTGAACAGTCGAGAATCTTCCATGAGCAATGTCTATAAGGTCGCCGTTGTGGTCGGCAGCTTGAGAAAGGAATCGATCAACCGCAAGGTTGCACTGGCCCTGGCTGAACTGGCTCCGGCAAATCTCAAGCTGGAAATCGTCGAAATCGGCGACCTGGCGCTTTATAACGAAGACATTGATGGTCAATCACCGCCGGCAGCCTACAGTACTTTCCGGCAACACGTGAGTTCATCCGACGCGGTGCTGTTCGTCACTCCGGAATACAACCGTTCTGTACCGGCCCCGCTGAAAAACGCAATTGACGTGGGCTCGCGGCCCTACGGGCAGAGTGCCTGGAGTGGCAAGCCAGGCGCGGTGATCAGCGTGTCCCCGGGGGCGATCGGCGGGTTTGGTGCCAATCATCACCTGCGCCAGTCCATGGTGTTTCTCGACGTGCCTCTCATGCAGCAACCGGAAGCGTACCTGAGTGGGGCGGGGTCGGCGTTTGATGAGGCGGGCAAGCTGTCCGAGTCGGTGAAGCCGTTTCTGCAGAAATTCATTGACGCTTACGGGCGCTGGGTAGAGCAGCACAAGAAGGTCTGATAAACAGCGTTCATTGGGATAGGAGCGGTCTTCGGGATCCTGTATGTTGCATCGATTTTTGAAGGCTGCTCCTGCATGCTCACCGCCTCGCTGATTTTCCTGCTGACCATTACCCTGGTGATCTGGCAACCCAAAGGCCTGGGTGTCGGCTGGAGTGCAGTGCTGGGCGCCGTGCTGGCACTGGTGTTTGGCGCAGTGCACTGGAGCGATATCCCGCTGGTGTGGCAGATCATCTGGAACGCCACCGGGACGTTCATTGCGCTGATCATCATCAGCCTGTTGCTGGACGAGGCGGGGTTCTTCGCCTGGGCGGCGCTGCATGTCGCCCGGTGGGGGCGCGGCAGCGGACGCAAACTGTTTGCCTTCATGGTATTGCTCGGTGCGCTGGTCTCGGCGTTGTTCGCCAATGACGGGGCTGCACTGATTCTCACGCCTATCGTGATTTCCATGTTGCTGGCACTGCGGTTTTCGCCTGCCGCGACGCTGGCGTTCGTGATGGGCGCCGGCTTTATCGCCGACACGGCCAGCCTGCCGCTGGTGGTGTCGAACCTGGTCAACATCGTCTCCGCCGACTTCTTTAACATCGGTTTTAACCGCTACGCGGCGGTGATGGTGCCGGTCAACCTGGTCAGCGTCTTGGCCACCCTGGGTGTGCTGCTGTGGTATTTCCGCCGTGACATCCCCAAGGATTACGACCCCGAACAGCTGGAAGAGCCGGCCGGCGCGATCCATGACAAGGCGACTTTTTATGCCGGCTGGGCGGTCTTGGTCATCTTGCTGGTGGGCTGTTTTGCCCTGGAGCCGCTGGGGATTCCGATCAGTGCCATTTCTGCCGTCTGTGCGGCTCTGCTCTGGGTGATTGCGGCGCAAGGCCACAAGATCTCCACCCGCAAGGTCCTTAAGGAAGCTCCCTGGCATATCGTGGTCTTTTCCCTGGGCATGTACCTGGTGGTGTATGGCCTGCGCAACGCCGGGCTCACGGGTTATCTGGCCGGTTGGCTGGACGGCTTTGCCGGGTATGGCGTCTGGGGCGCAGCGATGGGTACCGGTGTGCTGACGGCGCTGCTGTCGTCGATCATGAACAACCTGCCGACGGTGTTGATCGGCCTGTTGTCGATCGATGCCAGTCAGGCGACCGGTGTCGTGAAGGAGGCGATGATTTATGCCAACGTGATCGGCAGCGACCTGGGGCCCAAGATCACGCCCATCGGCAGCCTGGCCACTTTGCTGTGGCTGCATGTACTGGAACGCAAGGGAATCAAGATCGGTTGGGGGTATTACTTCAAGGTGGGGATTGTGCTGACGGTGCCGGTGCTGCTGGTGACTCTGGCGGCTTTGGCGGTGCGGTTAACCCTGTGACCGAGGTGGCCCCATCGCGGGCAAGCCTCGCTCCCACAGGGGTCATCAAAAAACTCAACCACCACCCGGTACGTTCGGCCAAAGATCCGCCACCAGAAACAACCGCTCGGCTTCCTGCCAATCCCCCTCGGCATTTTCCTCCAGCCGCACCAGCAGCTGCGCCGGTGCCTGCGGGTCAAGCTCGCCCAACCAGGCATCCAGTTGCCCCTGGCTCCAGGTCTGCTCTGCCGGGTAGTGCGCAGGCGCAAGCCAGGCATGGCGGGGCAGGGGCTGCCAGCGTCCGCCGGGACGCCGGGTAACAAATGTCGCCCAGTCTTTCTGATGCAGCCAGCTGCCACGCAAATGGTGGGGATGCGCGCCGCTGGGTGGCTCGGCTGTGCCCGGCCAGGGATACAGCAAGTAGCCGCCGAGCCACAGGTGCGCGCTGAACTGCTGGATATCCAGGGCCGCCAACACGGCACGGCTTTCCGGGCGCGCCGAAATGGGCAGCTGGTGCTGGCTCAGGTGCGCCAGCTTGCGGTCCAGCCGGTCGTGACAGCCGGGCCCCAGCCATTGCCCGGTATCTCGGCCATCGCCATGCTGCGGGCCGAGGTACAGCTTGATCGCCAGTTCCAGATGGTGCACACCGTCGCGATCGCGCAACAGCATGTCCAGCTCACCCAAGGTGTGACCCTCGCGGCGGATTGGCAGATTCGCTGCGATCAGCTCGATACCGGGCGCATTGCGCACTGCGTACTGCCACAGGCGCTCGTAATACAAACCCAGCCGCCGGGTCCGGGCTTGGGCCAGCCAATGCAGCAAGTCATAACTGTCACGATCGAGCTGGCGCAGCCAGTTTTCCAGGCGCTGCGGCGCCTGTACCCAGTCGCTGCCGGCCAGCGGATGGCGCTGCGGCCATGGCGTCTGGCTGAGCATTGGCGGCGCGAGAATGACCCACGCCAGGTCACGCACCTCGGGATGGCGTAGCTGGTGGGGCAACTGCAGCAAATCTGGAAATAGGATCATCTTGCGAGCATAGCCTGAAACACGAGTAGCCCCTTGTGGCTGAAAGGATTTTGTCTGCGGCCGGGTTTCGCCCATAATCGTGTTTTTCGCCGGCACAGACACTAGGGGCCCCATGGAGCAATTTCGTAATATCGGCATCATCGGTCGCCTCGGCAGTTCGCAGGTGCTGGATACCGTTCGCCGACTGAAACGGTTTCTGCTCGATCGTCACCTGCACGTGATCCTGGAAGACACCATCGCCGAAGTATTGCCAGGGCATGGCCTGCAGACCTCATCGCGCAAGATGCTCGGCGAAGTGTGCGACATGGTGATTGTGGTCGGCGGTGACGGCAGCCTGCTCGGCGCTGCACGGGCGCTGGCCCGGCATAATATTCCGGTACTGGGCATCAACCGCGGCAGCCTGGGCTTCCTGACCGACATTCGCCCCGATGAGCTGGAAGTGAAAGTCGCCGAAGTGCTCGACGGCCACTACCTGGTGGAAAACCGCTTCCTGCTCCAGGCCGAAGTCCGCCGGCACGCCGAGGCCATCGGTCAGGGCGATGCACTGAACGACGTGGTGCTGCACCCGGGCAAGTCCACGCGAATGATCGAGTTCGAGCTGTACATCGACGGCCAGTTCGTCTGCAGCCAGAAAGCCGACGGCCTGATTGTCGCCACGCCGACCGGGTCTACGGCGTATGCGCTGTCAGCGGGCGGCCCGATCATGCACCCCAAGCTCGACGCTATTGTGATTGTGCCGATGTACCCCCATACCTTGTCGGGACGGCCAATTGTGGTCGATGGCAACAGTGAGCTGAAAATCGTCGTGTCCAAGGATATGCAGATCTATCCGCAAGTCTCCTGTGATGGGCAGAACCATTTCACCTGCGCGCCGGGTGACACCATCACCATCAGCAAGAAGGCCCAGAAACTGCGGCTGATCCACCCGCTGGACCATAACTATTATGAAGTCTGCCGGACAAAGCTCGGCTGGGGCAGCCGGCTGGGTGGTGGAGGCGACTGATGCTTGATCCCGCGCGTAGCTACGACCTGATCGGTGACGTGCACGGTTGCGCTCTGACCCTTGAGCACTTGCTCGACCGGCTCGGTTATCAAAAGCACGGTGGCGTCTGGCGGCACACGTCGCGCATGGCGGTATTCGTGGGCGATATCATCGACCGCGGCCCGCGCATTCGCGAGGCCCTGCACATCGTCCATGACATGGTCGAAGCTGGCCAGGCGCTGTGCATCATGGGTAATCACGAGTTCAACGCCCTGGGCTGGAGCACGCCGGCGCTGCCGGGCAGCGGCAAGCAGTTCGTGCGCGAGCACACCCCGCGCCACGCACGATTGCTGCATGAAACCCTGACCCAGTTCGAGGACCATCCGGCGGACTGGCACGACTTCCTGCAATGGTTTTACGAAATGCCGCTGTTCGTCGATGCCGGGCGTTTCAGGGTGGTGCATGCCTGTTGGGATGCCGGCCTGATCGAGCCGCTGCGGGCGCTTTTCCCCAACGGCTGCGTCGATGAGCATTTCCTCCAGGCGTCGGCCGTGCCCGGCAGTTTTGCCTGCACCGTGTTCGACCGGCTGTTGCGCGGCACTGACATGCGCCTGCCCGATGGCTTGACCATGACCAGCGGCGATGGCCTGACGCGTTCGTTCTTTCGCACCAAGTTCTGGGAAGACGACCCGCAAACCTACGGAGACATTGTGTTCCAGCCTGACGCCTTACCTGATCCGGTGGCCCGGACGCCGCTGTCCTCTTCCGAAAAAACCAATCTGCTGCGCTATGGTGCGCACGAGCCGTTGCTGTTCGTGGGGCATTACTGGCGCAGCGGCAAACCGGCACCGATTCGCCCGAACCTGGCCTGCCTGGATTACAGCGCGGTGCTTTACGGCAAACTGGTCGCCTATCGCCTGGACCAGGAAACCCGCCTCGATCCGAACAAGTTCGTCTGGGTCGATGTCGAGCGGCCGGAGGTGTTGCAATGAGTACGGTGGCCGTATTGCGCCTGCCGTTGGCGGTGGACCTGAGCGGATTCGTCAAGCTGCTGCAGCACATGCAGGTGCCGCACCGGGTCAGCGAGGAGGCGGGTGAACAGGTGCTCTGGGTGCCGGCCAACATCAGCGAGGACGTGCGCTCACTGTACGAGCGTTTTCCTGCCGGCGACCCCGACCAGCAACTGGATATCCCGCAAGCACAACCCCTTCATCGGCCGGGTTTTGTCGAGCAACTGCGCTACGCCAAGGCCACGGCGCTGGTGTTGCTGCTGAGTATCATCGTTGGCGCGGTCACGCTGCTGGGGGAAAACCTCGGTACGATGCGCTGGCTGACCTTCCTTGATTTCCGCATCGTCGGCGAGTACATCCACTTCGTGCCGCTGGCGGACAGCCTCGCGGCAGGGCAGTGGTGGCGCCTGGTGACACCGATGCTGATCCACTTCGGCATCCTGCACCTGGCCATGAACGGCATGTGGTACTGGGAGCTGGGACGGCGCATAGAGTCGCGCCAGGGCAGCATCAACCTGGTCGGCCTGACGCTGCTGTTCAGCCTGGTGTCCAATTACGCGCAGTACCTGTTCAGCGGCCCGACCCTGTTCGGCGGCTTATCGGGGGTGCTGTACGGCCTGCTCGGGCACTGCTGGATCTTCCAGTTGCTGTCGCCCAACCCGGCGTATCGCCTGCCGCGCGGCGTGCTGGTGATGATGCTGGTATGGCTGGTGCTGTGCCTGTCCGGGCTGGTCTCGATGATCGGCTTCGGCGAAATTGCCAACGCCGCCCACGTCGGCGGGTTACTCATCGGATGCTTCACAGGCCTGTTGGGCGGTTTGTACAACCGCCGTAAACTGGCTGCCTGAATTTTTTGCTGTGAATAAAGAGCGCGGAGACCCAATGTCCTCTTTTAACGAAATGATCAAGAACATCACCCCCGATATCTACGAGAGCCTGAAACTGGCGGTGGAAATCGGCAAATGGTCCGATGGTGGCAAACTCACCGCCGAACAACGGGAATTGTCGCTGCAGGCGATGATCGCCTGGGAAATCCAGAACCTGCCTGAAGAGCAGCGCACTGGCTACATGGGCCCGCAGGAGTGCAGTTCCAAGTCGATTGAAGTGCCCAATATCCTGTTCAAGTCGGATGCCATCCATTGATCGAGATTGGCCGCGGTGCAATCAGCAAGATGTCGGCGCGCCTGGACGGGCCGAATGTGCAATACGCGTTTCGTCTGGGGGATGCCGAGGTGCCGGTCAATCCGTTGATCGGCACCACAGTACGCCTGGAGTACCTGGGGGCGATCCATTGCTCCCATTGCGGACGCAAGACCAAGACCAGCTTCAGCCAGGGCTACTGCTACCCGTGCATGACCAAACTGGCCCAGTGTGACCTGTGCATCATGAGCCCCGAACGTTGTCACTTCGACGCCGGCACCTGCCGTGATCCGGAGTGGGGCCAGACGTTCTGCATGACCGATCACATCGTCTACCTGTCCAACTCGTCAGGGGTGAAAGTGGGGATTACCCGCGCCACCCAGCTGCCGACCCGCTGGATCGATCAGGGCGCGCGCCAGGCATTACCGATCATGCGGGCGTCGACCCGCCAGCAGTCGGGCTTTGTCGAGGACCTGTTCCGCAGTCAGGTCGCGGACAAGACCAACTGGCGTGCTTTACTCAAGGGCGAGGCAGTGTCCGTGGACCTGGCGCAAATCCGTGACCAGTTGTTCGACAGCTGCGCCGAGGGCCTGCAAGGTTTGCAGGAACGATTCGGCCTGCAGGCGATCCAGACCATTGCCGACGTGGAGCCCATTGAAATCCACTATCCGGTCGAGCAATACCCGGCCAAGATCGTCAGCTTCAACCTGGACAAGAACCCGATTGCCGAAGGCACGCTGCTGGGGATCAAGGGCCAATACCTGATCTTCGACACCGGCGTCATCAATATTCGTAAATACACGGCTTATCAGCTCGCCGTGCATCAGTAAGGACTCCAGCATGCGCACCGAACAACCGAAGATGATCTACCTGAAGGACTATCAGGCGCCCGAGTACCTGATCGACGAGACGCACCTGACCTTCGAGTTGTTCGAGGACCACAGCCTGGTCCATGCGCAACTGGTGATGCGCCGTAACCCCGAGCGCGGCCCCGGCCTGCCGCCGCTGCTGCTGGATGGCCAGCAGCTGGAACTGCTGTCGGTCGCCCTGGCTGACAGCGAGTTGAGCGAGAGCGATTACCAGCTGAGCGAAAATCATCTGACCCTGCACCCGACCAGCCCTGCGTTCACGGTCGACACCAGCGTGCGGATCCACCCGGAAACCAACACCGCCCTGGAAGGCCTGTACAAATCCAGCGGCATGTTCTGCACCCAGTGCGAGGCCGAGGGTTTCCGCAAGATCACCTATTACCTCGACCGCCCGGACGTGATGAGCAAGTTCACTACCACGGTAATGGCGGAGCAGCACAGCTACCCGGTGCTGCTGTCCAACGGCAACCCGATCGCTTCAGGCTCTGACGAAGACGGCCGGCACTGGGCAACCTGGGAAGACCCGTTCATGAAGCCGGCGTACCTGTTTGCGCTGGTGGCCGGTGACCTGTGGTGCGTCGAAGACACGTTCACCACCATGACCGGCCGTTCCGTGGCGCTGCGCATCTACGTCGAGCCGGAAAACATCGACAAGTGCCAGCACGCCATGAACAGCCTGAAGAAGTCCATGCGCTGGGACGAAGAAGTCTATGGTCGCGAGTACGACCTGGACATCTTCATGATTGTCGCGGTGAACGACTTCAACATGGGCGCCATGGAAAACAAGGGCCTTAACATCTTCAACTCCAGCGCCGTGCTGGCCCGGGCCGAGACCGCGACCGACGCCGCTCACCAGCGCGTCGAGGCGATTGTCGCCCACGAATACTTTCACAACTGGTCGGGCAACCGCGTGACCTGCCGTGACTGGTTCCAGCTGTCGCTCAAGGAAGGCTTCACCGTATTCCGCGATTCCGGTTTCTCCGCCGACATGAACTCGGCCACGGTCAAGCGCATCCAGGACGTGGCCTACCTGCGTACCCACCAGTTCGCCGAAGATGCCGGCCCCATGGCCCACGCCGTGCGCCCGGACAGCTTCATCGAGATTTCCAACTTCTACACCCTGACCGTTTACGAAAAAGGCTCGGAGGTGGTGGGCATGATCCACACCCTGCTCGGTGCCGAAGGCTTCCGCAAAGGCAGCGATCTGTACTTCGAACGCCATGACGGCCAGGCCGTGACCTGCGACGATTTCATCAAGGCGATGGAAGACGCCAACGGTGTCGACCTGACCCAGTTCAAACGCTGGTACAGCCAGGCTGGCACCCCGCGCCTGGCCGTTAGCGAGTCTTACGATGCCGCCGCGAAAACCTACAGCCTGACCTTCCGCCAGAGCTGCCCGGCCACCCCCGACAAGGTCGAGAAGCTACCCTTCGTGATCCCGGTCGAGTTGGGCCTGCTGGACAGCCAGGGCGGCGAAATAGCCCTGCGTCTGCAGGGCGAAGCCAGTGCCCAGGGTACTTCGCGGGTTATTTCGGTGACCGAAGCCGAACAGACGTTCACCTTCGTCGATATCGCCGAACAACCCCTGCCTTCGCTGCTGCGCGGGTTCTCGGCGCCGGTGAAGCTGAGCTTCCCCTACAGCCGCGATCAACTGATGTTCCTCATGCAGCATGACACTGACGGTTTCAACCGTTGGGAAGCCGGCCAGCAATTGTCGGTGCAGGTGCTGCAGGAACTGATTGGCGATTACCAGAAAGGTGAAGCGCTGGTGCTCGACCAGCGTCTGATTACAGCCTTGCACAGCGTGCTGACCGACGAAACACTGGACCAGGCCATGGTCGCCGAGATGCTCTCGCTGCCAGGCGAAGCCTACCTGACGGAAATCAGTGAAGTGGCCGACGTCGACGCCATCCATGCCGCCCGGGAGTTTGCCCGCGAGCAGTTGGCGAACAACCTGTTCGAGCCGCTGTGGCTGCGTTACCAGGCCAACCGCGACCTGTCGAAGAAAACGCCCTACGTTGCCGAAGCCGAACACTTCGCGCGTCGTGCCCTGCAAAACATCGCGCTGTCCTACCTGATGCTCAGTGAAAAAGCCGAAGTATTGGCCGCGACCCTGGAGCAGTTCGAGGCCAGCGACAACATGACCGAGCGCCTGACGGCGCTGGCGGTACTGGTCAACTCGCCATTCGAAGAACAGAAGGCCCTGGCCCTGGCGAGCTTTGCCGAGCACTTCAAGGACAATCCCCTGGTCATGGACCAGTGGTTCAGCGTCCAGGCCGGCAGCCCGTTACCGGGCGGCCTGGAGCGGGTGAAGGCGTTGATGCAACATCCGGCGTTCAACCTCAAGAACCCGAACAAGGTCCGCGCCCTGATTGGTGCATTTGCCGGGCAGAACCTGATCAACTTCCACGCGGCCGATGGTTCTGGCTATCGTTTCCTCGCGGATCTGGTGATCGAGCTGAACGGCTTCAACCCACAGATCGCCTCCCGGCAACTGGCGCCGCTGACCCGCTGGCGCAAATACGACGAGGCCCGCCAGGCGCTGATGAAAGGCGAACTGGAGCGCATTCGCGCCTCGGGCCAACTGTCCAGCGATGTGTTTGAGGTGGTCAGCAAAAGCCTGGCCTGATCCCGATGCCGCAGGATAACCATATCCTGCGGCAATCTGGCCCTGATATCCCACTGCACTCTACCCGTGATATCCCGCTGCACTTTGTCCGTGATATCCCTCCGCACTCTGTCCCTGATTCCTCGCTGAACTGTACCCCTGTAGGAGCTGCCGAAGGCTGCGATCTTTTGATCTTGCTTTGGCGGGCCTGAGATTGCCGAAGATCAAGATCAAAAGATCGCAGCCTTCGGCAGCTCCTACGGGGTGTCATCACCTCTTTCAATACCCTGGCATTCACCCGCACCCCTTATCCCGCCAGTTAACAAAAGATAACGCGGCGTCGATTGTCAGACCTTTCCAAACCCCGATAGGATAAGCCAGCTTCCGAAGGGGCTCTAGATTGCGCATTTCAGGACTATGCTCCAGAACAGGCAATCAGCATGAGCACCCTTACGGCGCCCTGAAGGGTTGAACGACCTAACAATAATAATGGGGGAAAGGTCTATGAGTGAGCCTGTCATGGGTGTGGGCAACTGCCGCCCGCCGGCATTGCGCAAAATCGCGTTGCTGGCTACAGCGCTCTCGCTGTTGGGCTGTGGCCTGTGGTCGGCGCCTGTGTTGGCCGCTGCCGCGTCGGCATCCGACGTTGTTTATTCCGTTGAATCGGCCAGGGCCAGCAAAAGCCTGATGCTCGACGTCGTGCACGCCGGCAAGCGCCTGGTGGCCGTTGGCGATCGCGGGCACATCCTGTATTCCGATGACCAGGGCACCACCTGGACCCAGGCCAAGGTGCCAACCCGGCAACTGCTGACCTCGGTGTTCTTCGTCGACGACCAGCATGGCTGGGCGGTCGGCCATGACGCGCAAATCCTCGCCAGTGAAGACGGGGGAGTGACCTGGACCAAACAGTTCGAAGACCTCAAACGTGAATCGCCGCTGCTCGACGTCTGGTTCCAGGACGCCAACAGCGGCTTCGCCGTGGGCGCCTACGGCGCGCTGCTGGCCACGAGCGATGGTGGCAAGCACTGGGAAGATGTCAGCGATCGCCTGGATAACGAAGACCAGTTCCACCTCAATGGCATTGCCGCCGTCAAGGACGCCGGCCTGTTCATCGTGGGCGAGCAGGGCAGCATGTTCCGTTCTGCCGACTGGGGCCAGACCTGGGAAAAACTCGAAGGCCCATACGAAGGCTCGTTGTTTGGCGTGATCGGTACCGCTCAAGCCAACACCCTGTTGGCCTACGGCCTGCGCGGCAATCTGTTTCGCTCCATCGATTTCGGCACCACCTGGGAGCCGGTTGAACTCCAGGCCACCCGTGGCATGCTGGAGTTCGGCTTGTCCGGTGCGACCTTGCTCGACGACGGCTCCATCGTCATCGTCGGCAACGGCGGCAGTGTGGTGCGCAGCACCGACAATGGCGAAACCTTCAGTGTGTTCAATCGCCCCGACCGCATCTCCGTCTCGGCGGTGACAGCGGCGGGCAATGGCAATCTGATTCTGGCAGGACAGGGCGGCGTTCGCGCTACTTCGCTAACCGGCGCCGAGCTGGGCAAATAACAAGAAGGCGGAGCTATGACATCCATGACTAGTCATCACCAGGACAAGGCGACGTTCCTCGAACGCCTGATTTTCAACAACCGCCCGGCAGTGATCACCATCTGCCTGCTGGTCAGCATTTTCCTGTTCTGGCAGGCGACGCTGATTCGACCGTCCACCAGTTTCGAAAAGATGATCCCCCTGGAACATCCTTTCATCCAGAAGATGATGGAGCATCGCAACGACCTGGCCAACCTGGGCAACACGGTACGCATTTCCGTCGAAGCCACTGACGGCGACATCTTCTCCAAGGAATACATGGAGACCCTGCGCCAGATCAACGACGAAGTGTTCTACATTTCCGGCGTCGACCGTTCCGGCCTCAAGTCGTTGTGGAGCCCCAGCGTGCGCTGGACCGAGGTGACGGAAGAAGGCTTTGCCGGGGGGGAAGTGATCCCGCAGAGCTACAACGGTTCCCAGGAAAGCCTCGACCTGCTGCGCAACAACGTGCTCAAGTCCGGGCAAGTCGGGCGACTGGTGGCTAACGACTTCAAGTCCAGCATCGTCGATATCCCGTTGCTGGAGTCCTACCCGGACCCGCAGGACCAGGGCAAGCTGCTGGCCCTGGACTACCGCAAGTTCTCCCACGAGCTGGAAGACAAGATCCGCGACAAGTTCGAGAAACAGAACCCCAACGTCCAGATCCACATCGTCGGTTTCGCCAAGAAAGTCGGCGACCTGATCGACGGGCTGGTGATGGTGGTGATGTTCTTCGGCGTGGCCTTCGTCATCACCATGATCCTGCTGTACTGGTTCACCAACTGCATGCGCAGCACCGTGGCGGTATTGAGCACGACGCTGGTCGCGGTGGTCTGGCAGCTCGGGTTGATGCACTTCTTCGGCTTCGGGCTTGACCCGTATTCCATGCTGGTACCGTTCCTGATCTTCGCCATCGGGATCTCCCATGGTGTGCAGAAGATCAACGGCATCGCCTTGCAATCGAGCGAGGCGGACAACGCCCTGACCGCTGCGCGGCGCACGTTCCGCCAGTTGTTCCTGCCGGGGATGATCGCGATTCTCGCGGACGCGGTGGGTTTCATCACGCTGTTGATCATCGACATCGGGGTCATTCGCGAGCTGGCGATCGGCGCGTCGATCGGCGTGGCCGTGATCGTGTTTACCAACCTGATCCTGCTGCCAGTGGCTATTTCCTACGTCGGTATCAGCAAGCGCGCCGTGGAGCGCAGCAAGAAGGATGCAAACCGCGAACACCCGTTCTGGCGCCTGCTGTCGAACTTTGCCAGCCCGAAAGTCGCGCCGATCTCGATTGTCCTGGCCCTGATCGCTTTCGGTGGCGGCCTCTGGTACAGCCAGAACCTGAAAATCGGTGATCTCGACCAGGGCGCACCGGAACTGCGTCCGGACTCGCGCTACAACAAGGACAACAACTTCATCATCAGCAATTACTCCACCAGCTCCGATGTATTGGTGGTGATGGTCAAGACCAAGTCCGAGGGTTGCTCGCGCTACGAAGCCATGGCGCCGATCGATGAGCTGATGTGGAAAATGCAGAACACCGAGGGCGTGCAGTCGGCGATCTCGCTGGTGACCGTGTCCAAGCAGATGATCAAGGGCATGAACGAGGGCAACCTGAAATGGGAAACCCTGTCACGTAACCCGGATGTGTTGAACAACTCCATCGCCCGGGCTGATGGGCTGTACAACAACAGCTGCTCCCTGGCGCCGGTATTGGTGTTCCTCAACGACCACAAGGCCGAGACCCTCGACCGCGCGGTGCATGCAGTGCAGGAGTTCGCCAAGGAAAACAATAAGGACGGCCTGGAATTCATCCTGGCGGCCGGCAATGCCGGGATCGAAGCGGCGACCAACGAAGTCATCAAGGAGTCGGAGCTGACCATCCTGATCCTCGTCTACATCTGCGTCGCGACCATGTGCATGATCACCTTCCGTTCCTGGGCGGCGACCTTGTGCATCGTGTTGCCGCTGGTGCTGACGTCGGTACTGGGCAACGCCCTGATGGCCTTCATGGGCATCGGCGTGAAAGTCGCAACGCTGCCGGTGGTGGCGCTGGGTGTGGGGATTGGCGTTGACTACGGGATCTACATCTACAGCCGCCTGGAAAGCTTCCTGCGTGCCGGCCTGCCGCTGCAAGAGGCGTATTACCAGACGCTGAAGTCCACCGGTAAAGCGGTGCTATTCACCGGCCTGTGCCTGGCCATCGGCGTGTGCACTTGGATCTTCTCCGCCATCAAGTTCCAGGCCGACATGGGCCTGATGCTGACCTTCATGTTGCTCTGGAACATGTTCGGCGCGCTGTGGCTGTTGCCGGCGCTGGCGCGGTTCCTGATCAAACCGGAGAAACTGGCGGGGCAGAAGGGCAACTCGCTGTTCGCTCACTGATCCCGGGCTGAAATAGAAAAGCCGCAACTCAGGTTGCGGCTTTTTTGTGGGCGCCAAGATCAAAAGATCGTCCGAACGCGGCCCGAGCCTGCGGCAGCTCCTACAAGGATTGCATGCAACGCCGAATTGCGGGTGTACCTGGTCTATGTAGGAGCTGCCGAAGGCTCGGGCCGCGTTCGGACGATCTTTTGACTTTGCTCTACGACAATTCCGTACCGAGCACCACATTCAAAGCACTACGCGCATCATCCAGCTGCACCAACGTCGCATGCCGCGCCCCCAGCGCATCCCGATTCTCGATCGCCGTCAGAATCGCCTTGTGCCGTGGCAATGCCAGCTCATGCAGGTTCGGCCGCTGGTTGGAATGCTTCAACGCTTCGCCAATCGCCACCGACAGCATGTTGCACAGGTTCGCCAGCAAGTCATTGTGGGTGGCGTCGGCGATGCGGCTGTGGAAATCCAGATCCGGTTGCAACAACGCTTCAGGCGTAGGAGCCGCTTCCATGCGTTGGTAAGCCTCACCGATGGCGGCAATGTCCGCATCGGTGGCGTGCTGCGCAGCGAGGGCGGCCGCAGCCGGTTCGATGATGCTGCGCACGCTGGTCAACAGGTCGAAAAACTCATTCTGCGGGCTGCTTTGCATCAGCCAATGCAACACATCCGGATCGAGCATGTACCATTCCTTGCGCGCCTTCACCACCGTGCCGACTCGCGGCCGGGAATACACCAGGCCCTTGGCGACCAGCACCCGGGTGGCTTCGCGCAATACCGGGCGACTGACCGCGTACTCTTCGCACAACAGCGCTTCGGCGGGCAGTTTGTCGTCGGGCTTGAAGCGTCCGGAGACTATCTGCATGCCCAGGTCCTGGACGATGCGCGAATGCATGCTTTTGCGGTCGGAGGGTTTGCGGTAATCCATGGCGAGCGACGCGGTCCTGGGCGGGCGGAGGTGTTGCGCATCATAGCAGGCGGGGAGAAGGTCCTGAATCAGATGAAGAACCAATGTGTGCGAGCTTGCGCCTGCAGGGTGGGGGCGTGTGGCCACCGTGCCTGGAGTTTTCAAGTTACACATCTGCACGTCGGTCACGTGGAGTTCGAGCGTTTTTTGAAAAAGGCTGCCTGGGCGCTGGCGCTTAATTGCTGTGCCTGTATCCCGTCGACGTGGCTTGCGCGCAGGACAGGGCTTGATCGAAGTCACCCAATGCAGGAGAGGCATAATGATTGATGTTAGCGCTAGATTGCCGAGTCTTACAGCGCGCGGTATTGAGTTCCCCATGGCCTGCGTGACTCATCCGTACATGATTCCAAATACACTTTTGAATACAACGAACGGGGCTGGCAAAGACGGTCGCGGCTACTGCTTCCTCCAGCCTATGGATACCTCTTTAGAGGGCAGCGCTGGCAGCATGGAAAAGTTGCTTAATGTGTTGCAAGGCAACAAGCGCTGCGGCACCGACCAAACTACGGAATTGTCCGACCGTCTGCTCAAAAAGGACCTTGCGGATAGTTACGTCAAGAAGAGACTAGAGAAGCACGGGGTGGATACCACCGGTTTAAGCGAGGTCATAGCGAGTTTGGTGAACAAGGTGTGCGATTCTCCTGCGCCAATCCACTTTGACCTGTTAATGAATAGAGTCGTCGGGGAAATCAAAAAGGGCTTTAAGACAGTTCAGGAAATAATTGAACAACTGCCGCTCCAGGACTTGGAGCGTGCAGCGGAATTTCAAAAATGTCCTGCACAGTCGGCGGAGGATCTGGCTCGTTTACTGTTCCCTTCCGACCCGCAGGCCCGCGCCGGGGCACTGACAGACGAAGGTCAGCGCAAGACGATTGCCAATCAATCGAGTTCTGCGGTCGTGTTGACCGGGGCTATGGCAGCCGACCTGTCGGTCAACGCTCATTCTACCTTTGACATGGGCAGTGAAGGCCAGAGCTTTCTCAGCAACGCTGAAGCGGCAGGGCAGATGCTGGCGGGGGCAGGCTTTGCGATGGCCAATCACGGAGCGCCCCGCGCCCCCCTTATAATGGGATGCGGCATTGCGATAACGAGCCTCACGTATGTGGGATACAAAGCGCTCCAGGCAATGTCCCCGCCGCTGGCGTCCGACGCCGCCCTTGATGTTCAGGCTTCCAATTTTCTGCCGTTTGAAGACCGTGAACATGCTGCCGTTCCGGCCCCGGCAGGGGGTCCCGGCGTACAGCAGCGTGGCGTACGGATCTCGGAACGGGGCAACCTCAACCAGCGGAATAAGACGCTTGCGCCCAGCTACCGGCGCACCGGCAGCGGGGAGGAGGCCTACGAACGCGCAGAGGCGTCGGAACGGGGCGACCTCAACCAGCGGAATAAGACGCTTGCGCCCAGCTACGGGCGCACCAACAGCGGGGAGGAAGCCTACAAGCGCGCAGAGGCGTCGGAACGGGACGACCTCAACCAACTGGATGAAATGCTTGCGCCCAGCTACGGGCGCACCAACAGCGGGGAGGCAACCTACGAACGCGCAGATGCTTCGAAGGTGTCAGTGTTCAACCACCACGTTGAAAAGCCAGCGTCCGTCGATCAAGGCATCGAGAACCCAGAGGCGGAGGTGCTCAAGCCTCCCGTTAAAAAGCCCGCGCGTCTTAAGGGGGTGCCGCTAGTACGTGCGTTATTTTTGTGGTTGGTAGAAAGCTCGGGGCACCCATTCCCGCTTGGTAAACGATGAACGATTCGTTGGCGCTGCACGTGATGCAGGATGACGCCTGCCTTGCTGTCTTCACATATGACGTCTCGACGTGGCACTCGGACTAAAACCGTACTGAGTGGCGATGATCGGCTGTGTTGGCGGTCCGGTAGCGACTGTGTCCGGAATTCTTGGATTACACATTACCGGGTCGTTCGCCGGGGTTTCGAGCGTTTTATGTAAAAAATGGTTTGTGCGCTGACGCTTAATGGCGGCCCTGTCCCGGGCGCAGCTTGCCAGCGCACACGACAGGCATCGATCAAGACACCCTGAGACAGGAGAGGCACCCTGGACGCTGTTAAATCTAAACAGTCGAGTCAACCATCGGCCGCTGCCCAAGCTCCAGGGTCGCCTGCGCCTGCGCAGAGCACAGCCTTGAGCCAGGAGCTCGTGACCACTGGGAACTGTCCCTGCGCTGAAGGATTGCCTTTGGGTAGCGCTGTCGGCTCGGCCTCGCGCCAGGTTCCGGCCCGGTTTTCGCGTGACGATCCGAACCCTGGTGATCTGAACAAGAGCCATGCCCTACGCGGCTCGAAAAGTGGGATGCCGGATCCGCGACGCAAACAAAAACTGCAGGCATTACAACAGAAGAAAGAGGTCGCGAGGTTGGCCGCTGTTAAGTTCGAAGATAACTGGCTTGAAGTGTTGGAAGACTTGAGCCGTATCTTAAGCGCGGAACATATATGGAGGATTTATCTCCTGCTGGAAGGTGCCAGCAAAAGTGAGGGCCTTGCCGGCGAGTTGAATCATGCGGCCAATATCCACCATGCCAATAGACGGTTGGATTTGGAGGGGCCGAAACTTTGTTCTGCATCAAAACAGAGGGTCGCAATAGAAGAACGTCTTCACGCGTTGCTCAAACTGGATGAAACCTACCATTCGATCAGTGATATTTATAATTCGACAAAAAAATCATACGCTGAAATTCTTGAAGAAGGGCTTGGATCCCGCGACTTAGTAAGACAGGTCCTCCATAAAAGCGGTATGGCGAACCAGCTTAAAGAGACAGCCGCTGCTCGGGTGCGTGTGATTAAAACGATCGAACGTTTTCGGGTTTTGTTGCGAGAAGAGCGAACTCGCTTAATGAACAAGCTCGATGAACTACCCCTCACCGCAGCAGACAAAACGACTGCGCGGGCTGCAAGCTCACGCCAGTTGTCCAAGCGCCCTCCTAAGTCGGCTGCCCCATCGAAACCCCAAAAACCTGTCAGCAGTACGCCAACCAATCGAGTCAAATTCAATGCGCAAGCGGATGACAATCCGAAAACAGTGCTCACCTTGACTGGCAAGCCGCGCTCTGACAATGCTGGTATTATTGATATCTTGAACAGCCGTGGTCAGCGCACGGCAACCTATATTCGTTCGCCTAACCAGCAGCTGTTTTTGAAATATTCGCCTCCCGACAGGGCCAGTGGTGCTAAAACTGGCGCCAGTAAAGTCAGTTTGAGTGAGTTGTCCGAGCAGATGAAAAACATGTTGTTGGAAGTGGCCGAAGGCGAAAAGATGGCCGATTACATTCGTAGCCAATCTTGGTCGAGTCCCAGGAGCGCATATGATCTTCTTGAGTACCAAGCCAATAAGCTCCGCACCTTCGCCGCCGAAGTCGAAGAGAGTAAGCAGGGGTTACCCACTGCAGCGGATCGCGAGAGTGCCGGTAACATGGCCCAAACCCTGGAGACTAGGGCGGCAGATCTTGTCAAGAAAGGGCAAAGCACACGCATTGAGCGGATTTTACGCGCCCCGCCGACGCCTGAGCACTTAATGTATTTGAGTGATCTCGGTCTACTGGGCATTACCCAGACAGTGAGCAGGAGGCCCGGTAAGCGCATGGTGTTCGATCCTGTCACTAACAGCCAGTCCAGACAAACGGACTTCCTGGATGAGTTTGAGATAACGGTCAGCGGCCAACCCTGGGCTTACGCCCATATGCATTACCCGGCCGCTGATACACCTGCTGAATCTTTCGCCAGAGCGCATTTGAAAAAGATTAATCAAAGGGGTACCACAGGGGAGGGTACTCATTACGGTACTTTTTACCGCGCACTGTTCAAGAAGATCTTCCTATAGGGCGCCCTTGACGCCCTTTGCCCAGCGGGGCCAAGCCCGTCATCAAGACCAGAAAGTGGAAGTGGGTGTACGGAAAATGAGCGGGTCGATGATGTTTTATAGGCGAGTTCAGTCGTGATTCGGCGTAGTCGGAGCATCGACACGAAGGCCTTGAAAGGGCGACTGGTAGGCCGTGATCAAAACGTCGAGGCCAATATCATGTGAGCTCTTTTTGCCCAAAGCGGCCTTGAGTTTGATGCAGTCATCGAGAAGACTTTGGTTCGTTTGTCTGATCTCACGCATCTTGGACGAAGAATGATCGCCCGTGGTGGATGCATTGGCAAAGTGCTCATAGTGCGCATGTAAAAGACAACACTCCTGGTCGAGCGTCTGTATTTTTCCCCGGGCATCAATATGGACTGGATCACCCGGAATGGATTTTTTGATCGCCAGTACGTCAAAGGAAACTGCGCGAGGGGTCGATCGGTCAACATGGAAAAATCGGTTTGAAGCGCAAAATGTGTGTCTGAGGAAATACACGATTTTTTGCCACAGGTTTTTTTCGTCGTCAGACACTTTGCACTTGCTGCTTATGGAATAGAGGCTGCCGGGAGCATTACGGCTCCCCTTCAATGAAGCGGTCCAGCTGTCTTTAGCGTGCTCTGCTTCTGGATCCGGAAAAGAGGATTTGCTTTGTATACCAATATTGGCGACAGGCTTCGCAGTTGCCATGGTTATGCTCCAGCAGAGAAGTCTAAATAGAAACGATACTTTTGTCTCTGTACCATTGCCTTGTATAAAACGCTACTTTTCAGGAACAGGCTCAATAGCTAGTTTGTGTTGGGCTACGAGGGCTTTTCAGTTTTGCACGTGGGATTTCCGTAGTAACAGCAGCCAGTTTTTTATCAAACTCTTTAAAATTCAGTTTGCGAGCTGCCTCGTTAGATTTTTTGAGTGCGTTATGTAGTTCCATAAACTCGGGATTCGAGTACCAGGTCATATTATTTCTGATTGCGTCGAGTGCATTTTCTATTGCGGTCCGGGAGTGATCGATGTTTTCCATAAGTACGTCTTTTCGGATTTTTTTTGCGTTTTTACTAAATTTGTGATCGGTTGTTTTCAGCAGTTGCTCGGTCTTCTCGACAAGGCATCCGCTCTCCGAGCAGAGTTGTTTTATCTTTTCAGTTGAGACGGTACGATGTTTGTCGATATACGCAATAAGCCCCGTCTCGAGTTTTTTTCTGAATGATGAGCAAGTGTCAATTAGCAAGTTTAGTTCAATGTCATAAATATGGTGTTTGCCGCAAGCAATTTTCAGTCGTTCAAGTTCTGCTTGAGTGTGTTCAAGTTGATCCCGGGTTTTCTTCAGGTTCTGAGCAATGATAACTCGTTCTTTTTCTGGGGCGGTTTTTTCGAATTTAGATTGGCAGTCTCTTTCTATAACCAGAGTTCTCCGGTAAAGACTGATTATTTCTTTGCTGAACCTGATGTGTAACTCCTCACCTGGACGTGAACGTCTGATGGCGCTAACGTCAATATCAAAAGGAGCACCAAAAAAATCAAACCTGTGTAGAGTCGTCGACTTTTCGCATTGGAAAAATTGAATGAGTCTTTTAAACAGCGATGCAGGTTTTTCGGGAGTAGCCCGCTTGGCTATAGGGTGTAAAAGATAAGTAGTGTTGCTCACTGATTCCAGCGAAGCCCATATATTGTTTTTTGTTGGCGAGATCGGGGCGGGGGGCGGGCTGTAAGCAATGTATCGCCTAGCTGCGCTAGCGAAGCTGTAGGCTGTTTGTATATTTTCTGTCATCTTGACTAACTCCATGTATGATATATAAATATCAGTTTCAAAGCTGTTCTCACAGCGGCGTTATACGCATAAGACATCATTGCCAAAGTCGCACCGGGATCATTAGGTTAGGCGAATGCGTGAAAACAACCCAGGTGTCTGGCGATGCGCGCTCTTGTCGTAGGTCGATTCCAGGCTTTTCAGGTTTTCAATTGCTTGCTTCACGTGGTGTAGCGGATGCTTTAGGTCCAAGAAATATTTGCTGGTTGAAGGGGTGTTACTTAAGTCGACGTTTTCAATCTGTTCTTTCAGTTGTTCCGCGACCAATAGAAGTTCCTGCATCAATTGCCTTATCGCGTCGGCTACAGTTTCAAAACCCCTGTCCATGTTTCTGGCGGTGAGATCATTCGGCTGGCTCAACAGCCGATTGACCTCGTCGATGAGCTCTTTGTTGAACTGCTCTTGTGTTTTTTTTACGACTATTTGATCTGAGCGCCGGGTTTGATTGAGTGGTGCGCTTTCCTTAATCGGAGTCAGGACGCTTGAAACGTTACCAGTTGACAAAGCGCAGCCGGAGAGGTGTTGGTGAGGCGCAACTGGTTGGCTAGGGGCGAGATGGGTCGCGCTACCGCGAGTTTTTCCATGCGCTACGTTGGATAAATTTTCCATGTGTGTTCACTTATTACGAAATACCCATCAAAGCTGTGCCTCTCTCTGTCTTTGCGCTTGCATAAAACGCTCACTCCTATCGCCAGGGTGCATTTTCAGGCAGTTGACGGCGGTGTTAAGGCGTTCTCACCCTAACGGCTTCGCAACATTGGGGCGGATAACACCAAGATCATCGACGCAAATACGCCAGCGAATTTTCCCGGTGATGTGTCTTTGTGTTATCCGATCGCCTATGTGACCGGCGGCGGGGATATGTCGGTGATGTCAGGTGTCGCGTCAAGCTTAACTTTTTGAAGACTGGTCCGAGCTACTATCGCTCGGGTCATGGTTAGCTGTATTGCAAGGCGGTCATCGGATAATTCAAGTAGTTCTCGCAAATTTCCGATCCAATAATCCAGGACTCTGGAAAAATGTCCTTTGGCAGTGCCAGACGATTCAAAACCCATCTCCCGAGCAGTCTCCGGGCTGGGTAATGCTAAAAATTTATTGACCCGCTCGATGAAGGTGAATGCATCCTTCAAGGTTCTTTTTGTATGCGGATTCAAAATGTCAGCGTACAGGTGTTCTAGTGCGATGTCCGATCCATCAGGCAAGCTGCTTTTCTTGGATTGAGCATCGTCGCTTTTGAAGAGGTTCATGAGTTTTTTAAGTAGCGTCAGCGGCTTTGGTGTCGGCTGGTTTTCGCTGTCGTATAACGCCGTAAAGGGGCGAGAGCTGTTGGTCGTAGCCCGCAATTTTTCCTGTACGGTTTTTACAGGGGGCGGTTGCAGGAGCTGAGTGCAACACGGTTATTGAATCGAAGTGGGAGTATCGTGCCGCATCGCAATGGCCTTTTGCATCACCTCACTCATCACTTCGATCGGACATTTGAAATCGAAGCGTTTA
>NZ_JADEVO010000013.1 GCF_017114825.1 Pseudomonas gregormendelii | reverse complement strand
TAAACGCTTCGATTTCAAATGTCCGATCGAAGTGATGAGTGAGGTGATGCAAAAGGCCATTGCGATGCGGCACGATACTCCCACTTCGATTCAATAACCGTGTTGCACTCAGCTCCTGCAACCGCCCAGCCTCTTTCTCATGAAAGAGTACTGGGGCTGGTTGCAGGAGAGTAAGAAGACGTCGAGCGGGATGTAGCTAACTTGTAGGCTACTGCCCAGGTCACGATTCCAAGCGACCCATGCAAACACAGTGAACAAACTCTACGCCAACTAGCCAATAAAAAACAAGCCCCTGTGAGGGGCCCGGTTTGCTTGGCTGTGAGGCTGTTAGTGGAGGCGTTGGTGCAGGCTTATTCGATAGCGCTGTTCAAATGTTTTCGACTGTTATAAGTACTGTTCATTATCGAACGGTTGCACTGTTTTATGGCGGCTGCGTTACAGATTAGTGCAGTGTTAACGCAGCCACGTTACTTATAGAAACAGTCAATCAACCGCGATAGTAGCGTTGTGGAACAAATGGCATTTTGCTTACAAGCAAAGGCACCTTTTTCCCACGGACGATCGCCCAGACGGGGGTGTCGAGCGAAACGTACGCCGAGTCGAGGTAACCCATGGCCAGAGGGACGCCCAGGGTGGGGCCGAAACCACCGCTGCAGACGCTGCCGATGATCTCGCCCGCTTCGTTGACGATTTCCGCGCCTTCGCGCACCGGCGTGCGCTCTTGCGGCAGCAGGCCTACGCGTTTGCGGCTGACGCCGCCCTGTTGTTGCGCGAAGATGTTTTCGGCGCCCGGGAAACCGCCGGCCCGTGCGCCATCGGCACGACGCGGCTTGGAGATGGCCCACAGCAGGCTCGCCTCGATTGGGGTGGTCTCGGTGTTCATGTCGTGGCCATAGAGGCACAGGCCGGCTTCCAGGCGCAGGGAGTCGCGAGCGCCCAGACCGATCGCGGCCACTTCCGGCTCGGCCAACAGGGCGCGGGCCAAGGCTTCGGCATTCGCGGCCGGCACGGAGATCTCGAAACCGTCTTCGCCGGTGTAGCCCGAGCGGCTGACGAAACATTCCACGCCCAGCAGCTGGACGCGCGTGAACTGCATGAAGGTCATCTTCGCCACTTCAGGCGCCAGGCGCGCGAGCACGGTCACGGCGGCCGGGCCTTGCAAGGCCAGCAGCGCACGCTCTTCGAACAGCGGCTCGATGGTGCACTGCTCGCCGATGTGCTTGCGCAGGTGCGCCAGGTCCTGGTCCTTGCAGGCGGCGTTGACCACCAGGAACAGTTCGTCGTTGCCCAGGTTGGCGACCATCAGGTCGTCGAGAATGCCACCGGCCTCGTTGGTGAACATCGCGTAGCGCTGCATGCCCACCGGCAAGTCGATGATGTCTACCGGTACCAGGGTTTCCAGGGCCTCGGCAGCCTTGGCGCCGGTCAGGCGAATCTGGCCCATGTGCGAGACATCGAACAACCCGGCCTGGTCGCGGGTGTGCTGGTGTTCTTTCATCACGCCCAGCGGGTATTGCACCGGCATGTCGTAGCCGGCGAACGGCACCATGCGCGCGCCGAGTTCGATGTGCAGGGCGTGCAGCGGGGTAGTCAGCAATTGTTCGGTGGACATGTTGTGCTCCTGAAAAAATGTGCAGAGGCCAATGCGCGCGCATCAGCATTCGATAATGTTGACCGCCAGACCGCCGCGGGCGGTCTCCTTGTATTTGCTTTTCATGTCGGCGCCGGTCTGGCGCATGGTGCGGATGACTTTGTCGAGGGAGACGAAGTGCTGCCCGTCACCGCGCAGGGCCATGCGGACCGCATTGATGGCCTTGACCGAGCCCATCGCATTGCGTTCGATGCAAGGCACTTGCACCAGGCCGCCGATGGGGTCGCAGGTCAGGCCGAGGTTGTGTTCCATGCCGATTTCCGCGGCGTTTTCCACTTGCTGCACGCTGCCGCCGAGGACTTCGCACAAGGCACCCGCCGCCATGGAACAGGCCACTCCTACTTCGCCCTGGCAGCCGACTTCGGCACCGGAGATCGAGGCGTTTTCCTTGTACAGAATGCCAATGGCCGCTGCGGTGAGCAGGAAGCGCACCACGCCGTCATCGTTCGCGCCGGGAATGAAGCGCATGTAGTAATGCAGCACCGCCGAGATAATACCCGCCGCGCCGTTGGTGGGCGCCGTCACGACTCGTCCGCCGTTGGCGTTTTCTTCGTTGACCGCCAGGGCATACAGATTGACCCAGTCCAGTACCGAGAGCGGATCGCGCAAGGACGATTCGGGGTTCTTGCACAATTGCCGATGCAGCGCCGCAGCGCGACGCTTGACCTTCAAACCACCGGGCAGGATGCCTTCGTTGCGACAACCGGCGGCCACGCAATCCTGCATCACTTGCCAGATATTCAGCAGGCCGGCGCGGGTTTCGGCTTCAGGTCGCCAGGCACTTTCATTGGTGAGCATTACCTGGCTGATCGACAGGCCGTAGGTCGCGCAATGCCCCAGCAGGTCCTTGGCGCTCTTGAACGGGAACGTCAGTTTGGTGGCATCTTCGACAATGCGGTCGGCACCGGCTGCATCCTCATCGACCACAAACCCGCCGCCTACCGAGTAGTACTCGCGGCTGCGGGTTTGCAAACCGGCAGCATCGAACGCACGAAAAATCATGCCGTTGGGGTGATAAGGCAGCGGTTTGCGAATCATCGCCAGGTGTTCTTTCTCGTTGAACGCGATGCTGTGCTGACCCAGGAGGTTCAAGCGACCGTTGCCGCGAATCTCTTGCAGGCGAGCAGCGACGGTTTCGGTGTTCACGGTGTCCGGGTGTTCGCCTTCCAGCCCGAGCAACACGGCCTTGTCGCTGCCGTGGCCTTTGCCGGTGGCACCGAGTGAGCCGTAGAGCTCGACCTTGACGCAGGCGGTTGCAGCCAGCAGCCCTTCACGGCGCAAGCCTTCGGCGAAACGCGCGGCAGCGCGCATTGGGCCGACGGTGTGGGAACTGGAGGGGCCGATGCCAATCTTGAACAGGTCGAACACGCTTAAAGCCATGGTTGTTCTCCGGTTTCTTGTTATGGGAATTGGCGGAATTTTTAACTGGACACGGTCCTGTGGGAGCTGGCTTGCCTGCGATGGCGTTGGTTCAGTCGCCATCGACGCTGTCTGACAGGCCGCCATCGCAGGCAAGCCAGCTCCCACAGGTTTTGTGGTGTTCTTGAGAAAGAGGGGCAGGCGCACCCGCCCCTCATTGGTTTAAGCGTAGCTTTCGATCGACGGGCAGGCGCACACCAGGTTGCGATCACCGAACACGTTGTCGACGCGACCGACCGGTGGCCAGTACTTGCCTTCGATCAGCGATGCTACAGGGTAGACCGCCTGCTCACGGCTGTACGGGTGAGTCCACTCGCCGACCAGTTCCGCCGCAGTGTGCGGAGCGTTCTTCAGCGGGTTGTCGTCCTTGTCCAGCGTGCCGTTTTCCACTGCGCGGATTTCTTCGCGGATGCGGATCATGGCGTCGCAAAAGCGGTCCAGTTCTTCCCTGGATTCGCTTTCGGTCGGCTCGATCATCAGGGTGCCAGCGACCGGGAACGACATGGTCGGTGCGTGGAAACCGAAATCGATCAGGCGCTTGGCCACGTCATCGACGCTGATGCCGCTGCTGTCTTTGAGTGGACGCAGGTCCAGGATGCACTCGTGGGCTACCAGGCCATTGCTGCCGGTGTAGAGCACTGGATAGTGCTCTTCGAGGCGACGGGAAATGTAGTTCGCGTTCAGGATCGCCAGCTGCGAAGCACGCTTGAGGCCCGCGCCGCCCATCATCCGAATGTACATCCATGTGATCGGCAAAATGCTCGCGCTGCCGAACGGTGCTGCGCAGACCGCGCCTTCTTTACGCTCCATGGTGCCGTGACCCGGCAGGAACGGAGTCAGGTGCGATTTGACGCCGATCGGGCCAACGCCCGGGCCGCCACCACCGTGAGGGATGCAGAACGTCTTGTGCAGGTTCAGGTGCGAGACGTCGCCGCCGAACTTGCCCGGTGCGCAGAGGCCGACCATTGCGTTCATGTTGGCGCCGTCGATGTACACCTGGCCGCCGTTGTCATGAATGATCCCGCAGATTTCGCGGATGCCTTCTTCGAAAACGCCGTGGGTCGACGGGTAGGTGATCATCAGCGCCGCAAGGTGTTCGCGATGCTCGATGGCCTTGGCGCGCAGGTCTTCGATGTCGACGTTGCCGCGGGCATCGCAGGCGGTCACGACCACGCGCATGCCGGCCATGTTGGCCGTCGCCGGGTTGGTGCCGTGGGCAGACGACGGGATCAGGCAGATGTCGCGACGGTCTTCGCCACGGCTCTGGTGGTAAGCGCGAATAGCCAGCAGCCCGGCATATTCACCTTGCGAACCGGCGTTCGGCTGCAAGGAGATGGAGTCGTAGCCGGTCGCGGCGCAGAGCATCGCTTCAAGTTCGTCGGTCAGTTGCTGGTAGCCGGCACTTTGCTCGGCCGGGGCGAACGGGTGCAGGGCGCCGAATTCAGCCCAGGTCACCGGGATCATTTCGCTGGCAGCGTTGAGTTTCATGGTGCACGAACCCAGCGGGATCATGGTGCGATCCAGGGCCAGGTCCTTGTCGGCGAGCTTGCGCAGGTAGCGCATCAGCTCGGTTTCCGAGTGATAACGGTTGAATACCGGGTGGCTGAGGATCGGCGTTTGACGAACCAGCGCAGCCGGGATGGTGCTGACCACTGCAGCAGCGAGGGCGGAGAAGTCCGGCAGCGCCTGGCCGTCGGCGAACAGGGCCCACAGTGTTTCGACATCAGCTTGCGACGTGGTTTCGTCAAGGGACAGGCCCAGACGTTCGCCATCGACGACGCGCAGGTTGATCTGCTGCGCATGCGCCTGGTCGTGCAGCTTGGCGGTGTGGGCGCCAGTGTTGAGCGTCAGGGTGTCGAAGAAGTTTTCTTGCTCGACGTTCAGCCCCAGTGCGCTCAAGCCTTTGGCGAGGATCGCCGTCAGGTGATGAATGCGCTTGGCGATCTGCGTCAGGCCTTTTGGACCGTGATACACGGCGTACATGTTGGCAATGTTGGCCAACAGAACCTGCGCGGTGCAGATGTTCGAGGTGGCCTTCTCGCGGCGGATGTGTTGCTCGCGAGTCTGCATCGCCAGGCGCAGGGCCGGCTTGCCGAAACGGTCGACGGAAACGCCCACCAGGCGGCCCGGCATGTCACGCTTGAATGCATCTTTGGTAGAGAAGTACGCTGCGTGCGGGCCACCGAAGCCCAGCGGCACGCCGAAACGCTGGGCGCTGCCGATGGCCACGTCGGCGCCGAATTCGCCTGGCGGGGTCAGCACCGTCAGGGCCAGCAGGTCAGCGGCAACCGCCACCAGAGCGTTGGCGGCGTGGAAGCGTTCGGTCAGTGCGCGGTAGTCAAAGACATCACCGTTGCTTGCCGGGTACTGCAGCAGTGCGCCGAAGAACGGCGTCACGTCAGTCAGCTCAAGCTCGTCGCCGACGACCACGTCGATGCCCAGAGGCTCGGCACGGGTGCGCAGCACGTCGAGGGTCTGCGGGTGGCAGTGAACCGATGCAAAGAACGCGTGGCTGCCTTTGTTCTTGCTCAGGCGCTTGCAGAAAGTCATGGCTTCGGCTGCAGCGGTGGCTTCATCGAGCAGCGAAGCGTTGGCGATCGGCAGGCCGGTCAGGTCGCTGATCAGCGTCTGGAAGTTGAGCAATGCTTCGAGGCGACCCTGGGAGATCTCTGGCTGATACGGGGTGTAGGCGGTGTACCAGGCCGGGTTTTCCAGCAGGTTGCGCAGGATAGGCGACGGTGTGTGGGTGCCGTAGTAGCCCTGGCCGATGAAGGTCTTGAACAGCTGGTTCTTGCCGGCGATGCTTTTGATCATGGCCAGGGCGTCGGCTTCACTCAGGCCGTCGTCCATGCCGAGCACGCTGGTGCCCTTGATGCTTTCCGGGATCACGCTGGCGCTCAAGGCTTCCAGGGAGTCGAAACCGAGGCTATTGAGCATGGCTTGCTCATCGCCGGCGCGCGGGCCGATGTGGCGCGCGATGAATTCGTTGGCGGTGCTTGTGGTTACAACGGCAGGGTTTACTTGAGTCATGTCGGCGCTCCTCAGGCTTCGGCGTTGGCTTTGATCAGACGGTCGTAAGCGTCCTGATCCAGCAGTTTGGCGACGGCAGAGGCGTCGGTTGGCTGAAAGCGGAAGAACCAGCCTTCACCCATTGGATCTTCGTTGACCAGTTCCGGGCTGCTGTCGAGCGCCGGGTTGACTTGCAGCACTTCACCGTCCAGGGGCATGTACACGCCGCTGGCCGCTTTTACCGACTCCACGGTGGCCGCTTCCGCGCCCTTTTCGTAGGACTGCAGCTCTGGCAGTTGTACGAAAACCACGTCGCCCAGGGCGTTCTGCGCGAAGGCGGTGATGCCGACTGTGACGCTGCCGTCAGCTTCGGTGCGCAGCCATTCGTGATCTTCAGTAAAACGCAACTCGCTCATGGAAACTCCTAAGGGGGCCAGACTCGTCTGGTGGACGCGATTGAATGCTTGGGGCGTTAGCCCTGATTTATGCAGGGGTAATAAGCAAAATCGCGGCCAATGTTTTAAAAGCCATATAAAACAATGAGTTGCGTGATTTTAAGGCGACGAGGAATGATTTTTGTGTAGCGAAATCGCTACAGCTTGGGGCGTGGAAAAAAGCCTATCTGGATCAAAGCCTTGCACACCGGTGGTTGGGGAAGAGTGTAGCGATATCGTTCCGCTGTAGCGCTTTCAGTACGGCTGGAGGTCGTTTCCAAGCAGGTTAGAAGCCTTCCGATTGGAATTCGTCCCGCAGGAGCGGCCGAAGGCTGCGATCTTGTCGCAGGCAACACAGTATCAACGTCAAGAGATCGCAGCCTTCGGCAGCTCCTACAGGATGGGGCCAGGCGTGAGCATTCTGTGACGGCTACTGCCTGGTGGGGATGCCGTACTTGCGCAGCCGATGCGCGATCGCCGTGTGGGAGGTCTGCAGGCGGCTGGCGAGCTGCCGGGTCGAGGGGTAACTGACGTAGAGTTTTTCCAGCAGGGTTTTCTCGAACTCGTCCATGGCCTGCTCCAGGCTGTCGACTTCGGTGTCGCTCTGGCGTGCCACCGAGGTGCCGGCGATGTCGAGGTCGCCGATGTCCACCAGGCTGCTTTCGCAAATGGCAGCGGCGCGGAAAATCACGTTCTGCAACTGCCGTACGTTGCCTGGCCAGCGGTTGCCCAGCAGCGCCGGATAAGTCCCGGGCGCCAGGCGACACACCGGGCGCTGGATCTGTGCACAGGCCTGCTGCATGAAGTAACGGGCCAGCAGGAGGATGTCCTGGCCCCGCTCACGCAGCGGCGGGACTTCGACATTCAGGACATTCAGGCGGTAGAAGAGGTCTTCGCGGAACGAGCCTTCGCTGACCATTTTTTCCAGGTCGCGGTGGGTTGCGCTGAGGATTCGCACGTTGACCTTCACTTCGCGGTCACCACCGACTCGCCGAAAGCTGCCGTCATTCAAAAAGCGCAACAGTTTCGCCTGCAGGTAGGGAGACATCTCGCCGATCTCGTCGAGAAACACCGTACCCTGGTTGGCCAGTTCCATCAGTCCCGGTTTACCGCCTCGTTGCGCTCCGGTGAATGCCCCGGGGGCGTAGCCGAACAGTTCGCTTTCGGCGAGGTTCTCCGGCAATGCCGCGCAGTTCAGCGCCAGGAAAGGTGAACTGTACCGGGCGCTGATGGCGTGGCAGGCGCGCGCTACCAGTTCCTTGCCGGTGCCCGTTTCGCCCTGGATCAGCAGGGGCGCATCCAGGGCCGCCACGCGCTGGGCACGGGCCTTGAGGGTGCGGATGGCGGGAGATTCGCCAAGTAGCGCATCAAAGCCTTCGGCATGGTCATGGTGCAGCGCTGACAGGCGCTCGCCGATACGGTTGGGTTGATACAGGGTCAGCAACGCACCGGCGTCGGTAATGGGCGTGGCGTCGAGCAGCAGGGTCTGGCCGTTGACGGTGATCTCGCGCAGCGGCAGGCGAAAGCCGTGCTCCAGCAACGCGTCGAGCAGCGCCGGGTCGGCAAACAGCTCCGCCACGCTTTCCCCGGCCGGTTCGCGACCATACAGGGCAATCAGTGCCGGGTTGGCCAGCAATACATTGCCCGCACTGTCGAGCGCCAGCACCGGGTCGGTCATGGCTGCCAGCAAGGCATCGAGCTGCAGGTGCCGGCGCTGGCCAGGCAGGATGTCCACCACCGTCACGGCCTGCACGCCGCGCACGCTGAACAGCGCATCGCGCAGCTCTTCGAGTACTTCCGGGCTCAAGGTCGGAGCGTCGATGTAGACGTTGGGCGGCACCATTTCCACCGCATCCAGGTTGAGATTGCGCCCACCGAGCAACGCCAGAACTTCCTGGGTGATGCCGACTCGGTCGATGAAGCTGACGTGAATGCGCATGGGGCGATGGGGTTCTGGCGTGCGGAGGGTGGCAAGTATGCCTTGGGCAGGGCTGCAGGTGAAATCCTGGGCTGATATCGCGGCCCTTCAGAAGCAAAGGTTGCCTGGTGTGCATTGGTCTGTGGGAGCAAAGCTTGCTTTGTTCCCTCAGGCCTCCCTTACAGCTTTACTCCTGCAGGGCTGTGCCGGTTATTCGAGGTGTTCGGGTTTGACCGGGTCGCCGGATTTGACGTCGAGCTGTGCCCGGACGTCTTCAAACATCAGGTCGTACGCCTTGTGCACCGTGCCGATGCCGGCGTCCTTGGGCAGGCCATGCGTCTGCGCCAGGCGAGTGGCATGGCGGGCGAAATCGAATGCCTGGTCCTTGGGCAGGAAAAACTCCTCCTGCAGTTCCTTGCCCTGCACCGAGCCATGCATCTTGAACAGCATGCCTTCGCCTTCCTTGGGGTCCTGGGTCACTTCATAGTCGATGCTCAGCGCGTAGCTGTAGTCATCCTTGTTCAGCGCCGTGCGCTCGATATGCAGGTGACCGGGCTCGAACGTAGCCATTGGCATCTCTCCGTATCAGTTGGTAATGCCAGGTGTCGCCGCGCAGACGGGAGCGCCGGCAGGGGCCTGGATAATCGTTTCGCTGTCCGAGAGTGGACCGAACAGCGCGATATTTCCAGTAAAGCGACCTCGTTCGAGTATTTCCAGGCTCACGCCCACAGGGGCCTGTCAGACGCGGAACTGATCCATCAGCTTCATCTGATGGGTCGTCAGCGAATTGAGGTGGCTGCTGATCTGTGCCGATTCGGTCGCTTGCCCGGTCAGGGTTTCGGTGACGGTGCGGATGGCCGAGACGTTGCGGTTGACCTCTTCGGCCACGGCGCTTTGCTGCTCGGCGGCGCTGGCGATTTGCAGGTTCATGTCGCTGATCACGGTGACCGCATCACTGATCTTGCTCAAGGCCTGGACCGCTTGCTGGATCTGGCCAGCGTTGCTGTGGGCCTGGGTCTGGCTCGAGTGCATGGTGGCAACCACGCCGCGGGTGCCTGTCTGAATACGTTCGATCACGCTGCGAATTTCTTCCACCGAGTCCTGGGTACGTTTGGCCAGGTTGCGCACTTCATCCGCCACCACCGCAAAACCACGGCCACTCTCGCCGGCGCGTGCGGCTTCGATGGCGGCGTTGAGGGCCAGCAGGTTGGTTTGTTCGGCGATGCTGCGGATCACTTCCAGCACTGAACCGATCTGCTCGCTGTTGACCGCCAACGCTTCGACTTCGGTGACCGCCTTGCTGACTTCATCGGCCAGTTGATTGATGTCGCGGGTGCTGCGCTCAATGATCTGCATGCCATCGCGGGCCGATTGGTCGGCGCCTTTGGCGGCGTTGGCCGCATTGGAGGCACTGTTGGCGACGTCATGGGCGGTGGCGCTCATTTCATTGGACGCAGTGGCAACCTGATCGATCTCGCGGAACTGCACCTGCATGCCTTCGCTGGTCTGGCGGGCAATTTCCGAGGACTGGTCGGCCGTGCCGCGCGCATCGGTAATGCTCTGTTTGATCTGCGCGATGGTCGGCTGCAGCTTGTCGAGGAAGCGGTTGAACCAGCTGACCAATTCGCCCAGCTCGTCTTTCTTGCTGTACTGCAGACGCTGGGTGAGGTCGCCGTCGCCGCTGGCAATCGCCTTGAGCATCTGGGCAACGCTGTTGATCGGCCGGGTCACGCCCGAGGCGGTGAGCCACATCAGCAACAGGCCGACCAGGCCAGCCGCCACCGCCACCAGCACGGCTTTGATGGTGCCGCTTTGCTGGGCCTCATCGAGTACCGCTTGCAGCTTCACCGAATCGGCCAGCAAGACGTTTTTCGGCAGGTCGATCACCACGCCCCAGGCCTTGGAATCAGTAATCGGGCTGACCGGATACACGGCACGAATCAGCTCGCCCTGCTCGAGGATTTTCGGCGTGCCAGCGCTGAGCAGCTGCAGCACTTCCTTGCCATCGCTGCCCAAGGTGTCGCCGATGCTTTTGCCGACCTTGCTGGCGTCAACGCTGTAACCTGCGAGCACGCCACTGCCGGAGACGATCAGCATGTGCCCGGCGCTGTTGAACAGGTCACGCTGGGATTCGACAGCGGCCGCTTGCAGGGCATCGAGGGCGATATCCACACCGACCACGCCGATGGTTTTGCCATCCACCAGCAGCGGCACGGAAATGGTGGTCATCAGCATTTCCTTGCCGTTGACGGTATCGGCATACGGGTCCAGCAGGCAGGTGCGCTTGCTGTCGCGAGGGCAGGTGTACCAGCTGTTATAGGGCGTGCCGTTGATGTTGAGGGTGGTCTTGGTCATGTCGTCTTCGACCATGATCGTGTTGATCCCGGCACCACCGGCACGGCTCCAGTAACTGGCAAATCGCCCGGCCTCGTTGGACTGGCGCGCCGCGTCGTTGGCGAATTCGCTGTCCTTGCCGTCCAGGCCGTTGGGTTCGAATGCCAGCCAGATCCCCAGCACTTTGCTGTTGCGCTCGAAGGCGGTTCGCAGGCTCTGGTTCAATTCCTCACGCACAGTCCCCGCTTCCAGCGACCGCTTGGCCGCCATGCTGCGCAGGTCCTGGATCTGATCCGCCAAAGCCGTGACCACCGTCAGGCTCTCGCCGAAGGTCTTCTGCACCCGCACGGCTTGCTCTGCGGCTTTGGCTTGCAGCAGATTCTGCACGCTGTCGGTGAGCATTTTGCTGCTGGAGGCGCTGACCAGTTCGTCGTTCTGGTTGGTCTGGTAGATATTCATGCCCACGATCAGGGCAAGCACGCCCAGCAGGCAAAGGCCGGACAGCAGCACGATTTTCAGGCGGATGGAGAGAGAGTCGAACATAAGGCGAACTCGCGAATGGATGAGGTGTTGGCTGTGGGTCGAGACCGACCCGGTTCGCCAAGTCCATTCAGCGCCATGGGAGAGGCATCGGCGTGGGGAAGGTTTGCATGAGTAAAAGCCGATGAACGGTCAGCGCAAGCGTTTGCGAGGGTTCATTGGGTGTCGGGAAGCTCGCTCCCACATTGAACCGGGTCACTGTGGCAAATACCTGTGGGAGCCAGCCGGCTGGCGATGGGCAGGACTCGGTCTTTCAGGAAGAGTGCGCCAGGGACTCGGGCCTCGACCAGATCCACAGGTTGCCCAGGCTCATCCCGGCGATGGCCAGGTAGATCGGCCAGCCGTGATCGAGCATCACCAGCATCAGCCCGGCGCACAGCAACATGCTGGCCGTGGCGCTGACTTTGGCGCGACGGGTGATGATCTTGCCGTTGCGCCAGTTGTGGAGCATCGGGCCGAACAGGCGGTGGTTCTCCAGCCAGGCGCTAAGGCGTGGGGAGCTGCGGGTAGCGGCCCAGGCGGCGAGCAGGATGAACTCGGTGGTTGGCAGGCCAGGCACCACAATAGCGACCAGGCCTATGCCCAGGCTGACGTAGGCCAGCAGGCCGAAAAGAAAACGTATGAGTCTGGAAGATGAGGGCATGGGCTCAAGGTAACGCATGTGGGGCTTGATCGGAGGAGCCAGGGTGCGGTCCTTTTGGGAGGAGCCGGGGCGCGGTCCTGTGGGAGCAAGGCTTGCCCGCGTTAGCGATGCCGCGGTCCAACCTGTCAATCGCGGCGCCTCAATCGCGGGCAAGCCTTGCTCCCACAGACAAGCAAGCCAGCTCTAACCTGTCAGGCAAATTCCGGGGTATAGGCCTGTTCCAGCAGCACGGTGAAGCGGTTAAAGGCATCGATCGCACCTTTATCCAGTTCAGCTTCTTGCTGTGCACTCAACTGCAGTCCATCCAGGGTCTTCACGAAGCGCTTCCAGCCCTCAGCACGACCACCGGCGGGTTCAGCGAGGTGGCGCGCGCCAAAAGTCTCGCTCAGCCCCAGGCCCACCGCGCGCTTGATCAGGAATGCCGCGCCCAGCTTCGAGCCTTCGGACACAAACAGCCAGCCCAGGGCCTCGGCCTGGGTTGGAGCGTTCACCGCGCCTGCCACGGGTGCCGGTACCTCGGTGTCGAGGTCTGCCAGGTCAGCCCTGGCCGCTTCCGCCCGGCAGCGCGCCGGCAGGTCGGGGACGATGGCGGTCAGTTCGGCGTCGTTGTACAGCGCCACCAGTTCCGACTGGAACAGGTACTGCGCGACGACGAAGCGGGCGAAGTTGGCCTGGGTTTCGAAAGGCGCGTGGGCTTTGACCAGTGCATCGAGTTTGGTGTGTGGTTCGTGGGTGATCTGGTTCAAGCGTTGTGAACGCAGAGCGGGGCGTTGAGCAGTGTCCTGGGTGGTCATGACAAATCCTTGAGAGAAAATGGTGCTTGGTAACGAGACGAACGAACAGGCGCCGGACAGTAAAAAAACCTCGTTGCGCGGGGGGAGAGGCCGCCGCGCAATGAGGCACGCAGGATCAGATATCCCACACCAGATTGACCGAGAAGTTGCGCCCCGGCTGGGTCAGGCGGTCTAGGTTGGCAGGCTGGGTCACCGAGGCTTCGCCCACGCTGTCGTAGCCGCGCACGTCATCCCACTGCCAGTACTTTTTGTTGGTCAGGTTGTACAGGCCGGCGTTGACGGTCACATCGTCGGTCACCTTGTAGAAACCGGCGAGGTCGAGCACGCCATAACCCGGGGTCTTGAACTGGGTGCTGGTGCCATCAGGCGTATTGAAGTTGGTGCTGTCGACCCGGTCCTTGCGTTTGACCAGGGTCCAGCTGAGCAGTGCGCCGTATTTGTCCTGGTCATAACCGAGGCCGAATACGCCGGTCAGCGGGTTGATGCTGTTCAGCGGTTCGCCGCTGTCATCGTTGCGACCGTACAGGTAAGACAACGAACCCTGGGTGTAGAGGCCATCGGGCGCGCCGAATGTGTCCAGGTTCAGGCGACCCTTGAGCTCCACACCCTTGATGGTGGCATGCTTGATGTTGTTGCTCTGGAAGGTGAGTTCGTCGTAACCCGGGGTAATGGCGTTCTCGTTGATGAAGTCGCGGTACTTGTTATGGAACACCGCGACGTCGAAGTTGCCGGCTTCAAACTGGCCACGCAGGCCGGTTTCGTAGCTCTTGCTCTTTTCCGGTTCGAGGTTGGGGTTGGGCGCGACCTGATAACCGCCAGAGGTATTTTCGAAGCGGCCGTACAGGGCCTTGGCACTCGGTGTGCGGAAGCCTTCGGCGTACTGGCCGTACCAGGTGTAGTGGTCGTTGAACTGGTAAGTGGTGCCAAACTTCGGCGACAGGCGATGCCAGGTCTTGGTGCTGTCATTCACCTCGCCATTGCCGCTCTGATCGGCGGTGGCCAGGAATCGCTCGGTCAGCTGCGGCTTGAGCTGGGTGTAGTCGTAGCGCAGGCCGGGTACGAAGGTCCAGTTGTTCCAGCTGATCTGATCCTGGGCAAACAGGCTGTAGGTGTTGATGGTCGGGTCCGGGAAATCGCTGGCCGGGGTCAGGGTGTCGGCGGCGCTCGGCGCTCCGATCACCCGGCAGGCGCCGGCCACGCTCAGACAGGTGCCGTCACCGGTGCGCAGGCCGGTGACCTTGTCCTGCTTGAGGGTGGTGCCGTAGGTGACGAGGTGATCGGTTGCGGCGACGGCAAATGCCTTGTCGGCCTGGGCATCGAACACCCACTGGCGATCCTTGTACGTGGTGTTGCGATTACGCAGCACGGTGCGCGACGGCGCGTAGATTTCCTGGGTGCTCTGATCGGTCTTGGCGATCTGGTAGTTCAGGGTCCACTTGATGTTGTCCGCCAGCGCGCTGTCGAGGCCGAAGCGGTGCTCAAGGCCAAAGCGCTCGCGGGTAATGGTTTCGTTGCCACTGCGCGCTTTATAAAAGCCAAAACCGCGCCCGGCGTTGAACGGTCCGCCCACCGCACTCAGCTGGTTGGTGTCACGGTCGTCCTTATAGTGCTCGTAAGTCAGGCCGAATCGCCCGTCCTCGGCATAGTCCCAGCCCAGCTTGGCGAGGATGTTGGTAGTACGCACGTCTTCCGGGTTGGCTTCGGTGCGATTGAGCCCGGTGCCGCCGGTCTCGCCATAGGACTCGGTTTCATGCCCGTTGCGCTGGCTCAGGTGCAGCAAGCCATCAAAGTCGCCAGCGCGCCCGGCGACGGTGCCGGAGGTCAGCCAGCTCTCGTCGGCCGAGCTGTAGCCGGTCTTCAGGCGAGCGCCGACATCCTGGCCGGGTTTGATGATGTCGTCCGGGTCGAGGGTGTAGTAGCTGACTGCGCCACCGATGGCGTTGCTGCCATACAGCACCGAGGCCGGGCCGCGGAGGATCTCCACGCGCTTGACGATTTCCGGGTCGACGTAGTTGCGATTGGTCTGGGCGTAGGGGCCGTTAAAGAAACCGTCGGGCACTTGTACACCGTCGACCTGGGTCAGCACCCGGTCGCCATCGATGCCGCGGATGTTGTAGCCGGTGATGCCGGAGCGCTGTCCTGTGCCACCTACGGATACGCCTGGCTCGTAGCGCACCAGGTCCTTGATGGAGTTGATGTTGTTGCGGTCGAGTTCTTCACGGGTGTGCACCGTGACCGTGCTCGGTACGCTGCTCACGTCCTGTTCCTGGCGGGTCGCGCTGATAGTCACCTGCTGCAGGTTCAGCGCGCCGGTGTTGTTGCGCAACGCCAGGACGATGTTGTTGTTGCCCAGTTTGCGATAGCTCAGGTTGGTCCCCACCAACAGGCGATCGAGGGCGGTTTCCGGCCGCAGGGAGCCGCGCACGCCGGGCGAGGCCACCCCTTGCGCCAGCTCGGCGGAAAACCCGACCTGCCAGCCCGTCACAGCGGTAAACGCATTCAGCGCCGACACCAGGGATTGCTGGGGAATGGCGAAAGCGTAGTCACCGATGTTGCGGGTCTGTTGGCCGTCTGCGGTGGCGGCCAGCAATGGCGCGCTGCCGGCCATCAGAATGGCGGCGGTCAGCAGCGACAGCACGCGCGAAGGGGTAGAGGACTGGCGGGTAAGGCGAGAGGACATCGATAGCGCTCCGTGTCGCACGAATCTTTATAGGTGCTGATTGGCATTTGTGGATGCGAATCAATTGCATTGACTATAACGAGACGAACGAGCTTCAGCTATCGAGTAAAAATAATTCTCATTTAGTTCAAAATCACCAGCGCCGGGAATTCCCTGAGTTGCGCCGAGGTGATGTGGGCCAGCGAGCGCACCACGTCCAGCGGCTGGTCGAGGCGATAATTGCCGGTCACGTTGATGTCCGCCAATTGCTCGTTGTTGTTGATGATCCAGCCAGGGTAATAGCGACGCAGTTCCGCCAGCACCTGGCTCATCGGACAATTCTCGAACACCAGGCGGCCCTGGACCCATGCCAGTTCGGTGGCGGCGTCGAGTTTGGCCGGGCGGTCAAAACCGTTGGGGCCGATGCGAATACTTTCCCCGGCCGACAGGCGCACCCTTGCATCGTCGCGCGTGGCGCGCAGGTCGACATCCCCGCGCTGCACCTGAACCTGCGCCACGCCGTCCAGATAACGCACGGCAAAGGCGGTATCGCGCACGCTGGCCTTCACCGGGCCGGCATCGATTTCCAGCGCCTGGCCACGATTGACCGCCACTTCAAAAAACGCTTCACCCTGATACAGGCGGGCAATGCGCTGCTGATCATTGATGGTGCTGGAAAACGCCGAGTTGGTATTGAGCAGGACTTTTGAACCGTCCTCCAGTTGCAGGCGCTGGCGTTCCCCGACGACGGTCAGGTGATCGGCCTGCAGGCGTATGGGCAGATTGCTGAAGCTGAACAGGCCGAGGATCAGCACGGCGGCGGTTGCCAGGGGTTTCCAGTGCGGACGCAGGCGCGACAGCACCGTTACCTTTGGCGGCCGGGCCGCCAGTGTCTGCGCGCTCAGCATCACTTGCGGGCCATCCCATATCGCCTGCGCCTCGGCAAACGCCTGGGCATTCAACGGGTCGGCGGCGAGCCAGGCCTGAAATGCCTGAGACTGGTCCTCGCTCGGACTGCCCAGCACGATGAGCCAGTCCAGGGCCTGGTCCATCGCGTTGGCGCGGTCCTGCGCCGGGGAGGGCGGAGGCGAGCGGCGGGTGTGCGTCACGGGTTTTCCTCGGCAGTGTCTGTGCACTGCTGTTTTTTTAGTGGAGCGTGAAAAGACGCAAGGGTAGCAAAGCCTCGCGAACTCAGTCGCCGTTCAGGCGTTCGGCGACCCCGATGCAGATCGCCATGATCAGCTTCAGTTCCTTTTGCACGGTGCTCATCGAGACGTCCAGTTGCTCGGCAATTTCCAGGTAACTGTGGCCATGCAGGCGACTGAGGATGAAGATCTGCTGTTGGCGTGAGCTGAGTTGATTGAGACTCACGTTCAGGCGCTCCAGCAATTGTTCGGCATGGGCGGCATCCTCGGCGCTGCTGACCGGCGCTGCGACACTTTCGACCACCTCCGGTGGCACGTCATCGACCAGGGTGCGCGACTGGACGCGCCGCGCGCGCAGGTGGTCAAGCGCTAGGTTGCGGGCAGTCTGGAACACAAAGGGTTCAAGGTGATCGATGGCCCGTTCACTGAGCGCACGCGTCACTCGCAGGTAGGTTTCCTGCAAGAGGTCTTCGGCGGTGCTGTGATTGTTGACCATCCGCTCCAGCGTGCGCAGCAGGGAAATCCGCTGGGCGATGAAGACATGATTGAAGCGCGATTGACTCACGGGAGGACCTGATCCATTTCGAGCGAATGATAATGCTTATCATCTACTGTCATGGTCAAGCGCTTAATCGTGAAAATCTGCGTAGGAGCTGCCGCAGGCTGCGATCTTTTGATTTTGCTGTCAAAAGATCGCAGCCTGCGGCAGCTCCTACGGGAATTCGTGGTGAGTTGCCGATTTATTCGGCGTTACACAGCGCCAGGCAGTTATCCAGCATGCGGTTGGAGAAGCCCCATTCGTTGTCGTACCAGGCCAGCACCTTCAGCAGCTTGCCGCTGGATTTGGTGTGGTTGGCGTCAAAGATCGACGACAGCGGGTTGTGATTGAAGTCACTGGAGACCAGCGGCAAGGTGTTATAGCCGAGGATCTTCGAATGCTGGCTGGCTTCCTTGAGCAGCGCGTTCACTTCATCAGCCGAGGCTTCGCGTTTCAATTGCACGGTCAGGTCGACCAGCGACACATTGATCACCGGCACCCGTACCGCCATACCCGTCAGTTTGCCCGCCAGTTCCGGCAACACCAGCCCGACCGCTTCAGCCGCCCCGGTTTTGCTCGGGATCATGTTCTGGGTCGCCGAGCGGGCGCGGTACGGGTCGGTGTGGTAGACGTCGGTCAGGTTCTGGTCGTTGGTGTAGGCGTGAATGGTGGTCATCAGGCCACTTTCGATACCGAGCTCGCGGTGCAGCACTTGCGCAACGGGGGCCAGGCAGTTGGTGGTGCACGAAGCGTTGGAAATGATCTGGTGCGACTGGCGCAGAATGTCGTGGTTGACGCCATACACCACGGTGGCGTCGGCGCCTTTGGCCGGGGCCGAGATGATGACTTTGCGCGCACCGGCAGTAATATGCGCGGCGGCCTTGGCCCGGTCGGTGAACAGCCCGGTGCATTCGAATACCACGTCGATTTTTTCCGCAGCCCAGGGCAGTTCTGCCGGATTGCGAATCGCGCTGACGGCAATGCGGTCGCCGTTGACGGTCAGGCTTTCCTGATCGTGCTGCACATCGGCGTCGAACGTGCCGTGAACGGTGTCGTATTTGAGCAGATGAGCGTTGATCGAACTGTCGCCCAGGTCATTGATGGCAACGATCTGCAGGTCCTGGCGATAACCTTGGGTATACAGTGCGCGCAGGACGTTGCGGCCGATACGGCCAAAACCATTTATTGCAATTCGAAGAGTCATTTAACTGGGCCGCCGTCGTTTTGTTGTTGGAATTACAAGATTATTCGCATAAAAATAGAAAACAAGCCTTTTTAGTGGCAATATTTTGTTCAATCTACAACGAGTGACCTGAATCAACTGGTCCGACCGATCAAGAAAACCGTCTGTCATCCCAATCACAGCGGTGCTTGTTCAGCATAGACAATCAGGTCGCCACATCCGTTAGCCTGGAGTTCTAAACATGCATCCCCGCGTCCTTGAGGTCACCGAACGGCTTATCGCCCGCAGCCGCGCAACCCGCGAGGCTTACCTTGCGCTCATTCGCGGTGCTGCCAGCGACGGTCCGATGCGCGGCAAGCTGCAGTGCGCCAACTTCGCCCATGGCGTGGCGGGTTGCGGCACTGAAGACAAGCACAGCCTGCGGATGATGAACTCCGCCAACATCGCAATTGTTTCGTCATATAACGACATGCTCTCGGCGCATCAGCCGTACGAAGTCTTCCCTGAACAGATCAAGAAGGCGCTGCGCGAGATCGGGTCGGTCGGCCAGTTCGCCGGCGGCACCCCGGCCATGTGCGATGGCGTGACCCAGGGCGAGCCCGGCATGGAACTGAGCCTGCCGAGCCGCGAAGTGATCGCGCTATCGACCGCCGTGGCCCTGTCCCACAACATGTTCGACGGCGCATTGATGCTGGGCATCTGCGACAAGATCGTGCCGGGCCTGATGATGGGGGCGCTGCGCTTCGGTCATCTGCCGACCATCTTTGTCCCCGGCGGGCCGATGGTCTCGGGTATTTCCAACAAGCAGAAAGCCGATGTGCGCCAGCGCTATGCCGAAGGCAAGGCCAGCCGCGAAGAGCTGCTGGAATCGGAAATGAAGTCTTACCACAGCCCGGGTACGTGCACCTTCTACGGCACCGCCAACACCAACCAGTTGTTGATGGAAGTGATGGGCCTGCACTTGCCGGGTGCTTCCTTCGTCAACCCGAATACGCCGTTGCGCGAAGCCTTGACCCGCGAAGCGGCACATCAGGTGACCCGCCTGACCAAGCAGAATGGCGACTTCATGCCCATCGGCGAAATCGTCGACGAGCGTTCGCTGGTCAACTCGATCGTGGCGCTGCATGCCACCGGCGGCTCGACCAACCACACCCTGCACATGCCAGCCATCGCGATGGCGGCCGGTATCCAGCTGACCTGGCAGGACATGGCCGACCTCTCCGAGGTGGTGCCAACCCTGAGCCACGTGTACCCCAACGGCAAAGCCGACATCAACCACTTCCAGGCGGCGGGCGGCATGTCGTTCCTGATCCGCGAACTGTTGGCGGCCGGGTTGCTCCATGAAAACGTCAACACCGTGCTGGGTCATGGCCTGAGCCGCTACACCCTGGAGCCTTTCCTGGATAACGGCGAGCTGGTGTGGCGCGAAGGCCCGACCGACAGTCTCGACGAGAGCATCCTGCGTCCGGTGGCCCGGGCGTTTTCCCCCGAGGGCGGCCTGCGCGTGATGGAAGGCAACCTCGGGCGCGGCGTGATGAAAGTCTCGGCAGTGGCGTTGGAGAACCAGATAGTCGAGGCGCCAGCGATGGTGTTCCAGGACCAGCAGGACCTGGCCGATGCGTTCAAGGCCGGTCTGCTGGAGAAGGATTTCGTTGCCGTGATGCGCTTCCAGGGCCCGCGTTCCAACGGCATGCCGGAACTGCACAAGATGACGCCGTTCCTTGGCGTGTTGCAGGACCGTGGCTTCAAAGTGGCGCTGGTGACCGACGGGCGCATGTCCGGCGCCTCGGGGAAAATCCCGGCGGCCATTCACGTCAGCCCTGAAGCTTATGTCGGCGGCGCTTTGGCCCGGGTGCAAGAGGGCGATATCATCCGCGTCGATGGCGTCAAAGGCACCCTGGAGCTTAAGGTGGACGCCGACGAATTTGCAGCGCGCGAACCTGCCAAGGGCCTGTTGGGCAATAACATCGGCAGCGGTCGCGAACTGTTTGGTTTCATGCGCATGGCCTTCAGCTCGGCGGAGCAGGGCGCCAGCGCCTTCACTTCTGCCCTGGAGACGCTTAATTGAAACTGGCTTTGGTCGGTGACATCGGTGGCACCAACGCACGGTTTGCGTTGTGGAAAGACCAGCAACTGGAAGCCATCCAGGTGCTGGCGACGGCCGATCACGCCAGTCCGGAGGAGGCCATTGCCCTCTACCTGAGCGGGCTCGACCTGGCGCCGGGCTCCATCGGCTCGGTGTGCCTGTCGGTGGCTGGCCCGGTGAGCGGCGACGAATTCAAGTTCACCAACAATCACTGGCGACTCAGTCGCAAGGCGTTCTGCCAGATCCTGCAGGTGGATGAGCTGCTGCTGGTCAATGATTTCTCAGCCATGGCGCTGGGCATGACCCGGTTGCAGCCGGACGAGTTTCGGGTGGTGTGCCCAGGCACGCCGGAGCCGTTGCGCCCGGCGGTGGTCATCGGTCCGGGCACCGGCCTGGGAGTCGGCACCTTGCTTGACCTGGGCGCCGGGCGTTTTGCCGCCTTGCCCGGGGAGGGCGGTCACGTTGATCTGCCCCTGAGCAGCCTGCGGGAAACCCAGCTGTGGCAGCATATTTTTAATGAGATCGGGCATGTCAGCGCCGAGACGGCGTTGAGTGGCGGTGGCTTGCCGCGGGTGTACCGGGCAATTTGTGCGGTGGACGGGCACGAAGCGGTGCTCGATACCCCGGAGTCGATCACCGCCGCCGGCCTGGCCGGCGACCCGGTTGCGCTGGAAGTGCTGGAGCAATTCTGCTGCTGGCTCGGTCGTGTGGCGGGCAATAACGTGCTCACCACTGGCGCACGGGGCGGCGTGTACATCGTCGGCGGGGTGATTCCGCGCTTTGCCGATTTCTTCATTGAAAGCGGGTTTGCCCGGTGTTTTGCCGACAAGGGGTGCATGAGCGATTACTTCAAGGGCATCCCGGTGTGGCTGGTGACGGCGCCGTATTCCGGGCTGATGGGTGCGGGTGTGGCGCTGGACCAGGCCTGAAACCGCGTCGCCTCCATCGCGGGCAAGCCACGCTCCCACAGGATTACCTGCATCTGAAAATGTGCGCATGACCTTGTGGGAGCGGGCTTGCCCGCGATGGGGTCCGAACAGGCAATAAATTTCTGAGGTTCATCAGGCATAATCCGCCCAACTCAAACAACAAGGACGCCGCCCCGTGAGCTCAGTCAACAAGTCGATTTTGTTGGTCGATGACGATCAGGAAATACGCGAGTTGCTGGATACCTACCTGACCCGCGCGGGTTTCCAGGTGCGTACCACACCGGACGGCGCCGGCTTCCGGCAGGCCATGAACGAGGCGCCGAGCGACCTGGTGATCCTCGACGTGATGCTGCCCGATGAAGACGGCTTCAGCCTGTGCCGCTGGATTCGCCAGCATCCGCGGCAGGCCCAGGTGCCCATCATCATGCTCACCGCCAGCTCCGATGAAGCTGACCGCGTCATCGGCCTGGAGCTCGGTGCCGACGATTACCTCGGCAAACCCTTCAGTCCCCGGGAACTGCAGGCGCGGATCAAGGCGCTGCTGCGGCGCGCACAATTTGCTCAGGAACGCTCCGGCGGTGAGGTGCTGGCCTTCGATGACTGGCGCCTGGACATGGTCAGCCACCGGCTGTTCCACACCGACGGCGAGGAAGTCATTCTCTCCGGCGCCGATTTCGCCTTGCTCAAACTGTTTCTCGATCACCCCCAGGAAATCCTCGACCGCGACACCATCGGCAACGCCACCCGTGGCCGCGACCTGATGCCCCTGGATCGTATCGTCGACATGGCGGTCAGCCGCCTGCGCCAACGCCTGCGCGACACGGAAAAACCGCCACGGCTGATCCGCACCGTGCGCGGCAGCGGCTATCAGCTGGCAGCCAATGTGGTTGCCAGCAATGGTCACTGAGTTCCTGCGCAAACTGGCGGCCAGGGTGCCGGTGCCGCGTTCGCTGCTGGGGCGGATGTTGCTGCTGACACTGTTGGCGGTGTTGTTTGCGCAGGCGTTGTCGAGCGTGATCTGGGTGTCGCAGCTGCGTGCTACCCAGCTCGAAGGCCTGGTCACCAGTGCCCGCAGCCTCGCGCACTCAATGACCGCCAGCGTCAGTTACTTTCGATCCCTGCCCGTCGCCTTCAGGCCGCTGGTCCTTGACCAGTTGCGCAGCATGGGCGGCACCCGTTTTGTCGTGACGCTCAACGACAAACCCCTGGGCATGGAAGTGCTGCCGATCACCCCGCGTAAAGCGGCGGTGCTCAAGGCGGTGGACGAAGTGTTGCGCCAGTCCCTGGGACAGGACGCGGACATCTCCGTGACCTTCGTCAGCCCCGAGGACCTGCGAATTTTCAACGGCGGCCTGAAACTCGACGAGTTGCCACGCTCCTGGGCGCATTACGCGCTGACCCTGGAGCCGGTGAATCCACCGGTGCTGGTCACGCAGATCCAGATGGCGCCCGGCGAATGGTTGTACATCGCCTCGCTCCTGCCCGAGCCCTACACCAGCCTGGAAGAGCAGGGCCTGCCTGCGCAGCAAGTGTGGTTCATCGTGCTCACCAGTGGCTTTTTGCTGTTGTTCATCGGCTTGCTGGTGCACTGGCAAAGCCGGCCGCTCAAGCGCCTGGCGCGAGCCGCGCGAGACATGTCCCTGGGCGCCGAGGTAGAGCCAGTGGCTGAAGGCGGTGGCAGTGAAGTGGTCGAAGTGGGCCGCGCTTTCAACGCCATGCGTGAGCGCATCAGCCGCTACCTGACCGAGCGCAGCCAGTTGTTCAGTGCCATTTCCCACGACCTGCGAACGCCTATTACCCGGTTGCGCCTGCGCGTGGAATTGCTCGAGGACGAACAGTTGCAAGCCAAGTTCGGCCGCGATCTGGATGAGCTGGAATTGCTGGTCAAAGGTGCGCTGCAATGCGTGAAAGACACCGACATCCACGAGAACATCGAGGCGGTGGACCTCAATCACGTGCTCGATTGCCTGGTGGAGCCGTACCTGGCGCCCAACGGCAACGGTCGCGTCACCCAGCAGGGCCGGGCGCTGGCCGCCTACCCTGGCAAGCCGCTGGCACTGAAGCGGTGCATTGGCAACCTGATCGACAATGCCTTGAAGTACGGGCAGAACGCGCACTTGCATATCGATGACGATGAAAGCGCGTTCATCCTGCATGTCGATGATGAAGGCCCGGGTGTGCCGGAGCAGCGTTTGGAGCAGGTGTTCGAACCGCACTTCCGGCTGGCAGGGCAGCAGCAGGGGTATGGGTTGGGGTTGGGCATTGCGCGCAATATCGCCCACAGTCATGGCGGCGAAGTCAGCCTGCAGAACCTGCGTGAAGGTGGGTTGCGGGTGACGTTACAGTTGCCGCGTAGTGTTGAGTAGGTACACCGCGTAATCGTTCTTCGCGGGCGACCCGCTCCCACAGGATTACCTGCATTCTCAAATTGTGTGCATAACCCTGTGGGAGCGGGCTTGCCCGCGAAGGCGTCAGTCGATCCAACCCATACCCAGATCAAATGTCACAAAGTGGTGACATAACCCGCCCCCTTCGTTACAAGCCCGCCACCCCCCGTTGTTTAGACTGCCCCCAGTCATAACAACAAAAAAGGCACACCATGCACACCTTCCAACCCGCCTTCAGCAGCTGGCTGAACGCCCCCGCGCATCAGCAATGGCTGGCCGCCGAAGGCTTGCGCCTGCTGGCGTTCGCTAAAGCCTCCAGACTGCCTGAAGGCTTCGGTAACCTTGATGAAAAGGGCCGCCTCCCGGCCAATGCCCGCGCCGAAACCATGAACACCGCACGCATGACCCACAGCTTTGCCATGGCTCACATCCAGGGCCTGCCGGGCTTTGCCGAGCTGGTAGACCATGGCGTCAAGGCCCTCAGCGGGCCAATGCGCGATGCCGAGCATGGTGGCTGGTTCGCCGTGGCCGAACACCAGGACGGCAACACCGGCAAGGCCGCCTACCTGCACGCCTTCGTCGCTTTGGCTGCCAGCTCCGCTGTCGTCGCGCAACGGCCTGGCGCGCACGCCTTGCTCGCTGACGCGATCAACATTATCGACACGCGTTTCTGGAGTGAAGAGGAGGGCGCCCTGCGCGAATCCTTCAATCGCGACTGGAGTGAAGAGGAGCGCTACCGCGGCGCCAACAGCAACATGCACGCCACCGAAACCTTCCTCGCCCTGGCCGATGTCACCACGGACAAACGCTGGCTGTGCCGCGCCCAGCGCATTGTCGAGCGGGTGATCCATGGTCACGCCGCCGCCAACGACTACCTGGTGGTCGAACACTTCGACCGCGACTGGCAGCCTCTGCGCGAGTACAACCACGACAACCCGGCGGACGGTTTTCGCCCCTACGGCACCACACCCGGCCACGGGTTCGAGTGGGCGCGGCTGTTGCTGCACCTCGAAGCGGCACGGGTCCAGGCCGGCATGCTCACGCCGGGTTGGCTGGTCACCGACGCGCAAAAACTCTTCGAGCACAACTGCCGTCACGGTTGGGAGGTCGATGGTGCACCCGGCCTTGTCTACACCCTCGACTGGGACAATCGCCCGGTGGTGCGGCACCGTCTGCACTGGACCCATTGCGAGGCCAGCGCCGCCGCCAGCGCATTGCTCAAGCGCACCGGCGACAGCCAGTACGAAGCCTGGTACCGGCTGTTCTGGGAATTCTGTGACCGTCACTTCATCGATCGCGAAGCCGGCAGCTGGCATCACGAACTGGACCCGCAAAACCGTGCCAGTGCCGATATCTGGCCGGGCAAACCCGACCTGTATCACGCCTGGCAGGCCGTCCTTATTCCCGGCCTGCCCCTGGCGCCGAGCCTGGCCACCGCTCTGGGGCAGGTGTCCCAGGGCGTTCCTGTGTAACCATGTGGTGACATTCCAGCGTCCCTTCGTTACCTGCGAGGGGCTGACTCCTGTTTAAAATCCATGCAGCGCAAGCACCAGACTTGCATGCATAACAACAAGAAAGGTACTTCCAGATGAATGCGATTTCTCGCCTCGCTACGCTCATTTCTCTTGCCTCCCTGTCTGCGCTCCCTCTCAGTGCTCTTGCCGCCGATGCCAAAGGTTCGGTGGAAGTGGTTCACTGGTGGACGTCGGGTGGTGAAAAAGCAGCGGTCGATGTACTCAAGGCTCAAGTTGAAAAAGACGGCTTCACCTGGAAAGACGGCGCCGTTGCCGGGGGGGGCGGTTCAACGGCCATGACCGTGTTGAAAAGCCGCGCCGTCGCCGGTAACCCGCCTGGCGTTGCCCAGATCAAGGGCCCCGACATCCAGGAATGGGGCAGCACCGGCCTGCTCAGTACCGACACCCTGACCGACGTCGCCAAGGCGGAAAACTGGGACGGCCTGCTGTCGAAGAAGGTCTCCGACACCGTCAAGTACGAAGGTGACTACGTTGCCGTGCCGGTGAACATCCACCGCGTCAACTGGCTGTGGATCAACCCGGAAGTCTTTAAGAAAGCCGGTATCGACAAGGCTCCCACCACCCTCGAAGAATTCTACGCCGCCGGCGACAAGCTCAAGGCCGCCGGCTTCATCGCCCTGGCCCACGGCGGTCAGCCTTGGCAGGACAGCACTGTATTCGAAGACGTGGTGCTCTCGACCATGGGCGCCGAAGGCTACAAGAAAGCCCTGGTAGACCTGGACCAGAAAACCCTGTCTGGCGCTGAAATGACCAAGGCTTTTACCGAACTGAAAAAGCTCACCGGCTACATGGACCAGAACCGCGCCGGTCGTGACTGGAACATCGCTGCCGCCGACGTTATCAACGGCAAGGCCGGCATGCAGATGATGGGCGACTGGGCGAAAAGCGAATGGACGGCGGCGAAGAAAGTCGCCGGCAAGGACTACCAGTGCGTGCCGTTCCCAGGCACCGAAAAAGCCTTCACCTACAACATCGATTCCCTGGCCGTGTTCAAGCTCAAGGCCGATCGCAAAGGCGACATCGCCGCTCAGCAAGACCTGGCCAAGGTCGCCTTGGGGACCGATTTCCAGAAAGTCTTCAGCATGAACAAAGGCTCGATTCCGGTGCGCACCGACATGCTCAACGACATGAGCGCCCTGGGCTTCGATTCCTGCGCCCAGACCGCAGCCAAGGACTTCCTGGCTGACGAGAAGACCGGCGGCCTGCAACCGAGCATGGCGCACAACATGGCCACCTCCCTGGCCGTGCAGGGTGCGATCTTCGACGTGGTCACCAACTTCATGAACGACAAGGATGCTGACCCGGCCAAGGCCAGCGCCCAACTGGCATCGGCTGTCAAAGCGGCCCAGTAATCCCCGACAGCGAGTGAGCCCCTGGTAGGAGCTGCCGCAGGCTGCGATCTTTTGATCTTGATTGTAAAAAAACAAAATCAAAAGATCGCAGCCTGCGGCAGCTCCTACGAGGGATCGCACTTCGATCCTTTATATTTAAACCTGGATTATCCCGATGAGCTCTGTGGCGGTTTTCAGCAAAGCCTCACCGTTCGATGCGCTGCAACGCTGGTTACCCAAGTTGGTACTCGCGCCGAGCATGCTCATCGTGTTGGTTGGTTTCTACGGTTACATCATCTGGACATTCGTCCTGTCCTTCACCAATTCCAGCTTCATGCCGAGCTACAAATGGGTCGGCCTGCAGCAGTACACCCGGCTGCTGGACAACGACCGCTGGTGGGTCGCGAGCAAGAACCTCGCCCTGTTTGGCGGCATGTTCATCGGCATCAGCCTGGTGCTGGGGGTGTTCCTGGCGGTGCTGCTGGACCAGCGCATTCGCAAGGAAGGCTTCATTCGCACCGTCTACCTGTACCCGATGGCGCTGTCGATGATCGTCACCGGTACCGCCTGGAAATGGCTGCTCAATCCAGGCCTTGGCCTGGACAAGATGCTGCGTGACTGGGGCTGGGAAGGTTTTCGGCTCGACTGGCTGGTGGATCAGGATCGCGTCGTCTATTGCCTGGTCATCGCTGCCGTATGGCAAGCCTCCGGGTTTGTCATGGCGATGTTCCTGGCCGGCCTGCGCGGTGTCGATCAATCGATCATCCGTGCCGCGCAAGTCGACGGCGCGAGCTTGCCGACCATCTACCTGAAGATCGTGTTGCCGAGCCTGCGCCCGGTATTTTTCAGCGCCTTCATGATCCTCGCGCACATCGCGATCAAGAGCTTCGACCTGGTGGCTGCAATGACCGCAGGCGGCCCGGGCTACTCGTCCGACCTGCCAGCGATGTTCATGTATTCCTTCACCTTCAGCCGTGGCCAGATGGGCATTGGTTCGGCCAGCGCCATGATGATGCTCGGCGCGATCCTGGCGATCCTGGTGCCTTACCTGTACTCGGAACTGCGAGGCAAACGCCATGAGTAATCAACTGGGCAAACCGGCGCTCAGCTTCAGCCGCATCGCCATTTACGCCACGTTGTTGCTGGCCGCCGCGGTCTACCTGATCCCGCTGGTGGTGATGCTGCTGACCAGCTTCAAAACCCCCGAGGACATCCGCACCGGCAACCTGCTGAGCTGGCCAACCGTGATCGATGGCATTGGCTGGCTCAAGGCCTGGGACAGTGTCGGCAGTTACTTCTGGAACTCGGTGAAAATCACCGTGCCCGCAGTGCTGATCTCCACCTTCATAGGTGCAATGAATGGCTACGTGCTGTCGATGTGGCGCTTCCGTGGCTCGCAACTGTTCTTCGGCCTGTTGCTGTTCGGCTGCTTCCTGCCGTTCCAGACCGTCCTGCTGCCAGCCTCGTTCACCCTCGGCAAGCTCGGCCTGGCCAACACCACCACCGGCCTGGTGCTGGTGCACGTGGTCTACGGCCTGGCGTTCACCACGCTGTTCTTTCGCAACTACTACGTGAGCATTCCGGATGCGCTGGTCAAGGCGGCACGCCTGGATGGCGCGGGCTTCTTCACGATCTTCTGGAAGATCCTGCTGCCGATGTCGATCCCTATCGTCATGGTCTGCCTGATCTGGCAGTTCACGCAGATCTGGAATGACTTCCTGTTCGGCGTGGTGTTCGCCAGCGGCGATGCACAACCGATCACCGTGGCCCTGAACAACCTGGTCAACACCAGCACCGGGGCCAAGGAATACAACGTTGATATGGCTGCCGCGATGATCGCCGGGCTGCCGACACTGCTGGTCTACATATTCGCTGGCAAGTATTTCCTGCGTGGGCTGACGTCCGGCGCGGTCAAGGGGTAGAACATGGCAACTCTCGAATTACGTAACGTCAATAAGACCTACGGTGCCGGCTTGCCGGATACCCTGAAGAACATCGAACTGAAGATCAATGACGGTGAGTTCCTGATCCTGGTCGGTCCGTCGGGCTGCGGTAAGTCCACGCTGATGAACTGCATCGCCGGCCTGGAGAACATCAGCGGCGGCGCGATCCTGGTGGACGACGCCGACATCAGCGGCATGAGCTCCAAGGATCGCGACATCGCCATGGTGTTCCAGTCCTACGCGCTGTACCCGACCATGAGCGTGCGCGACAACATCGCTTTCGGCTTGAAGATTCGCAAAATGCCAACGGCCGAAATCGACGAAGAAGTTGCTCGCGTGGCCAAGCTGCTGCAAATCGAACACCTGCTCAGCCGCAAACCTGGCCAACTCTCTGGCGGCCAGCAACAGCGTGTGGCCATGGGTCGGGCACTGGCGCGGCGGCCGAAGATTTACCTGTTCGATGAGCCGCTGTCCAACCTCGACGCCAAGCTGCGGGTCGAGATGCGCACCGAAATGAAATTGATGCACCAGCGTCTGAAAACCACCACGGTCTACGTGACCCACGACCAGATCGAAGCGATGACCCTGGGCGACAAAGTGGCGGTGATGAAAGACGGGATCATCCAGCAGTTCGGCACGCCGAAAGACATCTACAACAACCCGGCCAACCTGTTCGTGGCGAGCTTCATCGGCTCGCCGCCGATGAACTTCATCCCCCTGCGTTTGCAGCGCAAGGACGGTCGCCTGCTGGCATTGCTCGACAGCGGCCAGGCCCGTTGCGAGTTGCCACTGGGCATGCAGGACGCCGGTCTGGAAGATCGTGAAGTGATTCTGGGCCTGCGTCCGGAGCAGATCGTGCTGGCGGGCAACGAGCCGAACGGGCTGCCGACCATTCGCGCTGAGGTCCAGGTGACCGAACCGACCGGCCCCGACACCCTGGTGTTCGTCAACCTCAACGACACCAAGGTCTGCTGCCGCCTGGCGCCGGACGTCGCGCCGAATGTCGGCGAGACCCTGACCCTGCAATTTGATCCGTCGAAGGTTTTGTTATTCGACGCCAAGACCGGCGAGCGCCTGGGGGTTGCCGGTGTTCCGAAGGCGGAGGCTCACAACGCCAACGTGACCCAGTTCAAAGGCCGCTGATGTCCGAGCGAGCTTGCTCGTGTTGGACAAGAACGGTCGCTCAGGCTGGCCGCAAGCGTTAGCCCTGTAGGAGCGAGCTAGCTCGCGATGGGCGTGAACGATTACGCGGGCAGTCTGATTCACCGCGTCGGCCTGAAGTTTTTCGCGAGCAAGCTCGCTCCTGCAGTGGGGATTTGTAAACCGCGTTAGATAAAAACAGTTAATAACAATAAAACGAGGATGTAGGGATGAAGAAGAAGAACAACGCTCAGCTGATCTGCCAATTGTCAGCGATTGCGGCGATGAGCCTGGCTGGCACCGTGCACGCTGCTGAAGCGTTCAGCCCCGAGTCGAAGTGGATGACGGGCGACTGGGGTGGTGAGCGGACCAAGCTGATCGAGGCGGGCTACGATTTCACCCTGGAGTACGTGGGCGAAGTCGGCTCCAACCTCAAGGGCGGCTACAACGATGACACCACTGCGCGCTACAGCGACCAGTTTGCCTTGGGGGCGCAACTGGACCTGGAAAAGATCTTCGGCTGGAAAGACGCCGAGTTCAAACTGGCGATCACCGAGCGTAGCGGCAAGAACATCTCCAATGATCGCATCGGCGATCCACGGGCTGGCACCTTCAGTTCTTCCCAGGAAGTCTGGGGCCGGGGCCAGACCTGGCGCCTGACGCAATTGTGGGTCAAGCAGAAGTATTTCGATGGCGCCCTGGACGTCAAGGCCGGTTACTTCGGCGAAGGCGAAGACTTCAACAGCTTCCCGTGCGACTTCCAGAACCTGGCGTTCTGCGGCTCGCAAGTGGGTAACTGGGTGGGCGGCATCTGGTACAACTGGCCGGTCAGCCAGGCGGCGATCCGCGTGAAGTACAACATCAACGACGAGCTCTACGCGCAGATCGGCGCGTACAACCAGAACCCGTCGCAACTGGAAACCGGCAACGGCTTCAAGCTCAGCGGCAGCGGCACCAAGGGCACCATCATTCCAGTCGAACTGGTGTGGTCGCCAAACGTCAACAGCCTGCCGGGCGAGTACCGCGTCGGTTACTACAAAAGCACCGCCAAGGCCGACGACGTTCGTGAAGATGCCAACGGTAACGACGCGGCCGTCAGCGGTGATGCGTACCGCAGCCACAGCAGCAAGTCCGGCTACTGGTTCGTCGCCCAGCAACAGCTGACCGACCACAATGGCGACAAGAGCCGTGGCCTGAGCATCGCGGCCAACGCCACCTTCCACGACAAGGACACCAACGTCGTGGACAACTATCAGAACCTGATGCTGGTCTACAAAGGCCCGTTCAACGCGCGCCCCAAAGACGATGTGGGCATCGGTATCGCCCGTATCCACGTCAACGAAGACGCGCAGAAAAACCGCAAGCTGATCAATGGCGTCAACGGCATCGACGACTACGACAACCCGGCCTTCCTGCCTATCCAGGACACCGAGTACAACGCTGAAATCAACTACGGTTTCCACGTCACCAACTGGCTGACCGTGCGTCCCAACCTGCAGTACGTGAAGCACCCCGGTGGTGTGGATCAGGTGGACGACGCGATCGTGGCCGGCCTGAAAATTCAGTCGGTGTTCTAACGCTGTTGCGATAAGCTTCTCTCCATGTGCGCATTTTTGCGGACGGCCAAGGCTGTCCGCTTTTTTTTGGGGCGGGCACTTCCCGGTAACAGATGATTTTCAGGACTGCGGCACATGCATGAGCATCCGCTACAACGCTTCTTCAAATCCTTGCGCGAGCGTCCTGTGTTCGCGTGGGAGCGCTATCAACTGCGCGACGTGCTGGTGATCGATCATCCGCTCTGCCAGGCGGTGTTCAGTCGCCAGGGTGCGCAGTTGCTGCACTTCCAGCCCAAAGGCCAGAAACCCTGGCTGTGGTGCGCAGCGAAGTGGCCGCATGTCGGCGCGATTCGAGGCGGGGTGCCGGTGTGCTGGCCGTGGTATGGCCGCCATCCGAGCGAAAACGCCTGGCCGTCCCATGGCTGGGCGCGTCTGCTCGACTGGAAGTTACTCGACAGCAGCACGGACGACGGCGTGCGCCTGCACTGGCAACTGCAACTGTGCGACTGGCAAGTGGACCTGCATGCGCACCTTGGCGAGCGCCTGGACCTACGCCTGGCGACTGAGCATCAGGACAGCCTGCCGTGTCAGTTGAGTCAGGCTTTGCACGCCTACTGGCGTATTGGCGACGTGGGCGAGGTAGCGCTGTCTGGGCTCGATGGGGTGCAAGGTTACGACCAGTTGAAGCGCCAGGCATGCCAGCAGGAAGGAGAGCTGCGGGTGGATGGCGGCTGCCAGCGAGTGTTCCAGCACGAGGGCGAATTACAGCTCAAGGACCCTGTCTGGCAGCGGCAGTTGTGCATCGATACCGGGGATGACGCAAACACCGTGGTCTGGCACCCGGGGACGCGGCCGTTGCTGGGAGTGAGCTGGAACGAGATGTCTGAATTTGTCTGTGTCGAGGCGGCGAGTGGTGGTGGGCGGGGACTGGCGCCGGGGGAGCGGGCGAATTTGAGTTTGCAGGCGCGGGTGGGGGCTTAGCTCGGAATGGGTGGTGTTGCGGCTGGCCTCATCGCGGGCAAGCCCGCTCCCACAGGGATCTGCGAAGCACACGAATCCATGCTCACTGAAGATCTCTGTGGGAGCGGGCTTGCCCGCGATGAGGCCCGACCAGGCAACACCGATGTTGGGCTTAGTTAAACTCATCCCCCACCGGATACCGGCTCGCATTCAGGCTCTCTTTGATCTTGCGCAAATGCGGTTGGAAATCCACGCCCCGGCGCAGGGTCATGCCGGTTGCCAGTACATCCAGCACGGTCAGTTGAATGATCCGCGAGGTCATCGGCATGTAGATGTCGGTGTCTTCCGGCAGTGGAATATTCAGGCTCAGGGTGCTGGCCTTGGCCAGGGGCGAGCCCTCAGCGGTCAAGCCCAGCACCGAGGCGCCGTTTTCCCGGGCAATGCGCGCCACTTCCACCAGCTCGCGGGTGCGGCCGGTGTAGGAAATGATCACGAACAGTTCACCGGTATGTGCCACCGACGCAATCATGCGCTGCATCAGCACGTCGGCATGGGCGGTGACGGCCAGGTTGAAACGGAAGAACTTGTGCTGCGCATCCAGCGCGACCGGGGCTGAAGCGCCGAGGCCGAAGAAGTGGATCTGCCGGGCCTGGATCAACAGGTCGACAGCGCGGCTGATCAGGTTCGGGTCCAGGGCCTGCAGGGCGCTGTCCAGGGACGCGATGGCGCTGCCGAAAATCTTCTGGGTATAGGCTTCCGGATTATCGTCCGCCTCGACCGCACGGCTGACGTACGCGGCTCCGCTGGCCAGGCTCTGGGCCAGTTGCAGCTTGAGTTCCGGGTAGCCGCTGACACCGAACGAACGGCAGAAACGGTTGACCGTCGGCTCACTGACCTTCGAGGCCTGGGCGAGGGCGGCGATGCTGAAGCGGGTGGCCTGCTGTGGGTTGAGCAGGATCACCTCGGCGACTTTGCGTTCGGCCTTGTTCAGGTCTTCAAGGCGATTCTGGATCTGTTCCAGTAAATTTCGCACGCGGTCCATATATGTTCCTTGATTCACCTGTAAAAAGCCGCTCGGCTATGCGAATTGAGCCTTTGGTGAGGCCCGGGACGGTGGCCTATCCTACTGATGGCTCCGACTGACCACCACTCGCAATCCATATTTTGCGAAAATGTTGTGGTTATTACTACATTTTCTCTTGAGCGATGCCTTGAAAAAAGGTATTTGTAGCTTAACTTGATAAAAGAACCAACATCATGCCTTCGATTACGGTTGAACCGTGCACCTTTGCCTTGTTCGGCGCCCTTGGCGACCTGGCCCTGCGCAAGCTGTTTCCTGCTCTCTACCAGCTTGACGGTGCAGGCCTGCTGCACGAGGACACGCGCATCATCGCGCTGGCCCGTGAGCCGGGCAGCCAACAGGAGCACCTGGCGTTTATCGCCACGGAGCTGCGCCGCTACGTGGGCGCCAAGGAGCTGGACGAAGCCGTGGTCGAGCGTTTCCTCGCCCGCTTGAGTTACCTGCATGTCGATTTCCTCAAGGCCGATGATTACGTCGCCCTGGCGGAGCAAGCCGGTAGCGCCCAGCGAGTCATCGCCTATTTCGCCACCCCGGCCGCCGTCTACGGCGCCATCTGCGAAAACCTGGCGAAAGTCGGCCTGGCTGAAAATACCCGCGTGGTGCTGGAAAAACCGATCGGCTCGGACCTGGAATCCTCGCGCACGGTCAACGACGCGGTGGCCGAGTTTTTCCCGGAAAACCGCACCTATCGCATCGACCACTACCTGGGCAAGGAAACCGTCCAGAACCTGATCGCCCTGCGATTTGCCAACAGCCTGTTCGAAACCCAGTGGAACCAGAACTACATCTCCCACGTGGAAATTACCGTGGCCGAGAAAGTCGGGATCGAAGGCCGCTGGGGCTACTTCGACAAGGCCGGCCAGCTGCGCGACATGATCCAGAATCACCTGCTGCAGCTGCTGTGCCTGATCGCCATGGACCCGCCAGCCGACCTGTCCGCCGACAGTATTCGCGACGAGAAGGTCAAGGTGCTCAAGGCGCTGGCGCCGATCAGCCCGGAAGGCCTGACCACCCAAGTGGTGCGCGGCCAGTACATCGCCGGCTACAGCGAAGGCAAACCGGTGCCGGGCTATCTTGAAGAGCCGAATTCGAATACCCAGAGCGACACCGAAACCTTTGTCGCCCTACGCGCCGACATTCGCAACTGGCGCTGGGCCGGTGTGCCGTTTTACCTGCGTACCGGCAAGCGCATGCCGCAGAAGCTGTCGCAGATCGTCATCCATTTCAAGGAGCCGTCGCACTACATCTTCGCGCCGGAGCAGCGCCTGCAAATCAGCAACAAGCTGATTATCCGCCTGCAGCCGGACGAAGGCATTTCCTTGCGCGTGATGACCAAGGAGCAAGGCCTGGACAAGGGCATGCAGCTGCGCAGCGGTCCGTTGCAGCTGAATTTTTCCGATACCTGGCGTAGCGCACGCATTCCCGATGCCTACGAACGGTTGTTGCTGGAAGTAATGCGCGGCAATCAGAACCTGTTTGTCCGTAAAGATGAAATCGAAGCCGCGTGGAAGTGGTGTGACCAGTTGATCGCCGGGTGGAAAAAATCCGGTGATGCGCCCAAGCCGTACGCGGCCGGGTCCTGGGGCCCCATGAGCTCCATTGCACTGATCACGCGGGACGGGAGGTCGTGGTATGGCGATATCTGATTTGAAACTGCCTCAGGGCGTCAGCGCCCATGAGTACAAGAGCCCGGTGCTGTTGGCCGATGCCTTGGCACTGAATGTGGCCAAGCAGCTGAGTGACGCTATCGATGCTCGCGGCACCGCGACGCTGGTGGTGTCCGGTGGCCGTAGCCCGGTGGCCTTTTTCCAGAACCTGGCCAGGCAAAAGCTCGACTGGTCCAAGGTGGTTGTCACCCTGGCCGACGAGCGCTGGGTGCCGGTCGAGCATGCCGACAGCAATGCCGGGCTGCTCAAGCGCTACCTGCTGCAAGGCCCGGCGGCCAAGGCGCAATTCCTGAGCCTGTACAGCGCCACGGCGAACCTGGAGCTGGCCGCCGAGCAAGCCGATCGTCTGTTGGCAGAGTTGCCGCCGATCGACGTGCTGATACTCGGCATGGGCGATGACGGTCATACCGCGTCGCTGTTTCCCAACAGCCCGAACCTGGCTGAAGCGTTGGCAGCCGATGGCACTCGACGCTGCTACCCGATGCTGGCACCGACCGTGCCGCATCAGCGCCTGACCATGAGTCGTGCGCTGCTGGCCTCGGCCGAGACCACTGTTCTATCGATTTCCGGTCAGTCCAAGCTGACCACCCTGAGTGCCGCATTGGCCGGTGACGATGTCGGCGCCATGCCGATTCGCGCGTTTCTGCAACCTACGTTAGAGATTTACTGGTGCCCATGAGCCAAGGATCAGCCGCTATGAAAAACACTCCCCCGACCGTTTCCATGGCGGACAAAGTTGCCCTGATCGACAGCCTCTGCGCCAAGGCGCGGATTCTGCCGGTCATCACCATCGCTCGCGAGCAGGACGTCCTGCCCCTGGCCGATGCCCTTGCCGCCGGTGGCCTGACTGCCCTGGAAGTGACCTTGCGTTCGCAGTTCGGCCTCAAGGCCATCCAGATTCTGCGCGAGCAGCGCCCGGAACTGATGACCGGTGCCGGTACCGTGCTGGATCGAAGCATGCTGGCCGCGGCCGAGGCGGCCGGTTCGCAGTTCATCGTCACGCCAGGCATTACTCGTGACCTGCTGGAAGCCAGTGTCGACAGCCCGATTCCACTGTTGCCGGGGATCAGCAATGCTTCCGGGATCATGGAGGGTTATGGCCTGGGCTATCGCCGTTTCAAGCTGTTCCCGGCGGAAGTCAGCGGAGGCGTCGCGGCGATCAAAGCCCTGGGCGGCCCGTTCGGCGAAGTTAAATTCTGCCCGACTGGCGGCGTCAGCCCGGCCAACATCAAAAGCTACATGGCGTTGAAAAACGTGATGTGCGTGGGCGGCAGCTGGATGCTTGATCCGGAGTGGATCAGGAACGGCGACTGGGCCCGCATCCAGGAATGCACTGCCGAGGCGTTGGCGCTGCTGGACTGATTGGTTTTACCTGACACGTCGTTGTGTGTTCTACGGCTTTAACGGTGCGCTTGGTCGGTGCACCGTTTTTTTTGTCTGAAGAAAGCCCCACCGTGTACGCCATAACCCTGTAGGAGCGAGCTTGCTCGCGATGGTCGTTAACGATAACGCTGGAAACCTGACACCCCTTGGCGGTCTCAGGTTTTTCGCGAGCAGGCTCGCTCCTACAGGGGGGCGGTGTTGAATCAGCGCAACTGGTCCAGCGCCTTGATCAGCGCCGCGATATCCGCCGCTGTGGTCGTCAGCCCTGGTGTAATGCGGATACAGGGTCCGCTCGCCGCGCCGCTGCGTACAACGGTAAACAGGTTGAACTCATTCAACAGCCGGTCGACCATCACCTGTTGATCCGCATGCCGGGTAAACCGCATCGAGGTTATCGCGCAATACAACCGTGGGTCGTCCGGGGTCATCACCTCGATACCCGGCCAATCCCGCACCGCCCGGACCCACTCATTGCGCAGATAATTAAGCCGCGCGCCTTTGGCTGCGGAGCCGCCCATGGCCAGGTGTTCCTCGAACACCAGCGGCAGCGTCAGCAGCGCCGGGATATTGGGGGTGCTGTAGGGCGTGCGGGCGCGAATGTCGTTGAGCGGGAAATGCTGCTCGCCCATGTCCGGGTCAATATCCGCCAGGCGCTCCGGGGCGATGTACATGAAACCCAATGTCAGCGGCGCACCGATCCACTTGTGCAGGTTGTAACCGGCGAAAACAATGCCCAGCTCTGCGAGATTGAACTTCATCTGCCCCAGCGCATGGGCGCCGTCGAGAATCACATCGATGCCGTGTTCCCTCGCAGCCGCCGCAATGGCCTGCACCGGCATCACCAGCCCGGTGCGATGGGTGACGTGGGTCAATGCCATCAGCTAGAGCCGTGGGTAACGCTCGAAAGCCTCACGGTAACTGGCCAGCAGCGAGTCGAAAGAGGCGGGGTGCTGGTGATCAATCTCTATCACCTCCACACCGCGATAACGCGCCAGCCAGCGCATGGCACCTTTTACCGTGTCGTATTCGAGGTCGCAGATCAGCACCTGATCGCCCGGCTGCAGGCGGTTGTAATTGCGGATCAGCGATTGCAGGGCGTCGGTGGCGTTACGGGTCAGGGCAACGGCTTGCGCCCGCACGCCAATCAGCTCCGCCAGCTGCGCGCGAATCTCCAGGCTTTCGACCTGTTCGAAGCGCTGGCGCACATGAACCGAGTTGCTGCGGTTGATCAGCTCGATGTTGCGCTGGTATTCCTCGACCACCGTGCGCGACATTCGGCCGAAATAACCGTTTTCAAGATTGATCGGGCCAGGTTCCTTCGAGTAACGATCGGCAAACGTCAGCCAGAACAGCTCATCACGGGCGCGGCGGGTGTTATCGGGCATGGCTTACTCAGTCTTCAATGACGCGGGGCAGGTTTGCCGTGTTTGGCGCGCAGCGGTTCAAGCAGCTCCGACAGGCCGTTGTGGTCGATCTCCTGCATCAGGGCCAGCAGGCCGCCCAGTTCGCCGTGGGGAAAACCTTCCCGGGCAAACCAATTAGGGTACTGGCCGGGAAGGTCGGCAATGATGCGTCCTTTGTATTTTCCAAAGGGCATTTGGCGAGTAATCAGCAGTTCGAGCTTTTGCGGGTTCATCATTTGATCGTCTTGAGTCAGTCACATTTGAAAATACAGGCATTCTGCATGCAGGCCAAATGACAGATCATGCAAAAAAAGCGGATGCAGATTTCGCGATAAAACATAAATCATTGAAATATAACGAATTTATTTTCAGTGAAAAGCTGGCATGCAGGGTGCAATAGCTATTGCATCTTTCATCAACCCGCAAGGAATTGAAAAATGACCGACATGAATAAAGAAGCCATCTCTGTACTCAACGACCTGATCGAAGTTAGCAAAGACGGTCAGGAAGGGTTCAAGACCTGCGCCGAAGACATCAAGCACCCAGAACTCAAAACCCTGTTCGTGACCCGTTCCGCTGATTGCGCAACCGCCGCGGCAGAACTGCAGGCAGCCGTGCGTTCCATGGGTGGCGATCCGGAAACTTCCACCAGCGTCAGCGGCGATCTGCACCGCCGTTGGGTTGACGTGAAGGCCATGTTCACCGGCAAGGATGAAGAAGCCGTGTTGAACGAAGCCGAGCGCGGTGAAGACCATGCGCTGAAGGCTTACAAAGAAGCCATCGAAAAAATCAACAAGCACAATCTGGTGGGCATTCGTGACCTGGTTGAGCGTCAGTACCACGGCGTACAACGCAACCACGACCAGGTGAAAGCCCTGCGTAACCAGGCTCGCGCACGCTCGTAAGCGTTCGTAGCAGCCAAAAAAACGCCGGTTGATCCGGCGTTTTTTACGTCAAAAGATCGCAGCCTGCGATCTTTTGCTTTTCAACCGATGCTGATCGCCGGCAATGTGGTCAACGTCACGGTCTGCTGCTTGCGCGGCGCCAGAATCTCCGCTTCGCCATCCACTACCAGCTCATCACGCTGATTGAAAACGCGGGTCGCAATGCGCACGCGAAACTTCGGCAGTTTTTCGAGGATTTCAAGGCGCACGGTCAACGTGTCGCCAATCTTGACCGGCTTCTGGAAGCTCATCTGCTGGCCGATGTAGATAGTCCCGGGCCCGGGCAGTTCGCAGGCCACGGCTGCGCTGATCAAGGCGCCGCTGAACATGCCATGGGCGATACGCTCCTTGAACATGGTGCCTGCCGCATATTCGGCGTCCAGGTGCACCGGGTTGTGATCGCCGGACATCGCGGCGAACAACTGGATGTCGCGCTCTTCGACCGTTTTGCTGTAGCTGGCGGTCTGGCCGACTTCGAGGGCTTCATAAGGGGTGTTGGTAACCTGGGTCATCTGTTTCAATTCCTGTCACGAATAAATAAATCGCAAAAAAACTATTCCGACCGGGTGGGTCGGCGGTGGCTCAGCGCCTGCTCGATCCAGTTCAACAGATCGTTAATAACCTGATCGCGGTTGATCTCGTTGAAGAGTTCATGCCGGGCCTGGGGGTAAATAATCAGATGCAGATTCTGGCTGCCGGCCTTGCGCAGGGCATTGGCCAGACCTTTGAGACGCTTGCCTTCACTCACCGGATCACATTCGCCGCCAATCACCAGCAACGGCAGGCCCGGATCAATCTGCGCGAGATTGGACGCTTTGCTGATTTGCTGCAAGCCGCCCAGCAAATCGACCCACAGCTGATTGGTGCAGCGCATGCCGCAAAGCGGGTCGTTGATGTACTTGTCGACTTCGGCCGGGTCGCGGCTCAGCCAGTCAAAAGGCGTACGTACCGGCTTGAAATGCTTGTTGAACGAGCCGAACGACAACCACTCGATCAGCGCACTGCGGCCCTTGGGACCTTGGCGCAGCCGTTCGGCGCGGGCGATCTGCCGGGCGGCGCGATAAAGCGCCACGGGCTGGAAGTTCGAGCCGCTCAGCACAGCGCCGTGCAGGCTGGCGCTGTGGTGCAGCAGATAGGCCTGGGCGAGGTAGCTGCCCATGCTGTGGCCGATCAGCAGGATCGGCACCCCGGGATGCTGCTGACCGACGTGCTGATTGAGGCTCGCCAGGTCGCCGACGACCTTGCACCAGCCATCGTCGTCGGCGAAATGCCCCAAGGTGCCATTTTCGGCGGTTTTGCCATGTCCTCGCAGGTCGGGGGCATAGACACCGTAGCCCTGCTCGCAGAGTTTTTGCGCCAGGCCTTGGTAGCGGGCGCTGTGCTCCGCCATGCCGTGGGCCAGCAGCACGATGGCTTTCAGGGGAAGGGTGGGTAGCCACTGATTGACGAACAGGCGACTGCGGTCACTCGCGGTCAGCCAGAAAGTGTCGTGGATCATGGCGATTCCTTTGCGCTGGGTCGATGCATTGTATAGCGCATTCCAGGTGCGGCCGTGCGAACTGCCTTACACCACGGCAGGAAGATTCACACGATCAATGACGGTATCGGTCATGTTTGCCTGATTCGCCATAACTGCTAGTGTCCGTGAAGCTCCGCTTTTCGCGTCAGGTCTGACGAAACTGACAGAACAGCGGCCCGGATAGGTTCAGGTAAAGAGGACAAGAACAATGCAACCTGATTTCTGGAATGACAAACGCCCGGCCGGCGTACCCCTGAACATCGACCTTGGGGCCTACAAGTCGGTCATTGAGGTGTTCGAGCGTTCCTGCAAGAAATTCGCCGACCGCCCGGCCTTCAGCAACATGGGCGTGACCCTGACCTACGCCGAACTGGAACGCTACAGCGCCGCGTTTGCCGGTTACCTGCAAGCCCATACCGACCTGGTGCCAGGCGATCGCATCGCGGTACAGATGCCGAACGTCCTGCATTACCCGATCGCAGTGTTTGGCGCCTTGCGTGCCGGCCTGATTGTGGTCAATACCAACCCGTTGTACACCGCGCGGGAAATGCGCCATCAATTCAAGGATTCCGGTGCCCGGGCGCTGGTGTACCTGAACATGTTCGGGCAAAAGGTCCAGGAAGTGCTGCCGAACACCGACATCCAGTACTTGATCGAAGCCAAAATGGGCGACCTGATGCCGGCCGCGAAGGGCTGGCTGATCAATACCGTGGTCGACAAAGTGAAGAAAATGGTTCCGGCCTATTCACTGCCCCAGGCCATCTCCTTCAAGAGCGCGCTGCGCATGGGCAAGGGGCAGGGGATCAAGCCGTTGAACGCCGGTCTCGACGATGTCGCGGTGCTGCAGTACACCGGCGGCACCACTGGCCTGGCCAAGGGCGCGATGCTGACCCACGGCAACCTGGTGGCGAACATGCAACAGGCGCGGGCCTGCCTTGGTCAGTTCGGTACCGACGGCCAGCCGCTGCTGCGTGAAGGGCAGGAGGTGATGATTGCGCCGCTGCCGCTGTATCACATCTATGCCTTCACGGCGAACTGCATGTGCATGATGGTCACCGGCAACCATAACGTGCTGATCACTAATCCACGGGACATCAAGGGCTTTATCAAGGAACTGAAGAGCTGGCGTTTTTCCGCGTTGCTGGGTTTAAACACTTTGTTTGTCGCGTTGATGGATCATCCGGATTTCAAGAGCCTGGACTTCTCCAGCCTCAAGCTGACCAATTCCGGTGGCACTGCGTTGGTCAAGGCCACTGCCGAACGCTGGGAAAAACTCACCGGATGCCGCATCACCGAAGGCTACGGCCTGACCGAAACGTCACCGGTGGCGTGCACCAACCCCTACGGTGACAAGTCGCGCATCGGTACGGTGGGCCTGCCAGTACCGGGTACCACTTTGAAAATCATCAACGATGACGGTGTCGAGCAAGCCTTGGGCGAACGCGGCGAGCTGTGCATCAAGGGCCCGCAGATCATGAAAGGCTACTGGCAGAAGCCTGAGGCGACGGCCGAAGTACTGGATGCCGAGGGCTGGTTCAAGTCCGGCGATATTGCAGTGATCGACCCGGATGGTTTTGTGCGCATCGTCGATCGCAAGAAGGACATGATCATCGTCTCGGGTTTCAACGTGTACCCGAACGAGATCGAGGACGTGATGATGGCTCATCCGAAAGTCGCTAACTGCGCGGTGATCGGTGTACCTGACGAGCGCTCGGGGGAGGCGGTGAAATTGTTTGTAGTGGCGCGCGAATCCGGGGTCAGCCTTGAAGAGCTGAAGGCCTACTGCAAGGAAAACTTCACGGCTTACAAAGTACCCAAGCATATTGTGTTGCGCGAATCGTTGCCGATGACGCCGGTGGGCAAGATATTGCGGCGGGAGCTGCGCGATATTGCTTAGTGATCAGTAGAGTTGGATGACGCCAAAAGATCGCAGCCTTCGCCAGCTCCTACATGAGAATGCGTTCCTCTGTAGGAGCTGCCGAAGGCTGCGATCTTTTGCTTCCAGGCGACCTATAGAATTTTTGCTCTAAAACTGACTATAAGCTATTCAAGAGTCACCAGTGTGACTGTAGAGCCCGCTTTTGGCTCTGGTCGACCCTTGGCAAAGCTGCTACTCTCGGCGCGCTTTGGGACTTCCCGGCCTTTTAAAACGCCGTTTTGGCCCCTGACCAAACACCAATAATAATCGCATCAAATGCGGTGCTGAATTCGCGTTGCTGAGGAGTGGGCTTCCATGATCGAAGACTTTTGGAAGGATAAGTACCCTGCCGGGATTGCTGCCGACATCAATCCGGACGAGTACCCGAATATTCAGGCAGTACTGAAGCAGTCCTGCCAACGCTTCGCCAACAAGCCGGCGTTCAGCAACCTGGGCAAGACACTCACCTACGGTGAACTGTACGAACTGTCGGGCGCCTTTGCCGCTTATCTGCAACAGCATACCGACTTGCAGCCAGGCGATCGAATCGCCGTGCAATTGCCCAACGTGTTGCAGTACCCGGTGGCCGTCTTCGGTGCGATTCGCGCCGGGCTGATCGTGGTCAACACCAACCCGCTGTACACCGCGCGGGAAATGGAACATCAATTCAACGACTCCGGTGCCAAGGCCCTGGTCTGCCTGGCCAACATGGCCCATTTGGCGCAGACCGTGGTACCCAAGACCGGGGTCAGGCACGTCATCGTTACCGAAGTCGCCGACCTGCTGCCGCCGCTCAAGCGCCTGCTGATCAACAGCGTCATCAAGTACGTGAAGAAAATGGTCCCGGCCTATCACTTGCCCAAGGCGATCAAGTTCAACGACGTATTGAGCAAGGGCCACGGCCAGCCAGTCACCGAAGCCTGCCCGGCCAGCAGCGATGTGGCCGTGTTGCAATACACCGGTGGCACCACCGGCGTGGCCAAAGGCGCGATGCTGACCCATCGCAACCTGGTGGCGAACATGTTGCAGTGCAAGGCGCTGATGGGTTCCAACCTGAATGAAGGTTGCGAGATCCTGATCACGCCGCTGCCGCTGTACCATATCTATGCCTTTACCTTTCATTGCATGGCGATGATGTTGATCGGCAACCACAACATCCTCATCAGCAACCCGCGCGACCTGCCGGCGATGGTCAAGGAGTTGTCGAAGTGGAAGTTCAGCGGTTTTGTCGGCCTTAATACGCTCTTCGTTGCGCTGTGCAACAACGAAGGTTTCCGCAAGCTGGACTTCTCTGCGCTGAAAGTCACCCTGTCGGGCGGCATGGCCCTGCAACTGGCGGCCGCCGAGCGCTGGAAGGCGGTCACCGGTTGCTCCATCTGTGAAGGGTACGGCATGACTGAAACCAGTCCGGTGGCCACGGTGAATCCGATCCAGCACATCCAGATCGGCACCATCGGCATTCCGGTACCCTCGACCCTGTGCAAGATCATCGATGATGCCGGCGTGGAACAGCCACTGGGTGAAATCGGTGAACTGTGCGTGAAAGGGCCGCAGGTGATGAAGGGTTACTGGCAGCACCAGGACGCCACCGATGAAATCCTCGACAGCGAAGGCTGGCTGAAGACCGGTGACATCGCCCTGATCCAGCCGGATGGCTACATGCGTATTGTCGATCGCAAAAAAGACATGATCCTGGTGTCCGGCTTCAACGTGTATCCCAACGAGCTGGAAGACGTGCTGGCGACCCTGCCGGGCGTGTTGCAGTGCGCAGCGATTGGCGTGCCGGACGAGAAGTCGGGTGAAGCGATCAAGATCTTCATCGTCGTCAAACCGGGTGTGACGCTGACCAAGGAAACAGTGATGGAGCACATGCGTGCCAATGTCACCGGCTACAAGGTGCCGCGTTCCGTGGAGTTCCGCGATGCGCTGCCGACCACCAACGTCGGCAAGATCCTGCGGCGCGAACTGCGCGACGAGGAGTTGAAGAAGCTGGGCCTGAAGAAGGCCTGAATGGCAACTGGCGTCGCCTGCCGATCCGGGGACGCTGGCTGAGCATTGAACCGTCGAAAAATCCGCGACCCGAAACGGGCTGCGGATTTTTTTGCGCGCTATTCCGCCACGGGTCGCACTCCCGCAGGCAAGCATCAGCCCGTTGTGCGTTTTCTGAAAGTCTTGGGTATTGGGGCGTGATTTGATTGCGGGCTCTTGGCCAATGCCATCTTTCATGGAGTGATGCTTATGCCGCGGACACCCGAATACTGTTCGCCCGCCACGACCGGTCGCCCTTCGCCTTCGAGCTTACCCGTAGCCGGGAGCTCAGGTGCTGTTGTTCAGGAGCTGGTGTGTGCCAGCAACAAAGACCTCCCCCTTGCTGCGCCGAAAACAGTAATGGTTGATCAAGGCGAGCTTCGTTCATCACAGCTAAGCGCTAATGCAGGCAGCCTGTGCATTGGAGATCGCTCCGGGTTCGAGGGGCCTGTTCGGAAAAAGGGCCGTGTTCAGCACCCTGCGTTGATTTGTCCCGATTTCAACTTGCCCAATAGGGAGTTCTACGACGTCACCTTCAAAGGCAATACCTTCACAAGGGCAAACATGCCGAACCTGCAGCTCAAGGATGTCGTTTTTTCCGGTTCTGATTTCTCGGGCGCCAACTTGCTCGGGGGGAAATTCAAAGTTGTCGACTTGACGCACTGCGATTTTAGTTGGGCCAACCTAACCGACATTTCCTGTGATCGGGTGAACTTCCGCGGCTCAAATTTCAATAACGCGCAGATATCTTTTAGTCAAAAGTGTATCGAGGAGAGTTTGCGAGCGCCCACCACCTGGGACCTCAATTGTTTTTCCGAGAAGGGCATCGGAAATTTATTGATGTGTATCGACAGCATCAATGCCGTTTACAAGGAACAGAAAAACGCCTTGATGCGATCGGTGATCGACCATCTGCAAAGCGTGGATGACGTTGCGATGCAGCGCCACCGGGCGCGGCTGGAGAAGACGCTGTTCAATAATCCTCACTATGTCAAGGAGCCTGTTGTCGACCAGTTCGTTTATCGAATTTTAAGATTATGGCTGGAAAGTAAAAATCAGAACGCAATCGAACGTGGTGAACTCCATCCGGGCACTGAATATGGTGAACTCTCTCCGGGCACTGCGCGTTACGTGCGTCACCTGATCGACAGCCATCCATTTGGACGGCAGAAGTTGCAGCTCATGTACCGGCACGCGTTCGATAAATATCCGTGCTTGCGGTAAGCCCGGGCCCGGAGTCAGCCAGGCATTGATCAACCCGTTTGACATGGTGGATAACGCTCAAGGGGCTTGTCCATCGCCGGAGTAGCGGAGCGCCCGCTCGTAGGGAAAGTCGCGAGGGGCGCCCCATTTTGACGACCGACGGTTACTGTCGAAACGGCGCAAAATTGACGTTGGTGCCCGCCGGACGCATGTCCTGCAGGTACGAGTCTTTGTCGGCACTTAGTTCCAGGCTCAAGGCCGCCTTGCGCTTGCCCTCGTTGCGCACCACCAGCCCTTCGAGCTTTTCTCGCAGGAACACCGTGGGCACCTTCAGGTGCAGCAGTTCGTCGGTGTCCGGTGTGTGCATCAACAGGTGTACCCACTCGTACTGACCAATGGCCAGGCGAGCGACCGGAATATCGAACCACCAGATGTTGCGGTTGCGGTTCAATTCGGTGAAATGGCAGTTGTTGACGCCAAGCACAGCACCGCCGAGTTCCTGGTTTCTGCGGGCAATGGCCTGCTTTTTATCGAGTTTCATAACATTCCTACGGGGTTGGATCTTCAGCGCCATGGCCTGAATACGTTGCGCATTCTCGGGTGTTGGCGGGCAAACATAAAGCCCAACCTGCCCGGATCGATGAAATCTTCTGCGCAAAATAAATGAAACTCCCGGCAAATCCCTCCGGTCAATCTTTCTGTAAGCACTTTTTTTCGTTCAATTGTTCACAGGAGAGACACCATGAGCAGCACTGGCGATAAAGTAAAAGGCGTCGCTAACGAAGCAGTCGGTAACGTCAAACAAGGCGTAGGCAAGGCGACCGGCAACGACAAAATGCGTGCCGAAGGCGTAGTGCAGGAAAAGAAAGGCGAAGCTCAGCAAGCAGTGGGCAAAGCCAAAGACGCGGTAAAGAAAGGCGTCGACAAGGCCTGATCTGGCCTGTGAGGCTATTATGAACGGCCATCTGCGGATGGCCGTTTTTCTTTCAGCTGGAACTTGAACACAGAATTTGTTTCAAAGTGGCCGAACAAGGCTATTTTGATGCAGGCTACATTGATAGCAACGGCCCCTGAGTCGCCCCGACTTGAACCCGATTTTTGCGGCGAAAGGAGACGCTAATGATTTTCCCGGACATGAAAGGTCTGCCCATCCACCGCGTGATGGTGCGCACGGTCACCGAATTCATCGATGACGAGATGTCGACCTATGCGTCGGCGCTGGCCTATCAGATGTTGTTCTCGCTATTCCCCTTCATTCTGTTCCTGATCGCCCTGATCGGTTTTTTGCACCTGCCGGACTTCTTCTCCTGGTTGCGCCTGCAGTCGGAGCTGGTGTTGCCGCCCCAGGCCGTGGAGCAGGTGAACCCGGTGATCGACCAGCTGCAGCAATCCAAGGGCGGTTTGCTCTCGGTAGGTATCGTGATCGCGCTGTGGACCGCATCTGCCGGCGTACGCCTGTTGATGAGTGCGATGAACGCTGCCTATGACGTGGTCGAAGGACGTCCGGCGTGGAAACGTCTCCCGCTGTCGATTTTCTACACCATCGGCATTGCCGGCATGCTGCTGATCGCGGCGGCGCTGATGGTGCTCGGGCCGCAGGTGATGGGCTGGATCGCCGCGCAGGTGGGCATGGAATATTTCATCGTGACCCTGTGGACCATCGCCCGCTGGCCTGTGGTCGTGATCCTGCTGATGGTGGCGGTGGCGCTGATCTATTACGTGATGCCTGACGTCAAACAGGAGTTCCGTTTCATCACCCCAGGCTCGGTACTGGCGGTGGTGGTGTGGATCCTCGCGTCCGTGGGTTTTGGCTTGTACGTGAAGGAGTTCGCCAACTACAACGCCATGTATGGCAGTATCGGCGCGATCATCGTGTTGCTCCTGTATTTCTACATTTCTGCTGCCGTGTTGTTGCTGGGGGCGGAGATGAATGCGGTGATCGAACACATGTCCAGCGAAGGCAAGGACCCGGGCGAGAAAGTCCCCGGTGAGCTCGCCGAAGAGCCTAAACAACATGTTTCCGGACTGGGTCGGGATCACTCGATCAAGCCATCCACTGACGAAGTCATCAAATGATCCGTGAAATCCTGAAAATGGGCGATGAGCGACTGCTGCGCATCGCCCCGCCGGTGCCTGTCGAAATGTACGACTCGCCGGAGTTGTGGCAGTTGATCGACGATATGTTCCAGACCATGGAGAGCGTTGGTGGGGTCGGCCTGGCCGCTCCGCAAATCGGCGTTGACCTGCAACTGGTGATCTTCGGGTTCGAGCACAGTGAACGTTACCCGGATGCCGAGGCCGTGCCGCAGACCATCTTGATCAACCCGCTGATCACGCCGCTGAGCCCGGTGATGGAGGAGGGGTTCGAAGGCTGCCTGTCGGTCCCGGGCCTGCGCGGTGCGGTAAATCGGTATCGGGAAATCCGCTACGAAGGTTTTGATCCCAAAGGCCAACCCATTGTGCGTTTTGCGTCGGACTTCCATGCCCGGGTGGTGCAGCATGAGTGCGATCACCTGATCGGACGACTGTACCCGTCGCGCATCACCGATTTCAGCAAGTTCGGCTTTACTGAAGTGATGTTCCCGGACCTCGACCCGAACGCTGACGACTGACCAGAATTACCCTCAATGCAATAGGGGCCTGCCACAGGGGCGGGTTACAGGCCTGCCCCCATCGCAATCATCGGCTTGCTGCGCGCATAACGACTCAACCGTTCAGCCATCGCATACGGCAGCACCGGGTCGAAGCTGAACCCGCGACGCTCATAGAAGCCGCGCAAGTCCGGATGACAGAACAACCACACCGGCCCCTGCAGCCCCTTGATGGCCTCGGCAATCAACGCGCCCGCGATCCCCTGTTCACGACAACCTGGGTCAACAAACAGTCCGGTCAACCAATGCCCGTCCGCCACCGGCCGCAAACACAATGCACCGATGATTTCTTCACGCCTTGCGATCCATAGCTGGGCGTCGCGCACGGCTTTCATCGACGATTGATGGCTGCGATAAAACTTGTTCATCAGCGGCCACAATGGCTCGGCGAGCAGGGTGTACTGGGTGTCGGGCATGGGTTCGGTCTGTCGGTGCGCAAAGCCTTTGATTATAAAAGAACGCGCGCGCGGCGATAGGTGTATACCTGATCTCACATCCCGTATGAGTGGAGTACGTATCATGGCCAAAGGCATGGATTCAAAGAAAGCAGCGAAGAAAAAACCGGCGAAAACCGCTGATGAAAAGCGCGCGGACAAGAAGGCCAAGAAGGTGGACGTGTTCGGCCATTGATCCCGCAAAAAGGGAGCCCGGTCCTCGGGCTCCTGCTGCACGGCTGTGCAGCGTCAGCATCGCGTCCCCCGCGATGTTCGTAAGGTTCGCCCACTGAAAAAAGTTCAATTTTTGCTGCGTAATGGTCGACTAGTGGCCTTGCGTACGGTTATTGCCTGTCTATGCTGACTCGTAACAAGGAGTGGTATGCGAAAGGGAGTTACTCATGAAACTGTCAGGTTTGGCTCGATTCCGGGCTATCAAGAGAAGGATGTCTTGATAAGAGCGTCGCACCATGGACCCTCCGATTGAACATCATTTATCACCTGAGCGAACCCTCCATGCTATGGGGGGGGCGTATGCCATGTTCCATGGAGCATTGTGGTGGATACGTAGAAAGGCCGAACTTTCTTCAATCAAAAGACCGTGCTTAGGGTGATACGACATGTTTAACCTACATCACAAGGCTGACCTGCTGGAAATCGAGCGCTTCAGTGGCGCGTTGACCGAAGCCAACGGCAAGCTGGCCGCGGTCAGCCGGTCGATGGCAATCATCGAGTTCACCCCTGATGGCATCGTCATCGATGCCAACGAGAATTTCTGCAGCACCATGGGTTACAGCGCCGAGGAAGTGCGCGGCAAGCACCATCGGATTTTTTGTGAGGAGGCGTTTTACCGCAGCGAGGAATACGCGAAGTTGTGGCGGGACCTGGCGCGGGGCGAACCGCTCAGTGGCACGTTTCAGCGCCTGGACAGGAACGGCCGGGAGGTCTGGCTGGAGGCCAGCTACATGCCGGTATACGGGGCTGATCGGCAGGTGCAAAGCGTGATGAAAGTCGCGGCGGACATCACCGCCCGGATCAATCGGGAGCACGAAAACGACAGCCTGCTCGCCGCTATCGGGCGCTCCATGGCCGTCATCGAATTCAAGCCGGACGGTACCGTTATCACGGCCAACGATAACTTCCTCAAAACCATGCATTACTCGCTGAACGAAGTCGTGGGCCAGCACCACAGCCTTTTTTGCCATCGAGCTGAGAGCGAGTCGCAGGCCTACAAAGCGTTCTGGGCCTCGCTTAATCGCGGTGAATATCACTCGCACCGTTTCGAGCGCAAAGACAAGCACGGTCATACGGTGTTCCTGGAAGCGTCCTATAACCCGCTGTTCGATGCCAAGGGGCGCCTGTACAAAGTCGTCAAGTTCGCCAGTGACATCACGACTCAGGTCACCACCCTGCAGACCGCTGCCGAATCGGCCCACAGCACTTCGGTACAAAACGACGCCTGCGCCCAGAAAGGCTCCCAGGTGGTGCAGCAGACCGTGCAGATCATCCAGGACATTTCCCGCGACCTGAACGAGGCGGCACTGAGCATTGATGCCGTGAGCAAGCAGTCCGAAATCATCGGCACCATTGTCCAGACCATTCGCGGCATTGCGGATCAGACCAATCTGCTGGCACTCAACGCCGCCATCGAAGCGGCCCGGGCGGGGGAGCACGGCCGTGGTTTTGCGGTAGTGGCCGACGAAGTCCGCAGCCTGGCAGCGAGGACCAGCCAGGCGACGCTGGAGATTGTCGAAGTGGTACGCAAGAACCATGACCTGTCGCTGAGCGCGGTGACGAGCATGCAGTCGAGCCTGAGCCGCACCGGGCTTGGGGTTGAACTGGCGAACGAAGCGGGGGAGGTGATCCTGGAAATCCAGCAGGGCTCGCGGCATGTGGTGGATGCGATCAGTCAGTTCAACTCGACGTTACAGTTGAACTGATCGCCGCGATTGCACTCACCCAACTTCACGGCAAGCCATTGCAGCCATGCCTGAGAAACCCCGGACGTTGCGCCAGCCGTTGAAAATACTCATCGACGGCGGGCAGGTCGGGGCGATCCATGGGGGTCATCAGCCAGCGGTTGATCGACAGGCCGATGACGATGTCGGCCACGGTAAAGTGCGGCCCGGGACATAGGCACCGGTGGCCTTGAGCTGTTGCTCGAGTATGGCCATTTTCTGGTTCCAGCCGCGCACCCCGCTGGCGATCAGGTGCGGGTCAAGGAACTCCGGATCCCGACGCACCAGCCCGGTGAACGCATAACTCCAGGAACGATTGAGTTCGGTGGCCTGCCAGTCCATCCATTGCTCGACGCGGGCCCGGGCTGCCGGTTCGCCAGGCAGCAGTTCGGTGTGATGGTGCTTGCCGGCGAGGTAGCGACAGATGGTGTTGGATTCCCACAACACACCGGCCTCGTCGATGATCACCGGCACCTGGGCGTTGGGGTTGAGCTTGATGAATTCGGGGCTGTGGGTTGATGCGAAGCCGCTGCCCCAGTCCTCACGTTCGTAGGAAACGCCCAGTTCGTCGCAGGTCCACAGGACTTTTCTGACGTTGATCGAGGACGCTTTACCAAGAATCTTCAGTGCATGTTCCATCGAGCTACTCCTTTAGCGTTTAGCCGCTTCGGGAATCTGACAGGGTAATGTCCGACTGGCAATCAGGCCGGGTCCGGTAGTGCAGAAGCGGGCAAACCGAAGGTGCGATCAAACAACCAGTTGAACGCGAACGTGTAGCAGGGGATGAAGATGATCAGCGCCAGGTCCAGCAGGAAGGCTTGTACCAGGCTGATGTTCATCCACCAGGCGATCAACGGGATCAGAAACACTATCAAGGTTAGTTGAAATCCCACTGCATGGGCGATGCGCCGTTTCACGGTGCGGATACGCGACACCTGACGGCTTTCCCAGCGCTCGAACAGCGAGGTGTAGATGAAATTCCAGGTCACGGCGATGGTGGTAATGATCACCGCCAGGGGGCCGGTGCTGCCGGGCGATGTGCCCGACAACAGCGCCAGGCCAAGTGCCGAGAATGTCATGCCGATGATTTCATACAGCGACACATAGACCAGCTTTCGTTTGAGACCTTGCATGGATACAACCTCTTGCGACGAAAAAAACGCCAGGTTTGTTGAAACGACTGGCGGAGGCGGCGCAAGATAGCTTCAATGGGGATGACAGAAAAAGTCAGAAGCTTTCAGTTTCATTGACAGGTTAAACATGAGTTTCAACAGCGATAGCATCGAACTGTTTCTTGCCGTGATTGAGCGCGGGTCGTTTTCTGCTGCCGCTCGATCCTTGGGCCGTGTGCCATCGGCGGTCAGCATGGGGATCGCCAACCTGGAGGCTGAGCTCGGTTACCTGCTGTTCGATCGCAGTCATCGCGAACCGGTGCCAACCGCCATGGCCGCTGCGCTGGTGCCCCATGCACGGTTGATCGCCGAGCAGCTCAAGCAGTTGCAGGTGCACGCCATCGAGCTGTCGTTGGGGCTGGAAAGCAAGTTGTCGATTGCAGTGGTGGCCGACCTCGACAAGCACGCGGTGCTGGCCGCGATCAAGATCATCGCCCAGCGTTTTCCGTTACTGGACATTGAACTGCTCACCGCTGCGCAAGATGACGTGCTGGCGATGCTGCACAGCGGCAGGGTCAGTGTGTGCCTGGCGTTCGCCGGGCTGAGCATGAACGTGCTCGAGCGATTCCAGTTTGTCGGTTCGGAACGAATGATTGCCACACTCTCGGCGGATTATCCGCTGGTACCGGGGCAGGATCTGTTTCTGGAAGACCTGGTGCACCTGCGCCAGATCATCGTTGCCAGCCGTGACCTGCCGATCAGTGACACCCGGCCGCTGTTGGGCGAGTCCCATTGGCGCACCGATACCCTGGCGATGGCGCTGGACATGGTTGAAGCCGGGTTGGGTTGGGGTAATTTTCCGCAGTCGGTGGTGCAGCCATTACTCGACGCCGGCCGGCTCCAGCGCCTGAATTTCCGCAATATCGAGAATGGCCTGGTGCTGCCAGTGCATGCGGTGTGGCTCAAGAGCCAGCCGCTGCAGAAGGGCGCGTTGGCGTTTGTGGAGCTGATGGCCAACCAATGACACCGGCCTCCTTCCGCAGGGGCGCGCGTTTCTTCAGAACCGTCGCAAGTTACGTACTCTCGCGCACCTTCAACTCAAACCCCATGTCCAGCACTGGCCTGGCCACGGTATTGCCGGCCAGCAAGGTCAGCATCAACTCCGCCGAACGCCGGCCGATGGCCTCGCGCGGCGTACTGATGCTGCTCAGGCGCGGCACCATGTGCGCTGAGGCCGGCAGGTCGTTGAAGCCCAGGATTGCCACCTGTTCCGGGACCTTGATCCCGAACCGCATGGCTTCGAGCAACGCACCCTGGGCCAGGTCGTCGTTGCCAAAGAAGATGGCATCGACGTCTGGATGACTGGCCAGCAACTGCATGAACAACTCGCCGCCCAGGCCAACGGAGGAAGGGCGCGGCGTCAGGATCTCCAGATCGGGATCGTACAGCCCGGCCTGTTGCAGCGCCTTGCGAAAACCTTCGCCGCGCAACAGGGTGCGCTGGTCCAGCTGGGCGCCGATGTAGGCCAGGCGCTTGCGGCCGCGGGAGAGCAAATGTTGCGCCGCTGTTTCACCGGCGGCCAGCTGCGAAAAGCCCACGCAGTTGACGCCCGCAGCGCTGTCGAGCTCCATCATGTACACACACGGGATGTTGCTGGCCTCGATCATGCGTCGCGAGCTTTCAGTGCGGTCAAAACCGGTCAGCAGCAAGCCCCGTGGCTGATAGGCCATGTAATTGCGCAGCAGGTTTTCTTCTTCGTCACGCGAGTAGTGGAAGTTGCCGATCAGCACCTCGAAGCCTTTGGGGCGTAAAACCTGATGAATGGCTTCCAGGGTCTCGATGAACAGCAGGTTGGACAGCGACGGCACCAGCACCACCACGGAATGGCCCTGTGCAGAGGCGAGGGCACGGGCGGCGGGGTTGACCACGTAGTTGAGTTCCAGCGCCGCCTTCTGCACCTTCTCCACCAGGTCGGCGGCCACGGTGCTGACCCCGCGCAGGGCACGGGATGCGGTAATCGGACTGACACCGGCCAGGCGCGCCACTTCGTTGAGGGTAGGGCGGCCAGTGGTGCGCGTATTCTTATCGTTTTTAGGGGAGATCATCGGACGGCTTGCCAAACAAAATTCGAGGCACTAAGGTAGCGCTGTCCCGAAGCAGCTGCAAATGCGTAAGCGAGTTTTGCCTGAACCTCGCTTCTCGGCGTTGGGTACGAAATGTTGCAACCCACAAAAATGACAAGAAGGCGTCGGCAACTTCTGCTTTTGAACCAGTGTCAAAGCTGGCAAAGGTAGCGCTGTCTGCGTGCTGAGGTGTTACATGAATCATCCCATCACCGCCCTGGTCATCATGGGCGTTGCCGGTTGCGGCAAAACCTGCGTCAGCGAAGCGCTGTGCCAGCTCAGCGGCGCAACGGCCATCGAAGGCGACACTTTCCATCCTGCTGCCAACATCGAAAAGATGAGCGCGGGCATCCCCCTCAATGATCAGGACCGTGCCGGCTGGCTCGACAGCCTGTGCGATGAACTGCGCCGGGTCGACGCCCAGGGCCAACGCCCGGTATTGACCTGCTCGGCCCTCAAGCACAGCTATCGCGAAGTATTGCGCAGTGCGCTGCCAGGCCTGGGTTTTGTGTTTCTCGAATTGACCCCTGAAGTGGCCGCCGAGCGTGTGTCGCACCGCCCGGGGCATTTCATGCCGTCGACCCTGATCGACAGCCAGTTCGCCACGCTCGAGTCGCCCAAGGGCGAACCGCTGACCCTGGCGCTGGATGCATCCAGCCATAGCGTCGACGAGTTGGCCGTTCAAGCACACCGCTGGTGGCTGGAACATGGCCTGAAACCCGGCGTATGAGTTTTGTGCGAAAAGATAGCGCTGTCCTGATGGCTTGCGAATTACCCGCTTTAATAACAACAACAACCAGGAGACACCCCTAATGTTTGGCATGTCCCACGAGACGTTCCTGCTGCTTGATGCAGTGGTCACGGTGATCGGGCTTATCGTCCTGATCACCAAGTTCAAATTCCACCCGTTCATCGCCCTGATCATTGCCGCAGCATTCCTCGGCCTGACCTCGGGCATGCCGATCGGCACCATCATCAAGGCATTCCAGGACGGCTTCGGCGGGGTGCTGGGTTTTGTCGGGATCATCCTGGCGCTGGGCACCATGCTCGGCAAAATGATGGCCGAATCCGGCGGGGCGGACCAGATCGCCCAGACCCTGATTCGCGCATTCGGCAAGGACAAGGTGCAGTGGGCGATGATGTTCGCCGCCTTCCTGGTCGGCATCCCGCTGTTCTTTGAAATCGGCTTCGTGCTGCTGATCCCGCTGGTGTTCATCGTCGCGCGGCGCACCGGTGTATCGATCATCAAGATCGGTATCCCGCTGCTGGCCGGCCTGTCAGCCGTGCACGGCCTGGTGCCACCGCACCCCGGCCCGTTGCTGGCGATCGGTGTGTTCGGTGCCGACATCGGCAAAACCATCCTGTACGGGCTGATCGTGGCGCTGCCAACTGCCATCATTGCCGGGCCGATCTACGGCACCTTTATTGCCAAGTACATTCCCGGTCATCCCAATCAGGAGCTGGTGGATCAGCTGGCGCGCGAGCCGGACGCCAAAGAACTGCCAAGTTTCAGCATTACCCTGATCACCGTGCTGCTGCCGGTGTTCCTGATGCTGCTCAAGACCTTCGCCGATGTCGTGCTGCCTGAAGGTAACTTCTTCCGCTCGTTCATGGACCTGATCGGTCACCCGATCTCGGCGCTGCTGCTGGCGTTGCTGCTGTCGCTGTACACCTTCGGCCACCGCCAGGGCATCGGTTCCAACCAGATTCTCAAATTGCTCGATGCCAGCCTCGCGCCGACGGCCGCGATCATTCTGATCATTGGTGCAGGTGGTGGCTTCAAGCAGATGCTGGTGACCAGCGGCGTGGGTGACGTGATCGGCCACATGGCGGTCAACGCGCAGATCTCGCCGATTCTGCTGGCCTGGCTGGTGGCTGCGGTGATCCGAATCGCGACAGGCTCGGCCACCGTGGCGACCATCACCGGTGCAGGCATCGTGGTGCCGGTGGTGGGCATGATCCCGGGCGTGAACCGTGAGCTGCTGGTGCTGGCCACCGGCGCCGGTTCGCTGATCCTGTCCCACGTCAACGACGCCGGTTTCTGGCTGGTGAAGCAGTACTTCAACATGACTGTGGCAGAAACCTTCAAGACCTGGACCGCGATGGAGACCATCCTGTCCGTGGTGGCGTTGGGCTTTATCCTACTGTTGTCGATGTTCGTGTAAGCGCTGTTTGAGGCACAAAAAAACCGCAGCAATGCGGTTTTTTTGTGGGCAGGGGGTGGGGTCGGGGGGCGGGTCAGGCGTCAGCCGCTGGTTTTGCTGGCCAGCCCATCGGCGCGGAACATCCCGCGAATGCCGCGCACGGCCTGGCGGATCCGGTCCAGGTTTTCGATCAGGGCGAAGCGCACGTGATCATCGCCGTATTCACCGAACCCCACGCCCGGCGAGACGCAGACCTTGGCCTCGGCGAGCAACTTCTTGGCGAACTCCAGCGAACCCAGGTGCGCATACGCCTCTGGAATCTTGGCCCAGACGTACATCGCCGCTTTCGGATTTTCCACCATCCAGCCCAATTCATGCAGGCCTTTGACCAGCACGTTACGCCGCTGCCGGTATTGCTCGGCGATGTCCTTGACGCACTGCTGATCCCCCTCAAGCGCGGCGATGGCCGCTACTTGCAGCGGGGTGAAGGTCCCGTAGTCGTGGTAGCTCTTGATCCGCGCCAGGGCGTTGACCAGCTCCGGATTACCGACCATGAAACCGATGCGCCAGCCGGCCATGTTGTAGCTTTTGGACAGGGTGAAAAACTCCACCGCAATGTCCTTGGCGCCCGGCACCTGCATGATCGAGGGGGCTTTCCAGCCGTCGTAGACGATGTCGGCGTAAGCCAGGTCGTGTACCACCAGCACGTCGTACTGTTTGGCGAGGGCGATCACCCGCTCGAAGAAATCCAGTTCCACGCACTGGGCGGTGGGGTTGGATGGAAAACCCAGGATCATCATCTTCGGCTTTGGAATCGAGCCGCGAATGGCCCGCTCCAGTTCGGCGAAAAAATCCACACCCGGAATCAGCGGCACCGAGCGCACCTGGGCGCCGGCAATCACGGCACCGTAGATGTGAATCGGGTAGCTGGGGTTCGGCACCAGCACGGTGTCGCCCTGATCCAGCGTGGCCAGCATCAGGTGCGCCAGGCCTTCCTTGGAGCCGATGGTGACAATGGCTTCGGTTTCCGGGTCGATGTCGACCTGATAGCGATCCTTGTACCAATTGGAAATCGCCCGGCGCAGGCGTGGAATGCCCTTGGACGTGGAATAACCGTGGGTGTCTTCGCGTTGGGCAACGGTGACCAGTTTCTCGACAATGTGCGGCGGTGTCGGCCCGTCGGGGTTGCCCATGCTCAAGTCGATAATGTCTTCGCCACGACGCCGGGCGGCCATTTTCAGCTCGGCGGTGATGTTGAAAACATAGGGGGGGAGTCGATCTATGCGCGCAAAGCGGCGCGGCGAACCTTGTTCGGCCATTGTTGCCTCGGATAACGTAAGCGCCCGGAACCGTCCGAGCGACGTTGGCCACTGCGGTGGCCTGTGGCGGAATGTAAGGGCAGCTGTGGCAAACTGTCCAGCGGCTTTGTAAACAAAATCTTCCGAAGGAAACCGTTCGATGGAATTCACCAGTGGCTTCTTGCTGAGCCTTTCGCTGTGCCTGGACATTGGCGTGGCCAACATCGCGATGATCACCCTGGCGATGCAGCGCGGCTATTTTCAGGGGTTTGCCCTGGGCTTGGGAACCTGCGTCGGCGACCTGATCTACGCCGTGCTGGCACTGGCTGGCATGACCGTTTTGCTGCAGTACGAGACCGTGCGCTGGGTGTTGTGGATCGGCGGCTCGGCGCTGCTGATGTACTTTGCGGCGAAGATGATCTATTCGGCCATTCACCACGAAGCGGTGCTGGCACAAACGGCCGAGGTGGGGCAGAACTCCCATCGCAAGGAGTTCTTGCGCGGGATCTTCCTGGCCATGTCGTCGCCCAGTGCCATCCTCTGGTTTGCCGCAGTAGGCGGCACCCTGATCGCGCGTTCGGGTGCCGGTGGCCCGCTTGGGTCGGCGTTGTTCCTGGGGGGCTTCTTCTGCGCCGGGCTGCTGTGGAGTGGTGGTCTGTGCTTCGCGGCGAGCCATGGCGGCAAACTGTTGGGCGATAAGTTGCTGCGTTACTCCTACATGGCATCTGCAGCGATCTTCTGCTATTTCGCGGTGTATGTGATTCTATCGGGCTACAACGAGTTTATCGGCGGCGGCGCGGTCGAGCAGTTGCACGCGCTGTAATTTGGCGAATCGGGTTTGGCTTCTATACTCCCAGCCGAACCCACTTTTTACCTTCCAGGAGTCGAGTCATGGACGAGCAAAAAACCGTGGAAATAACTGAACCTCGCTTCGAGCATGGGCACTTCCTGTTGATCGCAGGGCTTGGCGGGCGATTCACCCAGGACACTACGGCTGGCATCCCTGACCTCTGGGAAAAATTCATCCCCGAGATTGGCAACATTCCGGGTCAGAAGGGCGAAGTGACCTACGGCATCTGCTGCAATCCCGATGGCAAGGGCGGCTTCGAGTACATTGCCGGCGTCGAGATCAGCAAGCTCGATGATTTGCCCGAGAAATACCGCTGGGTCGAGGTTCAGCCCCAGCAATACGCAGTATTCGAGCACAAAGGTTCGCTGGACAGATTGCCCCAGACGTTCCAGTACATCTGGAAAACCTGGTTGCCGGGTTCCGGGCGCGAGGCGGCGGATGCGCCGGAATTCGAGCGCTACAGTGCCGACTTCAACCCGACACTGAACACCGGTTCGCTGGAAATCTGGCTGCCACTCAAGCCGCAATAATCTATGATCTGCAGCCCTTTCATCGCCGAAATCGAGTTGTCATGACCCCTGTTATCCGCCTCGTCACGCCTGCTGACCTGGACCGCTGCTACGCCATTGAAACCCTCGCCTACGAGGGCGATGAGGCCGCGACCCGGGAAAAGATTGCGACCCGCATTGCCACCTGGCCTGAGGGTTTCATCGTCGCCGAGGTGGATGGCGTGGTCGCCGGTTTCATCAATTCCGGTGCGGCGTTTGAAGTGCAGATGTCGGACGAGGCCTTCAAGGAACTGATCGGCCACGATCCGGCAGGGCCTAACGTGGTGATCATGTCGGTGGTGGTACACCCGGATTATCAGGGGCAGGGCCTGGCGAAAATGTTGCTGGGCGAGTTCATCGAAAGGATGCGCGGGCTGGGCAAGGCGAGCATTCACCTGATGTGCAAGGAGCGGCATATCCCGCTGTACGCCGGTTTCGGGTTTGCCTACATCAAGCCATCGGCGTCGGACCATGGCGGAATGGCGTGGCATGAGATGACCCTGACCCTGTAGGAGCTGCCGAAGGCTGCGATCTTTTGACCCTGATCTTCGGTCCCCCCCGTAGGAGCTGCCGAAGGCTGCGATCTTTTGATCTTGATCCTCGGTCTCCCCCCGTAGGAGCTGCCGCAGGCTGCGATCTTTTGATCTTGATCTTTAAAAACAAGATCAAAAGATCGTCCGATCGCGGCCCGAGCCTTCGGCAGCTCCTACGGGGGGATGTTTGAGTCAGTAAAGACTGTCCTTGACCCGCGCTGGCGCTTCCCGGTCATACGATTCGGCATCAAACGCCCCATCATTCAACCGCTTGTGAAACGCCCCGGCCGTCGGCAGTGCCGAGCGATCCAGGTATTTGTCCGGGTTCCACAGGTCCGAGCGCACTATTGCCTTCGAGCAATGGAAATACGCCGCGTCCACCGTCACCAGCATCACCGTGCGCGCCGGCTTGCCGTTGACCGCAAAACTCTCCAGCAACTGTGGTTCGGCGCTGATTTGCGCCGTGCCGTTCACGCGCAATGTCTCGCCGATCCCCGGGATGATGAACAGCAGCGACACCCTTGAATCCAGCACCACATTGCGCAACGTGTCGATGCGGTTATTGCCGGGGCGGTCGGGGATGGCCAGGGTCTGCGAATCGATGATGCGCACGAAACCTGGTGTATCGCCTCGCGGCGAGCCATCCATGCCGTCGGGGCCTACCGAGCTGATGATCACCAGCGGCGAAGCGCGGACCATCGCCTGGTAATCCTCGTTGAGGAAGGGAATCTGCTTGCGCACGGCGCGATCGTGGGGAAGGCCGTACAGCGCCTCCAGTTCTTCAATGCTGTTGAGCATGACCAGACTCCTCGAAAACCAGGCCCATTCGCCGTTCATAGCCGATCCGGCCCCGATAGGCTTCGCCGCTGTCGACCCAGCCAAACCGGGCATACAGCGCGATCGCCGCGGTGTTGTCCGCATCCACCGACAGTTCCAGCCCCCTGATTTGCGGCCAGGCCTGGCGCGCAACCTGGGGCAGGGCCTGCAGGCACGCCTTGCCGTAACCCTTGCCTTGCGCCCGTTGATCGACCTGCAAGGCATGCAAGGTGGCGCTGTGTTCATTGGCCCAGGCAGGCAGGACCGGCGGGCGTTTGAGCAGCAGAAAGGCGACGGGAACACCTTCGACCAGCAGGGCAAATCCCTTCACTCCCGGGCCTGGCTTGGACAGCAGGGAGTGCAGCGCGCCGTGGATATCGCCGCTGAACCTGATTTGCTGCGGATGAACTTCAATGGCCTCGACCTGCTGGCGCTGGAGCGTCGTCAGGGTTTCATAAGGCACGAGTTGAGCTGTCACTGGAGAGTCCTTGTTCCATCACAAATGATTTCCGGATTCTAGCGATTTTGCGCGCAGGGTTTATTTTTATTTGGACTGTCGATTTGGCATTCCACCGGACGACTAAGGGTGTCTTCACAACAACAACCACGGAGCACGCTCATGACTGCTACCACCGAAATCCAGACCCTGATCGACACCTACTGTCAGGCAGTGATCGGCAAGGATGTGGAGAAAATCATGGCCCTGTATGCCGATGACGTCGTCTCCTACGATGCGGTCAAGGCCCTGCAATTTCGCGGCAAGGCCGCCTACCGCGCGCATTGGCTGGCGTGCATGGAGATGTGCCCGGGGCCGCACACCTTCGACTTTGATCACGTCAACATCGTCGCCGACGAGCACATTGCCTTCGCCCACTGGCTGGCCCATTGCGGCGGCACTAACGAGAAGGGCGAGACCCAGGCCTGCTGGATGCGTGTCACCGCCTGCTACCGTCGCGACGCGGGGCAATGGCGCATCGTGCATGAACACTGGTCGGCACCGTTCGACATGGCCAGCGGCGCGATGCTGTTCGATTTGCAGCCCTGATGCGTGGGCTGGTCGTCGGGAAAGGGCGCCTGGGCGCCAAACTGAGCCATAGTTGATCCGTTCGATCCGGGAGTGCGCCATGAAGTATTTATGCCTGGTCTACAGCAACGAGCGTGAACTGCATTCGCTGCCAGAGAGCCCCAAAGACGAAGAGTGCATGGCCTATGCCGAGTCGATCCAGGGCAGCGGCCGGATGATCGCGGCCGAGGCGCTGGAGTCGGTGCAGACCGCCACCACCGTGCGCATGCGCAACGGCAAGGTGTCGATCACCGACGGCCCGTTTGCCGAAACCAAGGAGCAGTTGGCCGGCTTCTATCTGATCGATGCACGGGACCTTAATGAAGCCTTGCAGGTCGCCGGAAATATCCCGGCGGCCCGGGTCGGCTGTGTCGAGGTGCGCCCCGTTCGCCAGTTGAATCCCTGAATAACAATCACAACAGGAGATCCTTCATGAGTCCGCATGCCCTTCAACAAAAACCTGCGGCTTTCGAGTTGTCCATCAGCCGCCTGATCGATGCCCCGCGGCGCAAGATTTTCCGCGCCTGGACCGAGCCGGCCTTGCTCACCCAGTGGTGGGGACCCCACGGCATGACCACGCCCGAATGCGAAATGGACCTGTGGGTGGGCGGGCAATTTCGTACCCTGATGCGCGCCCCGGACGGTGCCGAATACCCGACCCAGGGGGTGTTTCTGGAAATCGTCGCGCCCGAGCGGCTGGTGTTTACCGACGCGTTTATCCCAGGCTGGATCCCTTCGGGCAAACCTTTCATGTCGGCTCAGGTGACGCTGGAGGAGCGTGATGGCAAGACGCTGTACACGGCGCGGGCGATGCATTGGTCGGAAGAAGACCGCCAGGCGCACGAGTCCATGGGCTTTCACGATGGTTGGGGGCAGAGCCTGGATCGACTGGTCACGCTGGTGACCGAAGGCATGCCGGACTGATGCCTGGCGCCGCCGTCAGCGCTCGGGTCGAGCAGGTTTACCGGGAAGACTCGCGGCGAATCCTGGCGACACTGATTCGCCTGCTCGGGGATTTCGACCTGGCTGAAGAGGCGCTGCACGAAGCGTTCTTCGTCGCGGTCGAGCGCTGGCAACGGGACGGCGTGCCGGATAATCCACGGACCTGGCTGGTGTCTACCGGACGCTTCAAGGCTATTGATGTGTTGCGTCGGCGTGCCCGGTTCAACGCCTCTCGCCCCCTGTTGATCGCGCAGCTGGAAGAACTGGAGCAGGCGGACTGGAGTGGCGAGGAAGTGGAAGACGATCGCCTGCGGCTGATTTTCACCTGCTGTCACCCGGCACTCGCCGCCGACGCGCAGGTGCCGCTGACGCTGCGGGAAGTCTGCGACCTGACCACGGAAGAAATTGCCCGGGCGTTCCTCGTGGCTCCCGCCACCATTGCCCAGCGAATCGTGCGGGCCAAGGCGAAGATCCGTGACGCGAAAATCCCCTACCAGGTGCCGACCCTGACGGAATTGCCCGAGCGCCTCGACAGCGTGTTGCGGGTGATTTACCTGGTGTTCAACGAAGGCTACTCGGCGTCTGTCGGTGATGAGTTGACCCGCGAGGATCTGACTCGCGAAGCCATTCGCCTGGGCCGTCTGTTGATGGAACTGCTGCCCGAGCCGGAAGTGATGGGGCTGCTGGCGCTGATGGTGCTGCACGAGTCCCGCCGGCCGGCGCGAACTTCTGCTGACGGCGAGTTGATTGTGCTGGATGAGCAAGATCGCGGGCTGTGGGATGCCGGGCTGATTGCCGAAGGCTGCGGCTTGATCGAGCGCGCCTTGGCCGGCGGACGGTTTGGTCCTTACTGCCTGCAAGCGGCGATTGCGGCGGTGCACGCCGAGGCGGCAACTGCGGCGGATACGGATTGGCCACAGATCGTGGGTTTGTACGACGTGTTGCTGCGGGCGGTGCCGTCGCCCGTGGTCGAGCTCAATCGTGCGGCGGCGCTGGCACAACGGGATGGGCCATTGGTGGGGTTGACGCTAATCGACGGGATTTTGCAGCGCGGTGAACTGCTGGATTACCACTTGGCGCATTCGGCCCGCGCCGAGTTTTGCCGGCAGTTGGGCCGGGTAGAGGAGGCTCGGGCGGCGTATTTACGGGCGCTGGAATTGACCCGGCAGGTGCCGGAACGGCGGTTTCTGCAGGAGCGGTTGCGGGGGTTGGATTAGCAAAAGATCGCAGCCTTCGGCAGCTCCTACATTTTGAAATGCGATCCCCCTGTAGGAGCTGCCGAAGGCTGAGATCTTTTGCTCTCATTCCAACATCTTGCCCAACAACCAACTCCCCGCCGGCCCCGGCGGATGCAGCCGCGACCACAGTGCATCAACAAACAGCGGTTTCGGCCAGCCGCGCACCTTCAATTCCACCAGCTCTCCCGCACCAAATCGTCCCACCAGCCAGCGCGGCAATGGCGCCCAGCCGAACCCGCCCTGGGCCATTTCCAGCAGCATCAGGTAGCTGGGCGCCGACCACACTCGGCCCTTGGCCCGGCTTTCATACGGATTGACGATGGTCGCCAGACGCAGTTCACGATGCTGCTGCAGCAGGTCCTGATCGATAGGGCTGAGCTGCGCCAGCGGATGTTTGCGCGAGACAAACAGGGCAATTTCCGTTTGCTCCTCGACCGTCGAACTGACCAGGTCCGGTGGGTAGCTGTCTTGCTTCTCGGCAAACGCCACATGCGCCCGACCGCGCTGGACCAGTGCCACCAGGTCATCGCACTCGGCAATCAGGCACTCCAGCTCCAGATCCGGGTAACGCTGCTCAAATGCCCTCAATGCCGCCTCGAACCGGTCGGACTGGTAGGTATCGGAGATCGCCACGGTGAGCTTTGCCTCAACTCCTTGTGACAGCTGACTGGCGGTCATTTCCAGGCGACTGGTGGCCGCCAGGATCTCTTCGGCCCGTTGCAGCATCACATGCCCGGCTGGTGTCAGGCCGGGTTTGCGGCTGCTGCGATCGAACAAGGTCAGGTTGAGGTCGATTTCCAGGCTGGCCACGGCAGCGCTGATGGTCGACTGGCTGCGCCCAAGCTTGCGCGCCGCTGCGGAAAACGAGCCTTGAGTGGCTGCCTGGACAAACGCCAGCAACACTTCGTGGGAGGGCATGAGCTATCGCCTTGATCGATGGTTATTGGTTATGAAGTATCGGGGTGGTGGTGGATCATGGCAACCACAGTCACTCGAGGAGTCAGGTCATGAGCACCGACAGATCCATTACAGAACGTGTAGTCCAGGCGGTAGGTTTTGAACTGCTGGCCATTGTCATCTGCACGCCGTTGCTGGCGTGGGTCATGGATAAACCGATGCTCGACATGGGCGTCGTCACGATGGCCATCGCGGCCCTGGCGCTGGCCTGGAACGTGCTGTTCAACGGCATGTTTGACCGTTTACTGACACGACTTGCGATCGTGCGTACAGCCTGGGTTCGGGTGGTGCATGCGCTGCTGTTCGAAGGCGGGCTGGTGGCGCTTGGCGTGCCGTTGATTGCCTGGTGGCTGGATATCAGCCTGTGGCAGGCTTTTGTCCTGGACATCGGCGTGCTGCTGTTCTTCCTGCCGTACACCTACGTTTATCACTGGGTGTATGACGTGATTCGCGAGCGTGTGCTGCTGCGTCGGGCGTGCCAAGCCTGACACGCCCCTTGTAGGCGCTGCCGAAGGCTCGGGCCGCGTTCGGACGATCTTTTGATCTTGTCTTTAAAATCAAAAGATCGCAGCCTTCGGCAGCTCCTACGGGTTGTGCGCGGCATCAGATACGGATTATGCCGCGGCCTCAAAACAGTTTTGTGAACAACCAATACAAACTTCCCGACAACAAAATCGCCGCCGGTAACGTCAGCACCCACGCCATCAACAAATTGCGGATAGTCTTCATCTGCAACCCGCCACCATTGGCGACCATGGTCCCGGCCACCCCCGAGGACAGCACATGGGTGGTCGACACCGGCAGTCCAAACATATCCGCCGCGCCTATGGTCAGCATCGCCACGGTTTCTGCCGAGGCGCCCTGGGCGTAGGTCAGGTGCGTCTTGCCGATCTTCTCGCCAACGGTCACCACGATGCGCTTCCAGCCGACCATGGTCCCCAGCCCCAACGCGATGGCCACGGCGATTTTCACCCATAGCGGAATAAAGCGCGTGGCGTTGTCGATCTGTTGCTTGAACAACTGCAGCTTGCCGGAGGTGTCGGCGTCAAAATTGCCCACCTTGTTCTTGTCCATCAGGCGAATGGTTTCGCTGGTCAGGTACATGTCGTTTCGCACATTACCCATGGCCTCCGCCGGGACTTTCGACAGCGAGCCGTAGCCCTTCACCTCGTTGCCAATGTTGCCAGTCAGGGCGGCGAGGGCGGGGATCAATTGCGGCGTCACTTCTTTGCTGCGTACGTAATCGGACAGGATCGGCCGCGGGTCTGCCGGGGCTGGCTGCGGCGAGCTGCGTACCAGGGCTTGCTGGGTCACCTCCGCCACGGCGGCAAATTGCAGGGCCTGGTCCGCCGGCATGGTGCGGTTCAACGCATAGGCCATGGGCAGCGTACCCACCAGAATCAACATGATCAGGCCCATGCCTTTCTGCCCGTCATTGGAGCCGTGGGCAAAGGACACGCCGGTGCAGGTCAGGATCAACAGGCCGCGAATCCACCAGGGCGGTGGCGTGTTGCCTTGCGGCGCTTTGTACAGCGAACGATTCTTCACGAAGGCGCGCAACGCCAGCAGCAACAGGGCGGCAAAACCGAAACCGACCAGGGGCGAAAGCAGCAGCGCATAACCGATCTTAGTCGCCTGCGCCCAGTCCACGCCGCTGGTGCCGTCGCGCCCGTGCATCAGTGCATTGGCCACGCCGACGCCGATGATCGAGCCGATCAGCGTGTGCGAAGAAGACGCCGGCAACCCCAGCCACCAGGTGCCGAGGTTCCACAGGATCGCGGCGATCAGCAGGGCGAAGATCATCGCGAAGCCGGCCGAAGAGCCCACCTGCAGAATCAGCTCCACGGGCAGCAGGGCGATGATGCCGAACGCCACCGCGCCGCTGGATAACAGTACCCCCAGAAAGTTAAAAAAACCGGACCAGGCCACGGCGAAATTCGGTGGCAGCGAATTGGTGTAGATCACCGTAGCCACCGCGTTGGCGGTGTCGTGGAAACCGTTGACGAACTCGAAACCCAAAGCGATCAGCAGCGCGACGCCGAGCAGCAGAAACGGGGTCCAGGTGGTGACCACGGTGCCCAGTTCCTGCATGTCATGCATCAGGCTGTAGGCGGTGAACAACAGCCCGCTGGCCAGCACGCCGAAGAAAATTACCAAGGTGAACAGGCCGGGTTTTTTATCGAACTGCGCTCTGGCGCTACCAGCGGAAGCCGGGGCTTTGGCGCTGTAGGAGGGAGTAGCCATGACGGGGACAATCCTGAGGGGGAGGAATGTCGCCCATGATCGTTGCTAAATGTTACAGGGAGCCTGCTTCAGGTCAGGGTTATAGGTTTTTGCGGGCGCCGTTGATCTTAATAATCCTGCCGCTTGCGAAAAGCCCAGCGCCCGGCAATCACGGTGAAGGTGGCCACCAGCGCCACCAGAATCCAGAATCCCTGCGGATCTCCTGCCAGCGGCACCCCTCCCACGTTCATGCCAAAAAAACCGGCAATGATGTTGATCGGCAGTGCCAGCACCGTCACCACGGTCAGGGTGAACAACGTGCGGTTGCTTTGCTCGTTGAGATTGGCGGCGATTTCTTCCTGCAACAATTTGATGCGCTCACCCAGCGCGGTCAGGTCGTTAATAATCAACGCGAACTCCTCCGTGGACTTGCGCAACTCCTTCACGTCTTCCTTCTGCAACCACTGCGGCGGTCGATTGAGCAAGCGCAGCAATGAACCCGGCTCCAGTGCCAGCAAGCGCTGCAAACGCACCAGCACCCGACGGTTGGCGCCCAGTTCGGCGCGGTTGGTCGACAGTCGCGAGGACAGCAGTTCGTCTTCAATCTGATCAACGCTCAGGCTGGTGCGCCGCACGATCTGGGTCAGCACTTCACCTTGATCGCGTAGCAGATGCACGAGTAACTCCAGGGGCGAACGAAAGCGCTCACCGGCTTTGACCGACGAGCGCAGCTTGTCCACCGAGTGCAAGGGTTGCAGGCGCGCGCTGATGATCAGCCGGCTGCGGGCGCAGACCCACAGCGTCGACACATCGGAGGACACCATGCTGCTGAGGTTGAATACCACGTCGTTGACCACCGCCAGCAGCGCTGAATCCACATGCTCGATGCGCGTTGATCGCGAGCCTTCGTGAAGGGCTTCGAAAAACTCATCGGGCAATTCCAGATAGCTTTTCATCCAGCGCTCGCAGGCGGCGTGTGCCAGGTTCAGGTGCAGCCAGAGGAATTCTTCGCTGTCCTGGGGCTGCTGCAGGCACTGCAGCGCCTGGGCCGAATCGATCTCTCGGCCAGGCTCGCCGGGCCGAAAACTGAAACCGTACAGTAGACCGAACAGGTCCTGGTCGCGATGGCTGTGATCGATGCTGTGGTTCATGAGCTCTCGCTGCGGGAGGCGAATGTTGCAAAGTTTTACAGGGACACTTAAGCCGCAGCATGGCGCTGAATTATTACCGTTTTATGACGTTTTGATGATGGATGATTCTCGTGCGCCATTGGTCTAAATCGCTAAAGAAAGGCTCTGGCGCGCCGATGACGGGTAGCTGGTTCTATTGCGATGAAGGTCGTGGACCTGCGTCGCCGACAGGGATGTCCGGACATCTTGCACGCCTGCCTGGCGTGTCTTATCCCTGCCATGAGATACCACTCGATGTTTTTGCAAAAATCCCTGAGAGCACAAATCCTCGCTTTGTTGAGCGGCAGCCTGCTGGCGATGTTGCTGATCGCGCTGTCCTGCTTTCACTTCTTGTCTGGCGGCGTTCAGAGCTACGCCAATCTCATCGAAGGTCCTTTGCACACTTCGCAGTTGATCGACGAAGCCAACCTGCAATTCAAGGTGCAGGTACAGGAATGGAAAAACGTCCTGCTGCGTGGCAAGCAACCGGCTGAACTGGCCAAGTACTGGAAGCAGTTCGAGGACCGCCAGCACGACGTGCAGAATATTCTCGGTGAACTGGCCGGGCAGAAGGGCATCGAACCGCAACTGAAGACGCGCATCGAACGTCTGCGCGATGAGCATCGCCAGCTGGGCGCCGCTTACCAGAAGGGACGCGATGCCTATGTGGCGGCGGGTGCTGATCCGACGGTGGGGGACGCCGCGGTCAAAGGTGTCGACCGTGCCGCCAGCGAGCAGATGAGCGAACTGGTCAGCGAGCTGCGTAAGCAGGGCACTGAGCAGTCGACAGTGATCAGCGCCACTGCCGATCGCACCGTGTTGCTGGGTCTCGTGGTGATGCTGGTCTCGGGTTTGTTGATCGGCCTGTTGAGCCTGTGGCTGGTCGACCGCAACCTGGTTGAGCCGATCCGCAAATTGATCGACTACGTGGCGCAACTCAGCCAGGGACGTTTTGCCGAACGAGTGGCCAGCACCCGTCAGGATGAGTTGGGCAAGCTCGCCGTTGCGGCCAATACCCTGCGCGACTTTCTCGCCGATACGTTTAGTCGTCTGCAGCGCAGTGCGTCGGACCTGGACAGCGCCAGCGGCGAGTTGAAGTCGATCGCCAGCCTCATGGCCGGCGGCACCAATGAGCAGTTCAACCGCACCGATCAGGTGGCGACGGCGATGAACGAAATGTCCGCTACCGCCCAGGAAGTTGCGCGTCACGCAGCCGACGCAGCACGTGCTGCCGACGACGCCGACCAGTCAGCCCAGCAGGGCGAAAAAGTCATGCAGGGCACCATTCAGACCATCACCTTGATGCGTGGTGAAATTGCCAATACCGCGACGGTCATTCGCCAGCTGGAAACCGACAGCGGGCGTATCGGCAAGGTTCTGGAAGTGATTCGCGGCATCGCCGAGCAGACTAACCTGCTGGCGCTCAACGCCGCGATCGAAGCCGCACGGGCTGGCGAAGCAGGACGCGGTTTTGCCGTGGTGGCCGATGAAGTTCGCAGCCTGGCCCAGCGCACGGCGGCGTCGATTATCGAGATCAACCAGATCATACAGACGGTGCAAACCGGTGCGGTGGATGCGGCTCATGCAATCGAGAGTGGCCAGTCCCGCAGTGAGGAAAGCGTTGCGCAAGTTACCCAGGCTGGCGCCATGCTTGAACGTATCACCCTGGCGGTGGAAGCGATCCGCGACATGAATCGCCAGATTGCTACGGCTGCCGAAGAGCAGACTTCAGTGGCCGAGGACATTTCGCGGAACCTGACCGAGATCACCAGCATTGCCAGCACCAATCTGGATAACGTGCAGCGTACTGAAGCGGCCAGCCACAACCTGCACGGTTTGTCCGGGCAGTTGAATGAAGTGACGGCGCGCCTGAGTGCGTAGTTTTTTCGGAACAGCAAAAAGCCGCACGATCGTGAAATCGTGCGGCTTTTGGTTTGGTTAATCAGTCGTCTTGTTTGTTCTTCAGAACTTCGCCGGTCGCAGCGTTCAAGTCGACGTCCCACTCAACGCCTTTGGCGTCTTTGAGTTCGACTTCGTACTCGTAGCCGTTGAAGTGGTTATCCAGGTCGCTATCGGTGATGGTGGCGCCTGGGTGCAGTTTCATCACGATCTGGTTCAGTTCTTCCAGTGGCTTGATCTTTTTGTCCTTGACCAGTTGCGGGATCTGATCCATCGGAACATCGTCAGCCTGGGCCAGGCCAGCGGTGAGGGTCAGAGCAGCAGCGGTAAAGAGAGCAGTCAAAGTTTTCATTAGGTTCTTTCCTTGGATGAGCTGTTTAAGTGGAACCAGATTAACTGTGGCAACTTAATTCAGGCTTAATTCCCCTGTTTTTGCAGGAGCAAGACTTGTGTGGTAGCAAGGCTTGCCCGCGACGCAGTCACCTCGGTCCCAACTCAATACCCATTATTCTGCAACAACTGCCCAACACTCGCCGCCGCTGGACGCTTGTAGAACTTCAGCAGCTCACTGGCGCGGTTGGTGAAGATGCCATCAACCCCCGCATCCGTGACCTTCTGATAATCCACCGCATCGTCGATCGTGTAGACGTGCACCAGCAATCCCTGATCGTGGGTGTACTGGTTCATCCACGGTTGCACCAGATCGGAGTAGCTCTGGTCACCGCCCTTGGTCAGCGCCGCAGAAGGACCGGTGCCGATGGCGCCGGCAGATTTAGCGTACTCGACCCATTGCTGGAATTCGGCTTTGCTCTTGGGCTCCTGTTTGGCGTAGTAGGTGGCTTTGTCCTTGTCGCCGGATTCAGCGAAGGTCACTTTGGACTTGGGCTCGATGCTGCCCGGGCCGACCCACAGCAACAAGATCTTCGGCACCTGGGGCATTTCCTTTTCCAGCAGTTCCAGGCTGCTCTTCTCGAACGTCTGCAGCACCACCTTGCCTTTGCCCTGGCCGACGGCCAGTGGGCTCTTTGCCAGCTTTGAACCAGCGGGGCTCAGCCAGCCGCGGTCCTGGAGCTTGTCCTTCAAATCACGTTCCAGCCCTGGAAACTGCTTCGGTTCCTTGGTCTCGATGTACAGGCCCGGCTTATGCAGCGGATTGCCCTGGGCGATGTCGATGATTTCGTCGAGGGTCAGGATCTGCAGGCCGACGAATGAGGGGCGAGCGCGGTCCGGGTAGGCCTTGTTGAACCAGCCGCCGGCGTCGAGAGTTTTCAGCTCGGCGAGGGTGAAGGCGTTGGCCGGGCTGTCCTTGCGCTCGGGAAACTTGCTGGCTACGTCGGTGGTGCGTTGCAGGTTGTCGTCGTGCAGGGCGAAGAGTACGCCGTCTTTGCTGCGCTGCAGGTCCAGCTCGAGATAATCGGCGCCCAGGTCGCGGGCCAGCTTGTAGGCGGCGGCGGTGGATTCCGGTGCATCGAATGACGCGCCGCGGTGCGCAATCACCGCTGGGTGCGGTATACCCATGCGGGTTGCCAGCGCCGTAGGGCTTGGCTCGCTGGCGGCTTGTGCCTGGCCGAGACCGAGCAGCACGCTCAGCAGCAGAGCGCTTTGGGTGAAGGTGACAGCCATGGTCGAGGTCCTTTCGCAGTTTTCAAAGACGTCCCTTTTAACAACTGAGCGCCGACAGCGCTATCGCCAGACCGACATAAACCTGTTTAAACCCATTTTTTTCAGCGCATTTGTGCGCTTCTTTGCAGTACTCTTGGCCACGGCAGTTTCCCCGGCAGAGGGAAACCCGTGCACCCGCCTTGCGTGTAAACCATCGATCACTTGTTGTGAGGTTTATATGCGCATCACTTCCCAGCTCATCTGCCAGGCCGCCGACCAGCTCAAGGGTTTCGTCGGCCTCAACCGCAAAACCGGCCAATACATCGTACGTTTCAGCGAAGATTCCTTCGGCATGGACGTGGCGGATGACGGCATTATTCCTGTGAGTGAGTTCGTCTGGGCACCCGGTCCGGATCAGGGCATGACGCTCAAGCGCGAGTTGATTCAGTTATTGCTGGATCAGAATATCGATGACCGGATCAACGTCACCGAACCGTTGCGTGTGTACATGAACCGCAGGGATGTGCCGGAGATTTTGGCGCAGCGCAGTCTTGTGCAGGGGTGAGGCGTTCCGACGAAGTGGCCCGACCTGGCGCCACATCAATTGTTAGTTGGCGGGTGCTCGAGCACAAGGTGCTGGTGCATTTGCGAAGTCAGGTTCTCGATGCGCTCGGTCAGTGCTTTTGTCATCTCGGTCAGGCGAGTGTTCTGTTCCAGCAATTCCAATAACTGCGCGGAGTTGTGCGCCGCCTGTGCCTGGCGCTCGGTGTTGGCCACCGCCAGTGCTTCGCGGTGCTGGGCGTCGGCATCCGACTGGGCTTTGTCCCGTGCTGCCTGGCGAGTCTGGGCCAATAGAATCAAGGGTGCGGCGTAGGCTGACTGCAGGCTGAACGCGAGGTTGAGCAGGATGAACGGATACAGATCGAAGTGCGCCACGCCAAATACATTGAGGCACACCCACAGCACTACGATCAGCGTCTGTGCGCCGAGAAAGGTCGGGGTACCGAAGAACCGCGCGAATGCCTCGGCGCGCAGGGCGAACTTGTCGTTGCCAAAGGTCGGGGCGAGGTGAGCATGACGGCGGTGGAACCGCAGGTGATCGACAGGGGCCGCGGGTTTGGAATCAGTCGTCGTGGTCATGGTGCTCTCTGCGGGTCGTTAGGACAGAGGCACACTATAGCGCTGGCGCCGGTTTCATTCTGAAACACATCGCGAAGTTTCATGCAGCGTCAGCGAAACGTTGACCAGCGGTCAGACCTTGTCATTTATGCCAGCTGATAACAGGCCAGGAACATGTCCAGGGCCGAATCCACCACCTGGTCCTGCATCGCGGCCTCAAGGCTCGGCAAACCCAGGGAGATCTGTGGCCAGAACGCGAATGACTTGAGCATGCCTTGTATCTGATGCGCGGCGAAGGCCGGGTCGACCGGCTTCAGGCGACCATCCGCCTGTGCTGCACGAATCCACACCGTCAGGCCTCCCTCGCGCTCGTTCATGCGCGCAACCATGTCCTGCCCGCGCTCGGGGGAATGGAGGGTGGCAGCAATGGCGACGCGCGCCAGGTTTAGAAAATTCTCATCCCCCAGCGTGTGCATCTTTGCCATCAGCAACTGGCGCATCTGGCCGCGCAGGGGCTCGTCGGGCTGGTACGCCACATCCTGTTCGGCAGTGACCCGGGCCCACAGCTGATTGAGGATCTCGGCAAACAATTCCTCTTTGCTCGGGAAGTGGTTGTACACCGTGCGCTTTGACACGTCCGCCGTCGCGGCAATCTTGTCCATGCTGGTGATGTCGAAACCGTTGGCGCGGAATTCGGCAATGGCAGCCTGGATGATGGCTTCGCGTTTTCGATCGGTCAGGCGCTTTGGAGCTGTCATAAGTACGCTTCGGCAGGAAGAGAGAAGAATTACACTGAGCAGTTTACTTGTGATCGGCTTTGATGCAACCTTGAAACTACACCGTGCAGTGTAATGTTGTGTTAATCCTGCGCTGTTAAAAATAGATCTCTGGCTGATGCGTGCATGCTTGGCCATTCATCCCGGTTCACCGAGCTAACACGCAATCGTTTGCGCTCGTTCTGGAGTTTTTTATGGCCATCTCTGATTCAGACACGGTTCGCGAACCTGAATCTTCCCGTCAAGTCGAAGGGCTCTTTCGCAACCATGCCCCCGTCCAGCGCGAAGGCCTGCGCAAGATGCTGCGCATCATGTGGAACATGATCTTCCACAAACCGCGCAACACCCGCCCAGCCGCCGCGGTGCCGGTGCAGCCGCTGACCCGCGAGGCGCTGATCGCTGCACCCAATCACAGCGTCTACCGCCTTGGCCACTCGACCGTATTGCTGAAAATGCGCGACAAATTCTGGATTACTGATCCGGTGTTCGCCGAACGCGCATCGCCCGTGCAATGGGCCGGGCCCAAGCGCTTTCATCAACCGCCGATCAGCCTCGAAGCACTGCCGCCGATCGAAGCGGTGATCCTCTCCCACGATCATTACGACCACCTGGACTATCAGGCCGTGCTCCGGCTCGCGAGCAAGGCCAACTATTTCCTGGCCCCGCTGGGCGTGGGTGACACACTGATCAAGTGGGGAGTCGATGCCAGCAAGGTGCGACAACTGGACTGGTGGCAAGGTACCGAGGTCGACGGCATCCAGTTCATCGCCACGCCGTCGCAACATTTTTCCGGGCGTGGCCTGTTCGATGGCAACAGTACGCTATGGGCTTCGTGGGTGATGATCGACGCCGATACGCGGATCTTTTTCAGCGGCGACAGCGGGTACTTCGATGGCTTCAAGCGCATCGGTGAGCAGCACGGCCCGTTCGACCTGACGCTGATGGAAACCGGCGCCTACAACGTCGAGTGGCCGCATGTGCACATGCAGCCTGAGCAAACCCTGCAGGCGCACATCGACCTCAAAGGGCGCTGGCTGCTGCCGATCCACAACGGTACTTTCGACTTGTCGATGCATGCCTGGTACGAACCGTTCGACCGCATCATGGCATTGGCCTGGGAGCGCAGTGTGTCGATAACGACCCCGCAGATGGGGGAGGCGTTTAACCTGAAGCAACCTTCCCGCGGGGAAGCCTGGTGGTACGAAGTCGAGCAGCCGGTTTACCAGAATCAACAAAGCCCGGGGTAAAAGCTACGGCTTGAAGTGAGTATTCGTACGTGATTTGAGGAACGGTGATGATTGCAGTTCTGAACAGTCTCGGCAGGTTGGCGAGTCAGTGAGTTCTGTCACCGGCCCTCCGTCATCGCACGGTTGGTGAGTGTGTAGTCTTCAGGCGAATACCACTTCAATTCGGCCCTCTTTCCTTGAATTGGGGGCTGACTTGATAACGATCTGCACATCTCGCCCGAGTAATAACAGGCAGTCCATCATCTTGGACTCGCTGATGCCACGAAACTTTCCTCGCAGCATTTCCGAAAGCTTAGGCTGTGTCAGGCCTAGAATTTCGGCCGCTTGAATTTGGGTCAAATGCCGGGCCTTGATGATCTCGCCAATCTTCGCCGCCAACTGGGATTTGACCTGCATTTCACTGGCTTCGGGTGTCCCGAGGTCTTCGTAAACGTTGCCGCTGCTTTTTTCAATTTCAATCATTCTTCGATCCTTTTGCGTGAGCCTGCGCCGCCTGGAGTCTCGTTCTGATTAATTCGACGTCGCTCTGCGCCGTTTTAATTCCCGAAGATGACTTTTTTTGAAAGCAGTGCAGAACGTAGATGGCATTGCCAAATCTCACCGTGTAGACCGAACGATAGGTGTTTGTATGGTAATCCTCGATCACCTCAAGAACACCTGCGCCTACAAAGCCCTTAAGGGGTTTAGCATCCGGATGTTTGGCACCTCTCTGTGCCAGATCCAGTGCGTGACCGAAAACATCTTGAACATCGGCAGGCATCTGCATCAGGTCTTTTTTGCTAATGCCTACCCACAGGAGCGACTTCCTTGTGCTCATATAAAAATATACCTATATTGGGATATTCGTCAATGCTGATCGCTCACTCAACCATCGCATAATCCGCCCGACCCACAGGATTGGGCGTCGACCCGCGCACATTCATTCCCCGACCCGGAGCAAAACCCGGGAAGAACGCCAACCCTTCCGACTCAAACCGATAGGCCAACGCCAGCCGCGTGACATCCAGCACCGGCTGCTGATTCTCGAATCGTTGAATGGCCTCCACCGACACCCCGGACTCCCGGGACAACTCTTCGATACTCCAATCCAGCATGGCCCGGGCCTGGGCGCAGTGGGCGGGGGTGAATTGGAAAAGGGCGATGCGTTCCAGGGTGATTTTGATCGCTTGAGAGGCCATGGTGTTCTCCGGGCTCGAGAGTGCTGTTTTTGATCTACTGTGTTTTTGTACAGTTGTTTTGCGCCCGGATCAAATTCATTTTTCGTTTTTTACACTTTCGGCTCATTCGGCCAGACGAACGGCGGACACCCCGAGAAGCAACAGAACCCGCAAAGATTATTGCTTCCCGATCGCCCCTGCGGAGCGCCAGCTTCGACAAGACTGATTACTTCTCAGCCAGCCCCGGCGCTTCCCGAATAATGAAGTGGTCCAGGTTCTCGATGTTCGCAGTGAAAACCCCGAACGTCTGCTCGGGGTTTTTCTTGCTCGGTACCTGCTTCAATTCCGGCGTCACCCCGTAGAAAAAACAAAACAGCTCTTTATCGCTGTCGATCGCGTGCGTGATCTCTTGCAGAAATACTTTGCGCTTGCGGTAGTTCTCGATCAATTTCTTGCTCAGGTAAACGTTGACCGAATAGGGCTTCTTCTTCGCCTCGTCCGCTTGCTTGAACCAGACCTTCTGTTCGAAATCGATGCGAAAGCTCTGGGTGTAATCCTTGATCTCCTTGATCTTGCCCCAGTAGATCAAGCCCTGATTGTCCTGCAGGTATTCGACCTTCTTGAAGAACGAGCCATAAGGCGCGGTGTGCTCGCCAATCTTGAGCGGTGTGCGCTTGAGCAGTTCCTTGTCGCCGAAGTTAGAGACAAAACACTCCACCGGGTGCGCGAAGACCGTGGTCTTGTCCGGTGCCGAATCGTTGGTTGGGTGTTCGCCATGGTCAGCGGCCGAAGGTGCTTTCGCAGCGTCGCGCACTGCATCCGGAGCCAACGCCGGGCTCGGCGGTTTACGCACGTACTGCCGCCGAGTGAGTAACAGCTCGGATGGGAAATGTTCCTCCCGACTGTCATCTCCTTCCACCCCGTCTACCCCTGGCGCCGCCGACTTGAGACTGACGTAAGGGCAATCTGCGACATGGCGGGTGCCGGGTGTGTTCTTGAAATGCGGGGTGCGAACGTAGTTCACGTTTTTGGCGTTGAACGTCGTCAACACATTCGCCGCATCAAATGCCGCCTGGCAAGCGTCGTTCGGGCACTGGAAGTGTTCCTTGGCGGAATCGAACGCCATCGTCTCGTCGAAATTCAAATCGCGCACGTCATAGATCGACAGCTTGGTGTCGAGGCTGAGGCAGTAGGCGAGGTCGAATTTCATGGTGGGCTCAGGTCCTTGCAGGCGAGCTTGCTCGCAATGGTTGCTAACGATAACGCATAACACCTGACACCTTGCGGCGTTCTCGGCTTTCGTCGCAACCCTGCCCACCGGTGTTCAACCCTGGCGGATATCCACCAACCGGGGTTTGGCAATCGACAGGTAATCCTGCGTATCGAGCACCATTGATGCATCCAGCCGACCGGCGTTGAAGGCGATTTCGCCGTAGCCCGTGGTCAGGGACGGGTCGACGATCAACTGAATCCGCTCATCGAAGGTAAACGGAGGGATGGCGCCGATCCTGCACCCGGTCAGTTGCATGGCCGTTTGCGCGTTGACCAGCTCGGCTTTTTTTCCGCCCAGGGCCGCGCCGACTTTCTTCATATCGAGCCTCTGATCCCCTGGCAGTATCACCAAGGCATAGGGTTCGGCCTGACCCTTTAGCGCGCAGAGCATGGCTTTGGCGCCTTGGCCGGGTTCGGTGCCACGCAGTTCGGCGACCCGCGCCGACTGCCCCTCGGCATCGTGCATCAACACCCGATAGGTGGCGGCGTGGGCATCGAGTAGCGCCACCAGGCGATCAAACATGTTCTGCATGGGCTTTCCTCAGATTTTCAGCAACAGGTCGTAGGACAGTTTGCTGATCAGCATCACCAGCAACACCAGAAACAGCGCCCGGACAAAAGGCACGCCTTTACGCACCGCCAGCCAGGTGCCGGTCAACGCGCCCAGGATGTTGAAGGCCGCCATGGGGAGGGCGATCAGGTACAGCACGTTACCTGTCGGGATGAAGAACATCAGCGCCGCCACGTTGGTCGCGATGTTCACCAGCTTGGCCGACGCCGAGGCGTGCAGGAAATCGAAGGCGAAGCAGCGGATAAACAGGAAGATCAGAAAGGAACCGGTGCCGGGGCCGAACAGCCCGTCGTAGAAACCGATGGCACCGCCGATGACGACCGCCAGCCACTTCTGCCGGACACCGATGTGCGCGGGGGCGTGCAGGGCGCCGAAATCCTTTTTGCAGAAGGTGTATATCGCCATCACCACGATCAATACCAGCACCATCGGGCGCATCACCGACTGGGGCACGAACGATACCGTGGCCGCGCCGAAGAAGGCCATGACAAAGGCCGCGCAGGCGGCTGGAATCACCAGACCCCAGTTGATCACCACCTTGCGCACGAAGGACCTGGCCGCGAACGCGGTCCCGAACGCGGCCGCGACCTTGTTGGTCCCCAGCAGCGCTGCCGGTGGGGCGGCAGGCAGCACGTTGAACAACGCGGGAATCTGGATCAGACCGCCGCCGCCCACCGCCGCATCAATCAGGCCGGCGGCGAAGGCGAACACACAAAGAACGACAATATCGACCATTAACATCAGGCTCTTGCGATGAAGGGTTGTTGGGGGTTCAGCGCCAGCACACGGGCCGGGTCGTTGACCCCGAAAACGCGCAGCAGCCAGCGGTCGCGTCCGTCGTAGCGTGGGGTAAAACCTTCCCTGGCATGCAGGGTTTGCTGGTTCTTGAAGATCAGCATGTCCCCCGCTTGCAGCAGGACGGGGCGTACGACATCGGGGTGATTGGCGGCGGCTTCGAACAGCTGCAGGGCCAGGTTCGCGATGGCGCCGGTGGCGGTGACACTGGCTTTGTTGTAACGGCAAAACAGCTCGCCGGTTGCGCTTTTGTACAGCAGGGGCACCTGTTCCAGCACATTGCCTGGCTTGCCGAAGGACACCGGTCGGCGAATGTCGAACTGCGGTTGTGACAAGGCTGTTTCAACCCAGGCGGGTAACATCGCCAGCACCTCGCTAATGGCAACGATGCGGGTCGGCACATCCAGCTCGCAGCGCAGACCGGTCAGGCACAGGTACTCCGGACAGGCCGACAACGCTGAGACCGGTTCGCAGGTCAAGGGCAGGTGCGGGTTGTCGACGTGCATGCACAGGTCCATGCGCGACCCGTAAGAGCTCTTTTCGGCTTCACACTGTCGCTTGGGCGACACGTGGCGGAACACCGTGTCGTCGTTTTCACCTTCGTAGGCCACCGGATGGGTTTGCAGGGTCTGCAGCACCGCCAGGATCGCGCCGGCCACTAGCGGCAGTTGCTCGATACCCGGCGCCATGTCGTAAGGGGTGGCGGGCAGGTGTGAGTCCAGGGGCAGCCCCCTGACGATCATTGCCTCCTCGGGGGCCTTGGGAAAGTTACGCAAGCGCTCGATTTTTTCACTGCAAAGGACGCTCTCAAGCAACTGCCCCAAGGCTGGCATGTGACGGATACCGGAGAGGCTGTCGGTCACGGCCAGGGAGGCCAGGCCGGCGCGAAGCGCTTGCTGCTCCTGGAACGAGATATGAATCTGCGGTATCGCCTGTCGGGTTGAACTCGCTGAGTGACTGGGCCGCCAGTCACGAATCTGTTCCCCCAAAGAGGTGGTTGATGCCCCGATTATTTTTTCCATCTTTGTCATGTCCGTTTGCTCCTGTTTGCCTACATCCCTGTAAGTGAAAGCGAAGGTTAACGGACCGGCCTTTTTTGTGTTGCAATGCCACGTTGCGATAACTGCAATGAGGTGATCAATGGCTCTGGATCAGCTGTGGGCGCTCGAAGCCTTCGTGACCGTAGCGCGCAAGCGCAGCTTCATCGCGGCGGCACGCGTGCTGGGGCGCTCCCCCAGTGCGGTGACCCGCGCCGTTCAAGGCCTGGAGGAAGGTGCCGGGGCCAAGTTGTTTAATCGCTCCTCCAGCGCCGTAAGCCTGACCGAGGCGGGTGAACGCTTGCTGCCCCATGCCTGCAAAATGCTGGATGTGCAACGTGAGGCGGATGAAGACCTGGCCGGTCTCAGCGGCATGGCGAGCGGCTGGGTGCGTTTTTCCGCCCCGGAGTTCCTCGGCCACGGCGTTTTGCCGCAATTGATCGCGCAGTACGCCGAGCGTTACCCGGACGTGAACGTCGACGTGATCTTTACCGATGAGACCCTCGACCCGGCCAGGAGCAAGCTGGACTTCTCGATTCGCGGCGCGTTTGCGCAATCCAGTGACCTGATCGGCTATCCACTCTGGCGTTACTCGCGTCATCTGTACGCCAGCCCCCGCTACCTGCAGCGGCGCGGGACGCCTGAGACCATTGACGGGCTGGAGGCCCACGCGCTGATCCTGCACACGGCGCCGCGCATCCTCAAGGAATGGAATTTTCGCAGTGAGCAGCAGGCCATCAGCGTTCGGGTTCATCCACGGTTTCGTTTCAGTTCGGGCGTTGCGGTGTTCCAGGCCGCCCTGGCGGGCATCGGCATCGCCCGCCTAGCGGACTGGCTGGCGGAGCCCGAAGTGCAAGCGGGGCGCCTGCGCCGGGTCTGCCCCGAGTACCGGCTCACCTCCAGCAACGGTGACAACCCGCAGATGCACGCGGTATACCCGGCCGGGAACTTGCCACTGCGGGTGAAGGCGCTACTGGAGGTGATTCGAGCCTTTGGTGACAGTCTTGAGCGCAAGCATTTACCTTAAGCCGCGAACCTTTTGATTGAGCACAATCAGGCCCTGAGGGCCGGGAAACCTACCGGGTGTCATCCTGCTGACCGTGCTGGACGATGTTCGTTGGTTGGCACGCACTGCCCGGCAGATTCCTCCAACAGATTGCGATTGTCGTTCGCAGAGGAAACAATGCAACGGCCAATTCGGCAACGCGTCTCAAGGAGGATTCATCGCAATGAAGCACGGCTGGCTTTACTTCAACACCATATCCCTGGTGTCATCCATCTTAACAATCACTGCTTACTTCGTGCCTGACGGTGCATCAGGAGTGCTCGCACTACTGTCCCGTGATGTTCCGTTATGGGTGCTTTTCCTGGTGCTGGCGGCGGTCTCGATCATTTTGAGCCTGGTGTTCCGACTGAACAGGAAAGACGAAAAGGCTCTCAACCAACGATTAGTTGATGAAAATGAAAGGTTGAAGCTTGAGCTGGAGCGGCAGGCTGCGGATTGTCAAAATGCCAAGGAGTTGCTCGTAAAATATCAAGGACAGGAGGATCTGGCGGAACGTCTTGACGATTACACAAGGCTCGAAAATCAGATTTTGAGTCACCTCAAAGGGGGATTGTCAAAAAGTGGCGAACAGCTCGCGGAGTTGACCGGTCGTGATCTGAATGACGTCATGCTCGCTTTACACGCTTTGGGTGAGCGCGTGGTCGGCGGAATAGGTTCTTATCGGCTTCGCTGATTGGATTGATAGATCAATGCAAATGGCTGGAGAGCGGCCCCTAGCCTGTGCCGAACCTTCTCACATGCCACCCCGTACGCCCTCGCAGATGTATGTCTCTGCCCTGCGCAGAGAGGTGAAGCAGGAGGTTCGGGTGTTGGAAAGACAGATTCAGCAAGGCTGACTTTTCGGCCGACTCATTGTCGACCGCCGCATTCAACTGTTTTCCGGAACCAATCTGACTTCAACCCGGTGACCCAGCGCACGTGCGGCGCTCGCCAAAGTCGCGAGCGTCATCCCAGCATCATTCTGATCCAGCGCACGATCCACAGCGGTACGACTGGTGTGCATTCGCAGGGCCAGCGTCTTTTTGCTGACTTTCTGAGAGGCCATCGCTTGGGCAATCTGCCAGGCGATGACGCGCTTGAGGGCAGCGGCGGAGACCTCTTCGAGCATCCCTTGTTCTGCGAGGAAATCGTCAAAATTGGAGCCGATAGGATCGGTCATGGTGTTGTTGCTCCTCATAATCTTGCTTTACGAAGTCTCGCGGTATTCATATCGGCGGCCGGCATTTTCTGACTTTTTTTGATGAACCCATGAAGCAGAACCATTTCGCTGCCTACGACGGTGAATATGACACGAGCTATAGTGTCTGACAGCTCCGAACGTACCTCCCAAAGCCCGGCCCGGCATCAAGCTTACGAACAACCGGCATTCCTATAGGCCAACCTATTTGAACCGTTTTGATATCCGTGCCGACGATTCGTCTGGAGTCCCTATCAAGGTCAGCTAGCCATTCTCGAACAGGCTCGTTACCGGCCTCTGTGCGAAAAAAGCGCACGGATAATACGAGGGGGATTCCATTCATATGTTGAGTGTACCAAAAAAGGTGCATGGCGCAAGCCGTTGGGCAATCACATGAGAGCTTGATAGTTCATCAAACGGCCGCTTATTTCACGACCTGATCAGATACAAGAAATGTCCGTATTCGGAAGTCTGGGCAGACGCGTTCATAAACGCTTGCGCCGTCCTGTTCGGGGTCTGGTAGGGCATTCAGACCGCAGATGATTGCTGCATGGGCAGGAGGCGAGGGTATTCATGGCGGGCTCGGTTCCATTGTAGGAGCGAGCTAGCTCGCGAAAAGCTTAAGAACGCCACTGGGTAACTGGTTTGCGCGTGATAGTTCACGACGCTTGCTTGATCAGTTCACTGAGTAGCCTACTCAGGGCAACGTCGTAGTCAGAACCTTGAGACGCCATTTTTGACAGACGGTCTGCTCGACGCCTTGCCTTTGGAGAAGCATCGACTTGGGCTGCCATTACCTAATGCTATTGAGGTGCATATGAGTGAACTTGTGCAAGTAAACATGCACGAAGCGAAATCCCAACTATCTCAACTCGCCGAACGTGCATGGCATGGCGACAAGATTGTGGTTACCAAGGCAGGCAAGCCTTATGTGGATCTGCTGCCTCATATCGATACACCTCGGGCGCGTAAGCCTGGGCGGTTGAAGGGGAAAATTCGAATGTCTGCCGATTTCGATAAGACCCCTGAGGACATCATTGATGGATTTGAGGGCAGCCTATGAGGCGCTTGTTGCTGGATACCCACGTGTTTCTTTGGTGGCTGTCCGACGATCCGGCACTGGGCACTGATATTGCCAACCCTGTGGCAGCCCCCTGTGCGGGAGGGCTTGCGCGAAAGCGGCAGTGAATAAACCTACCTCTTAACCGGCGCTTTATCTGTCTGTCTGCGGCCCTTGGCAGCAACCATTTTGTATTCGCCGGCGTCGGCCTCTTTCCCTGGTCGTACGATCCGGCCGTCATTGCGAATGCGGTTGTAATTTGGGGTTTTTTTGACCGTGGGGCGAGCGGTTTCGGCAGGCAACGCCTTTCCCGGGGCTGTCGACACGAAAGCACCCGGTTCCATCGCAAACCGCTCTGCCAACGCGTACGCCATCTTGTGACTGATGGGCCGATCCCCACTGAGCACCTTGGACACTGCCGTTTTATCACCAATTTCAGGCAGGTCCGAACCGGTGAGCCCGAGCGTCTCCATCAGATCTTTGCTCAGCTGCACCGGGGTGCACGTCGCCTCAAAAGCGGCATTCGATTCGCGAAACTGGTCGGAGTCGCGCTGGTAGGCCAGAATTTCGTCTTCGAGCTCAATGAGGATTTTCTCCTCGACCTTGCTCAATTCGCGCCCGTCGGTGAGCTCATCGAGCAGGTCGGTCGCACGCTCATAGTCAGCGGGGGTCTTGATGCCGTGCACAAATTCACCACGCAGGCGCTCCAGCGTCGCGTGCAGCTCGCCAAGCGTTGCGATCACGGTTTGAAAGTCGTTCCGGGCTGCGCTCATCGTTTTACCCCTTTGTTTCTTGCATACCAGACGTTGGCAACGTCGTAATCGGCATGCGTGTAGATGTGTTTGACGTAGAACTTCTGCCGGGTGACCTCTGACACGTCATTATTGGATTCGAGCGCAGCCAATGAGGTTCGTAAAATCCCCGCCCGAATCCCTGTGGGAGCGGGCTCGCGAACCGCCCTCCGGTTTTTCGCAGACCTTGTGTGAATGGCCGCTTCAGCCGTCCCCACAGAATCGTTTACGATCATCCCGAACGGAATGAACACACTGACCTAAAGGACTCGATCTCCATGCTAATGCCTCTTCCTCAAATCAATCAACGCCTGAACAACCGCCGCTTCACCGTAGCCGGCAACACCCACGGACTCTCCGGCACTGGCACGGTGTTCCATTACCTGGTTGAGGGCGATGCCATTTCAAGCACCTACCAAGGCGGCCGAATTCGCTTGGGCCACCAAGTTGGCCGCGTGACCGGTGTCGATACCATCGAGTTGCTTTATCACTGCATCACCACCGAGGGCGAAATCCTGGCCGGTTGGTCCCGTGGAACGGTGGGCGTTGATGAGGCGGGGCGGACTACGCTGGCGTTTGTTTGGGGGTGGTTGTCTGGGGCAAGTGGCGGTGGGGAGTCGAGTTATGTTGAGGTTTTGGAGTAGCGGGGTGACCGAGCAATCACTACCGGCTCCAAAGAGGCCAAGCAGTTGCGAGCGTTGCTGCTCGATATGGTTGGAGCGTACGGGTGATGTACGGATGCTCCTTGACATGGTGAGCGTTGTACGGCTATGGTCCGTACCGTAAGGCTAGATATGTCCCGCCTACTGAACCTAAAACTGAACCACTAAGGGACTTACCATGAAGCTTAAAACGGTAAAGGTGCGCAAGCGCCTCTAGGATAACCACCTAAAAGGGAAAACCACTGACTACACAAAAGGCATTCTCATGACTGAATTACTAGAACTACTTAAAGCGCCAAAAACTGCAAGGCTTGAAATCAAGACCACGGATATCGCGAAAGAAACTATCCGAAAAGCAGCACTGCTATCTGGCTTAGACATGACGTCTTTCATAATGTCTTCCGCTTTTGAACGTGCTGAAGCGGTACTTGAAAACCACAGAAGGATTGAGGTTTCGGAAAAAACCTTCGCTCGACTACAAGAAGTACTCAATGAGGACAAAAGCGCCAAGCCTACCAAGGCTTTGATAAATCTGATGAGAGGGACTCATGGGAACTTCAGAGACCGTAACGTGTGAAATCGACTGCAATTTGCTAGCAACTTTTGAGCAGTACAACTTCCCTAAAGACTTCGACTGCGGGCTACCGCTAATCAATGAATATTTCAATGGTCGGCTGCGTCGGGCCTTGAAAAGCGAAAACGTTAAAGGCATCGGCGCAATTGTAGGCCACGATCTCTTGGGATTTTGCACTCTAACCGTCAGTGAAATCACGCGGGAGAAGGCGAAGGCTGGGCTTTCCAAGGCGACGAATCTAACGAAACAGATTCCCGTCGTACGGCTCGTCATGCTTGGCGTAGATAAGAAGCTTCAGAAGTGTGGGGTAGGCCTCGCCCTGATGCGAAACGCTTTGATGGAAACCGCACGACTGCATATGCAGATACCCATTAAAGGCTTGTATCTGGATGCAGCCCCTGGTGCTGTAAAATTCTACAGCCGGCTTGGCTTTAAAGTTTTGGGTGACCCTGATGAACATCAGAGCACACCAATGCTGCTGGGTATCTGCGTAATCATGGAGGCATATAATGATTGCCTGGAGAACGCTGACTAGCTCTAGCAGAGTCTGCCTATGTCGTTATCAATGAAACTTTGTATGCAGAGTCACATTGATAACGAATGGCCTGCTAAACCTAGCTAACCCATCTGTCAATACCTGTCAGTTCGCGATCATTCCCGCACCAGTCGTTTCAGCCTCGTGTAAAGCGCCAAGGTAAAAGCTTCCCTGTCGTTCGAATGATGACAGCGTCGATGGCAATTCGGGCAAAGTGCGACGGCATTGCTCGTCCGATCCGAACCTTTCTGCGCCAAATGCTTAACGTGATGGACTTCTAGAAACGGCGTTCCGTCTTTCTCAAACGGAGCAGGCTTTCCGCAGCCCTCACAGATACCTTTAGCTTTCTGCCGAACCCAAGCCCTGACCTCCGGGTCACGAATGTAAGCGGCTCTGCTGGACACAGTTTGCTTGGGTTTCAAGATACCTTTTGGTGCCTTCTCGAACGTCTTCTGCTCAAGGGCTATGGCACGACGCTCAAGAGTGTCTTCGTCGGCAGACGGTTCAAAGACGTCAGTGACAAGTGCTTCGCGAATGCCCTGTTCGACATTGGCGCCTACATTCGTCGCAGGTTTGTATCCCACTATCCAATCGCGTCCCATTCGTTGCAAGACGGTGGAGATGTTGCGCATCCGGAACTCGACGGAACCTTCGGTGCGATCTGCCAATGCACCCTGACGAAGCAAGCGATTCTCTAGAGCTTTATTGAATTTTTGCCCTTTCTGCTCAAGTGTAAGCATCGTCAGATAGGCACCGACTGATGCCTTTATCTCGGCCTCGCTCCAATCTTCGTTCTTCTTTCCAATGTCCATACAATCGCCGAGGGTTGAAAACCCTCGGACGATACTGAGTGGCCATCACGGCTGTCTACGAAAATTCCTACAGAGAATACCTACGCGTCGCTCAATCTGTCCTACAACGACGCCACCGCAATAACCCACCGATTGTTTCTAAGACTGAAACACCTCTACAACCCTCCGCCACAACGGCTTAACCACCGGTATCCGCCGCCGCGTGCGATTGAGCAGCAGATAAGGCATGTCGCGCAATCGAATCCAGCTTTCGTCCTGCCAATGCAGGAGACTGAGCGACATTCCAGGCCCTTTCATCAAGCTCATTGTTGGCCGGTCCAGGTTTTTCGCCCCCCCTGCATCACGCAGCGCCGGCACCACCTGATGAGTTAACCATTCACGCAACAACCGATTCTCGGGCGCGTAGTGATAAACCAACAACGCATACGCGCCGGACTCACTGATCATCAGCCGTTCCTCCGGCTGGCCGTAGTATTCGATCAGCAACCTTTGCCTCTGATCCTCATCCAGTTTGCTCACGATCCGATCACTCAAATGGAAGCCCATTAAACGACCCAAATCGCGAGCGCAGAACCACGGCTGGTTTTCCAGGAGGAGGGTGTGGAGTGAGAGGCTGCGGCGAGAGAAGACAGTTACAGAATAGGGATCAGTCATTATCTGAGCCCCCATTGCAAGATGGGAAGAAGGTGTATTCCGGCATATCCATGACCTCTACGTGAATTCAGGCGGGCCAAACCCAACGTAGAGTGGAAGAAAATCCCAACGAGCAGAGCCATTGCACATCTGCACCACAATCACCAAAGTGAATTGCGTGTCTGACGTATTGGCTGCGCTTCTATGTTGGGCGTTTCTTAGGCACCTGGGCAAAGCATATGGATGTTTTCAATAGGTATCAATGCGGAAGAGGCTGAGAGATTTGTAGGAGGTTTCCGTTGCGGCGTAAGATTCTGCACAAATAAAAAAGCCCCGATCAAGTCAGGGCTTTTTTCGTTCGATTTAACGATTAAATAACCATCGTTCAATCGGGACTAGCCAAGAAATCAATCCCAGCTCAACGCCCCACCAGTCTGATACTCAATAACCCGAGTCTCAAAGAAATTCTTCTCTTTCTTCAAGTCCATGATCTCGCTCATCCAAGGGAACGGGTTAGTCGTCCCTGGGTACTCTTCCTTCAAACCGATCTGCGACAGGCGACGGTTTGCGATGAACTTGAGGTAGTCCTCCATCATCGCCGCGTTCATGCCCAACACGCCGCGAGGCATGGTGTCACGGGCGTATTCGATTTCCAGCTGAGTGCCCTGCAGAATCATCTGCGAAGCCTCTTCCTTCATCTCGGCATCCCACAAGTGCGGGTTTTCGATTTTGATCTGGTTGATCACGTCGATGCCGAAGTTCAGGTGCATGGATTCGTCGCGCAGGATGTACTGGAACTGCTCGGCGACGCCGGTCATCTTGTTGCGACGGCCCATGGAGAGGATCTGGGTGAAGCCGCAGTAGAAGAAGATGCCTTCCAGAACGCAGTAGTAGGCGATCAGGTTGCGCAGCAGCTCTTTGTCGGTTTCGACGGTGCCGGTTTCGAACTTTGGATCGGAGATCGAACGGGTGTATTTGAGGCCCCATGTGGCTTTTTTCGCGACTGATGGGATCTCGTGGTACATGTTGAAGATCTCGCCTTCATCCATGGCCAGCGATTCGATGCAGTACTGGTAGGCGTGGGTGTGGATCGCCTCTTCGAACGCCTGGCGCAGGATGTACTGGCGGCATTCCGGGTTGGTGATCAGGCGGTACACGGCCAGCACCAGGTTGTTGGCAACCAGGGAGTCGGCGGTGGAGAAGAAGCCCAGGTTGCGCATCACGATGCGGCGCTCGTCGTCGGTCAGGCCTTCCGGGTCTTTCCAGAGGGCGATGTCGGCGGTCATGTTGACTTCTTGCGGCATCCAGTGGTTTGCGCAACCGTCCAGGTACTTCTGCCAGGCCCAGTCGTACTTGAAAGGTACGAGCTGGTTGAGGTCGGCGCGGCAGTTGATCATGCGCTTTTCGTCAACGGCGACGCGGGCAGAGGCGCCTTCGAGTTCGGCCAGGCCTTCGGCGACGTCGAGGTTGTCCAGGGCAGCCTTGGCGCGAGCGATGGCGGCGGAGTCGGACGCGGTTACAGCGCGAGCTTCTTGAGCCGCAACACCACCGGCGGTGTCGAGGCGGTCCATGTTGGCTTCAGTCGCGTGGCCGGCGTTGGCGCCTTTAACCACGGTCTCGCCGCTGTCTTCTTTGTCGAATTCGTCCCAGCTCAGCATGACGTGTCGTCTCCTGCGTGAGGGCCAGATGCCCGTGTGAAAACTGAAAGGTTGGTTTTTCACACGACCGTTCTGGCCGCGTTGGATAGCGTTTTTTGCAGCGGTACACGCAGGCAAATAAACATAATTTTGTACGGGGTTCCGAGAGCCTCTGACGGGCGCCGGAATCGATGACGACTTCGGCGTGGGCTTCAGACTGGCTGTCATCCCTGTAAGGGGATATTGCAGGCCCGTTTAAGCCGGCATTATAGGGAAATTTTTGCGGCCGTGGTGGGGCGAATCCGCACATGCGGCGGTGAAGAAGAGGGGATTTTCGGTCGGAGCGAGGGTTTACAGGGCTTTGGCTGGATATCGCGGGTGAAGATTTTTTTTGATTAATTTTTCCGGGCCGTTTGATTTGTACAAAAAACAGCCAAAAAAGCGCTTTTTTACTACATGTTGTGTTTTGAGCGGGTTTTCGATGGCCCCAGACACAACTAAGCCCGGCCGAAGTCGGGCTGTAAAGTCACGCGATGTGATCAGCTGAAGCGCGCTGCGCCGACGTGATCGGAACCGTCTGCGGCGACTTTGGCGGCGCCGGTGCGATCAAAACCGTCGGAAGCCAGTTTGCCAGCACCGACGTGATCGGCACCATCAGCGGCGAAGGACGCGGAACCGGTGTGGTCGTAGCCGTCGGAGGCGACTGCGGCTTCGGTGGTGAAAGCTGCCGAGCCGGTGCGATCGTAACCATCGGCGGCGAAGGTGTTGGCGGCCAGGACGGAGAGGGTCAGGGCGAGGATCAGTTGGGTTTTCATGGTGGTTGCTCCAGGTTCGTTGGCGTTTTGTGCCTTGGGTGTGGAATCAATACTACGCCAGATAATTTGATTAAAAAGTGCAAATAAGCGCTTAAAATAATCTAATAAATCGATGTATTAGGCTCGGCGCTGCATCTGTCTGATTGAGACGGGTCGAGCCGTTTATAAAGAGTCGGGCGGGTGTTTAGCCGTTGGAGCAGCCGTTACCCATGATGCTGTAGCGCAGGATGTGTCGTTGGCCGTGGGAATCGTCGTATTCCATTTTCATCGGCACCACTTCACAGACGTTGGGGATTTCGCTCATGGACACGACTTTGGCGATGTCCAGATGGGTGGAGTAAGTGTATTCCTCAACTACCGGTTGTTGCTGTGCGACATCAGTCGGGACCTCGTCTGCCATGGCGGTTGCGCACAGGCTGGAGAGGGCCAGAACTAATAAAGCTTTCATCTCAGTTTTACCTTTTAGAGGTCGAGTGGGGTCACGCAACCTTTAGGGGGTTGCGTGTGGAACTTGATTGCCGGGGTTTTGATTAACTGCCTTCGTGGGGGCTGCAACTTGGTTAATCAGGGTTGCCTTGTTGGCGAGAGGGATTTTAGGCGTGGGGGGTGGATTCATATAGGTGGGGTTTTGATAAACACTTTTGACAGATTTCGTAACAATCACGCAATGGTCTGGTGTATGCGATCCCTGTAGGAGCTGCCGAAGGCTGCGATCTTTTGATCCTGGCGACCTTTCAAGATCAAAAGATCGCAGCCTTCGGCAGCTCCTACAGTGGGCGTAGATACCCGGCGGAGCGGGGGAAAGGGATTGTCAGGGCAATTTGTAGGGGCTTGTTACTACCATCGTCGAATGGTTCTATAGGGCCGCCCCGGGCTACAACAGGGCCATACAAAAACAACTATTCCACCGAGGTAAGAAAGATGAGTGCGGCTTCCCTGTATCCCGTTCGTCCCGAGGTAGCGGCCAACACGCTGACCGACGAGGCAACCTACAAAGCCATGTACCAGCAGTCGGTCGTCAACCCGGACGGCTTCTGGCGCGAGCAAGCCAAGCGCCTCGACTGGATCAAGCCTTTCACCACGGTGAAGCAGACTTCCTTCGACGATCACCACGTCGACATCAAGTGGTTCGCCGATGGCACCCTGAACGTTTCCTACAACTGCCTGGACCGCCACCTGGCCGAGCGCGGCGATCAGATCGCGATCATCTGGGAAGGCGATGACCCTGCCGAAAGCCGCAACATCACCTACCGTGAATTGCACGAAGAAGTCTGCAAGTTCGCCAACGCCTTGCGCGGCCAGGATGTGCATCGCGGCGACGTGGTGACTATCTATATGCCGATGATTCCCGAAGCCGTGGTCGCCATGCTGGCGTGCACCCGGATCGGCGCAATTCACTCGGTGGTGTTCGGTGGTTTTTCGCCGGAAGCCCTGGCGGGTCGGATCATCGACTGCAAATCCAAGGTGGTGATCACCGCTGACGAAGGCATTCGTGCCGGCAAGAAGATCCCGCTCAAGTCCAACGTCGATGACGCCCTGACCAACCCGGAGACCAGCAGCATTCAGAAGGTCATCGTGTGCAAGCGCACCGGTGGCAACATCAAGTGGAACCAGCATCGCGACATCTGGTACGAAGACCTGATGAAAGTGGCGGGCAGCGTCTGCGCGCCGAAAGAGATGGGCGCTGAAGAAGCGCTGTTCATCCTCTACACCTCCGGTTCCACCGGCAAGCCTAAAGGCGTGCAGCACACCACTGGCGGTTACCTGCTGTATGCGGCCATGACCCACGAGCGCGTGTTCGACTACCGCCCGGGTGAAATCTACTGGTGCACCGCTGACGTCGGCTGGGTCACCGGCCACACTTATATCGTCTATGGCCCGCTGGCCAATGGCGCGACTACCGTGCTGTTCGAAGGCGTGCCGAACTACCCGGACATCACCCGGGTGGCGAAGATCGTCGACAAGCACAAGGTCAACATCCTCTACACCGCGCCAACGGCGATCCGCGCAATGATGGCGGCGGGTAACGCGGCAGTTGAAGGCGCTGACGGCAGCAGCCTGCGCCTGCTGGGTTCGGTGGGTGAGCCGATCAACCCGGAAGCCTGGGATTGGTACTACAAGAAGGTCGGCCAGTCGCGCTGCCCGATCGTCGACACCTGGTGGCAGACCGAAACCGGCGGCAACATGATGAGCCCGCTGCCGGGTGCGCATGGCTTGAAGCCTGGTTCGGCAGCTCGTCCGTTCTTCGGCGTGGTGCCGGCACTGGTGGACAACCTGGGTAATATTCTGGAAGGCGCCGTTGAGGGCAACCTGGTGATTCTGGATTCGTGGCCAGGCCAGGCGCGCACGCTGTATGGCGACCATGACCGTTTTGTCGACACCTACTTCAAGACCTTCCGTGGCATGTACTTCACCGGTGACGGTGCCCGTCGTGACGAGGATGGTTACTACTGGATTACCGGTCGCGTGGATGACGTGCTGAACGTGTCCGGCCACCGCATGGGTACCGCCGAGATCGAGAGCGCGATGGTTGCTCACCCTAAAGTCGCCGAGGCGGCCGTGGTGGGTGTGCCGCACGACATCAAGGGCCAGGGCATTTATGTGTATGTGACCCTGATCGGCGGTGAAGAGCCGAGCGAGCAGCTGCGCCTGGAGCTGAAGAACTGGGTGCGTAAAGAGATCGGGCCGATTGCTTCACCGGATGTGATCCAGTGGGCGCCGGGGCTGCCGAAGACGCGTTCGGGCAAGATCATGCGGCGGATTCTGCGCAAGATTGCGACCGCTGAGTACGATGGGTTGGGGGATATTTCGACCCTGGCGGATCCGGGTGTGGTGCAGCATTTGATTGATACGCACAAGACGATGAATGTGGCTTAACCGCCTTCTCTGAGTCAGTAAAACCCCATCCGGTGTTGTGCCGGATGGGTTTTTTTTGTCTGGGGTTTTTGTGGGGGCTGTTCGGGCCTCATCGCTAGCAGGCTAGCTACCACAAGGATCTCCAGTGGATTCAAAATCTGAGTCCAGCGCATGTCCCCCTGTGGGAGCTAGCCTGCTAGCGATGGCGATCAGTCAGACGCTAAACGAACATCAGCCAATAATTATCGGCATCCCCTGTCATCCTTTTCCCACTGTTACCGGCTATCGTTCAAGTAACTAAATGTGTAACCGCCCGCCCCGATCCGGGGCATAGGGAAACGCAAAGCCCCATCCTTGGGCGTCTGCAGCCTGTCTAAAAAATAAGTCCCCACGCTACGCTTGCCGGATTAGAAGGCTTTGCCAATAATAGGCCCGCAATTTGCAGCATAGATCGGTTAACTTTCTTTTGCTCTTGCATGAAATTGCAGGGCTGTCAACGTGCCAAAACGGCATTCTCGGTGCTTCTGTAATTTGTTGTCGCATTGAAGAAATATCGGCTTCGGGCCTGTCGTTAGAATGCCGATCACTCGCTCGTCGTTGCGTGCGTTGAAAACAACGCGTGTTACGTAGGACGCAGCAATCGCTTTCCGGTTTTACTCACTCGCATGTTGGGCTGTCGCTCACTCTGCCTTTTAGCCCTATACCGATGGAGTACCAAGATGAAGAAACTCGTGCTGCTTGGCGCCCTGGCACTGTCCGTGCTGTCGCTGCCTACCTTCGCTGACGAAAAGCCGGTGAAGATCGGTATCGAAGCGGCTTATCCTCCGTTCGCCTCCAAGTCGCCGGATGGCAGCATCGTCGGTTTTGACTACGACATCGGCAACGCCCTGTGCGAAGAGATGAAGGTCAAATGCGTGTGGGTCGAGCAAGAGTTCGACGGCCTGATCCCGGCACTCAAGGTGCGCAAGATCGACGCGATCCTGTCGTCCATGTCGATCACCGAAGACCGCAAGAAGTCCGTGGACTTCACCAACAAGTACTACAACACCCCTGCGCGCCTGGTCATGAAGGCCGGCACTCAGGTCAGCGACGGCCTGACCGAGCTCAAGGGCAAGAACATCGGCGTGCAACGTGGTTCGATCCACGAGCGTTTCGCCCGTGAAGTGCTGGCCCCGCTGGGTGCCGAGATCAAGCCGTACGGTTCGCAGAACGAAATCTACCTCGACGTGGCCGCTGGCCGTCTCGACGGTACCGTGGCTGACGCCACCCTGCTGGACGACGGTTTCCTGAAAACCGACGCCGGCAAAGGTTTTGCGTTCGTGGGCCCGGCTTTCACTGACGTTAAATACTTCGGTGACGGCGTCGGTATCGCAGTGCGCAAGGGTGACGCGTTGAAAGACAAGATCAACGCCGCGATCACGGCCATCCGCGACAATGGCAAGTACAAGCAAATCCAGGACAAATACTTCGCCTTCGATATCTACGGCAAGTAACAACGTCCCGGCGACAAGTCCGAAATGGCGCAAGCAACAGGATCTCTGAGGTTTGCGCCATTTTTTCATCCCAACTTTCGAGGACCTGAATCATGTTGAAAGGCTACGGGGCTGTCATCCTCGATGGCGCATGGCTGACGCTTCAGCTCGCCTTGTCTTCCATGGCCCTGGCCATCGTTCTGGGGCTGATCGGCGTTGCATTGCGTCTGTCGCCGGTGCGCTGGCTTGCGTGGCTGGGCGATCTGTATTCCACGGTGATCCGCGGTATTCCCGACCTGGTACTGATCCTGCTGATTTTCTACGGCGGCCAGGACCTGCTCAACCGCGTGGCACCGATGCTCGGTTATGACGACTACATCGACCTGAACCCGTTGGCGGCCGGTATCGGCACCCTGGGCTTCATCTTCGGTGCGTACCTGTCGGAAACCTTCCGTGGCGCCTTCATGGCGATCCCCAAGGGTCAGGCAGAGGCGGGCATGGCGTACGGCATGAGCAGTTTTCAGGTGTTCTTCCGGGTGTTGGTCCCGCAGATGATTCGCCTGGCGATTCCGGGGTTCACCAACAACTGGCTGGTACTGACCAAGGCCACCGCGCTGATTTCGGTGGTGGGTCTGCAAGACATGATGTTCAAGGCCAAGCAGGCGGCAGATGCCACCCGCGAGCCTTTCACCTTCTTCCTCGCAGTGGCGGCAATGTACCTGGTGATCACCAGCGTCTCGTTGCTGATACTGCGTCAACTTGAGAAGCGCTACTCGGTAGGCGTAAGGGCGGCTGATCTATGATCTTCGACTACAACGTCATCTGGGAGGCCTTGCCGCTGTACCTCGGCGGCCTGCTGACCACCCTGAAACTGCTTGGCCTGTCGCTGTTTTTCGGCCTGCTGTGTGCGCTGCCCCTGGGCCTGATGCGCGTCTCGAAGAACGCGGTGGTGAACATGAGCGCCTGGCTCTACACCTACGTGATCCGCGGCACGCCGATGCTGGTGCAACTGTTCCTGATCTACTACGGCCTGGCGCAGTTCGAGGCCGTACGCGAAAGCTTCCTGTGGCCGTGGCTGTCCAGTGCCACCTTCTGTGCGTGCCTGGCGTTTGCGATCAACACCAGCGCCTACACCGCAGAAATCATCGCCGGCAGCCTGCGCGCCACGCCGAACGGCGAGATCGAAGCGGCCAAGGCCATGGGCATGTCGCGCTACAAGATGTACAAGCGCATCCTGCTGCCGTCGGCCTTGCGCCGGGCGTTGCCGCAGTACAGCAACGAAGTGATCATGATGCTGCAGACCACCAGCCTGGCCTCCATCGTGACCCTGATCGACATCACCGGTGCCGCGCGTACCGTGAACGCCCAGTATTACCTGCCGTTCGAGGCGTACATCACCGCCGGCGTGTTCTACCTGTGCCTGACGTTCATCCTGGTGCGCCTGTTCAAAATGGCCGAGCGCCGCTGGCTGGGCTATCTGGCCCCGCGGAAGCATTGATATGGAACGCATCGACCACCCATTGCCGTGGAGTCACCTGGGCTGCGAACGCCAGATTTCGGTGTTCCGCTTCGGTAGAGGTGAGCGCAAGGCCTACATCCAGGCCAGCCTGCACGCCGACGAACTGCCGGGTATGCGCACGGCTTGGGAACTGAAAAAGCGTCTGACTGAACTCGAAGCCCAAGGCTTGCTCAACGGCGTGATTGAACTGGTGCCGGTGGCTAACCCACTGGGGCTTGGGCAGTTGCTTCAGGGCAGTCATCAAGGGCGCTTTGAAGCCGGCAGCGGCAAGAATTTCAACCGCGATTTCGTCGAGTTGAGTGCGCCGGTGGCCGCTGCTGTGCAAGGCCGCCTGGGCGATGATGCCCACGCCAACATTCAGCTGATTCGCCAGGCCATGAGCGATGCGCTCGACGCATTGCCGCCGGCTTCGAGCCAGTTGCAAGGCATGCAGCGCGTGCTGCTCAGCCATGCCTGCACCGCCGATGTGGTGCTGGACCTGCATTGCGATGCCGAAGCGGCGTTGCACATGTACGCGCTGCCGCAACACTGGCCGCAGTGGCGTTCGCTCGCGGCGCACCTGGATGTGAAGGTGGGTTTGCTGGCGGAAGATTCCGGCGGCAGTTCCTTCGACGAGGCCTGCTCGCTCCCGTGGTTGCGCCTGTCGCGGCTGTTTCCCGAGGCGCCGATTCCATTGGCGTGCCTGGCGACGACCATCGAGCTTGGTGGTCAGGCTGATACCGGTCGCGGGGAAGCGCAAGCGTATGCCGAAGGCACCCTCGCGTTCCTGGCCGAGCAGGGCCTGATCAGCGGTGAGTGGCCCAAGGCTGGCCGGGATGCCTGCGAAGGCATGCCGTTCGAAGGCACTGAATTGCTGTTCGCGCCGCACCCGGGGGTGATCAGCTTTTTGCGCAAGCCCGGCGAGTGGGTCGAGGCCGGTGACGAGATTTTCGAAGTGATCGATCCGCTGGCGGATCGGGTCAGCACGGTGTGTGCTGGTACGTCCGGGGTGCTGTTTGCCATTGAACGGCTGCGTTATGCCCAACCCGGTTTCTGGCTGGCCAAGGTGGCGGGGCGCGAAGCGCTGCGTCACGGGCGCTTGCTCAACGACTGACTGACTGTTTTTGTGAGAACCGACCGCATGTACAAACTTGAAGTCCAAGACCTGCATAAACGCTATGGCAGTCACGAAGTGCTCAAGGGTGTGTCCCTGAAAGCGGCGGCTGGCGATGTGATCAGCATCATCGGCTCCAGTGGCTCCGGCAAAAGTACTTTCCTGCGTTGCATCAACCTGCTCGAGCAGCCGCACGCGGGCCGTATCCTGCTCAACAACGAAGAGCTCAAGTTGGTGGCGAACAAGGACGGCGCCATGAAAGCCGCCGATCCGAAGCAGCTGCAGCGCATGCGTTCGCGCCTGTCGATGGTGTTCCAGCATTTCAACCTGTGGTCGCACATGACTGCGCTGGAAAACATCATGGAAGCGCCCGTGCACGTGCTGGGCATGTCCAAGGCTGAAGCCCGCGAGAAGGCCGAGCACTACCTGAACAAGGTGGGCGTGGCCCATCGCAAGGACGCCTACCCGGGCCACATGTCCGGCGGCGAACAACAGCGCGTGGCGATTGCCCGTGCGCTGGCGATGGAGCCGGAAGTGATGCTGTTCGACGAACCGACTTCGGCCCTCGACCCGGAACTGGTGGGCGACGTGCTCAAAGTCATGCAGGCCCTGGCGCTGGAAGGCCGGACCATGGTGGTGGTGACCCACGAAATGGGCTTCGCCCGCGAGGTGTCGAACCAGTTGGTGTTCCTGCACAAGGGCATCGTTGAAGAAAGCGGCAATCCGCGCGAAGTACTGGTCAACCCACAGTCCGAGCGCCTGCAACAATTCCTCTCGGGTAGCCTGAAGTAATCAGGACTGCCGTTGTGCACCTGGATGGTGCATGCTTCGCAGCCTGAAGCTGGCCGCGATCCCCCTGTAGGAGCTGCCGAAGGCTGCGATCTTTTGATCTTGATTGTTCAAATCAAAAGATCGCCGCCTCGTTTCACTCGACAGCTCCTACAGATCATCGGTGTAGGGGCGGGCGCGAGCCGGCCGGCCGGCCCCCCATAGTTGATCGGTGTCGGTTTCAAGATTTGCGTTCATTTTCGGGCTAGCATTGGCCCATGCCTTCATCACTGTTTTCGTTTCGGACTGCCCTCCATGACTGCCCATCGAATTGGTTTCCTGATTTGGCCCAGCACTAAAGCACTGACGCTTGCGCTGGCTGAGGAGGCCTTGCGTGTTGCCCAGCGTGTGCATCCGGACGTTGTCTACGAGCTGTCGTTCCTGCAGGCCGAACCGCCGACAGAAGGCGCCTGGCAATTGCCGGGCGAGCCTTGGGCCGGCAAGCTGGAAAACTTCCAGAAACTGTTTCTGCTCGCTGACGAGCCGCCGACCACCCTCGCGCCGGCCCTCAGCAGTTCGTTGAAACAATTGGTGCGCGCCGGTTGTGTCATTGGTGGCCTGTCTGCCGGTGTGTACCCGTTGGCGCAGTTGGGTTTGCTCGACGGTTATCGGGCCGCCGTGCACTGGCGCTGGCAGGACGATTTCGCCGAGCGCTTCCCGAAAGTCATCGCCACCAGTCATCTGTTCGACTGGGATCGCGATCGCCTCACCGCGTGCGGCGGCCTCTCGGTACTCGACCTGCTGCTGGCGGTATTGGCCCGTGATCACGGTGCGGAACTGGCCGGTGCGGTTTCCGAGGAACTGGTGGTCGAGCGTATTCGCGAAGGCGGTGAGCGCCAGCGCATTCCGCTGCAGAACCGCCTGGGCTCCAGCCATCCGAAGCTGACCCAGGCCGTGTTGCTGATGGAGGCCAACATCGAAGAGCCGCTAACCACCGACGAAATCGCCCAGCATGTGTGCGTGTCCCGTCGGCAGCTGGAGCGCATCTTCAAGCAATACCTCAATCGCGTGCCCAGCCAGTACTACCTGGAACTGCGGCTTAACAAGGCCCGGCAGATGCTGATGCAGACCAGCAAGTCGATCATCCAGATCGGCCTGTCCTGCGGTTTCTCCTCGGGGCCGCATTTCTCCAGCGCCTACCGCAACTTCTTCGGTGCCACGCCACGGGAAGATCGCAACCAGCGGCGCAGCAGCAGCCCGTTCGAATTGTCGTCGGTGCCTTCCGAGCGCGGCTAGCTCCAGCGCCCGTTGATCGGTCACTATCCCCTGTAGGAGCTGCCGCAGGCTGCGATCTTTTGATCTTGAAAAATCACAATCAAAAGATCGCAGCCTGCGGCAGCTCCTACAGAGCATCGGTTTGCGCAGTACTGCCTATAAGCACGCTCGACAGTTTAAACTGCGCCTTTGCGAAGCTATATGTCGCATTGCCGTAAACCCGGTTGAAACCGGGGTTTGCGCTATAAGAAGTTGTCGCTTGGCGGCAAGGCCAGGGCGAAAACTCTCCCTACAATCCCCCCATCGCTCGCCAGTTCCAGGCGGGTGTTCCTCTTCAGGAGACTCCGATGTCCGTTGAGCACGCTGCGGTAGAACGCGCCGATTTTGACCAGGTAATGGTTCCCAACTATGCGCCTGCCGCATTCATTCCGGTGCGTGGCGCCGGTTCCCGCGTGTGGGACCAGTCCGGCCGCGAGTTGATCGACTTTGCTGGCGGGATTGCCGTTAACGTATTGGGCCACGCTCATCCAGCGCTGGTCGGTGCCCTGACAGAGCAGGCGAACAAGCTATGGCACGTGTCCAACGTGTTCACCAACGAGCCGGCCCTGCGCCTGGCGCATAAACTGATCGACGCCACCTTTGCCGAGCGCGTGTTCTTCTGCAACTCCGGTGCCGAGGCCAACGAGGCCGCGTTCAAGCTGGCGCGTCGCGTCGCGTTTGATCGTTTTGGTAGCGAGAAGTACGAAATTATCGCGGCGCTGAACAGCTTCCACGGCCGCACCCTGTTCACTGTCAACGTCGGTGGCCAGTCCAAGTATTCCGATGGCTTTGGTCCGAAGATCACTGGTATCACCCACGTGCCTTACAACGACCTGGCCGCTTTGAAATCGGCGGTGTCTGACAAGACTTGTGCAGTGGTGCTGGAGCCGATCCAGGGCGAGGGCGGCGTGCTGCCGGCCGAACTGGCTTACCTGCAAGGCGCCCGCGAGCTGTGCAACGAGCACGACGCGCTGCTGGTGTTCGACGAAGTGCAAACCGGCATGGGCCGCAGCGGCAAGCTGTTCGCCTACCAGCATTACGGCGTGACGCCGGACATCCTGACCAGCGCCAAGAGCCTGGGCGGCGGTTTCCCGATCGCGGCGATGCTGACGACCGAAGCGCTGGCCAAGCACCTGGTGGTCGGCACCCACGGCACCACCTACGGCGGCAACCCGCTGGCCTGTGCGGTCGCCGAAGCGGTGATCGACGTGATCAACACCCCTGAAGTGCTGGCTGGCGTGAATGCCAAGCACGACAAGTTCAAGGCGCGCCTTGAGCAGATCGGCGAGAAGTACGGCCTGTTCACCCAGGTGCGTGGCTTGGGGCTGCTGATTGGCTGCGTGCTGAATGACGCCTGGAAAGGCAAGGCCAAGGACATCTTCAACGCTGCCGAGAAAGAAGGCCTGATGATTCTGCAGGCGGGCCCGGACGTGATTCGTTTCGCCCCGAGCCTGGTGGTTGAAGATGCCGATATCGATGCCGGCCTGGATCGTTTCGAACGCGCTGCGGCGAAGTTGACGCAAGCCTGATAGACCTTCGGCGCCTGAGCGTTCAGGCGTCGATCCCAATTTTTATGCCGGACCGAATCAAACTGTGGGAGCCAGCCTGCTGGCGATGAGGGCCTGACAGCCAACATCATTGTTGCCTGACAGGACGCTATCGCCAGCAGGCTGGCTCCCACAGTTGACTCTGAGTTGTTTCAGGGATGGCCCGGGATTTTTTCTTTTGTAAGTTCTGAGATTAAGGAGTGACACCATGCTGGTGATGCGCCCCGCGCAAATGGCTGATCTGGGCGAGGTACAGCGTCTGGCTGCGGACAGCCCGATTGGTGTCACTTCCTTGCCGGATGACGTTGAACGCCTGAGCGACAAGATTGCTGCGAGCGAAGCGTCGTTTGCCGCCGAAGTGAGCTTCAACGGCGAGGAAACCTATTTCTTCGTCCTCGAAGACACCGCCACCGGCAAGCTGGTCGGCTGTTCGGCCATCGTGGCCTCGGCCGGTTATTCGGAACCCTTCTACAGCTTTCGCAATGAAACCTTCGTGCACGCTTCCCGCGAGCTGAAGATTCATAACAAGATTCACGTGTTGTCCCAGTGCCACGACCTGACCGGCAACAGCTTGCTCACCAGCTTCTACGTGCAGCGTGAGTTGGTGGGTTCGCCCTGGGCCGAGCTTAACTCCCGTGGTCGCCTGTTGTTCGTGGCCAGCCATCCGGAGCGTTTTGCCGATTCCGTGGTAACCGAGATCGTCGGCTATAGCGACGAGAACGGCGACTCGCCATTCTGGGATGCCATCGGGCGTAACTTCTTCGACCTCAACTATGCCGAAGCCGAGCGCCTGTGCGGGCTGAAAAGCCGCACCTTCCTCGCTGAACTGATGCCGCATTACCCGATCTACGTGCCGTTGCTGCCGGACACCGCCCAGGAGGCGATGGGCCAGGTGCACCCGCGGGCGCAGATCACGTTCGACATCCTGATGCGCGAAGGCTTCGAGACCGATCATTACATCGATATTTTCGACGGCGGCCCAACCCTGCATGCGCGCGTCTCGGGGATCCGCTCCATCGCCCAGAGCCGTGTGGTACCGGTGAAAATCGGCGAGCCGGCCAAAGGTGTCGGGCGCCAGTACCTGGTGGCCAATGCCCAGTTGCAGGATTACCGCGCCGTATTGCTTGAGCTCGATTATGCGCCGGGCAAACCCGTGACCCTGGACCTGGAAACAGCCGAGGCCCTGGGTGTCGGTGAAGGTGCCAGCGTGCGCCTGGTAGCGGTTTAACCCCGCTGCCGCGCCTGGAAAGAATTGCCTAGATAGCAGCGAAGTTTCGCGGGTGGCGCAAGCGGCCCGACTGAGGAGATAGCATGATCGTTCGTCCCGTACGCAGCAGCGATTTACCCGCTCTGATCGAGCTGGCCCGCAGCACTGGCACCGGCCTGACCACCTTGCCGGCCAACGAAGAGCGGCTGGCCCACCGGGTCGGCTGGGCCGAGAAGACCTTTCGCGGAGAAGCCGGGCGGGGCGATGCGGACTACCTGTTCGTGCTCGAAGATGACAGCGGTCGCGTGGTGGGCATTTCCGCCATCGCCGGCGCGGTCGGCCTGCGTGAGCCCTGGTACAACTTCCGGGTTGGCCTGACGGTCAGCGCTTCGCAAGAGCTGAACATCTATCGCGAGATTCCGACGCTGTTCCTGGCCAACGACCTGACCGGCAACTCCGAGCTGTGCTCGCTGTTCCTGCATGCCGATTACCGCAACGGCCTCAACGGACGCATGCTGGCCAAGGCGCGGATGCTGTTCATCGCCGAATTCCCGCAGCTGTTTGGCAACAAGATCATTGCCGAGATGCGCGGCATGTCCGACGAAGCCGGGCGCTCGCCTTTCTGGGAAAGCCTGGGGCGGCATTTCTTCAAGATGGAATTCAGCCAGGCGGACTACCTGACCGGCGTTGGCAACAAGGCCTTTATCGCCGAACTGATGCCCAAATTTCCGTTGTACACCTGCTTCCTGTCGCCGGACGCGCGCAACATCATCGGCCAGGTTCATCCGGACACCGAGCCGGCACTGGCCATGCTCAAGAGCGAAGGTTTCAGCTACCAGGGCTACGTCGACATCTTCGACGCAGGCCCGGCAGTGGAGTGCGAAACCACGAAGATCCGCGCGGTGCGCGACAGCCAGCCGCTGGTGCTGGCCATCGGCACCCCGGGTGACGACGCCACGCCTTTCCTGATTCACAACCGCAAGCGCGAAGACTGCCGGATCACTGCCGCTCCCGCACGCTTCGCCGCCGGCACCCTGGTGGTCGACCCGCTGACCGCCAAACGCCTTCAACTCAACGCCGGCGACCAGGTGCGCGCCGTTCCGTTGTCCGCTGCCCGGGAGTCGAAATAATGAATTCGCTATACATTGCAGGTGAGTGGCTGTCTGGCCAGGGCGAAGCGTTCCAGTCGCTGAACCCGGTGACCCAGCAAGTGCTTTGGTCCGGTGAAGGCGCCAGCGCTGCCCAAGTGGAGTCCGCCGTCCAAGCCGCGCGCCAGGCGTTTCCGGGCTGGGCTCGGCGCACCCTGGACGAGCGCATCAGTGTGCTGGAGGCCTTCGCCGCCGCGTTGAAAAATCACGCTGACGAGCTGGCACGGACCATCGGCGAAGAAACCGGCAAACCGCTTTGGGAATCGGCGACCGAAGTGACCAGCATGGTCAACAAGATTGCCATCTCGATTCAGAGCTATCGTGAGCGTACCGGTGAGAAGAGCAGCCCTCTGGGCGACGCAACTGCCGTGCTGCGCCACAAGCCACACGGCGTGGTCGCGGTGTTCGGGCCTTACAACTTCCCCGGTCACCTGCCCAACGGCCACATCGTCCCAGCCTTGCTCGCGGGTAACAGCGTGCTGTTCAAGCCGAGCGAGCTGACGCCGAAAGTCGCCGAACTGACGGTCAAATGCTGGATCGAAGCCGGCCTGCCGGCTGGCGTGTTGAACCTGCTGCAGGGTGCTCGCGAAACCGGGATTGCCCTGGCGGCGAACCCTGGCATCGACGGCCTGTTCTTCACCGGTTCGAGCCGCACCGGTAATCACCTGCATCAGCAATTTGCCGGTCGGCCTGACAAGATCCTGGCGCTGGAGATGGGCGGTAACAATCCACTGGTGGTTGACCAGGTGGCTGACCTGGATGCGGCGGTCTACACCATCATCCAGTCGGCATTCATTTCTGCCGGTCAGCGTTGCACCTGCGCGCGCCGACTGCTGGTGCCCCAGGGCGCCTGGGGCGACTCGTTGCTGGCACGCTTGGTGGCGGTGACTTCGACCATCGAAGTGGGCGCTTTTGATCAGCAACCGGCGCCGTTCATGGGCTCGGTGATTTCCCTGGCTGCGGCCAAGTCCCTGATGGATGCCCAGGCGCATCTGCTGGCGAATGGCGCCATGGCGCTGTTGGAAATGACCCAGCCGCAGGCTCAGGCTGCCTTGCTGACCCCAGGCATTTTGGATGTAACGGCCGTGGCCGAGCGTCCTGACGAAGAACTGTTCGGCCCGTTGCTGCAAGTGATTCGCTACGCTGATTTCGAAGCGGCGATCGCCGAGGCCAACGACACCGAATACGGCCTTGCCGCCGGCTTGCTCTCGGACTCCGAAGCGCGTTACCAGCAGTTCTGGCTGGAAAGCCGGGCCGGTATCGTCAACTGGAACAAGCAGCTGACCGGTGCGGCCAGCAGTGCGCCGTTCGGCGGGGTGGGTGCCTCGGGTAACCATCGTGCCAGCGCCTATTACGCGGCGGATTACTGCGCGTACCCGGTGGCATCGCTGGAAACGCCGAGCCTGACCTTGCCTGCCGCCCTCACGCCTGGCGTGAAAATGGCGTGATGCCAATCGCCAGCAGGCTGGCTCCCACAGGTTCGGTGGTGTTTACACACTGTGTGTACGACGTAATCCCTGTGGGAGCCAGCCTGCTGGCGATGGCCACGCCTCGGTCTCAAATCCGGTTACTGAAGCCTAACAACAGAATTCTCGTGGAGCCTCGCTGATGAAATCCTATGAAGTCAATTTTGACGGTCTAGTGGGGCCGACCCATAACTACGGCGGCCTGTCCTACGGCAACGTCGCGTCCCAGAGCAACAGCCAGCAGTGTTCGAACCCGAAGGAAGCTGCGCTGCAAGGCCTGGCGAAAATGAAAGCGCTGATGGAAATGGGCTTTCAGCAAGGTGTCCTCGCCCCTCAGGAACGGCCAGACGTAGCAGCCCTGCGGCGCCTGGGCTTCTGCGGCACCGATGCGCAAGTGATTGAGCGCGCCGCCAAGGACGCGATGCCCTTGCTGGTCGCCAGTTGCTCGGCCTCGAGCATGTGGGTGGCCAACGCCGCCACCGTCAGCCCGAGCGCCGACACCGCCGACGGTCGAGTGCACTTCACCGCCGCCAACCTCAACTGCAAATATCACCGCAGCATCGAACACCCGACCACCAGTCGCTTACTGGGGGCGATGTTCGCTGATCAGCAGCACTTCGCTCACCACGCCGCATTGCCGGCCGTGGCGCAGTTCGGCGATGAAGGTGCGGCCAACCACACGCGTTTCTGCCGTGAATACGGCGAAGCCGGCGTCGAGTTTTTCGTGTTCGGCCGCAGTGCCTTCGACACCCGTTACCCGGCTCCGCAGAAGTACCCGGCACGCCAGACCCTCGAGGCTTCCCAGGCGGTCGCCCGCTTGCACGGTCTGAGTGACGACGCGGTGGTCTACGGTCAGCAGAACCCTTCGGTGATCGATCAGGGCGTGTTCCATAACGACGTGATCGCGGTCGGTAACGGCGAGGTGCTGTTCTATCACGAGGACGCGTTCCTCGACACCGAACAGATGCTCGCCGAGCTGCACGGAAAGCTCGCCAAGGCAGGCGGGAATTTTCAGGCGATCTGTGTACCGCGTTCTGCGGTCACCGTGGAAGACGCCGTTCGGTCCTACCTGTTCAACAGCCAGTTGCTGACCCGTCCCGACGGCTCGATGTTGTTGATCGTGCCGGAAGAATGCCGTGGCAATGAGCGGGTATGGCAATACCTGCAGGGCCTGACCAGTTCGGGCGGGCTGATCCGTGAAGTCAAAGTCTTCGATTTGAAACAAAGCATGCAAAACGGCGGTGGCCCTGCTTGCCTGAGGTTGCGCGTCGCGCTGAATGAAACGGAACTGGCGGCGGTCAATCCAGGCGTTATCATGACGGCACCGTTGTACGGCTCGCTGACCGAATGGGTCGACAAGCACTACCGCGACCGCATGGCCGAGAGCGATCTTGCGGACCCGCAATTGCTGCTTGAATGCCGGACGGCACTGGATGAACTGACGCAAATCCTTAAACTGGGCGCGGTTTATCCATTCCAGATCAATTGAAAGTCGGCGCTGCATGCGCCGCTTCATCTCCTTTAGAGAGCGTAAAAAAACATGAGCGATACCCTGCAGCTGATCCTTGAAGACACCGACGGCACGCAACTGGAAACGTCCTGCACCCGCGTCGCGGTCATGTGGCAAGGCAAAGAGCTGTGGATCCAGCAGGATGGTCGTGGCCAGTTGCTGATCGGTGTGGACGTCGAAGAAGGTGACGCCGAATACGCCAACCTGCTGCTGCGCCCATTGGCGACTAATCTGGTAAGTCTGCAACTGGAAATGGAACCGGCTGACCTCGGCGACGACGAGGAACACGTGCACGGCCCGGATTGCAATCACGACCATTAAGGAAGTCGCTCTATGCTCGCCCTCGGCAAACTGCTTGAACTGACCCTCGCCGGCCGCGAACCGGCGGAGAAGACTCAACTGACTGTCGAAGGCGTGCGGATGCGCTGGTTGAGCGAGGGGGCGCTGGAAGTCCGGCCCCCCGAAGCTCGCGACAACGGCCTGGACCTGCTGCTGTCAGCCGGTATCCATGGCAACGAAACAGCGCCGATCGAGCTGCTCGATCGCCTGTTGCATGACATCGCCCGCGGCGACTTGAAGCCGCGCGCCCGTATTCTTTTCCTGTTCGGCAACCCGGAAGCGATTCGCAAGGGCGAGCGCTTTATCGAGCAGGACGTCAATCGGCTGTTCAACGGCCGTCACGAACAAAGCAGCGGTTGCGAAGCCCTGCGCGCCTGTGAGCTGGAGCGTTTGGCCGCGAGCTTTTTCAGCCTGCCCGACCGCGAGCGCCTGCACTACGACCTGCACACCGCCATTCGCGGCTCGAAGATCGAACAGTTCGCCCTGTACCCCTGGAAGGAAGGTCGCCAGCATTCGCGCAAAGAGCTGGCGCGTTTGCGCGCGGCGGGAATGGAGGCGGTGTTGCTGCAGAACAAGCCGTCGATCGTGTTCAGCTCGTTCACCTACGACAAGCTGGGCGCCGAGTCTTTCACCCTGGAGTTGGGCAAGGCGCGACCGTTCGGGCACAACGACGGGGTCAATGTCGATCGCCTGGAGACACGTCTCAAGCAAATTATCGAAGGCAAGGAGCCCGAGCTGGCCGATGACTCTTTGGACGGCCTGCAGCTGTTCAGCGTGGCACGGGAAATCATCAAGCACAGCGACAGCTTCCGCTTGAACCTGCCCGCGGACGTCGAGAATTTCTCGGAATTGGAAGTGGGTTACTTGCTGGCCGAAGACATCGCCCAGACCCGCTGGATCATCGAGGAGGAGGGTGCCCGGATCATCTTCCCCAACCCCAAGGTCAAGAACGGCCTGCGCGCCGGTATCCTGATCGTGCCGACGACCGACGAAAACCTGGCCTGACACGGTCCTTGTAGGAGCTGCCGAAGGCTGCGATCTTTTGATCTTGCTCTTTTCAGATCAAAAGATCGCAGCCTCGTTGCACTCGTCAGCTCCTACGGGGTTCGGTGTTTAGACGGCCAATGCCCGCGGCTCAGCGCGACGCAGCGCGCGGATCTTGTGCAGTGTGTCGGCACACGTCTTCGCCGCTTCCTGGCCCTTGTGCACAAAGTGCTCAAAGAAAAACTTGTGGTGCTCCTCGCCCGCGTGGAAGTGGTGCGGGGTCAGCGACACCGAGAACACGGGTACTTCGGTTTCCAGTTGAACCTGCATCAGGCCACTGACCACCGATTGGGCGACGAACTCGTGACGGTAGATACCGCCGTCCACCACCAGGGCTGCGGCGACGATGCCGGCATAACGGCCGGTCTTGGCCAGCAACTTGGCGTGCAGGGGCATTTCAAACGCGCCGCCCACTTCGAAAAAGTCGATGTCTGATTCCTGGTAACCCTGGGCAATCATTTCGGCCAGGAAACCTTTACGGCTCTGGTCGACGATATCTTTGTGCCAGCAGGCCTGGATGAACGCGACGCGCTCGCCCTGATGGTTTTTGCTTTTGCTGTCGATTGCGGTGGGTTGCATGTTCTGACTCCTGTTTGTGTGAAAAACAGGGCATATGAATCGAATGGGATTTAAGGGTGCGCACGCTCGCACGAATGCCCGCGGACGGCCCTTTGGCGCCAATCCCGTTCTCTCTTCATCCGGACTATGACCGTCGGCCCCGGGATCACACCGGGTCTGCTGACCTTGCCGCCAGTACCGCCGAAGCCGGGACTGCCACCAAGCGCTCGCGGGCTATGCGCGTTGCGCGCAATTACCGCCGGTGGGGAGTTGCACCCCGCCCTGAGAACGTTTGCCGCCATAAAAGTTGGCGGCGCAGCGTTTTTAACACAATTTTTTGCGTGGCGCATAGCCAAAGTCGACGCGTAACCCTGTGGGAGCGGGCTTGCCCGCGATAGCGGTGTGTCAGCCTTCGACCCTATCGACTGACAGTCGGCTATCGCGGGCAAGCCCGCTCCCACAGGGTTCGTGTTTTTTCCCACACTGGGGTTGATTATTCGTCCACATGACCGCAGTAATCCCTGTCTGAAAGGGATTTTCCCTGCTTACCGAGGCCGGATTCATGAGCGTTATCGATCTTCGCAGCGACACCGTCACCCAACCGACCGCCGCCATGCTCGAGGCGATGACACGCGCCGCGACGGGTGACGACGTGTACGGCGAAGATCCGACGGTCAATCAACTGGAAGCCGAGCTGGCCAGGCGTCTGGGTTTTGCCGCCGCGCTGTTCGTCCCCACCGGCACCATGAGCAATCTGCTGGGGCTGTTGGCGCATTGTGAGCGCGGCGACGAATACATCGTTGGCCAGCAGGCCCACACCTACAAATACGAAGGGGGCGGGGCGGCCGTGCTGGGATCGATCCAGCCACAACCGCTGGAAGTCCAAGCCGATGGCTCGCTGGACCTGGCCGATGTCGCCGCAGCGATCAAACCGGACGACTTCCATTTCGCCCGCACCCGCTTGCTGGCCCTGGAAAACACCATGCAGGGCAAAGTCCTGCCCCTGGAATACCTGGCGCGGGCCCGGGCTTTTACCCGTGAACACGGCCTTGCCCTGCACCTGGATGGCGCGCGGCTGTACAACGCTGCGGTCAAGCTGGGGGTGGACGCCCAGGAGATCACCCGGCATTTTGATTCGGTTTCGGTATGCCTGTCCAAAGGCCTGGGCGCGCCGGTCGGTTCGGTGCTGTGTGGCTCGGTCGAGCTGATCGGCAAGGCGCGGCGACTGCGCAAGATGGTCGGCGGTGGCATGCGCCAGGCCGGGCTGCTGGCGGCGGCGGGGCTGTATGCTCTGGACAACAACGTTCAGCGCCTGGCCGACGACCATGCCAACGCACAGTGGCTGGCCGACGGGCTGGTCAAGGCGGGTTATGCCGTCGAGCCCGTACAGACCAACATGGTGTATGTGCAGATGGGCGACCGTGCCGAGGCCTTCAAGGCCTTTGCCGCTGAGCGCGGTATCCGCCTCAGCGCTGCCGGGCGGCTTAGAATGGTCACGCACATGGACGTCGACCGCGCCGGGATCGAACAGGTGATCGCGGCATTCGTCGAGTTTTCACGCAACTGACAGCGTTAGCCGTCCAATTGACCGTTTCTATCGTATAAACACGCTGTACCCCGCGCGCAGGGCCGATATAATGCGGCCCTTTGCCGTCGCTTCGTCTGTTGACGTTTCGAACAGGCCTTTGGCCGCAGCCTCCGTGGAAGAACCTAATGAAAAGCGCAGAAATCCGTGAAGCCTTCCTTCGCTTCTTCGAAGAGCAAGGCCACACCCGTGTAGCCTCCAGCTCTTTGATTCCGGGCAACGACCCAACCCTGCTGTTCACTAACGCGGGGATGAACCAGTTCAAGGACTGCTTCCTGGGCCAGGAAAAACGTGCGTACACCCGTGCGACCAGCAGCCAGAAGTGCGTGCGCGCCGGTGGCAAGAACAGTGACCTGGAAAACGTCGGTTATACCGCCCGTCACCACACGTTCTTCGAAATGCTCGGTAACTTCAGCTTCGGTGACTATTTCAAGCACGACGCGATCACCTTTGCCTGGACCTTCCTGACCGGCGTGCTGAAGCTGCCAAAGGAAAAGCTTTGGGTCACTGTCTACGCCTCCGATGACGAAGCGTATGACATCTGGACCAAAGAAATCGGCGTGCCGGTCGAGCGCATGATCCGTATCGGCGACAACAAAGGCGCGCCGTACGCGTCAGACAACTTCTGGACCATGGGCGATACCGGCCCGTGCGGCCCTTGCACCGAGATTTTCTACGATCACGGCGACCACATCTGGGGCGGCCCACCGGGCTCTCCTGAAGAAGACGGCGACCGTTACATCGAGATCTGGAACAACGTGTTCATGCAGTTCAACCGCACCGCCGATGGCGTGTTGCATCCGTTGCCAGCACCGTCGGTGGATACCGGCATGGGCCTGGAGCGGATCAGTGCGGTGATGCAGCACGTCAATTCCAACTATGACATCGACCTGTTCAAGAACCTGCTCAAGGCATCGGCTGAGGCCATCGGCTGCGAGAATGGCGATCAGTCGTCGCTCAAGGTTGTTTCCGACCACATTCGGTCGTGCGGTTTCCTGATCGCCGATGGCGTGCTGCCGTCCAACGAAGGTCGTGGCTATGTGCTGCGTCGCATCATTCGTCGTGCCTGCCGCCACGGTAACAAGCTGGGCGCGACCGGTAGCTTCTTCTACAAGATCGTCGCGGCGCTGGTCGCCGAGATGGGCGAAGCGTTCCCGGAACTGAAGAAGCAGCAGGGCAACATCGAGCGCGTGCTCAAGGCCGAAGAAGAGCAGTTCTCCAAGACCCTGGAGCACGGCCTGAAGATTCTCGAGCAGGATCTGCTGGAACTCAAAGGCACCGTGGTGCCGGGCGATGTGGTGTTCAAGCTGTACGACACCTACGGTTTCCCGATGGACCTGACCGCGGATATCGCTCGCGAACGCAACCTGACCGTTGACGAAGCCGGCTTCGAGCGCGAAATGGAAGCCCAGCGCGTCCGTGCACGTTCCGCCAGTTCGTTCGGTCTGGACTACAACACCCTGGTCAAGGTTGACGTAGCCACCGAGTTCACCGGCTACAAGGCCACCAGCGGTTCGGCAAAAATTGTCGCCATCTATAAAGACGGCCAGTCGGTCGACGTATTGAGTGAAGGTCAGGAGGCGGTCGTCGTCCTCAACCAGACGCCTTTTTACGCTGAATCTGGCGGCCAGATCGGCGACTGCGGTTTCCTTCAGGCGGGCGAGGCACGTTTCGACGTGCGCGACACCACCAAGACTGGCGGTGCGTTCCTGCATCACGGTGTCCTGGCATCGGGCAGCCTGACCATTGGCGCGCCGGTAGAGACTCACGTCGATGCCGAAGTCCGTCACGCCACGGCGCTGAACCATTCGGCCACGCACTTGCTGCACGCTGCCCTGCGCCAGGTGCTGGGCGAGCACGTCCAGCAGAAGGGTTCGCTGGTCGACAGTCAGCGCCTGCGCTTTGACTTCAGCCACTTCGAAGCCATCAAGCCTGAGCAGTTGAAAGCGCTGGAAGACATCGTCAACGCCGAGATCCGCAAGAACTCCGCAGTTGAAACCGAAGAAACCGATATCGAAACCGCCAAGCAGAAAGGCGCCATGGCGCTGTTCGGCGAGAAGTACGGCGATAACGTGCGCGTGCTGAGCATGGGCGGGGCTTTCTCCGTCGAGCTGTGTGGCGGCATCCATGCCAACCGCACCGGCGACATCGGCCTGCTGAAAATCATCAGCGAAGGCGGTGTGGCTTCCGGTGTGCGACGCATCGAAGCGGTCACGGGCGCTGCCGCACTGGCGTACCTGAACGCTGCTGAAGAACAACTCAAGGAAGCGGCCAACCTGGTCAAGGGCAGCCGCGATAACCTGATCGACAAGCTGTCGGCTGTGCTGGAGCGCAACCGTCTGCTGGAAAAGCAACTCGAGCAGTTGCAGGCCAAGGCAGCCAGCGCGGCGGGCGACGATCTGTCGGCCTCCGCCCTGGACGTCAAGGGTGTGAAAGTGCTGGCCGTGCGTCTGGACGGCCAGGATGGCAAGGCGCTGCTGGCGCTGGTCGATCAACTGAAAAACAAACTCGGCCGCGCAGTGATCCTGCTCGGCAGTGTCCATGAGGAAAAGGTCGTTCTGGTTGCAGGCGTAACCAAAGACCTGACTGGCCAACTCAAAGCCGGTGATTTGATGAAGCAAGCCGCTGCAGCAGTGGGCGGGAAGGGCGGTGGTCGTCCAGACATGGCGCAAGGCGGTGGTACTGACGCTGGCGCACTGGATGCGGCCCTGGCCCTGACTGTTCCATTTGTAGAGCAGGGTTTATAAGGCAGGGTGTCCGGCCCGTTGTCTAGTGGCGGGCCGGCGCGCTGTTTGAGTGATTATTTGGGCGCCCTTCATGGGCAGAGGCGGCTTTGAAATGGCTTTGATCGTACAGAAATTTGGAGGCACCTCGGTCGGCACTGTCGAGAGAATCGAGCAGGTCGCCGACAAGGTTAAGAAATTCCGCGATGCCGGCGATGACCTGGTGGTTGTGCTGTCTGCAATGAGCGGCGAGACCAACCGTCTGATCGATCTGGCCAAGCAAATCAGTGGCGACGGCCAACCGGTTCCCCGTGAGCTGGATGTGATCGTTTCCACTGGCGAGCAGGTGACGATTGCACTGTTGGCCATGGCGCTGATCAAGCGTGGCGTGCCAGCGGTGTCCTACACCGGCAACCAGGTGCGGATCCTGACGGACAGCGCGCACAACAAAGCGCGTATCTTGCAGATAGATGACCAGAAGATTCGCGGTGACCTGAAGGCCGGTCGCGTAGTCGTTGTCGCCGGTTTCCAGGGCGTCGACGAGCACGGCAACATCACCACCCTGGGTCGTGGCGGCTCCGACACCACCGGCGTGGCCCTGGCGGCAGCCCTGAAGGCTGACGAATGCCAGATCTACACCGACGTCGATGGCGTCTACACCACCGACCCGCGTGTGGTGTCGGTGGCCCAGCGCCTGGACAAGATTACCTTTGAAGAGATGCTGGAAATGGCCAGCCTCGGTTCCAAGGTGTTGCAGATCCGTGCGGTGGAGTTCGCCGGCAAGTACAACGTTCCGCTGCGCGTACTGCACAGCTTCAAGGAGGGTCCGGGCACCCTCATTACTATTGATGAAGAGGAAACCATGGAACAGCCGATCATTTCCGGCATCGCTTTCAATCGCGATGAAGCCAAGCTGACCATCCGTGGCGTGCCAGACACCCCGGGTGTTGCGTTCAAGATCCTCGGCCCGATCAGTGCCGCGAACATCGAAGTCGACATGATCGTGCAGAACGTTGCGCACGATAACACCACCGACTTCACCTTCACCGTACACCGCAATGACTTCCAGGCCGCACAAACCGTGCTGGAGAACACCGCTCGCGAGATCGGTGCCCGTGAAGTGGTGGGCGACATCAAGATCGCCAAGGTCTCGATCGTCGGCGTCGGCATGCGCTCCCACGCAGGCGTAGCCAGCCGCATGTTCGAATCCCTGGCCAAGGAAAGCATCAACATCCAGATGATCTCGACTTCGGAAATCAAAGTTTCCGTAGTGATCGAAGAGAAGTACCTGGAACTGGCTGTGCGCGCTCTGCACACGGCTTTCGAACTGGACGCACCGGCTCGTCAAGGCGAGTGATGCGTTTGCCAACAGGCGCGGTCTGACCGCGCCTGCTGTTTTTTGAAAGGCGCGACCCAAGGCTGTTCTTTTGCTCGCGCTGGTCAATACTCAGGCATGTAGGGCTGCGACCTTTTCAGGTGGTAGGTCGAGTGCCTTTTTTTTGCAGACTGTTGTCCCTGAAATGAAATGCGTGAGGAGAAAGGTATGCTGATTCTGACTCGTCGGTGCGCAGAAAGCCTGATTATCGGTGATGGCGAAATCACCGTGACCGTGCTCGGCGTCAAAGGAAATCAAGTGCGTATCGGTGTCAACGCCCCGAAAGAGGTAGCGGTCCACCGTGAGGAAATTTACCTGCGTATAAAGAAAGAGAAGGACGAAGAACCAAGCCATTAATTTTTATCGCTTTTTATGTTTGCAAACGGGGAAGAAGCTGGTTAATATACGCCCCGTGTTGCGGAGAGCTGGCCGAGTGGCCGAAGGCGCTCCCCTGCTAAGGGAGTACACCTCAAAAGGGTGTCGGGGGTTCGAATCCCCCGTTCTCCGCCATTATTTGCGTAGTACGTTGTAATCTGGCTTTTTCGGTAAGTTGTTGAAATTACTAGAAAAAGTGTTTGACATAGAGATTAGACGGCCTATAATGCGCGGCAACAAATGCACTCGTAGCTCAGCTGGATAGAGTACTCGGCTACGAACCGAGCGGTCACAGGTTCGAATCCTGTCGAGTGCACCATTTAAGAGTTGTTTGCAGCAATGCGAATAACTTGGCTCCAACCAGTTGTGATCTGGTATAAAAACACAAATGCACTCGTAGCTCAGCTGGATAGAGTACTCGGCTACGAACCGAGCGGTCACAGGTTCGAATCCTGTCGAGTGCACCAAACACCAAAAAGCCCGCCTCTAAAGCGGGCTTTTTGCCGTCTGGGATTTGCCTTCTTCCTCAATGCCCCTTCTCTCATCCAATTGCACCACCGCGCTGCGGCCTCGCTTCGCAGCGGTGAAGTGTCGTGGCTGCTGCGCGGGCCTGGCAGGCAGAAAAATCCAGCCAGGAAAAATAATAGCCAAGCGATGGCATTAATCGTTCTCCATGACGGTCCTAGAGGAGGGTGGCCGCTACATTTTCCTCAAGCACTGTGTTTTCTCTTGGCCATGGGTCGTCGCACATTAAACGGTCAGGGCGGCACTCAGGTTTGTCTTGCAAGCGCTTGTTTCCAGCCGCGATTTTTTAACGTTTAAAACTCCCCGGCGGTGTATGATTGCGCCCGTCAGCCCCGCCGGGGCTTGTGGAATACCTTCATGGACTTACCCAGTAGTTACTTAAAGAGTCACTTGAAATCCCGATTGTCCAATCATGAATTGACTGATTGATCCTCCCGGCGTGCCCCGCTGCTGGGAGTGGAGCTCGCCTATGTCTGAAGTTGAAGTAAAGAAAACGCAAGAAAGCCTGCAAGACCGCCTCGCTCAAGTCGTTGAGCTGTTGCAGCGCCAACGTGTGGTCGAAGACCTGACGCACCGTCAGGAAGGGCCGCACCACGAACGGGTCGAAAACCTGGTTCACCGGCAGAACCTGGTCGAGCTGCAACGCAAGCTCGATGACCTGCACTCCGCCGACGTCGCCTACATCCTCGAAGCGCTGCCGCTTGATGACCGCCTGACGCTTTGGAAGCTGGTCAAGGCTGATCGCGACGGCGACATCCTGCTCGAAGTCTCTGATTCGGTCCGTGAGACCCTGATCGCCGACATGGACGATCACGAGCTCCTGGCAGCAGCCAAGGACATGGACGCCGACGAACTGGCTGACCTGGCCTCCGAACTGCCGCGCGACGTCGTGCACGAGCTGATGGAAACCCTCGATGGTCAGCAGCGTGAGCGCGTGCGCTCCGCGTTGTCCTATGACGAGGAGCAGGTTGGCGCGCTGATGGACTTCGAGATGGTGACGATCCGCGAGGATGTCAGCCTGGAAGTGGTCCTGCGCTACCTGCGGCGCTTGAAAGAGTTGCCGGGTCATACCGACAAGCTTTTTGTCGTCGATTACGACGGCGTGCTCAAGGGTGTCCTGCCGATCAAGCGTCTGCTGGTCAACGACCCCGACAAGCAGGTTGCGGAAGTGATGGCCAGCGATCCGGTGAGCTTTCACCCGGACGAAGATGCCTACGACGCGGCCCAGGCGTTTGAGCGTTATGACTTGATCTCCGCACCCGTGGTCGACAAGAACGGCAAGTTGATAGGTCGTCTGACGATCGATGAGATGGTCGACCTGATCCGTGAAGAGAGCGAAAACGAAGTGCTCAACATGGCGGGTCTGCGTGAAGAGGAAGACATCTTCGCGTCCGTCTGGAAGTCCCTGCGTAACCGTTGGGCCTGGCTGGCAGTGAACCTGGTCACCGCCTTCATCGCCTCGCGGGTCATCGGCCTGTTCGAAGGCTCGATCGAGAAGCTGGTAGCACTGGCGGCATTGATGCCGATTGTGGCGGGTATTGGTGGCAACTCGGGTAACCAGACCATCACGATGATTGTTCGGGCCATGGCCCTGGACCAAGTGAGCACCGGCAATACCTCGCGATTGATGCGCAAGGAGCTGGCGGTAGGCCTGATCAACGGGCTGGTCTGGGGTGGGGTTATCGGCATCGTTGCCTATCTGCTCTACGGCAGCTGGTCGTTGGGGGTGGTGATGACGGCAGCCATGACGCTCAACCTGTTGCTTGCGGCATTGATGGGGGTGCTGATCCCCATGACGCTGGCCCGGCTGGGACGAGACCCGGCAATGGGTGCCAGCGTAATGATCACTGCCATGACCGACAGCGGTGGTTTCTTCATCTTCCTGGGGCTGGCAACTATCTTCCTGCTCTGACCTGCAGAGCTAAAAAACCCGCCCTCATCAGGCGGGTTTTTTTAGGCCTGGATTTCAGGCAAAAAAAAGCCAGCAATTAAGCTGGCTTGGGGAATTCGGCTGAATCAGGACGCGTCTGCAGCCATCTCGGCGTCATGGGCGATCAGTGAAACCAGCGCGTTTTGCTGGCGATGAGAAAGTTGGCGGAAGCGTTGCAACAGTTCGCGTTCGTGCAGTGACAGCTCCGGGCTGTCCAGGCGCATGCTCAGCTCTTCGCCCAGCGCACCTTCCTGAATAAGGCTTTGCTCAAGGCGTGCAATAATTTCGGAGTTCATGCTGCGATGATGATTGCGAGCCACTTCGGCAATGCGTTCACGCATTCCGTCTGGCAGACGTACGACAAACTTGTCAGCCGTACGGCTGGAATAAATTGCCTGTTTCAATGGGCGCATATATTTAACCGGTTAGTTCAGGGGAGCGGTTCTTGGGATTGGCCGCAGGATGTCTGATAGGACAAGCGTTCGGGCCAAATGTTCAACCTGAATTGATAGAAGCCCGCATGATGCCTCAAGAGTGCCAGTTCGTTGGCGTCAATTCTGTGACAAATATTGAACCGGATAAAGGCTTTCTGCCAGCACCAATTATCAGAAATGCGGACTGGTTGGTAAGTTTGGCGGGCCCACGTCTCCGGTTGCCTGCTTCCCTGGCGGATGATGTCCGAAGACACCATAAGCTCGTGTCAAAGCGCGCCCTCATTGCGCCTTCTATTAGAGAGTAGTGGCAATTGGCCGATTTACTAGGGAGGACGTGTGGAGGAGGGGATATTCAGGATGGATGGCAGTCGAGTCTGCCTTGTCCGGGCGCTGGCCGACGATGAAGCTGCCTGGCGAAAAGCCAAGGGGCCCTTTGAGGCCCCTTGTTGCAGAGTGCAATTCGATCCGCAGGCGTTAGCGCAGTACGGGATCAAACTTGATTTTGCGACCGGCAATCAGCGCCAGCAGGAACAGGATGCCAGATACTGCGCACACAACCAGCGGCGCAGTCACAAGGGTATCCTCGATCAGGGCCACATGCAGCATGCCGCTCATTAGACATAAGGCGAGAAATCCTGTGGCCCATTTGGACATGCTGTGCTCCTGATGAAGAAATTCAAAATACCAGGCGATCCGAAGATGGCGTGATGGCGACCGCCATCGCCTGACTCGCGTCCTGTGCGGATGCGCGGGTTGGGTTGTTCATGACGGCAAGCTGAGGAGCTCTTTGCAGCTGAAGGTAGTGAGGCGTTCGCTGGTTGGCAGCGACCTCGTCATTCTCCGGCGCAAAATGAACACCCAGTACGATCGCCAGGGCGATTGCATTGGCTACTAATAGAGTGCTGTTCATGAGGCTGGCCTCCGCTTGTGTATGAAAGCAGTTAAAGCAGGCAGCATGCCAATGATTTATTGGCTTTTATCCCAATAAAATCAATAGGTTAGCGCTATTGGTAGGCATGCCGGCATTGCATTTTGCAAGAATGGGATTTTTGCCCTGGTGCAATCTGCACGATGGGCGTGAATTTCCTGACGAAAATGCCTACGCTTAAAAAGGATGGGTACGACATGACAAACGGGGAACTGGCCGTTAACATGCAGGCCGTCCTTCGCAAGAGCGGTGGCGATCAGTGTCTCAGTAGCTCAATTGGATAGAGCATCCCCCTCCTAAGGGGAAGGTTGGCAGTTCGAACCTGCCCTGGGACACCAATATTTGCGAGTGATTTGGCTGGTTCGCTTGGGAAATCCATAGGCCGTACCAGCAACCTACCAGCGCTAGCGACTGATGTCTGTTTGTTGAATCGAAAAATAATCAGCCATTCAGGGAAGGAACCGTCGTGCACTCAGCGTATAACTCTCTCTTCAAAGCCCTTGTAGATTTAGAAGACGCTCTCCGAGCACACGGCACTCCAAGCATCCCTCTCAGCATTAGCACTGGGCATTGGGGCCAAATTTCTATATCGCCTGCTGAAATCGCTTCTAAGATTTCAGTGCTGGCTCTCAGTTTGTCCGATCTCGATGACGAACCATCAAAGGCAATAGTCGCTATGGTGAGTTCGTTAGCTGAGCGCACCAATTTCGCTCGAGTGAATTCCGCGCCTAATCTTGCTGAGCCCGCGGCAGTGAGCGCGATCTTGTGGTTGATCGATTTTGCCTCGGAATGCTTCGATGCTCACTTTGATGACCAGAAAGCCCTAGCCTTAAAAACAGGTCAATTGGTTAAAAAGTCGTCTAGTCAAGCGCGGGCAATGGAGCTGAGGCTGCAAAGTGTTTCTCAGCGTACTGAGGGGCTCACGGCAATGGTTGAGCGCATCGAGCGAGCGCACGATGCGGCTGACCAGTTGCCCGCAGATTTAGAGGCACTTGCGGAGTCCCGTAGGACGGTAGCTGATCTACGTAACGAGGCTGAAAAAGATAGGGCCCATGTATTGGCACTTCGTGAGGCGTTAGACAAAGCTAACGAGACTATGAAAGTGCAATTTGACGAAGCGACGTCAATACTGGCTCTGTGCGAATCGGCCTATTCCTCAGCCACAAGCCTAGGATTGGCAGCAGCTTTTTCGGAAAGGTCAAAAAAACTTGATTGGTCCACCTGGGCTTGGGTTGTTGGTCTAGTCGGTGCGCTGGCCATCGGTGGCTACGTAGGTGGTCAGCAGCTCGAGTCGCTGGCAAGGCTAATGGCCACACCCGACTCTTCAGTCGGAATCGTATTACTGAATCTTATGCTCGCCGGCCTATCAGTAGGTGCACCGATATGGTTTGCTTGGCTTGCAACGAAGCAAATAGGACAACGGTTCAGGTTATCCGAAGACTATGCTTTCAAGGCATCTATATCTAGGGCGTATGAAGGGTACAGGCGCGAAGCTTCTCGTGTAGATCCCGAATTGGAGCAGCAGCTCTTGCGATCGGCACTCTCAAGGTTAGATGAACAACCGCTTAGGCTCGTGGAGTCAGCGAGTTATGGCAGTCCATGGCATGAGCTCATCGCGTCTGATCTGGTCAAGAATGCGGCAAAATCTGTCCCCGGATTCGTGGAGAAGGTAACTGATTTGGCTAGTAATTCGCTGGAGCGTGCCAGAAACAAGGTAGGCGTCAGCTCAGCGCCCGCAGGTATCTCAGGCGATATACCCAAAGATACGTAACCTGCTGCCTACCCTATTTCAAATCTGTTCAGCCCGGGGACATCAGGTCCTTTAATGATTTTGCAAGGATGCAGCGATGAGCCTGTTACACCTCCACTTCGAAGGGCAAATTACTCGGGATCACACTGTCAGCTTAAGGACACTTGGCCGCAGCCTTCACCATCTGCAAGGCGCGGTCAATCGTGCCCACCTCGACGTAAAGTACGGAGAGGTTTGGAAAAACGCTCGGCTAAAAGGTCAAGACTATGCGGAAACCGAGCTGTGGTCGAGGCCGCCAAGGGATGGTGGCTTCATTATTGAATTCGTTGAAAACAGTCCAAGGATAAAGAAAACTCTATCGAGAATAGTTAGTGCGATCACCCCTGCAGTCGAAGCCTCCCGGCAAGGAGCATTAGCGAATGCCAGCTCTTTAGCTGAGCAATCTGCTATTCGAGACATGCAGGTAAAACAGGGAATCATAGATCCGCAAAGCTATGAAAATTTCTTGCCAAGTGCTTCTCAACATCCCTATGGCGATCGCGCAATAAACAAGGAGGTTGATCAGTTAATCAGCGTTGTTCGGAATTCCAATGCAGGACAAAGTACTATTGAACTAATAGTGGATACTGACAAACCGCACGCCTTTAAATTCAATAGAGTTGCGAGCGAAAATTTTCACGCGATCGTTTCTCGAAGACATTTGGGCAGCCCTTTGGTTTTCTCCGTGCGGGTCACAGAGTTGGATGCTATTAATAAAACCGCAAAAGTCATAAATGTTGTTACTGAAAGGATGATTAAGCTGCAGTATAAGAGTGAGGTAGAGTTCAACGTGATAAAAATGTATCTCGGAATTGCGCTGCCAATGAATTTCGTGGGTAGTCCAATTTATGAGGGTGGTGCTTATGATACAAAGGGCGGCGATGTGTTCTTTATTAGGCTCGTGTAATGGATAAATTACTCGAGTATTGCAAGGCTAGATATGACGAAGAGCTAGGATTCAAGTTCAGCTTGGCAAACATATTTAGCTGGCTGTTTTTTGTGGTTTGCATACATGTTGGATGCGCGCTTAAGAGCGATAATGTGTTGTTAGGTTTGAGTGAGCTAAAGGTGAAGGCCCTTATTGATATGTCCGACGGGGTTATTCCGTCTCTTGCCCTCACTGAGCTTATAAGTTCGGTAGCTTTTGTTTTATTTGTGGCATGGTTTGCACGAAAGCTTTCTGAAGGGCTCTTCTTTCTATTTACTCTAAAGTCCGACTTCCAGCTCCTTATAATTGACATTACGCTGATTTATCATGGTTACAAATACGACGAAGCAAAAAGGGTCGCGTTAGGATTGGACGCCAAGAGGGAAATTGAACGCAACCAAAAGCAAGCCAAAAGGACACGCTCACTCGCCGAAGTTTTTCTTGCTGCTTCTATGGGCATTCTTGTGGTGCTGCATTTTACCGCGGTTAATTTAGCTTTGGGTTTTGTATGTTTTGCATTGTTTGTAGTTGTTACCTGGCGATCATTTCATTTTTTTATCTCGGGAATACTTCCCTATTATGTGGCGATAAAATATTCAGCGGGCGAGTTGCTAGAGATAAAAGAAGCATTTTTGGAAACGTCTCGTACCTAAATAATCGATTTAAGTAGTAATATTTTGTAGTTGTAGTTGTAGTTGTAGTTGTAGTTGTAGTTGTATTTGAAATTGACTCATATGGCGGCCGTGATAAGCTGACATTAATCCTAATTTTTTAGGCATCATGAAGCGAATGATCATTCTTCCAGGATTTTTGAAATGCTAACGGGGGGGTGGAGATTTGCTAGCGATTAACATTAAGCTTGAGGTCGTTGATTCTCTCCGGCGTGCTGATGAAAAGAGTGTAGATGCGAGGGCCGATCGCATTATTTGGCTGTCGCAGTTCGTTCAGCCTGTATTCGTTAATTGGCAAGGACTTGAGCTACGGACTTTGCTGGAAGAAGCGAGAGCGTGCTTTATAAATAACGAATATATAGCAACTGTCATAGTTGCAAACGCATTCGTAAAGCACCTGCTTGCTCGAGCATTAGTTGCGAAGAAGGGGAGGGCAAATTTTGGTCATGGTAAAAATCTTTCGGTGGCATGGAGCTCAGGTTTGCTCCCATCTGATCTACTAGCCGGCGCGCAAACTTTGAATGCGCGGCGTAATGCCTATTGCCATACGAGTCTAGATGGAACCGATTATCGAGGAAGCCTTTCGGATCGCTTTATTCGATAGCCAGCTCACCCGCAAAACATTATGGAAGGGGATGCGGAGTTTGCAACTAAGATTATGTATGAACTGCTTGCTCATTTTCTTGATGGTCAGTTTAGGCTCGTGCCTAATGCTCGGCATGAAATTGACGACTAGCTGATTTTAGTTGTAAAACTATCTAGGTAGCTAATATGATTCGACTCGCAAGAGTCATTTCTCAATGTTCAAGTATCTTGAGTGCCAAGTCTGTTATAGCGATTTAGAATTATTAAACGGTCGCCACGAGGGTGGAATTATGTCGAGAAATTTGACCGGTTTATTTTTAGGTGCAGGAGCATCATACGATGCTGAAATGCCACTTGTTTGGGAATTGACCGCCGAGCTGAAGTCCTGGCTTACTCCGGAGAAATTACGAAAGTTCAACCTTGGATGGACCGCTCAAGGCGGTGGGCACCCCGCTGAGGTGATTGATGACTTTATCTCTGTATGGGATAGGAAAGATCTGCATTATGAAAGCGTTCTAGGATATTTGGAAGTTCAGTCAAAAAGGATGATGCATTCATCTCAGCACTATCATTCGCTTTATTCTTGGCTGGTGCAAATAATTTATTATAAGTTGTATGGTGTTCATGTATCAAGCAAAGAAGTAATTTTAAAGAGTTTAGAGCTATATAGAGGTATTGAATCTTTATACAAAGAGAATAGGCCGTTATGGGTGTTTTCACTAAATCACGATTCTATCGTCGAGTCGATCGCGAGCCATTTTAAAATTCCAATTTATTCAGGCTTTAGCGGAGTGCGGATTAAGCTTCCAAGAAGAAGCATGGATGGAGCGATCATCGGCAGCATAGAAATGGATACGCTGAGTAGAGCTACTTTAGATGAAGGCGCAATGTTCTTTCCGAATCCGGCGGAAGAAGGTATCTATCTAATCAAGATACATGGCGCTCTTGATATGTTTGTTTATAATGATGCTGGTGATTTGTTAAAGGTCGTGCCGGAGGCGGACTCGCCATCTTCAGTTTTGGACGCTCTGCGCATTATGAACGAAGAGTTGATTTATGTGGATCCCGGGACGCCGGGCGGCATCGTTAGAGTCAATAATGAAATTGCTTACGCCGACTTTGACGGGCAAATGAATTTTTTAAGAAGAACACTTCTTTCCGGTGCTCAAAAATTTCATGAGCATGGTTCGCAGGTGTTGCCGAAAAGTCTATTGAAACATTTTAGATCACACCTAAATAGCCTAGATCGACTGGTCTGCGTAGGCTATGGCTTTGGTGATCAGCATATTAACGAATGCATTCGGAATTGGCTTGCGTTCTCTCCCGAGCGGAAATTGGAAATAGTTAGTCCGGAAGTAAGTGCTGTACCAGCATTTATTTTGCATCTTGCACCACAAGTGAAGCTTGTTAAAAGTGGTGCTACTGAACATTTGGATAACGTCTCCGGCATTAAAAGATCACGAACCTCCGATCTTGAGCAGGCGGTGCGCAGGGCTGGTAGAAAAATAGGGCCCCAGCGTAGACAGGAGTTAATGAAGGAGTTTCTGGTTAGTTATGATTCGCGTATTCAAGAATTACTTACTGCGAAGATAATGTCGATCGCGCAGACTCAAAATTTGAAAAATATGGCTGGTCTCGAAGCTTCAATTGCTGATTGGAGAGCTGAAATAAAGGAAACGCAGGAGGAATTCTTGCAGCGATTGCTAGATTTTATTGTTAATAATGGGGGATAGAACCCCGTATACGGTCGTTTCTCACTTAAGTTTTCAGAGGATGATCGATGCCAGCTAGAGGCGAGCTCTGACGACATCGCACGATGTGCCGGAGGGGGCCGATATTCTAGCCAGCCGGTAAAGCGTGCATCGCATTTGTGGCAGATACCTATATGTGTGATGCATAGAGCCCCACGGCCACGGCCACCGCCATCGCGTTAGCCAAGTAGGTAGGTAGCATCGTGTGCTGTCTGCCGATCGGCACCGTAGGATTGGGCAAAACAGGGGGGATAGCCTCCGAAAATTGAGCGGTGAGCAACAGATTTAAAGTGCGGTAGGAGGGTATGAGCCGCACGAGGCGCTCAGTCGTGGGCGTCGGGCACATTAATTGATTCGTAGAAATAGGGCATCAGAGTCTTGGCTGCCTCTATCCTGGATGCCGGATCGCTGGTTACATCGTTCATGACCGCCAAAAGGTAATCTAGGGGATCATTACAACTGGGCAACACCGCGGGCTTTTCGTCATTAGAACTCATCATTTCACTGATCGTAACGGAGTGGCGGGAGGTGCTGAGGCGCTAAATTTGCCCTTCGCGACTTGTTGGGCTGCGTTTTCCTTCGCCTCTTTCTTCCCTATATCGCTTTTCTTAGGGTGATCATATGGCATGAGGCCAAGGGCAATTTTAGCAGCCAGCTCAGGATTGAGTTTTTCATTGTCGCGTGCGATTCGTTCCAATAGCGCACGACTGTCGAACGCTGCGACGACACTGTTGACCAAGGCCGGAAAGCCATTAGTTTGGCCTGTCTCAAAATTAACTTCGTGAACCTCGAACTTAACTTTTTTGGCTCCTGACTTAACCTGGTTGAGGAGAGCTTCGAGTGATGTTGCCCGTTGGATGTAGTTGATGACGTCATTGTCTTTGGCCAGCTTGGAGCCCGCCTGGGCTGCGGTCTTCGCGCTGTAGCCAGCATCGATGGCAGCTTGTGATTTGCTCGCTCCAGACAAGAGAGCGTCAGCAAACCGTCGCTTTTTGTCGGTTAACGGCATTTAACTTTTCCTGAGTGAGGAGAAAAATCTGTGCGTGCGGTCGGGGGCGGTGTCCTGTGCGCAAGCTTCCATGGTTTCGACCCGCCCCCACCGTCGAGCGAGATTAGTAAGTCGGATCGATCGTAGGCGGATTGGTCCGGAGTGCTTCGATTGCCTCCTGGTGGCTCATGCCGCTGTTCAACAGCTCGTCAATCTCCTTGCGGATCTTGTCGCGGCACGCCGCTTGATAGAGCAGAGCGCGGCTGTGTGCGATCTGGTTGAGCGCTTGCTGGATGGGCTTAGGCAGGGGTTCAGCTTGCTGATACATGGCGAGGCCTCGGCGATGGCGCAAAGTTGCGCCATCGCTCTCAATGATTGGTTACGGGGTTGGAGTCAGGCTGACCAGGCGCATTGATGTTGGGGCGTACACCGCCAGACCGGCCCGCATCTCGGCCAAGATCGTGACCAGGTTGCGTCGGAAGTTATTGCCATCGTGTCGGCTGGCTTCGACTGTGACTTCCTGCCGGTCGAGCAGTGCAGTGGTCGAAGTATCCAGGACCAGCGCACCGAGTTCCGGCATCCCCATGGTCACCACGACTGGAGTACCCCACAAGCTCGGCGGCGCCGGATCACGCGGGGTACCGATCACGTACTGGCCATCGCCACCGTCAGCGGTATCAGCCCGCTCACTCTCGATGGCGAACCAATCGCGTGGATTCATCACGATCACATTGGGATTCCAGCCGAGGGCTTTCAGGTCAGTGAGGGCCAGCCCAACGCGATCGACTGGCTTGCCGGTGGTAATGCCCGCGGCTGGAGCCTGGGCGATGAAGCCCAAGATCTCGCCATCACCGCCGTCGCCAGCGAGCAGCTCTTGCTCGAGCTTCTGCCGCACACCGACGCTCATCAGCAGGCCGACCTGCTGTTCGAGCTGGCTGTTGTCGTTGAGGACTTGCAGGCTCGCCGGGATCCAGGTGGCGATGGTGGCGATCTCTGCGCGGGAAAGCTTGGTCGGCAACTGACCCTCGGACTTCTCGTCGCCTTCTTTCGTCTGGTAAGCGGCACCGCTCAGGTAGCCATCGAGTTGGACATACTCGTAAGTCGAGCCTTCAACGGGCACGATCGGCAGCACGTCCAGGAGACTGAGGCGAGGTTGTGGAATGCCCTGGATACCGGGTGCCCGATCCGGCGCTGTGGGATAGCTGGTGGAGCCTGCGGTGCCCTTGCCCGGGTTCGTCACTGCCGCACGGATGCCGGCCGTAACAGTGATGCGACCGGTGGACTTCTGGCCCGCACGAATGTGACCGAGCCCTTCGGTTTCGGTTACCGCAGCACTGATGACGTTCGTTTGCTTGGTGTTCGGGTCGTTGGCTGGCTTCAGTCCGCCGGCAACGGCGCGCTGTTCCAGCTCCAACAGACGGGCGTTGAATTCGCCCTGCTTCTCGCCGTGGCCTTCGATGGTTTCCTTGTGTGCTTTGAGCGCGGTTACCACTTGGCCGATGTCGTGATCCATTTCTGTAATCTCTTGGGTGATTGTTTGCAGCACCTGCCGACTCTCGGTCGGCTGCTGATTCGCGGCCAAGGACGCTTTGAGCTTGTCCCAGCTTTTCTGGTGTGTGGTGGTCATTGGGCGGTCCCATTGGATGTGATGGGCGCCTCAACAGCGCAGGGCGTGAAGAAGCGTTGCATTCCCCCAGCGCATGGCGTGAGTTCATGGCCACCACGTTATGCGCGCACACAATCCCAAGTCTTCGGTGAAGTCCGTCGTTATGCGGCGGTATTCGTCGCGAAGCTCACGATGTCGGCGATTTTGTAGAACCTTCGATTGCCGCGACGTACGAATGGCAATGGTGCGAGGCCGTCAGCGGCCAGCCGGCGCAGGTAGCTCGGGGCGTAACCCAACAGCTCGGCGGTCGCAGGTTCCGGCACCAAACCACCGATGAGAGGGACAATGCCAGCGCTCGCCAGGCGGGCGGCGATCTCGTCTTCAATGCTGCTCATCAATGAACCTCCTCCCCTGTAATGGATATATGAAAGCGCTAGACGCCTTGTATTCCGTGGCGTGTGTGTTCTGTGTCACGGTTTACCGTCCTGCGCCTGTCCTGCTGAGCAGAGGCGTTAACCCGTGCTGCTCAAGGTGGGTGTGCCACGTCTGCAGGGCTTGGCGTTTCAGGCCCTCGGCGGTGGTATGGATGTAAGTGGCATCGAGGTCTTTCATGGCGTGGTTCAACAACATCTCGCCCACCAGGTAATCAATGCCCAGATCCATCCAGCCAGTACGCGCCACCTTGCGCAGGTCATGGCTGGACCATTCGCCCTTGGCCATCACCTTGAACAGGGTGCTGGCCAAAGTCGCGCTGATAGCCCCGCCAGCGCGTCCAGGGAACAGGAACGGCCCGTAATACCCAGCGGCCTGTTGAAGGGCTCGATAACGCTCGATCAGAGCGCAGGCTTGCGCGGTGAGTGGCAGAGTGTGCTCAGCCTTGGTCTTAGTGTCCGCTGCCGGGATGAACCATTGGCCCGCGGCCAGGTTGATACTCTTCCAGCGAGCCAGTCGCGTTTCGCCCAGTCGGGTGCCGTGACAAAGCATCATCAACGCCAGCATGACCTCAAGCGGCGCCATCTCGATCCGGTCGGCAAGCCCCTGCAGCAGCACCGGCAGGTCATCACCTCGCAAACGGGCGGGTTTCGGCTTGATCCGGGTCCGCACAAAGTCAGTGAACTTAAGGTCTGCCATCGGGTTGGTGCCTAACAGCGATAGGCGGGTGGCTTGGCGGAATGCCACCGCTAGCACGCCGTACACCGAGCGCACGAACGACAGCTCGTAGCGCTCTTGCATTGGCCACATCAGCAGGCGATCGAGGCTGGCTCGGTTGAGCCCGGACAACGCCAGATCATGCAGGCGCGGCACCAGGTGGCACTTCAACGCAGACTGGGCACTGGCCTTGCGCTTGGCGGACAACCCCCGGTCGCGGCTCATGCGGTCGGCGTACCAGGTCAGCGCATCGCCGACGGTGGTCCAACTGGTGGTGGTTGAGGTGGCGTCCGGGTCAGCAGACCGGCGAGCCAGGATCGCCGGAAGCGTGGATTGCATCAGCTTGGCGTTGATGCCCGGGTAGTTGCCAGCCTTGCCCCACTTGCCGCGCACCACCACGTGCCAGGCGCCCCGTGTGCGATCGGCAGTCGAATAACGGAAGCGCAATTCCGGGAACCGCGGGTCTCGCAATTGACGAGCGACCCCGCCGGCCTGCTTGCGAATCTCGCTATCCGTGAATGCGATATACAAGGTGCTCATGTTCAAATCTCCTAGTACGTGCGGCTCAAATCTGAGCCATCGAGATGTGAGCAGATGTGCTCACATCTGAGCGCATCTCTTTCGCCAGTCATGTTGCTAACGTTCGGGTAACGGTGCGGGCGTTACCTTTTCCTCAAATTGAGGGGTTACCCACAATTGAATTTGGCTCGCCCCCACAGGTCGACAATGGAGATTCGTCCAGTTCTGGATGCATCTCTTCAACTTCTCTCATTAGGGATTAACGCTGTTCTAACGGTTCGTTAACGTTAAAACCTTGTCCGTGCACCCGGCGGTGGGTGTTTTCAAACTGAGGTGCAGAACTGCGCCATCGCCCTGCAGCATCTGCACCCCGCATTGCTCTATGCGGTTTCCTGTTCTGGCGTAAACAGCAGGGCTGGTATGGTAGATATCTATAAGGGTGTATTGATTTGATACAGGTCGAGTTGATTTAGTGGTATCGATTCAATACACGGTTACTCCTTTGCGATACGGAACCGGACACAGTGGGACTTTACTTTGCAGCTATGTGTATTGATTCAATACCGCTATGTGTATTGATTCGATACAGGATCAGTTCGAGCCTGTGAGCTCGCGAACAGTCTTCAGCGGGGTGTTTGTCCACGACACCTCCAGATCCTTTCCCGGGCATTCATCTATTGCGTACCATGACAGCGCATAAAGCGCGCACCTGGAGCCGTGTCGCGAGAAATAGCTACTCCGGGTTTGCACAATCCACCCGCCCTCCAATAAGTCTGAAAGGGCCTTCTGAAGCATATTTGGAGAGGTAACACCCCATTCTTTAGCCATCGTCCGAGTGGCCGATAAGTTGCCGTTGTTGCTGCCGTTATACTGCATATGGATTTCCATAAGGACGGCCCGAGCAACGAAGCTCAACGATCGGTATTGAGCGGACTGCCCCATCGTCCACAGCATCATGGCGAATGGCTTAGACTTGGCCTTGAATGCCTTTTTACTTTTAGTTGCCATCACGCAGCTCACAGGCAGGCAGGGAGTGTCGTTCTCGCAAACGACACCCCGGAGCGCAGTTCGAATCAGGATGGTTCGCGGGTCAGCACGTACAGGCCGACCCGGTGCGGGCGCCGGCCCGGCTCCGTGGTTTTGTAGATCCATTCTGTTTTGATCGAGTAGCCGCGATTGCGGAGCCACCGCACTGATGAAGGCGGATGCACGAGGTCGAGGCTTTGCGCGGCATCAATCGTGGACACCGGGCCCGCACGGAGCGCGACAGCCAGGCGCCTGGCCTGTGCTTCTGTACAGTGATTGTCAGGGTTATAGACTTCTGTCACGATTGAATCCTCACCTGGTGCCATCCAATGTGTTATGCCCTGGCGGTGCTCGAACACCGCTTTGGGTTTCTTATCTTCCCGCTTCATTCCCTACCTTCCGCTGCGTCCAGCGCACGTTGCAATTGCTCAACCTGGCAGTCTATGTAGTTCGCCAAATCACAAGCCAAATACTGCCCAAGCCCAGCAAGGGCTGCTGCGCCATGGGCTCCTGTTTTCAGATCGGCGCGAATAGCTCGCATCAGTGCTTCCATCCAGCTGGCTTGCTCTTTGTCGCATCGAAGCTGCTCGATTGCTTCGTTGGCAATCACTGCCAGCGACTTGCGAGGGGAAATTTTTTTATTCATTTCGTCACCTCCACTCTCACCGCGCCGAGGCTCTTGAGCGCCTCAAGATCGATCAGTTTCAACGTTGCGGGTAGGTTCAGTACGCCAAGGATGAACCCGGCGCGGTCAAAGATCCTGATGTTCATCGTGTGTTCTCCCGAGCGATGCGTTCTATCCACGTTTTTAATTCGGTCATCAAGATCAAGCGACGGCGCCCGAGCTTGAAAGCCCGCAATTCACCGGAGGCGATCAGCTCGTAAATCCCCGACCTAGAAAAACCCACAATTCGAGCGGCATCTTCGACGCTGACTGATAGGGGACTGATTTGTTCTGCTTGGCTCATGCTGTAGTCCTTGATCGATTTGGCGGACTGTACGATACTGGTCCGGACGTAAACATCCTATTTGTAAGTAACACGATCTGCAAGCTTTATGATTTGTAGACGTTTATGGAGCTGACCGATGGCAAACCGCTCGAAAAAGGTTGTTCTTTCTGCTCGAGTAGACCCCTACCTCAAGGCGGCGCTAGAACTGCTGGCGGCCTCAAATAATGAAAAGATCGTCAAAACGCTGGAAACATTCATCGAAAATGGTCTGAATGACTATTACGTGAAAAACCCATTTAAAGACGACGAGCCGATGAAAACGCCGTTCATAAACGTTTTCACGGCGATCTGGACGGACGATGAAGTGCGATACAAGTTGCGAGCGGCGATGATCGGTCCGCATCTTGCTGGGGAGACGTTGTGGCGCCAGGGATTAGTGGTAACGGCTTACGATTACTTCAAAGGAAAAGAGCCGTTGTACGGGGATTTGAATGGGCTTGGCGAGAAGTGGGGGTACAAGCCTGATCGCGAGTATTTTTTGAATTTTCAGCTAATCAGAGATGAGTGGTCGTTGATCGAGGAGTACGTTACTTTCCTCGAGAACAACAAGCCATTTGAGCCCGATTACAGCGATTACAAGAAAATGCGAAACTCTGCCAGCGTTAAATCAGCTCCACCGCAGCCGCTTTAGTGCCTGGTGCCAGGTGCGCGTAGCGAAGGGTCATTTTGATATCTGAATGGCCCAGCAGATCGCGAACTGTGTTCAGTGGGACACCGGCCATAACAAGGCGTGATGCGAAGTCGTGTCGCATATCGTGCCAGCGGAAACCGCCTACTTTGGCTCGCTCGAGCAGCTTCATCCAGGCGCTCTTGACGTCCTCCATCCGCCCGCCGCCCTGGCTGGCGAAGACATAACCGCTGCCGTCTCCCTGTTTTTTCCACTCTTCGAGGGCGCTGAACGCTTCCTTGTTGGTCGGAATGTGCCGGGTTTCACTGGTTTTGGCAGTGGCGCCAACGACCGTAATAGTTTTGCTGGTGAAGTTGACGTCTGTCCATTTCAGATTGAACAGCTCGCCGCGGCGCACGCCGGTATTCAGTGCTAGCAGGATCATCGGCTTCAGGTGATCAGTGAACGTTACGGCGCGCAGATCGGGCTGAAGCTCTTTGCCGCGCTCTGATCTCCATCTGTTTGCGCTGTCCCGCTCGGTCCGCATCTGCTCTTGGCGTTCTTCCATTGCCGCTCTAAGGCTGGCGGCCTCAGCTATTGATAAATATCTGACCTGGCCTTTCGAGTCGACTTTGAGCTGTTTCAGCTTCTCCAGCGGGTGATCACTGATGAACCCCCACTCTACGGCACGGCTAAAAACGCCACTGATGGTGCCCATCTTGCGATTCGCGGTCGCGGCCTTGTTCCCGCCGTTCAGCCAAGAGGTTCGCACCTGCTCAAGATCCCGGCCGGCAACCTCGGTAAGGCGGCGCGTCATGATCGAGGAGAAGTTGTTGTCCAGGGTGTGCAGTGTTTTTTCATACCCCTTGTGGTGGGCCTTGAACCAAGGCAAATAGGTATCGTCGAGGAACTCGCGCAGGGTAGGGGTGTTCGCGCTTCGGCGGTTTTGGGTAACTGCTAGGGGTTCGCCGTGTTCGTGCGCATCGGCCAGGTACCGGGCAGCATCAGTTCTAGCCTGAGCCAATGTAAGCGTACCCACGCGGCCGAGGGAGCGCTCCCTGTTGCGCGCCCACGAAACCATATAGGCCATGTGCCCGCTCGGTTGGACCCTGATGAACAGGCCGGGCTGGTCCGTGTCGAAGACGCGGTAGTGCTTCTCCTGGGGTGACAGGCTGTTGATGAGTTTCTGTGTGATCTTGGCTTTCATGTCCGTACCAGCAAGCTACCAGCAGAAAACACAGTATCAGTCAGTATGAGAATACTCAACCAGACACTAAACCCCTGCAGATACTGGGTTTTTCCTATATCCATTAGGCTCTATTTGACCCTCCTAAGGGGAAGGTTGGCAGTTCGAACCTGCCCTGGGACACCAAATTATTCAGGCTCTTGAGCCCCTACTCTGATTAGCTGAAATGTTGCTGCGAAAGCAGTATGGCGATGGGAGTAAAAAAGCCCCGCTTGCGTTGCGCAAGCGGGGCTTTTTTGTGGGTGGCATTCCTCGGTCGTTGTGGCGTGACTCGACCGTCACGATCCCAGGGGGTGCAGGGGCATCGGAAAATACTCAGCTATATAGTGTCAATCCTGAATGCGGGTCGCTTTAGCGAGGTCATCAAAGCTTCGTAGGGGGGCTGTCTTGCCTCTCTCTATATAGAAGCGGTTGTCAGGAGGGGGCTTTGAATGGCGGTGTTGCTCTGTTTGAGCAGCAAATCAGCCCTTTTGATAGAAATCCAGAATCAGTGCTTGACGGCAGATCTCAGGTGTCTATAATTCGCCCCACTTCCGGCGCAGTCGAAACGGAAAACTCCTTGGTAAACAATGAGTTACGCAGTTTTGACGGTCAGCTGCTTCAGGTCATCGAAGCGCAAAAGAAGTTGAAAAAGAGGTGTTGACAGCAGCGTGTAACGCTGTAGAATTCGCCTCCCGCTAACGAGAGATCGAAAGCGCAAGTGGTTGAAGTTGCTAGGGAAACTTGGAAAACTTCTGAAAATAATCACTTGACAGCAAATGAGGCTGCTGTAGAATGCGCGCCTCGGTTGAGACGAAAGATCTTAACCAACCGCTCTTTAACAACTGAATCAAGCAATTC
>NZ_JADEVO010000012.1 GCF_017114825.1 Pseudomonas gregormendelii | reverse complement strand
AACATTTCCATGCTGATCACCCTGTGTTCTCCTGCTCAAAAAGTGAGCAGAAGCAGTTGAACACCTGGGTCAGTTTTCAGTCGGCAGAACAGCCCCTACTGGGTCAGTTTTCGGTCAGCGGCAACACTGGCTTGCTGATTTTAGCTAAATTCTAACCCCTATCCTTGATGCCTAGCCCCTTTACTGACTTGGCTCGATTCTGATCCAGCGAGTTGTAATAGGTGTTTTGAGTTGTCGACATACTCTCGTGGCGTAAGTCAGCTTGAAGATCCTTGATGTCGCGAAATGGTGCGTCAAATGTAGCCGCCGTGTGACGCAACCAATGTAGGGATGCCGACCGAAGCTTATCCATCTCCAAGTCAGTTTGACCCTCGTCCTTCATGCGCTGAAGTGATTTATCAAACACCATTTGAATGAGGGCACGAATGTAACGATCTGACAGGCCAGCCCGACCTCTGACCGTTGTGACCAGTGGAGTACTTTCCTTGTAAGACGGCAGCGGCGGAAGGGAGAGGGTGGTCCGATATCGCTTCAAGTAGTCTTCAATGTATTCGTCACGTACGCTAACTTTCGCGGACTTATTACCTTTACCCACGACGTTGAACCACCAATTCTCACCGTCGAATTCGAACGAACCCATTGTAGGTTTCCAATTGTCCCGACCGACGAGATCAGAAATTCGGAGATAGAGAGAGAAGAGGGTGGCCACAATAAATAACGTTCGCTCGTGCCTAGGATCCTCTGCAGCCATGACTTCTGCGGTTTCAATAACATAATTCCACTGGAGCGGAGTCAGCGCCTTTCCGGAACTCATCACCGTGTTGCGCTGTTTATAGTTGGATTTTTGTTTGACTGACCGAATTGGATTGGCTTCTGAGGTAAGACCTTCGTCGATGGTGTACTGAAAAAAACTGCCACAAACGGCAAACACCTGGCCCATCGACCCAGCAGACATTTTATACGCTGTGTCTTCTACATCTTTACTGTTCTCCGTAGCTACCTTGCGAATCTGCTTATCGATCTTGACGTTAAAAGGCCGCCATTTGTCGTTGATAATGTAGGTGTCAGTTTCAGCGGCCTTACTACCCCCAACCCGGGAAAATCTCGATTTAACGATAGGACCGATCCACTCAGGGCCAGGTTGTAAGCAAAATTCCAGGAAACTCTCACAATCGTGGCGTCTGAGTTCGAGAAGTGGCTTCTTAGCTATCAGGAGAGACCAAAGCAGAAGACGCTCAACGTGGGTACGGTATGAATTGAACGTGGCTTCGTTGTTTGAATAGGACTTTAGGAATCCGCGAACCGCCAAGTAACCATCTTGAGCCTTTAGCTCTGACGGAAAGGAGAAAAGGTACTGAGTGACAACAGGCTGCTCATCAGACACACGACTGAAATTCAGGTCTCTAAAACGATTGTAGGTGTCAAACAAAGGAATCGGAGACGCAGGCATGTGATAACCAGAGTAGAGAGTGAAACGGCTTGATGTGATGTTAAGCAACGCCCTCGCAATCTGCAACAACCGGGTCTGCGCGTTATCGGATATTACAGCTGCGCCGGACCCTTCTTGGCTATCCGTGGGTGATACCTACCACCTCATCTTGGGCCGCAAGCAACACGTTATCGGCATCGGAATGAAGCACATTTTGGGGTCGACTGCCTCCAAGGTAACTGCTGGGAGAAGCAAACCAAAATGCGATTCCCCATCCTCCTTTTTCCGTTCTCAAAACATCGAGTATCACCTCCAGACCGGCTACTGGCCTGTGCCCAGAGTCGGCCAGGAAGACGTACTTTGGAAACAATGGGCATCCGCCATGCTGAATTGAAAAAATCTTTCCCTCCGCTTCCCACTTACTCAGATTCATAGGGGACAGACCAAGCCTTTGAGCCATTTGGTCCAGCGGGAGAAAGTCACCACTATCTAGGATGCCTTTCTTCGCGGCCTCGAGCATTTGCAGCTCCCGAAAGGCGGTATCCCGATGCGCTGTCATAGTAGGCTCCTGTACGAAACAGCATCATAATCCACCATTGGGCGTCGGACCGTAAACCCAGCTCTCATTGCATCCACATTTAAGGCTGATTACTGAGGGGCGTGTCAGTAATTAACCGGAAAAAAATACGCAAACCATCGTCATTTTTTTTGTCGAATATTGCACCTGTGAGATTGGCTGTAAGGCACGCCACGGAAAGGCTAGAGAGAAATTGGTGTTCGGAAATGTGCATTTAGATAACCGGAAAAAGCCATTAATTAACCGGAAAATAGACCGTAATTAACCGGAATTTCGTTGCCAGCGTTGTGGATCTCACAATCTGCAGGTCTGTTTTCCGGTTAATTAACGACAAACCGGTGCCTGAGAAATGCGAGCCAAGATGTTTACCAATAAATTCAACGGCATAGGCGATGCTTGGGCTTTCCGGTTAATTAACGACACTGACACCCGGGCCCGAAAAAAGAGTGAGACGTCAGCCCAGTTGCACTGGGTGATGAGCCAGGTGTTTCCGACGCTGATGCCCAATGTGGTGTTCGAAGGCAGCCGCGCTGTACTGGTGAGCGATACGAATGCTCGTAAGGTCGGCAATACAATTGCACAAGCTGCTGTGCGAGCGCGGCGTCACCAGCTTAGGGAGATGAAGGTCGGTGTTGAGATGCTGGCGAAGGAAGCTCCTCGCGAACTTTTCGAACTGCGCGCTGAGATCGAGAGGGTTACCTTGGCTGTGATGATCGAAAAGTTCGAGACCATGCTTGGCCAGAACCTCAGTGAGGGGCACTGGCAGCAGTTCTTCGAGGCCAATCTGTTCATCCTAGGGATGGCGTTCGCGCGCCCGGTGGCACTTCTGCATACTCAGTTCCATGCTCGGGGATCCATGGTCAATGGAGCTGGCGCCCACATCGGCGACCTGCTTTTCGCGCAGGGACGCGAGCTGGCCATCGTGGAGATCAAGAAGCCTTCCACCCCACTCATGCAGAGCAGGCCGTATCGCAATCGCGATGTTTTTGGCCCACATCTGCAGCTTAGTGGAGCGATTACTCAGGTACTGCATCAGCAAGGCCTGATGCGCTCCAACTGGCTGTCACACCTGCAAGACCCGACGATGCGAGACTTGCAACCAGACACAGCGAGGTGCGTCGTCATTGCAGGTACCAAGCCAACCGAAGAGGGCCGCCGGCGCAGCTTCGAGATCTTTCGCAACGCCTGTAAGGACGTCGAGGTCGTCACCTTCGACGAGTTGCTTGGTAAGCTGCGGATGCTGGCTCAGCATCTGGCACCCGTAGATCCAGTCGACATCCCAGACATTTTCTGAAGAGCAGGCCGCGTGAGATCTCGAATGAAGATACACAGCGAGGGAACGCCGCGGCCTATCAGATACCTGCCTGCATTTCTGCACATCGGCACGTCTGGAGCTAAAGACGTTTACCCACGATCGCGTAAACCTAGGCGCTTGATTGAATGTGCACGTTCCTGATCGTGTGAGTGGTAGTACGTGTTTTGAGTCGTTGCCAGGTTGGAATGCCGAAGATCACTCTGCAAGTCTTTGGCGTTCCGAAACGGTGCATCAAACGTCGCCGAAGTATGGCGCAGCCAGTGCGAGGAGGCCGCCCGCAGGCTGTCCATCTCATAAGCTTCACGGCCTTCAGTGCGCATGCGGTTCAGGGCGTTGTCAAACACCGCCTGGAGGAGGGCGCGCACTTGTCGATCGGAGAGGCCAGATCGACCAGACAGGGTGGTGATCAGCGGCGTCTTCTCTTGATACTCTGGCAATGGCGACAGCCCCAAGAATCGACGGTAGCGCGTGAGGTAGCCGGTGACGTAATCGTCTCGCACGGCGATCTTGGCAGATTTATTGCCCTTACCAATGACATGGAACCACCAGTTACCTTCTTGGTCACGGCGGAAGTCGCCCATTGTCGGTTTCCAGTTACTGCGACCTGTAATATCCGAAATCCGGAGATACATACTGAACATCGTAATCAAGATAAACAACGTACGCTCATGTTTATCAGGCTCAGCGGCTGCCATAACCTCAGCGGTATCCAATACATAGTCCCATTGTAGTGGCGTCAGTGCACGGGTAACTGTACCTTCATCAGGAGTGGTACTGTATTGATTCTTTTTGGTGACTTTACGGAACGGATTAGTCCCCGCCAGTTCTTCCTCAATCAAGTACTCATAAAAACCGCTGCAAATTTTGAAGACATTGCCCATAGACCCCTTGGACGAATGATACTCCTGAGCCGCTTGGTCGTCGGAATTAACTAAATCATCCCGGAATTGTTTCGGCGTCTTTTGCGTAAACGGCCTCCATTTGGTATTCATAACAACAGGGTGTGCCAGTGCAGTCTCTGAGTTGTCATTATCCAGAAAGCGATTGCGGATAATGGGCCCAACCCAACTAGCCGGCGGATTCTTACAAAACTCCAAAAACGCCTCAGCATCAAGACGTTTAAGCTGCGTGATCGGCTTTTTAAGAACATTCAACGACCATAGTAAAAGACGCTCGACTTGGCAGCGATAGGTACTAAATGTCAGGGTGTTCTCCGCATAATGCCGCAGATAGGCGCGTGCGGCCAAGTACCCGTCGATGGCCAGAAGCTCTTTATCGAAACTCTCCAGATAGTCATTGACGCTGCGTATAGATGACCGACCCACAGCAAAATCCTGATCGATAAAATCATCATGGGATTCAAATAGCGGGTGGGTGAAAATGGTCATACAAGCAACAGCCCAGCACGAATGAACGGTCTGACGAGAAACTTCCTATTCTGACTGTTCTAGGAAGTTTCAATCCTCCCTTCCCAATTCAGCGCCTCTTCAGATCGACATTACAGTTAATCGGAAACCCGATAGTACCGCCATCTTTACAGTCCCGCAACTATCCACCTTCTATCTGACAACTCACTTTCATCGCTTGACACTTCAAAGAATGTTGCCTATGCGCGCGAGTACTCATCCTTATGTCGTGCCCTGAAACTATGAGCCATCGTCAAAAATCATCTTTAGCTGGCGCGCCGCGCGCCGACAATTAAAGTCGTATGTTTATATACATAGAGATAATAATGGCCGGAAGCTTCAGCCATGAATATAGGACAGCAAAGCCAGGCAATTTTAGCCATATATTAGTTATCCGTTCCACGATCGGCTTTTCCTCCTCGGTTTTTGTCCTTAATACGTGAATGAAATCTTTCGTTCGGATTTTGTCCTTAATTCGCCCAAATAGATGAATGTCCCGCCGGTAGTGGCTTCGCCTGGCCAAGCAACGTCCAAGCGTTGCGGTTTTTGTCCTGAATTCATCAAACGAGAGCTTCGCGACAGGCCGCAGACCAAGACATCCCAGATTTCCGTGAGAATGCTGCCACGGTAGCTCAACGTTCAAGAAAAATGCTAACCGCCCCGAAAACAGCGGCCTACGAGCGTGGAAACCTGAATTGAAGGCCCGAAACGAATCCCGACGGTCACCGGCCAGTTATCTGTTTTTGTCCTGAATTCGCAAAGTAGGCCGGCGATTCGGTTTTTGTCCTCATATCTCAAAAAGTCGGTTACAGGCTCCGGTTTCATTGGGGTTCGATGGCCCCGAAACGTCGCGCAGGTTTGGTAGTAGTGTCCGTATTAACGCGATATTGAAAGGAACGGCTCATACAACCGTTTGAACATGACTCAATAAAAATCAATAACTTAGAGAATCCAGTCTGCCGATCAGTGTCCGAATTTCTTTAAAAAAGAGAGTTTTTGGCACCAAGTGAATGGGCTGAAAGCCTTGATCCGCAGGGCCTCCAGAGCGACGACCATTAATTTTGTCCTCGTTTCGCAACGGTCACATAAGTGGAAATGGACAGAGGACTGGCTTCCTAAAGGCATATGGAATTTAACATAATATACATTATGCGTAACCATTGGTTAACGCTTTGCCCTGGTGATACGCTTCTTTTAAGCACCGAATGATCTAACACGACTAAACAGTTATTTAGTTTAGTTATATCTGAGGGCTACTTGGCAATGCCGGTTTTCCGCTCCGTGTGTGAGTTATCAGCCACCACGGTGAATCCTGCCCCTAGATTAGTTTCTGCTCGGGTTACGGGCTGAGCTGTTGGCTGCTCGCTCGATTGCGACTGTTGCTCCTGCGCGCGTTGGTTACGACTGGTAAACCATGGATCAAAGGCGCCATGAATGACGAACACCAGGCACGCACTTTTAGGGACATCAATAGGCGTTCCCTGCTGGGTGTAACAGTTACAGGAGCCGCGGGATTCGGAACTCATGCAGGCAGCCACACGAGGAAAATCGGTTGGTGCTGTGAGCTGGTCATAGACCGGCGCTGTATACAGATTGCCAGCCATACGCGGCTTGATAGTTTCCTCGGTCCAGACCGGCTTATTTTCTGCTGATGGAATGCCAAATGACCTTGGCGCCGGGACCGCTGGAGCTTCCTTTGAGACCGTGGTTGCCACAGCTTCAAGCGGGGTTTCAGGCTCAGATCCTGTGTAATGCATCACGTATTTGATGACGAAGTAAAAGCAGATCAGGCACAGCAATATTGCGGCACCGAGCACGGCAATAGTCTTCAACGGTGGTCGTGCTTTGTGCGTGTCCAAGACCGTTGATGTGTATAGATCGAAGACTTTTTTATCAGTCTTCACCATCTGGCTCTGGCCAAGGTTTCGAGCCGTTTTAGAAGCTGGATCGGTCTGAACAGATTCCCAGGTGTAACGCATCGAACGCCCAAGGTTGTACGGGCGATGATAATTGACGTGCGGTTGTACGAGCTTTCGAGCGAATGGATGAAGAAATCCGGGTGCCTGAGTGATGAAAATCAAGTCTTTACCGGAATGCCGGTGGATGGCGAAATCTTGCACCCATTGAGGCGCTTCACGTCCGATATCGGTCCCGCAATACCGCTGGACTTCATCGCAAAGAATGACAGAGCCCTCTGGCAATTCCTGCCATTTGTCGATGTGTTCAATCTCAGTGACGCCGTGATCAGCAGGTATGAAACCCTTGATAGGCGTGCAGAATTTGGGGCGCGAGGCGTAATCCTTGTTCTGCAAAAAATCCCACAGCTCATTGGAAGTTTTTCCTGCACCAGGTAAACCGGTAACGAGCTTAAGCATTAGATTTACTCCCGGCACGCTGGTAGGCAGCCTTGGCGACCTTGATTCCTACTGCCATCGCGTAAGCAGCGAAAATGACAGAGATCGCATCGAAAATGCCGACGAAGCGGAAAAAATTGACAGCGTCAGCAGGCATGCCGTTGAGTCTTTGTATGATCTGGTTTTGCAGGTAGTTAAAGATCGGCATAAGCACTGTTGTAGAGACTGCAGCTGTTCCAGCAACCGCCAGGAGACGGGGAAGAATCCAACCAGCGACCGCAGTTATAGCGGAAATCAATACTTGAAACATGGCTTAAACCTCCCTTGAAACGATGCGTGCAGCAAACAAATAAGCCCCGGCGAGAACAACTAAACGGACCCAGCTGAGGGAGTCGCAGGCCTTAGAAAACTCCATGTCAATGCTGTGACCAGAGACTGCAAATTGATAATCAGGAAGGCATTTGCCAGCGGAACCGCCGCCAGAAGTAGACGACTGAAACTGAGAAAGAAGGCCAGTTACTTTGCCGTCGAGCTCAGTTTGGTGGGCATCTAAGTCTGCATAGGCGGCATCTGTTTTTGCATCAGACTGAGCCTGTTCTTGATCAGTGGGACCGGCCATTAACTTGCAAGTATCAATGTGCGCTTGCTTGAGGATTGCGCACTGAAAAGGATCGCCGTCACAATCTGGTGGAGCTTCACAATCGTCAGTGGTCGAAGCGGTACCATCACCGCCCTCTCCTTCGCCATCACCATTGCCATTGCCGCTTGAACCATTGCCGGAATTACCAGAACCAGCGTTTGGATTAGTTTCGACACCTCCGCCATTTGGAGTACAAGAACCGGTGCAGCTACTGCCAGAACTTGTGCCGCCGCTGGGTTTGGTCGTGTTATGGCTGACGGTAGTTGAGGTTTGAGTAGTACAGGTTTTGACGTCAGTACAAACAGTGTTGGAAGAATCCTTAACAGTAGTAACTTTAACGCTGCCGTCAGAAAGCGTCTCGGAAGTGGCAGTTATAGTAGTTTTAACACCGTTAGAATAAGGCGGTTTAGTGACGCATTTATAAGCACCATTAACAGTGCCACACTGCTGAGTGCCCTCCTTCGTGGTTTCCTTTGTTTGGGTACAGGTAGTGCCACCAGTGCCATTGCCAATAGGCGTGCATCCTTCTTCCTTTGACTCAGTTTTAGGTTCCTTGACGGGACATTTGCCGTTAGGACAAAGTGCGTCTGCTGCGTCTTTTGTACCTTGAGAGTTAATCTCGCCAGTAAATGAACCCATGACGTTGCAACTAACAGCACCGGAAACGTTGATAGTGCACTCAGACGAACTAACTGTTTTTACTTGGCAGTTAATACCTGAATCGGCAAAAGTCGGAGGCGCAACAGCTTGACCAGATGAACTAATATTGCCAGCCACGGTGTACGCCGTCGGAGTTGCAAATGTGTTGCCCATATATTTACAGCTTGCTTCAAGACCTGCGTCGTAAAACTTTTCGCACTTGCCGGAAGACGGGTCCCAAATGAAAGGATTTTCGGATGTGGCTCCGGTTTGATTCTCGCACTTTTCGCCTGGCGCTTTAACAACGAGTGAGGGACATTCGCCGGTATCTGGATTAAAGGGCCCGGTGTCAGGCGGGCACTCTTGACCCATACGAGTAGATTCGCCACTCTGCCAAGGAAAATCAGGGCCGCCGTCCAAACTATTTACAGTGTACATACACTGAAAATAAATACCGCCTGCCTGAGAAATGGCGCGACTGAAGGTCATTGTTTGACCGGGGCCCCACGTGCCTCCGTCGATAGTTCTACAGGCCGCAGCGGGAGTTGGATGCGGTCCATTGTTACCGCGCCAATATGTATATGGAGCAGCAGTAGCGAACATGGAAAATGAAAGGCAGCCGACAAGAACAGCGGCTTTTAAGCGTGTAATTAAACCCACGGCTGCACACTCGCTAAAGATAAAGGATGCGGGACGAATAACGGCATGCCTCATGCTTCGGCATTGCCTTATATTGTCCCTTTCTGAATAAAAAACGCCCCGCTAATTAGCCAGGGCGTTACTGCGTCGCAAGTAAGCGTTCAGCCCTGTTAGAACGCCGAACGAATGTACTTGAAGGTTTTGATGATGACGATGACACCGAGCACGGCGGTGCCAATGAGCGCAGCAGCTGGGCCTGCTTCGGTGATAGACGCGACCACTGGAGCCACGTCGAAGGCTGCTTGCGAGGCGCCTGCAGCAGTAAGCAGCGCAGTAGCGGAGGCGATTTTACCAGTGTTACCGAGGATTACTTTTTTCATGGGTATTGCTCCTGTGTTGGCTGAATGCCAGTTGTGTTGTTACTGTTCTATTGCTTTTTTTAACAGTGCGAAAATGATAATGATGCAGATCAAGCCAGCAATCGCACCAAACACTTCGTCGTACTGATCTTTTGTCATCCCCAAGCTATCAGCTTGAAGAACTGAACTTGATATTTCCTCGTAAACGCAATCGCTTGGAGTGGCACCGCCCGGAGCAAATCCGCTTTTGCAAACTACTATCCAGACTTTATCAGGGAGCGCCATACGATTAAGCCGCCGAGACTTTTGGTTGCTGGGTCATACGGCGACCTTGGCGAGGGTCGACAGTGAGTGCAAAATTCTTAGCGCGCTCATCTGGGATCAAATCGCACTCATACATTCCGGGCTGCGGAACTTGCTGTTGGGTTTCAGCGAAAAACATATTCTTAGTAGGGTACGGAGCAGGAGGAACGAAAACATAAGCTTCGAACATGCAGAATGGTTTGCCGGAGGCAGTAGAAGTGCCGGAACGAGTGATGCCGGTAACTTGGACTCGAACGACTGTTTTTTCGTCAGACATGGTTAGTACCTTCTATTCAATGAATGCTTAGGCTTGTGCCCAATTGTTAAATGCTCTTCTGAGCAGGTTTTAGTAACCCATCCATTCAGCAACGGAACAGGTTCCTGATTCTTCAAAATCTTTAGTCCAAATTTTTTCAGGCTTTATGCCCTGCTCTTTTCGCTCTTCAATAACTTTGATGGTTGCCGCAACTGAATCAGCTAGTACCGGGTTCAAAAACGCAGCTCTACACCGGTCCTGGAACTCCTGTTGCCGCTGCTGACCTTTGCTTATTGCCGTTCCTTGAAGACTATTAATCATGAACGAGCCAACCTACCAAGAGTTTTTATGAGGATTACAGCACCAATGAAAAGAAAAATAGTCTCCATCAATGGGGCCATCATTACGCAGCAAGCCTCAAATGCGTCGGGCGTTTATACCAATTTGGCGGAGCGATACTTTTAACCGGATTGATTTCACGCATCTCTCGTATGAATACATTACTAAACGTAGTCAGATCGCATGCATTGCGAATATTAATGCCGATACGATTGAGTCTAGCTGCGTGAGTCTCAAACGACCTCTGAGAACAAACGATTTCCATGCCATGCATCCAAAGATGGGCGTAAGACGCAGTCACGTTTGCTGCTCGTGGAGTGTCACAAATGTTTTCTAGCAGTAATTGCTGAGCAATGCTTGCCATATCCATTTTAGTCACCTTTAAGCGTTCGTCGACGCTAAGAAACTCTTTATGCAGAGATTGATATTCGCCTTCATCAAAGAGGCCCCAATAACATAGCTTTTCACGGCTTAAAAATTCACTTTTTAGTTCTTGTTCTAAACGAACAATGCCAACATCCACGGCGTATTGATAAATGTCCTGAGCGTATTTGAGCTCTGAGGAATCTTCTCCGAAAAAACGTTTAACTTTGGGGAGATGATGCTTGTAAATTTCGAATGCCTTGTCGTATGCCTTGCGATATTGAAGACGAACGCCCTTCCCGCTTCCACTAGTTGTCCAATCTACAGAGCGGCCATTTGGAAATAGTCGACCGATAGAATGGCCTATTCGTTGAGACGCCAGTCCTCGCAAGTAGGGGATTTCGTTGCCCTTCCCTACTGAGATATTTGTTGTGAGGTCGACTCGATGAATACAGCAACCGTCCGCCCAAATATGTGAAGCTTTCGCGCCCGATTCACCCTGGCGTACCTCAAACCGCGTGCAACGGGTGAAAGAAGGAAGCCCGTACTGTGCAAGAAGCTCGTTGTAAACGGAGATGCACTGCTCAAGGGTTTCAAAACCCCAGAGGTTGTCATGACGATTGAGACGCGAAGGATTGCCATCGATTGTGATTTTCCGGCCTTGGACGTGAATTTGTACGGTTGAACTGTGGCTTCCCTGGTGCTTAACGGATCGATAGCTGGTGCTCAAGACTTCGCCGGTCAGGGTATCAATGGCCTTGAACGCGGTATCTGAGATAACCGGAAGGTCAAAATCATGTTCCTGTGAAACCTTGAGCCAGTCGATGAACATCTATAAATCCGTCAAGGGGGATGAACTTGACCTTTAAGGTACGAGATCATGCACCATTTGGTCAAGCACGATCTTACACCTTATGGTGTCGTATCATGACGGTGTAAATGCATACAGGAGATAAGGTGATGGAAGAAATTGGCAATGAGAGTGACCTAACGATGACCATCGGTGAAAACCTACGCAAAGCCAGAGAGGCTGCGGGTTTGACGCAACATAAGGCATGGGAAGCGGCGGGAATATCTGAGTCCTCATACAAGGGATATGAGGCGGGAAAGGCGACTCCACCAGGGGACAAGATCGCAACCCTTGCTAAGATTTTCGGAGTTTCAACCGACGAACTGCTGTTGGACGAGTCGGAACGTACAAACTCTGCAGAATTTAGCGCCATATGGAGAAGACTGGATTTGCTGCCTGTAGAGCTACAGCAGCAGGCCAAGGTTGCGATGAGAGGCGTGCTAATGGGCATCGAGCAGGAAGCTTTAAGGCGAGCGGGTTGATGCCGGCACCGAAGTTAGTTGCGGTAAAGTGGGGGTGTAACAGCACCCCCACTCGCTTAGCTCAAAAATCGACGGAGGCGAAATGCTGGCAAAATGGATTTTCGTGCTGATGATCGATGGAAAAGTCACAGAGACGCAGATGCATCCCTCAGAGGGCAAGTGCCAGATTGAGTTGGTGAAAATCGTTCCACTATTACGAGCACAGGGGCTGAACGCCTTTGGGGCTTGCTACATCAGGGCAACCGATTTGCGCTGAAAAAATGGACCTACCGGGACCTGTCCGCCGATGGTGCTGGACGTCACGTGACCGCGCTGGCTCCGCTTTGAGATCGAGTAACAAGCCTTTGGGCAGAACATGGCGCGAAGTGCCACCACAGCGATCCTAGAGGCTTTGGACGCGAAAGAACCCTCAGTGATTTAACGATCGCTGGGGGTTTTTTGTTGGGCGAAAGAAAGGCCGGCGTTGCCGGGTATCGGCGCGGATGTTGATTAGCCTGGCTGCCGATCGGCGAGGCGCCTAATGCCCTGCGGGCAGGTCGAGGTATGGCGGGTTTAGAGGTTCAGAATGGCTGCGCAAGCGTCCTGCAGGGCTTGTAAACGCTGGTCAAAATCGGAGGTTTCTCGATCAATTTCAGCGAGTCTAGAGCGCATTTTTCTGGCTTCAGCTATGACGCGGGGATAGTCGGCAAGGACATATGAAACAGCATCGAGAGGATCGCGGGACGGAGCGTAAAGCGTGGCATCGCGAATGAGGTGATCGGGAATCTGGAGAGTGGTTCGCATAATGGCCGTTACATTAAACGACCCATGGTGGCCAAGCCAGTTTCCATAGGCCGTTCAACGTAACGCCCGTCATTATGCGTAACCATTGGTTAACGCTTTGCCCTGGTGATACGCTTCTTTTAAGCACCGAATGATCTAACACGACTAAACAGTTATTTAGTTTAGTTATATCTGAGGGCTACTTGGCAATGCCGGTTTTCCGCTCCGTGTGTGAGTTATCAGCCACCACGGTGAATCCTGCCCCTAGATTAGTTTCTGCTCGGGTTACGGGCTGAGCTGTTGGCTGCTCGCTCGATTGCGACTGTTGCTCCTGCGCGCGTTGGTTACGACTGGTAAACCATGGATCAAAGGCGCCATGAATGACGAACACCAGGCACGCACTTTTAGGGACATCAATAGGCGTTCCCTGCTGGGTGTAACAGTTACAGGAGCCGCGGGATTCGGAACTCATGCAGGCAGCCACACGAGGAAAATCGGTTGGTGCTGTGAGCTGGTCATAGACCGGCGCTGTATACAGATTGCCAGCCATACGCGGCTTGATAGTTTCCTCGGTCCAGACCGGCTTATTTTCTGCTGATGGAATGCCAAATGACCTTGGCGCCGGGACCGCTGGAGCTTCCTTTGAGACCGTGGTTGCCACAGCTTCAAGCGGGGTTTCAGGCTCAGATCCTGTGTAATGCATCACGTATTTGATGACGAAGTAAAAGCAGATCAGGCACAGCAATATTGCGGCACCGAGCACGGCAATAGTCTTCAACGGTGGTCGTGCTTTGTGCGTGTCCAAGACCGTTGATGTGTATAGATCGAAGACTTTTTTATCAGTCTTCACCATCTGGCTCTGGCCAAGGTTTCGAGCCGTTTTAGAAGCTGGATCGGTCTGAACAGATTCCCAGGTGTAACGCATCGAACGCCCAAGGTTGTACGGGCGATGATAATTGACGTGCGGTTGTACGAGCTTTCGAGCGAATGGATGAAGAAATCCGGGTGCCTGAGTGATGAAAATCAAGTCTTTACCGGAATGCCGGTGGATGGCGAAATCTTGCACCCATTGAGGCGCTTCACGTCCGATATCGGTCCCGCAATACCGCTGGACTTCATCGCAAAGAATGACAGAGCCCTCTGGCAATTCCTGCCATTTGTCGATGTGTTCAATCTCAGTGACGCCGTGATCAGCAGGTATGAAACCCTTGATAGGCGTGCAGAATTTGGGGCGCGAGGCGTAATCCTTGTTCTGCAAAAAATCCCACAGCTCATTGGAAGTTTTTCCTGCACCAGGTAAACCGGTAACGAGCTTAAGCATTAGATTTACTCCCGGCACGCTGGTAGGCAGCCTTGGCGACCTTGATTCCTACTGCCATCGCGTAAGCAGCGAAAATGACAGAGATCGCATCGAAAATGCCGACGAAGCGGAAAAAATTGACAGCGTCAGCAGGCATGCCGTTGAGTCTTTGTATGATCTGGTTTTGCAGGTAGTTAAAGATCGGCATAAGCACTGTTGTAGAGACTGCAGCTGTTCCAGCAACCGCCAGGAGACGGGGAAGAATCCAACCAGCGACCGCAGTTATAGCGGAAATCAATACTTGAAACATGGCTTAAACCTCCCTTGAAACGATGCGTGCAGCAAACAAATAAGCCCCGGCGAGAACAACTAAACGGACCCAGCTGAGGGAGTCGCAGGCCTTAGAAAACTCCATGTCAATGCTGTGACCAGAGACTGCAAATTGATAATCAGGAAGGCATTTGCCAGCGGAACCGCCGCCAGAAGTAGACGACTGAAACTGAGAAAGAAGGCCAGTTACTTTGCCGTCGAGCTCAGTTTGGTGGGCATCTAAGTCTGCATAGGCGGCATCTGTTTTTGCATCAGACTGAGCCTGTTCTTGATCAGTGGGACCGGCCATTAACTTGCAAGTATCAATGTGCGCTTGCTTGAGGATTGCGCACTGAAAAGGATCGCCGTCACAATCTGGTGGAGCTTCACAATCGTCAGTGGTCGAAGCGGTACCATCACCGCCCTCTCCTTCGCCATCACCATTGCCATTGCCGCTTGAACCATTGCCGGAATTACCAGAACCAGCGTTTGGATTAGTTTCGACACCTCCGCCATTTGGAGTACAAGAACCGGTGCAGCTACTGCCAGAACTTGTGCCGCCGCTGGGTTTGGTCGTGTTATGGCTGACGGTAGTTGAGGTTTGAGTAGTACAGGTTTTGACGTCAGTACAAACAGTGTTGGAAGAATCCTTAACAGTAGTAACTTTAACGCTGCCGTCAGAAAGCGTCTCGGAAGTGGCAGTTATAGTAGTTTTAACACCGTTAGAATAAGGCGGTTTAGTGACGCATTTATAAGCACCATTAACAGTGCCACACTGCTGAGTGCCCTCCTTCGTGGTTTCCTTTGTTTGGGTACAGGTAGTGCCACCAGTGCCATTGCCAATAGGCGTGCATCCTTCTTCCTTTGACTCAGTTTTAGGTTCCTTGACGGGACATTTGCCGTTAGGACAAAGTGCGTCTGCTGCGTCTTTTGTACCTTGAGAGTTAATCTCGCCAGTAAATGAACCCATGACGTTGCAACTAACAGCACCGGAAACGTTGATAGTGCACTCAGACGAACTAACTGTTTTTACTTGGCAGTTAATACCTGAATCGGCAAAAGTCGGAGGCGCAACAGCTTGACCAGATGAACTAATATTGCCAGCCACGGTGTACGCCGTCGGAGTTGCAAATGTGTTGCCCATATATTTACAGCTTGCTTCAAGACCTGCGTCGTAAAACTTTTCGCACTTGCCGGAAGACGGGTCCCAAATGAAAGGATTTTCGGATGTGGCTCCGGTTTGATTCTCGCACTTTTCGCCTGGCGCTTTAACAACGAGTGAGGGACATTCGCCGGTATCTGGATTAAAGGGCCCGGTGTCAGGCGGGCACTCTTGACCCATACGAGTAGATTCGCCACTCTGCCAAGGAAAATCAGGGCCGCCGTCCAAACTATTTACAGTGTACATACACTGAAAATAAATACCGCCTGCCTGAGAAATGGCGCGACTGAAGGTCATTGTTTGACCGGGGCCCCACGTGCCTCCGTCGATAGTTCTACAGGCCGCAGCGGGAGTTGGATGCGGTCCATTGTTACCGCGCCAATATGTATATGGAGCAGCAGTAGCGAACATGGAAAATGAAAGGCAGCCGACAAGAACAGCGGCTTTTAAGCGTGTAATTAAACCCACGGCTGCACACTCGCTAAAGATAAAGGATGCGGGACGAATAACGGCATGCCTCATGCTTCGGCATTGCCTTATATTGTCCCTTTCTGAATAAAAAACGCCCCGCTAATTAGCCAGGGCGTTACTGCGTCGCAAGTAAGCGTTCAGCCCTGTTAGAACGCCGAACGAATGTACTTGAAGGTTTTGATGATGACGATGACACCGAGCACGGCGGTGCCAATGAGCGCAGCAGCTGGGCCTGCTTCGGTGATAGACGCGACCACTGGAGCCACGTCGAAGGCTGCTTGCGAGGCGCCTGCAGCAGTAAGCAGCGCAGTAGCGGAGGCGATTTTACCAGTGTTACCGAGGATTACTTTTTTCATGGGTATTGCTCCTGTGTTGGCTGAATGCCAGTTGTGTTGTTACTGTTCTATTGCTTTTTTTAACAGTGCGAAAATGATAATGATGCAGATCAAGCCAGCAATCGCACCAAACACTTCGTCGTACTGATCTTTTGTCATCCCCAAGCTATCAGCTTGAAGAACTGAACTTGATATTTCCTCGTAAACGCAATCGCTTGGAGTGGCACCGCCCGGAGCAAATCCGCTTTTGCAAACTACTATCCAGACTTTATCAGGGAGCGCCATACGATTAAGCCGCCGAGACTTTTGGTTGCTGGGTCATACGGCGACCTTGGCGAGGGTCGACAGTGAGTGCAAAATTCTTAGCGCGCTCATCTGGGATCAAATCGCACTCATACATTCCGGGCTGCGGAACTTGCTGTTGGGTTTCAGCGAAAAACATATTCTTAGTAGGGTACGGAGCAGGAGGAACGAAAACATAAGCTTCGAACATGCAGAATGGTTTGCCGGAGGCAGTAGAAGTGCCGGAACGAGTGATGCCGGTAACTTGGACTCGAACGACTGTTTTTTCGTCAGACATGGTTAGTACCTTCTATTCAATGAATGCTTAGGCTTGTGCCCAATTGTTAAATGCTCTTCTGAGCAGGTTTTAGTAACCCATCCATTCAGCAACGGAACAGGTTCCTGATTCTTCAAAATCTTTAGTCCAAATTTTTTCAGGCTTTATGCCCTGCTCTTTTCGCTCTTCAATAACTTTGATGGTTGCCGCAACTGAATCAGCTAGTACCGGGTTCAAAAACGCAGCTCTACACCGGTCCTGGAACTCCTGTTGCCGCTGCTGACCTTTGCTTATTGCCGTTCCTTGAAGACTATTAATCATGAACGAGCCAACCTACCAAGAGTTTTTATGAGGATTACAGCACCAATGAAAAGAAAAATAGTCTCCATCAATGGGGCCATCATTACGCAGCAAGCCTCAAATGCGTCGGGCGTTTATACCAATTTGGCGGAGCGATACTTTTAACCGGATTGATTTCACGCATCTCTCGTATGAATACATTACTAAACGTAGTCAGATCGCATGCATTGCGAATATTAATGCCGATACGATTGAGTCTAGCTGCGTGAGTCTCAAACGACCTCTGAGAACAAACGATTTCCATGCCATGCATCCAAAGATGGGCGTAAGACGCAGTCACGTTTGCTGCTCGTGGAGTGTCACAAATGTTTTCTAGCAGTAATTGCTGAGCAATGCTTGCCATATCCATTTTAGTCACCTTTAAGCGTTCGTCGACGCTAAGAAACTCTTTATGCAGAGATTGATATTCGCCTTCATCAAAGAGGCCCCAATAACATAGCTTTTCACGGCTTAAAAATTCACTTTTTAGTTCTTGTTCTAAACGAACAATGCCAACATCCACGGCGTATTGATAAATGTCCTGAGCGTATTTGAGCTCTGAGGAATCTTCTCCGAAAAAACGTTTAACTTTGGGGAGATGATGCTTGTAAATTTCGAATGCCTTGTCGTATGCCTTGCGATATTGAAGACGAACGCCCTTCCCGCTTCCACTAGTTGTCCAATCTACAGAGCGGCCATTTGGAAATAGTCGACCGATAGAATGGCCTATTCGTTGAGACGCCAGTCCTCGCAAGTAGGGGATTTCGTTGCCCTTCCCTACTGAGATATTTGTTGTGAGGTCGACTCGATGAATACAGCAACCGTCCGCCCAAATATGTGAAGCTTTCGCGCCCGATTCACCCTGGCGTACCTCAAACCGCGTGCAACGGGTGAAAGAAGGAAGCCCGTACTGTGCAAGAAGCTCGTTGTAAACGGAGATGCACTGCTCAAGGGTTTCAAAACCCCAGAGGTTGTCATGACGATTGAGACGCGAAGGATTGCCATCGATTGTGATTTTCCGGCCTTGGACGTGAATTTGTACGGTTGAACTGTGGCTTCCCTGGTGCTTAACGGATCGATAGCTGGTGCTCAAGACTTCGCCGGTCAGGGTATCAATGGCCTTGAACGCGGTATCTGAGATAACCGGAAGGTCAAAATCATGTTCCTGTGAAACCTTGAGCCAGTCGATGAACATCTATAAATCCGTCAAGGGGGATGAACTTGACCTTTAAGGTACGAGATCATGCACCATTTGGTCAAGCACGATCTTACACCTTATGGTGTCGTATCATGACGGTGTAAATGCATACAGGAGATAAGGTGATGGAAGAAATTGGCAATGAGAGTGACCTAACGATGACCATCGGTGAAAACCTACGCAAAGCCAGAGAGGCTGCGGGTTTGACGCAACATAAGGCATGGGAAGCGGCGGGAATATCTGAGTCCTCATACAAGGGATATGAGGCGGGAAAGGCGACTCCACCAGGGGACAAGATCGCAACCCTTGCTAAGATTTTCGGAGTTTCAACCGACGAACTGCTGTTGGACGAGTCGGAACGTACAAACTCTGCAGAATTTAGCGCCATATGGAGAAGACTGGATTTGCTGCCTGTAGAGCTACAGCAGCAGGCCAAGGTTGCGATGAGAGGCGTGCTAATGGGCATCGAGCAGGAAGCTTTAAGGCGAGCGGGTTGATGCCGGCACCGAAGTTAGTTGCGGTAAAGTGGGGGTGTAACAGCACCCCCACTCGCTTAGCTCAAAAATCGACGGAGGCGAAATGCTGGCAAAATGGATTTTCGTGCTGATGATCGATGGAAAAGTCACAGAGACGCAGATGCATCCCTCAGAGGGCAAGTGCCAGATTGAGTTGGTGAAAATCGTTCCACTATTACGAGCACAGGGGCTGAACGCCTTTGGGGCTTGCTACATCAGGGCAACCGATTTGCGCTGAAAAAATGGACCTACCGGGACCTGTCCGCCGATGGTGCTGGACGTCACGTGACCGCGCTGGCTCCGCTTTGAGATCGAGTAACAAGCCTTTGGGCAGAACATGGCGCGAAGTGCCACCACAGCGATCCTAGAGGCTTTGGACGCGAAAGAACCCTCAGTGATTTAACGATCGCTGGGGGTTTTTTGTTGGGCGAAAGAAAGGCCGGCGTTGCCGGGTATCGGCGCGGATGTTGATTAGCCTGGCTGCCGATCGGCGAGGCGCCTAATGCCCTGCGGGCAGGTCGAGGTATGGCGGGTTTAGAGGTTCAGAATGGCTGCGCAAGCGTCCTGCAGGGCTTGTAAACGCTGGTCAAAATCGGAGGTTTCTCGATCAATTTCAGCGAGTCTAGAGCGCATTTTTCTGGCTTCAGCTATGACGCGGGGATAGTCGGCAAGGACATATGAAACAGCATCGAGAGGATCGCGGGACGGAGCGTAAAGCGTGGCATCGCGAATGAGGTGATCGGGAATCTGGAGAGTGGTTCGCATAATGGCCGTTACATTAAACGACCCATGGTGGCCAAGCCAGTTTCCATAGGCCGTTCAACGTAACGCCCGTCATTATGCGTAACGATGGATTGCGCGGTTAGCCCGGTTGGGCGTGGATTTCGAGGTGGCCTTTTCTCGAATGTGGTCATTTGATCGTCGGGCTATTGGGACCGGTTCGGATGCTTGAGATCGGGTTTGCTTGTGTTGATCTTGAAGATGATTGCACCACAGCGTTTGCGCTTCGTTGTCCTCGACCTCGACCTCGACCTCGACTTGGTTTGGTCGGCGCTGCATTTCCCAGTTTGAAAATTTTTTGCTTGGTGGTTCAGTTGGTGCGGTATCTCAAAGTCAAAGTCAAAAGATCGCAGCCTTCGGCAGCTCCTACGGTGTTTACAATGTTTCGCGTGATCATGATGGAGATGGATTTTTGCCCCGGCTTGCTGTTGTCGAGATTTGAGCTCGCAGTGTTGACCCGTATTGAGGACGAGACCCATGGCCTGTTTGTTGACTGGCGTTATGGTCTGTCAGCCAACTGGCATTGATGTCGATTCGTGAAAAACGCCTATTTCCTTAACAAGCCGGAGAGTTAATTGGCCTGAGTGTGAGGTGCCTGAAGCGCTAAAACCATAATTTGGCGAGCAATCTTCCGCAAACCAGAGGTACAGCCCAGCATTCCAAGTGAACACTCGCTCTGGCTGTGATCTAGAATAAAAGACCTGCTCTATTGGACAGCCGAACGAAGGTAGAATTTAACTATACTAAATGTCTCTTTAGTTGAATTAGATTTTACCGCGTCCCAGATCACCTCCATCTCCGTCTTTGTCACACCGCAGGTTGATGGCAGGTCACGCAGTGAATCCCGCCACCACCCGCTGCAATCGCGTCAATGTTCAGCATCACCATCTCCCTGTCCGGATAAAGTCCGGACAGCAGTTCCAGTGCCTTCGCATCTGCGTTGTCGAGGTTGGCGATCACCACGCCCGGCTTGACGAAACGTGCGTAAAAATCCACGTGGGTCTCGGTGATGCCTTTGCCTTTGATGCCCGGTAGCCAGATGATTTTGCGTAAACCCAGGCGTTCGTTGAGCGCTTGTTCGACCTCGGCTTTGCTCCAGTCAGGGTTGCGGTTGGATTTGATCCAGCTGCTCTCGGTCATGATCCCGGTTCCATGGCCGTCCACTTCGATGGCACCGCCCTCTCCCACCAGTTCGCTGCGCAGATAGACAGCTTCGCTGGTTTGGGCGACAACAGCGGCTAGAATGGTTGCAAGCCAATCTGCAGGCGCCGGCTACCGCATCCGCTCGGTGCTGACCGCAGCCCGGGACATGACCAGTTCTTCGCCGCGCAGGCAGGTGGCGTAGTAGTCCTTGAGCGCTTCCTCCCAGCCAATGACTTCGTCCAGCAGGTGCTCGGCGTGTTCGCGGGTCAGGGCGAAGTGCGCGTGGTGGCTGAGCAGGTTGACGCGGCTGATCCTGGTGCCTTCGCGGCCCACCGCCATGGACAAGGTCTGGGCAGGTCCCTCATCGATAATCGGTAAAACGTCGTACATCGGTGACAGACGCCATTGCCCGCCAAGCCAGATGATCGAATGGTTGCGCGGATGATCGTCGCTGTTACCCACCAGAGCGTTGTAGCACATGCGTTTGAACAGCTCCTGCAGATCGCCGTCGGGCACGCCGCGCCGGCGCATTTCATCAGCCACCGAGGCGTAGCGCCAGTCACGGTGATACTGCTCGTTCCATTCGGAGTCAAGCAAGGTCAGCGCGCTGAGCATCGGGATGCGTCGGGCGCCGTCGGCCAGCGGGGTACGGTCGAAACGCTCGATCAGCAGCGTCGACGGTGATTCGGCGTGCAGTGCGGTGTTGGCCACGTTCAGCCCTTTCGACGCGGCAAAGGTCATGCAGGCGTATTCGATTGCAGGGAAATCATAGAGGTCAAAACGGTCGCGGGGCTTGGCCAGGATCAGCATTCCGCTGTCCTGCAAGGTGCGCTTGGGTCGTGCACCGCCCAGGGACGAGCGCTGCTGGCGGATGTTGAGCATGGCGATCGACTGCTCATCGAGCTGGCCGTCGTACACCGCTTCGCAGGCCTCGATAAACTTCCCCAGGCCTTTGAGCGTAGGCACCGGCCCTTCCCCCAATCCGGGCGCGGGCACAGTCGCAGTGCCAGCCAGGAGGTTGCCGACCCGGTCGTTGTTCGGCGACTTGAGCAGGAAATCGATAGGTGCCAGCACCTGCCCAAATGCACGCTGCAGCAGGCGCTCGCCCCAACCGTCCGGCATTGCGTCATTGACGAAGCCGGGGATGCCGCGGTTTTTACTGATGCCGGTATAGGCTTCGGTACGCAAGGGATAGTTGATCGGATCTGGCACCCAGCCGCCGCGCTCGACGTAGTCGGGGGCATAAATGAACTCGCCGAATTTACCCTGCAGCGTCACCCGGCCCAGGGTCAGCAGTTCACCGGTGTCCGGGTGCTCCATGTAGATATAGGCACGGGACATCAGAACTCCTCCGCCTTGGCTTTCGGCAGGCGCACGCGCTTGTTGGCGATGCTCTGGTAGGCATCCGCGTCAGTGACGTAGCGAGCAACCTGCGACGTGGTTTCCACCCCGTCCAGTGACGCAAAGACCGTCTCGTTGATCCCCAGGCGCCACAGCACCAACATGAATGAGCGAAGATCGACTGACTCCGAGCCATTTTCGATCTTGCGCAGGATGTGCTCGGAGATGCCCAATGCGGATTTGAGATCAGATTGACGCAGGCCCAGAGCCAGTCGCCGGGATTTCACCAGGAGACCTATCCTGCAGAGGGTATCGCTGCAGGCAACCGGAAAAAAGTCGTTCATAACATGCACCAATTGGAGCTTTAACCTTAATAAGGTTAACCATAGCATGCTTTATAAAATGTATTACAAATATAAAACGCACAGGAATCAGTATTAAACAGTCTTATGCTGGGTTTCGTTACAATTATCGACGTGCGGCATTGCTTGGAAAATTACCCCCATAGGTTCCTGGCGATCACCGCATCCTGTTGCCTTTGCTCAGCGTCGCTCTTGGAGCCTGCATTCCAGGCAACGTCTTGTGCACTTCCCGGCGGCGGTCGCAGTCTGTGTCTACTATAAAAGCCTGTGCGAGCTGACTTTCGATCACAGAACGAGAATCCCGATGACCAGGAGGATTGCAGGCATCGCCCCAAAGGCTGGATCGCCTGGCTGTCCGTGGTGCTGCCGATCTCCGATTAAACTGGATCGATCATGAAAACGCTCACGGTTATCTGCACCTGTCTGCTTGCCGCCAGCGCGGCGACAAGCCTCTGCGCCAGGGCTGCCACCCCTGCCCCCCTGTTTAAAACCAGCTTCGATTGCGCCAGCGCGAGTGCAACGGTGGAAAAGCTGATCTGTCGTGACGCGCAACTGGCGCGAATGGACCGTGAACTGGACCGTCTCTACCGCCTGGCGCTCACGGACGAACACTCGGTTCCGCCCCCGGGAAAAGTCAGCACCGACCAGCAAATCTGGACACTGACGCGCAATCAATGCTTCATCGAAGCGGATCCCAAGGCGTGTACGGTGAGCCGCTATGCCGAACGCGCCCATCAGTTGCGCCAGGGCTCTGCCATCGTCAGGACCAAGGACCCGGACCGGCTCACCGAAGGCCCGCTGGCGATTCGATGTGCGGGGCTTAATGCGCTGATCGCCGCTACCTGGTTCAACGCCGACCCCGGTGTGGTTTACCTGCGCTGGGCCAACTCGTCGATCACCCTGAGCCAGGAACCTGCGGGGACAGGTCGGCGCTACAGCGGCAAGGACAACACGGGTTACTTTAGTTTTTCGCAAACCGGTGATGATGTGCTATTCCAGAAGCCGGGCTCCGGGACACTGCGCTGCAAAATGGAGCCGACGGGGTGATGCACTATCTACTTCGGAAAGTCAGGGGGCGGGACGCGTGTATGGGTGATGCATTGAAGTGGCTGGTGTTGAGCGTAGTCATGCTGTTTCAAGCCAGCACCGCAGTGCTTTGGGCGGCGGAGGCGCCAAACCCGATCTCCGCAGTCCCGGGAGCGCCCTCATTTTCGGTGTCCCAAAGCGAGTTGCAGGACTTGCAGGTTCGCCTGGATCGCATCAAGCAGCAAGTCTCCCAGGCGAACAACCTGAGCCTGATGGTCGGCCTGCAGGATTCGGTGCAGCTGTATATCAATGACATCGACACCCTGCAGTCAACGCTGCTGCCCGAGCAGAAGCAGTTGCAGGCGCAACTGGACGTGCTGGGGCCGGTGTCGCCGGTCGAGGTCGGCGCAGAGAAGTCGGAAATCGCCATGCAACGCGCTGACCTGTCTGAGCAAAAGCGCCGGATCGACGCCAGCCTCACCACACTGGCAGCGCTCAGAGCCAGCGCCGCCGGGCTCATCCCGCAGATCGCCGGCATTCGCCGCAGCCTTCTGGAGAGCGAGGTCACCCTGCGCAGTGGCAGCATCCTGGGGCCGGAGTTCTGGTCGCCGTTGTTCAGCCCGCGCAAAGACGATCGCCAGCGCTTGAGCGAGTTCGTAGAGCAGGCCCAAGACGCCCTGGCAGTCGCCTGGCAACCGGGCAAACGTCTGGCTACCGTGTTGTTGGTGGTGCTGGCACTGGCAATCTGGAGCTGGGGCCGCAGGGTGGCTGATCGCGGACTGACCTGGCTGTGTATTCATCGCATGCCTGAAGGACGTTTGCGTCGCAGTTCGCTTGCCCTGGCTTCGGTGATCGCCACGGTGCTCGCTACCGCGCTGGCGATGCAGTTGCTGTTCTACGCACTCACCCGCCAGCTGCCGCTGACACCAATGCTGCAAAATTTCTCCGACGAGTTTGAAAAGCTGATTTATCTGTGCGTGATGATTACCGGGTTGAGCCGCGCGCTATTGTCGACCGAGCATCCGTCGTGGCGGCTGCCGACCATCTCCGACTCCGTGGCCCACGCACTCGAACCCTTTCCGCGGATAGTGGCCTGCACCCTGCTGGTATTGGTGGGCCTGGCGCAAATCAGCAATGTCAGCGGCATGAGCGCCTCGGCCATATTGCTGGGGCGCGGGGTGATTGCCCTGGTCGTCACCGTGCTGTTTGCGATGCTGTTTCGCCGCGCAAACAAAGCCCGCAGGGCCGTGGTGGTGGCCGGCGACTCACCGGAGGCCAGTACCACGCTGGCCGGGCTGATTTATTCCGCTGCCACCGTGGCCATGATCATTTCGCTGTTCGCCCTGCTGATCGGTTACGTGTCCCTGGCACGCTTCATCACCTATGAACTGGTCTGGGGCTTCCTCGTCCTCTGCGGTTTCTACCTGCTCATCCAGCTGCTCAAGGACAGCTTTGAATACCTGTTCTCCGCCAAGAGCGCGAGCGGCAAGGCGCTCAAACAATTGCTCGGCATCGGTGACACTCGTCTCGAGCAAATTTCCATCGTGCTGTCCGGTGTGGGCCGCGCCGCGTTGCTGTTGCTGGCGATCATTTCCATGTTCGTCGGTGGCGTCGGAGTCACGCTGGGGCAATTATTCAGCCAGGTGGTGGCTATCCTAGGTGGCGACGGCTTGCGCAAACTCAATGTGGTTCCGGCTCATTTGCTCAACGCGGTGCTGGCGCTGCTGATCGGCATCTACCTGATCCGCTCGCTGCGCCGCTGGCTGGATAACGAGTTCCTGCCCAAGACCAATATGGATCCGGGCATGTGCGCGTCCCTCAGCACGCTATTTGCCAACATCGGCTACGCGCTGGTGATCCTGCTGACGCTGTCGTCCCTGGGTATCCAGTGGACCAACCTGGCGTGGATCGTCAGCGCCCTGTCGGTGGGCATCGGTTTCGGTTTGCAGGAGATCGTGAAGAACTTCGTTTCCGGCCTGATTCTGCTGACCGAGCGCCCGGTAAAGGTAGGCGACCTGATCAGTATCAGCGGGGTCGAAGGCGATATTCGCCGGATCAACGTGCGGGCCACGGAAATTCAGCTCAGCGACCGCTCCATCGTCATCGTCCCCAACTCGCAGCTAATCTCGCAGAACCTGCGCAATGTGACCCTGGGCGGCAGCGCGCAGGGGGTGGCCAGCCTGGAGCTGACCTTTCCGCTGGACATTGACCCCGAGCAAGTCAAGAACCTGCTGTACGACACCTACTGCGAGCACGAAACCATTCTCGACAAGCCTGCGCCGATGGTGCGCTTCAGCAAGCTCAGCCCCGAGGGCATCACGCTGACCGTCACGGGTTACGTCAGCAGCCCGAGGATCGTCGCCGCGACCAAGAGTGATCTGTTGTTCGAGATACTGAAGCGGTTAGGCGCGGCGGGAATCGCGTTGGCCACACCTGCGCCGACAGTCTGATTGGGATAAAGATACGCCTGCGAAAAACAGCGGGAGCGAGCGCCCTCGCCACAGGAATTGGCAGACACAGGATCATCCAGTTGCGCGGTGGTTTCGGCCACTGCGCTTGAGCGTCTCGCTCGGCAGTTCCTTGAACAACGCACGGTAGCTGCTGGAAAACCGCCCCAGATGCCAGAACGACCACTTCATCGCGACCTCGGCCACGGTAGTGTCAATGGGTCTGCACCCGAGCAGTTCGCGGTGCGCACTGTTCAGTCGGCGCAAGCGCAGCCAGTGGGTGGGCGTCATGCCGGTGTAGGCCTTGAACGCGTGCTGGACCTGGCGCAACGACACCCCGGCAACCTGGGCAAGTTGCAGCAGGTTGAGGGTTTCCTCCGGCGAGTCCGCTGCCCACTCACCAATGCGCTTCATCACCGCCCGTTCCTCGGTGCGGCGCTGCAGACCACCGTGATCCAGGCACACACTGGCATTGTCGAGCAGATAGAGGCAGTCCTCGAGCAACTGTTGGGTCAGGGCTTCCCTGCTGGGTGGATCGATTGTCTGTGTCAGCTGGGTCAAGGTGCTGCTGAGCCAGCGACTGAACAAGGCGTTCTGTCCTGAATTCAACGGCGCCAGGAACAGACCCTCGAGCCTGGCAACGTCCAGGCCGTGACGTCGCACGAAGTCCGGACCGAACACCACGGCGATTTCCTGGTAGTTCTCCGGGGTGATCCAGATGTTGCGGCTCTCGCCATTGAGCACATACAACGCGTTGTCACTGCGATCGAAACAGAACGCCAGCGCCCCCTGGGGCGCACTGAAATTCTGCTCGACCCGGGTGTTCATCTGCTCTTCGTAAATCTCCACGCCCTGCAGGTCCAGGTAACGCACGCGCCCGGCGAAATGCCCCGGTGACATCTGCTGGTATTGCTGCACCCACCCGGGCGTGGCGCGGATCTGTTCGGCCACATCTTCGGTGTTGAACGCTTGGACTTGTAACGGGCTGGACGCTGTCATGGGTGAACCTTACGCACTCGTTTGGTGCGTTTTGGTGCTGCTGAAAGTGGATAGATGGAACTGCAAGGCTCGCCCAAGATAGTCGTCAACGCGTCCCAGGGGAAGGGTGTGGTGGATGAAACCGCCCTCCCCGGCGTTAATAAAACCAATAACGAGGTCTGTATGAATGTCCCTTTCGATCAGCTGTTCACTTGGCTGAAAGATCACAAGATTACCGAAGTCGAGTGCGTCGTCAGCGATTTGACCGGCATTGCACGCGGCAAGATTGCACCCACCAACAAGTTCCTGCATGAGCGAGGCATGCGCCTGCCGGAAAGTGTGCTGTTGCAAACGGTGACCGGGGACTTTGTCGACGACGACATCTACTACGACCTGCTCGACCCGGCCGATATCGACATGGTCTGCAAGCCCGACGCCGACGCGGTGTACGTGGTGCCGTGGGCCATCGAGCCGACGGCTATCGTTATCCATGACACGTTCGACAAGTTCGGCAACCCCATTGAACTGTCACCGCGCAACGTCCTGAAAAAAGTCCTGCAGTTGTACACCGACAAAGGCTGGCGACCGATTGTTGCGCCGGAAATGGAGTTCTACCTGACCCAGCGCTGCGAAGACCCGGACTTGCCCCTCAAGGCACCACTGGGCCGTTCGGGCCGTGCGGAAAGTGGCCGGCAGTCGTTTTCCATCGACGCCGCCAATGAATTCGACCCGTTGTTCGAAGACGTCTACGACTGGTGTGAACTGCAAGGCCTTGACCTGGACACACTGATCCACGAAGACGGCCCGGCGCAGATGGAGATCAACTTCCGTCACGGCGACGCGCTGGACCTGGCCGACCAGATAACCGTATTCAAGCGCACGCTGCGCGAAGCGGCGCTCAAGCACAACGTGGCGGCAACCTTCATGGCCAAGCCCATCGGCGATGAGCCCGGCAGCGCCATGCACATTCACCAGAGCGTGGTGGACATCAGCACCGGCCAGCCGATTTTCGTCGACGCCGACGGCAAGATGAGCGAGCTGTTTTTAAACCACATTGGCGGCCTGCAGAAGTACATCCCCAAAGTGCTGCCGATGTTCGCGCCCAACGTCAATTCGTTCCGCCGCTTCCTGCCGGACACCTCGGCCCCGGTGAACGTCGAATGGGGCGAGGAGAACCGTACCGTCGGCCTGCGGGTACCGACCTCAAGCCCCGAGGCGATGCGCGTGGAGAACCGCCTGCCCGGCGCAGATGCCAACCCCTACCTGGCGATTGCCGCCAGCCTGTTGTGTGGTTACCTGGGCATGATCGAAGGCGTGCAGCCAAGCGCGGCGGTAGAGGGTCGCGCCTATGAGCGGCGCAACCTGCGCCTGCCGATCACCATCGAGGACGCCCTGACGCAAATGGAAGAGTGCCAGACCATCGAAAAGGTCCTGGGCAGCAAATTCGTGCGCGGGTATGTCGCGGTGAAGCGCGCCGAACACGAGAACTTCAAGCGGGTGATCAGTTCGTGGGAGCGTGAATTTCTGTTGTTCAGCGTTTAGGTATCAGGCGTCTGCGAAGGCCCCATCGCGACCAGGCTCGCTCCCTCAGGGGAATGAATGCCATTCGTTCCCACTTTGGAATGCCATCAACTGTGGGAGTGAGCCTGCTCGCGATGAGCCACCAACAACACGACAGAAACACCTGAAAAATCCAATAACTCCAAGAGGTGTCGAATGCGTCTATTGAAATCCGTGGTCACGGCAACGCTGGCCTTGCTGTTCAGCGCAGTGTCTCAGGCCCAGCCTACCGTCAGTGTCTACAACTGGACCGATTACATTGGCGAGACCACCCTGGTCGACTTCCAGGCGAAAAGCGGGATAAAAGTCATCTATGACGTCTTTGATTCCAACGAAACCCTCGAAGGCAAGCTGCTCGCCGGGCGGACCGGATACGACGTGGTGGTGCCGTCCAACCACTTCCTCGCCCGTCAGGTAAAAGCCGGCGCGTTCCTCAAGCTCGATCGCGCGCAATTGCCTAACTACAAGCACCTGGACCCCAAGCTCCTCGCCCTGCTGGAAAGCAACGACCGGGGTAACGAGCATTCGGTGCCGTACCTGTGGGGCACTAACGGCATCGGATACAACGTTGAAAAGGTCAAACAGGTGCTCGGCATCGACCGGATCGACTCCTGGGCCGTGATGTTCGAGCCGGAAAACCTGAAAAAACTCAGCCAGTGCGGCGTCTCGATGATGGATTCGGCGGACGAAGTGTTCCCCGCCATTCTCAATTACATGGGCATGGACCCGCGCAGTGAAAATCCCGAGGATTACAAGAAAGCCGAAGCCAAACTGCTGAGCATCCGGCCATACATCACGTATTTCCACTCGTCCAAGTATGTGTCCGACCTGGCCAATGGTGACATCTGCGTCGCCTTCGGCTATTCCGGCGACGTGTTCCAGGCCGCCAACCGCGCCAAGGAAGCCGGGAACGGGGTGAACATCGCCTACGCCATCCCCAAGGAAGGCAGCAACCTGTGGTTTGACCTGCTGGCGATTCCAGCCGACGCTAGCAACCCTAAAGAAGCCCATGCGTTCATCAATTACCTGCTCGACCCGCAAGTGATTGCCAAAGTCAGCGCCTCGGTCGGCTACGCCAACCCCAACCCTGACGCCAAACAATTCATGGACCCGGAGCTGGTAAACAACCCCGAGGTCTATCCTCCTCAGGCCGTCCTCGACAAGCTCTACATCTCGACTACCCCGCCCCAGGCGATCATGCGACTGATGACGCGTTCGTGGAGCAAAGTGAAGTCCAACAAATGAACCAGTACACTCAGGAACATGCGCACTCTTACTACGCCGCCACGGCCCGGGACCTGACGGCCTACCCGAGCCTGGCGACTGATCGGGTCGCTGACGTGTGTGTGATAGGCGGCGGTTTTACCGGGGTCAATACCGCGATCGAGCTGGCGCAGCGTGGGCTTTCGGTGATTCTGCTCGAAGCCCGGCGGATTGGCTGGGGCGCCAGTGGGCGCAATGGTGGACAGTTGATCCGTGGGATCGGCCATGACGTCAGCGGGTTTGGCCGTTACATCGGCGCGGATGGCGTGCGTTATCTGGAGCACGCCGGCACAGCATCGGTCGAACTGGTGGGCCAGCGCATTCGCGAGCACGCCATTGATTGCGACTTGCGCTGGGGCTTTTGCGAACTGGCCAACACCCAGGCGCAGTTCGCCGCATTCAAGGCCGAGCAGCAGCAACTGCAGACGAGTGGATACGCGCATGAAACCCGCCTGGTGGGGCCGCAGCAGATCCGCCAGGAAGTGGTGGACTCCGGCGTGTATGCCGGCGGCCTGGTGGACATGGGCTCGGGGCACCTGCATCCGCTCAACCTGATCCTTGGCGAAGCACGCCTGGCTGCGTCCCTCGGGGTGCAGATCTTCGAGCAGAGTCCGGTGCTGGAGTTGATCCATGGCGATACGGTGCAGGTGCGTTGCGCGGGTGGCACGGTGCGCGCGGGCAGGCTGGTGCTGGCGTGCAACGCGCACCTGGATGAACTCGAGCCCAAACTCAGTGGCAAGGTGTTGCCCGCCGGCAGCTACATCATTGCGACCGAGCCGCTGACCGCGGATGCCGCCAGTGCATTGATCCCCCACAATCTGGCGTTGTGCGATCAGAAGGTCGGGCTGGATTATTACCGGCTTTCGGCCGACCGACGCTTGTTGTTTGGCGGTGCCTGTCATTATTCCGGCCGCGACCCGGCGGACATTGCCGCCTATATGCGCCCGCAGATGCTCAAGGTGTTCCCGCAACTGGCGGATGTGCGCATCGACTACCAATGGGGCGGCAAGATCGGCATCAGCGCCAATCGCTTCCCCCAGGTCGGTCGCTTGGGCCAGCACCCGAATGTCTACTATGCCCAGGGTTACTCCGGGCATGGGCTGAACGTGACCCATTGGTGCGCCAAGCTACTGGGTGAAGCGATACATGCCGGACACAGCCAGGGCTTCGATGTATTCAGCGCCGTGCCGCACATGACCTTCCCCGGCGGCCCGATGCTGCGCTCGCCGCTGCTGGCGCTGGGGATGTTGTGGTATCGGGTGCGCGAAATCCTGGGCTAAATCCGCCTCCGCAGGAGCTGCCGAAGGCTGCGATCTTTTGACCTGGAGTGGTCTAAATCCGCCCCCGTAGGAGCTGCCGAAGGCTGCGATCTTTTGACCTTGACCCTTAATAAAGGCAAAGATCGTAGCCTTCGGCAGCTCCTACAGAGCTCATGCCTTCTGTCTTCTCATGGCTTTGATTCAATTTCGATTTGCTGATTCGCCACTCGCCTCTATATTGAGGAGGTGCTCTGCCTTTAAAGCCTCTTATTGAGCGCGACCCATGGCCTCGAACGACCAGTTGATCATCTGCGAGCATTGCGATTGCGTGTTTCAAAAAGCGACGCTCGCCAAACATCAGAAAACCCTGTGCTCACGTTGTGGCGGGGTGCTCCAGCGCTATAACGGCTTGACCATAGAGCAGCGCCTGGCGTTGAGCCTCACGGCGCTGGTGGTGTGGATCTTCACCAACTTCTACCCGGTAATGAGCATCAGCCTCAAGGGCTTGAAAAACAGTGCCACGCTCTGGGATTCGGTACTGGCCCTCAGCCAGGGCCCCATCACCTTCATCGCCATGGTCGCAGCCATCGCCATGATCATCGCCCCGATCTTTCAGCTGGTGCTGCTGATCTGGGTACTCGGTTTCGCCCTCTCCGGGCAACGCTGCCCCGGCTTCAAACCCTGCATGCGCTGGCTGGAAACCCTGCGCCCCTGGAGCATGCTCGAAGTCTGCCTGCTGGGGGCCATGGTCGCCGTGATCAAACTGGCAGGGTTGCTCGATGTATTGCCCGGCATCGGCCTGTTCGCCCTTGCCGTGCTCAGCCTGATGATGATCCGCATCGCCGGGCGCGACGTGCGTGATCTGTGGGACACCCTATGAGCCGACCGCCAGTGGCGCATGACCTCGACCTATGCCTCTGTCACAGTTGCGGCCTGGCGTGCGACATGACGCATGAACCCCATGAGTGCGAACGCTGTGACGCGCCCTTGCACCGACGCAAGACCAACTCGATCACCCGGACCTGGGCTTACCTGCTGACCTCGCTGGTGTTCTACATTCCCGCCAACCTGTTGCCGGTCATGAACACAAAGATGGTCGGCAATGGCGCCGACAGCACGATCATGAGTGGCGTGCTGGAGTTCTGGGAAGCGGGTGCCTGGGACATCGCCCTGATCATCTTCATCGCCAGTATCGCGGTGCCGGGCATCAAGTTCGTGGCCCTGACGCTGCTGCTGGTGACCGTGCAGCGCAACAGCCTGTGGGCACGCAGGGAGCGCTCGAAAATGTATCGCTTCGTCGAGGTGATCGGCTACTGGTCGATGCTCGACGTCATCGTCGTGGCGCTGGTCGCCGCCCTGGTGAAATTTCAGGCCCTGGCCGATATCGAGCCAAGGCCGGGTATTCTGTTTTTTGGCCTGGTGGTGGTGTTCACCATGCTGGCGGCGATGAGTTTCGACCCACGCCTGATCTGGAATGAATCGCGGGAAAAGCCGCATATCGAGGAGGTCATGGATGAAGTCGCAAGCCACTGACGGGCCCCAGGCCCCCGGCCAGGCCCCGATCAAGACCCGCAGGTTCAGCGTTTCCCTGGTGTGGATCGTGCCGATCGTTGCGGTACTGGTAGGTATTTCGCTGGTGGTGCACAGCATCCTGCAGCAAGGGCCGACCATCACCATCACGTTCAAGACGGGCGCCGGCCTCACCGCCAACAAGACCGAGGTCAAGTACCGCAACGTGGTGATCGGCCATGTCTCGGAAGTCGAACTCAGTGACGACCAGAAAAGTGTCAATGCCACGATAAAACTGGCCAAGCAGGCGGAAAGCTTTACCCGTGAAGACTCGAAGTTCTGGGTCGTGCGCCCGCGCATCGGGGCTGGCGGTGTGTCGGGTATCGACACCCTGCTGTCCGGCGATTACATCGGCGCTGATATCGGCCAGGCCAACACCCGGGCGAAGCGCTTCCAGGGCATGGAAAACCCGCCGCCGATCACCTACGGCGAACCGGGCAAGCGCTTTACCCTGCACACCCAGGACCTGGGCTCGCTGGACATCGGCTCGCCTGTCTACTACCGCAAGATCCCGGTCGGCCAGGTGGTGGCCTACGCCCTGGACCCCGATGGCAAAGGGGTGAACATCGACGTGTTCGTCCACTCGCCCAATGATGCCTATGTCACACAAAACACCCGGTTCTGGAACGCCAGCGGCATTGATGTAAGTGTCGGCGCCAACGGCTTTGCGCTCAAGACCGAGTCGTTGTCCTCGATACTGGTCGGCGGCATCGCCTTTCGCGCCCCTGAGTACAGCCCTGACGACAAACCCGCGGCAGAAGAATATGCCTACGAGCTGTTCCCTGACCAGCAGACCGCCCTCGCCCCGCCCAATGGCAAGGCGCAGTACCTGAGCCTGCGTTTCGATCAGGCGCTGCGTGGGCTGAAGGTCGGCGCCCCGGTGGAGTTCCTCGGTACGGAGTTCGGCAGAGTCGTTTCGGTCAACCTCGATTTCGATGCGCAGAAGCGCAGCTTTCCGGTGAATGTCGGCATCGTCATCTACCCGCAACGCCTCGGCACGGCGCATACCAAGATTCAAAAGGTGTTGAATCACGACTCCAACGACGAGGCCGCCGGTGTGCGCCTGATGGGCTCCTTCGTCGAGAACGGCCTGCGCGCCCAGGCCCGCAGTGGCAACCTGTTGACAGGACAGCTGTACATTGCGCTGGACTTCTATCCCAAGGCGCCAAAGGTCGCGTTCGATGCGACTGCCCGCCCCGTCAGCATTCCAACCATTCCGGGCAGCCTGGAGGAGATTCAGGGCAAACTGGAGGCGATGGTCGACAAGATCAACAAACTGCCGATCGAACGAATCGCCAACAACCTCGATGCCAATCTGGTCGAGCTGCGCAAGGGCCTGACCCAGTTCAATGCCAAGACGTTGCCCGGCGTCCAGAGCACCCTGGCCGACGTCAGCAAGACCTTGCAGTCGGCCAACTCGACATTGGCCGAGGACTCGCCGCAACGTGAGCAACTGTCCGAAACCCTGGACGATCTGGGCCGTACCTCGCGTTCCTTGCGCGACCTGGCGGATTACCTGGGACGCCACCCCGAATCGCTGATTCGCGGACGCCCCAATAATGCCGCGCCTATCGACCTGCAAGGGCCGCCGAGCAAATGACCACAGGAGCATCACCCATGGCTTTTCCGCTGAAGATCACCCTGCTCGCCGCGCTGTCATTGCTCGCCGCCTGCCGCAGTGATCCGATTCAGTTCCATACGTTGACCCCGGCGCAGTTGAACGCGAATTCGCAGTCCACGGCGCAGATCCAGATCGAATCACTCACGGTGCCGCCCCAGGTCGATCGTCCGCAGATCGTCGTGCGCCAGGGCAATACCGGGATCGCGATTCTTGAAACCCAATGGTGGCGCGCTAGCCTGGTGGATGAGTTACGCAGCGCGCTGGTCGACCAGATGGTCAACAGCAACCCCAGGCGCAATATCTCGGTGCGCCTTGAGGTGCAGCGGTTCGACTCGATTCCGGGTCAATATGGGCTGATCGACGTAAAATGGCGCCTGCGCGACGCAGGCGCCACTGAAAAGGGCACCCTCACCTGCCGCAGCACCTTGAAGACCCCTTCCGGGCCTTCGATTGACGACCTGGTTGATGCGCAGCAGAACAACGTCAAGCGTCTGGCCGCGCTGATCAGCCAGGCGGCAGGCAATCCGCAAACCACCTGCCCCACCAGCCTGTAAACACTGACAAATCCTGTATGTTCGTCAGTGTTCAAGCGGAATATCAGGCTGCCAGGGCTATCGTTCAGGTGCACCCACTGTAGGAGCGAGCTCGCGATGGTCGTCAACGATAACGCGGGGTGTCAGGCTGCCAGAGAGATCGTTCACGACCATCGCGAGCGAGCTCGCTCCTACAACGGCATCACAAATCGAAACGATCCACCGCCCGCCGCCGCTCGTTGTCGTCACGCACATCGTAGTTGGCGGTCGTCTGGATATTGCTGTGGTGCGCCAGCTTCTGCGCGATCGACAGGTCGTGCTCCTCGATCACCCGGGTGATGAACGACCGCCGAAAATCGTGGGGCATGATCTTCACGCCGACCTGCGCGCCACGCTGGCGGGCAATGTAATAGATCGCATGTTTGGTGATGCGCTCGCGCGTGATGTGGCTGCCTCGACGAATGCGGTTGAACAGGAACGGGTCATCCACCTCCCCCTCCTTGAGCTGCGAGCGGCGCAGTTCGAGCCAGGCGTCGAGCTTGGCAAAGGCCCAGGTGGGCGCATATTTGATCAACTGCTTGTTGCCCTTGCCCGTCACTCGCAGGCTGCGCTCGGCAAAATCCAACTGACTGAGGTCCAGGTTGACCGACTCCGACTTGCGCATCCCCGAGCCATACAGAATTGCAATGATAGCGGCGTCGCGCAGCCCCTGTGGCCTGGGGTCGGCGGCACACACCGCCATCAGTTCCTGGATCAGCGAACGGCGTAGGTTGCGCCCCTGGGACAGCCGCGTGCCGGCGATGCCCTTGACCGAGCGCATCTTCAACAGGTGTTCCTGGCTGATCAGGCTCATGCGCCAGGCTTCATTCATTACCCCGCGCACGGCGTTGACGTACAGCGATGAGGTGTTGGGCGCATAACCGTCCTCGCGCAGCGCTGCAACCAGCGCAACGACATCCTCTGGCTGTAATTGATGCCAGGGAATTTCCTCGACGTTCATGTCTTCGAAACCCAGGCGATCGGCGGCATCCTGCAGGACATAACGCATCGTCATTTGGCTGGAGGGTGCCAATCGCGCCAGGTAGACAGTGAGCGGATTAGCCTTGGAAGCGGGTAAGTCAGTCAAACGAAACGGCCTTGAGTGAAATCGGTGTCATGGAGCAAAAAACAGCAATGGGCTGCCTTGCGGTGGTCAGGTGCGGGACGAATCACAAGCTCCATCATCTGACGTGCCCCGGTGGGGCTCCCAACCCTGCCGGCCGGGGCCGAAAAAGTCAAATCAGCTGTCATTTAAAAATCGCAACGCTCCAATTGAGCTCATAATTAATGCATTCAACCTGCATTAATATGAATTTGTCAGTGACCGTATAGCGAGGCAAACTGTGCGCGTTCCTCCCCCAACAGAGGGAACACTTTCAAGGGCTTACTGGGTTTCCAGCCGAGCCTTTTTTTTCGCCTGCTTTTCACGGATCGTTTAATTCATGCTTGCTTGCTGGTTACCTGCCGCCATCAACACTCGCCCCACTGAATGGAGCCGCGCCGCGATTGGCATGGCCATAGGTACGATGTTCACCGTCTGGCTGTGCAGCCAGGTATTCGGCGTCGAAGTGGCCCAACACCTTATCGGGCCGCTGGGGGCTTCGGCGGTGCTGCTGTTTGCCGTGTCATCCGGTGCCCTCGCCCAACCCTGGGCGATCCTGGGCGGCTACCTGAGTGCTGCAGTGGTAGCTCTGCTGGTAGCGCACGTGCTCGGTCGCACGTTGACCAGCGCATGCCTGGCGGCGGGTGTTGCGCTGATCCTGATGTGCTGGCTGCGTTGCCTGCACCCGCCAGCCGGCGCCTTGGCGCTGACCCTGGTGCTGGCCGACCCTGCGACCATCGCACTTGACTGGCAAGCTCTGGGGCCCGTCATGCTCGGGGCTGCCACCCTGTTGTTATGTGCCCTGCTCTACAACAACCTGACGCGCATCCGTTATCCCAAACGTGCAGGCGAGCCCCCGGTGGCAGTGACTGCCGGTCCCGCCGTGGTCGACAGCCAAGGCATCACCGCCCAGGATTTGAAGCTGGCCCTGGCAGACCTGGAGGCCTTCTACGACGTCACGCCCGAAGACCTCGAGCAATTGATCCATGCCAGTGAAGTGCACGCCCGGCGGCGTAGCATTGGCGACGTGTTCACTGAACGGTCCGCGTAGTCAGATTCCGCTCCCTGCATGCATATCTGCAGACTGGACCTGCAGATATCCCGGTTGTACATCACAAATTTGCACTGGTACGATCCTTGATCGCTCGCGTGCGAGCTTCTTTATAAAGAACAATAAAAGCAGGGAGTTAGTGATGACTGCTCAGGTTTCTTCTCCGGGGACTCAGTCCATGGATGCCACGCACAACGACGTGCTGGCCGAAGTACGCAACCACATTGGTCACCTGACCCTCAATCGTCCCGCCGGTCTCAATGCCCTCACTCTCGACATGGTGCGTAACCTGCAGCGCCAGCTCGACGCCTGGGCGCAGGATTCGACGGTACACGCCGTCGTATTGCGCGGCGCCGGAGAAAAAGCCTTCTGTGCCGGTGGTGACATCCGTTCGCTGTACGACAGCTTCAAGAACGGCGACTCGCTGCACCAGGATTTCTTCGTCGAGGAATATGCCCTGGACCTCGCCATTCACCACTACCGCAAACCGGTGCTGGCGCTGATGGACGGATTTGTCCTGGGCGGCGGCATGGGCCTGGTGCAAGGTGCCGACCTGCGGGTGGTCACGGAAAAAAGCCGCCTGGCGATGCCGGAAGTGGGCATAGGCTATTTCCCGGACGTCGGTGGCAGCTACTTCCTGCCTCGCGTGCCCGGCGAGCTGGGGATCTACCTGGGCGTCACCGGCGTGCAGATTCGCGCAGCCGATGCTCTCTACTGCGGGCTGGCCGACTGGTACCTGGACAGCAATAAAATCGCCATCCTGGACGAGCAGCTTGATCAGATGGCATGGCACGACACCGCGCTCAAGGACCTGCAGGGCGTACTGGCCCGGCTCGCTGTGCAGCAACTGCCCGAGGCACCGTTCATTGCGCTGCGCCCGGCCATCGATCACTTCTTCGCCTTGCCCGACGTGCCGAGTATGGTTGAGCAACTGCGTGCAGTCACGGTGGCTGACAGCCACGACTGGGCGCTGGCGACTGCTGACCTGCTGGAGACGCGCTCGCCGCTGGCCATGGGGGTCACCCTGGAAATGCTGCGCCGTGGTCGCCACCTGAGTCTGGAAGACTGTTTTGCCCTTGAACTGCACCTGGACCGCCAGTGGTTCGAGCGTGGTGACCTGATCGAGGGCGTGCGCGCCTTGCTGATCGACAAAGACAAGACGCCACGCTGGAACCCGCCCACCTTGCAGGCGCTGGGCGCCGGGCATGTGGAGAGTTTCTTTGAAGGCTTCGATCGGACCGGGAGCTGAGCCATGCACGATATCGAATTGAGCGAAGAGCAAGTGATGATCCGCGACATGGCCCGGGATTTCGCCCGGGGTGAAATCGCGCCTCATGCCCAGGCCTGGGAAAAGGCGGGCTGGATTGATGACGCCCTGGTGGCGAAGATGGGCGAGCTCGGCCTGCTGGGCATGGTGGTACCCGAGGAATGGGGCGGCACCTATGTCGACTACGTGGCCTATGCGCTGGCGGTGGAGGAAATTTCCGCAGGTGACGGCGCCACCGGCGCCCTGATGAGCATCCACAATTCCGTCGGTTGCGGGCCCGTGCTGAACTTCGGCACCGAAGAACAGAAACAGGCCTGGCTGCCGGACCTGGCCAGCGGCAAGGCCATTGGCTGCTTCTGCCTGACCGAACCCCAGGCCGGTTCCGAAGCACACAACTTGCGCACCCGCGCGGAACTGCGCGATGGCCAGTGGGTGATCAACGGCGCCAAGCAATTTGTCAGCAATGGCAAGCGCGCCAAATTGGCCATCGTGTTCGCCGTGACCGACCCGGACCTGGGCAAACGCGGAATTTCCGCCTTCCTGGTGCCGACTGATACCGCCGGTTTCATCGTAGATCGCACCGAACACAAGATGGGCATTCGCGCATCCGATACCTGCGCAGTCACCCTGAACAATTGCACCATCCCCGAAGCCAATCTGCTGGGTCAACGCGGCAAGGGCCTGGCCATCGCCCTGTCCAACCTTGAAGGTGGACGCATCGGCATCGCCGCCCAGGCGCTGGGCATCGCCCGCGCGGCATTTGAAGCAGCCCTGGACTATGCCCGTGGTCGGGTGCAGTTCGACAAGCCGATCATTGAGCACCAGAGCATTGCCAATCTGCTCGCCGACATGCACACCCGGCTGAACGCGGCGCGCCTGTTGATCCTGCACGCGGCGCGCCTGCGCAGCGCCGGCAAGCCTTGCCTGTCGGAGGCGTCACAAGCCAAGCTGTTCGCGTCGGAAATGGCCGAGAAGGTCTGCTCTTCGGCGATACAGATTCATGGTGGGTATGGCTACCTGGAAGACTACCCGGTGGAGCGCTACTACCGCGATGCGCGGATCACGCAGATCTATGAGGGGTCGAGCGAGATTCAGCGGATGGTGATCGCCCGAGAATTGAAGAACTATCTGGTTTAGGGCCTGCAAGCACTGCGGGCAAGCCTTGCTCCCACAGTCACTGATAACCTGTAGGAGCAAGGCTCGCCCGCGATAGCCTTACGCGATTACTGGCCCTGGAACTGCGCCTCACGCTTGGCAATAAACGCCGCCATCCCTTCCTTCTGATCCTGCGTCGCGAACGCCGCATGGAATACACGACGCTCAAAGCGCACGCCCTCAGACAGGCTGACTTCGAACGCGCGGTTGACGCTTTCCTTGACCATCATCGCAATCGGCAGGGATTTAGCGGCGATCAACGCGGCGACTTTCAATGCCTCGGCCAGCAACTCATCCGCCGGCACGATGCGCGCCACGATGCCACAGCGCTCTGCTTCCACGGCGTCGATCAAACGTCCGCTCAGACACATTTCCATGGCCTTGGCCTTCCCGACTGCGCGGGTCAGGCGCTGGGTGCCGCCCATGCCCGGGAGCACACCGAGGTTGATTTCCGGTTGGCCGAACCGGGCATTGTCGCCCGCCAGAATGAAGTCGCACATCAGTGCCAGTTCACAACCGCCACCCAAGGCAAAACCGTTCACCGCAGCAATGATGGGCTTGCGGCGATTGGCCACGCGGTCGCTGTCGCTGAACAGATCGTCGAGGTAGATCTGCGGATACGTCAGCTCGGCCATTTCCTTGATGTCGGCGCCGGCCGCGAAGGCTTTTTTTGAACCGGTGAGCACGATGCAGCCGATGTTCGAGTCAGCTTCCAGGCCATCGAGCGCCTGGTTCAGTTCGCTGACGATCTGCGCATTCAATGCGTTTAACGCCTGGGGCCGGTTCAGGGTGATCAGGCCAACACGACCGTGGATTTCCAGCAAAATCGTTTCGTAGTTCACAAATGGACTCCTGTTCAAAGGTTGCGCGAGATAACCATGCGTTGAATGTCGCTGGTGCCTTCGTAGATCTGGCACACCCGCACGTCGCGGTAGATGCGCTCCAGCGGGAAGTCGTTCAGGTAACCGTAGCCGCCCAGGGTTTGCAAGGCCGCAGAACAGACTTTTTCAGCCATTTCCGAGGCAAACAACTTGGCCATCGAGGCTTCGACCAGGGCGGGCTTGCCGCTGTCACGCAAAGCCGCTGCGTAGTGCACCATCTGCCGGGCAACGGCAATCTGGGTCGCCATGTCGGCGAGGCGGAACGCGACGGCCTGATGTTCGATGATCGGCTTGCCGAAACTTTCCCGCTCCCTTGCGTAGTCCCGGGCTGCTTCGAACGCGGCTCGGGCCATGCCCACCGATTGCGAAGCAATGCCGACACGACCGCCTTCGAGGTTGGCCAGGGCGATTTTGTAGCCTTCACCCTCCTCGCCCAAACGGTTGGCCACTGGCACCTTCACGTCTTCGAAGAGAATCTGGCAGGTGTCGGAGGCGTGCTGGCCGAGCTTGTCTTCGACCCGCGCGACTTTGTAGCCCGGTGAATCGGTGGGGACGATCAGGGCGGTGATCCCGCGCTTGCCTGCGCTCGGGTCCGTCACGGCAAACACGATCACCACGCCGGCATTCTGCCCGGAGGTGATGAACTGTTTGCAGCCGTTGAGCACGTAGTGGTCGCCTTCCAGGCGGGCACGTGTTCTCAGGCCACTGGCATCGGAACCGGCCTGGGGTTCGGTGAGGGCAAAAGCGCCGAGCATGTCGCCCCTGGCCAGGGGTTTGAGAAAGCGTTCTTTCTGCTCATCGGTGCCGTAATTGAGGATCGGCACGCAGCCCACCGAGTTGTGCACGCTCATGATGGTCGAGCACGCACCGTCACCGGCCGCGATCTCTTCCAGGGCCATGGCGTAGGCCAGGTAACCGGTGTCGCAGCCGCCCCATTGCTCCGGCACGAGCATGCCGAAGAAGCCCAGTTCGGCCATTTCGCCGATGGCTTCGGTGGGAAAACGATGCAGGCGGTCCCACTCGGCAGCGAACGGTTTCAGCCGTTCCTGGGCAAACTGCCGTGCCGCGTCGCTGATCTGGGATTGTTCGTCATTGGGAATCATGCCAAATCCTTGAATATGAAATACCCCGTATAGGAGCTGCCGCAGGCTGCGATCTTTTAATGATGATCTTCAAGGTCAAAAGATCGCAGCGTGCGGCAGCTCCTACAGGGGGTGTGCGGGTTTTAGTACAGGCATTCCACAGCCATCGCCGTGGCTTCACCGCCGCCGATGCAGATAGCTGCAACGCCGCGCTTCAAGCCTTTCTGGCGCAGCGCCGAGAGCAGGGTCACCAGGATCCGCGCGCCGGATGCGCCAATTGGATGGCCCAGTGCGCAAGCCCCGCCGTGCACGTTGACTTTTTCATGGGGGATTTCCAGTTTGGCCATGGTCACCAGGCTGACCACCGCAAACGCTTCGTTGACTTCAAACAGATCGACCTGGTCCAGGGACCAACCCGTCTTTTTCATCAACTTGCGGATCGCGCCCACCGGGGCGACCGGGAACAGGCCTGGGGTATCGGCAAAGGCAGCATGCCCGTGAATCACTGCCAGCGGCTTGAGCCCCTGTTTTTCGGCAGCGGAGCGGCGCATCAACACCAGGGCCGCAGCGCCGTCGGAGATTGAGCTGGAGTTGGCTGCAGTAACGGTGCCACCGTCGCGGAACGCCGGCTTGAGTGAAGCAATCTTGTCCAGTTTGGCTTTCGGCGGCTGTTCGTCGTTACTGATTAGCGCCTGTTCCTTGCCGACGGTAATGGTAAGCGGGACGATCTCGTCCTTGAAACTGCCGTCCTTGATCGCCTGCTGTGCACGGGTGGTCGAGGCAATGGCAAAGGCATCCTGGGCCTCGCGGCTGAAATCGTTGGTCTCGGCGCAGTCTTCGGCGAAGGTGCCCATCAGGCGTCCCTTGTCGTAGGCGTCTTCAAGCCCGTCGAGAAACATGTGGTCCATCACCCGACCGTGCCCCATGCGGTAACCACTGCGTGCACGGTCCAGCAGGTACGGCGCGTTGGACATGCTCTCCATGCCTCCGGCGACGACCACCTCGGCACTGCCGGCGACGAGCATGTCGTGGGCCAGCATCGTCGCTTCCATACCCGAGCCGCACATTTTGTTCAGCGTGGTGCAGCGGGTTGATTTGTCCAGCCCGGCACCCAGCGCGGCCTGGCGCGCCGGGGCCTGGCCAAGGCCTGCGGAGAGGACGCAGCCGAACAGCACTTCCTCGACCAGAGCAGGGGCGATGCCGGCGCGTTCGACGGCGGCGCTGATCGCGGCAGCACCCAGTTGCGGTGCGGTGAGACTTTTCAGTTCGCCCTGGAACCCGCCCATGGGGGTGCGCACGGCGCTGACAATAACAATCGGATCGTTGGCAATAGTCATGACGAATTCTCCTACCTGGCGGCCATGCGCAAGGCACCGTCGAGACGGATCACCTCGCCATTAAGCATGCTGTTTTCAATGATATGCCTTACCAGCGCGGCATACTCGTCCGGTTTCCCGAGCCTGGGTGGAAACGGCACGCCAGCCGCCAGGGACGCGCGTACTTCAGGCGTCATGCCGGCCATCATCGGCGTCTCGAAAATGCCCGGGGCAATGGTCATCACGCGGATGCCAAAGCGCGCCAGCTCGCGAGCGGCGGGCAAGGTCAGGCTGACGATAGCGCCCTTGGACGCTGCGTAAGCCGCCTGGCCGATCTGGCCGTCGTAGGCAGCGGCCGACGCAGTATTGATGATCACCCCGCGCTCGCCGTCGCTATCCGCTTCAGTCTCGGCAATCGCCGCTGCCGCCAGGCGCAGCATATTGAAGCTGCCGATCAGGTTGACATTGATCACCTGGCTGAAGCTGGCGAGCGCATGCGGGCCGGTCTTGCCGAGGATTTTTTCGCCGCGCACGATACCGGCGCAGTTGACCAGGCCATTGAGGCCGCCGAAGGCTTTCACCGTGGCTTGCACTGCGGCTTCGGCGGCGGCCTCATCACTGATGTCGGCGACCACACTCTGCGCGCCAAGGCGCTGGGCCTGAGCGGCGACGGCGTCGGCGTTCATGTCTACCAGCATCACTCTGGCACCGGCGGCCACCAGCATTTCAGCGGTGGCGGCACCGAGCCCGGACGCACCGCCGGTGACGAGAAAAACCTTGTTTTCGATCTGCATCACAGTTTCCTTGGATTCAAGCTGAAACGTTCTTCGCTGCGGCCTCTTGAGCCTTGGCGATTTCCTGGTTGCGCAAGATAAAGCGCTGCAATTTGCCGCTTGGGGTTTTCGGCAATTCGCTGACAAATTCGATTTCACGGGGGTAAGAATGCGCGGCCAGTCGCTTGCGCACGTGCTGGCGCAGTTCTTCGGCAAGCGCCGGGTCGGCGCGGTATTGCGCACTGAGTACAACGAAGGCTTTGACCAGCTCGGTGCGCTCCGGATCAGGCTTGCCGACCACCGCCGCCTCGACCACGGCCGGGTGCTCGATCAGCGCGCTTTCCACGTCGAACGGCCCGACCCGGTAGCCGGAGGTGGTGATCACGTCGTCACTGCGCCCGACGAAGCTGATGCTGCCATCGGGGTTCCACTCGACGGTGTCGCCGCTCAGGTAGTAGTTGCCGACGAACGCTTTGGTGGGCGCGCCTTCGTAACCGGCGAACCAGCACATCGGTGACTGGCTGCGATCGATGGCCAGGATGCCCGGCTGACCGACGCTCAGTTCCTGGCAGGCTTCATCCAGCACCACAATGCGGTGGCCGGGCGAGGCAAAGCCGGCGGCGCCCATGTGAATCGGGTGTTCCAGGCCGTGGTGATTGCACAGCACCATGCCCAGTTCGGTCTGGCCATAATGGTCGTGGATGACCACGTTCAGGTTGTCGGCGAACCAGCGGATCACTTCCGGGTTCAGCGGTTCACCGGCACTGCTGACAATGCGCAACCTGCCTTTGATGGACCGGGCGAACTCGTCGCCGCCGGCGATCAGCAGTCGGTAGGCCGTTGGCGAGCCCGTGAGGTTGGTGATTCCATATTTGTTGATGACCCGGCAGGTACTTTCGAGGGTGAACGGGCCGTCGTAAAAGGTAATCGGATGCCCCATCGCCAGTGGCCCGGTCACGCCGAAATAGATGCCGTAGGCCCAGCCGGGATCGGCGACGTTCCAGAATGCATCTTCGGGGCGCAAGTCGACCGCATCGCGGGTGTAACTCTGGAACGCGACGATGGCCTTCAGGGGCACGGACAGGGCTTTAGACGGGCCGGTGGTGCCAGAGGTGAACATCAGCAGGAAAGGGTCTTCGCCAGTGAGCAGCACCGGTTCGCAGACAGCAGGGTAATTGGCCAGCTCAGCCCAGAAGCTGAAATCGCCACGAACAATGCCCTGGCCTTTTGGTCCTGCGACGGTAACGATGGTCGGGCAGTTCTCGACGTCGGCGAGCTTGCTGCGATTACCCGCATCGGTCACCACCACCTTGGCACCGGAACTGCCCAAACGGTGCTCGATGGCCTTGGGGCCGAAGGCGGTGAACAGTGGTTGATAGACCGCACCGATGCGCCAGGTCGCGAACACCGTGACCAGCAGTTCGATATTGCGAGGGAGCAAGCCGGCAACCTTGTCGCCTTTGCGCACGCCCTGCTCCAGCAGGAAATTGGCGAAACGCGCGGCTTTGTCCTGCAAGTCGCTAAACGTATAAGTCGCGCTCGAACCGTCGCGCCCCTCCCAGAACAGCGCAATGCGCCCGGGCAGTGCGTGCCGGTCGCAACACTCGACGCAGGCATTGAGCGCCGTGAGGTCGCCGGCCAGTGCGGCATCGACGGTGTGCTGATAATCGAACTGTGAAGTGGCAGTCAGGTAGTCGTGCATTGCCAGAATCCCTCTGTATTTTTATTAGGTTGGGGGGAACCGTAATCAACAGGAGAAATAGTCGCTCTGTGCGCAGGGCGGGACAATGGTCAAAGCTATCAAGTTGTTTGACTGGTTTGGCCAAGGTTAGGTAGGCGTTGCGGCTGCAATGGCCTCATCGCGGGCACGGTCACTCCCACAGGATCTGTGTGCTGACGCTAAAACTGTAGGAGCGAGCTTGCTCGCGATGGGGCCAGTCAGGCCACTACACAATCCCGCTCAGTCCGGCTCATTCAGTATAAGACTGCGGTAATGCCCGGGATTGGACCCCGACCACTTGCGAAACGCCTTGTAGAACGAGCTGGCATCGGCAAACCCCAGGCGCGTGGCGATTTCGGCAAAGCTGATCGCCGGGTCCGCCAGCCAGACGATCGCCAGCTCCTTGCGCACGCTGTCCTTGAGCCCCTGGTAAGTCTGCCCCTCCTCCGCCAAGCGACGGCGCAAGGTCGAGGCCGACATGCACAGTTGTTGCGCCAGTGCCTTGGTCTCCGGCCAGTCCTGGGCGGTGATCTGCCGCAAATCGTGCTTGATCCGGCTGGCGAGGCTCTGTGGATCGCGGTATTTCACCAGGATATTGGCCGGTGCATGGGCCAGGAAGCGCTTGAGCTCCTCGGGACTGCGGCGGATCGGCATGTCCAGGCAATCGGCGGCAAAAATCATGCGAGTGCGGGGTCGATCGAAGCGCAGGTTCTCGGAAAACATCACCTGGTAGTCGTCCAGAAAATCCGGTGTCGGGCAGCGCAGTTCAATCGCCAGGATCGGTATTCGCCGCCCGGCCAACCAGCAGGCGACGCCGTGCACGATCATCCAGTAGGTAAAGTAGGTGAACGCGCGCTTGGCGGGTTGCTCATCCTCGATCAGCACGATTTCCGCCAGGCTCTGCTGACGCACCAGGTGCGCAGGCAGGTGCTGGAACATCAGCGAGAGAAAGTCCAGGCCGCAGGTCAGGCCCGTCATCAGGCTGGGCTGGGCCATGGCGCTGCGGCAGAGGAATTCGAAACTGCCGGAGCGCAGTGGGCGCGGATCCATGCCAAAAAACTCATCGTCGCCCCGTCGGGCCAGCAGCCGCCACAGCCGTGCATAGGCCGTCGCCGGCACCCGGGCATGCGCGGTACCGAGTAACGCCGGGGCAATGCCGACCTTTTCCAGTACTTCGGCGGTTGCCACGCCGGGCGCACAACTTTGCAACAGGGCTTCGCGCACCAGTTGGATGGAGATAGTGTCTTTTTCCGACATTAAATCAGGCAGGCCAGGTTGTTATTCGAATATCGCCATCTTACATGCAGGAGGCAGCTTGCTGGCGATGGTCGTTAACGATCACGCGGGGTGCCTGATGCCCCGAGGCGGCCTCTGGTTTTTCGCGAGCGAGCTCGCTCCTACACAGATTTGTAGGAGCCAGCTTGCTCGCGATGGGCGATAACGATAACGCGGGAAACCTGACACCCCGTGACGCACTCGGGTTTTTCGCGAGCGAGCTCGCTCCTGCAAGTTACAGGATCCGGTACAGCAGCCTCTCGATCCGCACGCGGCTGACGCGCTTGAGGAACTTGGCCACCGCTGCCGGGTATTCCACCAGCGTTTCCAGGTCCTGGTATCGGCCAATGCGCGTGGTGTGCTGGAAAATCTGCCCAAGCTCTTCCCTGCGCGGCGCCAGCAGCTCACCTTTGGGATCATCGATCAGCAAGGCGTTTTCCAGGTCGAGACGGAACGCCCGCGGGTTCAGGTTATTACCGGTGAGCAAGGTATAACGCTGGTCGACCCACATACCCTTGAGGTGGTAAGTGTTGTCGCCGTCCTTCCACAGGTGCAGGTTCAACTGGCCGCTGTCGATATAACGCTGATGACGCTTGGCGAAACGGCGCAGGCTGATTTCGTACAGGTATGGCAACGCCGCGATCACCTTGAACGGCTCGCTGGGTGGAATGTAGAAATCGTTGGCTGTCTTGTCCCCGACCACGATGTCGATCTTCACGCCCCGTGCCAGTGCCCGATTGATTTCCCGGGTCACGGCCAGCGGCAGGTTGAAATACGGCGTGCAGATGGTCAGCTGCTGCTGGGTGCTGGCGATCAACTCGCCAATCACCCGGCTCAGCGGATTGTTCTTGCCCACGCCGAGCAGCGGGCTGACCGACAGCCCGCCTTTGTCCGTAGTCCCACTGGTGGTGTCATACGTCGCGTGCTTGAGGCGGCTGCGCAGGTCACCGATATCGTTGCGCAGGCTGCGGGTGGTTGGCAGATTGGGCAAATCCAGGCGATTGACCGCCTTGGAGGCGATCAGGCCGTGCTGCACCAGGTGCTGCATCGAGTCCGCCAGGTCGCGGTTGTGCAACAGGTGATAACGGTCATAACGGTACTTGTCGAACTTGTGCAGGTAAACGTTGTTCAGACTGGCGCCGCTGTAGATCACGCAATCATCAATTACAAAACCCTTCAAGTGCAGCACGCCGAACAGCTCACGGCTCTGCACCGGCACGCCGTACACCGGCACTTCGCTGGCATGGGTGCGTGTGGTTTCCTGGTACCACGCCGAGTTGCCCGGCTGCTTGCCGGCACCGATCAGGCCACGCTGGGCGCGCAGCCAGTCGACGACCACCACAACATCCAGTTCCGGGCGCGCCAGTTTGGCGGCATGCAGGGCATCGAGGATCTCCTGGCCGGCTTCATCCTGTTGCAGGTACAGCGCGACGATGTAGATGCGTCGGGTTGCACTGGTGATCTTTTCCAACAGGCAGCGACGAAACTCGGCGGCGCCCGAGAGGATGGTGACGGCCTCGGCGGTCAGCGGGAAACTGCGCAGTTTTGGCAGCAGGGAGCGTTTGAAAAGCGACGGCATAGGGCTCGCAAAGGGTCGAATCCGAAGAGTCGCAGAGCTTACACCATGGCGTCGCGCCTGGCACAGCGTGTTGACCGTTCAACCCTTTCACCGAAAATCCAACCGAACCCACGCCAAAAGCCCAGGGTCCACCCTCTGACTCTTTCGCCTTGAGATTGGAGATTCACGATGAACGACTATCCAAAACCGCCCTTCCCCAAACAGGCACAACCCGTCCCCGGCTCCCAGAAAAAAATGGATCCCTACCCGGACTGCGGCGAGCAAAGCTACAAAGGCTCAGGCCGGCTGGAAGGCAAGATTGCCCTGATCACCGGCGCCGACAGCGGCATCGGCCGCGCCGTGGCGATTGCCTTCGCCCGCGAAGGCGCGGACGTGGTCATTGCCTACCTCAACGAACATGAAGACGCCGAGGAAACCGCCCGCTGGGTCGAACAGGCCGGCCGCCAGTGCCTGCTGGTGCCAGGCGACCTGGCGCAAAAAGCCCAATGCCAGGCGGTGGTCGACAAGACCGTCGAACGCTTCGGTCGCATTGACGTGCTGGTCAACAACGCTGCGTTCCAGATGACCCACGAGAATTTCGAAGACATCCCGGACGAGGAATGGGTGATGACGTTCGACGTCAACATCACCGCGATCTTCCGCATCTGCCAGGCGGCGTTGAAACACATGAAGCCCGGCAGCTCGATCATCAATACCAGCTCCATCAACTCGGACATGCCCAAGCCTACCCTGCTCGCCTACGCCACCACCAAGGGCGCTATCGCCAACTTTACCGGCGGCCTGGCGCAGATGCTCGGGCCGAAGAACATCCGGGTCAACAGCGTCGCACCCGGGCCCATCTGGACGCCACTAATCGTCTCGACCATGCCCGACGAAGAAGTGCAGAACTTCGGCGCCGAGACCCCGTTGGGGCGTCCCGGGCAGCCTGTGGAGGTCGCGCCGATCTATGTGCTGCTGGCCTCGGATGAAGCCAGCTACATCACAGGTCAGCGCTACGGGGTTACCGGTGGTAAACCAATGCTGTAACCGTCGCGCAGCCAGTCCTCGGGCTGTGCCTGCTGACCATCAACCGGCGCGCGAGCGTCGGTTGAGCATACTCCACGCTGTTTCAAGGCCACCTTCCTGCGGGACGCAAGCATGAGCTTTACCATTTGGATGGCCGTCCTGGGTGCCGTGTTGCTGACCCTGGCATTGACGTCGTCCTATCTGCGCTGGAAACCCGTTACCACCTCGGCGGTATGCCTGGCGCTGGGCGTTGGCATCGGCCCCACGGGCCTGGGCGTATTAAAACTGGATGTGGACGATGCATCAGTGTGGATGGAACACCTGACCGAAGTGGCGGTGTTGTTTTCCCTGTTCGTTTGCGGTTTGAAGCTGCGCGCTCCCTTCAGGCAAAAGAACTGGCGAGTGGCACTGGGCTTGGCGGGCCCGGTCATGATGCTGAGCATTGCCGGGGTTTGTCTGCTGCTGCACTTCGCGTTCCAGTTGCCTTGGGGTGTCAGCGCACTGGTTTGGCTCGATCCTGGCGCCGACCGACCCTGTGCTCGCGTCTCTGGTGCAGGTTAACGATGCCCGCGACGACGACAGCGTGCGGTTCGGGCTGTCCGGCGAGGCCGGCCTGAATGACGGGGTCGCCTTCCCGTTCGTGATTCTTGGATTGCTCCTGCTGCAACAAGACGGTAATCCTGGCTGGCTCGGTGATTGGGCGCTCGGCCGATTGCTCTGGGCAGTGCCGGCGGGGCTGTTGATCGGGTACTGGATGGGCCGTGGAATCGGCCGGTTGACCTTGTCCCTGCGCATTGCCAACGAAGACAGCACACTCTCCCCCAACGACTATCTGGCCCTGGCCCTGATCGCATTGGCCTATGTCGGCGCCGAGTGGGTTCACGCCTACGGCTTCCTGTCTGTTTTCGCCGCTGGCCTGGGGTTGCGTCAGGAAGAGGTCAAGTCCACGGGCGATGCCCAGGTGCCGGCCGAACACCTTGTGCAGCCAGTGGTCGGTCACCAGAACGTAGATCCGCAGCAAGCGGTGCATGGCGACACCGATAATCTTGAAGATTCCCAAGTGGCCGCCGGCATCATGATGGGCGACATGCTGGCATTTGGCGGTCTGGTGGAGCGCGCCATGGAAGTATTCCTGGTGACCTTGCTCGGCGTGGTGCTGATTGCGCACTGTGACTGGCGCGCGCTGCCGATAGGTGGCGCATTGTTCCTGCTGATCAGACCGCTGAGTGTTCTGGCCATGCCCTGGGGCGGTCTGCTCGAAAGTCGCCATCGCCTGTTGATCGGCTGGTTCGGGATCCGCGGGATCGGCAGCCTGTATTACCTGTTCTACGCCCTGAACCACGGACTGGACCCGTCAGTCGCGGCCTTGTGCACCAACCTGACGTTGTCGGTGGTGGCGTTGAGCATCCTCGTGCACGGGATCAGCACCCAACCCATCCTTGCTCGATACGAACAGCGTAAAAAACGAAAAAACTGATTTTTTGCTCAGGGTTTTATCGTCGGAATAATCGAAATTTAACGCTCATAAATTTGAAATCCTTCGCCGGTGCCGCTGCCTATTAATCATTAACAGTCCGAACAAAGGTGCCGGTCATGATCCACTACTCCACCCGTGATGAAATTTCAGCCTGCCGCGAGTTCGCCCTGGCACGCAACCGCCAGCTATTTGAAGAAGCCGAGACGCTGAATCAAGCCGCCTTCGCCCTCCTCGAAGGCAGCGAGCTGGATGGCGAGCAGTTCGACCGCTACCAGGCAATGCGCAGAAAAGCCGACTTGAAATTCGAAGAAGCCATTGAGCATCTGCGCCTGTTGAACGAGGACTTCCCTTCGATGCCGATGGCGGTCGCCAATACCCAACCCGCGCATGAATCCAGAGCTTGATATCTAATGCGAACAGGGTAGGTTCCCTGAAGCCCGGGAGCTGTTGGGCAAGGCTGAGCTGCAAGAGCTTGGGGCGCAGATGGAGAGTTTGAAAGCGCAGTACAAGAAAGAGATGAGCGCCGCTAATCTGGCGGCTTGATAGCCAATGCTAGGCTGTGGCGAGGGCAAGCCCCCCGCCACAGGCCTAGGGCCGATCAACCACCAGGATTGGTCACCTGAATAAATACCGCATAAGTGCCCAGCAATACCCAAAACGTCGCAAAAATCCACGGGGTTCGCACTGAAAACAGTAGCGACTTGCGGTACCCCTTGTGTGAAGACTCCATCTCGCTGAATAAAGGCGATTCATCGTAGGCCAGGCCCATCAGGGGTTCACTGCGCAGCAGTTCGCTCTGTTTGAAATGCCAGTGATCGATGATGTCGTACGCCGCCCTGATGCCGGGCCAGGCATTCAGGGAACTCAGCAACCCCAGCAGCGCCAGGAATGGCGGCACGACCAAGGTGAACAGCTTGCCCCACTCGGGGTTGAGGTTTGCCATACAGGATGCAAACGCAATGACCAGGAACGACTGCGCGGCCAGGTAGGCATCCGTGCGGTTGGCCAGGATGCTGGTCTCATACTGGATTTCCCTGCGGTAGAAATCCAGGCGTTCCTTGGGCGAACCGAACATTTTGGCATTGTGTTCGGTCAAGGCGTCTTCAGCCGGGGCTTCGGTCAATATTCTGGGCACGGGGGTTCTATCAGGTCGGAAAAAGAATTAGAATATCCGGCTTGAAACTAGTTCAGCCGGATTTCGTTCCCTGGCCTGCACTTACTTTAAGGTCGAGGCAATGATTTCTACCAGGTTGAGCTGGTTGAATGGCTTGGACAGCCGCGGCAGATTGGCAGCGAAACCTTCCAGTCGCTCGGCGAAGCCGGTGGCGATGATGATGGGGATGCCGGGGTTGATCTCCTGGATGGCATGCGCCAGTTGCGCGCCGCTCATGTGCGGCATGGCCATGTCAGTGATCACCAGGTCGAATGGCTGATCGGCGCTGAACAATTCCAGCGCTTTCGCTGCGCAGTTCGCACCTGTAACCTTATGGCCCAGGTCCTCCAGCAGTAGACAGGTGCTGGTCAGGACCAGGCTGTCATCGTCCACCACCAGTATGCTTATCCGTGAAACAGGCGCAGACGCCTGGGTTTCGGCCTGCGGTTGGGTTGTGCCGCTGGCAGCAGCCACCGGCAACCACAACTCGGCCGTGGTGCCTTTATCCTTGTGGCTCTTGAGGATGAAACGGCCACCCAGCTGTTCGATAAACCCGTGCACCATCGACAGGCCCAGGCCGGTGCCCTTGCCAAGCCCTTTGGTAGTGAAGAACGGGTCCATTGCCGAGGCGAGCGTGGCGTCGTCCATGCCTTCGCCGTTATCACTCACGCTCAGGCAGATGTATTGGCCGGCCGCCAGAGACAGAGTCGATTGCGCATGAATCTCCACGGCCTGGGCACTGACCAGAATTTCGCCGCCCTGGGGCATGGCGTCGCGGGCATTGGTTACCAGGTTCATCACGGTCAATTCAAGCTGGTTCATGTCGGCGAGGGCCGGCTCGAGTCCTGGCGGGAAATGGGTTTCCAAACGCACGGACGGCCCCAGCGCGCTGCGTAACAGTCCGGTAATCCCCTGCACCATTTCCGCAACCTGGACCGGCTCGGTCTTGAGCTCCTGGCGTCGGGCAAAAGCCAGCATACGCTGGGTCAGGGAAACCCCGCGCAAGGCACCTTGGGTAGCGTTGTCCACCAGGCGGGTGATTTTTGGTTCGTTGACTGCGCGTTTGCGAATGATCTCCAGGTTGCCCAGGATGACCGTTAGCAAATTGTTGAAGTCGTGGGCGATCCCGCCACTGAGTTGACCGATCGCCTGCATTTTCTGCGCCTGGAACAGCGCTTCGCGGGTTTGTTCCAGAGTGCGCTGTGCCGTGGTGGCCTCGGTGATATCACGCGTGATCTTGGCAAAACCCAGCAAGGTTCCGGTCTCACCCCAGATGGGGTCGACCACCACATGCGCCATGAACCGCGTACCGTCTTTGCGCATACGCCAAGCCCTGTTCTCGAACCGGCCTTCGCGCACCGCCGTGTCCAGCGCCCGTTGCGGTTCACCGGCAACGCGATCTTCAGGGGTATAGAACATCGAAAAATGCTGGCCCACCACCTCCTCAGGGGCATAGCCCTTGATTCGTTGAGCCCCTGGGTTCCAGTTGGTCAGGCGCCCTTGAGGGTCGAGCATGTAGATGGCGTAGTCAGTGACTGACTGCACCAGCAGGCGGAACTGTTGCTCGCTTTGCTTGAGGGTTTCCTCGGCCATCTTGCGGTCGGTGAGGTCGCGGGTGATCTTGGCAAAACCGAGCAATTGACCATCGGCGTCACGAATCGGGTCGATCACTACATGACACCAGAAGTGCGAGCCATCCTTGCGCACGCGCCAGCCCTCGCCTTCGAAACGGCCGTCGCGGATCGCAGTATCCAACGCTCGTTGGGGCAGGCCGGCGCGACGGTCGTCCTCGGTGTAAAACCGTGAAAAGTGCTGACCCAGGATCTCCGCCTCTTCATACCCCTTGAAACGCTTGGCCCCGGAGTTCCAACTGGCGATTGTGCCATCGGGATCGATCATGTAGATCGCATAATCGACCACGGCATCGATCAACAAGCGAAAGCGCTTCTCTTCGATGGCACCGGCTTTCCTCCGATCCTCGCTCATTCAATCCTCACGTGAATTTCGTTTTCGACGAGTATGGGACATCCGGCGAAATTGAAAAGCAGCAATCACAGGCAATCAATTGCCTTTATCCGCCAGCATGACAGGCGGCGGGACCTAGCGCCCACCAGCGTGGCAGCAATTGCTTGACCTTGCCCTGCGCGAAACGGTCATCGATCAGCATGACGACGCCTTGATCCTGCTGGGTGCGTATCACCCGTCCGGCCGCTTGAACCACTTTCTGCACGCCGGGATACAGGTAGGTGTAGTCATAACCGGCGCCGAAAATCGCTGCCATTCGATGCTTGAGTTGTTCGTTGATCGGGTTCAACTGTGCCAGGCCCAGGGTGGCGATGAAAGCACCGATCAAGCGCGCTCCGGGCAGGTCAATGCCCTCGCCAAACGCGCCGCCCAGCACCGCGAAGCCGATGCCCTGGCTGTCGGCGGTGAACTGGTCGAGAAAAGTCTGGCGCTGCCCTTCCCCCATGCCTCGCGATTGCGACCACAGGTTGATGTGCGGATGGGCCTCGGCCAGCCGTTGCGCGACTTGCTGCAGGTAGTCAAAGCTGCTGAAAAACGCCAGGTAGTTGCCGGGGCGCTCTGTGAATTGCCGGGCCATCAGCTCGACGATCGGCCCCAGGGACGCCTGGCGATGGACAAACCGCGTGGAAATCTGGCTGACGATATGGACTTGCAACTGGTCGGCGTGAAACGGCGATTCGACATCGATCCACACGGTGTCGGGCGGCGTGCCCAGCAGGTCGGCGTAATAGTGACGGGGGCTGAGGGTCGCGGAAAACAGCACGGCCGTGCGCGACGCTGTCAGGCGTGGGCGAATGAAACCGGCAGGCACCACATTGCGCAGGCAAAGGGTTGAGAGGTTGTGCTTGCGCTCAAGGTCGCGCTTGCTGATATCGAACAGGTACTGCTCATCGAAGAGTTCGGCCACTCGGCCAAACTGCAGCATGTCGAAATAGAAGTTCTGCAGGCCACTGTCGACCCCTTGCGGATGATCGTTGAGGTAGTCGCCAATGCTCGCGCTGCAGGAAAACAGCGCCTGCAGGAGCTTTTCCGGAGCACGGTCATAAGCCTGATAGGCGCCCAGTTGCTGATTATGCAGGGCATTCCATTCACGATGGACCCGTTGCAGCGACTTCTTCAGTGCCTCGGGCGCTGTTTTGCGCACCGCGTTCAGGGCCGATTGGTCGAGGCTGGCGCTATACATCTGGCGGCCCCGTTCGACCAGGTTATGCGCTTCATCCACCAAGGTCGCGACTCGCCAGTTATTGGCCTGGGCCAGGCCGAACAGCAGTGCGCTGAAGTCAAAGTAATAGTTGTAGTCGGCAACCACCACATCGGCCCAACGCGCCATTTCCTGGCTCAGGTAATAAGGGCAGACGTCGTGTTCCAGCGCCACCTCGCGCAAGGCTGCCTGATTCAGCAGGGTCAGCTCGCTGGCAGCCTGGCGCGCGGCCGGCAGGCGATCGTAAAAGCCTTGCGCCAATGGGCAGGACTCACCGTGGCAGGCTTTGTCGGGATGCTCGCAAGCCTTGTCGCGGGCGATCATCTCCAGCACGCGCAACGGCGGCGCGTCGGCGCTGTCGATGATCACCTGCGCCGCGTCAAGTGCCAGTTTGCGCCCCGGGGTCTTGGCCGTCAGGAAGAAAATCTTGTCCAGTTGCTGAGGCGCCAGGGCCTTGAGCATCGGGAACAGTGTGCCGACGGTCTTGCCGATGCCGGTGGGCGCCTGGGCCATCAGGCAGCGCCCGGTGCTGACCGCCTTGAACACCGACTCGGCCAGGTGGCGTTGCCCGGGACGAAAGCTGGCGTGGGGAAACGTCAACGCCTGCGCGGCGAGGTTGCGTGCCTCGCGATGGGCCACTTCCTGCTGCGCCCAGTGCAGGAACAGTTGGCAATGGTGCTCGAAAAACTGCTCCAGCTGTGCAGCACTGAACGCCTCGACCAGGCAGGTTTCCTTTTCGCTGACGATGTCGAAGTACACCAGGGCCAGGTTGATCTGCTCCAGGCCGGCTTTCTGGCACATCAACCAGCCATAGATCTTCGCCTGGGCCCAGTGCAACTGCCGGTGATTGGCGGGTTGCCTGCTCAGGTCGCCGCGGTAAGTCTTCACTTCCTCCAGGCAGTTTTGTACTGGATCGTAGCCATCCGCCCTTCCCTTGACGCGCAAGGTCCGGTAATGGCCTTCGAGCGCCACCTCGGACTGATAGTCCCCGCTGCGGCGCGAAGCAACCGTGCGGTGACCGACGATGCCTTCCAGGGCAGTAGGCGACGGCGTGAAACGCAGGTCCAGGTCACCGACCTTGGCGGTAAACTCGCACAACGCCCGCACTGCGATGCTGTAGCTCAAGCGCCCTGCTCCGCCCACTGCACGTAACAGACGGCAATGGGCATCTGGTGCTCATGACAAAACTCCAGCCAGCGCAATTGATTGTCCTGCAGGCGGTCGCCGGGGCCTTTGACTTCGATCATGCGGTAGGTCTTGTCCTGCGGCCAGAACTGGATCAGGTCCGGCATGCCGGTGCGGTTGGCCTTGATATCCAGCAGCAGGCGATTAAACCAGTGCCGCAGGTGCTCGGCGGGCAGGCACGCCAGCGCCTGGTCGAGCAACTCCTCGCTCAACGCGCCCCAGAACACGAAAGGCGACTGCACGCCCCATTTACTGGAGTAACGCTCGCGTATGGTCTGCAGGTAGCGACCGTCTTCCAGTTCGGCCAGGCACGCGGCGAACAACTCGGCGCGCCGCGAATGAAAGTCTTCGTAAAGCAAGTCCGCTGGACCGCGCTGAAACGGATGGAAGAACGCGCCAGGCAAAGGCGCAAAAATCGCCGGCCAGCACAGCAAGCCGAACAGCGAATTGATCAGGCTGTTTTCTACGTAGTGCACGGGCGCCGTCGCCTCTGCCAGATGCACTTGAACGTAGCGTTCCACCGACAGTTCATCCGCCGATACTGCGGGATCAAACCTGGGCAATTGCAGGTCCAGGCGCAGCATTTGTCGCGGCGACGCCCGCTTCATGGGCGGTCCGCCGAGCTTGCGGCGCAGCCTGGGCAGTATCCTGAGCACATGCTGCTGCTCAGCGGCGCTATGCGGTAACTGCTGCGCATGCAGGGCCAGGTCCAGGGCCAACTGATATTCGGCGCAGCGCTCCAGCACGCGAATCAGCCTGACTCGCGCACCTGGGTAAGTGCAGTGACGATAAAGGGTCACGGCGTTGACGAAATCTGCAATGCGTTCGCAGTGCTGGCCCATCTGGAACATCAACTTGCCGCGGCGCCTCGACAGCCAGGGGTTGGTCAGCGTGAGACTGTTGATCTGTTCGACGATCTCCGACAGCGCTTCACCCGCTTCGAAGCGCATCTGGCAGTCGTGCAGGTAAAGACAGGCATCCACGTCCTCGCGACTGCACAACCCTCGCGAGTCGGCGCCGATTTCGATTTTCTCGTAGGTGAAGATGCCCAGGTCGGCCAGCACGAATTCGGACCAGTCCTGGTAAAGATTGCCGAAAAACATCAGGCGCAGGCGATCGCACAGGCCCATGATGGTCAAGGTGAACAAGCGATCCCCGAGGGGCGCGCACCATTGGTTGAAGCTCTGGGCCCCGGGGTGCAGCTCAATCAGGGTCGGCAACCAGTCGTTCTTCTTGCCCCTGGGCTGAGTGATCGCGCTTGCAAAACACTGCAGCACTTCGGTCTTGAGCAACACCGGGAACAGGGTTTCGATGGGCAGCGCACTGTGCTCGTCGATCCAGCCCAGCGTGATCAGCCGCGCGGCAGCCTGGGCAATGTCGCCTATTTCGACGTACTGCAATTTGCTGGCGCGAAAATGAATGCCCTTGCGCATGATCAGCCTCACCAGCAGTGCCCGGGATTCACGGGGCAGCTGGGTGAATTCGCCAATGAAGCGCTGCTCCTCGTCACTCAACACGTCTGCATACCGATGCTCAAGCCAATCAAGCACTTGCATGAAGTTGTTAAGGTAATAGAACGGATCGTCGAGGGGGTTAGCAGTCACAGAATCAGGCGCCATGGCAATACAAGTACTGGTTATGCGTACAGATAACAGCTCTGGGCGGTTAGGCGCAAATGGAAAAAGATAAGCGGCTGGCGAACTTTTCAGCGTTCCACTGCACCAACGCCGATAGGGATACGCTTTTTTGCATTTCGAGAGGTGAATATGAACATCAAGACCCTGGGCCTGCCACTGGCCGTTGCGACCCTTCTGGCGCTGGCAGGTTGCTCCACCGCCACGGTGGTGACCCTGCAGAACGGCACTCAGTACCTGACCAAGGACATGCCGAAAACCGAAACAAAGGATGGTTTTTACGAGTTTGAAGATATTTCCGGGTCGAAGGTAAAAGTCCGCGCGGCGGAAGTGGCCACGGTCCGCGAGGAAGATTAAACAAGAGCAAAGAGCAAACAGGGTGATTGAGGCCGATGTTTGCTCTCTGTCGAGTCGGTTACTTGCAGTGGCTTGTGCTGGCTTTGGAGTGTTGATTAACCCGGGACACGCACACAAAAACCTGTCAGGAATGACAGGCCGTTTGTGTGGGGGTGGGTCGATAAACCCCTCAGGTAATCGATTCGCGCTTAACTCCCCGTACGAATCTTGTTCCACACCCGCGTACGAATCCGGTCGATGTTCAGCGGCATGGCTTCCAGCGCAAACAGCTTGCCCATCATCTCCTCACTCGGGTAAACCTTGGTATCGTTCTTGATCGCAGGGTCAACCAGGCCGTCCGCCTGCTCGTTACCATTGGCGTAGTGCACATGGTTGGTAATGCTGGCCATGACGTCCGGACGCAGCAGGTAGTTCATGAAGGCATAGCCAGCCTTTTCGTCGGGGGCGTCGGCGGGCATGGCTACCATGTCGAACCAGATCGCCGCGCCTTCCTTGGGAATGGCGTAGCCGATTTCGATGCCATTGTTGGCTTCCTTGGCGCGGGTCTCTGCTTGCAGGATGTCCCCGGAGAAACCGACCGCCACACAGATATCGCCATTGGCCAGGTCGCTGGTGTATTTGGATGAATGGAAATAGCTGACATAAGGCCGAACCTTGATCAGCAGCGCTTCAGCCTTCTTGTAGTCTTCGGGGTTTTTACTGTGGTGTGGCAGGCCCAGATAGTTCAGGGCGGCCGGCAACAGTTCCGGGCCGTTGTCGAGTATCGCAACGCCACATTTCTGCAGTTTTTGCATGTTCTCGGGCTTGAAGATCAGGTCCCAGGAATCCACCGGCGCGTTGTCCCCCAGCACTTCCCTGACCTTGGCCACGTTGTAGCCGATGCCGGTACTGCCCCACAGGTAAGGAAAACCATGCTCGTTGCCGGGATCGTTGGTCTGCAACGCCTTGAGCAGCACCGGGTTGAGATTCTTCCAGTTGGGCAGCTGGCTCTTGTCGAGCTTCTTCAGCGCCCCGCCCTGGATTTGCCGAGCCATAAAGTGGTTGGACGGAAACACCACGTCGTAACCGGATTTGCCGGTCATCAACTTGCCATCGAGGGTTTCGTTGCTGTCATACACGTCGTAGCTGAAGCCGATGCCGGTTTCTTTCTGGAAGTTCTTCGTGGTGTCGGGCGCAATGTAGTCCGACCAGTTGTAGATCTTCACAGTCTCGGCCGCCTGGCTGAGGCTCGCGACCAATGCAAGGGGGGCCAGGGTCAGGGTCTTTCGCAGCATGAGTCGATTCCTGTTTGGGTTGTTGTTTTGGCAGGCAATCAAAGGATCAGAAAATCAGGACGTAAGTCTTGCGCACGGTCTCCTGGATATCCCAGGTGCCGAGGCTGTTCGCGGGCAACATCAACGCATCGCCGGCTTCTATGTGCAGGGTTTCGCCGTCGTCCGGGGTGAAGGTGCAGCGGCCCTGGATGAAATGACAGAATTCCTGGGCCACGATCTGCCGGCGCCAGCGCCCCGGCGTGCATTCCCAGACGCCGGTTTCCACCCCGTCGTCGCGCTCGACACTGGTGGTTGAGGCTACAGCCACTGGCGTGCCGAGGGGCACGGCGACCGGGTTGGATTCTTCCAGTGCCAGGGTGGCAGTGTTCTTGAATTGGGTGATGCTCATGGGGAGTACCTGTCGTTGAAAACGCTGTTTAGTGCATGAAACCTTCCATGAAACCCGCCACGCCACTCGCCAGCTTGCGCCGCCAGGGCGCGCTGGTCGGGTTAGCCAGGGTCTGGTCTTCGTGGACGAAGCTGCGGATGATCGCGTTGTAGCCCAGCCACCGACAGGGCTCTGGCTCCCAGGCCCGTAGGGCGGCCAGGCCGGCCTGGGGAATGACCCAGGGCTGGCGAACCAGTTCGGTGTCGCGCTCCAGGATCAGGTCGGCCAAGGTGCGCCCGCCCAAATTGCTGGCGCCCACGCCCTCCCCGCCATAACCACCGGACAAGGCAATGCCGCTGGATTGATCGCACAGCATGTGGGGCTTGAAACGTCGGGACATGCCCAGGTTGCCACCCCAGCCGTGGGTAATCCGCACGTTCTTGAGCTGAGGGAACAGCTCGCCGAACAGATACCGGCGCAACGCCACTTCGTTGGTTGTCAGGTCAAAGTTGTGGCGCAGCTTGCCGGCGAACTGGTAGCCACCCCGGGCGCCAAACACCAGGCGATTGTCGGCGGTGCGCTGGCCATAGGTGACCTGACGGCTGCTTTCGCTGAATGCCTGGCCGCGACTGAGGCCAATTTCATCCCAGGTGGCGGCGGATAATGGCTCGGTGGCAACCAGTAAGCTCTGCACAGGCAATTGATACCGCCCAAGCGGTGGCAAGGTGACGGAGTAACCTTCTACGGCCGGCACGATCCAGCGACTGCGCACTTGTACCTTGTCTGTACGCAACGACCCCGCCTGCCAATGGGTGACCGGGCTGTTCTCGTAGATCCGCACGCCCATGCGCTCGACGGTGCGGGCCAGGCCGCGGACCAGTTTGGCAGGGTGGATGGTGGCCACATGAGGGGCGTAAATGCCGCCGTATGGCTTGGCCAGGCGAATCTGCTGCGCCAGTTGCTCGGGGCTGAGCCAGCGGTAATCTTTTTCAGTCAGGCCTTGTTGGTAAAGGCCGTCCAGGTAACGCCGCAGGCTGGTCTCTTGTTCGGGGTAGCGGGCCGCGCAATACAGGGCGCCACCTTTGCGGTAATCACAGTCGATAGCCTCGCGTTCGAGGACGATCTCCACTTCGTCAGGGATAGCGTGCAGCAATTCGAAGGAGGCGCGGCGATCTTCGGGGGACAGGTTCGCCAGCAGCCGGTCTTCACCGAGTAGATTGCCCATCAACCACCCACCGTTGCGCCCGGATGCACCGAAACCTGCGGTTTGCGCCTCGACGATGGCAATGTTCAAGCCCGGTGCCAGGCGCTTGAGGTAATACGCTGTCCAGAGTCCGGTGTAGCCGGCGCCAATGATGGCCACGTCGACATCCAGGTCCTGTTCCAGCGCCGCACGCGCTGTCAAAGGATCATCGAGCTGATCCATCCATAAACTGATAGTGCGCCATGCTGGCATGCTGGACTCCGCCACTGAACTTCAATGACGTGATCCTAGTGCGTGGTCTCAGTGGTTGTCTTGCGCGCGTGCACGCAAAGAAATTTGTTTGACGTAGGCCTTCGGCGACTGCCCGGTGTGCCGGCGGAAGCTACTATAGAAGGCCGACAGCGAGTTGAACCCGGCGGCAAAGGCCAGTTCATCGACCCGCAGCGGTGGCGTGGCCGAATCCAGCGCGGCCAGCAGGTGCTGCAATCGCGCCTGATTGACGTAGCGATAGAAGCTCTGGCCAAGCACCTGATTCAACAGGTACGAAATCTGGTTCCGGCTGTACCCGCACTCGTCAGCCACCCGCTGCAGGTCGAGTTCTGGATCGAGGTAAGGTTGCTGACGCTGGAAGTACTGTTGCAGGTCTTCGGCCATGAAGCTCAACTGCCGGGGTGACAGGCCGAGTCGACTGACGGCCGGGCGGTCGCCGGTTGGCTTGTCGCTGGATTGTTCGTGCACCAGTGAAGCGTACTCGTTGACCCGCCTTATCAAGCCGTCGCGCACGGTTATCGCTTCGCTGGCGCGGAATGACACCAGACCCTCGCCGCCGCGCAGGGTAATGCGGTACTGGATAAAAGCGGTATCGCCGTCGATGCGGATCCTGTCGCTATGTTCCAACGCTTCGTCGGGGTCGCGGGGCATGCTGCTGCGCACGTATTCGCGCAATTCGGCCAGCTCCATTACCCGATTCTGGAAGAGATCGCTGTACTGCACCTGCGGGTGGTAAAGGGCCATTACCCCGTCCAGGTCCCGGTGCTTCCAGCGCAAGTGGTAACGCATGACCGTTTCGCTGGTGGCAAGGGTCTGTTGCGGTCCGTCATCGTCGGTGTGCATAAACGGCTCAATGAAAAAACCCGAGCTTGCCCAAGTTCCGCCTGCGCTTCAATGGTCAGGGAAGGTGCCATGAGTGCGAATCGCTGCCGGCTATTGCGCCCAAGCGTGATCTGCATCAAAAAAATGCCAGCCAATCGCCAAACGGTTTGAAAAAGCCACAGGATTTTCACATCCGAATGCTACTTTTAATGGCAATCACCGGTTGAGCCATTGAAGGCTCTTCCCTCCTAACATGAGCTAACGGAAGCGCTCGATGAAGAAGGCGGGCAATACATGAATAAAGGGTTTAGCAAGGTCACCTTCCCAAACGCCTGCCAGCTGATGCGCTGGCATTTTCATCCCATGGGCTTCGAGGCGAGCATGGACGCGCCGGGGAGCATGATTGCTCGTCTGTTTGATCGAGTCAGTGGCGAGACCATGATCGCCATTGCCGGTATTCCGTGCGCGACGGTGATGAACGCTGCGGATGTGGAGCGCATCATTGAAGCGGTGGAGGACGAGCTTGAAGCGTTTGTGCCGCCGGTTTCGTTTAGGAGTTATGCCTGAAATCTTTGGCGTTCAAGAGCAGGGTCGTTTTACCGCCCAGCAGGAGCAAGCTCCCTTACCACAACAAAGTCCCTCGCCACAGGTGTCATGCCTTTTCAAGCTGGGTCTTGTTTGCCCGATGATCGGCGAAGAACGCCTTGCCCTTGCCGACCCGATCAGAAGCCTTGGGCAAATTGGCTGCCTGGGTGTCCTGGGCATCGACGTACCAGTAACAGTGGCTAACCGCCCGGGTAATGCCGACGTAGGCCAAGCGCAGGATCTCGTCCTTTTGCGCATTGTCGTAGGCCTCGTTGTCGCCCGCCTTGCCTAACCCCGCCATACGGTACACCTGGTTCTTGTAAGGGGAGCTGGTCAGGTGCTGGCAGTCGCCCAGCAGGAACACGGCGTCGGCCTGGAGGCCTTTGGCACTGTGATAAGTCAGCTGTTTCAACCGGCGCGCTTCATACGGCAAGTTAGAATCTACATTAAGTACAGGCTGAATATGCTTTTCAATCAACAGCTTATCGCTGCTTTTTCGATACAACATCAAGATCGAATGGCCTTGACGGTAGTGTTCCATCAGCCGGTTGGCCATGCCCTGATCATCCCGATCGAGCACATTTACCGGTAACAGCGCCTTGGCTGCACCGCTCGCCTTGGCTTTCTTTCCGGCAATGGCTGGAGCAGCCCGCACGATGTGTTCGGCGGCATCGATGATGTGCTGATGGCTGCGATAGTTGTCGCTGAGCATGACCTTGGTGGTGCTCGGCGACGCAAACTCCTTGTTGAAATCCATGAAATAGCTGGGCGAACTGCCCCGCCAGCCGTAAATGGACTGCCAATCATCGCCCACGCACAACAACGAAGAACGCTGAGCGCCTCGGCCAACATGCATGGCGGGACCGCGACTGCGGATCTCGGCCAGGCTGGCGCGAATCCAGGAGACTATCTGCGGGGAAACATCCTGGAATTCATCGATCATCAAGTGCGCCAGCGGGCGCAGCAGGTCGTTGCTCAGCAGCTTGAGGTTTTCCGGCGAATGCTCGCTGAACAACGCGAACATGCGGTTATAAGTCATGATCGGTGGTTTCTGGTCCAGCAGATGATCTTCCAGGGCTCTCCAGTACAGGCTCAACGCCTCGAAGAAGAACCGGTCGGGATCGTCCTTGGCAAAGCTCATCTGACCCACGGCCGTCGGGACATCCAGGCCAAGGTTCTCGATGAACCCGGCGGCGGCGACAAAACAGTCCAGCAGCGGCGCGGAAGCCAACTCACCCTTGACCTTGTAATCGAAGCCAGGACCGGCGCTGGCATCACCGGCAAGCGACGCTAGCACTCGCTTGGAAGATTGATAGGTATCTAACCATATCAATGGCTTACGACAGAAAGCTTGAAACAACGTGCGCTTTACCGCCCATTCCGCCCGTACCGACAGTTTCGACCCTGGACGGCTAACCTGTGGGTTTTCCTGTGGATCAAAACCCAACACCACCCAGGCATCCAGCGTCGCAATGTAGCCGTGACAATGGAAGGTCGAGCCATTGATGTCGAACGTCTGGCGCTTGGGCTCAATGCCCTTGATCGGCCATGCACCCGCGCGAAACCATAGGTCTTCGATGGTATCGCACAATTCTTCATCACGATTGGCCGCCAGTTGGGTCACCGCCACGCGTTTCTGCACGTCAGGGTGATCGCGCTCCAGCTCCTTGAGCTGCAAGGCATGCCGGGACAGTGGCGTGATCAGGTCGCGAAAGCGCGCATCACGGGTATGCAGGCTGTGGTAGCAGGCGTTGAGCTGCTGGCGCTGGGCGTCATTGATGCGCAGGTCGAACGGGTTGCTGTCGACCTCTTCGTCCTGGCCGGTGGCGCGCAGGCTCAGGTTCTCGAAGGCCTGCAGGCGTTCGAATCCAGGCAAGCTGCGCACCAGGGGCAGGATTCGTGAGTGAAAAGTACGCACCAGGTCGCGCGCCTCCTTGAAACTCAGCGCCCGCCCCCACAGTGCAAACATCTCGATCAGCTTGTTGATGAAGTCCTTGCGTGACTCCCGGGTAAAAGTCACTACGGTCATCGAGTCGAGTTCGAACCCCAGATAGTGGGTCAACAGCAGGATACGCAGCACCAGGGTCGTCGACTTGCCTGCTCCGGCACCGGCAATCACCGAGGTCGACGGGGTGTCGCTGAAGATCATCTTCCACTGCGCAGCACTGGGCTGGGCATGGGCTGGCAGTAACCGGCCGACATCGGCCTTCATGCGTTTTTTCAGTTCGGCGGTCAATGGCAGGCGCCAGTCGTCGAACAGGTAATCGTCGACATTGGGCGGGCGGTGCTCGGTGCTGCGCGAGTCGCGAATCAACAGAACCTGCCGCCCCTCTTCAAGCCCTTCGAGCTTGCCTTCCTTATACCCGTAATCCACCCCGGCACTGTGCCCGCTGCGAAACCCATCCGCCTGCCCGTGCAACCACGACGCCCGGTGCTGGGCACGCAGGCGCGTCAGGCCGTGGCCAAAGAACCGGGCGGCCAGGCGTTTGAGCAATGGCATCTCTGCCAACGGACGAAGTTCAGGAGGAAGATCGGGGGTGTGTTGCGGCACGCGGATGGACTCCAGGCTGTGAGGCTGTGAGGCTGTGAGGCTGTGAGGCTGTGAGGCTGTGAGGCTGTGAGGCTGTGAGGCTGTGAGGCTGTGAGGCTGTGAGGCTGTGAGGCTGTGAGGCTGTGAGGCTGTTGGGCGCTATGGTGTCTTTATTTGGCCTGGAGTTCTAGCGAAATGCTTGCGAGTCATTGGGTTAGGCGATGAATTGAAGCCTGGCTGGGAAGATGTCCACTCGTAAATATATCGAGCGTTTCGATTATATTGAGACATTATTTACGCTTTTTATCGATGTGTGACTGACGGATGATGATCGCCATAAATCACCTTTTGGCAGGAGACGATCATGCTTGAACTCAGACCCTTTACCTCCCTTGGCGGCGCTCATCATGGCTGGCTGGACGCACATCACCATTTTTCATTTGCCGAGTACCATGACCCCAAGCGCATGAACTGGGGCAATCTGCGGGTCTGGAATGATGACGTGATTGCCTCGGGCACCGGTTTTCCGAAGCATCCGCACCGGGACATGGAGATCATTACCTATGTCCGTGAAGGCGCAATTACCCACGAAGACAACCTTGGCAACAAGGGGCGCACCGAAGCCGGTGACGTTCAGGTCATGAGTGCCGGCACGGGGATTGCCCATAGCGAGTACAACCTGGAAGCGACCGAGACGCGGATTTTCCAGATATGGATCATCCCCAACGAAGCTGGATCGGCGCCGTCCTGGGGCGCCAAACCATTTCCCAAGGGTCAGCGCGAAGGTTTTGTAACCTTGGCCAGCGGCAAGGCGGGAGATGATGAAAGCCTGCGGATTCGTGCGGATGCCCGCCTGGTCGCGGCCAACCTCAAGGCCGGGGAAACAGCTGAATATCGTCTGGACGGCGGCCGCCGTGCCTACCTGGTGCCAGCCACCGGGCGTATTGAAGTCAATGGCTTGCAGGCACAAGCTCGAGACGGTGTGGCGATTGCAGACGAGCAGGTGCTGAGAGTAACTGCCATTGAAGACAGTGAAGTGGTGCTGGTGGACCTGGCTTGACCGGCAAGGCCATCAACGAAAAAAAGGGGCGAACCTCAACGGTCGCCCCTTTCGCTGTTGCGTGGCCCTATCCTGATTACTTCGAGGAAATAGCGCCGTCCACCAGTGTCTGCGCTTCCGCAACCAGCAGCTTGAGGTGCTCGTCACTGACGAAGCTCTCGGCGTAGATTTTGTAGATGTCTTCGGTGCCGGACGGGCGCGCGGCGAACCAGCCGTTTTCGGTCATGACTTTCAGTCCGCCGATGGCCTGGTCGTTACCCGGTGCATGGCTGAGGATGCTCTGGATTGCTTCCCCGGCCAGTTGGGTCGATGTCACTTGGTCAGGCGACAATTTGCTCAGCAAGGCTTTCTGTTCCGGGTTGGCCTTGGCGTCGACCCGTACCGAGAACGGTTCGCCCAGCTCATCGGTCAGGGCGCGATAAGCCTGGCTCGGATCACGCCCAGTGCGGGCGGTCATCTCTGCAGCCAGCAATGCCGGGATCAGACCGTCCTTGTCGGTGCTCCAGACGCCACCGTCCTTGCGCAGGAACGAGGCACCGGCGCTTTCTTCGCCGCCAAAGCCCAGGGAACCGTCAAACAGGCCGTCCGCAAACCATTTGAAGCCGACCGGCACTTCATACAATCGCCGACCCAGGCGCTTGGCGACTCGATCGATCAGGCCACTGCTGACCACGGTCTTGCCCACGGCAGCGTCGGCGCGCCACAGTGGACGGTTCTGGAACAGGTAATCGATCGACACAGCGAGGTAGCTGTTGGGTGCCAACAGACCACCCGACGGCGTGACGATGCCGTGGCGATCGTGGTCCGGATCGCAAGCGAATGCCACGTCGAAGCGTTCCTTGAGGCCGATCAGGCCTTGCATGGCATGGCTGGACGAGGGGTCCATGCGAATCTGGCCATCCCAGTCAACCGTCATGAAGCGGAAGGTCGGATCCACTTGTTTGTTGACCACCTCGAGGTCGAGTTGGTAGTGATCGGCGATCGCTGACCAGTAACGCACCCCTGCTCCACCCAGCGGATCTACACCCAGGCGCAGCTTGGCGGCGCGAATGGCATCGAAATCGATCACGTTGATCAGGTCGGCGACATAGGTATTGAGGTAGTCGTGGCGATGGGTGGTCTCGACCTTCAAGGCTTGCTCGTAGCTGATGCGCTTGACGCCGGCGAGCTTGTTGCCCAGCAGTTCATTGGCTTTGGCTTCGATCCACTTGGTGATGTGGGTGTCAGCCGGGCCGCCATTGGTGGGGTTGTACTTGTAGCCCCCGCTTTGTGGCGGGTTGTGCGACGGCGTAATGACGATGCCGTCGGCCAGGCCCGAGGTACGGCCACGGTTGTAGCACAGGATGGCGTGGGAGATGGCCGGCGTTGGGGTGTATTCGTCACCCTCGGCAATCATTACGGTGACGCCGTTGGCGGCGAGTACTTCCAGGGCGCTGGCGCCCGCCGGAGTGGACAATGCATGGGTATCGATCCCGACGAACAGCGGGCCGTCGATGCCCTGCGCCTGGCGATACAGGCAAATAGCCTGGCTGATCGCCAGGACGTGCCATTCGTTGAAACTCAAATCGAACGAGCTGCCGCGGTGCCCTGAGGTGCCGAACGCGACGCGTTGGGTGGAGATGGCGGCGTCGGGCTGGCCGGTGTAGTAGGCCGTTACCAGTCGCGGGATATCGACCAACAGTTCTGCCGGTGCAGGTTTGCCCGCAAAAGGATTGAGTGTCATGCAAAACCTCTGGAATCTATTGGTTCGGGAATTGGATCGCAGTTTACTGGCAGTTTGACCACAACGCGATCAGATCGATCCCCCACGTGCACGACACCGGCTGCTTTGCTTAATCCAGCGACTCCAGGCGCAACGCGTCACCGAGCAAGCCGATGGCGGCCGACAGGTCATGATCGCCGCCGAAGGTATGGCTCAGACGCATGTGCTGCGCATGCAGTCCCTGCAAACTGAACAACTCGCCGGGGGCAATCAATACCTGGCGTTGCAGCAAGCGCTGGAACACCCGGCGCACATCCACCTGGCGCAATGAGCGTACCCAGATCGTTGCGCCGCCCTGGGGCTCGACAAAGCTCAGGGCATCGCCCAGTCGTTCGTTCAGCAACTGGCTCATCTGTACCGAGCGATCCTTGAGCAGGCGACGCAACACCTGAAGGTGCTGATCAATCCGCCCGTTGATGTACAGGCGTGCGATGGCTTTCTGGCGAATCGGCGACAATCGGAACGAGCGCAACAGAAATTGCCGTTGCAACTGCATGCGCAGTTGCCGCGAAAGCACATAGCCAAAGGGCGCCTCAGGCCCGATGATTTTTTCAAACGTTGAATAGACCAGCAGCCGATCAGGGTCCAGCAGGTCGCGAAAGCGCAGGCCGTCCGGATCGAAGCCGAGTTCGCCGTGGCAGTCATTTTCCAGGACCCAGCAGGCATGCCGCTCCAGCAGCCGCGCAATGGCGCGCCGGTTGTCCTCGGACGCCAGGCTGGCGCGGGGTATATTCAACCGCGAGGACAACAGCACCAGTTGCACCGGATTCAGCTGCAGCGCCCGTTCAAGCGTGTCGACATCCAGCTCGCCATCGGCTTGTACGGCCAATTCAACGACCTTGACGTCGGCCGACTCGAACAGGCGCAGCACGGGCCACTCGCAAGGCGATTCCACCACGACCGTGGAATGCCTGAGGCTCAGCACCTCGATGAGGATCTCCAGCACGCCACGCAGATCCGCGCCGATGTACACGTCTTCGGCGTGCCAGCAGCGCTGTGGCGAGGTGGTATACCGCGCCGCCAGTGCCGCCCGCAGTTCCAGTTCGCCGCAGGGCTGCGCTGACGATTGCGGCTGCCGCGGGTACTGGCGTAGCAGTTCCCGCTCGAGCAGCAGCAAAGGGCTGTCCAGGGGCTGCAACAGGGTCGGCTCGTCGGCGCTGAGCACCAGCATGGACGGGTTTCGGGCGTTGACGTAAACGGTTTCCAGCAGATCGTGACCATGACCCAGGGTGTCGATGGACGACACCGGCACTGCGGAGTACCCCGACTTGGCCAAGGAGTAAACCCGCCCCTCTTTCTCCAGTAGCGAGTAGGCAGACTGGATGGTCGAGATCGAGACGCTCAAGCGGTCGGCCAATTGGCGCAAGGAAGGGAGGCGCACCCGGGCGTCCCTGGCCGACTCATTGATCAGTTGGGTCAGGTAGCGGTAAACCGCCTGGTAGGCGAAGCCGGTTTCTCGCACGCCATTCAACGCCCCGTTGACCAGTCACTCGCTTGGGTGTTGCCCGTATCGCAGCTGATCGAGGACGCGCCTGGTGCATCTTCAACTGCCCGCTCCATGCGATAAAGCTTGCCAATCAACGCGAGCGGCAAGCCGCTGACATCCACCATCCATTGCAGGATCTGCTCGGGCACAGCGTGGCCTTGCATGGCTCGGTGCAAATCCGGCACGGCGATCAGCATCCCGGGATGGCACCGGCGCAGGAAACCCTCCAGCCTCGCGCCCTTGTCGACGAAAGGCGCGAACAGCAGGCACACCAGCTGCGCTTCGCTCAGGCCAAGATTCTTCTGCGCATATGCAGTGCCCAGGGCACGCTGTTCGGCATCCGTGGTGATTTGGCCAAACACTTGCGCAGCCTGCTGGCACAAGCCATCCGATAGCTGCTTGCGGCGCATCATGACCAGTGCTCGCTGGAAGAACTCGGCGACCCCTGATTCATAGCTGTCGCCGTGCATGAAACAGGCCTGTAAACCGCGTACATGAGCGCTCAGTTCAAGGCTGACGAGCTCATTATCGCTCGCGTAGGCCATCAGTCCGTCGGGCTGGAAGCCCAGGAATTCGGTCAGCAGCGGCCAGCGCTGCTCAAGATTGCTGACCAGCATGTCGTGTATGTCGATGAAGGTCGCGCGCCGGCAGGTTTCGAACAGTTCAGCGGGACGCCAGTGCGGCTGCATGAGCTCGGGCTCAAACCCCTGATAGTACTCCGGGCCGAGCTCATCGAGCAGCGTGAACAGATCTTCGTAGCCGTGTTCAGTGTACCGCGACGGCAAGAGGCCGGCCTTGGCGGTCGCCCGCTTGAAGCCGTACAAAAATTGCTTCTGCTGGCGTGGTGTTTCGCTACTGACCAAGGCGTCTACCCCACCATCCCACCGCGCGATCTGGCCATAGAACTCGCCCGTGGCGAGAAATCCGTTGTCCCAGAGATCAAGGGCATCATCGCTGTCGCGGCGATGTCCGACCATCAGCAGGTTCAGGCGGCTGACCTCGCGGCCGGCTTCGGATATTGGCGCTGGCTGAGTGAACGGCAGCACCTCACGATTGTCGGCCCTCAGCACTTCGACCCGCGGGTCGTCATAAAGGAACAAAGCGCTGTAACTGTTGTGGATGTTGTCCAGCGCGGTGGCGCTGACACCGCTCTGCTGCAACGACGCGACACGCAGCTGGAAGGTGGCCGGTGCGCGGCCGGCGATGCTCAACTGTGCTGCACGCAACAGCGCCAGGGTGTAACAACTGTCCCGGGACCCGGTCTGAATCACCAATACCTTGTAATCGGCAAGGCGCTCCATGCCACCTGCGGCAACTACCAGGCGCTGAATTAACAGCTGTAACGCCGTGCGTTCGGCGCGAGAGAAAAAACCCAGTAACCGTTGCAATATCTGTTGGTAGACATGGTTCATGGCTTGATCATGGATGCTGGTCATATTTATATACCTGGTGCTGGAAAATCGATATCACGACCCGCGCAAATAATTTTTGCGCAGCGCTTTGCCCGTTCCATTCTGACGACGGAGATTTATTACCAAATGCTAGCACTTAAAGGGACAAGACATTATTTGAAATAAATGAGCCGCGCCCAAGGCTTCATCACCGATAGTTTCAAAGAAACCGCTCAAAAGCCTTGAGTTAGAAGGCTTACTCTGCGTCCTAGGAAATATCCCACAATGTCTGACAGATAATTACTACGAGAATTTAGGAATAAAGCTACAAGTGCGTTTTTGATCACTGAAAGATGATCAACAGATTGTTTGGCGCATATCAACGGACTGTACTGAAAAGTAACAACTTGACACTCAGTCATGACACATTCCTTGAGATGAAAGCAATCGTTCAATTATCAAGGCTTACTGGCTGATTAGAAGATACAGATGGTGGGGAAAAACCAGTTCAGTTGCTGAACAGGCTGCCCGGAAGAGAAACAGGAGGTTTGTTTAAAACCCGAAAACAAAAAAGTCCGTGTGGGTCACGGACTTTTTCAGGGGGGGGGACGTCAGGCCGGTTCGACTTGAAGCGCGACCCGTTCGCGGCATGGGCATTCGTCCATGTAGCGGTGGGCTTCGACGAACTCGGCAAACGGGAACACCCGAGTCTTGAGTGGCAGCAGCACGCGGTCCGCCGTCAGCTGGTTGATATCGCGCAGGGCACGCTGCAGCGACACCTGGTCCTGGACGATGCCCAGTTCCGGCTTGCCGGTGAAGTTACCGATGCAGTGGACGAAGAACTGAATGTTCTTCTGGAACGCTGCACAGGCCGGGAACGGCGTCTGGTTGCCCCCTTGCAGACCGTACAGCACCAGGCTGCCACGGGGTGCAAGGACATCGCCGAGCATTGACATCTGCGGGCCACCCAAGCCATCGAACACCACGTCAACGCCACGGTTATCGGTGATCTTGTTGATCTGCATCAGCAGATCCTGTTCCTCGGTGACGATGACTTTTTCCGCCCCGAGGGACAGCAGGTTTTCCCGCTCTTCGGCATTCTTCGTCGCCGCGATAACCCGTACGCCCAACGCCTTGCCCAGTTGTACAAAAGACGGACCGGCACAGTGGCTGGCGTCAGTGACCAGGGCGAACTGGCCGGGTTTGACCCGTGCCAGGTCGACATAAGCAAAATAGGCGATCAACAGCGGCGTGTAGTGCACGCTGGCTTCAACCGGGCTGAGTACATCCGGGTAACGGGTCAGCGCAGTGCGTGGCAGTACAATCTGTTCGCCGTACACCGGGTAATCATTCGGGCTCTGCGCCGGGAAGCTGGCAACCTTGTCTCCCACTTCCAGATCGTCGACGCCCTCTCCGAGCGCCGTGACCACGCCAGACATTTCATGCCCCAGGCCCGAAGGCAGGCGAGCATGAGAGGGAGCCAGGTTCTGGCGCCAGAGAATGTCGTACCAGCTGATGCCAATCGCCTCGACGCGCACCTGCACTTCGCCCGGCGCGGGCAAAGCAGCCGCATGCTCTTCGCATTTGAGCACCTCGGCCGGACCAAACTTGTGAAAACGGATCGTGCGTGACATCGCAAACCTCGTCAAAGAAACCTCTAATGCCCCGAACTCTATATGGGCTTTGTAGCCAAGACTATCAGTGGCTATTAATAGTCGACATGCCTGTCATTGATTCCGCACCCTCGAAAGGATCAACGGTTGGCCAGGACATGGGCGAACTGCATCGGTAAAAATGAATTATTCGGTGCAGAGTACCAGCCTTTCCCCGTAAGATTCATGCCGGTCATTGTTCTCATATGACCGCCCCCGTCAAGCCTTGACTCTGCCAGGACTCCAGATGAATCGTAATGACCTGCGTCGTGTCGACCTGAACCTGTTGATCGTATTCGAAACACTCATGCACGAGCGCAGTGTGACCCGCGCTGCGGAGAAATTGTTCCTTGGCCAGCCCGCGATCAGCGCCGCGCTCTCGCGCCTGCGGGGGTTGTTCGATGATCCGTTGTTCGTGCGCACCGGCCGCAGCATGGAGCCTTCCGCACGGGCGGTGGAGATCTTCGCCCTGCTCTCCCCGGCACTGGATTCGATTTCCACGGCCGTCAGCCGCGCAGCAGAATTCGACCCAGCCACCAGCACGGCGGTATTTCGCATCGGGCTGTCGGACGATGTCGAATTTGCCCTGCTGCCGATGCTGCTCAAGCGCCTGCGCGCCGAATCCCCAGGGATCGTGCTGGTAGTGCGCCGCGCCAACTACATCCTGATGCCGGCCCTGCTGGCTTCGGGCGAGATCTCCATCGGCGTCAGCTACACCGCCGACCTTCCGGCCAACGCCAAACGCAAGGTGCTGCGCCGCAGCATGCCCAAACTGCTGCGTGCCGATACGGTGCCGGGCCCCCTGAGCCTGGACGACTTCTGCGCCCGCCCCCATGCCCTGGTGTCGTTCGCCGGTGACCTCAGTGGCTTTATCGATGAAGAGCTGGAAAAACTTGGGCGCAAGCGCCATGTCGTGCTCGCGGTACCGCAGTTCAACGGCTTGAGCACGTTGCTGTCCGGGACGGATATTGTCGCCACCGTGCCCGATTACACCGCCGATGCTCTGACTGCCGCCGGCGGCGTGCGCGCCGAGGACCCGCCTTTGCCAGTGCGCAGTTTCGAACTGCATATGGCCTGGCGTGGCTCGCAGGACAACGATCCTGGAGAACGCTGGTTGCGCTCGCGCATCCAGATGTTTTTCGGCGATCCGGACAGTCTTGAGCTACCGGGGCATTAAAGGCCGAAAGCCGGTTTAGATTAGCGGCAAAAAGCAAGACGGCCTTCGCCCGACCCATGACGACCGACTCATTGTCGGGCAGAGACCAATCCTTACACGTCCCGCAACAAACAATTACCATCAAGCATATTGATAGCCCCCTAACGAAAGGCGCATGCTAGAGGGCTGAATTGATTCTTATATCATTCCGAATGATAGTTACCTTCGCTTCATTCGATTCGTGCGATACAACCCCGCCGATCATCATCCGTCCATTCTTAATACATTGGCGGATGCATCCATGGAACAGTCACTCAAACATTTGCGCTTCCCGTTGGCCATGCTGGCCGTACTGGTGATGAGCGCCTGCGGCAAGACGCCGGAGACAGCGGCCGCCATGCCAGCTGCCAAGGTCAGCGTGGCCAAGGTGCTGGAACAGCCAGTCAACGAATGGGACGAATTCACCGGGCGCCTCGAAGCGCCGGAGACCGTGGAAATTCGTCCGCGGGTTTCCGGGCAGATCGATGAAGTAGCCTTCACTGAAGGCGCGCTGGTCAAGAAAGGTGACCTGCTGTTCCAGATCGACCCGCGTCCGTTCCAGGCAGAGGTCCGCCGCCTCGAAGCCCTGGTTGCGCAATCGCGCGCCAACGCCACCCGCAGTGAGAACGAAGCCCAGCGCGGTGAACGCCTGCGCAGCAGCAATGCGATTTCCGCAGAGCTGGCCGATTCGCGCACCAGCGCTTCGCAAGAAGCCCGCGCAGCCGTCGGCGCCCTGCAAGCGCAACTCGACCTGGCGAAACTGAACCTGAGCTTCACCCGAGTCACCGCGCCTATCAGCGGTCGCGTCAGCCGTGCGGAGATCACCGCCGGCAACCTGGTGACGGCCGACACCACGGCGCTGACCAGCGTGGTTTCCACCGATAAGGTCTATGCCTACTTCGACGCCGACGAGCGCGTGTTCCTCAAGTACACCCAGCTGGCGCGCCAGGGCAAACGCGGTGCAACCACTCCGGTGTACCTGGGCCTGTCCAACGAAGACGGCAACCCGCATCAGGGTGTAATGAACTTTGTCGACAACCAGGTCAACCCGAAAACCGGCACCATCCGTGGTCGCGCGGTATTCGACAACACTGACGGCGCCTACACCCCGGGCCTTTATGCGCGGCTGAAACTGGTCGGCAGCGGCACCTACTCCGCCGTGTTGATCAACGATGAAGCGGTCGGTACTGACCTGGGCAAGAAGTTCGTGCTGGTGATGGATGGCGACAACAACACCGCTTACCGCGCGGTCGAGCTGGGGCCGAAGATTGAAGGGTTGCGCATCGTGCGCAGCGGCCTGAGCAAAGATGACACGGTGATCGTCAAGGGCCTGCAACGTGTACGTCCCGGCTCACCGGTCACCCCTGAAGTGATTCCGATGGCCAGCGAGCAAACCCTCGCGGCACTCGCCCAACAACGACAAGCGCTGGAAGCCAGCAACCTGCCACAAGTCGCACCTGCCAAGGTCGCGCCGGGCTCGGTTGTGAAAGTGGCTGCCGCGACTCCACGCGGTTAAGGGACGACAACTCCGATGAATTTTTCCCAATTCTTCATATCCCGGCCGATTTTCGCAGCGGTTTTGTCGCTGCTGATCCTGATTGCCGGTGCGATCTCGCTGTTCCAGTTGCCCATCAGCGAATACCCGGAAGTGGTACCGCCGACCGTCGTGGTGCGCGCCAACTTCCCTGGTGCCAACCCCAAAGTCATCGGTGAGACCGTGGCGGCTCCCCTGGAGCAAGCCATCACCGGCGTCGAGAACATGCTGTACATGTCCTCGCAGTCGACCGCCGATGGCAAGATCACCCTGACCATCACCTTCGCCCTGGGTACCGACCTGGATAATGCGCAGGTGCAGGTGCAGAACCGCGTCACCCGTACCGAGCCCAAACTTCCCGAGGAAGTGACGCGCATTGGTATCACCGTAGACAAGGCTTCGCCCGACCTGACGATGGTCGTGCACTTGACCTCGCCGGACAAACGCTACGACATGCTGTACCTGTCCAACTATGCCCTGCTCAACATCAAGGATGAGCTGGCGCGCCTGGGCGGTGTGGGTGATGTGCAGCTGTTCGGCATGGGCGACTACTCCCTGCGGGTCTGGCTCGATCCGAACAAGACGGCTTCGCGCAACCTCACGGCCACCGATGTGGTTACCGCCATTCGCGAGCAGAACCGCCAGGTGGCAGCCGGTGCCCTGGGCGCCCCGCCCGCACCGAATGCCACGGCGTTCCAGTTGTCGGTCAATACCCAGGGTCGCCTGGTGTCCGAGGAAGAGTTCGAGAACATCATCATTCGCTCCGGGGACAACGGTGAGATCACCCGTCTCAAGGACATCGCCCGGGTTGAATTGGGTTCCAGCCAGTACGCCCTGCGTTCACTGCTGAACAATCAACCGGCAGTAGCGATTCCGATTTTCCAGCGTCCTGGTTCCAACGCCATCGAAATCTCCAACCAGGTCCGCGACAAGATGGCGGAGCTGAAGAAAAACTTCCCGGAAGGCATGGACTTCAGCATCGTCTATGACCCGACGATCTTCGTGCGAGGCTCCATCGAGGCGGTGGTTCACACCCTGTTCGAAGCACTGATCCTGGTCGTACTGGTGGTGATCCTGTTCCTGCAAACCTGGCGCGCCTCGATCATTCCGTTGGTGGCGGTGCCGGTATCGCTGATCGGTACCTTTGCGGTTATGCATTTATTCGGCTTCTCGCTCAACGCCCTGTCGTTGTTCGGGTTGGTGCTGGCCATTGGTATCGTGGTGGACGACGCCATCGTGGTGGTGGAGAACGTCGAGCGAAATATCGGACTGGGGCTGACCCCCGTCGAGGCCACCAAGCGTGCCATGCGCGAAGTGACCGGGCCGATCATCGCCACGGCACTGGTGTTGTGTGCGGTGTTTATTCCGGCGGCATTCATTTCCGGCCTCACCGGGCAGTTCTATAAACAGTTCGCCCTGACCATTGCGATCTCGACGGTGATCTCGGCGTTTAACTCGCTGACCCTGTCGCCGGCGCTGGCGGCGGTATTGCTCAAGAGCCATGACGCACCCAAAGACCGCTTCTCCCGGGGGCTCGACAAGTTGTTCGGTGGCTGGTTGTTCCGTCCATTCAACCGCTTCTTCGACAAGGCCAGCCATGGGTATGTCGGCACGGTGGCGCGGGTTATCCGCAGCAGCGGTATTGCCCTGATCCTGTACGCCGGCCTGATGGTGCTGACGTTCTTCGGTTTCGCCAACACGCCGACCGGTTTCGTACCCGGCCAGGACAAGCAGTACCTGGTGGCATTTGCACAACTGCCGGATGCGGCGAGCCTGGATCGCACTGAAGACGTGATCAAGCGCATGTCCGACCTGGCCCTGAAACAGCCTGGCGTGGACAGTGCGGTTGCCTTCCCTGGCCTGTCGATCAATGGTTTCACCAACAGCCCGAACGCCGGCATTGTGTTCGTCACGCTCAAACCGTTCGACGAGCGCAAGGACCCAAGCATGTCTGCCGGCGCCATCGCCGGTGCTTTGAACGGCCAGTTCGCCGGGATCCAGGAAGCCTACATGGCGATCTTCCCGCCGCCGCCGGTACAAGGCCTGGGCACCATTGGCGGTTTCCGCCTGCAAATCGAAGACCGGGGCAACCTGGGCTACGACGAGCTGTACAAGGAAACCATGAACATCATCAACAAGAGCCACAACGTGCCGGAACTGGCCGGCCTGTTCACCAGCTACACCGTGAACGTGCCGCAAGTCGATGCAGCCATCGACCGGGAAAAAGCCAAGACCCACGGCGTGGCGGTCAGTGACATCTTCGACACCCTGCAGATCTACCTGGGTTCGTTGTATGCCAACGACTTCAACCGCTTTGGTCGCACCTATCAGGTCAATGTCCAGGCCGAACAGCAGTTCCGCCTCGAACCGGATCAGATCGGCCAGCTCAAGGTGCGTAACAACAAGGGTGAAATGATCCCGCTGGCGACGTTCATCAAGGTCAGCGACACCTCGGGGCCGGACCGCGTCATGCACTACAACGGCTTCATTACCGCTGAGATCAACGGTGCGGCAGCCCCGGGCTACAGCTCCGGACAAGCGGAAAAAGCCATCGAAAAACTGCTCAAGGAAGAACTTCCGAACGGCATGACGTACGAATGGACCGACCTGACCTACCAGCAGATCCTGTCCGGCAACACCGCGCTGTTCGTGTTCCCACTGTGCGTACTGCTGGCGTTCCTGGTACTGGCGGCGCAGTACGAAAGCTGGAGCCTGCCTCTGGCGGTGATTCTGATCGTGCCAATGACCCTGCTGTCGGCGATTGTCGGTGTGATTGCCTCCGGCGGCGACAACAACATCTTTACCCAGATCGGCTTGATAGTGTTGGTGGGGCTTGCCTGTAAGAACGCGATTCTGATCGTCGAGTTTGCCAAGGATAAACAGGAGGAAGGCATGAGTCCGCTGGCGGCGGTGCTCGAAGCCTGCCGCCTGCGTCTGCGGCCGATCCTGATGACCTCCTTTGCGTTCATCATGGGTGTGGTACCCCTGGTGTTCTCCAGTGGTGCTGGCGCCGAAATGCGGCACGCCATGGGTGTCGCGGTGTTCTCCGGGATGCTTGGGGTGACCTTCTTCGGCCTGTTGCTGACGCCGGTGTTCTATGTGCTGATTCGTAATTTCGTGGAGCGCGGCGAACAACGCAAAGCGGCCAAGGCCCTGAAACTGGAGGCGCAACAATGAGCCTGAAAGCCTTCCTGCCGAGCCTGCTGGTGCTGGCCCTGAGCGCCTGCGCCGTAGGCCCGGACTATCAGACGCCTGCGACGGAGCCGGCCCATATCACGGCGGCGACCGAAGGTACTGGCGGCCAGAAAAACTTCGACCGCTCGCGTTTCGAAGGCATCTGGTGGCAGCAATTCGAAGATCCGACCCTCAACCAGTTGGTGGTCCAGTCGCTGCAAGGCAACCGCGACTTGCGAGTGGCTTTTGCGCGCTGGAAAGCCGCCCGGGCGATTCGTGACGATGTCAGCAATGACGCCATGCCCACCATCACCAGCCGCGCCAGCAGCGACCTTGGCAAGGGGCAGATTCCAGGCCAGACCACCAGCCGGGTCAACAGCGAACGTTACGACCTGGGCCTGGACATGGCCTGGGAGATTGATCTGTTTGGCCGCATCCAGCGCAACCTGGAGTCGGCCGATGCTGAACAGCAAGGGATCGAGGCCGATCTGTACCAGCTGCAAGTCACCATGATTGCCGAGCTGGTCGATTCCTACGGTCAGCTGCGCGGCGCACAGCTGCGAGAAAAGATAGCCCTGGCCAACCTGAACAATCAGCAGGAGTCGCGCAAGATCACCATCAGCCTGCGTGATGCCGGCGTCGGTGATCAGCTTGATGTCGAGAGGGCCGATGCACGCCTGGCATCGGTTGAAGCCAGCGTGCCGCAGTTGCAAGCCGAGCAGGTGCGGCAGAAAAACCGCATTGCCACTCTCCTCGGTGAGCGCCCCGACAAATTGAGTGTCGACCTCGGCCCCAAAGATCTGCCCGCCATCGCCAAGGCTTTGCCGATCGGTGATCCGGGAGAGCTGTTGCAACGCCGTCCCGACATCCTGAGTGCCGAGCGCCGGCTGGCGTCGGCCACTGCGCGGATTGGCGTGGCCAAGGCCGATCTGTTCCCCCGGGTCAGTCTGAGCGGCTTCCTTGGCTTTACCGCCGGGCGTGGTTCGCAGATCGGCTCCGCAGCGGCCAACGCCTGGGCGCTGGGCCCAAGTATTACCTGGGCGGCGTTCGACCTGGGCAGCGTGCGCGCCCGTTTGCGCGGTGCCGATGCTGATGCCGAAGGCGCGCTGGCGACCTATGAACAGCAGGTGCTGCTGGCACTGGAAGAATCGGAAAATGCGTTCAGCGACTATGGCAAACGCCAACAGCGCCTGATTTCGTTGATTCGTCAGAGTGAATCAAGCCGTGCGGCCGCCGACCTGGCGCAAATCCGTTACCGCGAAGGCACGGCCGACTTCCTCGTGCTGCTCGACGCGCAGCGTGAGCGCCTGGCAGCAGAAGATACCCAGGCCCAGGCCGAGGTCGATCTCTATCGCGGCATCGTCGCGATCTACAAGGCCCTCGGCGGCGGTTGGGCACCGGAGACGGTCGCCAGTCAGTAACCGCTTCAAGAGCCCCTTTGGTTGGCCGCAACCAACCGATTGTTTAACCCCGCGCCTCATCCGGTCGTGGGGTTTTTTTTGCGCGTTTGGCAGGTAGGTGGGAGGCACACTCAAGGAGGCCCCCCATCAATTGCGCAAGCTTTTATCGCGCCTGTTGTCGGGTGTTCTCCAGCACGGTCACGGTCGCGGTTGTCCCCGCCCGGAGGCGGTTTTTTGCCGCATAGGCAGGATCAATCCCTATGCGCACCGGCACCCGCTGTGCCAGTTTTACCCAGGTGTAACTCGGGTTGATGTTGGCCAGCAGACGCCCACCTGGCAGGTTTTCCCGGTCGGCGATGGCGAAGGCGATGCTTTGCACCGTGCCAGCGAAGGTCTCGCCGCTCATCAATTCGATCTTCACGGGGTCGCCCTCCTGGATGCGCGGCAATTTGGTTTCCTCGAAATAACCCGCGACATAAAAGGAATCGCTGTCCACCAGCGCCAGTAACGCGCCGCCCGCCGGGGCATAGTCACCCTCGCGGGTCAGCAGGTTGGTCACATAGCCACTCACCGGTGCCACCACGCGGGTGCGTTGCAGGTCGAGTTCGGCCTGGGTCAGCGCCGCAATTGCCAGTTGCACATTGGCCTGGGCCAAGCCCAGGTTAGCCTGGTTGCGCAGCAGCTCGGCCTTGGCCACCGCCACCTCGGTACTGGATTTCTCCCACTCCTCACCCGAGATCGCGAACCCTTCCTTGAGCTTGCGCCGGCGTCGTTCCTCACTCTCACGCTGCTTGAGCAATGCCTCGCTGGACACGATCGCCGCCTCGGATTGCCCCAGGGTGGCCTTGGATACTTCTACCGCACGCCTGGCATGTTCAACGGCCAGCGTGTATCGCGCCGGGTCGATCTCCAGCAGCAGCTGGCCCTTGGCAACATGTTGATTGTCCTGCACGCCAAGGCTGACGATGCGCCCTGCTACGTCGGCCGACAAGGTGACCACGTCGGCACGCACCCGCGCGTCACGGGTCCAGGGCGCACGCGTGTAGTGATTCCAGGCAAACCAGCCGAGTAAGAAGGCCAGCAGCACTACGGCGAGGGTGGTTAGACGGGGCAGTAATTTTTTCAAGGTGTCAGGCTCCCATCACCAGTATCAGGGCGGCACACACGCACACGTACAATGCGCCTTCGAACAGCGCCTCGTGCCAGACAAAGCGCAGCACCCCCATGCGCCGCAGGGCCCAGTCCAAGGCAAGGAAAACCGGCAGGGCCAGCAGCAGGGCCTGGGCGATTGGCGGCAGATAGACGCCGCCTACTTCCAGATCAATGGGCAAAATCAGCTACTCCTTCCACGTCCACCGTTTGAAAATGCGCCGAGTGGCGCTCCAGGAACGACACCACAATCAACAGCGCAACGCGCATACGGAACACGCTCCACAAATGTTCATGGGCGCCCGAATGCAGAGTGTCCAGGTAATCACCGAGTTGGTGCAGGCTACCGAGCACGGCAGTCAGTTCAATACCCTGGCGCCCTGCGATCAGCCGCCCGGTCTCGCGCACGGTGGCCAGCAAGCGACTTTGCACTTCGTCGTCCAGCAAACTGTTGCCCTGCCCCTGCTGTCGCAGCTGGTTCAATGCCACGCCTAATGCCATGCAGCCCAGGCTGAACTCGAAAAATGCCCTGGAGTCTTTGTCGCTCGCGGCGGGCAGCAGCCCCAGCATCATGGTGACCCTGTCGACCATGCGGCTCTCGAAGGCGAATTGCTGTTCGTCGCTGGCCGCGGCCTTCAACAAGGCATACACCTGCGCCCGATTCTCTAAGTACAGCCGGCGGATGCGCAAGGCTGGCCGGAAGGGAAAAATCAGCGCATAGACACTCAATGCCAGCGCCGTGGCGCACATGTACGCGCCAGCAAATCCGAACCACTGGATGGCCGTATTCTGGCCGATCCCCGCGTTCTGCGGCCCCAGCAGAAGGAAGGTGGATAACCCCAGGCCGATCCCGGTGCCGGTAGTGGGCGGGCTGGCCAAACCCACCGCCACGGCATACAGCAAGGGCACCAGCAACAGCGCGAGCATTTCGAAGTCACTGATCATCGGCACCAGCATGAACTGATACAGCGCTGACACCACCAGTGCCAATCCCAGCCCTCGGGCATAACTCTGCGCGGCCAACAGCGGCCGCGGGAATGTCGCCATCAATGAGCAGAGAATGCCCACCAGCACCATCCCTCCGCGGGCGCCGTCCCAACCCGTCTCGATCCAGATCAGACCGGCCACCACCAACGCTGTAAAGGCCCGCACCGCGTTCATGGCCGCCAGGGTGAAATCCAGGTGCAACGGGTTATTCTGCCCGCGGAACACCTAGCTGGCGCGGCGCTCCTCCTGAATCGCATCGCTGAGCTCCAGAATCTGCCCCAGCTGCTCAAGCAGGCGTGCCTGTTCCCAGCGCAGCGACCAGGCCAGCGAGCGCAACGTCGCCGGCATGGCCTCGGTCAGTTGCTCGGCGCGATAGGCAAGCTCATCGAAGCGGTGCTGCAACAAGATGAAATGCTGGCGAGACTCGGCCGCGAGCGAACGGCCCTGCAAAGCAAGTTCGTCGAGGAATGTCAGTTCTTCGGCGCGAATCTGCAGTATTTCTTCCGGCAGTTCGCCCTCCCAACGTTCAGTCAGCAGCAGCCGCTGGTGCCGCAGAGCAGTCAGGCGTGACGTCAGCAGCACCAGCTGGTTACCCAGCAGTTGCACCAGAGCGTTGGCACTGCGCAGCCGCGGCGCGTCGAAATACAGATGACGCCGCACGCCTTCCAGGGCGCTGATTTCGCCCAACAACTGCATTTGCCGACGATGGAAATCGTCCTCGCTTTCCTCGGTGCGGATAACAGCGGCGGCGTGGGTGGCGAGCAGCTTGATGACCTGATCGATCCGGGTGAAGTAATCCCGGGCGACTGACTCCGGGCGCGCCGTGAGCAGGCTCACCACGCAGACACACGCCACCGCCAGCAAGGTCTCGGTGACACGGGTTACCGCCAGCAGGAAGATGCCATCCGGCTCGGGTACGGCGAGCAAGGCCACCACCACCGCGGTGTAACCGCTGAGCACGAAGGCCTGGGAACTGGTGTAGCGCAACAACGTCCCCCCTGCGGTGCACAGGGCCAGCCACAAGGCCAGGGTCAGAATGAATGGCAGCGGCGCCTGGGGGAAAATCGCCATGATCAGCACGGCGACCACGGCGCCCAGGGTGGTACCGATGACCTGGCCGAAACTGCGCGCCAGGGTCATGCCGCCCAGGGGTTGGCTGACGATGACCACCGCCATGATCGACCATTTTGGCTGGTCAAGGTCGAACAGGAACGCCAGGTACAGCGTGAGCAGGCCGGCGGCGATGGTTCTCAAGGCGAACAACAACACCCCTGGCCCGGGGTTGAACATTGCCTTGAAATATTGAAGCAGCGGCTGCATGGATGCGCTCGACCAGTCTTGTCCCTGCAAGCGTAGTCACTGGGGGCAGTCTGTCGATGCATTTCATTAGCACGCGTCAGGGTTTGACTCCAGGCCCTGCCTGACCGAAGCTGACGGCTTTGCACAAGCTTGTCAGCAATGGATTCCTGCATGCCCCAGTCACGCCGCTACCTGATCATCAGCCTCTGCGCGCTGTTCGCCGTTGTGCTGGCCTGGTTCTTCCTGCGCAGCACCACCCCCGACGTCCCGCCTGCGATCAAGCGGGGTTACAGCGAAGCGCTGGAGCAGGCCCGAGCCGGCAAACCCGGCGCTGCGCGGGTGCTCTATCAACAACTGGCGCGCCCCGACATCTCCGATAAACGACGAATCTGGCTGCACGCCGAACTGCCTAACTACCCAAGCTCGGTCGCCCTCAAACTGGCGGATGCCGACTTGCAACACGAATCGGCGAAGGTGCGTGTGGCTGCCATCAAGAGCATCAGCGCCCTGGTGCCCAATGGCCAGCGCAGCCTGTTGATCGGGCCATTGCTCGAAGACCGCGAACAGCAGGTGCGTTATGCCGCGGTAAATGCCTTGCTCGGCCTGTCCCCGGATGAGCTTGGCTTGTATTTCGGGCCGCTGGAGCAGGCCATTGATGCCTGGGAGAAGGATCTGCAGGCGCAACCGCCCAGCGCTGACAATTATTACCAGCTGGCTCTGCTTCATCTGCATAACGGTGACCTGAAGGAGGCGCAGCAGGCGCTGGAGAACGCTCTGCAACTGGCCCCCACCAATCTGCCGGCGCTGGTGATGCAAATCGACGTACTGGACAGGCAAGGCCAGAGCGACGCCGCCCGGCTGCTGTTGGCCAAGCAGTTGAAAGCCCAGCCGGATTCGGCTTACCTGCAGCATGCCCTCGGAATGTGGTTGCTGCATCACGGGCAGAGTGAATATGCCGTTCTGGGTTTGGCCAAGGCGGTAGAGCTGGAACCGGATAACAAGGACTACCGCTACGACCTGGCTACCACGTTGCACGATGAGCAGGAACTGGAAGCGGCGCAGAAGCAGTTGCAGGAAATAGTCGAGCGCAATCCCGCCGATCGTCGGGCCCGGGTGTTGTTGATCAATTACTGGAAGGAAAGCGGGCAGTTGCAGAATGTGCAGATTCTGCTGGCTCAGCTTGAGCAGATGAACCCGGATGATCCGGCGTTGCAGCAGGGGCTTTGAGGCAAGTCGGGTCCAGTAGAAGCAACGTTAGCTTTGCTCTCACAATCCTGCATACCCAACAACGTGCCAAAGCCCTAAATCCTGAATAACCCACAACTCGTTAAAGCCCAAAATACGCCAAAACCGCAAATAGTGTGGAACCGCCGTGATGGCACAAGGTCAAGTGATCAGGCAGTCCGAGCAGGCATTTCAGGCCTGCGGCCTCGCTTCCCCTAGTCATGAGAGGGCTTTTTTTGTCTACATCTAACGAGTTGTTCAGCGCAAAGGCCGCTACCGGTATCGAAGGTCTGGATGACATCCTGGCCGGTGGCTTGTCCCGCGGACACGTTTTTTTGCTGGAGGGTGAACCCGGTACTGGCAAAACCACCGTTGCTTTGCATTTTTTGATGGCCGGCGCTCGAGCCGGCGAGCGCTCGTTGTACATCACACTTTCGGAAACCGAACGAGAGTTGCGTCAGGGCGCGTTGTCCCACGGTTGGGAACTGGACGAAAACATCCACATCTTCGAGCTGACACCTCCGGAAAGCCTGCTCAACGCCGAACATCAGCAAAGCCTGCTGTATTCCTCCGACCTGGAGCTTGGCGAAGCGACCCGGCAGATTTTTGAAGTGGTCGAGCGCGTCAAGCCGACCCGCGTTGTACTGGACAGCCTCTCCGAGATCCGTCTGCTGGCCCAGAGCTCGCTGCGCTATCGTCGGCAGATCCTCGCCATCAAGCATTACTTCGTGCGCTACGACGCCACCGTAGTGCTGCTGGATGACCTCACTACCGAATCCCTGGACAAGACCGTGCACAGCGTCGCGCACGGGGTCATTCGCCTGGAAGAGTTGACGCCCAACTACGGCGCCGAACGCCGGCGCATTCGTGTGGTGAAATACCGCGGCCAGAAGTACCGCGGAGGTTTCCACGACTTCACCATCATGGGTGACGGCGTGCATGTCTTCCCCCGTCTGGTGGCCGCAGAACACCGCGGCAAGTACATCCGCACCCAAATGACCAGCAGCATCAAAGAGCTTGATGCCCTGCTCGGCGGCGGCATCGAAACCGGCTCCAGCACCCTCATCCTTGGCCCCGCCGGTACGGGCAAATCGCTGATTTCGATGATCTTTGCGGCAGCGGCTGTGCTGCGCGGGGAAAAGGCCGCGCTGTTTATCTTCGACGAAGAACTGGGGCTGCTGTTCGAGCGCATGAATAACATGGGCATTGACCTCAAGGCCCTGCAGGACACCGGCAACCTGATGATCGAGCAAGTCGACGCGGCCGAGCTGTCCCCCGGCGAATTTTCCCACCGGGTGCGCCGTTACGTGGATGAACGCGGAATCAAGACAGTGGTCATCGACAGCATCAACGGCTATCAGGCCGCCATGCCGGAAGAAAATGCCCTGGTCCTGCACATGCACGAGTTGTTGCTGTACCTCAACCGTCGGGGCGCCGCGACGTTCATGACCGTTGCCCAGCACGGCCTGGTAGGCGACATGCAGGCCCCCGTCGATATTACCTACCTGGCTGACACGGTGATCCTGCTGCGCTATTTCGAAGCGTTGGGCAAGGTTCGCCGCGCTATCTCCATCATCAAGAAGCGCACCGGCAGCCACGAATCCACCATCCGTGAATACCGTATCAGCGGCAAGGGCATGACCATCGGCGAGCCGCTCGATGCTTTCCAGGGTGTTCTGCGCGGCGTACCTACCTACATGGGCGCCCGCAAGCCGTTACTCGGGGACGAAGCCCCGTGACGGCTCAGGTAGCAAAGTCCGAGCGCGCGATCATTCTCGCGCCATTGGGACGTGACAGCCAGATCGCCCTGATGATGCTCAACGAAGCCGGATTTACCGGGATCATCACCCGCGACCTGACGTCCCTGTGCAGTGAGCTTGTTCTGGGTGCCGGGCTGTTGCTGATTTCTTCTGAGGCCTTGCTGGGCGGCGATCTCGAACCCCTGGTGGGGCTGATCGAGCAACAGCCGGCATGGTCGGATCTGCCCATCGTATTGATGACTCATCATGGGGGCCCCGAGCAAAACCCCGCTTCGCGTTTCAGCCCGCAACTGGGCAACGTGACCTTCCTTGAGCGTCCTTTTCATCGGGGAGCCTAGAGAATTCGGAAAAAATCGTACGCTAAGGTTTTCCGAGTTGTCGTAGTGGCCTGAATTTACCGTCCTCGAGCTTGCGGCTCTGCCGCCAGACGTAATCGCCGGTCAGGTTAATGTGCTCCCAACCCAACGGCGAAAGGTACTGATACAGGTCGGTATTCACCGGCTTTCCGGCGTCAGTCAGCCCTTGAGTTGCCCGATCCAGGTAGACCGTGTTCCACAGCACGATGGCGGCGGTCACAAGATTCAGTCCGCTGGCCCGATAGCGCTGCTGTTCGAAGCTACGATCCCTGATTTCACCAAGGCGGTTGAAGAACACCGCCCTGGCCAAGGCATTGCGGGCCTCGCCCTTGTTCAACCCAGCGTGCACGCGGCGACGCAGCTCGACACTTTGCAGCCAGTCCAAGATAAACAGCGTCCGCTCGATGCGCCCCAACTCCCGCAGGGCGACGGCCAGACCGTTCTGGCGCGGATAGCTCCCCAGCTTGCGCAGCATCAACGAGGCGGTGACCGTGCCCTGTTTGATCGACGCGGCCAGGCGCAGGATTTCGTCCCAATGAGCCCGGACGTGTTTGATGTTCAACGTACCTCCTATCATTGGCCGCAGTGTCGGGTAGTCCTGCACGCTATGCGGCACATACAGCTTGGTTTCGCCAAGATCGCGGATGCGCGGGGCAAAACGAAAACCCAGCAGGTGCATCAGGGCGAAAACGTGATCGGTAAAGCCCGCCGTATCGGTGTAGTGCTCCTCGATCCGCAGATCCGACTCGTGATACAGCAGCCCGTCGAGCACGTAGGTCGAATCCCGAACACCGACATTCACCACGCGAGTGCTAAACGGTGCGTACTGATCGGAGATGTGGGTATAGAACAGCCGCCCCGGTTCGTTGCCGTACTTCGGGTTGACGTGCCCGGTGCTCTCGCCTCGACCGCCTGTGCGGAAGCGCTGTCCATCGGACGATGAGGTGGTGCCGTCTCCCCAGTTGGCCGCGAAGGTATGGCTGAACTGGCTGTTGACCAGTTCGGCCAGTGCCGCCGAGTAGGTTTCGTCGCGAATGTGCCAGGCTTGCAGCCACGACAACTTGGCGTAGGTCATACCCGGACTTGAATCGGCCATTTTAGTCAGCCCGATGTTGATGGCATCGCCGAGGATTGCGGACAGTAGCAGGGTTTTATCCTTGGCCAAGGCCCCATCCTTCAAGTGGGTAAAGTGGCGGGTAAATCCCGTCCACTCATCCACGTCCATCAGCAGTTCGGTGATTTTGATACGTGGCATTAACTGACTTGTCTTGTCGATCAGTGCTTGAGCGGTGTCCGGTACCGCCGCATCCAATGGTGTGATTTTCAATCCGGATTCGGTGAGGATCGCGTCCGGCAGTTCGTTGTCCTTGGCCAATTTTGCGACGGTGGCCAACTGCTCATTGAGCAACTGCAAGCGCTCTTCTAAGTACTGGTCGCTGTTGGGGTTGATCGCCAACGGCAGCGCCTTTTCCTTCTTGAGTGCGGCAAACTTCGCGGGTGGCAGGAGATAATCTTCAAAATCACGGAATTGCCGGGAACCCTTGACCCAGATGTCGCCGGAACGCAGCGCGTTTTTCAGCTCGGACAAGGCGCAGATTTCGTAGAAGCGCCGATCAATGCCTTCCGGTGTGATCACCAGCGGTTTCCAGCGCGGCTTGATGAACGCAATCGGTGCGTCCGACGGCACCTTGCGCAGATTGTCCGCGTTCATTTCCCGCAGTTGCTGGATGGCATCCAGCACACGTTGCGCTGCCGGTGCAGCTCGCAGCTGAAGCACCTCCAGAAAGGCCGGTGTATAACGGCGCAGGGTGTTGAAATTCTCGCTGACCAGGTGCAGATGGTCGAAGGCCTCGGGGCGGGCCAGCAGATCGGCATCAGTGACGCTCTGGGCGAATTCATCCCAAGGGATGACCGCCTCGATGGCGGCGAACGGATCGTCACCTGATGCTTTGGCGTCCAGCAGAGCCTGACCTATCTTCGAGTACAGGCGCACCTTGTCGTTGATCGCCTTACCCTGTTTCTGGAATTGCTGCTGATGCTTGTTTTTGGCGCTGCTGAACAGTTTGATCAGAATACGGTCGTGCAGATCTACCAGTTCATCGGTCACCGTTGCGGTGCTTTCCAGCACTACGGCCACCAAAGTGGCGTAACGCCGTTCATTCTCGAACTTGCCAAGATCCTGAGGCATCATCTGCCCACCTTCGCGGGCAAGCTTGAGCAAGCGGTTCTGGTGGATATGCCTGTCGAGCCCTTCGGGCAGGGCCACCAGTTGAAAAATCTTCAGCCGCTCGATGTGCTCCATCATGTGCCGCGAATTCGGTTTCAACGGTGACTGCCGCAGCCAGGTCAACCAAGTACTGTTGCTGCCCGTCTTGACGGTCAACAGTTCGTCGAGTTTGTTGCGATGCTGCTGGCTCAGCGGCGCGATTAAGGCACGGTAGACCCTCCGGTTCGCTCGCGTCACGGCTTCGGAGCAGGCCCGGTCGATCACCGTCAGGGTCGGCAAGATCCGCCGTTGCTGACGCAGGCCCTCCAGAGCCTGCCCTGCCAGTAACAAACCTTTGTCGGTCTGCTGGGCCAGGTCGGTCAGCTCACGTACCAGGACGCGAAAATCTGACAGCCCGAACGGCAACAAGCCCAGGTAGGTTCGTAACTCCTGGGCATGTTCACGGCGGGTGACATCGCGCTCACCGTACTTAGCCCAGCTTTCGGGCGCAGCCTGAACCTGTCGGGCCACCCACTCAATGACCGGATCTGGCAGCACGCTGTCGCTGGCCAGGGCGTAACCGGGGTAGCGCAGCAGGCAGAGTTGCACGGCAAAGCCGAGGCGATTGGCATCACCCCGTCGCTGACGGATCAGCGACAGGTCGGACTCGTTGAAGGTGTAGTAGCGGATCAGATCGTCCTGGCTTTCCGGCAGCGCAAGCAGAGTGTCGCGCTCAGAGGCCGAGAGTATCGAGCGACGGGGCATGTATCAGTCATCCGTGCGAAGGTACTGGTAGAGGGTTTCTCTACTTATACCGAACTCACGGGCCAACCGGGTTTTCGGTTCGCCGGCAGCAGCCCGTTGCCGGACTGCGACGGTTTGTTCGTCGGACAGGGCTTTCTTACGCCCCCGGTAAGCGCCACGTTGCTTGGCCAGGGCGATGCCCTCGCGCTGTCGTTCGCGAATGAGCGCTCGCTCGAACTCGGCGAAGGCCCCCATGACCGACAGCATCAGATTGGCCATCGGCGAATCATCACCAGTGAATACCAGGCCTTCCTTCAAAAACTCGATACGCACGCCGCGACTGGTCAGCTTTTGCACTAGGCGGCGCAGGTCATCCAGGTTGCGGGCCAAGCGATCCATACTGTGCACCACGACCGTATCACCTTCACGAACGAAGCCGAGCATGGCCTCCAGCTGCGGACGCTGGGTATCCTTTCCTGAGGCCTTGTCGGTGAACAGCTTGCTCACCTCGGTCTGTTCCAGTTGGCGTTCCGGGTTCTGGTCGAAGCTGCTGACCCGGACATAGCCAATACGTTGTCCCTGCACGATGCCTCCACGGGCAAGATTGGTGGGAGGGCTTAAGGGCACTTTCTGTTCCATTGCTCCCAAAGCCCTAAATCTGTCAGGGTGAAATCTATGACCTTGGCAAGCACTTGTCAAAGAATGCTAAACAGGACTCTATTCTGACGGAGTGACATGGCTTTGCCTGACATCAGGATGGGGTATAGCTCAACCTGACATTGAAGCAAAAACTCAATCTCCTTCTATCAGCTCCCCGAACAGCTCCTTGACCTTTTCTTTCGCATCAGCAAGTGCAGTTCTACCTTGTTCAGTAATTTCATAAACACGCCGTTCACGTCGCCCGGTGCGTTCGTGACGGGAGGTCAGATAGTCTTTTTTTTCCAGACCGTGCAGCATCGGGTACACCGTACCGGCGCTCATCTCGTAGCCGTGTCGGCGTAGCTCTTCGATGATCCCCAGTCCAAAGACGGGTTCCTCTGCTGCATGGTGAAGGATGTGCAGGCGGATCAAACCGCCGTAGAGGTCTTTGTCCGTCATTTTTCGTGCCTCACAGCGCGGCACTCAACACCCACCCAGCTGCAGCGCTGCTGACGACAACCAGCCACGGCGGGAGCTTCCAGAACATAAGTGCGACAAGGGCGACTAATGCCAAGCCGAAGTCTTGCGGCTGAAAAATAGCGCTAGTCCATACAGGGTGATAGAGCGCGGCCAGCAGCAGGCCAACTACAGCGGCATTGATCCCGGCCAGCGCGGCTTGGGTGCCTGTATTGCGGCGCAGGAGCTCCCAAAATGGCATTGCCCCGACTACCAGTAAGAACGAGGGCGCGAAGATAGCCAGTAGGCACACGATGCCGCCGATCCAGCCCGACGGAGCGGTGTTCATCGAGGCACCAAGGAACGCGGCGAAAGTGAACAAGGGGCCGGGTACCGCTTGAGCTGCCCCGTACCCGGCGAGGAAGGATTCATTGCTCACCCAGCCTGAGGGCACCACTTCGGCTTGCAGCAATGGCAGCACAACGTGACCACCGCCGAACACCAGTGATCCGACACGATAGAAGGAATCCACGATTTCCATAGTTTGACTTGGCATTAGTTTGGCCAACACCGGCAGACCAATCAGCAAGACAAAGAACAGCGAGAGCCAGAGCACGCCCGCCCGATGACTGACCGTGATAGGTAGTGGGTCGTGCTCAATAATTTGCGCTGGTTTGAACAACAACCGGCCTGCGATGCCTGCGATAGCAATCACGCCGACCTGCCCCCATGCGGACGGCACAAGTAAAACTAGACAGGTAGCAATGGCCATTATGGTGATTCGCAGCCCATCCGTGCATAGGTTGCGCGCCATGCCCCATACCGCTTGAGCGACCACGGCAACAGCCACCACTTTTAAACCATGCAACATGCCCTGCGAGACGTAATCTCCATAGCTGGAGATGCCGAGCGCAAAAAGGATCAAGGCTATGGCAGACGGCAGCGTGAAGCCAGCCCATGCAGCCAGCGCCCCGCTGTATCCAGCCCGAGACAGTCCTACCGCTATGCCGACCTGGCTGCTTGCTGGCCCTGGCAAGAACTGACAAAGCGCGACCAAGTCAGCATAACTCCGTTCAGTGAGCCAGCGCCGCCGTGTGACGAATTCGGCGCGGAAATAGCCCAAATGCGCGATGGGCCCGCCGAAAGAGGTCAATCCAAGTCGCAGAAAAATAAGAAAGACCGACCATGGTCTGCTGTCATTGGGAGGGGTGGTGGTCATGCTTTCGCCTTCATGATTTGCAACAGGTTGAACCATAATCATCGAAATTCGATAACGAAACTCGATTATAAGGCTTAGAAAATACCTCGATGCGCACTATGCAGTTAGTTCTAGCTGTGGCTTTAACAGGAGCACGCTTACTTACGGCTTAGAGGGCTTTATTTTCCGTTTTCTGAGGTGACCCCCATCAGAACGCCACCGGCGTAATCATGCCCATGGGTCACGAAACAGGGAGTTGACTTAAGTGCATTTCCTGTTTCGCTGCTCCCCAGACTTGGATTCAGGGCTTAGCGTACGATTTTTTCCGAATTCTGCGGGCTCCCCTCATCCGGTGACCTTGATCAGCCTGGTCACCACCGCCTTGCGCGGGCGCCGACGACAGTACGAAGCCAGGGACCGGCTGATCGACCTGAGTCAGAGCGAGCTACGCCTGCAGAATACCCTCGAAACCCTGGAACAACAGGTCGAGGAACGCACCGCGCAGTTGCGCCATAACGAAGAAGTCCTGCGCCAGTCGCAAAAAATGGAAGCCGTGGGACAGCTCACGGGTGGCATTGCTCACGACTTCAACAACATGTTGACCGGGATCATTGGCAGCCTGGAGCTGTTACGCCGGCGTCTGGCCCGTGGTCGCACGGACGACCTGGACGGCTTGATCGACCTGGGTGTGACCTCGGCCAATCGCGCCGCCGGCCTGACCCACCGGCTGCTGGCGTTTTCACGCCGCCAGTCGCTGGATTCCAAACCCGTGGAGATGAACGCCCTGGTGGTCTCCATGGGCGAGCTGTTGCAGCGCAGCATTGACGAAAGCATTCAGCTGGACATGCAGCTGGATCAGCAACTGTGGGTGGCCGAGGCCGATCCCAATCAGCTGGAAAGCGCCCTGCTCAACCTCGTCATCAATGCCCGGGACGCCATGCCCAACGGCGGCAAGCTGGTGGTCAAGACTCGCAACGAACACCTGGATGCGACCTTTACCGACGCCCATGCCAATCTGGCGCCGGGCGACTACGTGATGCTCAGCGTCACAGACAACGGCTGCGGCATGCCACAAAGCACCATCAGCCGGGCCTTTGACCCCTTCTTCACCACCAAGCCCATCGGCCAGGGCACGGGACTGGGCCTGTCGATGATCTATGGTTTCAGCAAGCAGTCTCGGGGGCATGTGGCCATTAGCAGTGAAGTGGGTGCGGGCACTACCGTGAGCCTGTACCTGCCGCGTTTTGGCGGTGATGTGCCACAGTATTTGCCGGTGGATGCACCTCATGCGCCCTACGCGCGAAACGGCGAGACAGTGTTGATCGTTGAAGATGATCCGGCGGTGCGAGTGCTCGTCAGCACGGTCCTGAGCGATCTTGGCTACGCCTATGTGGAAGCCGGCGACGCAGACAGCGCAGTACCGATTCTCGACTCGACGCAACGCATCGACCTGATGATCAGTGACGTCGGGCTGCCTGGCATGAACGGGCGGCAGCTGGCGGAGATCGGGCGGCAGTTCCGGCCGGATCTCAAGGTGTTGTTCATTACCGGTTACGCAGAACACGCGGCGGTGCGTGGCGGGTTTCTTGACCCTGGGATGCAGATGATCACCAAGCCCTTCACCTTCGACCTGTTGACGGCGAAGGTGCGGGAGATGATCCATATTTGAGCCTGCAGGCTTTTTTGACCGGTTTTGGCTTGGCTTGACCCGCTTTGACCGGGTTTGGCCGGTTTGGCCGGTTTGTGACCGGTAGGAGCTGCCGAAGGCTGCGATCTTTTGATTTTGATTTCGGGATCGAGGGATCGCGCTGGATTATTTCAGATCAAAAGATCGCAGCCTCGTTTCACTCGACAGCTCCTACGCAGCAGCTGCGGGGTGTCTTCGCAGCTTCTACGACAGCATGTCCCGCATCAATTCCTGCAACACATCCAGATCGAATGGTTTGCCCAGGATGGGTGCCTTGCGGGTAATCGGGCTGTCGGTCTCGCGGATTTCCTGCGGGTAGCCGCTGATGAAGATCACCTTCAGTTCCGGTCGCAATTTTACTGCGGGCTCGGCAATCTGCACGCCGGAAATGCCACCGGGCAGGCGGAAGTCGGTGATCATCATGTCCAGGTGAGGTTTGCTCGCGAGGATAGCGAAGGCCTCCTCGCCGTTCTCAGCCTGCAGCACGCGGTAGCCCTCGCCCGATAAATAAGCGGACAACACCATCAATATCGAGGGGTCATCCTCGACGACAAGTACTACATCTTGCGCATCTTCACTCATGGGAAGCCTTTGTTCGGTCAATAGCTGCTGATACGACCGTGGGGTCGACCAGAGGTTGCGTTTATCTGCCTGATTTCCTACAGCGGCAGACAAACGCGAAACAGGGCGCCTTCGCCAATCCGGCTTTCGACCGTAATGGTACCGCCGTGGGCCGTCACAATCTGTTCTGAAATAAACAGGCCCAGGCCCAGGCCGGCGACGGCATGCTTGGCCGTGACGCGCTCGAATTGCTGGAAGATCCGCTTCTGGTTTTCTTCACCGATGCCGATCCCTTGATCCTGCACTTCTACCCGCGCCTGACCGTTCTCACTGTACACCTTCACGGCGATCGGGCTTTTGGCGCCGTACCGTAAAGCGTTGGTCAACAAGTTTGAGATCACTTGTTCGATACGAAATTCATCCCAATTGCCCTCTATCGGTTCATCGGCATCCAGGGAAACCGACGACTCGGCCGCGTCGATTTGCGGGGCGAAGTTTTGCAGCAAACCACGCACCAGCGCCGAGAGATCGAAGCGGCTTGGGCGGATCGACAGTTTCCCGGTACGAATCCGCGAAACATCCAGCATGTCTTCGATCAGGCGGATCAGGCTTTTTATCTGCCGTTCGTCGCGATCGACCATGGCGTGCATCTTGTCCAGGGTGAAAGCGGCGGCGTTTTCCCGGGCCAGGTGCATCTTGCGCAGCTGGGTTTCCAGGATCAAGCCATTGAGCGGCGTTCGCACTTCGTGGGCGACGATCGACATGAAGTCATCGCGCATGCGCACTGCCTGCTCCAGTTCCAGCTGGGTACTTTGTAATTGCTGCAGCAGCGCTTCCTGCTCGCGACGGCTTTGCTCAAGCGCCTCGACCTGTTGCTTCATCGCCTTGCTCTGGCGATACAGGTCGACGAACACATTGACCTTGCTCTTGACCGCATGGATATCCAGCGGTTTGTGCAGGAAGTCCACTGCCCCGCTTTCGTAGCCCTTGAACGCGTAATTGAGCTCGCGACCGGCGGCGCTGACGAACACGATCGGAATGTTCCGGGTCTTTTCCGTGCCGCGCATCAACTCGGCCAGTTCAAAGCCGTTCATGCCGGGCATCTGCACGTCGAGAATGGCCATGGCGAACTCGTGCTGCAGCAGCAGGGACAGGGCTTCGTCGGCGGACAAGGCCTTGTAGACCATGCGGTCTTCACGCTTGATCAGCGCTTCGAGCGCCAGCAGGTTCTCCGGCAGATCGTCGACGATCAGCAGTTTGGCTTGAATATTACTTAGCATGCGATTCGTTCCAGCTCGACAAGCAGACGGCCGATGCCGTGAATGGGAAGAATGTGATCCGGCTGGTGGGTCGCCAATGCCGCCAACGGCATGGTGGCCACCTGCGCCTCTTGTGGATCCTGGACGATGGTCAGGCCGCCCCGGTCCTTGACCTGTGCCAGGCCGCTGGCACCGTCCCGGTTGGCGCCGGTCAACAGCACTGCAGCGAGGTTGACGCCATAGGCATCGGCCGCCGATTCGAACAGGTAATCGATGGCCGGGCGCGAGTGGTGCACGCGATCTTCCAGGCTCAGGGAGAAGGTCCGGTCCTGTTCCACCGAGAGGTGATAACCGGGCGCCGCAAAATACAGCGTGCCCGGCACTACCGGCGTCTTGTCACTTGCTTCCAGCACCGGCATCGAGACCCGGCGGGCGAACACTTCGGCCAGATGACTGCGGCGCGCATCCGGCAGGTGCAACACGACGATGATCGGCAGCATGAAGCCTGCGCGCAGCGGGCTGAGAATGTTCAGCAAGGCTTCGACCCCGCCTGCCGAGGCACCGATCACGATGGCTTCAATCGAAGAATGGCTCATGATTTGCGGTAGATCCGTTCTTGTTTGACCAAGGGTTCGAACTGCTTGCCGAAGGCTGAAAACTCCGGTGTCTCCTTGCTGCCCAGCACCAGGAAGCCGCGGTGGCACAGGGACTCGTGAAACAAGCCGAAAGCCCTATCCTGTAGTTTTTTATTGAAATAAATCAACACGTTACGGCATGAAATTAATTGAGTTTCTGAGAACACACTGTCAGTGGCCAAGCTGTGATCGGCAAAGGTCACGTTCTCGCACAGCGACTTGTCGAAAATCGCGTAGCCATAGGCGGCCGTGTAGTACTCGGAGAACGCACGCTGGCCACCGGCTTTCTGGTAGTTAGCCGTGTAGGCCCGCACGTTTTCCATGGAAAAGATGCCTTGCTTGGCTTTATCCAGAGAGCGCGGGTTGATGTCGGTGGCGTAGATGATGGTGCGGTCGAGCAAGCCTTCTTCGCGCAGCAGGATCGCCATGGAATAGACTTCTTCCCCCGTGCTGCAGCCGGCGATCCAGATCTTGATCGAGGGGTAGGTCTTGAGCAACGGCACCACTTCCTGGCGAATGGCCAGGAAGTGCGAGGGGTCGCGAAACATCTCGCTGACCGGGATGGTCAGCAGCTGCAGCAATTGCATGAACGCCGTCGGGTCGTGCAGGACCTTCTCCTGCAGCGCCGAAATGGTCGCACATTCGAACTGCCCCAACGCGTGCTGCACCCGGCGCTTGATCGAAGCGCCGGAGTAGTCGCGAAAGTCATAGCTGTACTTGAGGTAAATGGCCTCGATCAGCAGCCGCAATTCGATTTCGGTATTGGCTGGCACTAAATGCGTTCCATCTTAGGTAACCACACTCGAATCAACGAGAACAGGCGATCCAGGTCAATGGGCTTGGCCAGGTAATCATTGGAGCCGGCCTGCAGGCAGCGTTCCTGATCATTCTTCATGGCCTTGGCCGTCACCGCAATGATCGGCAGCTTGCGCCAGCGCGGGTCCTTGCGAATCTCGATGGTGGCTTCAAAGCCGTCCATCTCCGGCATCATTACGTCCATCAACACCAGATCGATGTCCTCGACTTCATTCAACTTTTCAATCGCTTCACGGCCGTTACGGCCAATGACCACGACTGCGCCTTTTTGCTCGAGCGCGCTGGTGAGGGCGAAGATATTGCGTACGTCGTCGTCCACCAACAGCACTTTGCGACCCTCGAAGACCTTGTCGCGGCTGCGGGCGGTCTTGAGCATCTTCTGCCGTTCATGGGACAGCTGCGATTCGACTTTGTGCAAAAAGAGTGTCACCTCGTCCAGCAAACGCTCCGGTGAGCGCGCGCCCTTGATGATGATCGAGCGCGAGTACTTGCGCAGCTCTGCTTCTTCATCCCGGGTAAGGTTGCGGCCGGTGTAGACGATCACAGGCGGGAAGGAGCAGATGTCCTCGGTGGACATGCGCTTGAGCAGTTCATTGCCCAGCATGTCCGGCAGTTTCAGGTCGATGATCATGCAGTCGTAGATGGTGGTGCGCAGCAGCTGCAGCGCTTCCTGGGCATAGCCAACCGCGGTGATCTCGATGTCTTCGTCGCCGATCAGGCGGGCAATGCTGTCGCGCTGCAGGTCGTCATCTTCCACCAGCAGAACGCGCTTGACCTTCTGGGTCAGCTTGGCTTCCAGGCGGGCGAAAACATCCTTGAGCTCTTCACGGGTGGTCGGTTTGACGGCGTAGCCGATGGCGCCCATGTGCATGGCAGCTTCCACTCGATCCTCTACCGAAATCACGTGCACCGGGATATGCCGCGTGTCTGCGTGCTCCTTGAGGCGCTGCAGCACGGTCAGGCCGGAATGGTCTGGCAGGCGCATGTCCAGCAGGATCGCGTCCGGGATGTACTCCCTGGCCAGGTTGTAACCTTCGTCGGCGCCATGGGCAACCAGGCACTGATAGCCCAGCTCATGCGCCAGGTCGTAAAGAATGTGAGCGAAATTCGGCTCGTCCTCCACCACCAGGATGCAACGCGTGGCAAACGGCGCCTTGCTGCGGTCATCGTTGAAGCTTGGGATGTCGATCGGGGCAATCAACGGTGCCAGCGCAGGCGGCGCGGCGACTTTGTGCGAGACCGCCACGGGCGCCGGAGCTACCGGCGAGACAGGGCTTTCACCTGGCTCGACATATTGTTGCGGCAGCACCAGGGTGAACACGCTGCCCTGCCCCGGTTCACTGGTGACGCTGATGGAACCACCGAGCAATGCGGCCAGATCCCGGGAAATCGACAGCCCCAGGCCGGTGCCGCCGTAGCGCCGGTTGGTGGTGCCGTCGGCCTGGCGGAAGGCTTCGAAGATGCTTTCCTGCTGATCGGCGGCAATGCCAATCCCGGAATCGCGCACGACGAATGCAATGCCATCATCCGGCATGCCGGTAACAGTAAGGCTGACCGTGCCGCTCTCGGTGAACTTCACGGCGTTGGACAGCAGGTTCTTGATCACCTGCTCCAGGCGCTGGCGGTCGGTGTAGATCATCAGCGGCGAACCGTCTTGCAGCTCGACCTGGAAATCCAGCTTCTTTTGCGTCGCCAGCGGCTGGAACATCCCGCGCAAGCCGTCCACCAGGCGTGCGACGCTGGTGTTCTCGGGCAGCATTTCCAGCTTGCCGGCCTCGACCTTGGAAATGTCGAGGATGTCGTTGATCAGGTGCAGCAGATCGTTGCCTGCCGAATAGATCGATTCGGCAAACTTGACCTGCTCGGCGCTGAGGTTGTCCTGGGGATTTTCCGCCAGCAGTTTGGCCAGGATCAGCGAGCTGTTCAGCGGCGTGCGCAGCTCATGGGACATGTTGGCGAGGAACTCGGACTTGTACTTGCTCGAACGCTGCAATTCCTCGGCACGCTCTTCCAGCTGCGTTTGAGCCAGATTGAGCTCGGTGTTCTTCTGGTCCATGGCGTCGCGCTGATCGGCGAGGATCTGCGCCTGCTCGGCCAGCTGTTCATTGGTCTGCTCCAGCTCCACCTGCTGGGTTTCCAGGTGTGCCTGGGACTCCTTGAGGATGCGCGACTGCTCTTCGAGCTCTTCGTTGGCGGTCTTGAGTTCTTCCTGCTGAACCTGCAGCTCTTCATTGAGTTGCTGGGTTTCGGCCAGCACCTCTTGCAGGCGCTGGCGATAGCGCGCGGCCTCGATCGAGGTGCCAATGTTGCCGGCAATCAGCTCCAGCAACTCGACGTCACGGTCACTGAGCGGGCGCAGAAAGCCCAGCTCGATCACGCCATTGACCCGCTCATCGTCGCTGGTAGGCACCACCAACACACTGTGCGGCAGCCCTTCGCCCAGGGCGGAGCTGACCTTGAAGTAGTCACCGGGCACCTGGTCCAGGCGAATCACCTCGGCCCGTTGCGCCACCTGCCCGACAATCCCTTCATCGCTATAAATGTAGTGCTCACGCTCTTCCTGTTCCCGGGAAAACCCGTAGGACGCAATACGCTTGAGGCCACCGTGCTCTTCGCGTACATAGATAGCCGCCACCGCCGAACCGAGGTACTGCGCGCAGAACTGCAGGATATTGCGCCCCAGCACGTTTAGCGACAGCTGCCCCAGTACCTGTTCGGCGAGTTCAGTCTGGCCATTGCGCAGCCAGGCCTGCTGCTCCAAACGATTGGCGCTGGACTGCTGCGCGGCCAGGTTGGCGGCGTAGTTTTGCGACAGGTTGAGCAGATCGCGGCGGCCTATATAGGCCAGCAGCGCACTGATCCCGGCGACGAACAGCAAGTACAGGGCAATGCTCCAGATGGTGGTGCGACGCACCTCTTCATTGCGCGAGGCGCGCAACTGCTGTTCCATCTCGATCACGTCTTCGAACTGCTTGCGTATTTCATCGGTCAGGCGTTTGCCGCGCCCGGCCTTGACCGCACCACGGTAGTCACCACTGGAACGTTGCAAATCGATCATCGATTGCGCGTAGCCGGCCCATTCAGCCTGCAGCGCCTCGAGGCGACGCAGGCGATCGGTTTGTACCGGGTTGTCACTGGTCAGTTCCAGCAAGGTGTCGAGAGCCACCTTGATTCGCGGGCGTGCGGTTTCATAGGGTTCGAGAAACTTCTCGTCACCGCTGAGCAGATAGCCGCGCATCCCGGTTTCCAGATCGACGGTCAGCTTCACCGCTTCATTGGCGTTATTGATCACCCGATCGGTATGTTCCACCCACTGGATGGTTGACAACAGATAGAGGATCAGGGACACGAAGAACACCGCACTGAGAACGCCCACACCCAATGGCAGGCTGACGTTGCGACTCAGGAGTTTACGGAATCGTTGCTCATCTACCGAAGACGCAGAGGTCATGTGGGAGCCTTGTCGAACTGTTAAAAAACAGGGAGTTTGCCCCATAACGGGCATATTGATCCAATTTTCTGACGGGTATTTCAGCAATATCCTACATTCAGCTGTTCCAGAACCAAGGAGCGGTTATCCTTCCCGCGCTTGAGCAGCTATTCTTTTTTCAGCACGAAGGGAACTTGTCGGGTCCCGCCGTTTACTCAAGCAAGACTCCGGCGAATCTGATCGACCGGCCAACGCCATTTCAATCTTTGGGAACCCTATTATGTCTTCCGCCGCGTCCATCATCCTGGTAGTCGAAGACGACGACATCGTGCGCATGTTGATCGTCGATGTACTGGAGGAACTGGAATTCGAGGTGCTGGAGGCTGATGGCGGCGAACAGGCGCTGGCGTTCCTGGCCAACGCCGGGCAAACCATCGATCTGATGATGACTGATGTCGGCCTGCCGGGCATGGACGGACGTGAGCTGGCCGACAAGGCGCGTCAGCTGCGTGCCCGCTTGCCAATCCTGTTTGCCAGCGGTTACGCCGAAAACATTGATGTGCCTGAGGGCATGCACCTGATTGGCAAGCCGTTCTCGATCGATGCGCTGCGGGACAAGGTCAAGGGCATCCTGCAGGCCGCCAGCTAAACCCTCATAGCGCCAGGATCGCTGCGGACTGTGCTTTAATTGCGCGCTTTTTTCCGCATGTCCCCCTGCCCGCTTCAAGGAACCACCCTCAATGAGTCAGCCCCGCGCAGCCAAAGTCCTGGTGATTGGTTACGTTTGGCCCGAGCCCCGCTCCTCGGCGGCCAGCGGCCATGTGATGCAAATCCTCGAAACCTTCCTGCAACAGGGCTGGGACATTACGTTCAGCAGCCCGGCAGGTGCTGGCGAGCACCCGGCTGACCTCACCGCCCTGGGCATTCGCCAGGTGCCGATCGAACTCAACAACAGCAGTTTCGACGCGTTTGTCAGTGAGCTGGCCCCGGATGTCGTGCTGTTCGACCAGTTTATGATGGAAGAACAATTCGGCTGGCGGGTAGAAAAGCACTGCCCCAATGCACTGCGAGTGCTGGAAACTTCAGACCTGCAGAGCCTGCGTCACGCCAGGCACCAACGCCTCAAGGAGCGCTTGAAGGCCAGCGCTGACCTCGAAGACTTCAACGAATTGTTTGCCCCCGCGTTACGGCAGGAATTCGAACTCATGGCCGATGCCGACCTGGCCAAGCGTGAGCTTGCTGCCATTTATCGTTGCGACCTGACGCTGATGATCTCCGAGGTGGAGATCGAGTTACTGGTGCAGCAGTTCATGGTGCCCCGTGAATTGTTGCACTGGTGTCCGCTGATGATCGATGTGCCCACCCGGCCATCGACTCGCTTCGAAGACCGCGCGCATTTTCTCAGCATCGGCAACTTCCGGCATTCGCCGAACTGGGATGCAGTGCTGTGGCTCAAGACTACGATCTGGCCGTTGATTCGCCAGCAATTGCCCGCTGCCCAGCTGCACATCTATGGGGCTTACACACCGCCCAAGGCAACCGCACTGCACAACGCCGCCCAGGGTTTTCATGTGATGAACTGGGCCGAGGATGCCTTGCAAGTCATGTCTGCGGCCAGGGTGTGCCTGGCTCCCTTGCGCTTTGGCGCGGGTATCAAGGGCAAGCTGGTGGATGCGATGCTGTGCGGCACGCCGAATGTCACAACACCAGTGGGGGCAGAAGGCATGCACGGCCTGGAACCCTGGCCAGGTGCAATTACCCGCACGGCCCAGGCGTTTGCCGACAGCGCGGTACAACTGCACAACGACCGCACCTGCTGGCTGGCCGCACAGGCCAAAGGCCTTCACCTGCTCGGGCAGCGCTATCGCCAGGCGCAACATGGCCCCGCACTGATCACCCGAATTGAAGAATGCCGTCGAAACCTGGGTTCAATCCGGCGCGACAACTTTACCGGCAGCATGCTGCGCCATCACCAGCACAAGAGCACTCAATACATGTCGCAGTGGATCGAAGCGAAAAACCGTCAGCCTCAGTAACCCGAGTGAGACTTCGGGTGGTCGAGGGCACGACGTACAAACGTTACCGACAGCATGTCGCAACCCTTTGAAGAGTGAATAATCATGTATCTGGTGTGTGGCGAAGCGCTGTTCGATTTTTTCAGTGAAGAAGACGTCAGTGGCCTGGCGTCCAAAGTGAATTTCAAGGCCATTGCCGGTGGTTCGCCGTTCAATGTGGCCGTGGGTTTGCGCCGGCTGGGCGTAGAGGCCGCGCTGTTTGCCGGGCTGTCGAGCGATTACCTGGGCAAGCGTTTGCAGCAGGTGTTGCAGGACGAAGGTGTCGGTACCGACTTCGTGGTGGAATTCGCGGCGCCCACAACCCTGGCGATGGTCGCCGTGGGCGCCAATGGCTCGCCGCATTACAGCTTCCGGGGCGAAGGTTGTGCTGACCGGCAGCTGCGCCTCGACCATCTTCCGCTGCTGCCGGCCTACATACGCGGCCTGCATGTTGGCTCCTACTCGCTGGTGGTACAGCCGGTTGCCGATACCCTGCTGGCATTGGTGCGCAGGGAAAGCGGTAAGCGCTTGATCAGCCTCGATCCGAATGTGCGGCTCAATCCAGAGCCAAACATCGAACTGTGGCGCTCGCGAGTGGCGATGCTGGTCGAGCATGCCGACCTGATCAAGGTCAGCGACGAGGACCTGAGCCTGTTATATCCCGAACAGGACCCGCAGCGGGTGATCCAGGGGTGGCTGGAGCATCGCTGTCAGCTGGTGTTCCTGACTCGCGGGGGCGAAGGTGCGACGGTGTTCAGTCGTCGACACGGCGCCTGGTCGGTACCGGCCTGCGCCGTGGAGATTGCCGACACCGTCGGTGCGGGCGACACCTTCCAGGCGGCGTTGATCGCCTGGCTGACGGAGCAGCAACTGGATTCTGTGCAGGGATTGCAGCAATTAGGACGCGAGCAGACTGATGCAATGCTCAGGTTTGCGTTGCGCGCAGCGGCGCTGACGTGCACTAGGACCGGGCCGGACTTGCCGTATCGGCATCAGCTGCAATAAACCTGAAATAGCAGCCTCCAGCCGACAGGTGGCATACGGCGAGGTTAACCATCGCTTAACTGTGCGGTCCAATAATTGACTGGACCGCACGCCTGCAGCTTGCCTGACAGCCCAGTGCGGACCGCTCGATCCTGATGGTCGAGCTGACCTTTGTCTGCGCTGGAGTATGCTCATGAGAATTCAAACGATATTGCTCGCCACTACCCTTGCCAGCATTTCCTGGGCCGGCATCGCCCATGCCAATGACGCAGGTACCAGCCAAGCGGTGCCCTACCATTACGGGATGCCCCTGCACGTCGCCAAGGTGATCGCCCTGACCGAACCTTCGACCCTGGACTGCAAAGTGGTGACGGCTGAAATGAAATACATCGACAACGCCGGGCAACCTGCGCAAATCAGCTATCGCAAATTGTCGGATGCTTGCAGCTTGCAGAACTGACGACAAAGGGTCTGGCCTGTTGTCAGGCCAGACCCTTTAGTAATAGTCAGATCGCCGGCGATTATCATCAGAGATTAAAGCGCCTTGCGGTCCGGGTGCAGCGTTTGCTTGTGTGCATGGAGATCGATATCGGAGCGCAGCCCCGCAATCAGCTCGTTGATCTCTCGCCTGCCGTTAAGATGGCTGGCGTCTATACCGGATTTAACCAGGTCGACCTGATCCGTCACGCCGTCGGAAAACACTTTGATGGTCATGGAAAGGTCAGGCGATAACGTACATAAACAGCGTTTAGGCAGGAAACTGCTTTCAATGATGTTGCGAAGTTCCAAGGCAGAAAGAAACATGGCGACCCTCTCCTTATTGTCAGATTGCCAGCGATAAACAGGCGCTGACTCAATGAAAGGCGCGGTCAGCTTAAGGACATCTACAGCATAATTCATGCCTCTGATTTCGCCGTGCAGCTCATCGGCAAATCAAAGGGTTAGGGAAGTTGAGCGCGCAAGCGATCATGCAAACTGCAAGAAGCAGCGTCTGGGCCACTGCAAAATGCAATCCTGCCCCGGCCGGTTGCACGAACCGGACACGGCGGCAAGAATGCGGCAATGTGTCCAGTCTCAGGCCGGCGCGCCGCATGAAGCGGCACGTTCAGCCACGTGGCGCAGGCTGTCGAAGTTGATGTTGGCGCCCGAGTCGATGGCCACCAGGGTCTGGCCACGGGCTCGGGTGCGGGCGACATACTTTTTGATACCGGCCACGGCCAGTGCACCGGAAGGTTCGGTGATCGACCGGGTATCGTCGTAGATATTCTTGATCGCAGCGCACAACTCGTCATTGGTCACGGTCAGCATTTCGTCTACGCAAAATCGACATACCTCAAACCCATAGACGCCTATTTGCGCCACGGCAACGCCGTCGGCAAAGGTGCCGACGTTCGGCAGCACCACGCGCTCATCGGCTTGCAGCGCTGCGCCCAGGCAAGCGGAGTGTTCGGACTCCACACCGATGATGCGCACTTGCGGACGCAGGTATTTGACGTATGCGGCAATGCCTGCGATCAGTCCACCACCCCCCACCGGCACAAAGATCGCGTCGAGGTCTGCGGGGTGCTGACGCAGGATCTCCATGGCGACAGTGCCCTGCCCTGCGATCACCTCCGGGTCGTCGAATGGCGAAACAAAGGTACGGCCTGTGCGCGCGGCCAGGTCCAGGGCGTATGCCAGGGCAAACGGAAAGCTTTCTCCGTGAAGCACGGCCTCGGCGCCGCGGCTACGCACCCCCAGCACCTTCAGTTCCGGCGTCGTGGCGGGCATGACGATGGTCGCAGCGATTCCCAGTTCTCGCGCTGCCAATGCAACACCTTGTGCGTGGTTGCCGGCCGACGCGGTGATCACACCGCGTGCTTTTTGCTCATCGCTCAGTTGCACCAGCTTGTTATAGGCACCGCGGATCTTGAAGGAGAACGTCGGCTGCAGGTCCTCGCGTTTCAGCAGGATCTGGTTACCCAGGGCTTCCGACAACGCGGGTGCGGGTTGCAATGGCGTAAGTACGGCCAGTTCGTAAACCGGCGCCGCGAGGATCTTCTTGACGTAACGGGCAAGCAGGGCTTGCTGGTTGGCGGTGTAGGTCATCTCGGTCTCCTTTATTACCCACGTAGGAGCTGCCGAAGGCTGCGATCTTTTGCTCTTCAAAAACGAAAAGATCGCGACCTTCAAACAGCTTCCACGCCGGTAGCGGCTTTAACCCAGGAGACAGAAAGTAAAAACCCGCCTCGAGGGCGGGTTGGGTGCTGCAGTCGTGAGCTAACCCGCCAAATAAGGAATGGCGGTAATAATGCTTGGCTGGCAGCGCGATACGGTGAAAGTCATGGGTCGAAATTAGCCGGCGGCTGATGGCAAGTCAATGGCCAATTACAATCGCCCCCTGCAGACTCGCCGCTCAACCCAGGGAAGGTGGGTGCATTTACTTCAACCCAACCTTGTACAACACCCCATCGCTCTCATCCGTCAGCACGTACAAATAACCGTCGGGCCCCTGCCGCACATCGCGAATGCGCTTGTTGAGCTCGCCCATCAAGCGCTCCTCGTGGACCACTTTGTCCCCGTTGAACTGCAGGCGGATCAATTCCTGGCTGACCAGTGCCCCCATGAACACGTTGTGCTGCCACACCTTGAACCGGTCGGCATCGTAGAACGCCATACCGCTCAGCCCCGGGGATTTCTCCCAGACATGGTGCGGCCCTACCGTGCCCTCGGCGGTCTTGCCGGTGGCTTCGGGAATGGGCTGGCCTGAATAGTTGATGCCATGGGTAGCCAGCGGCCAACCGTAGTTCTTGCCGCGCTCGATCACATTCAGTTCATCGCCACCGCGGGGGCCATGCTCGGTTTCCCAGAGGACGCCCGTCCATGGGTTGAGGGCCGCGCCTTGGGGGTTACGCTGACCGTAAGACCAGATTTCCGGGCGCACGCCGTTCTGCCCGACAAAGGGGTTGTCATCCGGTACCCGGCCATCGGGATAGATCCTGACCACCTTGCCCTGCAACTTGTCGAGGTCCTGGGCGGTTGGCCGGTCGTTGTTTTCACCCAGGGTGATGAACAGATAGCCGTCGCGGTCGAATACCAGTCGCGAGCCGAAGTGATTGCCGACCGAGAGCTTGGGCTCCTGGCGGAAGATCACCTTGAAGTTCTCCAGAGTCTTCAAATCTGCCGACAGTTGCCCGCGACCTACTGCGGTTCCGGCCTTGTCCCCCTTGCCGCCACCCTCGGCGTACGACAGGTACACCGTGCGGTCCTGCTTGAAGTCCGGGGACAGCACAACGTCCAGCAAACCACCCTGGCCTTTGGCCCACACGTCCGGCACGCCGCTGATAGGGGCCGAAAGCTTGCCATCGACGGTGACCAACCGCAGGTTGCCCGGGCGCTCGGTTACCAGCATGCCCTGGCGGTCGGGCAGAAATGCCAGGGCCCAGGGATGCTCCAGACCTTGAGTGAGGGTGGTGACTTCAAGCGTGCCCAGCTCGCTCTTCAATTCCTGGACTGATGCCGCAATGGCGGCGGGTGCAGTGGTGAACATGACGCTGGCGCAGAAGGTGGCCAGGAGGGATTTTCTCAACATGCACAGTTCCTTATGTCGTCAAAATAGTCAGCCAGGCTCAGCGATTGTTGGTATCGCCGTCTCTAGGGGGTGGGTTGGGGATGAACCTGGGTGGGCTGTCGGGCACAGGGCGAGTCTGCGGTGCACGATTGCCAATGCCGCCGTTGTCCAGGGTGGGTGGCCGGGGCACTGGTACGGTATTGGGCCCGCGTATGGCCGGCGCACTGGGTTGTGTGCCTTGCATGCTATTGGGGTTGGCCCGACGGATGGGGCTGTTGTAGGGATTGCTGGTACTACCCGTAGGGCTTTGCGCCAACAGCATCGACTCAGGGACCGCTGCCGCGTGGGCCTGATGGCTCAGTACGGCACTCCATGCTAGTGCGGTGCAGACCAGCACGAACCTGTTCATCGGTGAACCTCTCGACGTGGGCGTGGATAGGGTCTTCGATACCACGCTACGCCGGGGGTTCTGTTTTGTTAATCAAAACCTCGCGTCGAAGATGTAACACCAGTTGACCAGGGATGCCCCGCACCCCGGCGGGCCGGGGCATCATCGGCTGAAACTTTTGCCGAGGGATGCGGGTCACCTGATCATCACTCGCGAGTAGACGACCATGGCACGGGCAATCTGGAAAGGCGCAATCAGTTTCGGGCTGGTGCATATCCCTGTAGCACTGGTTTCGGCGACGTCTTCCCAAGGCGTGGACTTTGACTGGCTGGACAGTCGCAGTATGGATCCGGTCGGGTATAAACGGGTGAACAAGGTAACCGGCAAGGAGGTGACCAAGGAACACATCGTCAAGGGTGTGCAGTACGAAAAGGGTCGCTACGTGGTGCTCAGTGAAGAGGAAATCAAATCAGCCCACCCGCTCTCCACCCAGACAATCGACATCTTTTCCTTTGTGGACAGCGAGCAGATCCCGCTGCAGAACATCGATAGGCCGTACTACCTGGCCCCGGACAAACGCGGCGGCAAGGTCTATGCGCTGCTGCGTGAAACCCTGAGCAAAACCAACAAAGTCGCCCTGTGCCACGTGGTGCTGCATACCCGCCAGCACCTGGCAGCGCTGATGCCGTTGGAGTCGGCGATGGTCCTGGTGATGCTGCGCTGGCCGGAAGAGGTTCGCAGTCTCGATACCCTGGAACTGGGCAGCGAAGTGACCGAGCCCAAACTGGCCAAGGGCGAGCTCGACATGGCCAAGCGCCTGGTGCAGGACATGAGCGGTGACTGGTCGCCCGAGGACTATCGCGACAGTTTCGAGGACAAGATCATGGCGCTGGTCGAGAAGAAAGCCCATGAAGGCAAGATCGAAGATGTGGAAACGGCGACCGGCGAGGAAGAACGCAAGACGGCGGATGTCATCGACTTGACCGAGTTGCTCAAGCGTAGCCTGGGAGGGAAAGCTGCTGCCAGGCCGGCGGCGAAAACCAAGTCGACGGCGAAGACGGCACCGGCGAAAAAGGCGACCAAGCGATCGGCTGGATGATTGATTGTGAAGGTGCAGTCCTGCTCGCGATGGCATTGATCAGATCAGCACGAAAACCGCGATCAAACTGCCAAATATTGCCCACTTTTCCAGATAATAGAGCTTGCGATTGCGCTTCTTTAGCGCCTTGCCGCGCAAGCGGATCTTGTAGATCTTGCCAAACAGCCGGTTGATCCCGCCCGTCTTGTCGCCCGCATCGTTCGGTGCGCCGGCAGCGGACATCACATGGCGGCTGAACCAGCCGTTGAATGCTGCCGCCCAGCGATACTTCATGGGCCGCTCGATATCGCAAAACAGAATGATGCGATTGTGACTCGTGGTGTTTTCCGCGTAATGGATGAAGGTCTCATCGAACATTACGGCTTCACCGTCGCGCCAGTGGTAATTCTCGCCGTCGACATTGATATAGCAGCCCGCATCATTCGGCGTTTCCAGGCCCAGGTGGTAACGGTAGGACCCGGCATAGGGATCACGATGGCGCACCAGTCTGGACCCGGGCGGCAGCTCGGCGAACATCGCGGCTTTGATCGAGCCAATGCCCTGCACCAGTTCGGTGGTGCGCGGGCACAACTTCTTTGCCGAAGGATGGCTGTCGCCGTACCACTTGAGGTAGAAACGTTTCCAGCCAGTCTTGAAGAAGGAGTTGAAGCCGACATCGTCATAGTGGCTGGAACGCTTGATTTCACCGGCGTGAATCAGGTTCTGTGCTTCCGCGCGAATCTCCTGCCAGTGCTCCTGCAGCGGCCGCAGGTCCGGAAAGTCTGCCGGATCGAGGTAAGGTTTGTTGGGCAGTTTCGAGAACAGGTACAGCACACAGTTGAGCGGCGCGAGGAACGTCGAGTGGTCGCTCAGTTGCCGGCCTGGCTTGTGGCGCACGCGACCGCGCAGATGGACGTAAGTGATCGTGACTATATAAATGGCGGCAATGATGAGCTTCACGGAAATCGTCACAAGTCAGGAGTGAACAAACTGCATCCATGCCTGTCGGCATCAAGTAGGTGGCATTTTAGCCACAGTTGCTGACCCTGGTTAACCCGCAAATGTGAAAAACTGTCCGCTGACGCCGCCAAAGCAGCCGTGTAGCCTCAATGCCCTATCGTTTCAGGTGCCAGACCAGTACAATCGCCGCCAAACATTACGCGCCCCCCTTGGTTGATGACGGGAATGACCCCCGTTTCAGCGCACTTCGACTCGGGCCAAGCGCTCCATATGCTGCTGTCCACTTATTGCCAGATGGACCTTCCGCTTCTGACCGGGATGCATTTCCCGTGGTTTGAATACCGGAAACGGGTACTGAATCGGTACTGCCGCAACCCTAGCTACTCTGAATGCTTCGCAGGAAAAACCTTTGATCTCTACAGCTAACATCACGATGCAGTTCGGCGCCAAGCCGCTATTCGAAAACGTTTCGGTCAAATTCGGCGCGGGCAACTGCTACGGCCTGATCGGCGCCAACGGCTGCGGCAAGTCGACGTTCATGAAAATCCTCGGCGGCGACCTCGAACCGTCCGGCGGCCAGGTCATGCTCGAACCGAACGTGCGCCTGGGTAAATTGCGCCAGGACCAGTTCGCCTACGAAGAATTCACCGTGATCGACACCGTGATCATGGGTCACGAAGAGCTGTGGAAGGTCAAGGCCGAGCGCGACCGCATCTACTCGCTGCCGGAAATGACCGAAGAAGACGGCATGGCCGTGGCCGAGCTGGAAACCGAATTCGCGGAAATGGACGGCTACACCGCCGAATCCCGTGCCGGTGAACTGCTGCTGGGCCTGGGTATCGGCATCGAGCAGCACTTCGGCCCGATGAGTGAAGTGTCCCCGGGCTGGAAACTGCGGGTGTTGCTCGCCCAGGCGCTGTTCTCCGATCCTGAAGTGCTGCTGCTCGACGAACCGACCAACCACCTGGATATCAACACCATCCGCTGGCTGGAAAACATACTGACCCAGCGCTCCAGCCTGATGATCATCATCTCTCACGACCGTCACTTCCTGAACAGCGTATGTACTCACATGGCTGACCTGGATTACGGCGAGCTGCGCCTGTTCCCGGGCAACTACGACGAGTACATGACCGTGGCGACCCAGTCCCGCGAGCAGCTGCTGTCTGACAACGCCAAGAAGAAAGCGCAAATTTCGGAACTGCAGTCGTTCGTCAGCCGCTTCTCGGCCAACGCCTCGAAAGCCAAGCAGGCCACTTCCCGCGCCAAGGCGATCGACAAGATCCAGCTGGCCGAGGTCAAGCCATCGAGCCGCGTGAGCCCGTTCATCCGTTTCGAGCAAACCAAGAAGCTGCACCGTCAGGCAGTGATTGTCGAGCGCATGGCCAAAGGCTTCGACGGCAAGCCGCTGTTCAAGGAGTTCAGCTTCCAGGTTGAAGCCGGCGAGCGCGTAGCGATTATCGGCCCGAACGGCATCGGCAAAACCACCCTGCTGCGCACCCTGGTCAACGAGCTGACCCCGGACGCCGGTACCGTGAAGTGGACCGACGCCGCGGAACTGGGCTACTACGCCCAGGACCACGCGCACGACTTCGAGGACGACTGCAACCTGTTCGACTGGATGGGCCAGTGGACCCAGGGCGGCGAACAAATCGTTCGCGGCACCCTCGGCCGGATGCTGTTCTCCAACGACGAGATCCTCAAGTCGGTCAAGGTCATCTCAGGTGGTGAGCAAGGTCGCATGCTGTTCGGCAAGCTGATCCTGCAAAAGCCGAACGTGCTGATCATGGACGAACCCACCAACCACTTGGACATGGAATCCATCGAGGCGCTGAACCTGGCGCTGGAGAACTACCCGGGCACGCTGATTTTTGTCAGCCACGACCGCGAGTTCGTATCGTCCCTGGCAACCCGCATCATCGAGCTGAGCCCTAGCGGCGTGATCGACTTTAGCGGCACCTATGACGATTACCTGCGCAGTCAGGGCGTGGTGTTTTAAGAGCAACTATTAGTTTCAAGCTGCAAGTAAAAGCCCTGTCCTGGTGACGGGGCTTTTTATTGTTTGGAGATCAACAGATCGCAGCCTTCGGCAGCTCCTACCTTGGAATGCGCCCTCTGTAGGAGCTGCCGAAGGCTGCGATCCTTTGATCTTGATCGTTAGCCTGCTTCCTTTTGTTTCTCGCCCGCGCCATGATGCAGCTCTCCCTCCGCCGCCCGCGAACGAGCCCTCATGTCTGCGCAGCAACTGCCACCGCAAAGCTCCATGGCGATCACCCTGCAGATCGTCTCCATCGTCTTCTACACCTTCGTCGCTTTCCTGTGCATCGGCCTGCCGATCGCCGTGCTGCCGGGCTACGTCCATGACCAGCTGGGGTTCAGCGCCATAGTCGCTGGCCTGACCATTGGCTGCCAGTACCTGGCTACCCTGCTCAGCCGGCCGATGGCCGGACGCATGTCGGACACTGTCGGCACCAAACGGGCGATCGTCTACGGGTTGTCGGGCATTGTCCTGAGTGGCCTGCTGACCTGGCTGTCGACACTCCTGCAAAGCACGCCGCTGCTGAGCCTGTTGATTCTGATTGCCGGGCGTTTGTTGCTGGGGATCGCCCAGGGTCTGATCGGCGTCGGCACCATCAGCTGGTGCATGGGCCAGGTGGGCGCTGAACACACTGCGCGCTCCATTTCCTGGAACGGCATCGCTTCCTATGGCGCAATCGCCATCGGTGCGCCCCTGGGCGTGGTGATGGTCGGCCAGCTGGGTTTCGCCAGCCTGGGAATCGCCCTGTCATTGCTGGCGGGGGGCGCGCTGTTGCTGATTCGCAACAAACCTTCAGTACCAGTGATCCGCGGCGAGCGCCTGCCATTCTGGGCGGTGTTCGGGCGCATCGCACCGTTCGGGGCCAGCCTGAGCCTGGCGTCGATCGGCTATGGCACTCTGACCACCTTCATCACCCTGTACTACGTGAACCGTGGCTGGACAGGTGCGGCGTATTGCCTGACGGTGTTCGGCGTGTGCTTCATCCTGGCCCGGGTGCTGTTCATTTCCAGCATCAGCCGTTTTGGCGGCTTCAATTCAGCTATCGCCTGCATGTGCATTGAGGTTGTGGGGCTGGTATTGCTCTGGCTCGCGCCCTCCACTGGCTATGCCTTGCTCGGCGCAGGGCTGACGGGGTTCGGCCTGTCCCTGGTGTACCCGGCGCTGGGGGTGGAGGCGATCAAGCAGGTACCAAACTCCAGTCGCGGCGCGGGCTTGAGTGCCTACGCGGTGTTCTTCGACCTCGCTCTGGCGATAGCCGGGCCATTGATGGGTGCCATTGCATTGAACCTGGGGTATTCGTGGATCTTCTTCTGCGCAGCCCTGCTGTCAGCGACAGGACTGGGACTCACCCTGCTGCTCAAACGTCGGGCAATGGCTTAAGCCCTATATCGCGCAGGTATCATTGATCAGCGGTTTGCATACCCGCCCGATTGGGCTTGGACAACGTGCGAGAAAAGAACCGGCCAGCCTCGCCAATCAGGTTGCGATGAATGTCCTCGCGGTTAACGCCATCGGCATCAGTGCACAGTGCTGGCATGGCGGCAATCTCCTCATCGGTGCACGGGGCCATGAACACGAAATGCCCGGCGCCAGCCAGCAACTTGAAATCCGGTGCGATTGGCAGTTTGCGTGCCAGGGCGGCGGCATTTTTGTCAAAGGCCACCAGCTTGTCTCCGTCACCGCTGTAGAGCAGCACTGGCACATGCACGTCAGCCAGGGTGTGCCGGCCGAACTTGAGGCTCAACGGCGCCATCAGGAGCAAGGCATGTACTCTTGGGTCGGCCACCGGTTGCAAGTCATCGCGATCGACGATCAGCTCGCCCTGGGTATTGCAGGCGTCACGATCATCCGGGCGCTCCTGGCAATAACGGCGCAGGCGATCCAGATCAGGGGTTGCACCGGAGAGTATCAAGGCCGTTTCACCGCCCGCCGAATAGCCAATCACCCCGACCTGCCCGGCATTCACGAAAGGCGCCAGCATCGGATCGCCCAAGGTTGCGGTAATGGCTTCGGAAATCTGCAGCGGCCGGCCGTACAGGTTGCTCAGGGTACCCAGGCGACTGTGGTCGGTTGAGTTGTCACCCGGATGGATAACCGCCACCACCACAAAGCCCTTGCGCGCCAGCGAAGTCATCAGGTCGTGCAAGGCCATCGGCGTACCAGTGTTGCCATGGGACAGCATCAGCATCGGGTAGCGCCCGATGGCCACCCGGGTATCCTCACCCGCTTCGACCGTGTAACCCTCCAGCCGGCTGGAATGCTCCTTGTCGCTTGAGGGGTAGAACGCGATGGCACGCATCGGCTGCAAGTCCAGAGGGTCGAGAAAACTCATCTCGTGGTAGCCGACGCTCCAGCGCGGATGCATCGCAGGTGCTGCCTGCACCCAATTAAGGCTGCCGAGCAGGCCCAGCAGTAATGCTGCACAAAGACGTACCATGGAACGCCCTACCTGTTCACTTGCGGTGACGATGCCCTTTGACTGCACGACTTGGGCCAACGTGTGACACAGCCAGAAACAAAAAACTCCGTACCTGGCGCTTGCGCTTCCAGAATACAGAGTTTTTTACCGATTGCCCGAGCTGTTTGAGCTCTTTACGCAAGCCTTACGCAGCGGCGAACAACTGCTCACTGATGCGCACGTGCGCGTCATTCATGGCTTTGGTACGCACTTCGTCACCGTAGGCCAGGCCTTCGGCACGCACGAACTCGATGTCGGTGATACCGAGGAAACCCAGCAGCAGCTTCAAGTACTCTTCATGGGCTACGCCGCTGGCCTGGCCGGCATGCAGGCCGCCGGAGGTCGACACGATCACCACTTTCTTGCCCCCGCACAGGCCTTCAGGGCCGGCTTCGGTATAGCGGAAGGTCTGGCCAGCTACCGCGATGCGGTCGATCCAGGCCTTGAGCTGGGTTGGAATCGTGAAGTTGTACATCGGCGCGGCAATCACCACGGCATCGGCCGCGAGGAACTCAGCCAGGGCAGTGGCGCTCAGGTCGGCCTCGTGTTGTTGCGCGGCATTGCGCAACTCGGCGGTGGTGCCGGCCGCAACGAGGGTGGTGGCGGAAAAATGGCTGATGGCATCGGCGGCCAGGTCACGGTAGGTCACCACCGTGCCTGCTTCAGCGCCCTGCCAGGCCTTGACCACTTCGCTGCTCAGCTGACGGGAGGCCGAGTTGTCACCCAGAATGCTCGAATCGATATGCAACAGTTTCATAAGGGATCTCCAAGGTGAGGATCGCCAGCCGGCGATCTGATGGAGTAAATCCTACAGGTGAAACCAATAGCCGATTAGTCAGCAACAATGCGATTGATCGTCTCACCTATAGAACAATCCGACGGTCATCCGCGTGGCAACTTCCCACAACCGCTGCGCGTTATCAGGGTCAACGGCATAAGCTGCAACGCCCCTGTAATCGGCAGGCCGTTTGGTGACTACCAGCGCCTCATTACAGTCCTCGAAATAACGACCACCAATGCCTTCCAACAACGGAGACGCCGCAAGCAGTACCGATGTCGCAGCACCTTGTTGCACGTTCTTCTGACGTTCAATTGGGGTCTTAAGCCCACCGGTATGTTTCTGAAGGTTGGTCGCGATTGCCCCAGGGTTCAAAGCGTTAGCGAAAATGCCTAGCTTCGCCCAGCGACGGGTGATCTCTACGGCGATGAGCGCGCATGCTGACTTTGCCTGGGCATATGATGCGAACGCATCGTATGTGCGGAAGTCAAAATTGATGTCGTCGAAAACTACTGGCCCTAGAAGATTAGCGTTTGAGCTCAACGAAACAATTCGGGCGCCTTCGGCTTTGATCAGGGCGTTTTGCAACCCAAGCACGAGCGCAAAATGGCCGAGAAAGTTGGTTGCAAACTGCATCTCCCAACCCTGCGATGTCAGCTCCCGCTGAGGAACGGCCATGATCCCTGCGTTATTGACCAGGATATCAAGTGGCCCTGACCACGACTCAGCAAACGATTTCACAGAGGACAGATCCGCCAGATTGATTGAGCGGATATCAACGGTACCCCTGCCCCCAGAGCGCAGTTCGGCGGCTATCGATTCCGCCGCCTCCGGACGCCGTACTGCAAGCGTCACGTTTGCGCCGGCATTGACCAATGCGCGCGCTGTCTCAATACCGATACCGGAGGCCCCGCCCGTTACGATTGCACGTTTACCAGTGAGGTCGACCCCTTCAATGACCTCTTGTGCGGTTGAATGAAACCCGAAAGGTGTAGTGATACGCGTCATGAATTATTCCTCGCATGTTTAATAACCGCTGAGTCGAACTGACTTGCGGGATCACCGGATGACCGGGATGCCACAGGCCACGCTATGAAGCCCGACCCGCGTAAAGTTGCTGTGGACCAAGATAAGCCTCAGCACTGTCGCAAACAATCAGGCTAATATCGGATGAACTGATGCAGGAATTAGCACAATGCAGAAATCCGGGCTACTCGAGCTGAACGCCGTAGTCGCCGTTTCTACTCATCGCAGTTTTCGTCGTGCGGCCGTGGAATTGGGAATGTCGCCATCAGCACTCAGTCATGCGATCGCTGCACTGGAGAAACGCCTTGGCGTGAGGTTGTTCCACAGAACCACGCGAAGCGTTTCTCTGTCTGAAGCCGGGGAGCAATTTCTGGTTCGTGTGCAGCCCGCTCTGCGTGATATATCCGCGGCCATGGAGGCGGTAAGCGAATTCCGCGATACGCCGGCGGGAACCCTACGCCTGAACACCTCCGAAGGTGCTGCGCAAATGGTGCTGACGCCAGTGGTACTGGAGTACCTAAGGCGTTATCCCGACATGCGGGTAGACATCGTTACCGATAGAAGTCTGGTTGACATCGTTGCTGGTGGATTCGACGCCGGCATACGGTTGGCGGAAAGCGTTCCGCAGGACATGATCGCCATTGCGATCACTCCCCCGCTCCGTTTTGCGGTGGTCGCTTCCCCCCAGTATTTCGCGAAATGCAAAAAACCAAAGGTTCCGATAGACCTGCTCGCACACAACTGCATACGCGTGCGCTTCCCCAGTGGTTCGATCTACAAATGGGAATTCGAGAAGCGCGGTGAAGAGCAATCAATAGATGTCAGCGGGTCGTTGACGCTCGACAGCCACCACTTGATGTTAGAGGCTGCTTTGCAAGGCGCCGGCATAGCCTGGACTAATGATTTCGCTGCTTCTGCTCATATTTCGTCCGGAAAGCTCATGCGAGTGCTGGAGGACTGGACACCTTCGTACCCGGGGCTGCGCCTTTACTATCCTGCGAATCGCCATATGCCAGCGGGACTTCGGGCTTTCGTCAACGTCGTACGTGAGATTGTGTCGGAGAATTCGATCACTAAAAAGAAAGTCTGAGCTTATATGCTCAGGCCGGGAGAGCTTCGGCATCTGCCTGTCTTCGCATGACAGTGCCAGGAGTTTTTTAGCGAAGGTCATTGGGCCTATGCTTTTTATCCAGCAAAACCCGGTTCACCGTCAAAAAAGGCCCCGCAAGGCCCTTCTCTTCGATGCTCACTCATTGGCTCAGCCAAGACGCTACGGTCGCCGATAAGCGCAGCGCTCGACTTAATGGGGATGTAGGGCAGCCCACTGAACCGTCAGAGCTTGAAGGCATCTCTAACGATGTCCTCAAGATCTTTGGGCTTTCGACCTAGCAGTTCTTCAAGGGTACGACTGGTTTGATCAAATGCGCCTTTCTCGATAGCGCGATACCAATCGCCAATGAAGGTCGCGACATGAGGTGGCCAACCTTCGGCTTCGCGGGCGGCGATGAAGGTTGCGGTCGCGATCGGCTGATAATGAACGGCTTTACCGGTTATGCGCGAAAGCGCGGCGGCGATGTCTGCGAACGACCAGGTTTGTCCGCTATTGAGCAGATAAGCTCGATGCTCGTGACCCGGCTGACTGAGCAGGGTTGCCCCGCCTTCAGCTAGCTCATCAATGTTCGTCAGGGCCACCCGCCCCTGACCGGCGGGTGCGCTGAAGCCCTTCTGCGGAGCATCTTTGCCGATGTACATCGCAAGCACGTCGGCATACAGCGGATGCCGGACGATGGTGTAATCCAGCCCGGATGATTTAAGCATCGCCTCTGTTTCGAGGTCGCTGGCAGTGACACCTTCAATAGGACAATAGTCATCGCTAACGCGCTGAATGCTGGTGTAGAACACATGTCGAACACCCGCCATACGTGCCGCATGAATGACGTTTCTGTGTTGCCCCACCCGATCGCTGAAAGCAACGGCTGACACCAGGTAGATTTTTTCCACCCCGGCGAAGGCTTTGACCAGGGATTCGACGTCAGTGTAATCGCCCAGCCGCACTTCGACGCCCAGGTCCGACAACCACTGCGCTTTGCTCCCCTCTCGAACCAAGGCGACGACATCTGCCGCAGGCACCTTCCGGACCAGTGAGCGCACTACTGCGCTACCCAGTTTACCGGTCGCGCCGGTGATTAATATTTTCCCCATTACGCTCCACCTGTTTTGAGTGTGAAATTCAGTCGGCCACCACTATGGGCTGAAATTCACCACCGAATTAGTCATCAATCAGTAGAATCAGCTTCAACCAAAAGTTGGAGATAAGCGTGGACAGTTTGGGCAACCTGGAATCATTTGTCAGAGCCGCCGAAGCTCGCAGTTTTTCCGAAGCGGCTCGGCGGATGGGCATTTCCGCCGCGGCAGTGAGCAAAAACATTGCCCGCCTGGAAACAAAATTAGGCACCCGACTGTTTCAACGCAGCACGCGAAGTCTGTCCCTTACCGAAGCCGGTGAGGCGCTATATGCACAGGTGGCGGGTAGTGTCGAAACGATTCAAGGCGCAATGGCTCAACTCGGCGACTCACGCGATGTGCCCGCCGGTCGGCTGCGGGTCAACATGTCTCCGTCCTTTGCCTATGACTACGTGCTGCCTCTGCTGAAAACGTTCAAGCAACGGTATCCTTCCGTCGTGCCCGATTGGCACCTCGAAATCCGACGCGTTGATTTGATAGGTGAAGGTTTTGACGTTGCGATTGGCGGCGGCCTGGAATTAAGCCCGGGCGTGGTGGCGCGTGAACTGGCCAAGCTACACCTCGTTGCTGTAGCGGCTCCGGAGTGGCTCCAAGGCAAGCCATTGCCCATTGTGCCGGCGGACTTGCAGGGCCAGGATGGCATTGTCGTGCGATCGACCGACACCAACCGATTACGCACCTGGACGTTGCGCAGTTCGGCTGGCGAAACCTTTGATCTGAGCCTGAAACCAACAGCCATCATGAATGATCCGCAAGCCCTGTGCATGTGCGCCCTGATGGGGCTGGGCGTGGCATTGGTGCCTCTGGAGCGAGCATGGCCCTGGTTACAACGGGGTGAGCTGATACGGCTATTACCAGAATGGTATGTCGATCTGGGCTCAATCTCCGTCTACTACTCGGCCAGGAAAGAACTGCCAGCTAAAACACGCGTCTTCGTAAACTTCCTGATTGAACATTTCCAAGGCACGCTGAGTGATCACTTCAGCGCCATAGAAACTGATAAAGGGAAGTAGCGGCACGCCCTGGCGGTCCCTTCCTGGCATTAGCCAGGCAAAAGCGCAGCCGCCCAAGCCTGATTTGCGGAAAATGATCAGTTGGCATACAGGCTCCTGTTCTAATTATCAAAGCGAAGATTCTGCCAAAAAACGTAGATTTTGGAGTTCAATACGCAACCACCTGCCCTACCCCTTCCCTCTAAAATTGTCTCCCTCATCTCCTACCGAGCCACACGAATATGGAAGACAAAGCGCTGTACCTCCTCGCTCTCTCGATGATTTTTCTAATGCCCGGTCCGGACATGATCCTGCTACTTCAAACGGGTGCGAAACAAGGTAGAACCGCAGCGCTGGCGACTGCGCTCGGGCTCGCGTTGGCGCGTGCCTGCCATGTGGCTCTGACCGCTATGGGATTGGCAACAATGTTTAAGGTGCTGCCTTGGACTTTTGATATCGTCAAATATGCAGGAGCAGCCTATCTACTTTGGATAGGGATTCAGATGTTCAAAACCAGTGGCAAGAGTTCACCTGCCACTACAGAGACTGGAAATGTAACACCGAGCTTGAGCGCGGCTATCCGGCGGGGGCTTTTCACCAATTTACTCAACCCGAAAGCGCTACTTTTTTGCTCAGTGCTACTGCCGCAATTCATCGATCCGAATCGATCGTCGGTATGGGAGCAATTTGCAATACTGGGTGGTGTACTCGTAATCACTGGTCTAATTTTCGACAGCTTCTATGCCACTGCCAGCGCTTGGGCAGGGGGTTGGTTAGAGCGTAGCGTAACCGCGCAACGAGTTCAGCAATGGCTCTTCGGCACCCTCCTGATCGGATTTGCAGTGCGGCTAGCGTTCGTACAGCAAGCCTGACGTTTTCCGTTAACGATCCCGTCAATCAAAAGAGGCTTTGGCGAATGGTCTCCAGCGATGGCCAGCATCGCCAATAAGGGAAAAGTAAAACTCGGCTTCATCATCAAAATATGGGTGCGCGCAACGACAGGTGCGGGCAATCAGGCAACGCTTTAGTGGCATTCGAGCATCGCTGGCAGCGCCACGCTGCCAGCAAGCAGAAAAGTCGTCACCTGCGTTTCACTCAAGGGTTTGCTGAACAGATAGCCCTGTCCTTCTTGACAGCCATTGCTTTGCAAAAAGCCCAGTTCCAAGGAGTTTTCGATGCCCTCGGCCACTACGCGGAGCTTCAAGCTCTTACCCATCGCAAGTATCGCAGCAACCACGGCAGCATTATCTGCCCGCGAGCTAACATCGCGAATGAAGGACTGATCGATCTTCAATACGTCGAACGGCAACTGGGTCAGGTAAGCCAAGCTTGAATAACCGGTCCCAAAATCGTCCATTGCCAAGCTCAGCCCGGCAGCCTTTAGGCGCGACAGAACCTGTCGATTGGATGGCAGGTCGGACATCAGCACGCTTTCAGTCAACTCAAGCTGCAATGCCGCTGGTGGGACGCCCGTTTCCTCGATAATCGCTAAAATATTGTCGACATAACAAGTTTGGGATAATTCGGCGATAGAGACATTGACAGCTACACAGACATTATTCAGGCCTTGCTCGCCCCATCTTTTGATTTGCTGACACGCGGCGCGTACAACCCACTCACCAATCGGGATAATCAACTTGGTATCTTCGGCAATGCCGATAAACCGCGAAGGTGCAATCATGCCGTGGAGCGGATGAGGCCAGCGCAACAGCGCTTCGACTCCGGTAATTAGGCCACTGCTCAGATCCACTTTGGGCTGATAATGCAATATGAACTGTTCAAGACTGATAGCTCTACGCAGATCCGCTTCGATCAGCTGACGTTCCATAGCATCATCATTCATGCCCGGCAAGAAGAACTGATAACGGTTGCGGCCCTTCTCTTTAGCATCGTAAAGCGCTGTGTCCGCATGTTTGATCAAGTCTTCGACGTTGACGGCATCGGAGGGAAAAAAACTAATTCCGATACTTGCAGAAACATAAAGCGTTTTTTCGTTTATTAAATGTCCCACGCTGATTGCCTGTAAGATTTTCATGGCAATAGTTTCGACATCATTATCTTCCTGCAACGCGGGGAGCAGTACCACAAACTCATCACCGCCTTGGCGACTCAATGTGTCCGAGGCACGGACACTTCTGGTCAGCGCGTCGGCAACGGCTACGAGTACACCGTCACCTACTGTATGACCGAGGGAATCGTTGATATGTTTGAAATTGTCCAGGTCGATGAACATGATCGCTAAGTACTGGCCATAGCGCCTTGCAGCGCGTACAGCTTGCTCTAGGCGGTCCTGGAACAATACCCTATTGGGCAGTTGTGTGAGGTGGTCGTGGTGGGCCAGGTAGGTCATTTTTAACCTCATGGCGCGCTCTGCCGAAACGTCGTGAAACACGATCACCGCCCCTGTCAGATTGCCCCGATAGTCAAAGATCGGGGCAGCTGAATCCTCTATATCCACCCGGCTGCCGTCGCGCTTGACCAACACCGCGCCTGCACTTAGACCCACTACGGATCGCTTTTGCAAGGCCAGTTGCACCGGGTGTGGCTCATACCCCAAGGAGTTGTCAATATCGATGGGCATCACATTTTCTATCGGTTGTCCTGAAGCCTGGGACTTGGACCAGCCCGTCAGCACCTCGGCCGCCGGATTGATGAAGTCGACATTGCCTTCGGTATCGGCGCCAATTACCCCATCACTGATGGCATTGAGCGTGACCTCGGCCCGCGCGGCAGGGCCCTCCATTTTCCCGTGTAGGCGAAAACGCAGGACAAGATCGCGAACGATCTGGACACCGGCAACTCGGTCTTTCGGATCAGATGAGCTGAAACCTTGCGCACCGCAGGCGACGAAAGCCTCGGCGGCACTCCGCTGTTGCTCTCTACCACTCATCAAAATAGGCGTGAAGGATACGGCATCATAGAACCGAATGAATCCAGCGTCGTCCTTGAACCGTCGGCGAGCCATACTGACGATAATGACATCGGCCGAGTGTTTTTTTAAATGGCCCACAACGGCAGAGGGATTCTCGAAAAACTTTATCAGCCAGTCTTCACCGGTATCAGCAAACTGCTCAACGAATGAAGGGTTTTCACGGGTCTCACAAAGGATAAAAACTGGAGTGGTCATGCGTCCTTGCTCCGAATTTTCTCAAGAAAGTATTAAATCTTATGATTGTACGGCATCGGTCATACCACAAAAAGTGACGCACAGTCGATCCCATCTGATCACTATGATGATAGCGACAGTGGTCGAGGCTGGCTTCGCGCTCTTTGGCTATAAGCGCTGCATCGGGCCCACCGCCTGATTCTTCCACTCCAGCTCCTTCCAGCAGACCTGCGGTGGGTATGCCTTTGTCGATGATTAGAGCCGGAACCGGTGCCTGGATTCGCGTCTCGCATTGACCGCAGCCCCACTTGCCCCGGATGTGTTGTTCAACGTGGTTTTACATCACGGAGATCGCCGCGCGAGCGCGGTGTCAGTCCCGGCGCGCATGTCCATGGGCTCGGTGGCGAGCCAGATGGCGTCGATACGGATCATCACGACAGGTCGTGAAGAAAGGTCGCACAGACAGATTAATACTCAAGGATGAAAGACGCATCAGAACTGATTATCTAAAGAGACTTACGTCCGAATGATTCTGATCCTTGCGAAAGATATCCTTTTTTAAGGCTTCGGAGGGCTTCATCATGAACAAGCTGCTGTCGGAAATGAAAGGGTGGATGGTTTCACTATGCTCCTTGACGCTGTTTCGATCCGGCTTGGTTGACGCGAATCTCGTGTCCTGCCTGAACAGCCCGATATCCGAACATGAGGGTCATGTCCGCAGCGCCAAATGTGGAGCCCCCCAAGACTGTACTATTACCCATCTGAATCTCATGCGAGTTGGCTTGGGGACTGATTTCCTAACGCCAGGATCCCACCTTGTAAGCCCACGCAAATTGTACATCCACCACGGTATCTACCTCGGAGATGGAACCGTCGCTCACTATTCCGGGTTGAGTGGCTCACTGAGAGCTGGTCCGATTGAGATCACCGATTTGCAGCACTTCGCAAACGGACATTCCGTATGGGTTTACCAAGACTACTCAGCTTTTACTACGGACGAGATCGTGGTGCGTGCGCGGTCTAGAATCGGAGAGTCGAAGTACAAAATTCTGAGCAACAATTGTGAGCACTTTTGCAACTGGTGCATCAGCGGGGCCAGCAAGAGCGCTCAGGTGGATGAGTATCTCCACTTTCCTCTACGCTTGATCCATTTGATTTTCGCGCCAGAGCCCGGTCTGCTTGCTTAGGCTGAAAATACCAGGTGCAATCCCTATCGGCAGAATTGAGCGCAAGCCACCGCGCCTCTCCCGCACTGCGAATATCCCGGTCAATCGAATTGCTTGTCGCAGATTACCGGCTAGTGTTTATGTAATCCCGGCAAGGTATTGCAGACCAGCAGGCCCGTTGATTCATGAAAATCAAAATGGATACGACTGTGGCGGCCGGATCGGGTACTGGCTTGCGCGCATCACCTGCGGTGCTTCAGAGACTCGGCGCGATCGCGCTTTCCAGTGTCATTTTCATCGTCGATTCCCTCACCTCAATTGAGATCGCGGTTGCGGTTCTATATGTCGCCGTCATCTTGATAGCAATTAACGTGTTTTCCAGAAAGGGCGTGGTCGGTGTTTCATTTTGTTGCATCGGATTGACCTTGGTCGCGTTTTTCACCGCTCATGGCGCCGACTTTTATTCATCGAGTTTTGCGCGTTGCCTCGTAAGTCTTTCTGCAATCGGTATAACCACCCTGCTTGCCCTCAAAAACAAAGCCTCTAGCGATGAATTGCAGGAACAGGTGCGGCTGCTCGCGCAGACTCACGATGCGATTATCGTTCGAGACATGGATCACATCATCACCAGTTGGAGCGCTGGTGCAGAAGCCTTGTATGGATGGTCAGCAGAACAGGCTGTCGGTCAGGATTTTCGTCAGCTGTTGAATCCGCAACTGGCGATCCCTTGGTCCGAGATGATGACTACCCTTCTCAAGACCGGTCAGTGGGAAGGAGAAGTGGTGGAACACGGCCGCGATGGAAAAAGTATCAGCGTGATCAGTAGATGCTCCCTGTCGCGAGACGAAAGTGAACAGCCTAAGGCCATTCTCGCCACGCACAATGACATTTCCCAGCGTAAACAGGCGATTAATGATTTGCGGCGCAGTGAAGCCTTCCTCGTTGGTGCACAGCGGCTGAGCCAGACTGGAAGCATCGGCCTTAAAATTCCTGGTGGGGAAATGTACTGGTCCGAAGAAGCGCGCCGAATCTTCGAATTCGGCGATGAGGAAGAACCGACGTTGGACGGTATTATAAAAAAAACGCACCCGGACGATCTCGATCTGATCAAAAGGTCAGTCGATGATGCCTACCGAAAACAGCCGCTTATCAAAGTGGAATACCGACTATTGATGAGCGATGCACGCGTCAAGCATGTGCAAATGTTGGCACATCCCGTTGTGGATGCTTCTGGAAATGTCGAATACATCGGGGCTTTGATGGATGTGACCGATGTAAAGCTATCTGAGGAGGCTCTTCACCGCTCCCAACAGGAATTGGCTCACGTCACGAGACTTTCCACCTTGGGTGAGCTGGCAGCGTCGATAGCGCACGAGGTCAATCAGCCGCTTGCTGCTGTGAGTACCAACGGTACCGCGGGCTTACGGTGGCTGGCTCGCGACGTGCCAAACCTTGGGGAGGTGCGGAGTGCGATCGAGCGGATGATGAGCGAAACCCATCGAGCCAGTGAGGTCATCCGGCGGATACGCGCGATGTCTCGCAAGACTGCGCCGCAAACCAATGCTCTTGATTTGTCTGAGTTGATCAGCGAGTCGTTAGAGCTAGTGAATCGTGAGTTGAAGCGCAACAGGGTCATCCTGACTTATGAACACGATGGTCATCCTGATTCGATTGTCGGTGACCGCGTTCAGTTGCAGCAAGTCATCATTAACCTGATCATGAACGCCATGCAGGCGATGGGTCACGCGAAATGTGCAAATCGGGCCTTGAAACTATGCGTTCGCCATGATCCACCGGGTACTGTACATGTTGAAGTTCAAGACAGTGGGCCGGGCATCTCACCTGACCAGATGCCGAAGCTGTTTGAGGCCTTCTATACGACCAAAGCCGAGGGAATGGGAATGGGATTATCGATATGCAGGTCCATTATCGAAGCTCATGGCGGACGGATATGGGCGACGTGTCAACCGGGTGAAGGTGCGGTGTTTCATGTGTCATTGCCGCTTAGGCAGGAGGAGCGTCTATGAATCAAGATTCCTCGTCAAAACACTCCTCGGGTGATGGGCCGATAGTATTCGTAATCGATGACGAGGAATCTGTCCGTGTTGCGCTGAGCAGCCTCTTTCGCTCAATAGATATTCGTGTTGAGACATTTGCGACGCCCGTAGAATTCCTGGAGAGCTCTCCCCCTGACGTTCCTTCCTGCCTGGTTTTGGACGTCCGCCTGAAAGGCCTTAGCGGCTTGGACTTTCAACAAAAATTAGTGGAATCAAATACCAGGATCCCGGTCATTTTCATGACCGGTCATGGCGACATCGCAATGGCTATCCAGGCCATGAAGGCGGGAGCCGTTGATTTTCTTGTCAAGCCGTTCCGGGATCAGGATCTCCTGGATGCAGTATCTGCCGCTCATCAGATTGACACCCGCAGACGTGAAATAGACAAGCAGAATGCTGAGATGCACGCCTGCTTTCTCACGCTAACGGCTCGTGAGCGAGAGGTGATGATTCACGCGGCTAAAGGCCTAATGAATAAACAGATCGCAGGAGAAATGGGGCTGAGTGAGGTGACCGTCAAGATTCATCGAGGTCATGCGATGAAAAAAATGCGTGCCAAGTCATTTGCAGACCTTGTACGAATGGCTGAATCGTTGGGGCTAGGGCAAAAACGCTGAGGACTAATACATGGGTGTTATATCCCGTAAGGTATTTCGGTAATAACGTGAAGGCAGTGCCGGGGGCTTGCGTACCCAAATCGCTTCCCGCCGAACCCAGGTTATAAACATGACCAGAGTCCCAGTAATCTCGATCGTTGATGACGACAAGCCCGGGCGGGTAGCGCTGAGTAGTCTAATGCGCTCACTGGGTTATGAATCTCACCTGTTTTCATGCGCTGAGGATTTCCTGGCGTCTACCGAGCGCAATGTGACCGATTGCTTGATTACAGACGTTCAAATGCCAGGAATGTCTGGTCTAGACCTGCAACTTGAGATGGGTGTTCGCAGCCCCCTCATCCCTATCATTTTCATTACTGCTCACCCAGACGAGTCAGTACGCCACCGAGCTGAAGCGGGAGGAGCAGTCTTTTTTTTAAGCAAACCATTTGATGGCCAAGTACTTATAGACTGCATAGAACGTATTCTAAAAAGCACTCATGCGCACCCAATTCGAGTGTAAAGCTATCCTGCCTTCTACCCTTCCCTATTCTCTGTACCTTCGACAATTTGCATTGTTCATTGGTATGCTCGTTTATCACCCACAATCCCATACTTGAGTATTAGCCCCTACGACAAAAACAGTAGATTATTTTACTCAAGTAGAATGTCTAATTTGGCTTATGCGAAGTAATCTTAACTCAAGCGAACGAACGCAGTCCTCCATAAATGCTGGACGTTCCACCAAGCCAATTTTTATTTATCAAGCTCCACTACTGACTCGAAAGTTCAAACGCGCGGAGCGTCGCAGCCATCAGGTTCTCGCTCGACACTCACCGATGCACACTGACGGAGCCTGGCTCCAGTGGTGATCCAATGAACAGGAATGACCTTCGTAAGATTGACTTCAACCTCCTGATCGTGTTTGAAACACTAATGCAAGAGCACAACCTGACGCGTACCGGAGAAAAATTATTCATCGGGCAGTCTGCAATTAGCGCCTCTCTTAATCGTTTACGCCACTTCTTCGACGATCCACTTTTCGTCAGGATGGGCCGGAAGATGGAGCCTACCAGCCGAGCAGTCGAGATACACCTCAGCTTGACCCCCGCTCTGGACTCCATTGCGTCAGCATTGAGCAAAATCAATGCATTTGACCCTATGACCAGTGACAGTGTGTTCAGAATAGGCCTGTCTGATGATGTCGAATACTCACTCCTACCTGGCCTGATCCGACAACTGCGTACCGAGGCCCCTCATGTCAGCTTCGTCATCCGCCGTACCGATCATTCGCTATTGGCTGACCAACTTTCGAGCGCAGAGGTATCTCTCGGCATCTGCCATAGCCGCGACCTCCCGGCCAATGCTAAGCGCAAATTCCTGCGAACCATCCGCCCCACAGTTCTTAGTTCAGACGCCAGCAGCGGATCTCTCGATCTCGACGAGTACTGCGACCGTCCACATGTTTCCGTGTCTTTGAATGGTGAGGTGGTTGACTCTATTGACCGAGCGCTAATGGCTTTAGGTCGGCAACGTCAGGTCGTTTTGGCTGTGCCGCAATACAGTGCGCTTAAAACCCTGATCGAGGATACGCAAATGGTTGCGGTCGTTCCTGATTACGTAGCTAAGACTATGATTCGCCAGGGTGGCCTGCGGATGGATGCTCTTCCGTTGAGCATCCCTGCGCTCGACCTGTCGATGTCATGGGGTGCGACGTCAGATACGGATCCTGGTGAACGTTGGTTACGTTCCCGTATCAGTAATCATCTTTGTGAAAAAGGTGCAGCCATCGGACACCCTGTTTCAGTGAAGGAAGCAGCATAATATTTTGCTCATCAATTGGATAGTAATCACCGTCACTGTTGCGCTAAATGAAAGATGAAAATGGTAGTGCGCCTTCCAGCCGTACGTTATGTAGAACGAGGTCTAACTTACGTTAGACTTATCTTACATAACCAAACCAGCATTAGTTCTTTCGGTTCTTGGACTGCTCTAAAGCGCTACTCTAACATCGCCGCTAACCTACTTTTACATTCGGCGCTAGCGAATGAAGCATTAATTGAAAGTCCATCAAACCCCGAAGGTCGACTTTCACACCTGCTGGTCTATTTACTCTAGAAGTGCTCGGTAGGCGCCCTAATCGTTCGTTACTTAACTAAGCTGCTAGCGAACCATAAATTTACGATGTACCTCAATGTGGAGTAATGATCATGGCTGAATCTGAGACCCGTCCCCCGCTACCACCGTTTGACCGCGAGTCTGCAACACTCAAAGTTCGTCTGGCTGAGGATGGATGGAACAGCCGAGATGCTGAAAAAGTCGCATTGGCCTATACCACCGATACCAAGTGGCGCAATCGCGTCGATTTTGCAGTCAACCGGGCTGAGGCTCAGGCGTTCCTTACGCGAAAATGGAATAAGGAGTTGGAGTATCGACTTATCAAGGAGTTATGGGCGTTTACCGACAATCGTATTGCTGTCCGGTATGCCTATGAGTGGCGCGATGATTCCGGGAATTGGTACCGCTCGTACGGGAACGAAAACTGGGAATTCGCAGAGAACGGTTTAATGGCAAACCGTTTTGCCTGCATCAACGACATGCCTATCAAAGAGTCAGAACGAAAGTTTCGGTGGCCGCTAGGCCGTCGTCCGGACGATTATCCAAGCCTTTCCGACCTGGGTCTTTGAGGAGGGCGGAATACTCGCGCTAACTGACGAACACGCATAGAAAAGCAGCGCTATACGACCAGCTGCCTCTCCCCAATAAATGCAGATGCCACTGAGCCCGCCTTCGCGGGCTCTTTTGTCTTGCCATCCCCTCGTGCAGCAATGCGATTATTTTTTGTCGACCAATGTGAATACCCGGAATCAGCAGTATTGCTTCCGAGTTCCAAACGTTCATGAGCACTCCGTTTTAAACCTATAGGCAGGGCTTATGCGACGCATTGTTTATCGGTCTTGGACGCTATCGAACAAACGGCAGAACATGGCTTCACACCAAGCAACACTCATCCAGCAACTCTTACCCAAGCATCCGATAGGAGCAACACCATGCAACAGTCCCACGCTTACAACGACACCAGTCTTGAACTGACCGCTAAAATTCTAGACGCCAAAGCCCGCAAAAACCTGTCGTTCGAAGACATGGCAGAAGGCACCGGCCTCGGTCTGGCCTACGTGACCGCAGCCCTTCTCGGCCAGCACCCTCTTCCAGAAACTGCCGCGAAAGTGATCGGTAAAAAGCTGGACCTGGACGCCGACTCGGTAGCGCGCCTGCAAATCATCCCACTGCGTGGCAGCCTTTCGGGCGTCCCTACGGACCCTACCATCTACCGGTTCTACGAGATGATCCAAATCTACGGCACGACTTTGAAGGCCTTGGTCCACGAACAGTTCGGCGACGGCATCATCAGCGCGATTAACTTCAAGCTCGATATGAAAAAAGTTGAAGATCCTGAAGGCGGCCACCGCGCAGTGATCACCCTCGACGGGAAGTTCCTGCCACTGCGTCCTTTCTAAGCAAGCGATTGGAACTGTAATTCGGCCCGCACTCCTAGCGGGCCTGCCTCTAAACATTGACCCACTTCACCGACTCACCAAATTCAAATGGAGGATTCGTCATGAAAAAAATTCTGTTTCTCGCCCTGTCCCTGACAGCTTCGTTGTCGGCCTATGCACAGGAAGCTTCGGCTGCGCCAGAAGCCACTCCGTATGTCTATGGCGTGCACTTGGATATTGCCAAGGTCATCAACATCACTGAAGCAGCAGACGTCTGCGGTCCAGTGCCAGTGCAAATGACTTACAAGGATTCGCACGGTGACACTCGTGTCCTTGAATACAGCGTGATAGGTCGCGGCTGCACTAATTGAATGTTACCCAACTTAACTACTTGCAAAAGGCTAATCCCATGAAAGCGCTCATTGAAGGTTTTTTAAAGTTTCAGAAAGAAGCATTTCCGCAACGGACGGACCTGTTCAAACACCTGGCCACCACGCAGCATCCAGGCACGTTGTTCATCACGTGTTCCGATAGCCGCGTAGTACCAGAACTGTTGACGCAACAAGAACCTGGCGAACTGTTCGTGATCCGAAACGCGGGGAATATCGTGCCGTCGTATAGCCCCCACCCGGGCGGTGTGTCGGCAACGGTCGAATACGCCGTGGCGGTGCTCGGGGTGACCGATATCGTCATTTGCGGTCATTCGGATTGCGGTGCAATGACGGCTGTCGCCAAATGCAAATGCATGGATCACCTTCCTGCCGTCGCCGGTTGGCTGCAGCATGCAGAGTCCGCGAAAGTCATCAACGAGTCTCGCTCTCACGTCAACGACGCAGCAAAAGTAAGCTCAATGGTTCGGGAAAATGTCATCGCTCAATTGGCGAACATCCAGACTCACCCAAGCGTGCGCATCGCTCAGGAAAAAGGCTTGTTGAATTTGCATGGATGGGTCTACGACATCGAAACCGGATCGGTTGACGCTCTTGATTCTGATAATCGCAACTTCAAATCGTTGGCACAGCACCCGGATACCTGCGCTGTACACGCTCGGGTAGAAAAAGCCGCAGCCTAAAGTTGTCTAAACGAGGAGCACTTTTCATGCCTGAAGTCATTATGTACACAACCAGCACCTGCCCTTACTGCCGTGCTGCCAAGCAGCTGCTCAACTCTAAAGGTGTTTCTTATACCGAAATCGACGTGCAGTCAGTTGACCAAAAGGTGGAAATGATAAATCGCAGCGGCCGTCGCACGGTTCCGCAAATTTTCATCGGCGACTGGCATGTAGGTGGATTTGATGACCTCGCTCAACTCGACCGTGAAGGCGGTTTGGCTCAAGCGCTCAACCCGCGTCTCGCGGGATGAGCGATAGAGAAGGCATTCATGCTACAGATCCAAAACCAGGGGGGCGTCGCCCTCCTTGCTTTGCGCTGGCACTGCGCAGCAAATCAAGACCTCTCCCTGAGCCGGCATTTCAGCGGGCAAGTTCAAATAGTGCACCTCCCCACTGATTAGCTTTGTACGACAAGTCCCACACGACCCGCCGCGGCAACTGAAGTCCGGATTCAGACCACGACTTTCAGCCAACTCCAGCAAGCTGCCGTTGCCTGGCTCCCAACGCGCCTCTTTAGCAGAAGTCGCGAACAGTACTTTTACCGGGGTACTGGCTGCCGGAACTTGTTCGACCGCCGGGGTCAACTGATCGCGTAGCCGAACCAAGGTCGAAGGCCCGAAAGTTTCAGCGTGAATGCGATCATCGCCAATGCGGAGTTCACGTAGCCCATCGTATAACGCCTGGGTAAACGCGCCTGGGCCGCACAAGTAAAAGTCGTAATCATCCAGGGGTAAAAGCGCCTTGAGTAGAGCGACGTCCACACGTCCAGCCAATTCGAAGTCCTCGCCCTCGCGAGCGTGCTGCTCAGGCTGACTCAGAAGTCGCAATGCACGAATTTTATCCTTCGCACGGGTTGCTAGTTCAAACAGCTCATCCCGAAATGCCAGCTCCGCCAGACTGCGGGCACTCTGAATAAACCAGGTCGGCCGAGTGCGACGAATTCGCTCTCCTTCGTAGATCACTTCGCGCAGCATCGACAGCAGCGGCGTGACCCCGACCCCAGCGGCCAATAGAACCAATGGCCGATGCTCATCCGCCTTCACTGTAAATCGTCCCTGAGGGGCACGGGCTTCGATCAGATCCCCCGCCCGAATCTGGTCGTGCAAATGCGACGAAATCAACCCGTCACGCTTGACGCTGATCCGGAAGAAGTTGTCAGACGGTGCACTCGACACACTGTAAGTCCTGACAACCGGCGGCTGCCCATCAACCAGGCTAAACCGTACCGGTAAATGCTGGCCCGCCTCGAATCGCGGCAATCCCGCGCCATCGTCGGGTTCCAGATAAAAAGAGCTGATGGTGCTGCTCTCTTCAACGATTCGGGTGACGCGCAGATGCCGCCATTGGTCGCGCAGGGCATCGGCCTGTAAACGACCTTCAGCTTTTTCCCAGCTGCCGGTCATCATACTGTTCGGCGAAAAACTCTCGAATACCCAGCGCAGCGCCAACACGGCGCGCCTTAGGACGACATGCTCCACCGTCAAGGTCCAGAGTCTTTCTGCCCCTTGGAATGCAGCGATCTGCGGCCCCTCAAGAATAAGCTCCGTGCGCCCGGCCACTTGGAGCACATCACCTGACGAGAAGTCGACAAAAACCAAACCGGCTTTAGGGTTGAGCAACAGGTTGCCCAATGTATTGAAATGCAGATTGCCGGCGAAATCGGGAATCGTCAGCACGTTGCCTTCGACCCTGACAAAACCTGGATTACCTCCGCGGTGCGAAACGTCAACCGAGCGACTGGATGAGTCTCCTTCGAGGTCGACGTAGCTGGCGAGGAAGAACGTGTCTGCCTTGCGAATAATCTCTCTGGCCGCCTCGTCCAGTTCGTGTAGACGTTGCGCTAAAACATTGGATGAGGAACGCCCAACGCTGACCGGCTCGACACTTCGCAATTGGATGTATTGAGGACAGTTGCCAAAAGCGTGCACGACAGAAACGGCAACACCGTCAGAGGAGACGGTGTTGATATTGCCGTTCATACGATTGCGCCTTCGGGTCTTCAGATCGATGCCCAGTAGCCCGACTGCGGCGCCCATTCCCAAGGCAGGTTTGACTGGGTCGCCGTCTGCGGGGAGGCGGTCGAGCTGCAAGCAGCGTGGGTCGGGTGAGTGAACAAACCCTGGAGGGCCTTCTATCAACGTCGCCCAAGGGATGCCTTGTTCATCGACCGCACCTACCACTAGATAAGGTAGCTGGCTGTAGAACGAGCGATGCTGATCCGGCATGTAGTCGCGAACAACCTTTCGCCCAAAGTGCTCCATCTGCTGCGCCACGCCGACACTTTCTTGCAACCGCCGCTCACCAGCATGCCAGGGTGAAGCCCCTTGCTCATCAGTATTATTCATGATCACCTCTACGTATTCGTAAACAGGTGCAATTCACTCACTTCCCCGGCGTCTATCGATGGCTTCACCGGCGAGGTGTTCACCTGCACCCACCGATATCATCAATTCAACACCTTGCAGGCCGGAGCGCTACACGTATCTGCGAGGCACAACGGCGTACCGCACGCCCTTACGTCATTTACTTCAGTGCCAACGACGGTCCTTACGACGACTTGTAGAGCTTTTTCCCGGAAATAGTCGTTCTGAATATCAACGACGATGAGAGCCGTATCAGTCATACAAATACCTTGAGAAGTTGATATAGAGTATTGAGCGGGAGCTAGGCCACTTGCGGCTTGTCATACCAGTCACGATCAGGTGTAGCGAAGCGCATTTTTTGGCGGATGTAAGTCGCGTTTTCAGAACTGGTCAGTTTTTCCAACAGCAAAAAGGCGACTTCTGTGGCCGTGCCTGGACCGCTGGAAGTGATAATGTTGTCGTGGACAACGACTGGTCGGTCTACGAATAAAGCACCGGTTTCCACTAACTGGTTTTTGCGCTTTCCGCCTTCCTGGTGATAGGTCGTCGCGTTCTTGCCACGCAACACGCCCGCAACACCCAAGCACACCGACGACACACAAACGCTGGCGACGGGTTTGCCGGCATCAACAAAGTGGCGAATGGTTTCAAGAAAAGGCTCACTCAGAGCTTCTTCATAGAATCCTGCCGGTTCGAAACCACCCGGTAAAGCCAGCGCATCAAAGCTACTCACGTCCAAATCACGAAGCAGAAAACCTGGATTAAGCGTGAGACTAAATGTGGTGATGATTTTTCTGCGAAGGCCTGCATTGACTAACTCAATAGGACAATCACCGAGCAAATCGGCCCAGCCGAGCACGTCGGTGAAAGCCGCCATTTCCATGGGTTCGACACCATTGGCTAACAGCATGAGTACTCGTTTCATAGGTGTCTCCGCAGGCAGGTGTTTTATAAAGTGCCTGAACGCATGGTCCGCCTTAATCGCTTTGGTGAGAACAAACACAAAACACAATCCAATGTTTCGCCTGCTGAAATGCTGGGGGAGCTTTGTGTCGGTTTGTAGCAAAGGCGGCGCTAGATACATTTCCATGCGTAGCACTGGATACGGGGACACATAGGGGATACAGCTAGCGGTTTAACTATTCCTGTCGCTCCACAATCCATCTCCCGTCATGCTGTAGTGGTCAACTAATCCCGGACACGACGTTAAGTTTTTCCTCGGCCCGCGCTGGTGCCAACCCCTCGTTGAATTGGTGAGGCCGAATCCAGTTGTAGCGATGCATCAAAAAATGGCTGATATCG
>NZ_JADEVO010000111.1 GCF_017114825.1 Pseudomonas gregormendelii | reverse complement strand
GCCTGAAAGTGTCCGGATGGCCGTGGAATCGGTGTCCGGATGCTCGTGGAATGAGTGTCCGGATCAGCGTGGAATCAGTGTCCGGATGTTGGTGGAATGGGTGTCCGGATGGTCATGGAATCCCCAGCTTTAAGGGGCGATAGCGTTCAGTCGTCTGCCTTTGACGTTTACCAGCTGTCCGATGGCAAACTCCTCGCGTGGAGAGCGTACTACTTGTTCTTCACCTGTATTACTTCGGACGGTGTATGCGCGATCCTCTAAACCACTAGCTTTCTGGACTTCACGTCCTTTCAGCAATCCTATCCTTGCCTCAATAAACGCTCCAATAGGACCGCCGGCTGCACAGCCAATCAATACTCCGGTCCCTGCCCCATGCTGCACCCGCTGTGGTATTGCCTATCTGCGAGAGCACTTCTTCGGCTTGTGCTGTAGTGGTCAACTAATCCCGGACACGACGTTAAGTTTTTCCTCGGCCCGCGCTGGTGCCAACCCCTCGTTGAATTGGTGAGGCCGAATCCAGTTGTAGCGATGCATCAAAAAATGGCTGATAT
>NZ_JADEVO010000110.1 GCF_017114825.1 Pseudomonas gregormendelii | reverse complement strand
ATTCGCCGAAAATTCGATAATACTCAATTAAGAGCAACTCACAAATTTTACCTTAGCCTGATCCGTTACCAGTGAAAGTAACGTTCAGTCTATCTTTCTATCACATACCCAAATTTTTAAAGAACGATCTAATCAAAGACTAGAAATCAATATTCACACCGGAATATTCATTTCTAAACTCTAACAGCAGAAGCAGTTATATGGTGGAGCCAAACGGGATCGAACCGTTGACCTCCTGCGTGCAAGGCAGGCGCTCTCCCAGCTGAGCTATGGCCCCATAACAAAATTGGTGGGTCTGGGCAGATTCGAACTGCCGACCTCACCCTTATCAGGGGTGCGCTCTAACCAACTGAGCTACAGACCCAATTTCGAGCGCGCAACTGTTAGCTTGGAGCTATCAGCTTGGAGCTTAAAGCTGCTTCTATCGTCTTCTTCAATGAATCAAGCAATTCGTGTGGGAGCTCATGGAGCAGCTGATGTCGTCGATTAAGGAGGTGATCCAGCCGCAGGTTCCCCTACGGCTACCTTGTTACGACTTCACCCCAGTCATG
>NZ_JADEVO010000011.1 GCF_017114825.1 Pseudomonas gregormendelii | reverse complement strand
AAACGCTTCGATTTCAAATGTCCGATCGAAGTGATGAGTGAGGTGATGCAAAAGGCCATTGCGATGCGGCACGATACTCCCACTTCGATTCAATAACCGTGTTGCACTCAGCTCCTGCAACCGCCCTCCTTGAATTTTAAAAAATCCCCCAGATCGAATCCGTCAGACGTTTTAGCCTGAATAAAAACGACTTCCATATCGTGATTTTTACGATCACTCTTGAATGCTGAGCGTGCATCTTCATCAGATATTATAATTTCTTCATCAAGTATAATTGCTACACCATCTACTCCGTCATCTCCAACGCCGGTGGTCACATCGTCTAGATCAAAGCCAGATGCACATCGCGAGTACAACACTGCATAATTGCAAAAGTATTCAAATTGTTGATCTTGTGGATCAGACTCAAATCCAAAACTTTTGACAAAGTTTTTCAAGTGAGAGTTTACGATGCGATGCATGGGGCTTCCTTGGCTGGTTAACTACTCTCAGTACGGTCATTTATCCCGCATGCCGTAGCTCCTGCCCGAAGCTACTATTTTGCCATCTACTTGTCCACCGGCCGCTTTTGGCCGTTCTCTGCCTCTCACTCTCCACTGACTTAGGAAATGGAATCTGGGAAGCTGTCCTACCATGAGCTGTAACAGCTGTCTGAATGCGACTGTAAACATAGCGACGATTGATAGGCCGCCACCCTAGTCATTGCTTCGGTCTTCCAGAGTGCTCCCCTTGGTGCCCGCTGTGGCGGCTCACCCCGACGCCTTGCCTCGACCTCCCGCTGCCCCCTCGTTGTTCCCTAGCCCCCACTGGCGTGCACCCTATTCCCCACTTGACACTCTGCCTGTACGCGAGGGAGTGGGCGTGTTGTCTGGCCTTTGGTGGGGGGAGGGGGTAGCAAAAAGCGCGCATTAGCTTACTCGGTTGCCCCGCATGCTGCGGACTTAGCTGGGTATTCAGCCTTCGATCAACAGGTAATCCAATAGTCAAAGCGTGAGTTTTTCTCATGGAAGGAGGAGCAAGACCGTATGCACTAGAGCCGCTTTTCCAATTAATATCTCTAAAAGCTGCACGTACGAGATTTTTTATGAGTAGAAGACGGCCAAACTATTGATCTATAAAGATAATATTTTAATATTTGTCAGGCAGAAGGGTGAAATTCAGACACTGGCCACGAACCCGTTTACTTAACCCCAAGACACCAATCGGGGTTCCGTTGTTTAGACTAATCATGGCCTCCTGATCATGCTCCCAGACATTAAAAAAACTCACGCGTCAGCTGCTTCGCAGCCACCTGAAATTCCGCTGCTCACTCCTCCTCCCGATCACCAGAATTGTGTAGACACCTCATGCCAATCAGCCGCTAATCTGGAGAGCGCCCAGGTCGATTTGACACCTATCGCGAAGCCCCTTGCTAGCCTTGCTGATGCCGAATCCATGGACCCTGACAGCTTTCCCAATCAACCCCCTCAAGGCAAGTCCTCGATCCCGGCCACTATTCAAAATACACGGCATATTCTTCAGTACTACGGCGTAGTGGCACGCTACAACGTCATTAAGAAGAAAACGCACATCACCTTACCCGGCAGCCGGGGCACCACCGATAACGCGGACAGTGTGGCAATGACCCACATTATCAACTTGGCAACCTTGAATGGACTCCCTATCGGCCAAGTGCCTGGTTATGTGGAGGTCATAGCTGACAGTGCTGCGTTCAACCCGGTGGCCGACTGGATCAATAGCGAGACATGGGATGGTCAGGATCGTTTGACCAGTGTGTACGACACCCTGACTGTGCGTGATGGCTTTCCCTTAGATCTAAGGAACTTACTGATATATCGCTGGTTACTGAGTGCCGTCGCAGCGGGATTAATGAGTCAAGGCTTCCGGGCTAGGGGCGTACTGACCCTTCAGGGGCCTCAGAGCATCGGTAAAACTACCTGGGTTTTATCCTTGGTGCCTGATCCATTGCTGCGCGACATGCTGGTCAAGGGCGATCACCACTTGGACGGTAACAACAAGGATTCCATCCTGACCGCCGTCAGCCATTGGATTGTGGAAATCGGCGAACTCGACAGTTCGTTTAAAAAGGACATTGCTCGGCTCAAAGGGTTTCTGACCAATGTGCAGGACAAGCTACGTCGTCCTTATGCACGTGTTGATGCTGAGTACGCCAGACGAACGGTATTTTGTGCCACGGTCAACGAAAGCAACTTTCTGGTCGATGGGACGGGTAACTCTCGTTGGTGGACGGTTCCAGTCATCAGCATCAACACCCAGCACGGTATCAATATGCAACAGGTCTTCGCTCAGTTAGCGTTGGACTTTAAGAAGGAAGGTGCTCGTTGGTGGCTTGATGAGCATGAAGAAGCGCTGCTGGAGCTTCACAATAAAGATCACCGTAACGTCAGCGCGATCCGTGAAGCACTAATGGACATTCTCGATCTGGGGTTGAAGGGCCAGCCTGGTCAGGAGGCAATGACAGCCTCTCAGGTTCTAAGGTTGGCCGGTTACGAGAAACCGTCGACACCCCAATGCAAGGAATGCGGGTCAATCCTGCGTGAGCTGATCGGTGAACCGAAGAGGATTAATGGCGACACCAAATGGCGCATTCCTCGTAAGGCCAGCACCTCATTGGTTGCTTCGGCGAAGTCACACATAGACGAGAATGGAGACTATTGAAGGCATGCATATATGTCGTCAGGGGAGTGGCAGAATGCACGAACTCTTCGCTCGACTCCGCCTCATGACGCCCGATGGGGTAACCATCGGCGCAGCCCAATGACTGCCGATGCCCATTAACCAGTGCTTAGACGCCCAACAGTATTGAACCTCGGATATCGCCTGTATGTCTCCTCGGGATGACACAATGAGGGATTGATCAAAGGATTTAAAAATCGTCGCTGTGGCGATTTTTGGAATCCCTTCACTGGACGTCCCCACCGCTGCCCCCACCAACGTCCACCTAGTCGTTTCGACGCAGCTTAGAGTGGGCATGGCCTCGGGCCAGGGGGGAGCAGGGGGTAGTTAATTTCGAAGATTTTAAATAATGGTTTTGAAAATAGATGCTGTCTTTTTGGCTCATCAGCCAATGTCTATTTTTTGCCTCCACCTCATCCCCCTTGAGCCTGTTCTGAAGCCTTGGGACACCTGTTTTTTTTCGATTCTGCTGCCCCCTGCTACCCCCTACCTCGCTTTTCATTCCCTCCGGTTCCCGGCCCAGTCCAGTACTTGTGGTCGTGGACTTCCTATGCCCTTGAAACACAAAGAAGTTTCGAAGAATTAATGCGGTTTTGTCCGCTATCTGCATCGCTCCTAGCGCTACCCAGTATCCGCTTATCCCTTTAACCGAGTGCTGCAGCCACTTTGGGTTGTGGCCTTTCCTTCTTCTACTGTTACCAATAAGGAGCATTCCCATGCCCAACGCAAACCTGGACGCCCACTTTGTTCGCATGGCTATCTGTCCTGACGGCAAGAACAAGGTGGACTACTACGACACAGCCATCACAGGCTTCATTCTTGAGGTCCGTGCTTCTGGAGGAAAGACATTTCACCTTCGTTACCGGGACCAGCATGGCAAGCAACGTCAACACAAGATTGGCGACTCTAAGTCCGTCTCTTTTGACAAGGCTCGTCAGGCTGCCCAGGTATTGCGCTCTCGTGTAGTGCTTGGGGAAAGCCCCTCTGATGAACGGAAGATAAAGCGAACAGTACCGACGCTGGCTGAGTTTTTCCAAGAGCGGTATATGCCATTTATCAAGGGGTACAAGAAAAGCTGGGCCTCAGACGAGAGCTATTTTCGTAATCATGTGCAGCCTAAGTTTGGTGATTGCCATCTGGATCAAATAACCCAGCAATCCGTCATCGAGCACCACCATGCGATGCGTGCCGACGGGTATGCGGCAGCTACCTGCAACCGTGTACTTGTTCTCATGCGTTATATGTATAACGTGGCCAAGAAGTGGAAGATACCTGGTGCTGAGACCAATCCAACGTTAAGCGCTTCGATGTACGAGCTCAACAATGCTCGTGAGCGGTACCTGACTCCAGAGGAGACACAGCGACTGAGGGCTGCACTGGAACACAGTGGCAGTAGCCAGTTGAAACACATCGTGCCCTTATTGCTGCTGACAGGGGCGCGTAAACGGGAGCTGCTAGATGCACGCTGGGAGCATTTTGATCTGGTGCGTCGTAGCTGGCGTATCCCGACTTCGAAGTCAGGTAAGGCTCGGCATGTACCTTTGTCCACCGCAGTCTTGGCGATTCTGGAGCAACTGCCTCGCTGGGAAGGATGTCCGCATTTGGTGCCTAATCCAAAGACGATGAAACCCTTCAGGTCTGTCTTCGCTAGCTGGGATATTGCACGCAAGCAAGCAGGGCTTTCTGAGTTAAGGATGCACGATCTGCGACACAGTATGGCTAGCAATATGGTGAACTCAGGGCGTTCTATCTATGAGGTATCCAAGGTGCTTGGTCATGCTCAACTGAAGACCAGCCAGCGTTACAGTCATTTGTCACAGGAGACCTTGCTTGCGGCAGTGGATGCAGCGGCTGATGCGACAGGCACTATCTGGAATCCAGCGGAGTCGGTAAAAACTGCGTAAAATCCGGAGCGCTTGCGCCGGGACATCCCTGCCGAGCACCCGACATAGTGGGTTTTCCCATCAGGTTGGGTGGTCGGTGGGGAAGTTTATGGCGATTGATTTGAGCAAAGAACGTACGTATTTGAATTCACTCCAATGGATACTTCCTGTGGTTCGGTGGTGGGTGGGTGAGGGGGAATTCCAAGGCCCAAAACTGCCGCAACTCCTTGGAAATGCTGGGCCGCTCAAACTGCTTGACTCGTTTGGTTTGTTCGAGTCGCCGGCGGCCTGCAGTGCACTGCTGCGCTGGGCCGGTTTGCAGGATGTGCAGGAGGTGGACTATCACGGCCTGCGAGAGCGGGATATCGAGCGGTTGGCGGATCTGGTGGAGAAGCACCTGGATACCGGGCTGTTGCGTGAACTGTGTGGTATCTGAGTGCCCTATCGCCCCACCGAAGATTTCAAGGAACCCACCATGTTGCAATTAATCCTCGGCGGCGCCCGCTCCGGCAAAAGCCGCCTGGCCGAACGGCTCGCCACTGACAGTGAGCTGGCTGTCACCTACATTGCCACCAGCCAACCGCTGGACGGCGAAATGAACCAGCGGGTGGCCCACCATCGTGCGCGGCGGCCAGCCGAATGGGGATTGATCGAAGAACCGTTGGAACTGGCCCGCGTACTGCGCGAAAACGCCAGCGCCGATCGCTGCCTGCTGGTGGATTGCCTGACCCTGTGGCTCACCAATCTGCTGATGCTGGACAACGCCGAACGCCTGTCGGTCGAACGCGACGCTTTACTCGACTGCCTGGCGACCTTGCCGGGTGAAATCATTTTCGTCAGCAACGAGACCGGCATGGGCGTGGTACCGCTGGGCGAGTTGACCCGGCGCTACGTCGATGAGGCCGGCTGGCTGCATCAGGCGCTGGCCGAGCGCTGCCAGCGAGTCGTCCTCACCGTGGCCGGCCTGCCCCTGACTCTCAAAGGAACCGCGTTATGACCCAAGCCTGGTGGCTCAACCCGTGCAAACCCATAGATAGTCACGCCGTCGAACAGGCTGAGGCCCGCCAACAGCAGCTCACCAAGCCCGCGGGTTCGCTGGGTCGGCTCGAGTCTGTGGCGGTGCAACTGGCCGGGTTGCAGGGTCAACTGAAGCCGACGCTTGATCAGGTGTGGATCGGCATTTTTGCTGGCGACCATGGCGTCGTTGCCGAAGGCGTCTCTGCGTATCCTCAGGAAGTGACCGGGCAGATGCTGCACAACTTCGTCAGCGGCGGCGCGGCAATCAGCGTGCTGGCACGGCAACTGGGCGCGGCCCTGGAAGTGGTCGATCTGGGTACCGTCAACCCGGGCCTCGACCTCAAAGGCGTGCGGCACCTGAACATCGGCCCGGGCACGGCGAATTTCGCCGTGACTGCGGCGATGACTGCAGCGCAGGGTGCGCTGGCTTTGCAGGCGGGTCGCGACAGCGTGCACCGCGCCATAGCTGGCGGCGCCCAGCTGTTTATCGGTGGTGAAATGGGCATTGGCAACACCACCGCCGCCAGCGCCCTGGCCTGTGCATTGCTCGATTGCCCGGTAGTGCAAATGACCGGGCCTGGCACCGGACTGAACGCCGCAGGCGTCAGCCATAAGGCCCAGGTCATCGAGCGCGCGCTGGCACTGCACAGTGCCCAGCGTGGCGATCCGTTGCAGACGCTGTACAACCTCGGCGGTTTCGAGATTGCCGCACTGGTGGGCGCCTATCTCGCCTGTGCCCAGGAAGGGGTAGCGGTGCTGGTGGACGGCTTTATCTGCAGCGTTGGCGCGCTGGTGGCCGTGCGGCTGAATCCGGCGTGCCGTCAATGGCTGTTGTTTGGGCATTGTGGCGCCGAGCCGGGGCATCGGCACGTGCTCGAGACGCTCGACGCCGAACCCTTGCTGGCGCTCGGCCTGCGCCTGGGCGAAGGCAGTGGTGCCGCGCTGGCCGTGCCCTTGCTGCGCCTGGCCTGTGACCTTCACGGGCAGATGGCGACCTTTGCCGAAGCCGCCGTTGCGGACCGCCCGGCATGACCCTGCGCCTGGACTTGTTGCGCCACGGCGAAACCGAACTGGGCGGCGGCCTGCGCGGCAGCATCGATGACGCGCTCACCGACGCCGGTTGGGCACAGATGCGTGCCGCGGTGGCGGATCAGGGGCCTTGGGATCGCCTGGTCAGCTCACCCTTGCAGCGCTGTGCGCGGTTTGCAGAGGAACTCGGCGCGCAACTGGGCGTGCCGGTGCATCAGGACAAGGCTCTGCAGGAGCTGCATTTCGGCGCCTGGGAAGGGCAGAGCGCTGCCGCGCTGATGGAAACCGACGCCGAGGGCCTGGGCTTGTTCTGGGCCGATCCCTATTCGTTCACACCGCCCCAGGGCGAGCCGGTCGAGGATTTCTCCGCGCGGGTGCTGGGCGCCGTCGAGCGCTTGCACGCCACTTATGCGGGGGAGCGGGTCTTGCTGGTCAGTCACGGCGGAGTGATGCGCCTGTTGCTGGCGCGGGCCCGAGGGTTGCCCCGTGAGCAACTGCTGAATGTCGAAGTTGGCCACGGTACGATGTTTGCGTTGGCCGTTGAATCCGCTGGACTGTTGCGGGAAGCGAACTGAGCATGCTGCCATTCTGGATCGCCCTGCAATTCCTCAGCAGCCTGCCGGTACGCCTCCCGGGCATGCCGACACCTCAGGAGCTCGGGCGCTCACTGCTGTTTTATCCGCTGGTTGGGTTGCTGTTTGGCGTAATTTTGTGGGGGCTGAACGGCCTCCTCAATGGCAGCCCTTTAGTGCTGCACGCTGCACTGTTGCTGACGGCCTGGGTGCTGTTGAGCGGCGGCTTGCACCTCGATGGCCTGGCCGACAGCGCTGATGCGTGGCTTGGCGGGTTTGGCGACCGTGAACGCACCCTGACCATCATGAAGGACCCGCGCAGCGGACCCATCGCAGTGGTTACGCTGGTGCTGGTAATGCTGCTTAAATTTGCCGCGTTGCTGGCGTTGATCGAGCAGCAACATGGGGTTTATTTGCTGGTAGTCCCGCTGATTGGGCGCGCTGCCCTGCTGGGGCTGTTTCTGACCACGCCTTATGTGCGTGCCGGCGGGCTGGGGCAGGCGCTGGCTGATCATCTGCCGCGCTCGGCGGGCAAGCTGGTGCTGGCACTCAGTGCGTTGGCCTGTGTGTTGCTGGCGGGGCTCAATGGCGTTTCTGCGCTGGTCATGGCGGGGTTGGCGTTTGCCTGGCTGCGGCAGTTGATGCTGCGGCGATTGGGCGGTACCACCGGGGATACGGCGGGGGCGCTGCTGGAGTTGCTGGAGGTTGGGGTGTTGGTTGGGTTGGTGTTGGTCTGATTAGACTTGATTACCTGTGGGCGCAAAGCTTGCTCTCGATCGCGTGCTACCAGGCGACATGACCACTGAATGTCACATCGCCATCGCGAGCACGCTTTGCTCCTGCAGTTACTGTAGAAAACTTGATTAATCTCACTCGCGGGTATATACACGCATCATGCTCGACTCCCAATGTTTATGCATCAACCTGCGTCGCGCCGCTCGTGGCGTCAGCAGGCATTACGACGGCGCTCTCGATGGCTTCGGAATCAACGTTGCCCAGTATTCTTTGCTGTGCAACCTGCAACGCCTGGACCAGCCGAGTATTTCCACCCTGGCCGAGGCCATGGGGCTGGATCGCAGTACGTTGGGGCGCAACCTGCGGGTACTGGAAGGGGAAGGGCTGGTGATGCTGGTCGAGGGCGAGGACATGCGCAATCGCATCGTCAAGCTCACCGACGCTGGCGCCGAACGCCTGGCGGCGGCCTTGCCAGCCTGGGAGGCTGCGCAACAGCGGCTGGTTGATCGCCTGGGCGCGGAAAAACGCGAAACATTGCTCAAACTGCTGGACGAACTGGCTTGAAGCCGGCGCGTTCGAACATAAGCGGGTATATACCCGCTATCGGAGAATAATAATGACATCGATGTGGCGTACGTGCGGTTGGGTGTTGCTGGGCAGTGCGCTGATTCTTGCGTTGTCGCTGGGCGTTCGCCATGGCTTTGGCCTGTTCCTGGCGCCGATGAGTGCCGAGTTTGGCTGGGGCCGCCAAACCTTTGCCTTTGCCATCGCTCTGCAGAATCTGATCTGGGGCCTGGCGCAACCCTTCACCGGCGCCCTGGCGGATCGTTTTGGCGCGGCCAAGGTCGTGTTGATCGGCGGGGTGCTATACGCCGCTGGCCTGGTGTGCATGGGCCTTTCCGATTCGGCGGTGACCTTGTCCCTGAGTGCCGGCCTGCTGATCGGGATCGGATTGTCAGGCACGTCGTTCTCGGTGATTCTCGGGGTGGTGGGGCGCGCGGTACCACCGGAAAAACGCAGCATGGGCATGGGCATCGCCAGTGCGGCCGGCTCGTTTGGCCAATTCGCCATGCTGCCCGGCACCCTGGGGCTGATCGGTTGGCTGGGCTGGTCTGCAGCCTTGCTGGTGCTGGGCTTGCTGGTGGCATTGATCGTCCCCTTGGTCGGCATGCTCAAGGACAAACCCCTGCCGTCCCTCGGTCATGAGCAAACGCTGGGTGAAGCGCTGCACGAAGCCTGCTCCCATTCGGGGTTCTGGCTGCTGGCGTTCGGCTTTTTCGTCTGCGGTTTCCAGGTGGTATTCATCGGCGTGCACCTGCCGGCCTACCTGGTGGATCAGCACCTGCCGGCAACGGTCGGCACCACGGTGCTGGCGCTGATCGGCCTGTTCAACATCTTCGGCACCTACACGGCTGGCTGGCTCGGCGGGCGCATGTCCAAGCCGCGCCTGTTGACCGGCTTATACCTGCTGCGCGCGGTGGTCATCGGGTTGTTCCTGTGGGCGCCCGTCACCACCACCACCGCGTACCTGTTCGGCATGGCGATGGGCTTCCTGTGGCTGTCCACGGTGCCATTGACCAACGGCACCGTCGCCACCTTGTTTGGCGTGCGAAACCTGTCCATGCTCGGGGGCATTGTTTTCCTGTTTCACCAGTTGGGCTCGTTCCTGGGCGGCTGGCTGGGCGGGGTGGTGTATGACCGGACCGGGAGCTATGACTTGATCTGGCAAGTGGCGATTCTCCTCAGCCTGTTGGCGGCGGCCCTTAACTGGCCGGTGCGCGAGCGGCCCGTGGCGCGGTTGCAAACGCAGTTGAGTGCATCATGAGTCGTATCTGGCCGCGTGTTGCCCTGGCGGCTGCTGGCGCCTTGCTGCTGGCCCTGGTGTGGTGGGGCTGGCACCAGGGCGGGCTGGCATTGATGCAGTTGGGCATGGGCGTTTGTTAGAGCTGTTTGCCTGACTGGTGCTTGCTAGAAAGAGGTGCGCGCGAGTAACTTTGCTCTGACGACCTTCTCAAGGATGCACGGATATGTTGACGCGCTGGTTAGCCGTTCCCGCGTTACTGATTGCGTTTTCTGGACTGGCCCAGGCAGCCGAATGCCCGGAACTGCTACAGGGCTCGCTACCGAAGTTGCGCGCCAAGGAATCGATCGATTTGTGCCAGCGCTTTGCTGGCAAGCCGCTGGTGGTGGTCAATACCGCCAGCTTCTGTGGGTTCGCCCCGCAGTTCAAGAGCCTTGAAGCGCTCAATCAGCGCTACAAGGCTCAGGGACTGGAGGTGATCGGCGTGCCCTCCAACGACTTCAAGCAGGAGTCCAAGGACGACGCCGAGACCGCCAAGGTCTGCTACGTCAATTACGGTGTGACGTTCACCATGACCGAGCCGCAGAAAGTGCGCGGTGACGACGCGACTCACCTGTTCAAGGTGCTTGCCGAACAGACTGGCGCGCCCAAATGGAATTTCTACAAATACGTGGTTGATCGCCAGGGCAAGGTGATTGCCAATTTCTCCAGCCTGACCAAGCCGGATGACCCTGAATTCATCGCTGCTGTCGAGAAGGCCATCGCCTCGCAACCCTGATTGACGCCCATTAAAAAGCCCCGCTTCTGTCGCACAGAGCGGGGCTTTTTTGATTCAGGCGCTCAAGGCGTCTTTCATCAGAAGCGGTAGGTCGCGCCTACACCGAAACCATTCGCCCAGTTTTGATACTTGGCGTTGTAGCTCTGGCCGCGGTCGTTGCTGTTGTTGACCTTGACTGCTTCTTCACGCAGGTACGAATACGCCACGTCGATGGTCAGGTCGTCGGTCGGGCTCCAGCCGGCGCCCAGGCTGAAAATCTTGCGATCGCCAGTCGGAATGCGTGGGGAGCGGTCGACGTTGTTGGTCGGCGACTGGTCGAAGGACAGGCCGGTGCGCAGGACCCATTGCTTGTTAAGCTGGTAGGACGCGCCGATGGCGTGAGCCCAGGTGTCGTGCCAGTTCTGCTCTTCGGTGATGCTGCCGAATTGGCCATTGAGCACCCCGGGTACACCGCTGTTTTCCACGGTGATTTCTTTCAGGCGGCTCCAGCGAGTCCAGGTGCTGCCGGCGTACAGGGTCCACTGGTCATCAAGCTGATGGGTCACCGAGAAGTCGACCGACTCAGGCGTCGTCAGGTCCAGGGACGCGTCGTACTTCTGGCTCGGGTTCTGGCCGATCAGGCCCAGGACGTTGTAGTTGACCTTGGTGTTGCCTTCGAGCTTGTACTTCACTTTCGAGTGGTAGGTCAGGCCCATGCGGGTGCTGTCGGTGGCTTGTACCAGCACGCCGATGTTGTAGCCCAGCGCGGTGTCGTCACCCTTGATCTTGACTTCGCCATCGCCGGCGGCCTGGGTGATCGACAGGTTCGATTCCAGTTTGCCGTCGATGCGGTTGATGGTCGGACCGAAGCCGATCGACACCTTGTCGTTGAAGGCGTAGCTGACGGTCGGTTGCAGGGTCACGACTTTAACGTCGCTCTTGCTGCCGAAGTAGCGACCGCCGAAGTTGCTCTCGTAGTCGGTCACCAGGCCGAAGGGTGCGTAGACGCCTACGCCCACTGCCCACTTGTCATCGATCGGCTTGACGTAATAGCCCATCGGCACAGCGATGAACGGGACCATGTCACCGTGGTTGGTGCCGCCGTTCGGGCTGGAGCTGGCGCGGCTGATATCGGTGTGTGCGTCGAGCATTGCAGCGCCGCCGGTGACTTGTTCGCGCTTGATGCGCGACATGCCGGCAGGGTTGCCAAAAATGGTGCTTGCGTCATCGGCAGAGGAAGATCGCCCGGCAAAACCTGTACCCATCCCGCTGATACTTTGTTCGTTGATGGCAAAGCCAGCTGCAAAGATCTGGGTGGATGCCAAGGTAACGGCGAGGCTAAGGGTGGTTTTGAGCATTACTTTTTTCATTATTAGAACTCCTGGTGATCACCGGGGCGAAAATTACCAACATTTTCGTCCCAGCGCTATAGGCTGTAATGCTTGAGTTAGAGCGGTTTTGTAGGACAATCAGACCGGATTCGCCGCGAGTTGGGCGATTTTGTGAAGTGGGTGGATCAGCAGGCGACCTGATTCAGCGTTGAAACACAGGTATGCCAGGCGTAGGTGAAATCACGGAGGCGGCCTTGGGGCTGGAAGGTCTGGCGCCAGATGCGGGCCATCCCTAGCAGATCATCGGCTTCGGGGAGCGAGGTGTTTTGTTCTTCTACCAGCAGCCAGGCGATGGCGGTGGCGTAACGCAGGTTGACGGTCAATTCCAGATGCGGGCTGCTGAGGAATGCATGCTGGCTCGCCAGGCCCCGCACCAGGCTGGCACGCTCCGGGTCCAGGGCCAGGTAATGATCCCATAGCGCCTGGTGGCGCGGTTCGGCGATACGGTACAGGCCGTGGCCACGGCGGTCGTGCAGGGCGGAACCAAGGGCTGACTGGCTGGCGGCGATACCCAGCAGCAGGGATTCGGCAGTTGCGCTGTGGCGTCCGAGGTAGAGCAAGGTCGGACGGATCACATAGCGGCACAGTTCGCTGGCAGCGATACCCATAAAGCCCTCGGAGCGGAAGTGGTCGGCGATACCTGAAAGGGGGCCTTGGCAGCGATGGATCGGTTCAGGCTCGCCGGAAGCGGATCAAGCCGCTTGAGTTGAAGTGTAGTGTCATATTCGCGACGTAAAGGCCTGTTTTTAAAATATTTCCGCCGGCCAGTTATAACCGTTATATCGGTTGGTGCTTAAGCTTTGGCGGCTGGAAGGGAAATATCAGGCAATAAAAAGCCCCGCGTTTTAAGCGAGGCTTTTGATGTTTCAGTCTTTCTGGCGTATCAGGCAACCAGTGCCTGACGGGTACGCTCGATCACGGCCTGCAGCGGTTCGGCGCTGGAGTACTGATCGGGGTAGAGGCGTTCGCTGTGACGAGCGATGCCGTGTTCGTTGACCAGAGTGAAGCTGAAGCAGCCTTTGCGAGCGGCCATGATCAGGCAGTTCATTGGTGCAAAAGCGTTGGTTAGGGTGCGGATAGCATCCTGGGTGTGGATTTGAGTAGTCATTATTGGGTGTTCCTACAAGCGACACGGATAAGAGCCGTGCAAAATTAAAACGTTCCAGTGACGACGACCACCGTTGGTCGACCGAAGAACCCGACTGGAACAAAGCAGCCAGTTTGAAGCGCTGATAATTGGCGCGCTTGGGCTGGCAGGTAGGTACTTAGGAGGGCAGGCAACACATCAAGGGCAAAGGTTCTGGGCCCGGGGTGAAGATCCTGATCAATTTGCAGGCTGGTTCGGTCAGAGTAAGTGGGCCTGGCAATACCCTTTGCTTTCGATCAAAGGCTGTATTGACGCAAGGTTTACCTGGAAACCATCGAGGTGGTCGGTCCCGCTTGTTCGGATGGGCTTCGTTTATGAAGGCTGTCCGGGGGGATTTGTTCGACCAGAATTGACTTTCAGCTTGGTACTAACGCCGTAGATACTAACAAAACGATTTTGGTAATGGAAGGGGTATAAGCAAAGAAACCTTTGTGATCACAACCGAACGAGTTTTTCAGGTATGGCCGTTGGTCGGGTGCGCTGTCCAGTAGGACAGAATCCGACCGCTGGTTGAGCACGCAGGCTTGGCCCCAGACCGGTCTGGATCAAGGGTTGTGAACGAGTAATCAACAGGTTCGTAGCGCAAAATGCGCCGAAAAAGCTCATTGATATAACCGTCGCGAAGGTACTTGTGCACATTAGTTGCGCACGCTGTCACGGCACTGTCATCTGACTCGCAAGCGCAGTGGGTGCCTGTAACCAAAATTTAAGTCAATGAAAAACATCGCTTTTTTTTACTGGTGAAAAAATCGTCAGTTTGACTGCGAGCCCCATTCCACAGGGGTTTGCGAGAGTTCAAGGCAGGTTGTCCACTGAGTTATCCACAGCTTCTGTGGATTGTCCCGAGCGCTTGCTCTAGGACGGGCGTGCCGGGTTTTTTAAGCTTTACCTGTAGGAAAAAAAGAGTAGAGTGGCGCGCCTTCCGATCTGCCCTACAGTGTTTTATGAAGTTTCGTTCAGTATCAGTTTCCGTAACCTCTTCACCCACCGCCGCCGTCCCTCCCAAACGCTTTTCCATGCGTGTGGCCGAGTGGCTTCTGGACAGCCCGCGCCTGGGCGACAACCCGAACGTGAAACACCTCGCCGGACGTCTGCTCAAGCAGCCGGCACGGGAAGGCGTGGTGGCAGCGCAAAGCCGCCTCGGCCAGCTGATGTGTCGTGAGTGCGGCAATGCCCGCGATCGCCGCATCGGCCAGGACCTGCTGCGCCAGGCGGCGCGGGCAGGGGATCGGCGCGCACAGCGGGAACTGGGGCTGGTCGAAGACTGAGCTGTCCAAGACCTGACGCCTTGGTTAACCTTCAAGCTTTATCTCATCGGCAGGAGCGGCTATGGCTATGGACTTGACCAGCATTTTGCTTGGTCTTGCGGGGGCTGCCCTGCCGTTGTTGGTACTCGCCTGGCAATTGCAGCGCCGCGCCAGCGTGACGCAGGCGCAAGTGGCATTGCTGCAGGAGCGGCTGGCGATGTCCCTGCTGGCGCAGGATGGCCTGAACGCCCAGCTGGAAACCAGCCGAGATGAAATCGCTGACCTCAGTCAGATCAACACGTCCAGGCAGGCCGAGCTGGCCGCACTGCGCCGCGAAGTCGAACTGTTGCAGGTCGAGCGCGACGACGCCCGGGACGCCGCGCATGCCTGGAACATCGAGCGCGCTGGCAAAGAGGCTGAGCTGCGCCGTCTCGACGCCCAGGCCGCTTCCCTGCATGCCGAGCTGCGCGAACAACAGGAAAGCCATCAGCAACGGCTCAGCGACCTCCAGGGCTCGCGGGATGAGTTGCGTGCCCAGTTCGCCGAACTGGCGGGCAAGATCTTCGATGAGCGCGAGCAGCGGTTCGCCGAGACCAGCCAGCAGCGCCTGGGCCAGTTGCTGGATCCGCTGAAAGAGCGCATCCAGTCATTCGAAAAGCGTGTCGAAGAAAGTTACCAGGCTGAGGCGCGGGAGCGTTTCTCGCTGGCCAAGGAACTGGAGCGCCTGCAGCAGTTGAACCTGCGGTTGAGCGACGAAGCCACCAACCTGACCCGCGCACTCAAAGGGCAGAAAACCCAGGGCAACTGGGGTGAGCTGATCCTTGAGCGGGTGTTGGAACACGCGGGCCTGGAGAAGGGCCGCGAGTACCAGACTCAGGTCACGCTCAAAGGTCCCGACGGCGAGCGGTTTCAGCCGGACGTCATCATCTATTTGCCGGGCGACAAGCAGGTGGTGGTCGACTCCAAGGTCAGCCTGACGGCTTACCAGCAGTACGTGGCGGCTGATGATGAGGCCATCGGCCAGATCGCCCTCAAGCAACATGTGCTGTCCCTGCGCACCCATGTCAAAGGCTTGTCCGGCAAGGACTACAAGCGTCTCGACGGCTTGCACAGCCTGGATTTCGTGTTGCTGTTCGTGCCGATCGAAGCGGCGTTCTCGGCGGCGCTGCAGGCGGAGCCGACGTTGTTCCAGGAAGCATTCGACCGCAACATCGTGATCGTCAGCCCGACCACCTTGCTGGCGACTCTGCGGGTGATCGACAGCCTGTGGAAACAGGAGCGCCAGAGCCAGAACGCGCGGGAAATCGCCGAGCGGGCCGGTTGGCTGTATGACAAGTTCGTGTTGTTCATCCAGGACCTGGACGAGGTCGGCAATCGCCTGCAACAGTTGGACAAGGCCTACAGCTCGGCGCGCAACAAGCTGACAGAGGGCCGGGGCAACCTGGTCAGTCGCAGTGAGCAGCTGAAGTTGCTGGGCGCGCGGGCGAGCAAGAGCCTGCCGGCGGATCTGCTGGAGCGGGCGATGACGGATGTGGATGGGTTGGCGGAGTTGCCGGAATAGGACAAAGATCGCAGCCTTCGGCAGCTCCTACCAGGTGTACACCATCCTGAGCTGCCGGAGGCTCGGGCCGCGTTCGGACGATCTTTTGATCTGGCATTTACAGGGGCAAATGCTTGCTCAATAACGCCCTGAGCGCCGCCGGCTTAACCGGTTTGGCCAGGTAACCAAGCCCTGCCGCATGCACCTGGGCGACCATCTCCGGCCGACCATCGGCACTGATCACCACTCCCGGCACCGGCTCACCCAGGCGAGTGCGTAGCCAGGCCATCAATTCGGTGCCGGTTTCGCCGTCGTCCAGGTGGTAATCGACCAGCGCCAGTTGCGGGCGCATCCCCTCGCTGAGCAGGGCCGCGCACTCATCGCGATTGCGCGCAGTCCACACCTGGCAGCCCCAGCGAGTCAGCAGGCTGTTCATGCCGATAAGGATACTGTCCTCGTTGTCGACGCAGAGCACCTGGGCACCACTCAACAATTTGCCGTTGAGCTCGACAGTCTTGACCGGCAACGCCGCCTGCGCCTGGGCCAAAGGCACGCACACGCTGAACACACTGCCACGCCCCGGCCGTGAGCGGACTTGCAGGCGATGGCCTAAAACCCGACACAGGCCGTCGGCAATCGCCAGGCCCAGGCCCAGGCCTTTCTCGGCGCGAGTCTGATGACTGTCGAGGCGTTTGAATTCTTCGAAAATGACCTTCTGCTTGTCCTCGGCAATGCCCGGCCCGCGATCCCAGACCTCCAGCCACACCTCGCCCTGGCGTCGCCGGACGCCCAGCAGCACCGGGCCTTTGGCGTAACGGAAAGCGTTGGTAAGGAAATTCTGCAAAATGCGCCGCAGCAATTTGATGTCGCTTTCGACCCGCAACTTGCTGCCGCGCACGCGGAATTTCAGGCCTTGGTCCCTGGCGAGCACCTTGAACTCCGCACCCAGCACATCGAACAGCTCATTGAGCTCGAACGGCTTTGAATCGGGGTTGATCTTGCCGTTTTCCAAGCGGGAAATGTCCAGCAAGTCGCTGATCAGGTCTTCGGCAGAGCGCAACGAGGTGTCCAGGTGCTGTACCAGTTTTTGTGCTTCGCTGGACAGGCCGTCGTCCTGATGGGAGAGGGCGGCGGAGAACAGTCGGGCGGCGTTCAGCGGCTGCATCAGGTCGTGACTGACCGCCGCGAGGAAGCGGGTCTTGGACTGATTGGCAGACTCGGCGGTACCTTTGGCCTCGGTGAGGGCGACGTTGAGTTGCGACAGTTCGTGGGTGCGTTCGGTCACCCGGCGTTCCAGGCCTTCATTGGCTTCGGTCAGCGCCTGTTCGGCCTCACGGAACGCGGTGATGTCGGTGAAACTCATGACGAAGCCGCCACCGGGCATCGGGTTGCCGATCAGCTCGATCACCCGGCCATTCGGAAACAGCCGCTCGGACGTGTGGGCGCGGCCCTGGCGCATCCAGTGCAGGCGGCGGGCGACGTGCACTTCAGCTTCGCCCGGGCCACACAGGCCGCGCTCGGCGTTGTGCCGAATGATGTCGGCAATCGGCCGGCCGACGCTGATCAGGCCGTCCGGGTAGTTGAACAGTTCGAGGTAGCGCCGGTTCCACGCCACCAGCTTCAGCGACTGGTCGACCACGCTGATACCCTGGGTGATGTTTTCGATCGCGCCTTGCAGCAACGCACGGTTGAATTGCAGGACTTCGGAGGCTTCGTCGGCGATTCGGACGACATCCTCGAGTTGCATCTCGCGGCCTTCGATCGCCGCTTTCACCACTGCGCGAGTAGACGAGGCACCCAGGACGCCCGCCAGCAAGCGCTCGGTGTGGGCGATCCACTCGCCGTCGGCATTCTGGTTCGGGTTGAAGCCTTTGCCCTGGCGATAGGCGAAGCGGATGAAACTCTGGCGGGCACGTTCCTCACCGACAAAGCGTGCAGCGAGCTGCAGCAGGTCGTCGATCTGCACCGCCAGCATCGAGCGTGCGCTTGGCCGGGCGCTGATTTCCTGGCCAATGAATCGACCGGCCTGCCAGTGTTCGGACACCCGTGTGCGCGACAGTACCGAGACCCAGGCGAATAGCGTGAAGTTGCCCACCAGCGACAGCACCACCCCTTGAGTCAGTGGGGTAATGGGCAGATTCAGCGGATTGCTCTGCAGCCAGCCCAGGCCGGGGAAGGTGCTCAGCGACCAGCCCAGGCTGTGCGCCGCAATCGGCAGCACCAGAGTGTAGAACCAGAGAAAGGTCCCGGCGGCCAGGCCGGCGAAAACGCCGCGGCGGTTGGCCTGCTTCCAGTAAAGTGCGCCCAGCATGGCGGGGGCCAGTTGGGTTACGGCGGCAAAAGCGATCTGGCCGATGGTCGCCAGGCTCGCGGTGGAGCCCAGCAGGCGATAGCTGACGTACGCCAGCAGCAGGATCACCACAATGCTGACCCGGCGCACCGACAGCATCCACTGGCGGAACACTTCGAACGGGCGCTCTGCATTGTTGCGCCGCAGCAACCATGGCAACAGCATGTCGTTGGAAACCATGGTCGACAGCGCGACACTCGCCACGATCACCATACCTGTCGCCGCGGAGGCACCGCCAATAAACGCCAGCAGCGCCAGGGCAGGGTGGGCCTGGGCCAGCGGCAGGCTGATGACGAACGAATCCGGCAGCACCGAGCTGGGCAACAGCATCTGCCCGGCCAGGGCGATCGGCACGACAAACAGCGCGGCCAGGGCCAGATAGGCCGGAAACACCCACTTGGCCAGGCGCAGATCCTGCGGGTCGATGTTTTCCACTACGGTCACGTGGAATTGCCGGGGCAGGCAGATGATCGCCATCATCGCCACCCCGGTCTGCACGATCATCGATGGCCAGTTGATCGTCTCCTTCCAGTACTGCTCCAGGCGCGGGGCCAGCATGGCCTGGTCAAACAGGTCTTCGAAACCGTCGTACAAACCATAAGTCACGAACGCACCCACCGCGAGGAAGGCGAACAGCTTGACCAGCGATTCAAAGGCAATGGCCAGCACCATGCCGCGGTGGTGTTCGGTGGCGTCGAGGTTGCGAGTGCCGAACACAATGGTGAACAGTGCCAGCACCAGTGACACGATCAGTGCCGTGTCCTGGGCCCGCACCCCCATGGCGTCGGCACCGGCGCCGATCAGCAGGTTCACGCCGAGCACGATGCCCTTGAGCTGCAGAGCGATGTAGGGCAATACCCCGACCAGGCAGATCAACGCCACCACTACCGCCAGGGATTGGGATTTGCCATAACGCGCGGCGATGAAGTCGGCAATGGAGGTGATGTTCTCCTGCTTGCTGATCATCACCATTTTCTGCAGCACCCACGGCGCGCACACCAGCAGCAGAATCGGCCCGAGGTAGATCGGCAGGAATGACCAGAGCTGTTCGGCGGCCTGGCCCACGGCGCCGAAGAACGTCCAGCTGGTGCAATACACCGCCAGCGACAGGCTATAGACCCAGGCACGCACCCGCGGCGGCAGCGGCGTGGCGCGACGGTCGCCGTAGAAGGCGATGGCAAACATGATGGCCATATAGGCCAGGGCGACGGCGGCGATCAGCCCGCTGGACAGCGACATGAGAACTCCAGGGCAAAGACATCCGGGACTCCATCCCGGTCAGACAGTCTCGCACGATGCAAGGGGTTCGTCAGTGTCGACCAAGGTCGTGGCGTGGCGGGGTGTCGCAGGACGTATGCATGGCCTTGTCACTGCCCCAGCGCAATATCAACCAACCGATGCAGCTCCTCCACCTCCAGCGCCGCCGCCGAAAACAGGATGCGAAACACGGTCGGTGCCGCCAGCAAATTGATCAGCCGATCAACGCTCGGCCCGGGCTGATCGGGGTAACGCTCCAGAATGGCCTGTAACTGGGCGCCGATGATCGCCACGCAATAACCCGGGGTCTGGCTGCACTGGACATCGCGCAGCATGTTGCGGCCCGGTTCGGAGCTCATCTCGTCCAGATATTGCTCGGCCCAGGCTCGCACGTCACCGCGCAGGCTGCCGGTGTTGGCCGGCTCGCCATCGGGCTGCATGCGTGCCAGGGCGACGTCGGCCAGTAACACGGACAGATCGCCCCAGCGCCGGTAAATGGTTGACGGCGTGACACCGGCGCGCGCAGCGATCTGCGGCACGGTCAGGGTCGAGCGTTGGTGTGTTTCCAGGAGTTCGCGGACCGCCGAATGAATCGACTCCTGCACCCGGGCGCTGCGGCCACCGGGGCGTAAACCTTCTTTAATAGCCATGCATCGGACCTTAACACAAAGAATTTGCTTTAAGCGCCAGCCAGCCGCACACTCCGCAAAAGCAAAATATTAGCTTTTGCGGAGATATAGCATGCCCGGTACAACGTCCAACCGTTCCAGCCTGTGGTTTCTGGCGTTCACCTTACTCAGTTTTCTCGCCGCTTCCACTGCGCCAACGCCGCTTTATCACCTGTATCAGGAGCATCTGCACTTTTCAGCGGCTACCTTGACCGTGATTTTCGGGGTCTACGCCATCAGTCTGCTCGTCGCGTTGCTCACGGTGGGGTCGCTATCGGATTTCCTCGGGCGCAAGCCGGTGATTTTTACCGCCGTGATGCTGAACATCCTCGCGATGCTGCTGTTTATCAATGCCGACTCGGTTGCCTGGCTGATTGCCGCCCGGGTCCTGCAGGGCTTCGCCACCGGCATGGCCACGGCGGTGTTGAGCGCCGCATTGCTGGATGCCAATCGACAGCAGGGGCCGCTGATCAACAGTGTTGCGCCGCTGCTGGGAATGGCAATGGGGGCAATGGGATGTGGCCTGCTGGCTGAGTTTGCGCCGCTGCCATTGCAGCTCACCTACTGGCTGTTGCTGGTGATGTTCGTGCTGCAGGCGCTGTATGTCTGGCGTTTGCCGGAAAGCGTCAGCCGGCAACCGGGCGCTTGGGCCTCGTTGCGACCGACCCTGCATGTACCGCCCCAGGCCCGGCGCACCTTGTGGATGGTGTTGCCGATCAACACAGCGGTCTGGGCCCTCGGTGGTTTCTACGCATCCCTGGCCCCTTCGCTGGTGCGCACCGCGACCGGCTCGACGTCGAACCTGATTGGCGGTGCGACGGTTGCGGCATTGACGGTGACCGGAGCGCTGATGATCTACTGCCTGCGCAACCGGCCAGGCGACAAGGTGCTGCAACTGGGCGCCACCCTGCTGCCAGCGGGCGTCGCGTTGATTCTGATCGCCGTGCACACTGCCAGCCTGTCGCTGTTCTTTGTCGGCACCCTGGTGGCAGGGTGCGGTTTTGGCGCGGGTTTTCTTGGCGCGGTGCGCAGCCTCGTACCGCTGGCCTTGCCCCACGAGCGGGCCGGTTTGATGTCGGCGTTCTATGTGCTCAGCTATCTGGCGTTCTGCCTGCCGGCGTTGCTGGCCGGCAGCCTGACTCGCACCTTTGGCCTGGTGGCCTCCACCGACGGCTATGGTGCGGTATTGATAGTCCTGGCGCTGGGGGCGTTGTTTACGCTGGTGCGCCAGCGGCCAGTGAAAGTGTGTAGCGAGGTCCGGTAACCGCTATGGTCTATATCTGCAAAACAGATAACAGTTAGAGATATTACCCGTTATATAGATATTCGATTCGGATCTACCATGAATTCCACCTCACCAGAGGACAGGAGTTCGCCATGACATGCACCACCCTCAAGCCCTTCACTCAGTTGCAGCACCCCCGCGAAGTCGTTCGCCAGTTCACGCCGAACTGGTTCGCCGCCACCATGGGCACCGGCGTATTGGCCCTGGCGCTGGCTCAGCTGCCATTTAACGTGCCGGGCCTGCGCGCTGCGGCCGAAGCGCTGTGGCTGTTCAATATCGGTTTGTTCGCGTTGTTCACCGTACTGTACGCGGCGCGCTGGACATGGTTTTTTCACGAGGCGCGGCGCATCTTCGGGCATTCCACGGTATCGATGTTCTTCGGCACCATCCCCATGGGCCTGGCGACCATCATCAACGGCTTCCTGGTGTTCGGCCTGCCGCGCTGGGGTGAGGGCGTGATTCAACTGGCCGAGGCGCTGTGGTGGCTGGACGTGGCGATGGCGCTGGCGTGCGGGGTGTTGATTCCCTACATGATGTTCACCCGGCAAGAGCACAGCATCGACCAGATGACCGCCGTCTGGCTGTTGCCGGTGGTCGCGGCGGAAGTGGCCGCGGCCAGTGGTGGCTTGCTTGCACCGCACCTGGCCGACGCGCATTCGCAGCTGGTGGTGCTGGTGACCAGCTACGTACTCTGGGCCTTCTCCCTGCCAGTGGCCTTCAGCATCCTGACCATCCTGATGCTGCGCATGGCCCTGCATAAACTGCCTCACGAAAACATGGCCGCTTCGAGCTGGCTGGCGCTGGGCCCCATTGGTACCGGTGCGCTCGGCATGTTGCTGCTGGGCGGCGATGCGCCGGCGATCTTCGCGGCCAATGCAATGGGCGGCATCGGTGAAATAGCCGCTGGCCTGGGCCTGATCGCCGGGATCACGCTGTGGGGGTTCGGCCTGTGGTGGATGCTGATTGCGCTGCTGATCACGGTGCGCTACCTGCGTGCGGGCATTCCATTCAACCTGGGCTGGTGGGGCTTCACCTTTCCCCTCGGCGTGTATGCCCTGGCTACCTTGAAACTGGCCAACGTCCTGAGCCTGATGTTCTTCAGCCTGTTCGGTTGCCTGCTGGTGGCCATGCTCGCGGCGATGTGGCTGATCGTCGGTAAACGCACGGTGCAAGGCGCGTGGCGCGGCGAGCTGTTCGTCTCACCTTGCATTGCAGGTTTAAGAAAATAAACGGCGAACACAGGTAATTTGTGGCCTGAAGCAGGATTTGTCATTCCAAGTACTGTATGCACTGGTTTAGACGCCACTCATTACCCAAAATCATCACGGGGACACACGGAAGATGAGTCATCCCTCACAGTTCACTTTGCTGCGCACCCGGCGTTTCCTGCCGTTTTTCGTGACACAGTCCCTCGGGGCATTCAACGACAACATATTCAAGCAGTCGCTGATCCTCGCCATCCTGTACAAGCTGACCATCGATGGCGATCGCTCGATCTGGGTCAATCTGTGTGCGTTGCTGTTTATCCTGCCGTTTTTCCTGTTCTCGGCGCTGGCTGGTCAGTTCGGCGAGAAGTTTGCCAAGGACGCGCTGATCCGCCTGATCAAGCTCGGGGAAATCGCCATCATGGCGGTCGGCGCGGTGGGTTTCATGTTCGACCACCTGTGGTTGATGCTGCTGGCGCTGTTTGCCATGGGCACTCACTCCGCGCTGTTTGGTCCGGTGAAATACTCGATCCTGCCCCAGGCCTTGCGCGATGAGGAGCTGGTGGGCGGCAACGGGCTAGTGGAAATGGGCACCTTCCTGGCGATTCTCGCGGGCACCATCGGCGCCGGCATCATGATGTCGTCCAGTCATTACGCACCGATTGTTTCCACCGCGATCATCGGCGTGGCCGTGCTCGGCTACCTCGCCAGTCGCAGCATTCCGCGTGCTGCCGCGTCATCCCCGCAGATGCGCCTGAACTGGAACATCTTCAGCCAGTCCTGGGCGACTTTGAAATTGGGCCTGGGGCAGACTCCGGCGGTGTCGCGTTCGATCGTCGGCAACTCGTGGTTCTGGTCTGTCGGCGCAATCTACCTGACGCAGATCCCGGCTTACGCCAAGGAATGGATGCACGGCGACGAGACCGTAGTGACGTTGATCCTGACGGTGTTTTCGGTGGGCATCGCGCTTGGCTCGATGCTGTGCGAGAAGCTCTCGGGGCGCAAAGTCGAGATCGGTCTGGTGCCGTTCGGCTCGTTTGGCCTGACGGTGTTCGGACTGTTGCTGTGGTGGCATTCCGGCGGGATTCCGGACAGCGTCACGGGCCACGGCTGGCTTGAAGTGCTGGGGTTCGCCCATACCTGGCTGGTGTTGATCGACATCCTGGGACTCGGCGTATTTGGCGGTTTTTACATCGTTCCGCTGTACGCGCTGATCCAGTCGCGCACGCCGGAGAACGAGCGGGCGCGGGTCATCGCTGCCAACAACATCCTCAACGCGCTGTTCATGGTGGTCTCGGCGATTGTCTCGATCGTTCTGCTGAGCATGGTCGAGCTGTCGATCCCGCAGCTGTTCCTGGTGGTGTCGCTGCTCAACATCGGCGTCAATGCCTACATCTTCAGCATTGTTCCCGAGTTCAGCATGCGCTTCATGATCTGGCTGCTCAGCCATTCCATGTACCGCGTCGAGCATCGCAACCTGGAGCAGATTCCTGATGAAGGCGCGGCATTGCTGGTGTGCAACCACGTATCCTTTGTTGACGCCTTGCTGATTGGCGGGGCGGTGCGCCGGCCGATTCGCTTTGTGATGTACTACAAGATCTACAACCTGCCGGTGCTCAATTTCATCTTTCGCACAGCCGGGACGATCCCGATCGCCGGGCGCCAGGAAGATATCCAGATCTACGAGAAGGCCTTCACGCGCATTGCTCAATACCTGAAGGAGGGTGAACTGGTGTGCATCTTTCCGGAAGGCAAGCTGACCGTCGATGGCGAAATCAACGAGTTCAGGGGCGGTTTGACGCGCATTCTCGAAGAAACACCGGTGCCGGTGATTCCGCTGGCGTTGCAGGGGTTGTGGGGGAGTTTCTTCAGCCGCGATCCGGGCAAGGGATTATTTCGTCGATTGTGGTCGAGGGTGACCCTGGTGGCTGGGGCCGCAGTGCCCGTCGAGGACGCCGAGCCGGCCAAGCTGCGAAACCTGGTGGGCGAGCTGCGTGGTGCGGTGCGCTAAAACAGTCGCCGCGGGCCGCATCATCAGCGTGCCCGCAGGCGAACTCAGCCGGCCATGGCCAGCCGGTTACGGCCTTCGCGCTTGGCCACGTACAGCGCGCTATCGGCCCGGCGCAACAGGCTCTCGGCGGATTCGCCGGGCAGCAAGGTCGAACAGCCAAGGCTCACCGTCAATTCAATGGATTTACCGTCCGCCAGGTACTCCCTGGTCTGGGTGGCAAAACGCAGGCGCTCGCCGACCATGGCCGCCGCTTCACGGCCGGTGTTGGACAGCAGGATCAGAAACTCCTCGCCGCCATAGCGGAACACCATGTCTACATTGCGCAACTGGCCCTTGATCGAGGCAGCAACGGCCTTGAGCACTTCATCACCAGCGCTGTGCCCATGAGTGTCGTTGATGCACTTGAAGTGGTCGATGTCCAGCATCAATAGCGAAAGCGGCTGCAAATGCCGGCGCGACATGTCGATTTCCCGCTGCAGCGTCTGGTCCATGGCGACACGGTTGCCGGTGTCCGTCAGCGGATCGCGCAAGGCGCTCTGCGTGGCCACTCGGTAGAGCAGGGCGTTGCGCATCGGAAACAGCAGTGCAGACAACAGTGATTCGAGGTTGCCCTGCTCCTGTTCGGTGAAGCGCTGATTGCGGCGGAACGTCAGCTCGCCCAGATGTTCGCCCTCATGGCTCAGGCTGTAGCTGATGGAGTGGTGGCCGCGCTGGCCGAATTCCAGGCGCAGGTCGCTGGCCTTGTGCTGGTAGCTCAAGGCGTCGAGTGTCACGAGTCGCTGGATCTCGCGGAAGAAGAGCCCGAGTATGCGCTGTGGTTCCAGGCTGGTTTGCAGTTGCAACACCAGCTGCTGGCGTACTTGCGCAAGACTGATGGGCCTTTCCAGAATCCGGGGCTGTTGACCAAAGCCCAGGCGTTGCAATTTGGCACTGTCGAAGTCAATTGCGTTGGTCTGGGAAGGTGATTTCATATTGCATGCGCCCCTGAGCAGTAAGACTGTCTTACAAGCTGGGTGAGAGCGGCTTGTGGGCTGCGCGTCATACTGATCCGTCAGTCCCGTAGGACATCTGTGCCAAGTCTAGTCCGCTTTGCCGACGATTAGTAACCTATCGACTGGAGCCCTGCCCCTATCTGCTATCACTCGCGTGTCTGAGCAAAGTTAGAGCGAAACTCATGCCATTCGGTTCATTTGAATAAAAATTACTTTAAATCAACGGGTTATCTGCTGGCTAAGGCGTTTGGTCAGGAATCGGTGACGGATGTTTGACTTAAATAAGGCTCAGTTGCGTCGCCTGACAGGTGCCGCGGCGAAAAGCCGGCGCGGCACGAAGGCGACGTGCGGTATTACTGGGCGTTAAAAGCCTGACCGTTGACCCCGGAACTGTCCGGGCCCATCAGGTACAGATAGACCGGCATGATCTCCTCGGGGGTCGGGTTGTTCAGCGGATTTTCCCCAGGGTAAGCCTGGGCGCGCATGCTGGTGCGGGTCGCGCCCGGGTTGATGCTGTTGGAGCGCACTGGCGCAACGGTATCGACCTCGTCGGCCAGCGTTTGCATCAGGCCTTCGGTGGCGAACTTGGACACACCGTAAGCGCCCCAGTACGCCCGGCCCTTGCGCCCCACGCTGCTGGAGGTGAACACCACCGAGGCGTCCTGGGACAGCTTGAGCAGCGGCAGCAGGGTGCTGGTGAGCATGAACATGGCATTGACGTTGACTTGCATGACGCGCATGAAGTTTTCGCCCGACAGCTGTTCGATCGGCGTACGCGGGCCAATGATCGAGGCGTTGTGCAGCAGGCCGTCGAGGTGGCCGAACTCGGTTTCGATCATCGCCGCCAGTTCATCGTATTGATGGGGCAGGGCGGTTTCGAGGTTGAACGGGATGACGGCCGGTTGCGGGTGGCCAGCGGCTTCGATCTCGTCGTAGACCTGGGTCAGGTTGGCTTCGGTCTTGCCCAGCAGCAGTACGGTTGCGCCATGGGCTGCGTAGGTTTTCGCAGCCGCAGCGCCAATGCCGCGACCTGCGCCGGTGACCAGAATGACCCGGTCCTTGAGCAATTCAGGGCGGGCGGAATAATCAAACATGAGAACCTCGAACAAAAACCATTAGCGAGCCCAAAATATCGCAGCCTGCGGCAGCTCCTACAGTGGTCGGCGTAGGAGCTGCCGAAGGCTGCGATCTTTTGACTTTAATCAGCAACTACACAAAGCGCTATCAAGCACCTTGCGCAACTCCAGCGGATGATCCACCACCACATCCGCACCCCAGTGCCGCGGGTTATCGTCCGGATGAATGTAGCCGTAGGTGACCGCCGCAGTGCGGGTCCCGGCATCACGGCCGGACTCGATATCGCGCAGGTCATCGCCCACGAACAGCACGCTGGCCGGGTCCAGGTCGAGCATCTTGCACGCAAGGATCAACGGCTCCGGGTCCGGCTTGCTGTTCTTCACATGATCCGGGCAGATCAGCAGTGCCGAACGCTCGGCCAGGCCCAGCTGCTGCATGATCGGCTCGGCGAAGCGCACCGGTTTGTTGGTGACCACGCCCCAGATCAGGTTGGCTTTCTCGATGTCGGCCAGCAGTTCGCCCATGCCGTCGAACAGCTTGCTGTGCACCGCACATCCCTTGAGGTAGCGCTCGAGGAATTCCAGGCGCAGCGCTTCGAAGCCGGGCGCCTCCGGGTCCATGGCAAAGGTCGCTGCGACCATCGCCTTGGCGCCGCCGGAGATTTCGTCGCGGATGTACTTGTCATTGATGGCCGGCAGGCCGCGCTCGGCGAGCATGGCCTGGCAAATGGCAATGAAGTCCGGCGCGGTGTCGAGCAGCGTGCCATCCATGTCGAAAAGGACCGCTCTGATACGCATCGGCTTACTCCTCGCGCAGGGTCTGGATCATGTAGTTGACGTCCACATCGGAGGCCAGTTTGTAGTGCTTGGTCAGCGGGTTGTAGGTCAGGCCGATGATGTCCTTGACCGTCAGGCCGGCCATGCGGCTCCAGGCACCCAGTTCCGAGGGACGAATGAATTTCTTGAAGTCATGGGTGCCGCGAGGCAGCAGCTTCATGATGTATTCGGCGCCGACGATGGCGAACAGGTAGGCCTTCGGATTGCGGTTGATGGTGGAGAAGAACACCTGGCCGCCGGGCTTGACCATGCGGTAGCAGGCGCGGATCACCGAGGACGGATCCGGTACGTGCTCAAGCATTTCCAGGCAGGTAACGACGTCGAACTGCTCGGGCATTTCTTCGGCCAGGGCTTCGGCAGTGATCTGCCGGTATTCGACGGTGACACCCGATTCCAGCTGGTGCAATTGAGCGACCGCCAGCGGGGCTTCGCCCATGTCGATGCCCATGACTGTCGCGCCGCGCTGGGCCATGGCCTCACTGAGAATGCCGCCGCCGCAACCGACGTCGAGGACTTTCTTGCCGGCCAGGTTGACGCGTTCGTCAATCCAGTTGACCCGCAGCGGGTTGATATCGTGCAGCGGCTTGAACTCGCTCTCGCGGTCCCACCAGCGATGGGCCAGGGCTTCGAATTTGGCGATTTCGGCGTAGTCGACGTTGCTCATGGTTCAATCCTCTAAAACTTGAAAAATCCTGTTGCCCCGGAATCTGTTCCGGGGGGCTTACGATTCGGTGCGGCCGCTGATGCGCTGGCCCCAGGCCTTGGCGGTGGCACACAGGTGCTCTTCGTCAAGGCGGGTCAGGCGACGGTCGTCGAGCAATTGCTTGCCGGCGACCCACAGGTGTTTCACGCAGTCGCGACCGGTGGCATATATAAGCTGCGAAACCGGGTCATACACGGGTTGTTGCGCCAGCCCGGACAGATCGAACGCCACGATGTCCGCCGCCTTGCCGACTTCCAGCGAACCCACTTCGGCATCGATCCCCAGCGCCCGGGCGCCGTTGAGCGTGGCCATGCGCAGCGCGCGATGGGCATCCAGGGCGGTGGCCGAGCCGGCGACGGCCTTGGCCAGCAACGCAGCGGTGCGGGTTTCGCCGAGCAAATCCAGGTCATTGTTGCTGGCGGCACCATCGGTACCCACGGCGACATTGACCCCGGCCTGCCATAAACGCTCCACCGGGCAGAATCCGCTGGCCAGCTTGAGGTTCGACTCCGGGCAGTGGATAACGTTGGTATTGCTTTCTACCAGCAGTTGCAGGTCTTCATCGCTGATCTGGGTCATGTGCACCGCCTGGAAGCGCGGCCCCAACAGTCCCAGGCGAGCGAGCCGGGCCAGCGGGCGTTCGCCGCGCTGTTCTACCGACTGCTGCACTTCAAAAGCTGTCTCATGCACGTGCATGTGAATGGAGGCATCCAGCTCTTCGGCGATCACGCGGATTTTCTCCAGGTTTTCGTCGCCCACCGTGTAGGGTGCATGGGGGCCGAAGGTGATCCTGATGCGCTCATGGTGCTTGAGATCGCCAAACAGCTCCACGCCCTGACGAATGGCTTCGTCCGCCGTGCTGGCGCCGGGAATGGGGAAGTCGAGGATCGGAATCGCGATTTGCGCGCGAATACCGCTGTTGTGCACGCGCTCGCTGGCAACCTTGGGGAAGAAGTACATGTCAGAGAAGCAGGTGATGCCGCCTTTGATCTGTTCGGCGATTGCCAGGTCGGTGCCGTCACGCACGAATTCTTCATCGACCCACTTGGCTTCGGCGGGCCAGATGTGGTTTTCCAGCCAGGTCATCAGGGGCAGGTCATCGGCCAGGCCACGGAACAGCGTCATGGCCGCATGGCCGTGGGCATTGATCAGGCCCGGGCTGAGCAGCATGTCCGGCAATTCCCGTACTTCGCGGGCCTCAAGCTTCAATGCCGCGCTGCGAGGGCCGATAAATACGATGCGCCCGTCGCGGATGCCGATGGCGTGCTCCTTGAGGACTACGCCAGCGGGTTCGATGGGTACCAGCCAGGTCGGCAGCAACAACAGGTCGAGCGCAGCGGCAGTGTTCGGCATCGAGGATCGGTTCCAGGGCTTTTGTAAAGGATGGCGAAGTATACCCGAGCGTCTTGGCGGGGGGATCGCTATAATCGGCGGCTTTGTTTCTGAGTGCGGGGTGAATAATGCGCGATCGACTGTTGGCTGCGGAGAAAGTGAAGGCCATCGATTGGCGTGATGGCGCCCTGTACCTGCTGGATCAGCGTGTTCTGCCGTTCGAGGAAACCTGGATCGCCTATACCGACGCCGCCGGTGTCGCCGAGGCCATTCGCTCGATGGTGGTGCGTGGCGCTCCGGCGATTGGCATCAGTGCGGCCTATGGCATCGTGCTGGCGGCGCGCGCCCGGGTTGCCCAAGGCGGCGACTGGTATGCGGCGCTGGAAGAGGATTTTGCCCTGCTGGCCGACTCTCGACCTACTGCGGTCAACCTGTTCTGGGCACTGGGGCGCATGCATGATCGGCTTGATCGCGTGAAGAGTCAGGCTGACCCGCTGGCGGCGCTGGAAGCTGAAGCCATTGCCATTCACGAAAGTGATCGCGAAGCCAACCTGACCATGGCACAACTGGGCGTGGACCTGATCCGCAAGCACCAGGGTAACGCCCAGGCGATCCTCACCCATTGCAACACCGGCGCGCTGGCCACTGGCGGGTTCGGCACGGCGCTGGGGGTGATCCGCGGTGCGTTCATCGAAGGCATGGTCGAGCGCGTTTATGCCGACGAAACCCGGCCGTGGCTGCAGGGTTCACGGCTGACGGCCTGGGAGCTGGCAAATGAAGGCATCCCGGTGACGGTCAACGCCGACTCCGCGGCAGCGCATATCATGAAGACCAAAGGCATTACCTGGGTCATCGTCGGCGCTGACCGGATCACGGCCAATGGCGATGTGGCGAACAAGATCGGCACCTATCAGCTGGCGGTCAATGCCATGCACCACGGCGTACGCTTCATGGTGGTGGCGCCGAGTTCGACCATCGACATGCAACTGGCGAGCGGCGACGACATTCCGATCGAGGAGCGTGACGGGCGCGAGTTGCTGGAAGTCGGCGGCAAGCGGGTCGGCGCGGATGTCGATGCGTTCAACCCGGTGTTTGACGTGACGCCTGCGGACCTGATCGATGCGATCGTGACCGAGAAGGGCATTGTCGAGCGTCCGGACACCGCGAAGATGGCGCAGTTGATGTGCCGCAAGCGTCTGCATTGATTATTAGTGGCGTTCCACGGGACGCCATCGCCAGCAGGCTGGCTCCCACAGGGTTTGTGATCGATTCGGATCAATGTGGGAGCCAGCCTGCTGGCGACTAGGGTCTGAAAGTCAGTAAACCGTCGTAATTTGGCGCCTGATTCTGCATTTTCAGTAGCTCTGAGCCTCTCTCGTCCTCTTCAAGCCCGCCACCAGTCAACTAACTACACTCCATGCGCATCAAGGGGATAGGTGCGTGGCGGCTCTTGTGATAACATTCGGCGGTTTCCAAGGTAGCCCGATGCGGCTGTCTTTACTGCGCAGATCCATGCATAACTCGTGATTTGTCGTAAGTCGGTGCATGGCACTCAGCCTGCAGCGGCGAGCTTCGTTCGTCCCATATGGATGTGACGAGGTTTCACCAGAAAAAGGAATCAGGCTTCTCATGGGCGAACTGGCCAAAGAAATCCTCCCGGTCAATATCGAAGACGAGCTGAAGCAGTCCTACCTCGACTACGCAATGAGCGTAATTGTCGGGCGGGCACTGCCGGATGCGCGCGATGGCTTGAAGCCCGTGCACCGGCGTGTGCTGTTCGCGATGAGCGAGCTGGGCAACGACTTCAACAAGCCGTACAAGAAATCTGCCCGTGTTGTCGGTGACGTGATCGGTAAGTATCACCCGCACGGTGATACCGCGGTGTACGACACCATCGTTCGGATGGCGCAGCCATTCTCGCTGCGCTACCTGCTGGTAGACGGCCAGGGCAACTTCGGTTCGGTGGACGGCGATAACGCCGCAGCCATGCGATACACCGAAGTGCGCATGACCAAGCTGGCGCACGAGCTGCTGGCTGACCTGCACAAAGAAACCGTGGACTGGGTGCCGAACTACGACGGCACCGAAATGATCCCGGCGGTCATGCCGACCCGTATTCCCAACCTGCTGGTCAACGGCTCCAGCGGTATCGCCGTGGGCATGGCGACCAACATCCCGCCGCACAACCTCGGTGAAGTCATCGACGGTTGCCTGGCCCTCATCGACAACCCTGAGTTGACCATCGATGAGCTGATGCAATACATCCCGGGTCCGGACTTCCCGACCGCCGCGATCATCAACGGTCGCGCCGGCATCATCGAAGCCTACCGTACCGGTCGCGGGCGCATCTACATGCGTGCCCGCTCGACGATCGAAGACATCGACAAGGTCGGTGGTCGCCAGCAGATCGTCATCACCGAACTGCCCTACCAGCTGAACAAGGCCCGCCTGATCGAGAAGATCGCCGAGCTGGTCAAAGAGAAGAAGCTCGAAGGTATCACCGAACTGCGCGACGAGTCCGACAAGGACGGTATGCGCGTCGTGATCGAGCTGCGTCGCGGCGAAGTGCCTGAGGTGATCCTCAACAACCTCTACGCCCAGACCCAGCTGCAAGCGGTGTTCGGTATCAACATCGTCGCGCTGATCGACGGCCGTCCGCGGATCCTGAACCTCAAGGACCTGCTGGAAGCCTTCGTTCGTCACCGTCGCGAAGTCGTGACCCGTCGTACCGTGTTCGAGCTGCGTAAAGCCCGCGAACGTGGTCACATCCTGGAAGGTCAAGCGGTTGCCCTGTCGAACATCGACCCGGTCATCGCCTTGATCAAGGCTTCGCCGACACCATCGGAAGCCAAGGAAGCGCTGATCAAGACTGCGTGGGAATCTTCCGCCGTGGTTGCGATGGTCGAACGCGCCGGTGCTGACTCTTGCCGTCCAGAGACCCTGGACCCGCAATACGGTCTGCGCGAAGGCAAGTACTTCCTGTCGCCAGAGCAGGCGCAGGCCATCCTGGAACTGCGCCTGCACCGCCTGACCGGTCTGGAGCACGAGAAGCTGCTGGCCGAATACCAGGAGATTCTCAACCAGATCGGCGAGCTGATCCGCATCCTCAACAGCGCCACGCGCCTGATGGAAGTGATCCGCGAAGAGCTGGAAGTGATCCGCGCCGAATACGGCGACGTGCGTCGCACCGAAATCCTCGATGCCCGTCTCGACCTGACCCTGGGTGACATGATCCCGGAAGAAGAACGCGTCGTGACCATCTCCCACGGTGGCTATGCCAAAACCCAGCCATTGGCTGCGTACCAGGCCCAGCGTCGTGGCGGTAAAGGCAAGTCGGCCACCGGCGTCAAGGATGAGGACTACATCGCTCACCTGCTGGTAGCCAACAGCCACACCACGCTGCTGCTGTTCTCCAGCAAAGGCAAGGTGTACTGGCTCAAAACCTACGAAATCCCGGAAGCGTCCCGCGCTGCCCGTGGTCGTCCGCTGGTCAACCTGCTGCCGCTGGACAGTGATGAATACATCACCACCATGCTGCCGGTCGAGGAATACACCGAAGGTCACTTCATCTTCATGGCGACTGCCAAAGGCACCGTGAAGAAGACCCCGCTGGAATCCTTCAGCCGTCAACGCAGCGTTGGCCTGATCGCGCTGGAGCTGGACGAAGGCGACGTATTGATCAGCGCCGCGATCACCGACGGCGAGCGTGAAGTCATGCTGTTCTCCGACGGCGGCAAGGTCACTCGCTTCAAGGAATCCGACGTACGTGCCATGGGCCGTACCGCCCGCGGCGTGCGCGGCATGCGCCTGCCAGAAGGGCAGAAGCTGATTTCGATGCTGATCCCTGAAGAAGGCAGCCAGATCCTCACCGCTTCGGCGCGTGGTTACGGCAAGCGCACGGCGATCTCCGAGTTCCCTGAGTACAAGCGTGGTGGTCAGGGCGTCATCGCCATGGTCAGCAACGATCGCAACGGCCGCCTGGTTGGCGCGGTTCAGGTGCTCGATGGCGAGGAGATCATGCTGATTTCCGACCAGGGCACCCTGGTTCGTACCCGAGTCGACGAAGTCTCCAGCCTGGGTCGTAACACCCAGGGCGTGACCCTGATCAAGCTGGCCAGCGACGAAACGCTGGTAGGCCTGGAGCGGGTTCAGGAGCCTTCGGAAGTCGAGGGCGAAGAACTGGAAGAAGGTGAGGAAGGTGCAGTGTTCGACGGTGAAGTCGTGATCGACGACGCTGGTGAAGACCAGCAACTCGATGCCGCAGCCGACGAAGAACCGCAGGAATAAGCGGACACACAGGGGGGGCGGATGAAAATTCGCCCCCTTGTTGTTTCGCCTGTTTGAATATGGAATGTAGAACCCGTAGGAGCTGCCGAGTGAAACGAGGCTGCGATCTTTTGATCTTGCCTTGTCCGTACTATCAAAAGATCGCAGCCTCGTTTCACTCGGCAGCTCCTACAGATATCAACATGTCCAGATATCCAGAGTTTCCAGAGTCTTCAGTTTTCAGATTTATTGCGTGACTACCACCAAATCAGAGCGAGATTGGATGTGAGCAAGAGAGCCTATAACTTCTGTGCCGGTCCTGCGGCGCTTCCCGAAGCTGTCCTGAAGCGCGCTCAGGGTGAACTCCTTGATTGGCATGGCAAGGGCCTGTCGGTCATGGAAATGAGCCATCGCAGCGATGAGTTCGTGTCCATCGCCACCAAGGCCGAGCAGGATCTGCGTGATCTGCTCAATATCCCCTCCAACTACAAAGTGCTGTTCCTGCAGGGTGGCGCCAGTCAGCAATTCGCCCAGATTCCGCTGAACCTGCTGCCGGAAAGCGGCTCTGCCGACTACATCGACACCGGTATCTGGTCGCAAAAAGCCATCGAAGAAGCTTCGCGCTACGGTCACGTCAACGTTGCCGGCACTGCCAAGCCCTACGACTACTTCGCCATTCCTGGCCAGAACGAGTGGCAGCTGTCCAAAGACGCCGCCTACGTCCACTACGCCCCGAACGAAACCATCGGCGGCCTGGAATTCCAGTGGGTCCCGGAAACCGGTGACGTCCCGCTGGTTGCCGACATGTCCTCGGACATCCTCTCGCGTCCAATCGATGTGTCGCGCTTCGGCATGATCTACGCCGGCGCCCAGAAGAACATCGGCCCGAGCGGTATCGTGGTCAACATCGTTCGCGAAGACCTGCTCGGGCGCGCCCGTTCCCTGTGCCCGACCATGCTCAACTACAAGGTCGCGGCCGACAACGGCTCGATGTACAACACCCCGCCGACCTTGGCCTGGTACCTGTCCGGCCTGGTGTTCGAATGGCTCAAGGAGCAGGGCGGCGTCGAGGCCATCGGCAAGCTCAACGAAGTGAAACAGCGCACGCTGTATGACTTTATCGATGCCAGCGGCCTGTACAGCAACCCGATCAACAAGTCCGACCGCTCGTGGATGAACGTGCCGTTCCGCCTGGCGGACGACCGTCTAGACAAGCCGTTCCTGGCCGGTGCCGAAGAACGTGGCCTGCTGAACCTCAAGGGCCATCGTTCCGTGGGCGGCATGCGCGCCTCCATCTATAACGCCGTCGATATCGTTGCGGTCAACGCACTGATTTCGTACATGGCAGAGTTCGAGAAGGAACACGGCTAATGTCTGAGCAAGAACTCAAGGCACTGCGCGTTCGCATTGACGCCCTGGACACCAAGGTCATGGAGCTGATCAGCGAGCGTGCACGGTGTGCCCAGGAAGTTGCGCGAGTAAAGATGGCCTCCCTGGCCGAAGGCGAAGTGCCGGTGTTCTATCGTCCTGAGCGTGAAGCCCAGGTGCTCAAACGCGTGATGGAGCGTAACCAGGGGCCGCTGGGCAACGAAGAGATGGCGCGGTTGTTTCGCGAAATCATGTCCTCGTGCCTGGCCCTCGAGCAGCCGCTGAAAGTGGCCTACCTCGGCCCTGAGGGCACGTTCACCCAGGCAGCTGCCATGAAACACTTCGGCCATGCAGTGATCAGCAAGCCGATGGCGGCGATCGATGAAGTGTTCCGTGAAGTGGCGGCGGGGGCGGTGAATTTTGGCGTGGTGCCGGTGGAAAACTCCACCGAAGGCGCGGTCAACCACACCCTCGACAGCTTCCTGGAACACGACATGGTGATCTGTGGCGAAGTCGAGCTGCGCATCCACCACCATCTGCTGGTCGGTGAAAACACCAAGACCGACAGCATCAGCCGTATCTATTCCCATGCCCAGTCCCTGGCCCAGTGCCGCAAGTGGCTGGACGCGCACTACCCGAACGTCGAGCGCGTGGCGGTTTCCAGCAACGCCGAAGCGGCCAAGCGGGTCAAGGGCGAGTGGAACTCGGCGGCGATTGCCGGTGACATGGCCGCAGGCCTGTACGGTCTGACCCGCCTTGCTGAGAAAATCGAGGATCGCCCGGACAACTCCACGCGATTCCTGATGATCGGCAACCAGGAAGTGCCGCCGACCGGTGATGACAAGACCTCGATCATCGTTTCCATGAGCAACAAGCCGGGCGCGCTCCACGAGCTGCTGGTGCCTTTCCACGACAATGGCATCGACCTGACTCGAATCGAGACGCGTCCTTCGCGCAGTGGTAAATGGACCTATGTGTTCTTTATCGACTTCGTCGGCCATCACCGTGATCCGTTGATCAAGGGTGTACTGAAAAAGATCAGCCAGGAGGCCGTGGCGCTTAAAGTGCTGGGCTCCTACCCCAAAGCAGTTCTCTAAGGGCGATAGCACATGAGTGGTAACTTCCTCGCTCTGGCACAGCCGGGCGTGCAACAACTTTCGCCTTACGTTCCGGGCAAGCCCGTGGACGAACTGGCGCGCGAGCTGGACATCGATCCGGCCAGCATCGTCAAACTGGCGAGCAACGAAAACCCGCTGGGCGCCAGTCCCAAGGTCCTGGCCGCCATCCGCGAAGCGCTGGCCGAGCTCACCCGCTATCCGGACGGCAACGGTTTTGCCCTCAAGACCCTGCTGGCCCAACAGTGCCGCGTCGAACTTGATCAGGTGACCCTGGGCAACGGTTCCAACGACATCCTCGAACTGGTCGCGCGGGCTTACCTGGCGCCGGGCCTGAACGCGATATTGAGCGAGCACGCGTTTGCCGTCTATCCGATCGTGACCCAGGCCGTTGGCGCCGAGGCGCGAGTGATCCCGGCGAAAGACTGGGGGCACGACCTGACGGCCATGCTGGCGGCGATCGATGCCAATACCCGCGTGATTTTCATCGCCAACCCGAACAACCCGACCGGCACCTGGTTCGGCGCCGAAGCCCTGGATGAATTCCTCCAGGACGTTCCGGAGCATGTGCTGGTCGTGCTGGACGAGGCCTACATCGAATACGCCGAAGGCAGCGACCTGCCGGACGGCCTCGACTACCTGGCGGCTTACCCGAACCTGCTGGTGTCGCGTACCTTCTCCAAGGCCTATGGCCTGGCGGCGCTGCGCGTTGGCTACGGGTTGTCTACCGCCGTAGTGGCCGATGTGCTGAATCGGGTGCGCCAGCCATTCAACGTCAACAGCCTCGCCCTCGCCGCGGCCTGTGCGGCGTTGCAGGACAGCGACTACCTGGCTGAAAGCCGACGCCTGAACGAAGCCGGCATGCAGCAGCTGCAAGCGGGTTTCCGTGAGCTGGGGCTGAGCTGGATCCCGTCCAAAGGCAACTTCATCTGCGTGGACCTGGGTCGCGTCGCGGCGCCGGTCTTCCAGGGGTTGCTGCGTGAAGGGGTGATCGTGCGGCCGGTGGCCAACTACGGCATGCCGAACCACCTGCGCATCACCATCGGCTTGCCTGCCGAAAACAGCCGCTTCCTCGAGGCGCTGACCAAGGTTCTGGCCCGTGGTTGATGTCACTGCACTGCAACCTGCGGCGCCTATGATCGGGCGCGTGGTGGTGGTCGGCCTGGGCTTGATCGGTGGTTCCTTTGCCAAGGGGTTGCGCGAAAGTGGCCTGTGCCGCGAAGTGGTGGGGGTCGATCTTGATCCGCAGTCGCGCAAACTGGCGGTTGAGCTGGGTGTGGTGGATCGCTGCGAAGAAGACCTGGCGCTGGCCTGTCAGGGTGCCGACGTGATCCAGCTCGCCGTGCCGATCCTGGCCATGGAGAAAATGCTCGCCCGGTTGGCCGGCATGGACCTGGGCCAGGCGATCCTGACCGATGTCGGCAGCGCCAAGGGCAACGTGGTGCGTGCGGCCACCGAGGCGTTCGGCGGCATGCCGTCGCGCTTCGTGCCGGGGCATCCGATCGCCGGTTCCGAGCAGAGCGGGGTGGAAGCCTCCAATGCCGAGCTGTTCCGTCGCCATAAAGTCATCCTGACGCCGCTTGCGCAAACGGATCCGGCCGCTTTGGCGGTGGTCGATCGCCTGTGGCGCGAACTGGGTGCCGATGTCGAGCATATGCAGGTCGAGCGTCACGACGAAGTACTGGCGGCTACCAGCCATTTGCCGCACCTGCTCGCCTTCGGTTTGGTCGATTCATTGGCCAAGCGCAATGAAAATCTTGAGATCTTCCGTTACGCTGCCGGCGGTTTCCGCGATTTCACGAGAATCGCGGGCAGCGACCCGGTCATGTGGCACGACATCTTCCTCGCCAACCGCGAAGCTGTCCTGCGCACACTCGATACATTTCGCAGCGACCTCGACGCCTTGCGCGACGCGGTCGATGCAGGGGATGGGCACCAATTGTTGGGCGTATTCACTCGCGCCCGGGTTGCCCGCGAACATTTCAGTAAAATCCTGGCCCGCCGGGCTTATGTGGACGCTATGAACTCCAACGACCTGATTTTCCTGGCACAACCTGGTGGCCGCCTGACTGGGCGGATTCGAGTACCAGGCGACAAATCGATTTCCCACCGTTCGATCATGCTTGGCTCCCTCGCCGAAGGCGTCACCGAAGTGGAAGGTTTCCTCGAGGGCGAAGATGCCCTGGCGACCTTGCAAGCCTTCCGCGACATGGGCGTGGTGATCGAAGGTCCGCACCACGGGCGCGTGACCATCCATGGCGTCGGCCTGCATGGCCTCAAGCCTGCACCGGGCCCGATCTACCTGGGTAACTCCGGTACTTCGATGCGCCTGTTGTCCGGCCTGCTGGCTGCGCAGGACTTCGACAGCACCCTGACCGGCGATGCCTCGCTGTCCAAGCGCCCGATGAACCGCGTCGCCAACCCGCTGCGCGAAATGGGCGCAGTGATCGAGACGGCGGCCGAAGGTCGTCCGCCGATGGTCATTCGCGGTGGCAACAAGCTCAAAGGCCTGACCTACACCATGCCAATGGCCAGTGCCCAGGTTAAATCCTGCCTGCTGCTCGCTGGCCTGTACGCCGAAGGCAAGACTACCGTCACCGAGCCGGCACCGACTCGCGACCATACCGAGCGCATGCTGCGTGGCTTCGGCTACCCGGTCAGCGTCGAGGGCGCTACCGCGTCGGTCGAGTCCGGGCACAAACTGACCGCTACCCACATTGAAGTGCCGGGCGATATCTCGTCCTCGGCGTTCTTCCTGGTGGCGGCGTCGATCGCTGAGGGCTCTGAGCTGGTGCTCGAGCACGTCGGCATCAACCCGACCCGTACCGGCGTGATCGACATCCTGCGCCTGATGGGCGCCGACATCACCCTGGAAAACCAGCGTGAAGTGGGCGGCGAGCCGGTGGCGGACCTGCGCGTTCGTGCAGCTAAGCTCAAAGGTATCGAGATTCCCGAAGCGCTGGTTCCACTGGCGATCGACGAGTTCCCGGTATTGTTCGTCGCAGCTGCTTGCGCCGAAGGTCGGACCATCCTGCGTGGCGCCGAAGAACTGCGGGTCAAGGAGTCGGACCGGATCCAGGTCATGGCCGACGGCCTGTCGGCGCTGGGTGTGAAATGCGAACCGACCCCGGACGGCATCATCATCGACGGCGGCCTGATTGGCGGCGGCGAAGTGCACGGTCACGGCGACCACCGGATCGCCATGGCCTTCAGCGTTGCCTCCCTGCGCGCCACCGCGCCGATTCGCATCCATGATTGCGCGAACGTCGCGACCTCGTTCCCCAACTTCCTCGCGCTGTGCGCGCAGGTCGGCATCCGCGTTGCTCAAGAGGCTCAGTCGTGAACATCAAGCCACCGGTCATTACCATCGACGGCCCAAGCGGGTCGGGCAAGGGCACCATCGCCGGCATACTGGCCAAGCGCCTGGGCTGGTGCCTGCTGGATTCCGGTGCGCTTTACCGCCTGCTGGCTTTTGCCGCACGCAACCACGGTGTCGACCTGACGAATGAAGAGTCGCTGAAGCTGCTGGCCGCTCATCTGGACGTGCAGTTCGTCGGCGCAACCGAAGGTCATCCGCAGCGCATCATCCTCGAAGGCGACGATGTGACCGATGACTTGCGCAACGAACAGGTCGGCGCCTGGGCTTCCCAAGTGGCCGCCTTGCCGGCCGTGCGCGACGCTCTGCTGCAGCGCCAGCGGGCTTTTCAGGAAGCTCCGGGGCTGGTAGCCGATGGCCGCGACATGGGTACGGTGGTTTTTCCGGACGCGCCATTGAAGATTTTCCTCACCGCCAGTGCCGAGGAACGTGCGCGCCGTCGATACTTGCAGTTGAAGGGCAAAGTCGATGGTGTTAGTCTGTCGAGTCTGCTAGATGAGATACGTGTCCGCGACGAGCGTGACACCCAGCGAGCGGTAGCCCCGCTCAAGCCGGCGGCTGACGCCATACAGCTGGATTCCACGGAATTATCCATCGACCAGGTGCTGCAACGCATCATGAGCGAGATCGCCATTCGCGATATCGCCGGGTGACCAAGAAGCGCAACAGGGGACCAGTCATAGTCCTGCAGTGCTTCTTTAAATGAACGTAACCCACGTCGTCTGGGATGTGGAGATGGGCGTATTCTTCGCCCTTATACTCAGGAATTAAAATGAGCGAAAGCTTTGCGGAACTCTTTGAAGAAAGCCTAAAAACCCTGAACCTTCAGGCAGGCTCCATCATCACCGGTGTTATCGTTGATATCGATTACCAAGCTCGCTGGGTAACCGTTCACGCTGGCCTGAAGTCTGAAGCACTCATCCCGCTTGAGCAGTTCTACAACGACGCTGGCGATCTGACTATCAATGTCGGTGACGAAGTTCACGTTGCTCTGGATTCGGTAGAAGACGGTTTCGGTGAAACCAAGCTGTCCCGTGAAAAAGCCAAGCGCGCTGAGTGCTGGATCGTTCTGGAAGCAGCCTTCGCAGCTGAGGAAGTGGTCAAGGGCGTTATCAACGGTAAGGTTAAAGGCGGCTTCACTGTCGACGTTAACGGCATCCGTGCGTTCCTGCCAGGTTCCCTGGTTGACGTCCGTCCTGTGCGCGATACCACGCACCTGGAAGGCAAAGAGCTGGAATTCAAGGTCATCAAGCTTGACCAGAAACGCAACAACGTTGTCGTTTCCCGTCGTAGCGTCCTCGAAGCCGAGAACTCCGCTGAGCGTGAAGCTCTGCTGGAATCCCTGCAGGAAGGCCAACAAGTCAAAGGTATCGTCAAGAACCTCACCGATTACGGCGCATTCGTCGATCTGGGTGGCGTCGATGGCCTGCTGCACATTACCGACATGGCTTGGAAACGCATCAAGCATCCATCGGAAATCGTCAACGTTGGCGACGAGATCGATGTCAAGGTTCTGAAGTACGATCGCGAACGCAATCGTGTTTCCCTGGGCCTGAAGCAGCTGGGCGAAGATCCATGGGTTGCTATCAAAGCCCGTTACCCAGAAAGCACTCGCGTTACCGCTCGTGTAACCAACCTGACCGACTACGGCTGCTTCGCTGAGCTGGAAGAAGGCGTTGAAGGCCTGGTACACGTTTCCGAAATGGACTGGACCAACAAGAACATCCACCCTTCGAAAGTCGTACAAGTCGGCGACGAAGTGGAAGTTATGGTTCTGGACATCGACGAAGAGCGTCGTCGCATCTCCCTCGGCATCAAGCAGTGCAAATCTAACCCATGGGAAGATTTCTCTGGCCAGTTCAACAAGGGCGATAAAATCTCCGGCACCATCAAGTCGATCACCGATTTCGGTATCTTCATTGGTCTGGACGGCGGCATCGACGGTCTGGTTCACCTGTCCGACATCTCCTGGAACGAAGTGGGCGAAGAAGCCGTTCGCCGCTTCAAGAAGGGCGACGAGCTGGACACCGTTATCCTGTCGGTTGACCCAGAGCGCGAGCGCATCTCCCTGGGCATCAAGCAACTGGAAAGCGATCCGTTCTCCGAGTACGTTCAAGAGAACGACAAAGGCGCAATCGTTAAAGGCATCGTGAAGGAAGTTGACGCTAAAGGCGCCATCATCACTCTGGCCGACGATATCGAAGCGACTCTGAAAGCCTCCGAAATCAGCCGTGACCGCGTTGAAGACGCGCGCAACGTTCTGAAAGAAGGCGAAGAAGTAGAAGCCAAGATCATCAGCGTTGACCGCAAGAGCCGTGTAATCCAGCTCTCCATCAAGTCGAAAGACGTTGAAGAAGAGAAAGAAGCAATCCAAAGCCTGCGCGACAAGCCAGCTTCGGATACCGCTGCTCCTGGTCCTACCACTCTGGGCGACCTGTTGCGTGCACAAATGGAAAAACAGAACTAAGTTCTGTCAGACCATAGAAAAAGGGCGACTTCGGTCGCCCTTTTTTACGCCTGCGATTCAGCAAACCCCCATTCCCCAATTCCCCTCCAAATCCCGAATATCCCCAATCCCCCCCCGTAGGAGCTGCCGAAGGCTGCGATCTTTTGATCTTTTGATCTTTTGATCTTTTGATCTTTTGATCTTTTGATCTTTATCGGCCCCACGCGCATCATCCGCTGAACCAACACCCCCACCAAACTGTCCCTTTCTTTAACAGGATCAATCGCTTATTTGCAGCTACTCTAGAGCATAGGGCGCAAGCACCCTCCGGTAGGGTGCCTGACTAATAAGGAAGTGCATGAACAAGCTCATGGTCGCCATAGCAGTACTGGCACTGGCAGGCTGCACCACCAGCGCCAAGACCCATGCGGTGCGTGGTGTCAGCGGGATAGAGATCGATTGCTCCGGCCTGGGCTCGGGTTGGGAGAAATGCCGCAAGCGCGCCGACAAGGAGTGCAAAGCGGCAGGCTACAAGGTTATTGCAAGGTCGGATGACGCCAAGGACGAGGATGAATACCCATTCGGTTTTAATCCCGCAGGCTACCTGACACGCACCATGGTGGTGATTTGCAGGTGACTGAACAAGCGGCCCGCCAGCTTGAGACGCCCGCAAATAGGGCGACTCAAAGCCGGTAACGATATGTCAAATCTTGGACTGTTCAAATGGCTCCGAGCGTGCTAAAACCTTTGAAGCGCTGATCTAGCTGCTTGAAAAAGAAGGGAAAAATATGACGAAGTCGGAGTTGATCGAACGAATTGTCACCCATCAAGGGCTGCTCTCATCCAAGGATGTGGAGCTGGCCATCAAGACCATGCTTGAACAAATGTCCCAATGCCTGGCCACCGGGGATCGAATCGAGATCCGAGGTTTTGGCAGCTTCTCATTGCACTACCGCGCACCGCGGGTAGGGCGCAATCCCAAGACCGGGCAGTCGGTTAGCCTGGATGGCAAGTTCGTTCCGCATTTCAAGCCGGGGAAGGAGCTGCGGGATCGGGTTAATGAGGATGAGGAGGAGGGGGTTTGACAGCCTTTGATTTTCGAGGAGTTGCTGATGCGTAACTTGAAGCGCGTGGTGCTGGCCGTATTTGTTCTGTTGCTGGTTCTGGCGACTCTCGCATTCGTGCTCGAGAATCAGCAGTCGGTTTCTCTCTTGTTCCTTGGTTGGTCAGGGCCACAGCTACCTGTATCACTGGCGATGCTTTTCGCCCTTCTGATGGGAATGTTGATCGGACCTTTGCTCGGTTGGTTCATCAAGCGTAAATCCTTACGGTCCAATTATCCCGGTTGAGCACGGCCCGTATCGAAAAATGTGTTTTCCTTTAGCCGCTGCTTGTCTACATCCATTAGTAAAATAGTCATTAAGCTGTAAAATGCTTCGCTTGTCCGAAAGCGGCTGGTTCCGAGGTCGGGCAGACTGACTCTGCAAGTAGCCTCGGGTCATTGCCGGCTTTTGCATTAATGGATTAGACAGTGCTCGGTTGGCGGCCCTGTCAGTAACTCAAGGGTATGTTTCGCGTGAAAATTCTAGTAACCGGCGGCGCCGGATTCATTGGTTCGGCGGTGATCCGTCACATCATCTCCAACACTTCCGACTCAGTCGTGAACGTCGATAAGCTCACTTACGCCGGTAACCTTGAGTCTTTGGCAGGGGTCAGCCAAGACTCCCGGTATGTATTCGAGCGCGTTGATATTTGTGACCGTGACCAGGTCGATAGGGTTTTGCGCGAACACCAGCCGGACGCGATCATGCACCTGGCCGCAGAGTCTCATGTCGATCGTTCAATCTCCGGCCCGTCTGAATTCATCCAGACCAATATCATCGGCACATACACCTTGCTGGAAGCCGCACGGCATTACTGGCTGGCGTTAGACGATACGCGTAAAGCCAGTTTCCGTTTTCATCATATTTCAACTGATGAAGTATATGGAGACCTGGAAGGTCCCGAAGATCTTTTCACCGAAACGACACCCTACCAGCCAAGCTCGCCGTACTCCGCCAGCAAGGCCAGTTCCGATCACCTGGTACGTGCTTGGGCGCGCACGTACGGTCTGCCAACACTGGTGACCAATTGCTCGAACAACTACGGCCCGTGCCACTTCCCTGAGAAATTGATCCCGCTGATCATCCTCAATGCGCTGGACGGAAAGCCTCTCCCTGTTTACGGTAAAGGTAATCAGGTACGTGACTGGCTTTACGTCGAGGATCATGCCCGTGCACTTTATAAAGTCGTCACTGAAGGCGTAATTGGCGAGACGTACAACATCGGCGGACATAACGAAAAGCAAAACATCGAAGTGGTGCACACCTTGTGCGCATTGCTCGATGAACTGCGTCCAGACTCCGCACATCGTCCGCATGCCAGCCTGATCACCTACGTTCAGGACCGTCCTGGGCATGACCAGCGCTACGCTATCGATGCCAGCAAAATACAGCGGGAGCTGGGCTGGACGCCGGAAGAGACCTTCGAAACCGGCATTCGCAAGACGGTTGAATGGTACCTGGGTAATACGGAGTGGGTAGAGCACGTTAAAAGCGGAAGCTACCAGCAGTGGATCGACCAGAACTACTCGGATCGCTCGGGCAAAGCATGAAAATCCTCCTGTTGGGCAAAAACGGTCAAGTCGGATGGGAGCTCCAACGTTCCCTCGCTCCACTGGGTGAGCTGATCGCACTGGATCGTCAAACACATGATGGCTTGTCGGGCGACCTGTCTGATCTCGACGCATTGCGCGCGACGATTCGTCAGGTCAAGCCTGACATCATCGTCAACGCCGCCGCGTACACCGCCGTGGACAAGGCAGAGTCGGAAACGGAATTGGCAGACACGGTTAACGGTCTGGCAACTAAGGTCATGGCAGAAGAAGCTGCAGCCATGAGTGCCTGGCTGATTCACTACTCCACCGATTACGTCTTCAACGGGCAGGGCTCTACGCCTTGGCAGGAAACTGATGCCGTCGCCCCCGTAAATCATTACGGCTCCAGCAAGTTGGCGGGAGAGCAAGCGGTCATTGAATCCGGATGCAAGCATCTGATATTCCGCACCAGTTGGGTATACGGCGCTCGTGGAAGCAACTTTGCCAAGACCATGCTTCGACTGGCTAAAGATCGCGAAACATTAAATGTCATCGCTGACCAGATAGGGGCGCCCACGGGCGCCGATCTGATTGCAGATGTGACGGCGTTAGCGATCCAGCAAGTTGTGCTGCGCCCAGAACTGTCAGGTCTATACCACTTGGCAGCAAGCGGTGAGGTTTCATGGCATGGCTACGCAACTTACGTGATCGAATTCGCCAAGGCCAACGCCCAACAGCTGGCTGTCAAAGCTGTAGATCCCATAGATACTACCGCGTACCCAACGCCTGCACGCCGTCCTTTGAATTCGAGACTGAATACTCGGAAGCTGCGTGACAATTTTTCTTTGCACTTGCCGGATTGGCAAAGTGGCGTATCCCGAATGCTTATGGAAGTTCTGAACAAATGACTACAACAAATCGTAAAGGAATCATTCTCGCAGGCGGCTCAGGCACTCGGCTCCACCCACTTACGTTGGGTGTTTCGAAGCAAATGCTACCGATTTACGATAAGCCGATGATTTTTTATCCGCTTTCGGTACTGATGCTTGCGGGTATGCGTGAGATCCTCATCATTTCGACACCTGAAGACCTTCCGTGCTTCAAGAAGCTTTTGGGTGATGGGAGTCTTTACGGGATCAAGCTCTCCTATGCTGAGCAACCTAGCCCCGACGGGTTGGCACAAGCTTTCATCATCGGTGAAGAGTTCATCGGTAAGGACCCTTGCTGCCTGATTCTTGGAGATAATATTTTCTACGGTCAGCACTTTTCCGACAACTTGCGCTCAGCCGCCTCCCAGCAACAGGGCGCAACGGTGTTCGGCTACCATGTTTCCGATCCGGAACGCTTTGGTGTTGTCGAGTTTGATAAGTCTGGTCGAGCTTTAAGCATCGAAGAGAAGCCGCTTAAGCCAAAATCCAGCTACGCAGTCACGGGTCTGTACTTCTACGATAACGAAGTCGTGGAAATTGCAAAGAGCATTAAACCTTCTGAGCGTGGTGAGCTGGAAATCACCGATGTGAATCGTGCCTATCTTAAGAAAAACGCCCTGAATGTTGAAATGCTGGGCCGGGGCTTTGCTTGGTTGGACACAGGGACTCACGACTCCCTGCTTGAGGCAAGCCACTTCGTGCATACAATTGAGCAACGGCAGGGCCTGAAAGTCGCTTGTCTCGAAGAAATCGCTTACAACAGCGGTTGGATCACGGCCAACCAGTTGGCCGCTCAAGCAACGGCATTGAAGAAAACGGGCTATGGTCAGTATTTGCAGAAATTGCTGGATAATCCTTCCCATTGAATCGAGAGACTTGATGTCTGAGCGGTTATCCAAGTCGCTAAGCACCGACGTGTGTAGTAATCCATCTCTGTGACAAGGTTCCCTGGAATGGATTACTGCACGCAGTCGATGATGGTGACGTCTTGGTGGATAAAAATTCCGGATATGTATTGCCTGTATCGATGATCTACGGGAAGCAACAGAACCCGCTATTGATCTCAAATCATCGAGTTTTACCGATTTTTGGAGGATGCCAGTGCGCTTCTTCCATTGTTCGATTCTCGCCCGCAAGGAATCTGATGGCAGTGCGTCAGAAGGGGGAGGCAGAAGCTGATAAATGGATGCTGAAGAGGATGACATTTGCATCCAATCCACCGAAATATTGAAAAGGTTAAACCTGATATGGCGAACAACCCGGCAAACACGCAGGGCATGAATGAGATCAACCTGTATGAACTGGTTGTGGCGTTGTGGGCTCAAAAATTTCTGATCGTGGGCGTTGCCTTGGTCGTAACACTGGCAGCTGCAACGTATGCATTCGTCACTAAGCCTGTCTATGAGGCCCGCGTTTATCTCCAGCCGCCTACCTTGAACGGAATTGCCGATTTTAACTACGGGCGGACCAGAGACTCAGAACTGACACCTATTACGATCAAAGATGTCTATGACGTGTTCACACGCTGCCTGCAGAGCGAAACATTACGTCGCGCCTTTTTTAAGGACACTTACCTGCCTTCACTCTCAGAGTCAGAGCGCGGTGGTTCGCAAGATGTACTGTATTCCAAATTCTTGAGAGAGCTGACTATCGGTTTTCCTACCAAGGAGCAGCCAGATCGCTATTCAATCGCCGCAGAGGGTGAGGACGCCGCTCAAGTCACCGATTGGGTGAAAACATTTGCAGCCACGGCGGGTAGTGCTGCCGAGAACGAAATGATAAGAAACACTACGCGCGAAGCTGAGGTCCGGGCCCGGAACCTCGGTCAGCAGATCAGCACCATTCAGGAGACCGAGAGCCGAATCCGCCAGGACTCTATTACGCGGTTGCGAGAAGCGCTTACGATTGCCGAGGCAATTGGTCTGCAAAACCCTCCCATTATTTCTGGCAATCTGTCCGCTGAGGTGTCTGCCGCAATGGATGGACAGTTGACTTACATGCGTGGTAGCAAAGCGCTCAAAGCTGAAATCGAAAACCTGGAAAATCGTAAGTCTGATGACCCCTTCATCGAAAAGCTGAGAGCGTTGCAGATCAAGCAAAGTTTTTATCAAGATCTGCAGGTTAGTCCAGAGACCGTTTCTGTTTACCGGCAAGATGGTCCGATCGAACAACCAGACCGCCCCATCAAGCCAAAGAAAGGCCTGATCATTCTGCTGGGACTGCTGCTGGGTACGATACTGGGTGTCATGATTGCATTGATTCGTTATTTGGTACTGACCAAAAAAAGTGCGTAGTTTTGTCCTAGCTTCACGCAATTATCCAACTCTTAGAGAAGATACTGAAGAGGTCCCAGTATCGCGTGAGAATATCTGGTCGGCGAGGCGGGCCTGTCAGATTGGCAGAGATCTGACAAAATAAGGTTTGCCGCCGACTCGACGGTAATCCGGAGGAATGCAATCCACGCCGGGACTCTCGAGTCGTTCGGAGGCCGCATGATTTCATTACGTGAGCTATTAGAATGTCTCTTAGAAAAAATACATTGTGGAACTTGCTAGGCAGCGGAGCCCCATTTTTGTTGGGGGCTATGACTATACCCTTCTTGCTGAACAGGGCGGGTGTTGAGATATTCGGAATTTTAACTCTTGTCTGGGTTTTGATAGGCTATTTTAGCTTGTTTGATTTCGGTCTCGGTCGTGCGTTAACTCAAACCGTTGCCAAAAAACTCGCGGGTGGGACGAAGGAAGAAGTTTCAAGAATTATAAATCTCGGTCTTGTCATGGTTTTGGCGGCCGGAGTTTTTGGCGGGGTACTCCTTGCGTGTACAGCATTTCCATTGGGGATGCGATGGTTGAGTGTCAGCCCTGAGTTACAGCATGATGTTGTCATCTCTCTCTTGATAGCCTCTGTGGGCATACCTTTGACTACACTGACGTCCGGTCTGAGGGGGGTGCTGGAAGCCTATGAAGAGTTTGGCAACGTCAATCTTTTGAGAGTGTTGCTTGGGTTGGCAAATTTTGGCATGCCGGCTATTACAGTCCTGATTTGGGGGCCAATGTTAGAATGGATGGTAGCGAGTCTGGTCTTGTCTAGATTTATCGTTTTCTTGGCGCACGCCTATTTGGTTCGTCAGAAAACAAAATTCTATTGGATCAAACCAAAATCCCATCCTGAAGAGGTGAGGGGGTTGCTGACGTTCGGTTCTTGGATGACTTTATCGAATCTCATCAGCCCGTTAATGGTAACTGCGGACAGATTTGTTATTTCATCTGTTGTGGGCGCCAGTTTGGTGGCTTATTACACTGTGCCATTTGAAGTCTTGATCAGGTTTTTAATACTTCCAGCGGCGTTAACTGCTGCGCTGTTTCCCAAGTTGTCGGCGCTGATTGCGGTAGATATCGCGGCTGCGGAAAGGCTTTTCAAAAAATCCGCATTGCTCATCGCAGTTGTGATGTTGGTTATATGTTCTGTTGCTTCCGTAGGGTCACTGTGGGGAATGACGCTGTGGCTGGGGCAGGATTTTGCCGAGCACTCCTGGCGTCTCGCATCGATATTGGCTGTCGGGATTCTGTTCAACTCGATCGCACAAGTTCCTCATGCCGCCGCGCAAGCGGCAGGAAATGTGAAGGGCACCGCGCTCGTGCATTTGGCAGAATTTTTTATATATTTCCCCTGCCTATTTATCTTTGTGCATAATTTCGGCCTGATCGGAGCGGTTGTGGTCTGGGTGATGAGGGCATTCATTGATATGTCTTTAATGTTTGTGCTAGCGCGCATTGTGTTTTCAGGGAACAAGAAGGGGGCCATATGGGCCGCGAAGTAGCCATAGGGATAGTTGTATACAACGCTGGTGAAAATCTGCTGGGTCGGCTGAAGATGGCCGTGGCAGCAGGCCACAGCGTATATATATTCGACAATTCACCTTCTAATGATTCTGTAAAGCAGTTAGCTAAAAATCAAGAAGGTATCGAGTATTTTACATGTGGCAATAATGTCGGTTTGGGGTATGGCATTTCTACAGTTTGTGCTCAAGCGGAGGCAGATAATTTCCAAGCTTTGATGTTTTTCGATCAGGATACGGGATTTAGCAAAGAAACTTTGGATTTCGTCGAGCAATTTTATTCAGATAAAAAACATCTTGTTTCGGAATACAGCGCCTTCTTATTCAACGCCAAAAATGTCGGCGAAGGTGCTACGAATCACGGTGGACTGAGAGATGTCCTTTTGGCCATCAATAGCGGAAGCCTTTATTTTTTAAAGAACCTTAAAAAATTGGGATGGCATGACCATAGCTATTTCGTTGATGGTGTTGATTATAAGTTTTGCCTTGATTCCTCCAAGAACAATATGAAGATCGGGGAGTGCTCTTACACGCCAGGTTTTGATCATGTTACGGAGCAAGAAGATAGTATTTACTCATTCCTAGGAAAAGACTATCAGTTCAGGCCTTATTCTTTCAAGCGTATCGTAGATACTTCTGTTTCCAGCGTCAGGTTGATTACTTACTCGCTGCTGAATGGTGAGTGGAAATTTTTGAAGGTCTTCGTTCGGTTGTTTTCTATTTATCTCGTTACTCAAGTTTATGTGCGGGTTGCCAATTTCTGGAGGCGTAATAAAAATGTCTAATTCAGACAGCGTAGAAAATGCAAGTTACAAAGTTTTCACCGTCTGTAATTTGGCTTATTTGCCGAAAGCTTTGGTGTTGGCTGAGTCACTCGCGGCTTTCAATCACACGAAGCTGAAAATCTTTATATTTGATAAGAAAATTGAAGGCGATCTGCCGCATGATTTGGCAGATTTTGAATGGGTTGAGGATCTTGGTTTAGAAAACTTCAGTCATTATGCATTTAAATATGATATTACCGAGTTTAGTACAAGCTTGAAGCCCTGGTTAGCGCTAAGGCTACTGGAGTCTGCGCAGAAAGTAATATTTTTGGATCCTGATACGTGCTTGTTTAACTCGCTTGATCCTATTCTGAATCTTCTTGATAAAGAAGAAGTAATTCTTACGCCACATTATGTAACTCCTCATCCAGAAGGTGATGTGGGCATGATGCGTTTTGGCTCGTTTAACTTGGGTTTTTTTGCAGTTAATAGTTCGTCAGAGAGTGTCAGATTCCTGAATTGGTGGAACGAGCGCTGTCTTGATCTTTGTTATTTTGAAACTCAATTTGGATTATCAACTGATCAAAAGTGGGTGAGTATTGCTCCGTGTTTTTTTCCGAAGCTTCATATCTCCTTTGATCTTGGTTTTAATGTGGCCTTCTGGAATGCGCATGAGCGTGTAGTTTCCGTAAATCCGCAGGGCGGGTACTTGATTAATAACCAATACAGTCTGATTTTTTTCCACTTCAGCTCCTTTGACGAAAAAAATCCAGACTTGTTGAGCAAGCGCGAATTTGCCGACAGAGAGACTGGGCGAACTGACTATTCTGAACTGGCTCATCGCTACAATAAGTCATTGCAGCGTTTGAAAATTCCGATTTCAAAAACCAGATATGGTTTTGACTATATGTCTAATGGCGATTATGTATCGCCAACTTTGCGACGTGCATATGCGAGTGTTTTGAATGACCTGCCTCGTGGTCATGATCCGTTTGATTCGAATGGACCTGTAGCAGCATTTGCAAAGAAGAACTATTTGATCAGCGACAAGTCGGGGTACCAGCCGACTGGTTTTGGTGATATTGAAAGTAACAGAAGCAAGTTTGTGATAGTTAACAAGCTAATGAAAATGGCACTTTACGCTTTGGGGCCAAACCGATTCATGAATTTTTCTCGCCTGCTCGTATATCTTTCGAGCTTTAGGCTGAATCGGGATATGTGGAAACTGTAACTGCAGGTGGCTTTCAGTAGTGAGGGTTGGTTAAGTAGCGCCGGCTTTTAAGACTGTTAAGTAAGGCTGAACGCGCCTGAGGGGGGAAGCCCCCTCTTTAAGCTCAGTCCTACAGTTTTTTATATCTGAATCGCGCGGATCTGACATTGAATATTCAAGCTGAAATTTCCAAGGCACCAAAGCTGGGCATTTTATCAATTTATTTGCTGTGGATTGCCTGTCTGTTTGATCCGATAGGCCAAATTTATCACATCAAGTTTGCGGCGATAGCCCTTGTCTATGTTGTTCTCGGATTAACAGTTGTCCTAGAAAGCGCGAGAATGCGCTTAGATGCATTTTATATTTTTGCATTTGTTTTATTTGTTCTTTACCTCCCTGCTTATGGCTTGTTAATGGCGGTCTTGCGAGGGGGCGTATCTGGGGTATTCATAGATACATCTTATATTTCAGCTGCTGTTTATATGGTTTGTTCACTGTTGTATCTGGCGCCCGGTTATCTATGGTGGGCATATCGCGCACTCGTGGTATCGCTGCGGCTTTTAAGTGCTGTAATTCTAGTTAGCTTCCTATTTATTGCTACAGATACGTTCACTGACTTTGTCTACTTTTTTGTTGCTAATGGTGTGGCTTACGTTGGTGAGAGAGAATACGCAGGTGTAGCGTTCTACTATATATATTTTATAGCATCGCCAATGCTGATTTTTCTACTTTGTCATGAAACATGGAAGATGTTGGACAGGCCGTCTCTTAAAGCTGCTGTGTTTCTAATGCTTCCTGTATTTGCATTATTTCTGTCAGGTACCCGTGCGAGTATAATTTTATCTCTGTGCGCTCCTATTTTTGTATGGATGTGGCACCGGTTTGGACGAGGTGCCATCGCATTGATATTATTGTCGATCATCTTGGCTTTTACCGCTTTATTGTTCATCGATGTACCTATCGTAAATGAGATGTTTGGAGCCGGGGAACAGAGTAATGCGACGAAGATAGGATATCTGGGAAGTTATGGCGAAATTTTCGCCAGTCCTCAGGTGGTATTGTTCGGTCAGGGATTCAACGCGCATGTGTGGTCACCAGTTCTTCAGAACATGTTGCCAGAGGGGGCTAGTAAGACAGAGCTAACGTACGTGGAGCTCCTTCGAGTATTTGGTTTGTCCGGTACCGCGATGCTGGTTTTTCTGCTTGCATTTCTGTCGCTCAGTGGAAAGGTAGCGAAGTCTGGGTATCCATGGATTGCCCCTTCGATATTTCTATATTCTGCGATATCAGCGATCAATCCATACATATTTTCCTCAAATGGGATGCTTTTGATTGGTTTCGCGACTGCGGCCATTGCATTTGCGCCGTCTGTAACCACGCTGGATTCATTGCCAGGTGAGAGTGATAATGGAACGCTTGCCTCTGATGGGCTATGATTATGCCGGCAAATATTGACTTTATAAGGGCTTGGTGATGTTCGAAAATAAAACGCTGCTTATCACTGGAGGTACGGGTTCCTTTGGGAATGCCGTTCTGAAAAGATTTCTTTCTACAGATATCAATGAAATTCGGATCTTTAGTCGGGATGAGAAAAAGCAAGATGATATGCGCAAGCGCTATGCCAGTCCGAAACTGAAATTTTATATAGGTGATGTTCGTGATTACCAAAGTGTTTTAAATGCGACTCGTGGGGTGGACTATATTTTCCATGCCGCAGCACTGAAACAAGTGCCTTCCTGCGAGTTCCACCCGATGGAAGCAGTTAAAACCAACGTGATCGGCACTGATAATGTGCTCGAAGCTTCGATTCAGAACGAAGTAAAGCGTGTAGTGTGCTTAAGCACCGATAAGGCGGTATATCCAATTAACGCAATGGGTATTTCGAAAGCGATGATGGAAAAAGTCATGGTCGCGAAATCTCGAAATGTCGATGAAACCAAGACTGTCATATGCGGCACGCGTTATGGAAATGTGATGGCCTCGCGCGGTTCGGTTATTCCGTTGTTTATTGACCAGATCCGAGCAAGCCAAGCGTTGTCCATTACCGATCCAAATATGACACGCTTTATGATGACGTTAGCCGATGCGGTGGATCTTGTATTATATGCGTTTGAACATGGTAATAACGGGGACCTATTCGTCCAGAAGGCGCCAGCTGCTACAGTAGAGACTCTTGCGCTTGCGTTGACTTCAATGTTGGGACAGCCCGAGCATCCTATTCAGATAATAGGTACCAGGCATGGTGAAAAACTGTACGAAGCTCTATTAAGCCGCGAAGAAATGGCCTGTGCGGAAGACATGGGTGAATATTTTAGAGTGCCACCTGATTTGCGTGATTTGAACTACAGCAAATTCGTAGAGCAAGGCGAAGAAAAGATTTCCACGATGGAAGATTATAATTCGCACAACACCGTGCGTTTGGACGTCGAAGGTATGAAGAAACTGTTGTTGAAACTCGATTTCATGCGTGCCATCCAGCGCGGCGAACATGCAGTGCCTGAGGAATAAAGAATGAGAGTCTTGATTACCGGTGCGAATGGATTTGTAGGCAAAAACCTTATCGCTCACTTACAGGAGCGCAAAGACGTTGAGGTGCTCCGATTTTGCCGAGAAGACAATGTAGCCAGTCTGGACTCGCTCGTATCTGAAGTGGATTTCATTTTCCATTTGGCCGGTGTCAATCGCCCCGAGCATGTTGAAGAATTCAAGGTCGGCAACGCCGATCTGACTCAGGCGCTATGCTCAGCAATACAGTCCAGTGGGCGTAAGGTCTCTGTTCTATATACTTCATCAATCCAAGCTGAGTTTGGCAACGCTTACGGCGACAGTAAGCGTAAGGCTGAAGAAGCGTTGCTCAATCTGTCGGCCACTTCTGGCAATCAAGTGCATCTGTTCAGGTTGCCGAATGTATTTGGTAAATGGGCTCGGCCTAATTATAATTCTGCTGTAGCAACGTTTTGTCATAATGTTGCGCATGACTTGCCAGTTGTTATCAATAATGCTGACGCGACAATTTCCCTTGTCTATATCGATGATGTCGTTAAAAAGTTCATTTCTGTGATGGATGGGGCGGAATTCGCTGGTCCATTTTTGCAAGTTGAGCCTAATTACAGTATAACTGTGGGTGATCTTTCATCACAAATCTACGCTTTCAAAAATAGCAGGGAGTCGATGATAACTGAGCGCGTTGGTACCGGTCTGGTCCGCGCTTTATATTCGACGTACCTCAGCTATCTACCACCTGAATCTTTTACTTACCAAGTTCCTAAGCATGGAGACGCTCGCGGAGTATTCGTCGAGATGCTCAAAACCAAGGATTCTGGTCAGTTCTCATACTTTACTGCGCATCCGGGTATAACCCGCGGCGGCCATTACCATCACACAAAAACCGAAAAATTTCTTGTTATCTCTGGTAAGGCTTGCTTCCGATTTCGTCATATAGCTTCGGGCGAGTTCTACGAATTATACACTGACGGCGAAACGCCAGAAATTGTAGAAACCGTACCTGGCTGGAGTCATGACATTACCAACGTTGGCGAAACCGAAATGATCGTGATGCTGTGGGCTAACGAGATCTTTGATCGTGAGTTTCCGGACACCTACACGATGCCAGTGGGCACCGAAGCCTGATCGAATTAGGAATTTATCAAAATGAAGAAGTTGAAGATTGTTACTGTTGTCGGCACCCGTCCAGAAATCATTCGCTTGTCGCGCGTTATCTCAGCGCTGGATAAGTATTGTGATCACGTTCTGGTGCACACAGGCCAGAACTACGATTACGAATTGAATGAGATTTTTTTTCAAGACCTTGGGATCCGCAAACCCGATCATTTTCTAAATGCAGCAGGCAGCAGCGGTGCTGAAACCATCGGGAATGTGATCATTGCTGTGGATCAAGTGCTTGCCGCTGTTCAGCCAGAGGCGTTGCTGGTTTTAGGTGATACCAATAGTTGCATGGCTGTCATCCCTGCCAAACGACGTAAAATTCCAACTTTTCATATGGAAGCCGGTAATCGTTGTTTCGATATGCGGGTGCCTGAAGAAATCAATCGGCGAATCGTAGATCATACGGCTGATATCAATCTTACTTATAGCACTATCGCTCGCGATTACTTGCTAAAAGAAGGTCTGTCTCCTGATATGGTGATTAAGACCGGTAGTCCAATGTTTGAAGTTCTTAATTATTATCGCGATGGCATAGAGTCTTCTGACGTGTTGGCACGTTTGGGGCTCGTATCCGGTAAGTTTTTTGTAGTTAGCGCGCACCGTGAAGAAAATATCGATTCTGATAAGAATCTTCTGAAGCTGGTCGATGTTCTGAATACCGTGGCGTTGACATTTGGTTATCCGGTCATTGTTTCGACTCATCCACGCACTCAAAAGCGTGTTGATGCGATGGGTATTGTATTCCACGACAACGTAAAATTGCTTAAGCCATTGGGCTTCAAAGATTACAACAAACTGCAGTTGGAATCCAAGGCGGTACTTTCTGATAGCGGTACAATCAGCGAAGAGTCTTCGATACTTAATTTTCCGGCATTGAATATCCGTGAGGCCCACGAGCGTCCAGAAGGCATGGAAGAAGCTGCAGTGATGATGGTCGGGCTCGAAGTTGAACGGGTGTTGCAAGGGTTGATGGTATTGGATTCACAAGCCTCTGGGGTGGAGCGAACGTTGCGCTTAGTTGAAGACTACAGCATGCCCAATGTGTCCGAAAAGGTAGCCAGGATCGTACATAGTTATACTGACTATGTGAATCGCATCGTCTGGAAACGTTACTAATTCGAGTTGTGATCATGCCTGAGAAGAAACTGAGAATCCTGGTAGTAACGCAATATTTTTGGCCAGAAAATATGCGTATAAACGACTTGGTTCGCGATTTTACCGACAAAGGACATTCGGTCTCCGTGCTCACGGGGCTGCCTAATTATCCTGAAGGGACCGTATTTGCTGAGTTCCAGGCGGCGCCTGAGCGTTTCGGGGATTACCATGGTGCCGAAATTGTCAGGGTGCCAATGTTGCCGCGGGGTAAACGCAGTATCAATTTGGCACTGAATTATCTCAGTTTCTTCACCAGCGCTTCAGTTGTCGGGGCGTACAAATTGCGGGGTAAAGAGTTCGATGCAATTTTCGTGTATGCGGTATCACCTATCATGGCAGCCATACCCGCGATAGTAATTGGCCGACTGAAAAAAGCGCCGGTGTTCGTTTGGGTCCTGGATCTTTGGCCTGAGACGCTCAGAGCTGTCGGCGTTATGAAAAAGCCTGCATTGCTGGCAATGGTTGGTAAAATGGTTTCATGGATTTATAACCGTACTGATTATTTGCTACTGCAGTCCCATGGTTTTTTTGAAAATGTGCAGAGATACTGCACAAGAAATATTGCTTCCGAGCGTCTGGTCTATTTTCCGAGTTGGGCCGAAGACGATTTTTCCGCAGTGGACAATCGAACTACCTCCTTGCTTTCACGTGATGAAACAGTATTCACTGTTGTGTTCGCGGGCAATCTGGGTGAAGCGCAAGATCTGCCTGCTGTGCTAGACGCAGCCGAAAGCTTAGTTAACAAGGTTTTTGTGCGTTGGGTAATTGTCGGCGATGGGCGTATGAGTGAGTGGCTAAGTCAACAGGTCCATTCCAGAGGGCTTGGAAATGTTTTGCTGCTAGGTCGACATCCTCTTGAGGAAATGCCAGCTCTATTCGCGTGTGCGGATGCTTTGCTCGTCTCGCTCAAAACCAATGACGTATTCGAAAAGACTATTCCCGGAAAGGTGCAGGCTTATCTTGCCTCAGGCAGGCCGTTGCTAGGCATGATCAATGGTGAGGCGGCACGAGTGATTGGGGAGTCGGGCGCCGGTCTGACATGCTCTTCCGGCGATTCGAACGGTTTGGCGGAAATAACGTTGGCTCTTGCGCAATCAGACGCGAGTCAATTAAGGGCAATGGGTGAATCCGGGCGTCAGTATTACTTGGATAACTATTCGAAGAATCGACTTTTAACTCAACTGGAAGATCTTTTTAGAAATGCAACTTTAAGAAAGGCCAGCCAATGATGCGGCACTCAATCTTATTGACCGGGGCGACTGGTTTCGTAGGCGGCGCTATTCTTAAACGTTTACTCAACGAAAAGACGCATAGTGTTTCTGCCGTTGTCCGACAAGAATCTCAGCTCAACGTACAGGACGTACCTACACTGCGAATTGGCTCGTTTGATGGCGACACTGCGTGGACAGGAGATCTCACAAAATTTGATGTGATTATTCACTCCGCGGCGCGAGTTCACGTCATGAATGATGTCGAATCGGATCCATTGGCTGCGTTTCGTAAAGTGAATGTCGCTGGTACGTTGAATTTCGCTCGTCAGGCGGCTGCCGCTGGTGTTCGACGATTTATCTTTATCAGTTCAATCAAGGTCAATGGCGAAGGTACGAAACCAGGTGGTTTCTACACCGGCGACGATTCTCCTGCTCCTGCCGATCCTTATGGCATTTCGAAAATGGAGGCAGAGCAGGGCCTGCGCCAACTGTCGACGGAAACCGGAATAGAGGTGGTCATTGTCCGCCCTGTTCTCGTCTACGGACCAGGCGTCAAAGCAAACTTTTTAAGTATGATGCACTGGTTGGATAAGGGCATTCCCTTACCTTTTGGCGCCATACATAATAGCCGTAGCCTCGTCGCGCTGGATAACCTGGTCGATCTTGTCGTGACCTGCATTGATCATCCAGCTGCCGCCAATCAGACGTTTCTTGTGAGCGATGGAGAGGATTTATCTACGACCCAATTGTTGGCCAGAATGGCCAAGGCACTTCACAAGCCAGCGCGACTTATTCCAGTTCCCAGTTGGATGCTTGAAGGAGGCGCAGCGATGCTGGGCAAGAAAGCACTTTCCCAGCGTCTCTGTGGATCTTTGCAGGTAGATATTACAAAGACTCGCAATCTTCTGGGCTGGACGCCACCAGTGAGCGTCGATGAGGCATTGGCGGCAACCGCATTACATTTTAGGGACAATCAACAACAATGATTTACTTGTGGCTAGTACCTGCTATCGCCTTGCTTGCCTTGTCGCTGACTGCAGCCTTACGTCGTTATGCGCTAAGTCGCAGCATTATCGATATCCCTAATGCCCGGAGTTCGCATTCAATCCCAACGCCGCGTGGTGGGGGAGTGGCGATCGTCATCGCTTTCCTCATATCGCTGCCTGTTCTTGGTTATGTGGGACTGGTTGAATGGTCTCCGCTGATTGCTGTAGGCGGCGCGGGTATTTTGGTCGCTGTGATAGGATTTATGGATGATCATGGTCACATAGCTGCCAGATGGCGGTTACTGGGCCATTTTGGCGCTGGGATATGGGCACTGGTGTGGATGGGAGGGTTTCCTCCCATAGTCATCTTCGGAATGAGCATGGAGCTTCGTTGGTTTGGGTATGTGCTGGCTGCCATCTACCTGGTCTGGCTTTTGAATCTTTACAATTTCATGGACGGAATTGATGGGATTGCCAGCATTGAAGCCTTGTGTGTTTGCCTTGGCGCATGTTTCCTGTATTGGCTCAACGGTACTCCGGCGCTGATATGGGCACCGCTGGTATTGGCAATGGCGGTTTTGGGGTTCCTCTACTGGAACTTTCCCCCCGCACGCATTTTCATGGGGGATGCCGGTAGTGGGTTCCTTGGGATTGTGTTGGGAGTGCTGTCGATTCAGGCCGCCTGGGAGTCTTCCGCTTTGTTTTGGTCATGGTTGATTCTTCTCGGCGTATTCATAGTCGACGCTACGTTCACGCTATTGCGGCGATTGATACGAGGTGACAAGGTCTATGAAGCTCATCGCAGCCACGCTTACCAGTTTGCATCGCGGCGATTTGGCAGGCATTTGCCAGTGACTATAGCTGTGGGTGCAATTAACTTATTCTGGTTGCTACCTATTGCTTTATGCGTCACTTACTGGGGGCTGGACGGCGCCTGCGGCCTTGTGATGGCCTACATTCCATTGATCATTATCGCTGTGAAATTCCATGCAGGGGCGCTTGAGAGCTCGGTTTCTCCCTCTGCCAGTTAAGCTATGCGAATTGATTTAACGAGTGTTGTAGTTGTCCGAATGGGTACAATGATTGCGTCATATCCAGTTTAGGAGCGGGACAAGGTGTTTGAAGCGTTTATGGAGAGGATACGGGCTCTGTTGCTGGGGCTGCCACGCCGCCAAAAGCGACTGATACAGGTTTCGGCCGACGTCGTCCTGGTTTGGGCTGCCCTCTGGTTGGCGTTTGTGGTCCGACTTGGTATCGATGAAATGGTAAATCCGTTTCTCGCGCACACCTGGCTCTTCCTCATCGCTCCGGTGGTGGCGATACCCTTGTTCATCCGCTTTGGGATGTATCGGGCGGTCATGCGCTATTTTGGCAACGATGCACTGATCGCTATCATCAAGGCTGTAAGCCTGTCTTCGCTGATCCTAGGCGTCATCGTTTACTGGTACAGCAACCATCAGAATATCGTGCCTCGTTCAATCATCTTCAACTACTGGTGGTTGAGTCTTATCATGATTGGCGGATTACGTCTTGCGATGCGCCAGTACTTCCTGGGCGACTGGTTTACGGCAGTGCAGCACGTGCCTTTTGCCAGCAGAGATGACGGTCTTCCAAGAGTTGCGATTTACGGCGCGGGCGCTGCAGGAAATCAGCTTGTTGCGGCCCTACGCATGGGCCGGGCGATGCGTCCGGTAGCATTCATTGATGACGATAACAGCATTGCCGATCGCATCATCTCGGGCCTGCATGTGTACAAGCCCAAGCACATTCAGAGAATGATCGATGTTACAGGTGCGCAGGAAGTCCTTCTTGCGATCCCGTCATCTAACAGGGGCCGTCGTCGTGAAATCCTGACCTTCCTCGAAGGCTTTCCACTGCACGTTCGAAGTGTACCGGGCTTCATGGATCTGGCCAGTGGCAGGGTCAAGGTCGATGACATACAGGAAGTGGATATTGCTGACTTGCTCGGTCGTGACTCCGTACCCGCGCAGGGAGAGTTGCTTGAGCATTGCATCAAAAATCAGACTGTTCTGGTTACCGGAGCGGGTGGTTCAATTGGATCGGAACTTTGCAGGCAGATTCTGGCTTTAAGGCCAACAACGCTTTTACTTCTTGATCATAGTGAGTTTAATCTCTATAGCATTTTGTCGGAGCTAGAGCAGCGCGTTACACGGGAATCGCTACCGGTTCGACTGTTACCAATCCTTGGTTCCGTACGCAATCCAGAAAAATTACTGGACGTAATGAAAACCTGGCACGTTGATACGGTTTATCATGCCGCGGCCTACAAACATGTGCCAATGGTGGAGCACAACATCGCCGAAGGCGTTCTTAATAATGTGATCGGTACACTCAATACCGCTCAGGCTGCTCTTCAGGCCGGGGTTGCTAACTTCGTTTTGATCTCTACGGACAAAGCTGTGCGGCCCACCAATGTGATGGGTAGCACGAAGCGTCTCGCGGAACTGACGCTGCAAGCGCTCAGTCGCGAGGTGGCCCCGGTACTTTTTGGTGATACTGGTAATGTGTCGCGGGTCAATAAAACCAGATTTACCATGGTCCGCTTTGGTAATGTTCTGGGATCTTCAGGTTCGGTGATTCCGTTGTTTCACAAACAGATCAAGTCCGGCGGGCCACTGACTGTTACTCACCCGAAAATCACCCGTTATTTCATGACCATTCCCGAAGCTGCGCAGCTTGTAATTCAGGCGGGGTCAATGGGGCAGGGTGGCGACGTTTTTGTGCTCGACATGGGTGAACCCGTGAGAATTGTAGAGCTGGCAGAAAAGATGATTCATCTATCTGGCTTGAGTGTCCGTTCCGAGAAGAACATTAATGGCGATATCTCCATCGAATTCACTGGATTGCGCCCGGGTGAGAAGCTCTATGAAGAGTTATTGATTGGTGACAACGTTGTTTCCACTCGGCACCCTATGATCATGAGTGCCAATGAAGATCATCTACCGTGGGAAGTGCTCAAAACCAAGTTGACAGAATTGCTCTTGGCAGTTGAGCACGACGACTACACGCGAGTCCGACAGTTGCTGCGCGATACCGTCAGCGGATACGCTCCTGATGGAGAAATTGTTGACTGGATCTACCAGCAACGCCGACTCGAGCCGTGACCTGTTAAAAGTTGCAGCAAGGTCGTTTAGCAATAAGCGCGGCACTGTACGATGTTTCAAGCAGCTTCCTGGAAGCTGCTTTTTCTGAGACTTGAACTGTTGTCTCACAACGTCAGGGCCGCACTGCTTAGGGAAACAGATCCGCTTCCTGCAGGGTTTTACCTGCTTGGTCCTTAGCCGACAGTTGTGGGGTTTCATTGAGCTGCCAATCGATTGCCAGAGTCGGATCATTCCAACGAATGTAGCGCTCGGCGGAGGGGGTGTAATAATCAGTAGTTTTGTAAAGAAACTCGGCGAAGTCGCTCAGGACAACGAAGCCATGTGCGAAGCCTTCCGGAACCCAAAGCTGACGGTGATTTTCAGCCGATAGTCGAACGGCTACCCACTTTCCGAAATGCGGTGAGCTACGCCGAATATCCACCGCCACGTCAAGAACCTCTCCCACTGTGACACGCACCAGCTTGCCCTGAGTATTCTCAAGCTGATAGTGCAAGCCGCGAAGCACACCTTTTTGCGAGCGGGAATGATTGTCCTGAACAAATTTAGTGTTTAGACCAGTCGCTTCTTCGAAAGCCTTGGCGTTGAAGCTTTCATAAAAGAAGCCGCGCTCGTCACCAAACACCTTGGGTTCGATAATCAGAACACCGGGTAAGTCAGTGGTGACTACATTCATTGGTTTTCTCCAGATTTAGTGAAAAGTAAGAGACTTCGGTCCGTACTGACCAAAATGTACATATTAGAGCAAAGCCTGCGTCAGGTAATCGTATATGTGAACTCACCGACATACGCGATTGCCTATTTTCAGCTGGATCTACCAGTGACGCCACTTCGAACCCTGATTGTCTAGTTGAGGTGCCGGTGGTGCGGGCGTGCTGGGTAATCCGGCACCGCCAGCGTGGTAGATCCAGGAACCGTCAAACTCTGAGTAGCTTATGGATTGTCTGTTTTCGATTTTGCACCGCGATCATCGCCGACTAAGCATCCCTCAATGCGCTACAGGCGTATGTGAAGAATGTCGGTCGTCCGTAATCTGGTCAGACGGCACGATAACCTGTTCGCGCATAATCGATTTGGAACGTGCCCATGCTTTCAGGAGAGGCTCTTCCAGGTAGCGCCAGGAAACGTCGGCGATAGGTATGGCCACGATGATGCCGACCACAAGCAATTGCTTGGAGTCGAAACCGTTCGAATACATTAGCGCTGCAATAGGATAGTGGTACAGATAAAGTCCGTACGATATTTTTCCGAAGTACCGCATTGGGATATTATCGAAAATATTGTTATAGATTGAGTCGTAGTTAATCGTGAAATACAAAATCGCAATCATCGTCATGACCGATACTACTGTTTTTGGTGGCAGTGTCGTGTATGGCTGGGCATAATGGAATACGAAGGCCACCATCACAAGAATAGCCGGGCAAAAAATCAGGAGGCCGGAGAATCGGTTTTTGAAAAGCCTAACAATGAATTTGTAATCTTTTATAAGTGGGATTAGCGACCCGAGAAGAATTCCATCGAACTGCAAGAATCTGTCGCCAGCCATCCGCAGAATCCAGATTGTGAGGATCGCCGCGCAGATTAAAACTGCCAGTAGCGATTTTGTCTTAATTCCACATTTCGCAAGCGTTAGCAAAATAATTGGCCATGCGATATAGAACTGCCACTCTACCGCCAACGTCCACGTATGCTGGAGGAAAGGGATGGGGTGCAGATCTTGTGCTAAGTAAATATTCGCCATGAAAATCATGCTGAGCATGGTCGTCATGTCGGCTGTTTCATTTGCTGGATAACTGTATTTTCCAAAGCAGTAGTAAATCGCCAAGTAAAGTACGCACACGGCGAGAAATGCAGGGATCAATCGGACGATGCGATTGAGATAGAACTTGACGATATTTATGGTATTTGTTCTTTTGATCTCATTAAAAATTTGGGAAGAGATTAAAAAACCGCTCATTGTAAAAAATATGTCGACGCCGATGTCGCCACTCAATTGGATACCAAGCGTGTGATAAACAAATACTACTAAAACTGCGAATCCACGCAGCCCGTCAATTGGTGTTATTCGTGACTTTTTGGCAGTATCATTCATCAGTTAAAATACCTTCCATTTTTTTCAGAATGAGTTGTCAAAACCTCCTAGCTTAATTCATCGCGAATGATGCCACCTTATGGATGCATTGAGAAGCGGAGCGTCGGGCTACGGAACGGCATACGCATGGAAGTCAAAAGAATGTCAATGATGGCGCTCCTGAGTCTGTCGCGTCGGATTGAAGTCGCCGACCGATCGTCAGTATTATTGGAGTGATCCACGCGCTGTCTTGGTGTTGCGGGGAGGTTTCATTGTTGTTTAGAGAGATATATTTTTTCGACTTATGCGTCGGAACGCATCATGGCGAGCTCGCTGCTGGGGGAATTTGCAGCACGGCATCCGGGATCAGCTAAGCGCTTTACATGCGGGGTCGTTAAGAGTTTGCAATTATCTCACATCCCGCAACAGACACACTTTTGACAGTCTCCATACATCGCCTAAATTTGGAAGGCAGCTTCGGAGAAGCTGCTTTCCCAAATCGATGACATGGAGCTTCAACTATGCGTACTGGCTATCTATCCTCTCTGGTTTTTGCATTCCTCACCAGCCTCTCCCTCGCCACCCATGCGGCCCCCGCTCCGAGAGCCGAGACTGGCGCGACCACCGCAACTCAGGAAATCGCCCCTAAGCCACAGGCAGTCAAGGTCGATCTCAACGCAGCCGATGCAATCACTCTACAGCGTGACTTGGTGGGTATAGGCGAAGCCAAGGCCCAAGAGATTGTTGCGTATCGTGATATGAACGGTCCATTCGCTACGGTGGACGAACTGCTCGAAGTCAAAGGGATTGGTAAGGCGATCCTGGATAAAAACCGCGAAAGGCTGGTCGTGAACTAAGCTAAACAGCGAGCTTGCAAGGCCGGTCATTGACCGGCCTTTTTGCATTCTGGCCATCGTGATTGTTCTCTCCTTTCGTCGGCTCATTTAAAATTACGACTATCATATTATCTTTAGATTATGCATATAATAAAACGGTCGCCAGTTAGCGAGCGCCATTCTCGGCCTTCCACCACTCTGAAATCCCCACAGGAGTACACCGATGACCTCCCCCCAATCCCAAGGAACAGCCCTCATCACCGGCGCCTCTTCCGGCATCGGTGCCATCTACGCCGAGCGCCTCGCCGCCCGTGGCTTCGACTTGCTGCTGGTAGCCCGCGACCAGGAACGCCTGGAAGCCGCGGCGACCAAACTGCGCGCAAGCCACGGTGTGCAGGTTGAAGTGCTGAAGGCAGACCTGACGCAAAAAGACGAAGTGCTGAAACTTGAACAACGCCTGCGCAGTGACTCCAGCATCAGCCTCCTGCTAAACAATGCCGGTGTCGCGGCGGATGGGCTGTTGGCCAATTCCGACCTGGATCAACTTGAGCGCCTTATCCAACTCAACATAACCGCCGTCACCCGGTTGGCTTCAGCAGCGGCAGCCGGTTTTGCCAAGGCGGGTCGTGGCACGATTATCAATATCGCCTCGGTCGTGGCGCTGTTCCCTGAGCGCTTCAACGCGACTTACAGCGCCAGCAAGGCATATGTGTTAAGTCTGACCCAGTCCTTGAATGCGGAACTGGATGGTACAGGCGTCAAAGTCCAGGCCGTTTTGCCGGGTGTAACCCGCACTGAGATCTGGGAGCGCTCCGGCATTGATGCGTCGCAGATCCCGGAGGACATGGTGATGGAGGCGGGGGAGATGGTTGATGCTGCTCTGTCAGGTCTCGATCAGGGTGAGCTTGTCACCATTCCTTCGTTGCCCGACGCGGCGGATTGGGATGCCTTTGTAGCGGCGCGTCATGTGATGGCGCCGAATTTGTCCAAGAGCAAAGCTGCCGCACGTTACAAGTGAGGCGGCTTGAGGTGTTTGCAGTATGAGTGATCGTCGAGTGGTTGTAACAGGCATGGGCTTGGTGTCGCCTTTGGGCACGGGTGTCGACGCGGTTTGGGCGCGGCTGTTGGCGGGTCAGTCCGGGTTGCGCACGTTGCCGGACGCTGTGGTGGCCGATTTGCCGACCTCGGTCGGTGGTGTGGTGCCGTCGCTGGCTGATGATGCCGAGGCGGGGTTTGACCCGGATCGGGCGACGCCGCCCAAGGAGCAGAAGAAGATGGACCGCTTTATCGTGTTTGCGATGGAAGCGGCGCGTCAGGCGCTGGAACAGGCCGGCTGGCAGGCGCTCGATGCCACTGCACAGGAGCGCACGGCGACGATCATCGGCTCGGGCGTGGGTGGTTTCGGGGCGATTGCCGATGCGGTGCGTACCACGGACAGTCGTGGGCCGCGGCGTTTGTCGCCTTTTACCATTCCGTCGTTCCTGGTCAACCTTGCGGCCGGCCATGTGTCGATTCGGCACGGCTTCAAAGGCCCGTTGGGTGCTCCGGTGACGGCGTGTGCGGCCGGGGTGCAGGCGATTGGTGACGCGGCGCGGCTGATCCGCTGTGGTGAGGCGGATATTGCAGTGTGTGGCGGGGCGGAAGCCTCGATTGATCGCGTCAGTCTTGCCGGTTTTGCGGCGGCGCGGGCCTTGTCCAGTGGTTATAACGAGACCCCCGAGCGCGCTTCGCGGCCGTTCGACAGTGGCCGTGACGGGTTTGTCATGGGCGAGGGCGCCGGTCTTCTGGTGATCGAATCCCTGGAACATGCCCTGGCCCGGGGTGCTCAGCCCTTGGCGGAACTGGTGGGTTACGGTACCAGCGCGGATGCTTATCACCTGACCGCCGGCCCGGAAGATGGCAGCGGGGCGCGCCGGGCAATGGCCTTGGCATTGGCGCAGGCGGGTATCACTCCGGATCAGGTGCAACACCTGAATGCCCATGCGACTTCAACGCCGGTCGGCGATCTCGGGGAGCTGGCGGCTATCAAATCGTTGTTCGGCACCGAGAACAAAATCGCGGTAACAGCGACCAAGTCGGCTACCGGGCATTTACTGGGTGCTGCGGGCGGGATCGAGGCGATTTTTACGTTGTTGGCGATTCGTGATCAGGTGGCGCCGGCCACGCTGAATTTCGACGACCCGGACCCGGCCACCGAAGGCGTGGACATTGTCCATGGCGAGGCGAGGCCGATGGCGATTGAATACGCGCTGTCCAACGGCTTCGGCTTCGGCGGGGTCAATGCCAGCGTGCTGTTCAAGCGCTGGCAGGACTAGTCCCGGGACTGCTTCAAGTGTTCGCGCGTGACGTCGAGGATCCGCTGGGCCAGCCCGGGGTTCTCGACGCTGCGTGATAACAGCAGTGCTCCTACCAGGGTCGACATGATGACGATGCTGCGGTCGTCGGCATGTTCGCCCTCCAGCGTGCCTTGCACTTGTTCAAGCCTTGCGTTGAGAACGGCATCGGTTGTCGGGCTCGGCTGCCCGCGCAAGCCCAGTTCGGATGACATGGTCGGCAGCGGGCAGCCCTGTTGGGGCGAGGTTTGGTGCCACTCGGACAGGTAACTGTCGATGAAGGCGTCCAAGGGACGATCTTCGGCGAACAACATGGCGCACTGCGCGTCGAGTTCTTCGCCCGCCGCCTGCAGGGCTTTCTCCACCAGTTCGTCCTTGGAGGAAAAGTGTGAGTAGAAACCGCCGTGGGTCAGGCCCAATGCTTTCATCAGGGGTTGCAGGCCGGTCGCGCCAATCCCGTCACGTCGGAAGCGTGCAGCGGCTTCCTTGATGATGCGTTGATGGGTTTGGGCTTTGTGATCCTGCGAGTAACGCATCTGAAATCTCCACGGCAATACATCATCTTAACCAAGGAAGCTCAGATGGTGACTGTCTTCTATTCCTAAAAAAGCACCCGGATGCTTCAAAGCGCAACCTGGCATGAATAGTGTTTGCTCGCCTGCAGACTTTTATTAATCGGGGACCGCTGAGCCTTGGCGGTCCGCCTGAGCGAGGAGACGATCATGTTCAAAGATTACCCAGCGGCCTATCAGGTCAGCAAAGGCGCGGCTTTGCAGGTGGACACTGTGTTTTACAACCGAATTCGTGAGGCGCAGGACGCTCGCACGCTGATCGAGCAATTTGAGGTCCCGATCCGCACCGGGCGCGCGTGGCATGTCCCTGCTGGGCATGTGTTTCGAGTTACCACACCGGTCGGCCCGCAAGTGGGTGATTTTAACGTCTGGAATGCCAACGATCCCCGCGAACGCCTGTGGGCGGCCCGCACCCGGCAACTGCAAGGCGCGCATGTCAGTACCCATGACCGGCTGTGGTCGAACCTGCCCTTTTTGCGGCCATTGGTGACCATCACCGATGACAGCCTGGCCGCTTATGGCGTCGACGAGCACGGTGGCCGCTTGCATGACTTGCTGGGCACGCGTTGCGATCCCTATGTGAACAAAATGCTCACGGGCGAGGACTTTCACCATCATTGCCATTCGAACCTGACCCGAGCCGTGTTACCTCATGGTCTTACCGAGTTTGACGTGCATGACGTGTTGAATATTTTCCAATGCACAGGCCTCAATCATGACGACATGTACTTCATGAAAGCCTGTCCGGCGCAGAAGGGCGACTACCTGGAATTCTTTGCCGAGATTGATTTGCTGTGTGCGCTGTCGACCTGCCCGGGAGGGGATTTGTCTTTGCCGATGTGGGGGCCGGACGCGCAGGATCCGTTGAGCGTATGTCGTCCGCTTGGAGTGGAGATTTATCGGTTGGAAGATGAGTTGCTGGAAGGTTGGAGCCAGCCCGAGCGTGCTGCATACAACGGAATGCACGGCCTGCACATCGCCAAGGCAGACTGGGAAAAATAAAAAAAGATCGCATCCCCGGTAGGAGCTGCCGAAGGCTGCGATCTTTTGATCTTAGTGTTCAGCGATCTTTCGCTTCCTTGGCGTCCATGTCCGCATTGCGTTCAGCGACGCGTTTACGTTGCTCGTCGGTGAGTTCGACCTTGTTGGCAGTGTCACGCAACATCATAAGACCACCAACGATCGAGCCGATTGCAACAACCAGAATCAACCAGGCATACCAGGGCATAGGGCTCTCCTTGAGGGGCAGGCCGGCAGGCGGATTTCGCCGGCCGATCGTGCATACCACTTTGAGCGATTGTTCTTCGCAGTGGTTCCATTGTAGGCCTGTTATGGCGGGTACGTAGGAGCTGCCGCAGGCTGCGATCTTTTGACTTTTGCGTCATTACGAACGCCGAAGATCAAAAGATCGTCCGATCGCGGCCCGAACCTCCGGCAGCTCCTACCGGGAGGATGGCTTATAACCCGGTCAGCATCGTATCGGCCGGCGCATCGGCGCGCAGTTGTGCCGTCAGCATGAAGTACACGAACCCCACCGCCATGAAGCCGAGGAAGATAAGACCGATCAAGGTGTTGAACCAGGTCATCGCCACCAGGCACACCAGCGCCAGCAGCAGCGCAATCATTGGCACCAGCGGGTAGCAGGGCGCGCGGAATGTGCGCTCCAGGTTCGGCTCGGTTTTACGCAGTTTAAACAGGCTGAGCATGCTCATGATGTACATGACGATTGCCCCGAATACCGCCATGGTGATCATCGCGGCGGTGAGCGTCATCCCGCCGAGGTTGATCAGGCCATCGCTGTAGATCGCCGCGATACCGATCACACCACCGGCAATAATTGCGCGGTGTGGAGTCTGGAAGCGTGACAGTTTTGCCAGGGACTTGGGCAAATAACCGGCGCGCGCCAAGGCGAAGAACTGGCGCGAATACCCAAGGATGATGCCGTGGAAACTCGCCACCAGGCCGAACAGGCCAATCCACACCAGCATGTGCAGCCAGCCGGAGTTTTCGCCGACCACGGTTTTCATGGCTTGGGGCAGAGGATCGTTGATGTTGGACAAGGTGCGCCAGTCGCCAACGCCACCGGCAAAGAACATTACGCCCATTGCCAGCAACACCAGGGTCAGGATGCCGCTGATGTAGGCCTTGGGAATCGTGCGCTTGGGGTCCTTGGCTTCTTCGGCGGCCATGGCTGCACCCTCGATGGCGAGGAAGAACCAGATGGCGAACGGGATGGCGGCAAACATGCCGGCGATGGCCGGGGCGCCGAATACATCCGAACCGGCCCAGCCATTGAGTGCGAAGTTGCTGAAGCTGAACGCCGGTGCGACCACCCCCATGAACACCAGCAGCTCGGCAACGGCCAGCACGCAGACGACCAGCTCAAAAGTCGCGGCCAGTTTCACCCCGAGAATGTTCAGACCCATGAACACGATGTAGGCACCGACTGCCGCGTGCTTGGGATCGAGCGCCGGGAATTGCACGTTCAGGTAAGCGCCAATCGCCAGGGCAATGGCCGGTGGGGCGAAGACGAATTCGATCAACGTCGCCAACCCGGCGATCAATCCGCCTTTTTCGCCGAAGGCCCGGCGGCTGTAGGCAAAAGGTCCGCCGGCGTGGGGAATGGCGGTGGTTAGCTCAGTGAAGCTAAAGATGAAGCAGGTGTACATGGTGGCGACCATGAAGGAAGTCACCAGAAACCCCAGCGTCCCGGCGACGCCCCAGCCGTAACTCCAGCCGAAATATTCTCCGGAAATCACCAGCCCGACCGCAATGCCCCACAGGTGCAGCGTACCCAGCGTGGGTTTGAGTTGTGTATTCATGCGTTTGCTCCCTGAACGGTTTGGAAAGCTCGGGGGAGGGCGCGTGCAGTGGGCGTGCCAGTGTGGTGATTGCAGTCGTAAAGAGCGAAAAAACGTCGCATCAAGGATGTTTGTTGCTGAATGTGTGCTGGTGGTGCGCCAGTGAGGGGCGATGCTGGCAGTTATGCCGCCTTCGCGGGCAAGCCCGCTCCCACAGTTGGGCTGCGTCAGTCCTGACACCGCGAGCCCCCGTGGGAGCGGGCTTGCCGGCGAAGGTGCCGGTGCAGACACAGCTGTAACGCCCGCATAAACCCACTCTTTACGTTTTCTTTATCCCCCGCCACCCCCCTCGATCTCGTTCCTTTACAGCCTCTCTCCCGACAATACCTCCACACGCGGCAATACGCCGTAACACGGAGAACTTCCATGAGCGTTCTGGACGGAGTGTCACTGCTGCTGGCAGTGGGGCTGTTCATTTATTTGTTGGTTGCGCTGTTGCGCGCGGACCGGAACTAGGAGCGGGTATGCACAGTTATGACTATTGGCTGATCCTCGCATTCTTCGCGTTGGTGCTTGTGCCTGCGCCGTTTCTGGGTCGGTTCTACTACAAGGTGATGGAAGGGCAGCGCACCTGGCTGACGCCGGTACTTGGGCCGGTGGAGCGCGGTTGTTATCGGGTGGCGGGAGTTGATCCGCAGGCCGAGCAGAGCTGGCAGAAGTACGCGCTGGCGCTGCTGGCGTTCAACCTGGCGGGCTTTGTGCTGTTGTTTGCGATTCTGCTGTTCCAGGACTATCTGCCGCTCAACCCGCAGCAGTTGCCGGGCCAGGAGTGGACTCAGGCGTTCAACACCGCCGTCAGCTTCATGACCAACACCAACTGGCAGTCCTACAGCGGCGAGGCGACGCTCAGTTACCTGAGCCAGATGGTCGGCCTCACCGTGCAGAACTTTGTCAGCGCCGCCACCGGCCTGGCTGTGCTGGTGGCCTTGTGTCGTGGTATTGGGCGCAAGTCCACCAAGACCCTGGGCAATTTCTGGGTCGACATGACCCGTGCCACCCTTTACGGCTTGCTGCCGCTGTGCCTGCTGCTGGCGCTGTTCCTGGTGTGGCAGGGCGTGCCGCAGACCTTCGCTCACTACGTGAATGCCGTGACGATGCAGGGTGTCGATCAGGTGATTCCATTGGGCCCGGCCGCCAGCCAGATTGCGATCAAGCAGTTGGGCACCAACGGCGGCGGCTTCTTTGGCGTCAACTCGGCGCATCCGTTCGAGAACCCGACAGCGTGGAGCAATCTGTTCGAAGTGGCGTCGATCATTCTGATCCCGGTGGCCCTGGTCTTCACTTTCGGCCATTACGTGAAGGACCTGCGTCAGAGCCGCGCGATCATTGCCTGCATGCTGGCGCTGTTCCTCATTGGTGGCGCCACCTCATTGTGGGCCGAGTACCAGCCGAACCCGAGCCTCAACAACGTGGCTGTTGAACAGACCGCGCCGCTGGAAGGCAAGGAAGCAAGATTCGGCACCACGGCGACAGTGCTCTGGTCGGTCACTACGACTGCTGCCTCCAACGGCTCGGTTAACGGCATGCACGACAGCCTCAACCCTCTCAGCGGCATGGTCGCGCTGGTCAACATGATGGTCGGCGAGGTGATCTTCGGCGGTGTGGGGGCCGGTCTCTACGGCATGTTGCTGAACGTGTTGATCGCGGTGTTCCTGGCGGGGCTGATGATCGGCCGCACGCCGGAATACCTCGGCAAAAAACTGCAGGCTCGGGAAGTGCAGTTGCTGGTGGTGACTTTGCTGGTGATGCCGGTCGGCGTACTGGTGCTGGGCGCGATTGCCGCCAGCCTGCCAGGGCCAGTGGCGGCGGTCACTAACCCGGGGCCGCACGGTTTCAGCCAGTTGCTCTACGCCTACACCTCGGCCAGCGCCAACAACGGCTCAGCCTTCGCCGGCTTCGGCGCCAACACGCCGTTTCACAACCTGATGCTCGGCCTCGGCATGTTGATCGGTCGCTTCGGCTACATCCTGCCCGTGCTGGCGCTGGCTGGCAGCCTGGCGCTGAAGAAAGCCGCGCCGGTCAGCCCGAACAGTTTCCCCACCCATGGCCCGCTGTTCGTGACCTTGTTGACGGTGACCATTTTGCTGGTGGGTGGCTTGACCTTCCTGCCGACCTTGGCACTGGGGCCTATCGCCGAACACTTGAGCCTGGGTTTCTAAGGAGCTGATGATGAATATGCCCGCAACCAAACCGGCTGCCGTCAAGGCGCCGGAACAACCGAAAACCGCGATCTCGGCCCTGTGGCGCCCGGCGCTGGTGCAAGCCTTCGTCAAGCTTGACCCGCGCCAGTTGCAGCGTGCGCCGGTGATGCTGGTGGTGGAACTGACCGCCATCCTGACCACCGTGCTGTGCTTCATTCCGGATCCGGCAGTGCCGACGTTTGTCGCCGCGCAAATTGCCCTGTGGCTGTGGTTCACCGTGCTGTTTGCCAACTTCGCCGAAGCCTTGGCCGAGGGTCGCGGCAAGGCTCGCGCCGACAGCTTGAAGGCAGGCAGCGAGGGCCTGAGTGCCCGGCGCAAAACCGCCGATGGCAGCTTTCAAATCGTGCCGGCCACCAGCCTGCGCAAAGATGACGTAGTGCGCGTCGAAGCAGGGGAAATGATCCCCGGTGACGGCGAGGTGATCGAAGGCAACGCGGCGGTCAACGAGGCGGCGATTACCGGTGAGTCGGCGCCGGTCATTCGCGAGTCTGGGGGAGATCGTTCGGCGGTGACCGGCAATACCCGGCTGGTATCGGACTGGTTGCTGGTGCGGATCACGGCCAACCCCGGGGAGTCGACGCTCGATCGCATGATTGCCCTGGTCGAAGGCGCCAAACGCCAGAAAACCCCGAACGAAGTCGCCCTCGACATCCTGCTGATCGGCCTGACGCTGATCTTCCTGCTGGTGGTCGTGACCCTGCAACCCTTCGCGCATTTCGCCAATGGCAGCCTGCCGCTGGTGTTCCTCGTGGCGTTATTGGTCACGTTGATTCCGACCACCATTGGCGGTTTGTTGTCCGCCATCGGTATTGCCGGGATGGACCGCCTGGTGCGCTTGAATGTCATCGCCAAGTCCGGTCGCGCCGTGGAAGCGGCGGGGGATGTACACGTGCTGTTGCTGGACAAGACCGGCACCATCACGTTCGGCAACCGTCGCTGCACGGCGGTGTATGCGGCGCCGGGAGTGAGCGGCCGGGAATTGGCCGAAGGTGCACTGTTCGCCTCCCTGGCCGATGACACGGCGGAAGGCAAGTCCATCGTCGAATACCTGCGTGGCTTGCATCCACAGCCAGAGCCGTCGCCCGAGACCCTGACGAGCGTGCCGTTCAGTGCCGAAACCCGACTGTCCGGCGTTGACTATCAGGGCCGCGTTTACCGCAAGGGTGCGGTGGATTCGGTGCTGGCGTTTGTCGGCCTGAAACGCGCCGACCTGGCACCGGCGCTGTCCCGGGAAATCGACAAGATCGCCCAAAGCGGTGGCACGCCGCTGCTGGTGTGTGCCGACGGCAAACTGCTCGGCGCCATCCACCTCAAGGACGTGGTCAAGCCCGGCATTCGCGAGCGTTTTGCCGAACTGCGCAAGTTGGGCATTCGCACGGTGATGGTGACCGGCGACAACCCGCTGACGGCCGCGGCGATTGCGGCAGAAGCGGGGGTCGATGACGTGCTGGCCGAAGCCACGCCAGAGAAAAAACTGGCGCGCATTCGGCATGAGCAGAACGACGGTCGGCTGGTGGCGATGTGCGGCGACGGTGCCAACGATGCCCCGGCCCTGGCCCAGGCTGATGTCGGTATGGCAATGAACGACGGGACCCAGGCGGCACGCGAGGCGGCGAACATGGTCGACCTCGACAGCGACCCGACCAAGCTGCTGGACGTGGTGCAAATCGGCAAGGAATTGCTGGTGACCCGTGGTGCGCTGACGACCTTTTCCATCGCCAACGACGTGGCCAAATACTTCGCGATCCTGCCGGCGCTGTTCGCCACGATCTATCCGCAACTGGGCGTGCTCAACATCATGCACCTGAGCAGCCCGCAGAGCGCGATTCTCTCGGCGATTGTGTTCAACGCCTTGATCATCGTGGTGCTGATCCCGCTGGCGTTGCGCGGTGTGCGGGTGCAGGCAGCCAGTGCGGCGGCGTTATTGCGGCGCAACCTGTTGATTTATGGGCTGGGCGGGATTGTGGTGCCGTTTGTGGGGATCAAGGCGATCGACATGCTGTTGACGGCGTTGCATCTGGTTTGACCGCTTGTGTGGGAGCCAGCCTGCTGGCGATGGAAGTTAACGATGACGCGTTCTGTCTGGATGAGCGCGTTGAGCTCAAGTTTTTCGCGAGCAAGCTCGCCCCTACAGGGGCAGTTTGCTCACGAACCACAGAATTTGTTACAGGAATTCGAGGAATCTGAAATGTCCACAATGATCCGCCCGGCCTTGAGCCTGCTCGTTCTCATGACCCTGATTACCGGCGTTGCCTATCCCCTGGTTGTCACCGGTGTGGCCCAGGTCGCATTCCCCAGCCAGGCCAACGGCAGCCTGGTGCAGGACGCCAGTGGCAAGGTGCGTGGCTCTGCACTGATCGCCCAGGATTTCACCGGTGACGCCTGGTTCCATCCACGACCTTCAGCCGGTGCCTTTGCCACGGTTGCCAGTGGTGCCAGCAACTTCGCGCCAAGCAACCCGGCGCTCGCGACCCGGGTGGTCGACGATGCCAACAAACTGCTGGTGCCCGGCCAGGGGCCGGTGCCCTTGGCGCAACTGACCACTTCCGGCAGCGGCCTCGATCCGCACTTGCCTCCTGCGGCGATTGCCTATCAACTGGCGCGTGTTGCGGCGGCGCGGCAGTTGCCGGTGTCGACGGTTGAGCAATTGATGAATGCGCATATCGAGCGACCGCTGGTGGGCCCGCCGGTTGTGAATGTGTTGGCGTTGAATATTGCGCTGGAAAAGCTGTAGATCAAAAGATCGCAGGCTGCGCCAGCTCCTACACGGAGCCTGCGATCGTTCGCGGTAACCCCCATTCCAAGTCGAACAAGGCAATAACAGATGAGCAACTCCGGCCGCGCCGACGCACTGCTAGCAGACCTGCCCCGCGACGGGCGTGGCCGGCTCAAGGTTTTCCTTGGCGCCGCCCCGGGTGTCGGCAAGACCTACGCCATGCTGCAAGCGGCCCATACCCAGCTGCGCCAGGGCGTGAAAGTCATCGCCGGGGTGGTCGAAACCCACGGCCGCGCCGAAACCGAAGCGCTGCTCGGCGGCTTGCCGCAGCAACCGTTGGTGCGCTCGGAATACCGTGGCGTCATGCTCGAGGAAATGGACCTCGACGGCCTGCTCGCGGCCAAACCCAAGCTGGTGCTGGTGGACGAACTGGCCCACAGCAACGCCCCCGGCAGCCGTCACGCCAAGCGCTGGCAGGACATCCAGGAACTGCTCGCCGCCGGCATCGACGTGTTCACGACCGTCAACGTCCAGCACCTGGAAAGCCTCAATGACCAGGTGCGTGGCATCACCGGCGTGCAGGTCCGCGAGACTTTGCCGGACTGGGTGCTGCAGGAAGCCTATGAACTGCTGCTGATCGACCTGCCGCCGCGGGAATTGCTCGAGCGTCTGCGCGACGGCAAAGTCTATGTGCCGGAGCAGGCACGGGCGGCCATCGATGCATTCTTCACCCAGACCAACCTCACGGCCTTGCGTGAACTGGCGATGCAGACTGCCGCCGCGCAAGTCGACAATGACCTGGCCCAGGGCTATCGCCAACTCGGCCAGGATGCGCCGGCTGTGCGCGGTCGGTTGCTGGTCGGGGTCGATGGCGATGAGCAGGCCGAGCGCCTGGTGCGGCATGCCAGCCGGGTCGCCCAGCGTCGCCACCTGCCGTGGAGCCTGGTGCATGTGGATAACGGCAGCACGCGCGACGAGCAGGCACGCCTGCGCCTGCAAAGTGCCCAGCAACTGGCCGAGCGCCTGGGTGGCGAGGTGGTGTTACTGCGAGCTGGCGAGGTCGCGAAAACCCTGATCCAGCATGCCGGCGAACGTCGCGCCAGCCTGATCCTGGTGGGGCAATCCCGGCAGCGTTGGCGCCGGCGCCTGTTCGGTGGCGGCCTGGCGTCACGGCTGTTGCGCAACGCGCGCGGGCTGGAAATCAACGTGCTCGACAGCGATCACGCGCAACATTCGCCACGCGCGCGTTCGACCCAACCACTGGTGTGGTTCGACTATGCGCTGGCGCTGGTCGCGACCGTGCTCGCCAGTGCCTTGGCCTGGGCCGTAGCCAGTGTGTTGCCGCTGCCCAACATCTCCCTGGTGTTCCTCGCGGCCGTGCTGCTGGTGGCCGTGCGCAGCAGTCTTGGCCCGGCGCTGGCCTGCGCGGCGCTGTCATTCCTGACCTATGACTTCCTGTTCATTCCACCGAATTTTTCCTTCAGCATCCAGCGCGAAGAAGACGTGCTGACCTTGCTGTTTTTCCTGTTGATGGCCGCACTCACCGGCAACCTCGCGGCGCGTCAGCGTCGACAATTGCAGGCGCTGCGCGATACCCAGGAAGAGACCAGCGAACTGCTCGACCTGTCGCGCAAACTCACCGCGGCCACTGATCGCCAGGCGGTAGTCAGTGCGGCGGCGCAGCACCTCAACGGCTGGAGCGATGTGCAATTGTGCCTGCTCAATCGCGACGGGCAGGCGGGCTGGAAAGTTGAAACCGGTGGCCCGTTGACCTTCACCGAAGCCGAACGCGCAGCGGCCGACTGGGCCTGGCAACACGATCAGCCGGCGGGTGCGGGAACCGGGACTTTGCCGATGGGACGCTGGTGGTGGTGGCCGTTGTCGGTAGAGGATGGACCGCTGGCGCTGCTCGGCGTCTGCGCCAGGGAAGGCCATACCTTGAGCGGCCAGCGCCGCCGCCTGCTGACCGCCTTGAGCCAGCCACTCGCCCAGGCACTGGCCCGTGCGCAACTGGCCCAGGACCTGGAGGCGGCGCGTCTGCACGGTGAAACCGAGCAATTGCGCAGTGCCTTGCTGGCCTCGGTGTCCCACGACCTGCGCACGCCGTTGACCTCGATGCGCGGCAGCATCGACAGCCTGCTGGCGCTTGGCGAAGCGATTCCGCTGGAAGACCGCCGCGAACTGCTCGAAGGCACCCGCGACGAAGCCGAACGCCTCGATCGTTACATCCAGAACCTGCTGGACATGACCCGCCTGGGCCACGGTGCGTTGAAGCTGGCGCGGGACTGGGTGTCGCCGGCAGACATCGTCGGCAGCTCGCTCAATCGCCTGCGTGCGGTACTCGCGCCGCTGCAGGTCAGCACCGAGGTGCCCCCGGAGTTGCCGCTGCTCTACGTGCACGCGGCGCTGATCGAACAGGCGCTGGTAAACGTACTGGAAAACGCCGCGCGGTTTTCCCCGCCTCAGGGCCGCCTGCAGTTGAGCGCTGGCGCCAATGACAGCGAGTTGTTTTTCTCGGTCAGCGACGAAGGGCCAGGGATTCCGGAGGACGAGCGGGCAAAGATTTTCGATATGTTCTACACCGCCGCACGGGGTGATCGGGGCGGGCAGGGCACCGGGCTTGGCCTGGCGATTTGCCAGGGGATGGTGGGCGCTCATGGCGGGCGGATCAGTGTCGCGGACGGGATAGAGGGCCGGGGCACCTGCATTACCCTGCATCTGCCACTGCAAGAACAGCCGGAAGTTGAAAGTGAAGCCTGATACCCTTTGGATCCCCCTATGCCGCGATCAGAATTCATGAGCCAGACCGCGACCATCCTGGTCATTGACGACGAACCACAGATCCGCAAATTCCTGCGCATCAGCCTGGTTTCCCAAGGTTATAAAGTGCTGGAAGCCGGAACCGGTACCGAGGGGCTGGCGCAGGCCGCGTTGAGCAAGCCTGACTTGCTGGTGCTCGACCTCGGCCTGCCGGACATGGACGGCCAGCAGGTGCTGCGCGAGTTTCGCGAGTGGTCGACGGTGCCGGTGCTGGTGCTGTCGGTGCGTGCCGGCGAGGGGCAGAAAGTCGAGGCGCTGGACGGCGGTGCGAATGATTACGTGACCAAGCCGTTCGGCATCCAGGAATTCCTGGCCAGGGTCCGCGCGCTGTTGCGCCAGGCTCCAGCTGGGGAATCGCAGCAGGCGGCACTGAGCTTTGGGCCGCTGACCGTTGACCTGGCCTACCGCCGGGTACTGCTCGACGGCGCCGAAGTCGCATTGACCCGCAAGGAGTACGCGGTGCTGGCGCAACTGGCCCGGCATCCGGGGCGGGTGATTACCCAGCAGCAACTACTCAAGGATATCTGGGGGCCGACGCACACCGAGGACAGTCACTATTTGCGCATTGTGGTGGGGCATCTGCGCCAGAAGCTGGCCGATGACCCCACCCAGCCGCGGTTTATTGTGACTGAGGCGGGGGTGGGGTATCGGTTGTTGGGTGGGGACAACCAGTAACATTTGTGTTGAATGTTCCGGCCTCATCGCGGGCAAGCCCGGCTCCCACAGGTTATGAGTTGATTCACAATATTTGTGGACACCCTCGAACCTGTGGGAGCCGGGCTTGCCCGCGATGAGGCCCTTGAATCCTGCACAAGTCTAGGGACTGCGACCCTGCTCTTCCTCATACCGATCCAGCGTATCGCGCGCAATTTCCCGCCCCAGCGCGATCAATTCCGGCGCCTTGTAAAACTCGAAAAACCGGCACACCCGCTTCGGCACGTTGATCAGGATATCCGGCGGATACCCGGCAATCTTGTACTGCGCCAACGAAGTCTGCATCACCTCGAAACTCTGGTTGATCAAATCCAGCAGCGACGCCGGCCCGACGTTATCGATAATGAACGACCCGGTGGCGGACTTCGGCGCACCCCCGGCCTCCGGAGCGGCGGCCGGTTGCTGGGCTTCAGGCTCGGCGGATTCGATCCACGGATTGATGTCCGCCCCTTGCGCCTTCAGTGCTTCTTTCTCCAGCGCCAGCAATTGCTCGGCCTGCGTGCGTCGGAACGGTAACTTCGACCCCAGCGAATTGATCAGGCTGTCGAAACGACTTTTGAACGCAGGCGGGCGCGGGATCACCGGCAGCTGATAATGCCGCTGGTTGGTGGAGTTGAGATTGACCGCGATGATCAGGTCGCAATGGCTCGAGACCACCGGCACGATCGGCAGCGGGTTTAGTATCCCGCCGTCGACCAGCATGCGATTGCCTTGCATCACCGGGGTGAACAGGCTGGGGATCGCCGCCGAGGCGCGCATGGCCTGGTGCAGGCAACCTTCCTGGAACCAGATTTCCTGCTGGTTGGTCAGGTCGGTGGCCACCGCCGTGTAGGGAATCCGCAGTTCCTCGATGTTGATCTCGCCGACGATCTTGCGAATCTGCCCGAACACTTTTTCGCCGCGAATCGCCCCCAGTCGGAAACTCACGTCAACCAGACGCAAGACGTCTAGATAATCCAGGCTCTCGATCCAGTTGCGATAATCCTCGAGTTTGCCGGCGGCGTAGATCCCGCCGACCACCGCGCCCATGGAGCAACCGGCGATGCAGGCGATGTCGTAGCCTCGCCGTTCGATCTCCTCGATGACGCCGATATGGGCATAACCCCGGGCGCCACCTGATCCCAGTACCAGTGCGACACGCTTTTTCATGAATCGCCCTCGTCTGACAAGGTTCAACAATGCACCCAACGAGGGGGGCGCTTCAATCGCCAAGGTCGTTCAAGCAGGCGAAGACGTCGTTTTTTCGACACTCCGTGGCGGCGCAAGGGTATCTTGCTCAGCGCGACAGTTTCAGCAAGGCGCTCAAGGCACTTTTCAAGCGCCAGACCGTCTTACCTGCACGACTGTTTTCCTATTTTTTGAGGTGTAAGTGATGAAAGCCTGGATCTGTGTACCCTTGATTGCCCTGGCACTGGCCGGCTGTGCCGGCAAGACCGCCTACCGCGATAGCTGCGGCAGTGGCATCGATGCGGCGTGGCATGAGCTGGACCTGGCCAAGGCGGAAGGGTTTGCCGGTACCGTCAGCTACTCCAAGGCGCTGTCGTTGCTGACCGGTGCGAAGACCCAGCAGCAATTCGAGGCATTCGAAGGCTGCACCAAGAAAGCCGAAAAAGCGCGCTTCTACATTCGTGAGTCACGCGCGGGTCGTTGAGGCATGATGCAAGGCTGAGACGCCATTGGAAAAAAGGAGCAAGCGATGTCCGGGTTGGTTGATCGGTTAGTGGCTCATGTGATGGGCCTTGAAGTCGGTGTGATGGCGAGTCAGGCGCGCCTGGAGGCACGCACCGACCCTGAGGCCCTGCACGATCTGCGCACTACGGTGCGCCGTCTGCGCAGCCTGCTGCGGCCCTTGCGCGGCTTGCCCGGCGTCGCTCAGCTGGAAGCGGCGGCGTCGCGGGTCGGCGACCTGACCACGCCGCTGCGCGACCGCGAGGTGTTGGCGGCGTACCTGCTCTTGCACGATCAACCGCAAGCGGCGCAACGGCGCATGGCGCAAATGGCCGAGGCTTATCCTGCAGTCGCCGCCAGCACCGAGCTGGCGCAACTGCTGCAGATACTCGACGCTTTTCCCCGATTCTTGCGGGCGTCCCAGCGCCAGGGACTGCTCAAGGGCCTGCGCCCAAACATCGAAAAGCGCTTGGCGAAACAGTGGAAAAAGCTCGACACCGCCCTGCACGATCCTGCCCACGACCGCCATCGCCTGCGACTGCTGATCAAGCGCGTGCGCTATGGCATCGAGGCCTATCCCGAACTGGACCGCTTGCCCAAGGCCGCCATGCCGCGCCTGAAAGCTGCGCAAGCGGCCCTGGGTGACTGGCACGATTGCTGGCAGTGGCTGGTGCGCGCCGAGCACGAGGCCGATCTGCAACCCTGCATCAGCACCTGGCAAACCACTATGGCCAAGGCCGAAAGCCGCGCCGACCGGGTGCTGGACAAGCTCAGTGCGGACTGCTTCAAGTCCTGACAACCGGGATAGCTACCGCAAGCTGCGATCTTTTGACTCGAGACCGCACCGCCCCCCGTAGGAGCTGCCGCAGGCTGCGATCTTTTGACGTTGATCTTTGACGTTGATCTTTGACGTTGATCTTTGACGTTGATCTTTGACGTTGATCTTTGGCGTCATCGCTGTCGCCCAAGATCAGATGTTCGCAGCCTGCGGGCGGCAGCTCCTACGGCATATGCATGCGTCTCGGCCTATCTGTCGGTGAATTTGTCCGGAATAAGCCCTGTATCGCCTCCCGCGTCTGGTTAACATCCCTGCATCCCCATCTGCTCCGAGGTTTTCATGCGCTTCTCCGATCTGCTTGACGCTGTTCGCAGCCAACCGCTGGAACTGAGTATTCCAGCCGAATGGGCCCAGGGCCGGGCCAGTTTTGGTGGTCTGGTGGCCGCTTTGCAGTACGAAGCGATGCGTGCCCAGGTGCCGGCAGATCGTCCCGTACGCTCGCTGGCGATCACCTTTGTCGGGCCGGTCGAGCCGGATGTGCCGGTCAGTTTCGAAGTGGATGTGCTGCGTGAAGGTAAAGCCGTCAGCCAGGTGTTGGGCCGGGCGATGCAAAAAGGCCAGGTGGTGACCCTGGTGCAAGGCAGCTTCGGCGGATCGCGTCCGTCGGAGGTGGCGGTGAGCGCACAACCGGCGCCGGAAATGAAACATTGGGAAGAATGCCAGGAATTGCCCTATATCAAGGGCATCACGCCGGAATTCATGCGCCACCTGGCGATGCGCTGGAGCGTCGGCGGGCTGCCGTTCACCGGCAATACTTCGCGTCAAATGGGGGGATGGGTGCGCTTGCGCGGGGACGTCAAGGAAGAGCCGGTCACCGAGTCGCACATCCTGGCGCTGGTCGATGCCTGGCCTCCGGCGTTGTTACCGCATCTGAAAAAACCGGCCATGGGCAGCACGCTGACCTGGACCATCGAATTCGTGCAGCCGCTGCTGGAGGTGAGCACGCTGGACTGGTGCAAATACCTGGTTGAAATCGAATACGCGGCGGATGGCTACGGGCATGCGGCTGCCAAGCTGTGGAGCCAAGACGGTCAATTGATCGCCATGAGCCGCCAGACAGTGACCATTTTCGCCTGATCAATGCCGGCGGTGGCGCTCACGCCAGGCGCGCCACCAACCGCCGCTGAGAAGGAACCGCGGAAAGGTCACAAACTGCTCGACCAGCAGGCGCGACACGGCGTCCTTGCGACCGCTGAAGGGTTCGGAAGCCTGTTGTTCCAGGGTATGCCCATGGCGCTGCAAGCCCAGGGCGGCGAGCAGCCCGACGATGCCGATGGCAAAGTTGACGAAGCTCAAGCCGAACACACCCGTCACGATCAGCAGGAACGCCAGGATAAACAGCGGTACCGCAAGCAAGTGCAACACCAGATTGGTCGGGTGCTGGTGATTGTTGGGGTACTCCCGCCATTGCCAGGCGGGAAGGTTGGGATGACGCTTGCCCATGATGCTGATCCTCGATCCGTGTTGAACACATGATTGAAGAATAGGCTTGGGACAGCGCAGCGGCGAATGGAGGTTGGCTATCGGGGTGATAGCGCAAGGTTCAAGCTGTGTATTGATCAGGACAACGCCATCGTCGGAACGCCGCCCGGAGCAAGCCCGCTCCCACAGGTGTCCTGGTGATAAAAATAGCGTCTGAACACGTGAAATCCCTGTGGGAGCGGGTTGGCTCCGGGCGGCGTTCAGGCGATCATGCCCTCAGAGTTTCAACTGCCCAATCGCCTTGCTCAATTCCCCCGCCAACGCCGCCAGCTCATTACTGGTCATCGCCGAACTCACCGTCTGCTGCACCGTGTTCTCGGTCACATCGCGAATGCTCACCACCGCCCGGTTCATCTCTTCGGCTACCTGGCTCTGCTGCTCGGCGGCCACCGCGATCTGCGTGTTGCTATCGCGCATCTGTGCCACCGCACTGGTGATCTGCGCCAGCGCCGCGCCCGCTTCCTGCGCCTGCTGTACGCAGTCGTCGGCCTTGAACGAACTTTCCTGCATGAAATCCACCGCATCGCGAGTGCCCGCCTGCAGGGCCGAAACCATGCGGGTGATCTCGTCGGTGGAGGCCTGGACGCGCTTGGCCAGGTTGCGCACCTCGTCGGCGACGACCGCGAAACCCCGGCCCATCTCTCCGGCCCGGGCCGCTTCGATGGCCGCGTTCAGCGCCAGCAGGTTAGTCTGCTCGGCGATGCTGTGAATCACCCCGACCACGCTGTTGATTTTCTGGCTGTCTTCGGCCAGGCGCTGGATCATCTGGGCCGTTTGCTGCACACCGGACGATAGCCCGGCAATCGACAACTGCACGCGGCTGACCACTGCCTGCCCGCTGCCCGCCAGGGTGTCGGCGGTTTGCGACAGGTCGCGGGTCGCGCCGGCGTGCTGGGCGATGTGATAAACCGTCGCGGTCATCTGGTTGATCGCCGTGGCGGCCTGGTCGGTTTCGCTTTGCTGGCCAAGCATGCCGTGGCGCACTTCGTCCATACTCGAGGCCAGCCGCGCTGCACCGTCATCCAGCTGCCGCGCGGTGCTGGCCACGGTATTCACCACGCGTTGATAACCGGCCTGCATCGCGTTAAACGCATTGGCCATTTGCCCGACCTCGTCGGTGCAGGCCAGGGGCACGCGGGCTGACAGGTCGCCGGTTTTTTCCACGTGCAGCATCACGTCTTTCAACGTGTTGAGCTGGCTGAGCAGGAAGCGGATCAACAATTGCGATGCGCCGAGCATGGCCAGCATCAAGATAAACACCGCCACCGCATAGTGGGCGAAGCGCTCGCCGAACACCTGGGTCAGGCTCGGGCCATGGGCGATGATCGCGACTTGCTGGCCATCCTGGCGACTGAAGACTTCAGCGCCCATCAACGGATTATCGCCGAACAGCGGCAGGGAATTGACCTCGACCCAGCCACGGGCGCCGGTCAGCGCCGGCACCGGTTGTCCGTCAATGATCGGCGCTTGCCCGTTGGAGAAGGCCAGCACGTTGTCGGCCTGGGGCAGCGGTTGCCCGTCCGGCCATGCTTTCAGGAGGCGCGCCTGGGCCTGCGCCGACGCCTGGGCAGCGTGACCGCGTGCCTGCTGTTCGAGTTGCACGGCGTACAGCACCAGCAACAAGGTCGTGACGAAGGCAACGGCGTTGACCGCCCAGAATTTGTACTTCAACGAGATGTTGCTAAGCCAGGCACCCATGGAGGTCTTCTCTGATAGCGGAAACAATTATGGCAAGGTGCCATTATTGTGCCGGGATCGGGCGGAGGGGTCTTGATGTGGATCAAGGTTCCCGGTCAGGCTGGACACAGCCATTGCCTGCGTAATGCGCTATCCTGCGCGCCTTAAAATTTCCCTCGCTACAGGATCGCGTCCCATGAAAGCTGCACTCGTCGAACTCATCAGCAAAATCAGCTCCGGGTGCATGAGCGCTGACGAAATCCTCAAGGTGGCGGACGAAGCGGCCCAGGCCTACGCCGACCCGCAGACATTCCTGGCAGCGAATCCGGACATCAACTACGACGACACTTTCCCGATCCCGCTGGGCGAATGGGTGGTGGTCGGCAGCCTGCCGGAAACCGTGCTGTTCCAGGCCGATAACTACATGGACCTGTTCGCCCTGATCGTCGCCTCGTTCGGGCCGGGCGTGGACTTCAACATCAAGCCCAAACAACTGGCCAAGACCGAAGCCCTGACGGCGCTCAATCGCATCCAGGTGCAGATGGGCAGCATGAACAAGCAAAACGGCGGCTACACGCTGATGAACTTCAGCCAGTTGCTCGATGATGAACTGCAGGTGGTGCTGGTGTACGGCGACGACGTGCCGCGGGTGCTGGAATTGTGCGCCGAGGTCGGCATCGCCGCCGCTCCATCCCTGGAAGCCCTGAAAGTCGCCATCCACGTTTAATACAATAAAACGGAACCCTGGCATTGGCCGGCTATCCTAAGAGGGCAAACCACTCTTAGGGAGCGTCACCATGGGTTCCACGTTCAACGGCCTGATTGGCCTGATTATTCTTGCCCTGGACATCTGGGCCATCATCAACGTGCTGAAAAGTGGCGCATCCACCGGCATGAAGATCGTCTGGGTGCTGCTGATCCTGCTGTTGCCAGTCCTGGGCCTGATCATCTGGGCCATCGCCGGTCCGCGGGGTAATGTGCGGATCTGATCCAGTCGTCAAATCTTCATATCTCCCCTGTGGGAGCGAGCCTGCTCGCGATGGCAATCTGTCTGTCACATTGATGCAGGATGTGGAGACGCCATCGCGAGCAGGCTCGCTCCCACAGTGTTTTGCACATAGGCATAAATTACGAAGGTTCGACCTGTCATCTTCCGCGTCGTAGAATGCGCGCCTTTCCCGGGCAATCGAGCAAATCGATTGGCCATCATGGGCGGGTAACCGTCCGTTGCCACCGCATTCATCGGAGCACTTCCCATGAGCACCACCCCAACCAGCGAATACCTGGAAACCCTCTACGAAGGCTATGGCCAGCGTTTTCGCATGGAAAAACTGCTGCACGAAGTGCGCACCGAACACCAGCACCTGGTGATTTTTGAAAACCCGCGCATGGGCCGGGTCATGGCGCTGGACGGCGTGATCCAGACCACCGAAGCCGACGAATTCATCTACCACGAAATGCTCACCCACGTGCCGATCCTGGCGCACGGCACCGCCAAGCGCGTGCTGATTATCGGCGGCGGCGACGGCGGCATGCTGCGTGAAGTGGCCAAGCACCGTGGCGTCGAGCACATCACCATGGTCGAGATCGACGGCACGGTGGTGGATATGTGCAAGGAATTCCTGCCGAACCACTCCAAAGGCGCATTCGACGATCCACGCCTGAACCTGGTGATTGATGACGGTATGCGTTTCGTCGCGACCACCACTGAAAAGTTCGACGTGATCATCTCCGACTCCACCGACCCGATCGGCCCGGGTGAAGTGCTGTTCTCGGAAAACTTCTACCAGGCTTGCCGTCGCTGCCTGAACGAAGGCGGCATCCTGGTGACGCAGAACGGCACGCCGTTCATGCAGATCGACGAAGTCAAAACCACTGCCGGACGCCTGCGCAGCCTGTTCCCGGACTGGCATTTCTACCAGGCAGCCGTACCGACCTACATCGGCGGCTCGATGACCTTTGCCTGGGGCGCGACCGACACTCGCTATCGCAAACTGTCCCGTGAAATCCTGCAGCAGCGCTTTGCCGGCAGCGGCATCATCACCCGCTACTACAACCCGGAAATCCACATCGGCGCATTCGCCTTGCCGCAGTACGTATTGCAGGCCATCAACAAGCCAAGCAACGACTGAAGCCACACACATTGACTGTAGGAGCGAGCTCGCTCGCGATGGACGTCAACGATGACGCGGGCTGCCAGATTAAACGTGGCGCCTTCAAAGCCATCGCGAGCAAGCTCGCTCCTACCGTTTTTTTGTGTCAACCGGTGAATAATCTGGGGGAACGATCACCCAGTGCAAAAGTCCAGATAGATGTAAGCCCACTTGCGGGTTTTATCGAGGAGGCACTGATGCAAAAGTGGAAAATCACTTTCGTGGATGATCACGGTGAAACAGTCGACGAAATCTTCGAGTGCGAGGAGTGCCCGGACAACGAGCACGCCGCCAAGCTCATCAAGGCTCGACTGCTTCCTGTCGCTGCAGAACTGGATCTGAATGATCTGGAAGGGCGAACCGCTGACGCGAGCGTCAAAAGTCTTAAATCTCAGAACAGCATACAAATCCTCGGCATCACTCCCGTCTGATACAACTCCTGTCACATTTAAACCAGGCCTTGGCAGCTGCTCGGTCAAAGGGCTACTCTGCAGAAGAGATCAGCGATTGGATCGCTAAGGTCTGGTCTTGTCAGCTACATGCTTGATTCCCATCGGTGACCTGGTTACCGGCTCGTCCTCACTATTCGGCTGGGGGCGTCGGGGAGCACGGAAAGTCTATCCATCGGATTCAGGAGGACGTTTCATGAGCACAGCCTATCAAGAAGACATCAGCAGCAGCGTGTTGCGCCGCATGAAAGAAGGCGGTTTCGATTTTTCAAAATTTCATCCCATCGAGTTCTACGCGATTTTCCCCGACGAGGAGCGGGCCCGCAGGGCAGCAGGTCATTACCGTGGTGAGTCCTTGAACGCGCAGATCAGTGTGCGCGACGACGGCGCATGGGCGCTGGAACTGAGCAAGGTCATGTACGCCACCTACGATGACATCGGCGATTTCGAACAGGGATTCGAGGCAGTGGTAGAGCCTCTGGGCGGCATCATCGAAGGATGGGGCGTGAAGCAGGAGGTACGAGGGCGACTCGCATAACATTATGAACAGCAACAACACCCAGCAACGGCTGACCTTAGGGTTGGCCGTTTTTCGTTTAAAAGCATGATCAAAAGATCGTCCGATCGCGGCCGAGCCTTCGGCAGCTCATACACCAGGGCGCCTTCCAATGTAGGAGCTGCCGAAGGCTGCGATCTTTTGATCCTGCTTTTGATTCAAAAAGGCAAAAAAAAAACCGCCCAAACAGGCGGCTAAAAGGGAAGTTCGATGAGCTTTTCAGCGAATAAGCCAATTATCCCCATCGCCAGGCGGGCAGTGAAATCAACTCTGACTATGCTGGTGATAGCGACAGCATTGCTTCGCAATGGAGCGGGGGCGATCAGGTTGGGGCATTTGCCGCACGCAATTGGTGCGGTGTTTTTACAGCTTTTATCCAACTGATTGATATCAAAGCGTTTATGCCGATGGCACGGGCCTTGCGATGCCTAGATGTCCGGGTGACAAGGAGTACGGCATGATCCGCACCTATTTTGATGAGATGTACGATGCCGGCGGCCAGGTCCGCCCGCATTACCGGGAATTTGCCCGTTGGCTGGCCGAGACGCCTGACGAATTGCTGGCCCAACGGCGCCGCGAGGCCGATCTGCTGTTTCATCGAGCCGGTATTACGTTCACGCTTTACGGCGACGAGCAGGGCACAGAGCGCCTGATCCCGTTCGACACCATCCCGCGCAGCATTCCCGCGAGCGAGTGGCGGGTGGTCGAGCGCGGTTGTATCCAGCGGGTCAAGGCGTTGAACATGTTCCTCGCCGACCTCTACCACGAGCAGCGCATCATCAAGGCCGGGATCATTCCGGCCGAGCAGGTGCTGGCCAACGAGCAGTACCAGTTGGCGATGCAAGGGCTCGACCTGCACCGGGATATTTACTCACACATCTCCGGTGTCGATCTGGTGCGCGACGGTGACGGCACCTACTACGTGCTCGAAGACAATCTGCGCACCCCCAGCGGCGTCAGCTACATGCTCGAAGACCGGAAGATGATGATGCGCCTGTTTCCCGAGTTGTTTTCGGCCCAGCGCATCGCCCCCATCGACCACTACCCGAACCTGTTGCTCGACACCCTGAAAAGCTCAAGTCCTATCGACAACCCCAGCGTGGTGGTGCTGACCCCGGGCCGCTTCAACAGCGCGTTTTTCGAACATGCGTTCCTGGCGCGGGAGATGGGCGTTGAACTGGTCGAGGGCGCGGACCTGTTCGTGCGTGACGACAAGGTCTTTATGCGCACGACTGACGGGCCGAAGGCGGTCGATGTGATCTATCGCCGACTCGACGACGCGTTCCTCGATCCGCTGGCGTTCAATCCAGACTCCATGCTCGGCGTGCCAGGGCTGCTGTCGTCCTACCGGTCGGGCAACGTGGTACTGGCGAATGCCATCGGCACCGGGGTGGCGGATGACAAATCGGTGTATCCGTTTGTCACCGACATGATCCGCTTTTACCTGGATGAAGAACCGATCCTGAAGAACGTTCCGACCTTCCAGTGTCGTAATCCTTCTGAACTTTCCCACGTGCTGGCCAATCTTCCAGACTTGGTGGTCAAGGAAACCCAGGGTTCGGGTGGCTACGGAATGCTGGTCGGGCCGGCCGCGACGGCGGCGGAAATCGAGTTATTCCGCGCGCGCATCAAGGCCAAGCCGCATGCCTATATCGCGCAGCCGACCCTGTCGCTGTCGACCTGTCCGACCTTCGTCGAAAACGGCATTGCGCCACGGCATATCGACCTGCGTCCGTTTGTATTGTCCGGCCGTGAAACCCGGGTGGTGCCCGGTGGCCTGACCCGTGTTGCGCTGCGCGAAGGTTCCCTGGTGGTGAATTCCTCCCAGGGCGGTGGAACCAAGGACACCTGGGTCGTCGAGGATTGAAGGAAGCTTGCCATGTTAAGTAGAACTGCCTCGGATCTGTATTGGATGTCGCGTTACCTGGAGCGGGCGGAAAACCTCGCACGGATGCTCGACATCAGTTATTCGCTGTCGCTGATGCCACAGGATGGCCGCGGCGACGGCTTGCACGAACTGGCCATGCCGCTGCTGATCACCGGCACCCTGGAGGATTATCTTGAGCGCCACGGCGAACTGCACGCCGAGCGACTGCTGCACTTCTTCGCCCTGGATGCGGCCAATCCGGCCAGTATCTACAGTTGTCTCGGTTCTGCACGGGCCAGTGCCCATGCCGTACGTGGGCGGATTACCGCCGACATGTGGGAAAACATCAATGCCACCTGGCTGGAAATTCGCGGTATCGCCGACCAGGGCTTGAGCCGCTATGGCATGAGCCGCTTCTGCGAATGGATCAAGGAACGTTCCCACCTGTTTCGCGGCGCGTCCTACGGCACCATCATGCGCAACGATGCGTTTCGTTTCATTCGCCTGGGCACTTTCATCGAGCGCGCCGACAACACCCTGCGCCTGCTCGATGCGCGCTACGAAATGGCCGGTGATCAGGCGGAAGCGGTCAGCGACGGCACCGCACATGCTTATTACCAGTGGAGTGCGCTATTGCGCGCGCTGTCTTCGTTCGAGGCTTACACCGAGATCTACCGCGACGCGCCCGGCGCCCGCCATGTTGCCGAATTGCTGCTGTTGCGCGCCGACGTGCCGCGTTCGCTGCGCGCCTGTACCGAAGAAATCGACCAGATTCTCGCCCAGCTTCCAGGCGCCAACGGCCGACCGGCCCAACGCCTGGCCGCAGAAATGGACGCGCGCCTGCGCTACACCGGCATCAACGAAATTCTCGACGAGGGCCTGCATGCCTGGCTGACCGAGTTCATCCCGCTGGTGCGCCAGCTGGGCAACGCCATTCACAGTTCCTACCTGGAGGCTGCATGAGACTTTCCATTAGCCACGAGACCACCTATCACTACGAAGATCAGGTGCGGGCGAGCATCCAGTACCTGCGCCTGACACCCCACGACAGCGAGCGCCAGCATGTGCTCAGCTGGCAGCTCGACCTGCCGCGCCCGGTGCGGGCGCAACTCGACCCGTTTGGCAATATCCTGCATGTGCTGACCATGGACGAACCGCACGAGGCCATCATCATCGGCGCTCGTGGTCAGGTCGACATCGACGAGCTGCGTGAAGCCGAGCATGAAAGCCAGTCGGCGCTGCCGTTCCTGCGGTTCACCCGCCTGACCGAACCGGATGAAGCCTTGCGCGCGTTCGCGGAGAAGCAATGCAAGAAGCGCCGCGATCGCACGGCGCTGATCGACCTGATGCATGGCCTGAACTCGCACATGACCTACACCCCGGGCTCGACCGAGGTCGACACCAGCGCGGCCCAGTCCTTCGCCGGGCGCTCGGGGGTTTGCCAGGACCACACCCACGCCTTCCTGGCCTGCGCCCGCAGCCTGGGGATTCCGGCGCGTTACGTATCGGGTTATTTGTACAGCGAGAACAGCGAGCATTTGGCCAGCCACGCCTGGGCCGAAGCATGGCTGGATGACGCCTGGTACAGCTTCGACGTGACCAACGAACTGGCCCGGCCCGAGCGTCACCTGAAACTGGCCGTGGGCCTGGACTACCTGGACGCCTGCCCGGTTCGCGGCATGCGCCGCGGTGGCGGCTGTGAACAGATGCACGCAAAAGTGTTCGTCTCGCCGACGCCTTTGCCGGTTTTTTCGGTCCAGGAACAGTAACCCGGCAGACCGCATCGCGAGCAGGCTCGCTCCCACACTGTCCAGCGGTGAACCCCATCCAAAATTCACCGCAGAACCCTGTGGGAGCGAGCCTGCTCGCGATCAGGTCAGCCCAGGCACTACAAAACTAGGGCTGAACCTTGCGCCCAGCCATATGCTTCAAATACCCCACCAGCCTCTCCAGATCCTGATCCGGCAGCACCTGCGCACTGAACCCGGGCATCTTCGCCTGCGGCCACTGCCGCAGGCTCTGCGGATCTCGAATGTAGCGCTTGAGGAAATCAGCGCCGAAGTACTCGGTGGGATTAAACGGAATGTTTAGATCCGGTCCGAACTGCGCATCCCCCGCGCCGTTCAACCGATGGCACGCCAGGCAATTCTTCTGGAACAGCGCAAATCCCAGGTTCACCGGATCGTCGGCCTTCAACGCCGGGTCCGGCAGCAGGGCAGGGAAGCGCTGGGCCACCGGCGCCAGTTGCCGGATGCTCGCGACTTCGAACGGCCATTGCTCCGGGCTGATGTTGCCTGCCTGGGGATCGGTCCAGACCAGATAAAACGGCCCCGCGCTGTGCTTGCCCGCAGACAGGGCGGGCCATGGCCGGGCCGGATCCTCGATCGCCAGCCAGGCTCTGGCGCCCTGGGCATTGAGCAGGGGCGCGGCTGAGAGCTCTGCGGCAAATCCGTCCAGCGCCACTGCCTGCAGATGGTCGTCTGGCTTGATCCCGGTCAGCAACGCAGCGATGGGCACGGCACGGTAGGTCATCTCGCGCTTGTAAGACACATCGTTGCTGATGGTGATGGTCTGCACCTGCGGATGCTTGAGCAGCTCGGCGGTTTGCCAGGTGCGCGAGTTCTCGCCCAGCTGAAGATCCAGCTGTGCGGCAGAAAGGGGCGTACTGAGCAGCAAGGCCCCGAGCAGAATGAGCGTTTTCAAATGATCGCCGTCCATGTCGTGGAGAGTGCCGCAAAGGTTGGCACACCCACGCCGGCCCGGGTAGCGGGCCAGTCACATTTCTACGGCGGCGATAACAAAAGGCGCTTAAATCAGCCGATGACCTTGGTCAGGTTCGGCAAAATCAACAACAGCGTGGTGGCGAAAAGAATGAGCCCGGCTTGACGTACTTTCGATTGTTTGAACATGGCTTGACCGCCTTTATTGTTATTTCCTGATGCCTGCCTGCATATCTCCATGACGGCAGAGCGTTGCACTTCCTGTCCGACGAGCGCCTCGGCAAAACCCGACGACAACTTCGTACATGATTACCTTAGGGCCCGCGTCACTCTTGGCTTAGATCCATTTCATATGGAGAGATATCTATCGGCTATGAAAATAGCATGAGGCCTATTGCCAGCTCCTTTGCCGCCCTTTTGCTAGACCTCTCGCCGGCCTGAAACGGTTAATCCCGTAGCACGCTACCGTTCGTCTGAGCGTGTGCGTCAATGGTGCTGAGCGTTGTGGTCATTGAATCTGAGGGCGCAGGGCATAAGGTGAAGCTTCTAAAAGAACAAGAAATCGAGGACGTCATGATCCAAGCTTTGATTTTCGACGCGTTACGCACGCCCCGGGGCAAAGGCAAGGCCGATGGCGCCTTGCACAGCGTCAAACCGATTAACCTGGTCGCTGGCCTGATGACCGCGCTGCAGCGGCGCATGTCCCTGGACACCAGCCAGGTCGACGACGTGGTGCTGGGGTGCGTGACGCCCATCGGTGATCAAGGCTGCGACATCGCCAAGACGGCGGCGCTGGTGGCGGACTGGGATATCAGCGTGGCGGGTGTGCAGATCAACCGGTTTTGCGCCTCGGGGCTCGAGGCGGTGAATCTCGGGGCGATGAAAGTGCGTTCCGGTTTTGAAGACCTGGTGGTGGTCGGCGGCGTCGAATCCATGTCCCGGGTGCCCATGGGCAGCGACGGCGGGGCGTGGGCCCTGGACCCGCAAACCAACCTGCATACCCATTTTACCCCGCAAGGTGTGGGCGCCGATCTGATTGCCACACTGGAAGGCTTCAGTCGTGAACAGATCGACACCTACGCGCTGCACTCCCAGCAAAAGGCAGCGCGGGCTCGGGGCGATGGCTCGTTCAGCAAATCCCTGGTGCCGGTACAGGATCAGAACGGCATCGTCCTGCTCGATCATGATGAATTCATTCGCGCCGATTCGACTCTCGAAGGGTTGGGCAAGCTCAAGCCGAGCTTCGAAATGATCGGCCAGTTGGGCTTCGACGCCACTGCACTGCGGGTCTACAGCCATGTGGAGCGCATCAACCACGTCCACACCCCCGGCAACAGCTCCGGCATCGTCGATGGTGCAGCGCTGATGCTGATTGGCTCAGAGGCCAAGGGCCGGGCGCTGGGCTTGCAACCCCGGGCGCGGATCGTTGCCGCGGCGGTGACCAGCACTGACCCGACCATCATGCTCACGGGGCCCGCCCCGGCCACGCGCAAGGCCCTGGCGAAGGCCGGTTTACGGGTCGAGGATATCGATCTGTTCGAGGTCAACGAGGCCTTCGCCTCGGTGGTGCTGAAGTTCATCAAAGACATGGCCATCGACCCGGACAAGGTCAACGTCAACGGCGGCTCCATCGCCATGGGGCACCCATTGGGCGCCACCGGCTGCGCAATCCTTGGCACCTTGCTCGACGAACTGGAAGCCCGCCAGTTGCGCTACGGCCTCGCGACCCTGTGTGTCGGCGGCGGCATGGGCATCGCCACGATCATCGAACGCTTCTGAGCCCCGACTTCAAGGAACATCGTCATGACCGAAGCCATCCGTTACGAAAAGGGCCAGGACCAGATCGTCGTCCTGACCATTGATATGCCGGGCCAGAGCGCCAACACCATGAACGCTGTGTACCGCGACGCCATGGCGGACTGCGTGAAGCGCCTGGTCGAAGAGAAAGCGTCGATAGCCGGCGTCATCATCACCTCGGCGAAAAAGACTTTCTTTGCCGGCGGCGACCTCAATGAACTGATCAAGGTCGGCAAGCCCGAGGCCAAAGCCTTCTACGACATGGTATTGACCCTCAAGGCCCAGCTGCGCGCCCTGGAAACGCTCGGCAAACCCGTGGTCGCCGCGATCAATGGCGCAGCGCTCGGCGGCGGCTGGGAAATCTGCCTGGCGTGCCATCACCGCGTGGCGCTGGATCATTCCTCGGTGCAGCTTGGCCTGCCGGAGGTCACCCTGGGACTGCTGCCGGGCGGCGGCGGGGTCGTGCGCATGGTGCGCCTGCTGGGGATCGAGAAAGCCTTGCCGTATCTGCTGGAGGGCAAGAAGGTACGGCCTCAACAGGCCCTGCAGGCCGGTTTGATCGACGAGCTGGCGCAGGACCCGCAAGAGTTGCTGAGCAAGGCCCGGGCCTGGATCCTGGCCAATCCGGCCGCCGTGCAGCCATGGGATGTGAAGGGCTACCAGATACCCGGCGGCACGCCATCGCACCCCAAAGTCGCGCAGATGCTGGCGATCGCGCCATCGATCCTGCGCAGCAAAACCCAGGGCTGCATGCCCGCACCGGAAAAAATACTCTGTGCGGCGGTGGAAGGGGCCCAGGTTGATTTCGACACCGCGCACCTGATCGAGACCCGCTATTTCACCGAGTTGACCACCGGCCAGGTGTCGAAAAACCTGATCGGCACCTTCTGGTTTCAGCTCAATGAAATCAACGCCGGCGGCTCCAGGCCCCAGGGGCATGCCCCGTTCACCACGCACAAGGTCGGCGTGCTGGGTGCCGGGATGATGGGCGCGGGCATTGCCTTCGTCAGCGCCTCGGCGGGTATCGAGGTAGTGCTCAAGGACATCAGCCTGGCCGCAGCAGAGAAGGGCAAGGCCCACTCGGCGACACTGCTGGATAAAAAAGTCGCTCGCGGGCAGCTGTCATCCGAGCTGCGCGAAGCGATTCTGGCGCGGATTCTACCGAGCGAAAATGATGCTGACCTGGCCGGCTGCGACCTGATCATCGAAGCGGTGTACGAGGATCGGGAGCTCAAAGCCAAAGTGTCCTCGGCCGCGCAGAAAGTCGTCGGTGCCCAGGCGGTGATTGCCTCCAACACGTCCACCTTGCCGATCAGCGGCCTCGCTACCGCCGTGCCCGACCAGACCCGGTTCATCGGCCTGCATTTTTTCAGCCCGGTGGAAAAAATGCCCCTGGTGGAGATCATCAGAGGCACGCGCACCAGCGATGAAACCCTGGCCCGCGGTTTCGATTTCGTCCTGCAAATCAAGAAAACCCCGATAGTCGTCAACGACAGCCGTGGCTTCTTCACCTCGCGGGTGTTTGGCACCTTCACCAACGAAGGCATCGCCATGCTCGGCGAAGGCGTCAGCGCGGCGATGATCGAAACCGAGGCGCGCAAGGCGGGCATGCCGATTGGACCGCTGGCGATTTCCGACGAGGTTTCCCTGAGCCTCATGAGCCACATCCGCCAGCAAACCGCCAAAGACTTGCAGGCGGAGGGCAAACCGCTGATCGAGCATCCAGCCTTTGCGGTGATCGATCTGTTGCTCAACGAGTACAAGCGTCCTGGCAAGGCCGCAGGCGGCGGGTTTTATCAATACCCAAGTGGTGGCCAGAAGTACCTGTGGCCGGAACTGAAAACCCGCTTCGAAACGGCCGACGGGCAGATCTCGCCCAAGGACGTGCGCGACCGCCTGCTGTTCGTGCAGGCCATCGAAACCGTGCGGTGCCTGGAGGAGGGCGTGCTGACTTCGACGGCGGATGCCAACATCGGCTCGATTTTCGGCATCGGCTTTGCGGCCTGGACCGGCGGCGCGTTGCAGTTCATCAACCAGTACGGCGTGCAAGATTTCGTCGCTCGCGCGCAGTACCTGGCCGAGCAATATGGCGAGCGATTCACGCCGCCGGCACTGCTGCTGGAAAAAGCGGCCCGGGGGGAGACGTTTTAGGGGACCGATGATGCCTGTGGGGCTTGCCTTGTCACGGTGTTTCGAGGCAGGCTCTGGGTGTGCATTATTCCCATCACGTGTCAGGTATTTTTTATGTCGTTACGCATCTGCATTCTGGAAACCGACATCCTGCGTCCGGAACTGGTCGATCAATATCAGGGTTACGGGCAGATGTTCCAGCGTCTGTTCACGCAGCAGCCAATTGCCGCCGAGTTCACGGTGTACAACGTGATGCAGGGCGAGTATCCCGACGATGAGCAGGTGTTCGATGCTTATCTGGTCACCGGTAGCAAGGCCGATTCCTTTGGCACCGACCCTTGGATAGAAACCCTCCGGGCTTATCTGCTCAAGCGCTACGAGCGCGGCGACAAGTTGCTCGGCGTGTGTTTCGGTCATCAGTTGCTGGCGCTGCTGCTGGGCGGCAAGAGCGAGCGCGCCTCTCAAGGATGGGGTGTCGGCACCCACAACTACAAGCTCGCGGCCAAGGCGCCGTGGATGAGCCCGGTCGTGGAAGAGCTGACGTTGCTGATCAGCCACCAGGACCAAGTCACCGCGCTACCGGAAAACGCCACAGTCATCGCCTCCAGCGATTTCTGCCCGTTTGCCGCGTATCACATCAACGATCAGGTGCTGTGCTTCCAGGGGCATCCAGAGTTCATCCACGACTACTCGCGAGCGCTGCTGGACATCCGCCAGCAGGCCCTGGGTGAGCAGATTTACCAGAAGGGCGTGGCCAGCCTGGACCATCAGCACCACGGCGCGACCGTGGCCGAATGGATGATGCGGTTCGTGGCGCACAAGCCAGAGCTCAAAGCGGTCTAGCCGAAAGCTCTGGGAGCAAGGCTTGTGAGCGCGAAACTGTGGGAGCAAGGCTTGGCCGCGATCGAGTGCGCAGCGCTCGCCTTGTTCCTACAACCACCCCGATCTCTTGAAACTCGCCCATAAACTCACACAGCCCACCGCAATAAACCCCAGCACCGCAAAATACCCGTAGTGCCAGGTCAGCTCCGGCATGTTCTGGAAGTTCATCCCGTAGATCCCGGCCACCGCCGTCGGGAACGCCAGAATCGCCGCCCATGCCGCAAACTTGCGCTGCACCACGCTCTGGCGTGACGCCTCCAGCAACACCCCGACCTCGATCGTCTGGCTGGCAATGTCGGCCAGGGTCGTGAGGTCTTCCATCTGCCGGGTGACGTGGATCTGCACGTCGCGAAAGTACGGCCGCATGTTTTTGTCGATGAAAGGAAAGCTGAGCCTCTGCAGCTCCTCGCCAATCTCCACCATGGGCGCTGCATAACGCCGCAGGCGCACGACATCGCGACGCAGGCCGTGGAGCTTCTGGATATCGCGTTCATTCAGCGCGCTGCACAACACATTGCGTTCCAGCTCATCGATCTCGGCGTGGATCGCTTCGCCCACCGGCTGGTAGTTTTCGATCACGAAGTCGAGGAGCGCATAGAGGACAAAATCTTCCCCGTGCTCCAGCAGCAGCGGACGTGCCTCACAACGTTGTCGGACGTAGGCGTAGGACGCCGAATGCCCATTTCGCGCAGTGATGATGTAGCCGTTGCCGGCGAAGATGTGGGTTTCAATGAACTCGAGTTTTCCGTGTTCATCGCGGATGGGCGAATAGGTGACGATAAACAGCGCGTCGCCGAAGGTCTCGAGCTTGGGCCGGCTGTGTTTCTCCAGGGCGTCTTCAATGGCCAGTTCGTGCAGGTTGAACTGGCGTTGCAGGTTGGCCAGTTCCTGGGCATCGGGCTCTTCCAGCCCGATCCAGACAAAGTGGTCAGGCTTGGCAGCCCAGGCAGCGCCCTCGTCGAGGGTGATGTTGGTAACTTTTTTCCCGGCGCTGTAAACCGCAGCCGCAACAACTCTACCCATGGTGTTGGTTCACTTCTGATTAGCAGGCAGTGTCCAGCTTAGCCCGTAGGAGCTGTCGAGTGAAACGAGGCTGCGATCTTCTTACACTGTCGCCTGTACGCTCGGCCATCCATGGCCAAGATCGACTAGCCCGCCAGAATCTGCCGATCCATCGAAGCAATGCACTCACGCATCTGCTCGCGACATTGCTCGATCAATGCCGGCATATCATCCAGGCTCAACCCGGCCGTAGGAATTGCCGGCAAAGAGCGGATCAGAATCTTCCCGCTATCCCAGCGATTCAGGCGCATGTGCTTCACATAAGTGCTGACGCACACCGGCACAATCGGCACCCCGGCAGCGATCGCCATCTGGAACGCACCTTTCTTGAACGGCAGCAGATCTTCACCCAGGTTACGCGTGCCTTCCGGAAACACCCAGATCGAAGTGTTTTCATTCTGCAGCGTATGAGTCGTCGTCAACATCGACTTGCGCGCCTTCTGCGCATTGCCCCGGTCGATCAGCACGTTACCGGCCAACCAGAACAACTGCCCGAACAGCGGTACCCACTTCAGGCTCTTCTTGCCGATGCACACGGTGCGGTACGGAACCACGTTGCCGAACACGAAAAGATCATAGTTGGACTGATGGTTGGCGATGATCACGCAGCTCGCAGGCTTGTCCATCAACGGGCCAACTTCGGCCTTTACCCGCAGGCGCAGGATACACATGGCCGGCCAGGCGTAGAGGCGGGCGCACAGGCGGCTGTTGTCCGGGTTGAAAGGTCGGCACAGGCCGAGAATCACGCCCAGCACACCGGCGAGAATAAAGTGCAATCCCATCAATAACATACGAAACGCGAACAGCATTTAGAGGCCCCACCGGGACAAAAGGTGGCGCAGTGTACGGATGTGCACTGTTTTCGGCAATTGTCGCTATAGAGTTCGGAGATAGGCGATGTTTAAGCACATGTTTCCGACTTGTGTGTCAGACGCGTCCTAGAGCTGTCGTAGGATTTTTAACCGATGGGTAAGAAAAAGCCCGACACGAGGGTCGCAAAGCTTTGTAGGAGCGAGCTTGCTCGCGAAAAACTCGTGGACACCGCGTTCACCCAGGCTTCACGCGTGATCGTTGACGTTTTTCGCGAGCAAGCTCGCTCCTACAATGGGCCGCATGGCCGGGCGGGCTTTTTCAGGAAGTTCGGGCTTAGCCCATATGTTGCTGATCCAGGACGATGGCGTTGTCCAGCGTCTCCAGCAGCGCCTTGCGCACTTTCAGCTTGGTGTTCTTGTGCGCGGTCATGTTGATCTTCTTCAACTGCCGGGCAGCAGCCAGCGCAGCCCCTTGCAGTTCATCGGCAGACACCACGACGTCAAGGAAACCTGCGTCCACGGCACTTTGCGGATTGAACATCTCGCCATTGATCACGGAGCGGTGGAAGGCCGACTTGCGCAGGCGATCGCGCGCCAGCTCGATGCCGGCATGGTGCATGGTCATGCCGATCTGCACTTCGTTAAGGCCGATGCTGAAAGCCCCCTCGACCCCAATGCGGTAATCCACCGACAACAGCAGGAACGCACCCTTGGCCACCGCATGTCCGGTGCATGCAACGATCACCGGGAACGGGTGCGCCAACAGGCGGCGAGCCAGCGTCGAGCCAGCCGTGACCAGGGCTACGGCTTCCTTGGGACCGGACGTCATGACCTTCAGGTCATAACCCCCCGACAAAATCCCGGGCGTGCCGGTGATGATCACCACCGCGCGATCAGTCACCGCCTGATCCAGCGCAGCATTGAACGCGGCAATGACGTCCGGCGAGATCGCATTGACCTTGCCGTTGCTCAAGGTCAGTGTCGCGATACCGTCTTCGAGGTGGTAGGAGATCAACTCACTCATGACGCGGTTCCTTGTATGAAAGATGAGGCAGACGTTACCCACCACCGTAGGCCAGGTAAAGCGCCGTGACTGACTCGCCGGTCACCCCGTGTCGCCGCTCAGCGCCTGGCCAGCCACCGCCGCTGTGCCATCCCCTCTATATAGAAGGGGCGGCCAAGCCGGAGATTGGCAGGTTTGCCATGGCCTGCGCGTAGCCAGAACAACTAAATCGCTAACCGCATGAAAATTCTGAAAAAAATATTTGCCATCGGAAAAGCTTTCGACTACATTAGCGCGCCTCGACAGACAGAACATGTTTGAAGAGATACGGTGAAGTGTCCGAGTGGCTTAAGGAGCACGCCTGGAAAGTGTGTATACAAGAAATTGTATCGAGAGTTCGAATCTCTCCTTCACCGCCACATTAAGTAAACACAAACCCCTGATTTTCCTAGAGAAAGTCGGGGGTTTGTGGTTTTTGGTGTCTGAAAAAGACCGTATGGGAACGACATGGGAATGCGGCGGGCTCGAAGGCTTGTTTCGTATTCTTTAAATGTCATGACAAAAATTTTGCCTCCATAGATTTTTGTACATACAATAAAGCGATGCAAATATCCTTCGATCCCGCCAAGCGTGACAAAACCCTGTTCGAGCGGGGTGTTGATTTTGCCGACGCTGGTGCCGTTTTTGCCGGGCATCACTTCACAGGCAAAGACACACGACAGGAATACGGAGAGGTCCGCTTTATCACCGTGGGGCTGCTGATCGGTCGAATGGTTGTAATTGTCTGGACACCTCGCGGCGAGGCCCGCCGCATCATCTCTATGAGGAAAGCCAATGAACGCGAACAAGTGCAATACCGAAGCCGCCTGGGTTGACCCAGATGATGCACCTGAGCTCACAGACGCTTTCTTTAAGCGCGCTGACGAGTTCAACGGCACGCGACTTGTCCGGCGCGGTAGACCCAAGGCGGACGTGGTGCGCGAGCGGATCACGATCCGACTGGAGCCAGACGTGTTGGCTCAATTCAAGGCATCTGGCCCAGGTTGGCAAACGCGGATGAATGCCGCCTTGGCCGACTGGCTCAAGACACATACACCAGGTGATTTGAAAGCATAGCCACCGACCGGAGTAGGTCGGCGGGAGTCTGGCGCCCGTAGAGGTCGGGGCAGCAGCGCGGGAACGGTGATGAGCCGTTACCCGCGTTTTTTATGGGCGTTGTTTGTGCTGCCCCTCTGGCCTGCTCCAGCGGGAGGACAGTGGAAAGGTGGGGATCTTAATTCGTGAAGTGTGCTGTTAACATCCAGCCCTGGCCACTCACCTCTCGAATGGAATCGATCCTCATGCCACTGCCTGACACCACCTACCCGAAAATCGCCAAGTCGGCCGCCACGCTGCTGATGTCGATCCTGCCATGCCTGGCTTTCGCGGTCACGCCAACAACTTTCCCGGACGCTGCAGCCAGCGACCCCGCCAAACTTGGCTGGATGGTCGGCTCGCCGCCGCCCCCAGAGCGCACCGTGCGGTTTGCCGATGGTAGTTATTTCCAGTTTCCGGCGATGCGCTGGAGTGTTTCCAACTTCCGGCAGCTGATGCCCACCGTCAACGTGTCCCGCGGGCTGGGTGAGCCTGTTGCGCTGGAGTCAGCCTTGCGCCAGGACATCGATGCGCTGAGTTTTACCCCGCTGGGTGCTCAGCAGTCGATGACCTGGGAGCAGTCGCTGGCGGCGACTTATACCGACGGGATTGTGGTGCTGCATCGCGGCAAGCTGGTCTATGAGCGTTATTTCGGTGTCCTGGGCCCGCAAGGTCAGCACGCGGCGATGTCAGTGACCAAGTCGGTGGTGGGCACACTCGGTGCCACGTTGGTGGCTGAAGGGCAGATTGACGATAACAAGCGAGTGGTCGAGTACGTGCCTGAACTGGCGGGATCGGCGTTCGGCAATGCAACGGTGCGCCAGGTCCTGGATATGACCACCGGCCTGAAATTCAGCGAAGACTACGCGGACCCGAAGGCTGATGTCTGGGCCCATGGCCGGGCGGGGAGTCCTTTGCCTTTCGCCAAGGACTATACCGGGCCGCGCAGTTACTTCGAGTACCTGCAGACAGTGCAGCCCCAGGGTGAGCACGGTGCCGCGTTTGCCTACAAGACGGTGAACACCGATGTCCTGGGTTGGATTATCGCGCGTGCGACCGGTCGTAACGTGGCGCAGTTGCTGTCGGAGCGTATCTGGAGCCGCTTGGGAGCGGAGCAGGATGGGTATTTTACCGTTGATTCCATCGGCACGCCGTTCGCCGGTGGTGGGCTGAATACCGGGCTGCGTGATCTGGCGCGATTCGGTGAGATGTTGCGTAATGACGGCCGCTTCAATGGCCAGCAGATTGTGCCCAAGGCGGTGATCGACGACATCCGTCGCGGTGGCGATAAACAGGCGTTTGCCAAGGCCGGTTATGACTTGCTCAAGGGCTGGAGCTATCGCTCGATGTGGTGGGTGACGGACAAGGAGGGCGGGGCGTTCATGGCGCGCGGGGTGTATGGCCAGCGGATTTATGTCGATCCCAAAGCCGAGCTGGTGATCGTGCGGTATGCATCGCACCCGGTCGCAGCCAACGCCGCCAATGATCCGGTGACGCTGCCGGCTTTCGAGGCGCTGGCTCGGTATCTATCCCGCTAGAACCAGAGTCCATTCGTCGGGCGCGCTGTGATATGAATGATAAGTCCAGTCGTGACCGACTAGTCTCAAAATCCTTGGTGATCGATATGGTTCGGGCAAATAGGGCTTGCCGGTGTCGATCCCGCGTTTGAAGGGGCGAAGTGATGACTGAACCGTATATCGAAGACGACGGGTCCGAGTTTCCGATCAACAATTGCGTCCAGTGTGGCCAGACCGAATACGTGGCCAGCTTTGGGGAGGACAAGCACCAAGTTGGCAAGATCAAGTCGATGGTGAGCCAAGGCCCCAAGGCGAAGTTCCTGCCCAGGGTAGCGGCCGCTTCCAGAAAGTAAGCAGCCATCTGACAACCCCGCTGAACAGCGGGGTTTTTTATGTGCGCCGAAACAATTTAACCAGGCGTGTTGATCTCAAATTCTTTCACAACTTTTTCACAAGGGTTTGCGTAGTCTCAGCTCATCCGTTAGAAAGCAAGTCCTGGCCCGTTTCCCCAGCGGGCTTTTTTTTGCCTGTCATAAAACCTTTTCCCATATCGCTGTCCAATCGTCGCTGTTTCCAGCAACGGAGGATTTGTGTGGACGTTTCCTCCGCAGGAGCATTCAATGCCCGGGTTTCGGTTTCTCCCTATTTTTTGAGGTTTTTGTCATGCGTTTAACACTGCCTGCTCTGGTTCTGGGACTTTTCGTTGCGCAAGGCGCGATGGCCGCTGGCGATGGCACGGCCGCGATCGGCGGCGGCCTGGGCGGCGCCTTGGGTAACGTGGTTGGCCAAAGCATGGGCGGCAGCACGGGCGCAGCAGTCGGCGCAGGCGTCGCGGGCGCAGCCGGCAGCGCTGTTGCGGCACGTAAAGGCAGCCGCACCAAGGCTGCGATCGGTGGTGGTGTTGGCGCTGCAGGTGGCTCGGTGATTGGTAACAGCCTGGGCGGCAAGACCGGTTCCACCATCGGCGCAGGCCTGGGCGGTGCATTGGGCGGTGGCGTCGGCAGCAACCTCGGCAAGGGTCACAAGCGTCACTGATCCTGGCGGATCGATACAAAAGCCGGGAGTGCGCTGAGCACCGTAGGAGCGAGCTCGCTCGCGAAAAACCAGAGGACGCCGCGGAGTGTCTGGGGCCCCGCGTCATCGTTAACGACCATCGCGAGCAAGCTCGCTCCTACAAAAAGCGCCTTAACAACAGAGCATCATGGCTAATTGCCTGGCTTTTGCGTTTATGAACGTTTCTGTCCGCAGAGGCTCAAAGCCATTACATCCCCAACGCATGCGAGGTGCACCATGACATCAAAATCCGAAAGCAAACCAGGCGACTGTCGTCGTCAAGGCTTGACGTTGTCTGCATTGGTATTGGGACTGATGGTCAGCCACGGCGCCATGGCCGCTGGCGACGGCACCGCAGCAGTCGGCGGCGGCCTCGGTGGGGCACTCGGGAATGTCGTGGGTCAGCAAATGGGCGGCAGCACTGGCGCGGCCATCGGCGCAGGCGTCGGTGGGGCTGCGGGTAGCGCGGTAGGTGCGCCCAAGGGCAGCCGCACGGCAGCTGCGGTGGGGGGTGGTTTGGGTTCTGCGGGTGGTTCGGTGATTGGCAACAGCCTGGGCGGCTCGACCGGTTCGACCATTGGCGCAGGCCTGGGTGGCGCAGCCGGTGGCGCTGTCGGCAACAACCTGGGTACCGATGACGGTGGTTCGCATTCCAAGGGCAATCACAAGCACAAGAACAAAAACAAATATAAGAATAAGCATCGTTGATCCATCCCTGCACCCTGCGAGGTATGCTCCATGACGCCTGAAACAGAAGGCAAGGAAGAAAAAGGTCCGAGTGGACTGCCGTTTATCAACGATCCGGGAAATGAAGATCCGGGGTCGGTTATGGATGACGCGACAGTGCCGCTCAATGACTCCGATGACGCTGGCGATGTCGACTACGAAGACGAAGAGCTGGACGAAGACGAGCAATAAGCTGCCGACCGACTGTCTCTCTCATAGCACTGCCGTGCCGCCGAGGTCGTCGAACTGTCAGGGCCTGCCATTGCAGGCCCGTCGAGAGGTGGCCCATGAAACCTGTTCCCAAAGCATTCGACCCGGATGAAACGCCTGAGTATCCCCTGCCATCACCCACGGACTCCCTGAGTCGGGATCAACGGCCGCCTGACGAAGACACGGCCGTGGAGCAGTTGCCCGAGGATGATGTGAAGCGTGGGGATGTAGAGGCCGTTCCCGATGATCAGGACATTGCCGATAATGATGCATCGGATGAACCGAGCTGAAGTCGTCGTGGCTGTCGGGTGCGCAACTCTCTGGCCTGCCCCCTGTCAATATCCTGCTGAACCCTTTAATCCGTCGCAGAATCGGTGCTAACGTGCGGGTCCTCTTGTTGTTGAAAACGGATCAGACGCGATGAATGCACCGCTGAACGAATTCGGCCCGATCAAGGCTGTGATTTTCGATATGGACGGCTTGTTGCTGGACACCGAGGGCATCTACACCGAGGTCACGTCGATGATCGTCCAGCGCTATGGCCGGGTGTTCGACTGGAGCATCAAACAGAACATCATCGGGCGCGGCGCAAATGATCTGGCGCGCTACGTGGTCGAGGCCCTGGACCTGCCGATCTCCGCAGAAGAATTCCTGGTGATTCGCGAACCGCTGATGCGTGAGCGTTTTCCACACGCGCTGGCAATGCCCGGCGCACAGGAACTGGTGCGGCACTTGAAGGCGAACAATATCCCCATCGCGGTGGGCACCAGTTCTTCACGTCAGTCGTTCGGCCAGAAAACCACGCTGCACCGGGAGTGGTTCGATTTATTCGATTTCATCGTCACGGCTGATGATCCGGAAGTGGGCGCGGCCAAGCCGGCACCGGACATCTTTCTGACCGCCGCGCGGCGTCTGGGTGTCGATCCGGCCGACTGCCTGGTGTTCGAGGATTCGCCCTTCGGCGTCACAGCAGCGAAGGCGGCGGGCATGACCGCCATTGCCATCCCGGATGCGGCCATGGCGGATGAAAAGTACGCACATGCCGATGGCATCCTGCGCACGCTGAAGGCGTTCAAGCCCGCTGACTGCGGCTTGCCGGCGTTGGAATGGGCGTAAACCAGCAGGCATGAAAAAGCCGGCCACCTGATCAGGTGGCCGGCTTTTTCACGCAGGTGTCGCCATCAGGCGCCAAAGCCGCCGTCGATGGTCAGGCTGGCACCCGTGATGTAGCCCGCTTCAGGGCCCACCAGGTACGCCACGAAGCTGGCGATTTCATCGGCATGACCGTAGCGACCTACTGCCATCAGCGGGATCAGGCTGTCGGCAAAGTCACCCTGTGCAGGGTTCATGTCGGTGTCGACCGGGCCGGGTTGCACGTTGTTGATGGTGATCCCGCGCGGGCCGAGGTCGCGTGCCAGGCCTTTGGTCAGGCCGACCAGCGCCGACTTGCTCATGGCGTACGGACCGCCACCGGCGAAGGGCATGCGATCGGCATTGGTGCTGCCAATGTTGATGATGCGACCGCCTTCGGTCATATGCCTGGCAGCGGCCTGGGTAGCAATGAATACGCTGCGTACGTTGATGGCCAGGGTCTGGTCGAAGTCTTCGAGCTTGAAATCTTCCAGTGGCGCAACCGCCAGCACACCCGCGTTGTTGACCAGGATATCCAGCGCGCCGAAGGCTTCGACGGTGGCCGTGACCGCGTGACGGATGGCCTCGGCATCGGCGCTGTCGGCCTTGATGGCCAGTGCCTTGCCGCCATTGGCGGTGATGCTGTTCTGCAATTCTTCGGCTTTTGCCGTGGAGCTTACGTAAGTGAAGGCAACGGCTGCGCCTTCAGCGGCCAGGCGTTTGACGATGGCTGCGCCAATACCGCGGGACCCTCCTTGGATCAAAGCCACTTTACCGCTGAGGTTCTGAGTAGTCATGTCTGTCTCCAAAGTCGCCGGGGCGAGATGCCCCGGTTGATGGAGCCTAGTATCGGTTCGGGACTACCTGCTGGGTAGCCGGTCATCACGATAGTCTGTGTAAACCATAAGTTTATAATGGCTGCTGTGGAAACCATCAGCAGTATCGAATGCTGAGGGCTTCCCAGGGCTGAACAAAGGCTTTTGTCAAACGTCGGTCAAGCGATCCGCCTTCACCACAAGGCCAATGTGTAACTCAGGATCAGCCGTGTCTCATCCAGGTCATTGCTGAAGTTCGAGCGGACCGTCGCATTTCGAACCTTGACCCCAAGATTCTTCAGCGAACCGCTTTGCACCACGTAGCCGATATCGGTGTTTCGCTCCCATTCTTTCCCCGAATGACTGCCCGCTACCTGCACATTGTCGCCGTTGACGTAACGGGTCATGAAGGTGAGGCCGGGAATGCCCAGTGCGGCGAAGTTGTGGTCATAGCGCACCTGCCATGAGTGCTCATCGGTGTTGGCAAAGTCGTTGATCTGCACAAAGTTGACCAGGTAGGGGTCGCTATTGGCGATGTACGGGAACGGGTCGTCACCGCTCATTCGCTGATAGGCGCCGGTCAATACGCTGGAGCCAAGGGTGTAGGCCACTTGCCCGTTCGCTGCACGGTTGTCGAGTGGGCGGAAATTACCGTCGTCGGTACTTTTCGAATAACGCAGGTCGAACTTGAGCGACTGTTGCGCGGCGAGAGGAATTTCATAAACTACGCCGCCAAAGTACTGGCGATAGACATTTTCCAGGTTGCCGTAGAACAGGCTTGTACTCAGGGCTTTATTAAAACTGTAGGTACCACCGGCAAACCGGAAATCATCACTGACGCCGCCGATGCGGTTACCCGTGAAGTCCTGGTAGTTTGAAGAACTGTTAAACTTGATTTGCTGTAGTTTGCCGCCTTGCAGGGCCAATTGGTCGATATCTTTTGAGGTCAGCAGCGCTCCTTCGAAGGTCGAAGGCAACAGGCGCGTGTCATTACTCGACACTACTGGCGTACGGAAAGCCAGCGAGCCGACTTTGAGTTCCGTTGCAGAGACCTTCGCCTTGGCCGTCAGGCCCAGCTTGGAATACTCGCTTTGCGAACCGCGGCCGTTCTTCGAGCTGAGGTCAGCGGGCAACAGGCCGGTTCCACCGGACCCATCACCGCCGTCAAGCTTGATGCCGAGCATGCCGATGGCATCAAGGCCAACGCCAATAGTGCCTGCGGTATAACCCGACTCGATGCGCAGCATCGCGCCCTGCGCCCACTCCGCCGCAGCGTCACGCTCTGCCGTGGGCGGGCCGTTACGAAAGTCACGACTGAAGTAAAAGTTGCGCAGTTCCACACTCGCTTTGCTGTCGGTAATAAAGTCGGCAGAAGCGGTCACTGGTAAAACCAGCGCGCAGGTACCCGCAATGGCAAAAGCCTTGTTGATTGACATGCTCTTGATGCTCCAGATAAACGGCAGCTTTTAATGGTCAGGTTTTATTGTTTTTTTCATGAAAAGTTACAGCTGAACTTTTCTGCGGGCAGCACGCGGCAAACGGGTGGTTAACCCGTTGCGCGACTACCTGTAAAAGGAAAAGCTTTAAATCAAGCCAGGGTCTTGATGCGGCCAATCACCGAGCCGGCTTCAAAATAGTCTCCTGCCTGTTTGGCGATCTGCACCTGGCCCTCACAAGGTGCCAGGACCGAAGTTTCCATCTTCATGGCTTCTACAACGGCGATGACCTGCCCGGCACTCACCGACTCGCCTTCTTCGACCACCCAGGTATGCAGATTACCCGCCACGGGGGTCAGTACCGCCTGCGGGTCAATGACCTCGGATGGGGCCGCGCTTTCGCTGGTGGTACCCGCTGCATTCAGGCTGACGCCGCGCAGCAGTGCAGCCGGAAGGCCCAGTTCGTGGCGTTTGCCGTCGATCTCGACAAACGTGCGCAGGATTTCCGGGTCGGCCGATACAGCAGCTCGTGGGGCGAGCGTGATCTGCTCGGCGAAATCGGTCTCGATCCAGCGCGTGTGTACGGCGAATGTATCGGTACCGGTGAAGTCATCATGGTCCATGACGGCCCGGTGGAACGGCAGAACCGAGGCGATGCCCTCGATGTTGAACTCAGCCAGTGCGCGCCGGGCGCGGACGATAGCCTGTTCGCGAGTGGCGCCGGTGACGATCAGTTTGGCCATCATCGAATCGAAGGTGCTGGGCACTCGCGAACCGCTTATAACGCCGCTGTCCAGGCGCACGCCCGGGCCAGACGGTGGCAGGAAATGGGTGATCTGGCCGGGGGTGGGCAGGAAGCCTTTGCCCGGGTCTTCCGCGTTGATGCGAAACTCGAAGCTGTGGCCACGCGGGGTCGGCGTCTCGCTGAAGGACAGCGGCAAACCGTCGGCAATCCTCAATTGTTCGATCACCAGGTCAACCCCGGTGGTCTCTTCGGTCACCGGGTGCTCGACCTGCAAGCGGGTATTGACCTCAAGGAACGACAGGGTGCCATCCTGGCTGAGCAGGAACTCCACAGTGCCGGCACCGACGTAGCCCGCCTTGGCGCAGATATCCTGGGCAGACTGATGAATACGCTGGCGCTGTTGGTCGCTGATAAAGGGCGCAGGCGCTTCCTCCACCAGCTTCTGGTTGCGCCGCTGCAAGGAGCAGTCACGCGTGCCGACGACGACGACCTTGCCGTGTTTGTCGGCGAGGATCTGCGCTTCGATGTGCCGGGGCCGGTCGAGGAACTGCTCGACGTAGCATTCGCCACGACCAAAGGCCGCTTCTGCTTCGCGCACGGCTGAGGCGAACAATTCAGCCACCTCATCCATGCGCCAGGCGACTTTCATGCCGCGTCCGCCGCCGCCAAAGGCTGCCTTGATGGCAATTGGCAGGCCGTGCTGCTCGGCAAAGGCCAGTACTTCGGCGGCGCTTTCCACCGGGCCAGGCGTGCCGGCCACCAGGGGGGCACCGACCAGGTGGGCAATTTTTCGCGCCTCGACCTTGTCGCCGAGCACGTCGATGGTCTCCGGGTTGGGACCGACCCAGATCAGCCCGGCCTCGATCACTGCCCGGGCGAAGTCGGCCCTCTCAGACAGGAAACCATAGCCGGGGTGCACGGCATCGGCGCCGCTGCGTTTGGCGATGGCGATCAGTTTGCCGATATCCAGGTAGGTCTCGGCCGGGCGCTGGCCATTGAGTGAATAGGCTTCGTTGGCTCGGCGCACGTGCAGGGCGTCGATGTCCGCATCGGCATACACCGCCACAGACTGCACGCCGTAGTCGCTGCAGGCGCGGGCGATGCGGACAGCAATTTCACCACGGTTGGCAATCAGTAATTTCTTCATGGGAGTTTGTTCACATCGGCAGTTGAAGAAGAGGCTTGCGTATCAGGTTGCATCTCTTTGAAGCCACCCAGAGGGTTGAAGCGAATCTGCGCATTGATCGGGATCTGGCCCGCCAGGTCCAGGTGGTAGCTGGCGACTGCGCCGATCACCGGGTAACCACCGGTCAACGGGTGATCGGCGAGAAACAGCACCGGTTGGCCGCTGGCCGGAACCTGGATGGCGCCCACGGAAGTGCCTTCGCTGGGCAACTCCTGGTGGTTGCTGCGTTCCAGCGGCGTTTCACCCGCCAGGCGAATACCAACCCGGTTGGACTGTGAGGTGACGCGCCAGAGCTGGCTGCCCAGACGCTGGATGGCGTCTTCGGTAAACCAGTCAGTGCGCGGCCCCATGACCACGTCGAGGGTCACGATGTTGGCCGCGGTGGGCAGGTCAAAGGCGGGAGATTCGTTCAACGAAACGCTGGTGCCTGTCGTCAGCGCGTTAAAGCCCAGTCGGTCACCGGCCGCGAGAGCAGGGGGGCCGACCTGGGCGAGCGTGTCGGTGGAAAGGCTGCCGAGCACCGCAGTGGCCTCAAAGCCGCCGCGAATCGCCAGGTAACTGCGCAACCCTGCCGAAGGTGAACCCAGGCTGACTCTGTCCCCGGGCTCCAGTTCGATGGGCTGGTAGTTGTCGGCAGACCATTGCAGGCCACTGGCGTTGGTGATGATGACCGGGGTCTGCGCGCCGGTGATTGCGATCACCGCATGGCCATGACAGATGAAGCTCAGGCCGCCGAGCACCGCTTCCACGCAGGCCATGTCCGAAGGGTTGCCGACCGCGCGGTTGGCTGCGCGCAGCGCGCCGAGGTCCAGCGCGCCGGAGCGGGATACGCCTTGGCCGGTCTGGCCGGGGCGGCCCATGTCCTGCAACACGCAGTGCAAGCCGGGCGTAATGATTTGCAGGTAGGCACCGCTGGGGGCGGCGGCGCTTGCCTGCGCAGTGGGGGCGGGCAGGCCACCTGCCGGAAGCGGGCCGGCATCGGTGAACCGCACTTTGTAGCCGGGGCGAAGCAGGGCCGATTCAGCACGGTTCAGGTCCCACATCTGCAACGGCGTGACGCCGATGATCTGCCACCCGCCAGGGCTGGCTTGCGGGTAAACACCGCTGAATTCCCCCGCCAGGGCAACCGCTCCTGCGGGTATGCGGGTACGCGGCGTTTGTCGGCGAGGCACCTGGAAACCCGCACCGCCGGTCAGGTAGGCGAAGCCCGGAGCGAAGCCGCAAAAAGCCACGCTGTAGTCATGGGCGGTGTGGCGTTGAACCACCTCGGCGCGGCTGATCCCCAGCAGCGTTGCGACTTCGTCCAGGTCTTCACCGTTGTAATGAACGGGAATTTCCACCCGGCGATGCTCGATCGCGCGGCGCTGGCTCAGGTCCTGGCCGGCGATACGATTGACCAGCGCCTGCCGCGCAATGGCGCTGGGGCGGAACTGGATCAGCAGGGTACGTGCGGCAGGAATGATTTCTTCCACGCCCGCAATAGGCTCCGCCGTCAGGGCGTCGAACAATGCCAGGGTCTCATCCAGGTCGTTCAATTCGACGAGCAGGGCGTCCAGGTTTACCGGTAAGAAACGCACAGCAGACTCCTAGACGTGGTACGTGCTGTCGGGCACGTCGGTGATGAACATATGGCCGGGCGAATGGGTGATTGCGAAGGGTACGCCCGAGGCCATGACCGCGGCTTGAGGCGTTACGCCGCAAGCCCAGAACACCGGGACCTCGCCCGGCTCGATGCGCACGGCGTCACCGAAATCGGGCCGAGCCAGGTCGTCGATCCCCAGCAAGCCAGGCTCGCCGACGTGGACCGGGGCCCCATGCACCGAGGGGTAGCGCCCGGAGATACCGCAGGCCTCGGCCACGCGATCAGCTGGGATCGGCCGCATCGAAACCACCATCCCACCCTGCAGGCGCCCGGCCGGGCGGCAGGCACGGTTGGTCAGGTACATCGGCACGTTGCAGCCATCGGCGATATGCCGTACTTCAATGCCTGCCTCTTGCAGGGCTGTTTCAAAGGTAAAGCTGCAACCGATCAGGAAGGCCACCATGTCGTCGTGTTCGGCCCAGGCCTGGGTCGCGTCGCTGACTTCCTCCACCAGCTTGCCGTCACGCCAGATGCGGTACAGGGGCAGGTCGGTGCGCAGGTCAGCGCCCGCCGCCAGCCGTGTGTGGGGGCTGGCGGCGTCAGTGACGTCAAGCACCGGGCAAGCCTTGGGGTTGCGTTGGGCATACAGCAGGAAGTCGTAGGCCCAGTCGCGGGGCAAGGCAATCAGGTTCGCCTGAGTCATGCCCGGGGCGATGCCGGCGGTGGGGGTGACCAGGCCGCCGCGGTAGGCCGAGCGAGCTTCACGGCCAGCGGCGATGGCCGCCTGACGAGCGCGTTCCAGGGCGTTCATGGACGACCTCCGGCAAACGGTTGCAGGGACATGTTGGCCTGTTCCAGCACGCGACGCAGTTCGCGGGCCATGTCCACCGCTGCCGGGCTATCGCCGTGGACGCAGATCGAGTCGGCCTGGATGCTGACCAGGCTGCCATCGATCGCTTCCAGGGTGCCGTGCTCCACGAGATGCAGCATGCGTTGGGCGACGAGCTTGGGATCGTGCAGCACGGCGCCGGGTTCGCGGCGAGAGACGAGGGTGCCTTGTGGCGTATAGGCACGGTCAGCGAAGGCTTCGGCGATACACTGCAAGCCCTCGTTACGGGCCAGTTCAATGAGGCTTGAGCCTGCCAATGCAACCAATACCAGGCTGGAGTCGATCGCGCGGATGGCCTCGATCACGGCCAACGCCTGACGACGATCGTGAGCAATGGTGTTGTACAGGGCGCCGTGGGGCTTCACATAGCGCACGCTGCTGCCAGCGGCCTTGGCCAGGCCCTGAAGCGCGCCGATCTGGTAGATCACGTCAGCCGTCAGTTCATCGCTGGACAGGTCCATGTTGCGGCGGCCAAAGCCGACTTTGTCCGGGTAAGCGACATGGGCACCAATGGTGACCTTTTTTGCCACTGCAGCTTTCAGCGTCTGCAGGATGCCGGCCGGGTCGCCGGCGTGAAAACCGCAGGCGACATTGGCGCTGGTCACGACGTCGAGCATCGCGGCATCGTCGCCCATGCGCCAGGCGCCAAAGCTTTCGCCCAGGTCGCTGTTGATGTCTATCGTTGGCATTAACTTGACTCCTTGTTCGTCATCGGGCTCACGCAATGTTGAGGAAGGCAAAGATCGGCCCGACGGATTTGATCGCCATGTACCAGGTCAGCAGGCAGGTCACGGCGCCCAGCAGCAACAACCAGCGTGGGTAATGGTAACCGTCCATGAGGTCGGACCGGCGCCAGCCGACGTAGATGAAGATGCTCAGGCCGATTGGCAGTATCAGGCCATTAAAGCCGCCCGCGAAGAGCAACAATGCCGCCGGAGCCGTGCCCATCAGGATAAAGATCAGCAGCGACAGGGCGATGAACACCATCGTGGCGCGGTTGCGTCCCTTCTCGGTGATGCTCGGCATAAACACGGTGATGAAGGAAATGGACGTGTAAGCAGCGCCAATCACACTGGTGATACTGGCGGCCCAGAGGATGAGGCCGAAAACGCGCAGGCCGATTTGCCCAGCCGCTGCCTGGAAGGCTTGCGCGGCCGGATTGGCGCCCTGACCCGAGGTGTCGATGACGACGCCGCTGGCCACCACGCCAAGGATGGCGAGAAACAGGACGTAGCGCATCAGGCCGGTGACCAGGATGCCGCTCAGGGCCGCCCTGGTCACTACCTGGAGGTTTTCGACGCCGGTAGTACCGCGGTCCAGCAGTTTGTGAGCCCCGGCATAGGTGATGTAACCGCCGACCGTGCCTCCGACAATGGTAGTAATGGTGGCGAAGTTGATCTGGTCCGGAAGTACGGTCTGGTAGAGCGCTTCACCCAGTGGCGGGTTAGAGGCAAAGGCCACGAACAGGGTCAGGCCAATCATCACCAGGCCCAGCACGACGATCAGCCGGTCGACGGCCAATCCGGCGCGGTGGGAGAGGAAGATGCCGATGGCCAGCAGGGCGCTCAGGCTGCCGCCCCATTTTGCATCAAGCCCCATCAGCGCGTTCAGGCCCAGCCCGGCACCGGCGATGTTGCCGACGTTGAACACCAGGCCGCCGAAGATCACCAGCACCGCCAGCAGGTACCCACTGCCTGGAATCGCTTTATTGGCCACGTCTGCGGCACGCATTCGGGTCAGGGTGACGATGCGCCAGACGTTCAGTTGCACCACGAAGTCGATAAGAATCGACGCCAGGATACCGAACGCAAATGCCGCACCCATCTTGGCCGTGAAGGTGGCGGTCTGGGTAATGAATCCAGGACCGATGGCAGAAGTCGCCATCATGAAAATGGCGGCGATCAGGGAGGACCGTCGCGCCTTGGCAAAATCCTGAGCGGTCTGTGTCCCGGCGGACGGTGTCACGGCTGTCTCTGTCACGGCATCATTCCTTCGGTAGGGGATGATTTGATTGAGCAACGAGCGTGCCAGGTTTCAATCATACGGCTGAAAGTGTTGATGCATGGCTATTTGATTGTTGAACAATCTATTGGCGGTGGTTCCACAATGCGCACCAGTTTGTAACCATATCACTCCTGCGTGTTACTTATTGATGCACACGGCACCCTCGGTTCTTGCTATGCGCTGAGCTCTGATAGAACATCAAAATGACTCTCCCTGACTCTGGACCGCACATGAACGACGTTGCAAATTCCCTTCCGCGCTCGCTGGGTGAGTCCATTACCCAGGAGGTCCGCAGGATGCTGGTCGAAGGCGAATTGGTACCGGGCCAACGGCTGTCCGAAGCGGCGCTGGCCGATAGCCTGCAGATCTCCCGCAACACGCTCAGAGAGGCGTTCAGGGTCCTGACCCGGGAGGGTTTGCTCAAGCATGAGCCTAATCGCGGGGTCACTGTGGCGGTGCCTGATATGGCGTCGATTATTGACATCTATCGTGTACGCCGCTTTATCGAATGCAAGGCCATTGCCCAGGGATACCCGCTGCACCCGGGAACATTGCATATGCGTCAGGCGGTGGAGGCAGGCATGCAAGCGCGCGAAGCCAAGGATTGGAAAGCAGTCGGCACCGCTAACATGATGTTCCACAAGGCTATCGTCGAGCTCGCCGACAGTCCGCGATTGGTGGTGTTCTATGGGCAGATATCGGCCGAGCTGCGCTTGGCGTTCGGCCTGCTGGATGACGCCGAATTCCTGCATATGCCTTACGTCGACATGAACATTTCAGTCTTGCGTTGCATAGAAGAGGGGCGACCGGAGGAGGCGACCCGGATGCTCGAAGCCTATCTGGTGCAATCGGAGCGCACCGTTCTGGCAGCCTACGAACGCAGCATGAATCGATAGCCAGTCCCTCATGGAAACCTTCAGCAGTATCGAATGCTTTGTACGCAGTGCCGAAGTCGGCAGCTTTGCCGAAGCCGCGCGGCGCCTGAGCCTTACGCCGGCGGCGGTGGGCAAGAGCGTCGCCAAGCTGGAGGCGCGCCTGGGCGTGCGCTTGTTCCAGCGCAGTACGCGCAGCCTGAGGTTGACCGAAGCCGGCCAGCTGTTCCTCGGCGAAGTCAGCACCAGCCTGAACACCATCCAGAACGCCGTGGCCAACCTGGCCAGCGCGCAGGGGCTGCCGGCGGGGACGTTGAAGGTCAGCATGGGCACGATGTTCGGTCGGCTGTACGTGGTGCCCCTGCTAGGCGAGTTTTTGCGGCGATTCCCGGCGATCAACCCTGACTGGCATTTCGATAACCGCCAGGTCGATCTGATCGCCCAAGGGTTTGACGCGGCGATTGGCGGCGGGTTTGACCTGCCCCAGGGCGTGGTCGCTCGCAAGCTGACGCCGGCGCATCGGGTGCTGGTGGCTTCAGCCGAATACCTGTCGAGCCGGGCGCCGATCCTGGAGCCTGAAGATCTCGGGCATCACGACGGTATCCTGATTCGTTCACCGCAAACCGGCCGCGTGCGCTCGTGGCAGTTGACCAGTCGCACCCGGCAACACAGTCCCCTGGTGCTCAAGGCGCGGATGACCATGAGCGATTCCGAAGCAGCCTGTGCCACGGCGGCCCAAGGCTTGGGCGTGGCCTTGGTCAGCATGCCTTTTGCGCTGGGGTATCTGGAGGCGGGGACCTTGCAGCGGGTGTTGCCGGACTGGTGCGTCGACGATGGCAACATTTCCATCTACTACGCCGAACACAAGTTGCTGCCGGGCAAGACCCGGGCGTTTGTGAATTTTGTGATTGAGCAGTTTGCGCAGCAGGGGTTGGGGCAGCGGTTCAGTGCTATCTGAGCAAGGCTATAGACCGAGGTGCAGCCATCGCGGGCAAGCCCGCTCCCACAGGTTCGATGTTAGCTCCAAGTATGTGTACTGTCTGTGGGAGCAAGGCTGCTCCCACAGGCTCGATGTAGTCTCCAATTACAGGTGATACCTGTGGGAGCGGGCTTGCCCGCGATTGGGGCACCTCGGTCTACCGACCAAACCGCCCCGGCCAACCAATGATCTTCTTCGGCCGCGGCGTCGCATAGGTGCGCACCTTGGACGTCGACAAGCCCAGTCGCACCAGTGATTCGGCAATGGTGACCGCCGCTGTCACGCCATCCACGACCGGCACGCCGGTGCGCTGGCGGATCTGCTCGTCCAGCCCGGCCATCCCGCCGCAACCCAGGCAAATCACCTCAGCCTTGTCTTCGAGCACCGCCAATTCCGCCTGGCGGACGATGGCTTCCAGCGCACGCTGCGGATCCGATTCCAGCTCCAGCACCGCCAGGCCACTGGCCCGCACGGAGGCGCAGCGATCCCACAGGCCGGAGAGTTTTAACCGGTCCTCGATCAGGGGCACGGTGCGATCCAGGGTCGTGACCACCGAGTAGGCATGGCCGAGAAACATCGCGGTACTGGCGGCGGCATCGGTGATGTCCACCACCGGCACGTCCAGCAGCTCCTGCAGGCCTTCGCGGCCGTGCTCGCCGTAGCCGGCCTGGATAACCGCGTCGAAAGGCTGGTCGTAAGACATCACCCGGTCCATCACGGCAATCGCTGCCAGGTAACTTTCGAAGTTGCCCTCCACGGAGTCGGCGCCGAAGTAGGGCGTCAGGCCAATAATTTCGGTGCCCGGGGCAGCCACTGCCTGGGCCGAGCGGGCAATGGCCTGGGTGATGGACTCGGTGGTGTTGACGTTGACCACGAGAATTCGCATGGGAAGTCCTTATAGCAGGTTGTTCTGCAGCCCGACGTCGCCGGGCCGCCAAGGGTTAGTGACTGGCGTTGTCGACCGCGATGGATTCGCCGCTGACGTCAGCGTAATGAGGCTCGCGCCGGGCGATGATCAGGTAGAGCATTCCGGCAATCCCGGCGCCGATCAACCAGGAAAACGGGGACACGCTGTGAAAGCCCGGCACCAGTGCCAGGACGATGGCGATCAGCGCTGCAGGAATGAACGCTGCCACCGCGCGCAGGTTGACGCCGCGGCTGTAGTAATACGCGCCGTCGGGGTCTTCGCTGTACAGCTGCGGCACGTTGACCTGGCCTTTTCGCACCAGCCAGTAATCGACCATGATCACCCCGTACAGCGGCCCCAGCAGGGCGCCCAGGCCGGACAGGAAGTACACGATCACCAGCGGGCTGTTGTAGAGATTCCACGGCAGGATCAGCACCGCAAGGGTAGCGCTGATCAAGCCGGCGCGGCGGAAGGTCAGGTATTTCGGTGCCAGGTTACTCAGCACGAAAGCCGGTGCGACGAAGTTGGCCATGATGTTGACGGCCACGGTGACGATCAGGAAGGCCAGGCAGCCCAGCACCAGGAAGAAGGTATTGGGGATAGAGGCAATGATCTCGGTCGGGCTTTCGATGATTCGGCCGTTGATCTGGAATTGCGCGCCGCACAGCAGGACTGTGATGGCGGCGAATACCAGGATGTTTACCGGCAGTCCCCAGAAATTGCCGACCTTGATGGTCTTGCGGCATGGCGAAGAGCGGGCAAAATCGCAGAAATTGAGGATCAGCGTGCCGTAGATGGCCAGCCACAAGGCGCCGCCAGCAAAGATGTTGCGCCACATCTCGGCGCCGCTCAGCGGTTCGCGGATCGACCAGGCGATCGTCGCATCGGCCTGGGTGTACATCCAGCCGGCGAGGGCGGCAACGGTCAGCAGTATCACCGGGCCGGCGAACGCTTCATAGCGCCGCACCATCTCCATGCCGTAGGCCAGGATGGCCAGCTGCACCAGCCAGATAGCGACGAAACACACCCAGCCCAGGCTCGACAGGCCGAGGATCGAGTTGTGGTCATAGTCGGCAAAACCAGGGTGTACTGCCGTCAGCAGCACTCGGAATACCACCGAGGCCAGGTACGTCTGGATGCCGAACCAGGCGATGGCGATAACGGCGCGGATCAATGCAGGAATCTGCGCGCCATGAATGCCGAAACTGATCCGGCTGATCACCGGAAACGGCACGCCGGTTTTCTGGCCCATGTAGCCGGACAGGTTCATGAAGAAGTAAACGAGAGCTGCGCCAATCCCCAGCGACAGCAGAATCTGCCACCCTCCGAGCCCCCGCGCATACAGGCCGATGGCGAAGGAGTAGTTGGCGATGTTGTGCACATCGTTGGTCCACAGGGCGAAAATACTGTAGCGGCCCCAGCGCCGCCCCTCGGCCTTGGTCGGTGCCAGGTCCTTGTTGTGCAGGCGCGGGCTGAGAACAACGGGGCCGTCGCAAGGTTGATCGAGGGATGAGGGAGGGAGGTGTAGATCCAGCGCAATATTGTTATTGGAGAGGCTAGTACGCATTCCGGCAGGCTCCTGAAGCTTGGCGCTGCGATGACTGTGCTTGAGCAAGGGCTCGACAAATCTTCGTCGCGAACGGCAAACATCATTGGTTTCGGGGCATCTGCAGCCTGTACGGGATAGGGCGCTTCAGGCTTGCGGATCTAAAGTGTGTGTATGTTTTGGATCGTGTTGTATACAAAACATGTATGCACTCAAGCGAGATCTGTGCCAGTGAGCGATCTATGAAAGTGGCTGTTAATTTCCTTTTGTTATCAAATTTCGCTAACTCTTTGATTATATAGCTAAATAAACTGACTGTTTGATCAGCTATTTATTTCTATAGGCGGGCGTGAGTACCGGATCGGCGGAGGGGGTGAGGGCGGGAAAATGTAACGTTTTGGGGCGATGAAACAAAAAGTGCACACACAAATGGCACCGATGGTGACAGTCGTGTGTACACATTTTTTATTGAGGCGCAGATTAGGCCTTGGACTTGCCGATGATGTTTCCCGCATGCAGCCCGCACTCTTTCTGCGTCGCCTCTTCCCACCACCAGCGACCTTCGCGTTCATGCTGGTTCGGCAGCACCGGGCGGGTGCAGGGTTCGCAGCCGATGCTGATGAAGCCGCGCTCGTGCAGGCTGTTGTACGGCAGTTCGAGCATGCGGATGTAGCCCCAGATCTCTTCGCTGGTCATCTGCGCCAGCGGGTTGAACTTGTAAAGGGTGCGTTCGGGGGTGGAAAACGCGGTGTCGATTTCCATCACGGCCACCGCACTGCGCGTGCCCGGGCTCTGGTCGCGCCGCTGGCCGGTCGCCCATGCGCGTACGCCGGACAGTTTGCGCCGCAGCGGTTCGATCTTGCGGATGCCACAGCATTCACCATGACCGTCCTTATAGAAGCTGAACAGGCCTTTGTCCTTAACGAAAGGTTCCAGTTTCGTGTAGTCCGGCGACACGAGCTCGATCTCGATCTTGTAGTGCTCGCGCACCTGATCGATGAAGCGGTAGGTCTCTGGATGCAGGCGGCCGGTGTCGAGGCTGAACACCTTGACGTTCTTGTTCAGCTTCCAGGCCATGTCCACGAGCACCACGTCTTCGGCGCCGCTGAAGGATATCCACAGGTCATCGCCGAACTCGGCAAACGCGAGTTTGAGAATGTCCTGGGCAGATTTATTGGCATAGGTCGTGGCGAGTTCCACGACATCGAACGATGGGCTCATCAGGGCGGCTTCCTACAGGTCGGTGGCGCTGGGCGCTCTATATGGGGCTGATGGTAACAAAATCCGACAAGCGCTGGCGCGTCCTCTGCGTTGCGCAGGCTAGTGCGAGTGGTTAGAGTTCGGCAGTCTTTTTGCTCGCTCGACTCAATAATCACTACAAATGGGAGTGTCTTGTGGAAATTGCTTGCCTGGATCTTGAAGGGGTACTGGTTCCCGAAATCTGGATCGCCTTCGCCGAAAAAACCGGGATCGAATCCCTCAAGGCCACCACTCGGGACATTCCCGACTACGACGTGCTGATGAAACAGCGCCTGCGGATTCTCGACGAGCACGGCCTGAAGCTGTCCGATATCCAGGAAGTGATCGCCACGTTGAAGCCTCTGGACGGTGCGGTGGAGTTCGTCAATTGGCTGCGTGAACGCTTTCAGGTGGTGATCCTGTCAGATACGTTCTACGAATTCTCCCAGCCGCTGATGCGCCAGCTGGGTTTCCCGACACTGCTGTGCCATCGGCTGATTACCGATGACGCCGGTCGAGTGACGAGCTATCAGTTGCGTCAGAGAGACCCCAAGCGCCAGTCGGTCCTGGCTTTCAAGAGCCTTTATTATCGTGTGATCGCAGCAGGGGATTCGTACAACGACACGACGATGCTGGGCGAAGCGGATGCGGGGATCCTGTTCCATGCGCCGGACAATGTAATCCGCGAGTTCCCGCAATTCCCGGCGGTGCATACCTTTGAGGAGCTCAAGCAGGAGTTCATCAAGGCCTCGAACCGGGCCCTGACCTTGTAAACACAAATCCCCCATATCCCCCGATCTCCCCCGTAGGAGCTGCCGAAGGCTGCGATCTTTTGATCTTGACCTTAAAAATCAAAGTCAAAAGATCGCAGCCTGCGGCAGCTCCTACAGTGATGGTGTTGTTCAGTCGATTGATCAGGTGTTGTTCAGTCAATTGATTAAAGGTTCTGCAGGGTATCGAGCAGCACCTTCACCTTGGTGATCGACTCCGCATACTCGGCCTGCCACTGGGAGTCCGCGACGATCCCGCCGCCACCCCAGCAACACACCTGCCCGTCCTTGACCAGCAAACTGCGAATGGCGATGGAACTGTCCATCTCGCCGCGCACGTCCAGATACAACAGCGAGCCGCAATACAGGCCCCGTCGCGTCGGTTCCAGTTCGTCAATAATCTGCATCGCGCGGATTTTCGGTGCGCCGGTAATCGAGCCTCCGGGGAAGCTGCCGGCAATCAGGTCCAGGGCATCGCGGTCTGCGGCCAGTTCACCCGTGACGCTGCTCACCAGATGGTGCACGTTGGGGTAGCTTTCCAGGCTGAACAGCTCCGGCACCCGCACCGAACCAATGCGGCAGGTGCGGCCTAGGTCGTTGCGCAGCAGGTCGACGATCATCAGGTTTTCGGCGCGATCCTTGGGGCTGGCCAGCAGTTCAGCGGCGTTGGCTGCGTCTTCAGCTGCGGTCTGGCCCCGGGGCCGCGTGCCTTTGATCGGGCGGGTTTCGACCAGGCCCTGGCTGACTTTGACGAAACGCTCGGGTGAAAGGCTCAGCACCGCGCCGCCATCAGGCAGGCTCTGGAAACCGGAAAACGGCGTCGGGCAGGCCGCTCGCAGGGCGCAATAGGCCGCCCAGGGATCGCCCTGGCACTCGGCGCGGAAACGCTGGGCGAAGTTGACCTGGTAGCAATCACCGGCCTGGATGTACTGCTGGATGCGCTCAAGCGCCTGGCGATACTCGTCGGCGCTCAGGTCGGGGCTCATCGGCGCGGTCAGCCGGAACGGCTCGATTTCATCGCTGGTTGTTCCACTGAACAGTTCGATCAGGCGCTGGCGTTCGCTATCGGCCAGCGTCGGGTGAAATACCAGTTGGCTGGTGGCCAGCTGGTGGTCGCTGATCAGGGCCCAGGCATACAGTCCGAAGCGAGCGTCCGGCAGATGCAAATCGTCCCTGGCCACGCTTGGCAGTTGCTCCAGATGACGGCCGAAGTCATAGCTCAGATACCCGATCAGCCCGCCCGCGAAAGGCAGGTCGAGCGGTACCGAGGCTTCACCCAGGCGCGTCAGGTTGTCCCGCAGGCGTTGCAGGAAATCGCTGCCACTTTCGTCAGGCAGCACCGCCAGTTGCTCCAGCGGCCAGGCGCTGAGCAGGTCATGGCGACCTCGGTCGGCGGTCGGCCGGCCGCTGTCGAGCAGCACGGCGCCCGGGGCATGGCGAATGATCGCGAAATATTCGGCAGGATTGGCGCGATAGGGCAGCGGGTGTACGGAGCAGGTCGGCATGGACGGTCAGCCTTCAACCGGTGGAATATGCCCGAACATTTGCTGCACGAACGCCACGCGCTCCTCGACCGTCTCGGTCACGCCGCGGGCTTTCAAGTCTTCCAGTCGCGCCTCGACGGCATGGGTGCGCAGCGTCAGCCCGCAATCGTTGGCAATCTGGATGTTCAGGCCGGGCCGGGCATTGAGCTCGAGAATCAGCGGGCCTTTTTCCTGGTCGAGCACCATGTCCACGCCAATGTAGCCCAGCCCGCACAGCTCATAACAGCCGGCGGCGAGCTTCATGAAGCCGTCCCAGTAGGGCAGTTGCACGCCATCGACCGCATTGGTGGTGTCGGGGTGCTTGGTGATGATGTTGTTCAGCCAGGTGCCGCGCAGCGTCAGGCCGGTGGCAAGGTCGACACCTACGCCGATGGCGCCCTGGTGCAGGTTGGCCTTGCCGCCGGACTGGCGAGTCGGCAGGCGCAGCATGGCCATGACCGGGTAGCCCATCAGCACGATGATGCGGATGTCCGGCACGCCCTCATAGCTGATGCTCTTGAAAATCTGGTCCGGGATCACTCGGTATTCGATCAGGGCGCGGTCGCGGTGACCGCCCAGGGAATACAGGCCAGTGAGGATGCTGGAGATATGGTGCTCGATCTCCTCATGGCTGATGATCTTCCCGGACACCGTGCGGTAGCGCCCCTCGAAGCGGTCAGCGATCACGATGATGCCGTCACCGCCAGCGCCCTGGGCCGGCTTGACCACGAAATCGGTGCGCCCGCCGATGATCTCGTCGAGCTTGTCGATTTCCTTCTCGGTGGAGATCACCCCGTACAGTTCCGGCACATGGATGCCGGCAGCGATCGCGCGCTCCTTGGTGATGATCTTGTCATCGACAATCGGGTACAGGCTGCGCTTGTTGTACTTGAGCACATAGTCCGCGTTGCGCCGATTGATGCCCATGATGCCCCGGGCTTCCAGGGCCTTCCAGGTCTTCCAGAAACCGAACATCAGGCGTCAGCCTTCTTCAGGAACGCCTTGAAGCGCACCAGCTCGGTCAGGCGGTAGCCGCGATAGCGACCCATGGCCAGCATGAAGCCCACCAGGATCAGCAGGATCGCCGGGAACGTGAACACGAAGTACACCAGTTCCGGCACGCTCATGATCAGGTGCGCCAGGGAGGCGGCGAACAGTGTGCCGACCGCCACTTTCATGGCATGGCCACCCCCGCGCTCTTCCCAGGTGATCGACAGACGTTCGATGGTCATGGTCAGAATCACCATCGGGAACAGCGCAACCGACAGCCCGCGTTCCAGGCCGAGCTTGTGGCTGAACAGGCTGATCGCCGCAATCAGCACCACCACGAACGTCAGCACCACCGACAGCCTCGGCAACATCTGCAGCTTCAGGTGCTCGAGGTAGGAACGCAGTGACAGCCCAAGCGCAGTGATGATGGTGAACAGCACGATGCCGAAGCCCAGCTGGGTTTCCCGGAAGGCCAGGGCGATCAGTACCGGAGTAAAGGTCCCGAGGGTCTGGAGGCCGATCAGGTTGCGCAGGATCAGGATCACCAGCACGCCGATCGGGATCATCACCATGATCATGAAGGTCTGCTGGGTCTGCAGCGGCAGGCCATACAGCGAATATTCGAGGAAGTTGGCGTCGGTGTTTTCATCCGTCAGCTTGGCCAGGCGAATGGCGTTCATTTCGCTGTTGTTCAGGCTGAAGGTCACGTTGGCTTTTTTGCCACCCTCGACGGTGATCAGGTTTTCATCGCCGGTCCACCACAGCAGGCGGTCGGTCGGCAGGCCCTGCTCGCCGGTTTCCGGGTTGAAGTACAGCCAGTCGGTGCCGTTGAAGCTGCGCAGCCACAGTTCGGGCACTTGCGGCTGGTCGGCCACCAGGCGGATGGTGTGGACTTTCTCGATCGGCACGTGGGCGATCGACAGCAGCAGCTCGACGATCCGCGCCTTATGCACGGTGGACGGATCACCGCCCAGCAGCAGCTTCACGTTGTCGTCGTTGAGGTTGTTGACCCGCTTGATGGCCTCGCCAATAAAGGTTTCGACGTCGGCCGAATGCTGGCGGATCGGTGCGAGCAGGGCTTCGGCGGCGATTTTCTCCGGACCTTCGACCACGATGCTGTCGCGGAAGGTGGGGCCCTTGATCTTGGCCTTCTCGCCGGTGTAGCGCTTGGTCAGCACCAGGCGGTAGTACAGCGTCTGGTTGCCCTTTGCCCGTCGCGCAGACCAGGTGACCTTGCGGTTGCCGTCGACACGGTTGACCGCCACCCCATAGTTATTGGAAATGAAGCTTTCGTTGAGGCTGACATAGTCGCGGCTCAACGGCGGCACGAACATCTGGATCTTGACCGGATCCTTGGCGCTGGCGACGAACTCGACCTTGGCGTCGATGTTCCACAAGTCGTCGGTAGCGTCTTCGGTCACGGGAATGCCGAGCACGAAAATCTGATAGGCCGTCACTGAAATGCCCAGCACCACCAGGATGGCGATCAGGATTCTCAGATGGAGTGTAAGAGCGCGCATTGGAATTACTCTGCGGTATGTGCGTCGGTGGCGCAGGCGGGTTTGCCAGCAGCGTATTTAAGACTTGGATCGACCAGCGCGTCGAAGCGTTTCAGTGCTTCGGAGCCGATCAGGAGCGGGAATTGGAAAGCGCTGCGGTCGGTTAGGTTCACTTCGATGCTGCGTAAAGCCGAACCCATGCAAATATCCAGCTCGATCACCGGACGAGCGGTGTACTTCTTGCCCTCATCGGGATCGTAGTCCCCGGCGCGTCGCTTGATCTTGCTGACGCGGGCCAGCGGCCGCTCGATCGGATGCGAGTGCGCGGTGTCGATGGCCAGGTAGAAGCGCACCCAGGATTCGCCATTGCGCTTGAAGCGCTTGATATCCCGGGCACTCAGCGAGGCGGTTTTCGCGCCTGTGTCGAGTTTGGCCGCGACTTCAAGGTCGATGCCATTGAGGGACGCATATTCGTTGAGGCCGTAAACGGTCTTTTCCCCCGCCGCGGCGACGCCGGGCAGGCAAAGGAGGTAGAGGAAGGTGAAAAAGGGCTTGAGTGTCATAAATCCTGGGGCGCAGCGGTCCGTGTATTGATTCAAGGCCCTGGCATCGCTGCGCAAGCTCCCTCGTATGCCAGCCATCAAGTGATGACAGGCTGTGCAGATGTCACAAACAAATGCGGGCGGCATTCTAGCACGGTGGTTTTATGGCGCCACCGCTGGCAGGGGGCTATACCCTCTAATGCCGAGCCGGTAGGTTTCATACGCTTATTAGACGATTGTCGACAATATCCATATTTCCTTTGACTGTATGTACCGTTTTCGCTAGTTTTCGCGGTATCAGCTTTCAAGGTGTCGACAATATGCTGGATCAACTCGATCCCCCGGTCATTGCCCAAGACGATTCGGAGACGTTGTCCGAGAACGTCTTCCGGCGCATCCAGGCGGCCATCGTCAAGGGCGAGATCGCTCCGGGCAGCAAGATCTCCGAACCGGAGCTGGCGCGCACTTATGGCATCAGCCGCGGGCCGCTGCGCGAGGCCATCCATCGCCTGGAAGGCCAGCGCCTGCTGGTGCGCGTACCGCATGTCGGGGCGCGCGTGGTATCGCTCAATCACGCCGAACTGCTGGAACTCTACGAAATTCGCGAGTCTCTGGAGGGCATGGCCTGCCGCCTGGCGGCCGAGCGCATGACCCTGGAAGAAATCGACGAACTGCGCCGGGTGCTCGAAACCCATGAGCGCGACGAGGCGTTCCAGGCCGGCATCGGTTATTACCAGCAGGAAGGCGACTTCGATTTCCATTACCGGATCATCCAGGGCAGCGGCAACCGCACCCTGACCCAGATGCTCTGCGGCGAGTTGTATCAACTGGTGCGCATGTACCGCATGAAGTTTTCCACCACGCCCAACCGCCCGCACCAGGCGTTCGCCGAACACCACCGAATTCTCGATGCCATCGCCGACCGTGACGGTGAACTGGCCGAGTTGTTGATGCGCCGCCATATCGGCGCCTCCAAACGCAATATCGCCCGTCACTACCAGGACGGCGCTAACCAGACAGCCACTGAACGAGGTGAGTCATGAGTTCCAACAAGAGCACTCCAGGCCAGCGTTTCCGCGATGCGGTCGCCAGCGAGCATCCGTTGCAAGTCGTTGGCGCGATCAACGCCAACCATGCATTGCTGGCCAAGCGCGCCGGTTTCAAGGCCATCTACCTGTCGGGTGGCGGGGTAGCGGCTGGCTCCCTCGGCGTGCCGGACCTGGGCATCACCGGCCTGGATGACGTGCTGACCGACGTACGGCGCATTACCGATGTCTGCGACCTGCCGCTGCTGGTGGACGTGGATACCGGGTTCGGTTCCTCGGCGTTCAACGTCGCGCGTACCGTCAAGTCGATGATCAAGTTTGGCGCGGCGGCGATTCATATCGAAGACCAGGTCGGCGCCAAGCGCTGCGGTCACCGCCCTAATAAAGAGATCGTGTCGCTGCAGGAGATGGTCGACCGCATCAAGGCGGCCGTCGATGCGCGTACCGATGACAGTTTCGTGATCATGGCCCGCACCGACGCCCTGGCAGTGGAAGGCCTGGAGTCTGCCCTGGATCGCGCCGCCGCGTGCATCGAGGCCGGTGCCGACATGATTTTCCCGGAAGCCATCACCGAACTGGATATGTACAAGCTGTTCGCCAACCGCGTGAAAGCGCCGATCCTGGCCAACATCACCGAGTTCGGCGCGACCCCGCTGTACACCACCGAGCAGTTGGCGGGTGCCGACGTGTCCCTGGTGCTGTACCCGCTGTCAGCCTTCCGGGCCATGAACAAGGCGGCGGAAAACGTCTACACCGCGATCCGTCGCGACGGCACTCAGCAAAACGTCATCGACACCATGCAGACTCGCATGGAGCTTTACGATCGCATCGATTACCACACGTTCGAGCAGAAGCTCGATGCGTTGTTTGCTGCCAAGAAATGACCGGTAAAGATCGCAGCCTCGTTTCACTCGACAGCTCCTACGGGGTGCGTCGAACGCGGTCCTGTAGGAGCTGCCGAAGGCTGCGATCTTTTCAGCATCACCAGAAATTGCAGATTCCCTAACAAATTCAAAATTGGAGACAGCAATGGCCGAAGCAAAAGTACTCAGTGGCGCCGGGCTCCGTGGTCAGGTTGCCGGGCAAACCGCACTGTCCACCGTGGGCCAGTCGGGCGCAGGCCTGACCTATCGCGGCTACGATGTTCGCGAACTGGCGGCAGACGCACAATTTGAAGAAGTGGCGTACCTGCTGCTGTACGGCGAACTGCCGACCCAGGCACAACTCGCCGCTTACCAGGACAAACTCGGCAAGCTGCGCGACCTGCCGCAAGCGCTCAAGGAAGTCCTGGAACGCATTCCGGCCGACGCCCATCCGATGGACGTGATGCGCACCGGCTGTTCGTTCCTGGGCAACCTGGAACCGGAGAAAGACTTCTCCGAGCAGCATGACAAGACCGATCGCCTGCTGGCCGCTTTCCCGGCGATCATGTGCTACTGGTACCGCTACAGCCACGACGGCAAGCGCATCAACTGCGTGAGCGACGAACCATCCATCGGTGGTCACTTCCTGCACCTGCTGCACAGCAAGAAACCAAGCGAGCTGCACGTCAAGGTGATGAACGTTTCGCTGATCCTCTACGCGGAACATGAGTTCAACGCCTCGACCTTCACCGCACGGGTGTGTGCCTCGACCCTGTCCGACCTCTACTCGTGCATCACCGCGGCCATCGGCTCTCTGCGTGGACCATTGCACGGTGGCGCCAACGAAGCGGCGATGGAAATGATCGAGCGTTTCTCGTCCCCGGAAGAGGCGATCAAGGGCACCCTCGGCATGCTCGAGCGCAAGGACAAGATCATGGGCTTCGGCCACGCGATCTATAAGGACAACGATCCGCGCAACGAGGTGATCAAGGGCTGGTCGAAAAAGCTCGCCGAAGAAGTCGGCGACACTGTGTTGTTCCCGGTGTCCGAGGCGATCGACAAGACCATGTGGGAACAGAAAAAACTGTTTCCCAACGCCGACTTCTACCACGCGTCGACGTACCACTTCATGGGCATCCCGACCAAGTTGTTCACCCCGATCTTCGTCTGCTCGCGCCTGACCGGCTGGGCGGCGCACGTCTTCGAACAACGCGCCAACAACCGCATCATCCGCCCGAGCGCCGAGTACACCGGCGTCGAACAGCGCAAGTTCGTGCCAATCGAACAACGCTGAATGGTGGGGGCTCCCGCGCTGGTTGCTGAATGAACCGGGAACCCTTGTAGGAGCTGCCGCAGGCTGCGATCTTTTGATCTTGATTCTCTGGCGATTCAAAAATTGCCGAAGATCAAAAGATCGCAGCCTGCGGCAGCTCCTACAGGGGATCGGAGTCCATTCAGCATTAATGTCCGGCCCCACCCTTTGCATCTACCGTGACCGAGTCCTGACGATGAACACTGAATTTCGCAAACCGCTGCCCGGCAGCCATCTGGATTACTTCGACGTCCGCGCGGCTGTCGAAGCCATCCAGCCGGGTGCCTACGACACCCTGCCATACACCTCCCGCGTCCTTGCGGAAAACCTGGTGCGTCGCTGCGACCCGGCCACGCTCACCGAATCCCTCAAGCAATTCATCGAGCGCAAACGCGACCTCGATTTTCCGTGGTTCCCGGCGCGCGTGGTCTGCCACGACATCCTCGGCCAGACCGCGCTGGTCGACCTCGCCGGCCTGCGCGACGCCATCGCGTTACAAGGCGGCGACCCGGCGCAAGTCAACCCGGTAGTGCCGACTCAGCTGATCGTCGACCACTCCCTGGCCGTCGAGCGCGGCGGGTTTGATCCGGAAGCGTTCGAGAAGAACCGCGCCATCGAAGACCGCCGCAACGAAGACCGTTTCCACTTCATCAACTGGACCAAAAAAGCCTTCAAAAACGTTGATGTGATCCCGCCAGGCAACGGCATCATGCACCAGATCAACCTGGAGAAAATGTCTCCGGTGATCCAGGTGCGCGACGGCGTGGCATTCCCCGACACCTGCGTCGGCACCGACAGCCACACCCCGCATGTCGATGCGCTGGGCGTGATCGCCATTGGCGTGGGTGGCCTGGAAGCGGAAAGCGTGATGCTTGGACGCGCGTCGTGGATGCGTCTGCCGGAAAGCGTTGGCGTTGAACTGACCGGCAAGCTGCAACCGGGCATCACCGCCACCGACATGGTGCTGGCGCTGACCGAGTTCCTGCGCCAGCAAAAAGTCGTCGGCGCATGGCTGGAGTTCTTCGGTGAAGGCGCGTCCAGGCTGACCCTCGGCGACCGCGCCACCATCTCCAACATGGCCCCGGAGTACGGCGCCACGGCTGCGATGTTCTACATCGACCAGCAAACCATCGACTACCTTAAACTCACCGGCCGTGAAGACGAGCAGGTGCAGCTGGTGGAGAACTACGCCAAGACTACCGGCCTGTGGGCTGACAGCTTGAAGCATGCGCAATACGAACGTGGGTTGACCTTCGACCTGTCTTCGGTGGTGCGCAACATGGCCGGCCCGAGCAACCCGCACGCCCGTGTCGCGGTGTCAGACCTGGCCGCCAAAGGCATCTCCGGTCAGTGGGACGATGTTCCAGGCCAGATGCCCGACGGCGCCGTGATCATCGCCGCCATCACCAGCTGCACCAACACCAGCAACCCGCGTAACGTGATCGCCGCCGGCCTGCTGGCGCGAAATGCCAACAAGCTGGGGTTGACCCGCAAGCCATGGGTCAAGTCGTCCCTGGCGCCGGGCTCGAAAACCGTCGCGCTGTACCTCGATGAAGCCGGCCTGACCGACGAACTCGAGCAACTGGGCTTCGGCGTCGTGGCCTTTGCCTGCACCACCTGCAACGGCATGTCTGGCGCACTGGATCCGGTGATCCAGCAGGAAATTATCGACCGCGACCTGTACGCCACCGCCGTGCTGTCGGGTAATCGCAACTTCGACGGGCGGATTCACCCGTACGCCAGGAATGCGTTCCTCGCGTCCCCGCCACTGGTGGTCGCCTACGCCATCGCCGGCACCATCCGTTTCGACATCGAGAAAGACGTGTTGGGCCTGGACGCAGACGGCAAGGAAATTCGCCTGAAAGACATCTGGCCAAGCGACGAAGAGATCGACGCAGTGGTCAAGGCATCGGTCAAACCCGAGCAGTTCCGCCAGGTCTACATCCCGATGTTCGCCATCCACGAAGACACCGGCCCGAAAGTCACGCCGCTGTACGACTGGCGCGAGATGAGCACCTACATCCGCCGTCCGCCCTACTGGGAAGGCGCGCTGGCCGGTGCCCGTCCGCTCAAGGGCATGCGTCCGCTGGCAGTGCTGCCGGACAACATCACCACCGATCACCTGTCGCCGTCGAACGCGATCATGCTCGACAGCGCCGCCGGTGAATACCTGGCGAAAATGGGCCTGCCGGAAGAGGACTTCAACTCTTACGCGACTCATCGCGGCGACCACTTGACCGCGCAACGCGCGACCTTTGCCAACCCGAAACTGTTCAACGAAATGGTCCGGGAAAACGGCAAGGTCAAGCAGGGTTCGCTGGCGCGCGTCGAGCCGGAAGGGCAGGTGATGCGTATGTGGGAAGCCATCGAAACCTACATGGAGCGCAAGCAGCCGCTGATCATCATCGCCGGCGCCGACTATGGCCAGGGTTCTTCCCGGGACTGGGCGGCGAAAGGCGTGCGCCTGGCCGGAGTGGAAGCGATTGCCGCCGAAGGTTTCGAACGCATCCACCGCACCAACCTGGTGGGCATGGGCGTGTTGCCGCTGGAGTTCAAGCCAGGCACCGACCGCCATACCCTGGCCATCGACGGCAGCGAAACCTACGACGTGATTGGCGAGCGTACGCCGCGTGCCGAATTGACGCTGGTGATCCATCGCAAGAACGGCGAGCGCGTCGATGTGCCGGTGACCTGCCGCCTCGATACCGCTGAAGAAGTGTCGATCTACGAGGCGGGTGGCGTGCTGCAACGTTTCGCCCAGGACTTCCTCGAAGAGTCGGCGGTGGCCGTTTAACAACTCGATATGCCGCGACGGGACTTCAGGTTCCGTCGCGTCTTTTAAGGAGCACCATGCCTCACGCAACCCCGTTCGCACCGCAGATCAAAATCCCCGCCACCTACATGCGTGGCGGCACCAGCAAGGGGGTGTTCTTCAGCCTCAAAGACCTGCCCGAAGCGGCACAGGTTCCAGGCCCGGCGCGCGATGCCTTGCTGCTACGGGTGATCGGCAGCCCCGACCCTTACGACAAGCAAATCGACGGCATGGGCGGCGCCACCTCCAGCACCAGCAAAACCGTAATCCTGTCGAAAAGCACCAAGGCCGACCACGACGTCGATTACCTGTTCGGCCAAGTGTCTATCGACAAGCCTTTTGTCGACTGGAGCGGCAACTGCGGCAACCTGTCGGCGGCGGTCGGTTCTTTTGCCATCAGCAATGGCCTGGTGGACGCCAGCCGCGTCCCGCAAAACGGCGTGGCCGTGGTTCGCGTGTGGCAGGCCAACATCGGCAAGACCATCATCGCCCACGTGCCGATCACCCAAGGCGAGGTGCAGGAAACCGGCGATTTTGAACTCGATGGCGTGACCTTTCCCGCGGCCGAAGTACAGGTCGAATTTCTCGACCCGGCTGCGGAAGAAGAGGGTGGCGGTGGTTCGATGTTCCCCACCGGCAACCTCGTGGATGACCTGGAAGTACCGGGCGTGGGGACCTTCAAGGCGACCATGATCAACGCTGGCATCCCGACCATCTTCGTCAACGCGCAAGACATCGGTTACACCGGAACCGAACTGCAGGGTGCGATCAACGGCGACCCCAAAGCGCTGGCGATGTTCGAGACCATTCGCGCTTACGGCGCCCTGCGCATGGGCCTGATCAAGAACCTCGACGAAGCGGCCACGCGTCAGCACACACCGAAAGTGGCCTTCGTAGCTGCGCCTGCGGACTACGTAGCGTCCAGCGGCAAGGCGATCAAGACGGGGGATGTCGACCTGCTGGTGCGCGCGCTGTCCATGGGCAAGTTGCACCACGCAATGATGGGCACGGCAGCAGTGGCCATTGGTACGGCGGCAGCGATTTCCGGCACGTTGGTCAACCTCGCCGCCGGCGGTACCGAACGCAATGCGGTGCGCTTCGGCCATCCATCCGGCACCCTGCGCGTAGGCGCCGAGGCGAGCCTGGTTGACGGCGAGTGGACCGTGAAAAAAGCCATCATGAGCCGCAGTGCGCGGGTGCTGATGGAAGGCTTCGTGCGCGTACCGGGTGATTCCTTCTAACCCGGCACGGCAGCCCCTGTAGGAGCTGCCGAAGGCTGCGATCTTTTGATCCTGGTTTTTACGACCAAGATCAAAAGATCGTCCGAACGCGGCCCGAGCCTTCGGCAGCTCCTACAGTGGGAAAGCATTTCAATAATAAAATTTGATTGCCCTGAACCGAGGTCCCATCAACGAACCACTTCAAGAGTGAATCGAACATGAGCACCAACGTCGACCAGAACAACCGCCCCGACTACGACTCCGTCCTGCAGGACATCGCCGACTACGTCCTCACCTTCAAGGTTGAATCTGCCGAAGCCCTGGACACTGCCCGCAACTGCCTGATCGACACCCTCGGCTGCGGCCTGCTGGCCCTGCGCTTCCCCGAATGCACCAAACACCTGGGCCCGATCGTCGAAGGCACGGTGGTGCCTTTTGGCGCACGGGTGCCGGGCACCAGCTACCGCCTCGACCCGGTGAAGGCCGCCTGGGATATCGGTTGCATCGTGCGCTGGCTAGATTACAACGACACCTGGCTCGCCGCAGAGTGGGGTCACCCGTCGGATAACCTCGGCGGTATTCTCGCGGTAGCCGACCACCTGTCGCAAAAACGCCTGGCCAATGGCGAAGCGCCGCTGACCCTGCGCGCAGTGCTTGAAGCCATGATCATGGCCCACGAAATCCAGGGCGTGATTGCCCTGGAAAACTCCTTCAACCGAGTGGGTCTGGACCACGTCATCCTGGTCAAAGTCGCCTCGACCGCCGTCACCGCCAAACTCATGGGCGCCAATCGCGAGCAACTGCTGTCAGCCTTGTCCCATGCCTTTGCCGACGGCCAGGCCCTGCGCACCTACCGACATGCACCGAATGCCGGCTCGCGAAAGTCCTGGGCAGCAGGCGATGCCACCAGTCGCGGGGTACGCCTGGCGGACATCGCCATGCGCGGGGAAATGGGCATTCCAGGGGTGCTGACGGCCCGGCAGTGGGGGTTCTACGACGTCTTGTTCAGCCACACCAACAACGATCTGGCGCTCAAGCCGCAAGACAAGCGCGCGTTCAGTTTCTCCCGCGCATACGGCTCCTACGTGATGGAAAACGTGCTGTTCAAGATCAGCTTTCCCGCGGAGTTCCACGCACAAACCGCCTGTGAAGCGGCCGTGACCCTGTACCCACAGGTACGCAACCGCCTGCATGAAATCGACCGGATCGTCATCACCACCCACGAGTCGGCGATCCGCATCATTTCCAAGGTCGGCCCGCTGGCCAACGCGGCGGATCGCGATCATTGCATCCAGTACATGACGGCCGTGCCACTGGCGTTCGGCAACCTGGTGGCCGAGCACTACGAGGATGCCTTCCACGCTGCGCACCCGATCATCGATGTGCTGCGCGAGAAAATGGTCATCGTCGAAAGCCCGGTTTACACCCGTGAATACCTGGAAGCCGACAAGCGCTCGATCGCCAATGCGGTGCAGGTGTTTTTCAAGGACGGGACCAGTACCGAGAACGTAGCGGTGGAGTACCCGATCGGCCATCGCAGGCGTCGTGCCGAAGGCATACCATTGCTGGAGGACAAGTTCAGGACGAACCTGCTGACACGATTCACCCGCCAGCGTAGCGCTGAGATCTTCGAGCTGTGCAAGGATCAGGCTCGGCTTGAGGCGACACCGGTGAATCGGTTTGTGGATTTGTTTGTTATCTGAGGGACCGCGTTATCGTTCAATCGCCAGCAGGCTGGCTCCCACAGTTGATTTGTGTGCACCGCAGGTTCCCTGTGGGAGCCAGCCTGCTGGCGATGAGGCCGGAACAGGCAATGGAGAATTACTTGAACCGCTATCAGGCTCACTCCCACAGTTGATTTGTGTGCACCGCAGATTCCCTGTGGGAGCCAGCCTGAACTGGTCTAATAATTCCGGACACCTCTTAAGGGCGATATGATTTCGCCAACTTGGAGGTTCCATGAACGATAGAAAGGTCTATACCCGCGAGTTCAAGCTGCATGCTGCCAGCATGGTACTCGA
>NZ_JADEVO010000109.1 GCF_017114825.1 Pseudomonas gregormendelii | reverse complement strand
CCGCCATGGGGCATTTCGCTGACGAGCATGAAGTGCGTATTGACCCAGGTGCAGCCGTATTGCAGGCGCGCCGACAACCGATGCGCGCGGCCGACGTCGGCGGTCCACACTGACGACGCCAGGCCGTAGTCCGAGTCGTTGGCCCAGCCCAGCACCTGGGCCTCGTCAGTAAACCTGGTCACCGACACCACCGGGCCGAACACCTCGCGGCGAACGATCTCGTCATCCTGCTGTGCGTCCGCCAGCACCGTCGGCTCGAAGAAGAAACCGTTGCCGTCCACCGCCTTGCCACCGGTGATCAGGCGGATGTGCGACTGCGCCACGGCGCGTTCGACGAACCCGGCCACGCGGTCGCGGTGCTGCGCAGTGATCAGCGGGCCGAGCTCGGTGGCCGGATCGTCCTGCAGGCCGTACTTGATGCTGCTGACCGCGGCACCGAGCTTCTCGACGAACTTCTCGTAGATCCCGGCCTGGGCGTAGATGCGGCAGGCCGCCGTGCAATCCTGGCCGGCGTTGTAGAAACCAAAGGTGCGAATGCCCTCCACGGCGGCGTCGATGTCGGCGTCGTCGAAGATGATCACCGGGGCCTTGCCGCCCAGTTCCATGTGCA
>NZ_JADEVO010000108.1 GCF_017114825.1 Pseudomonas gregormendelii | reverse complement strand
GCCTGACGGCATTGGTCAATGAAAACAATGCCGCTTACCAGTTTGCCTACGACGCCTCCGATCGCCTGATCGAAGAAAAACGCATCGACAACCTGACCCGCCAGTTCAGCTACAACCTGGGCGGGCATCTGACGCGAGTCAACGAAATCGGCTACGGCGAACGCGCCGAACGTCCGCAGCGCAGCACCGAATTCGAACGCGATGCCATCGGCCGCCTGCTGGCCAAACTCAACGCCGATGCACGGCAGGATTACGCCTACGACGACGCCGATCGCTTGCTGTCCATCGCGCGCCTGCCGACCGCCAACGGCAAGAAACTCGGGGTCAGCGAAGAAACACTGGAATTCTCCTACGACTTACTAGGTCGTTTAATTAAAGAGACCACCCCCCAAGGTGCTCTGTCCTACGACTACGACCCACTGAGCAACCTGACCACGCTGACCCTGCCCACCGGCCAGCACCTCAACCACCTGTACTACGGCAGCGGCCACCTGCACCAACTCAATCTCGACGGCCAGCTCATCAGCGACATGGAACGCGATGACCTGCACCGCGAGGTGCTGCGCACCCAGGGCAAACTCACCAGTTGTTTCGGCTACGACGCGATGGGCCGCAAAGCCTGGCAATTCGCCTCAA
>NZ_JADEVO010000107.1 GCF_017114825.1 Pseudomonas gregormendelii | reverse complement strand
TGCCCGCCCAGGTTGTAGCTGAACTGGCGGGTCAGGTTGTCGATGCGTTTTTCTTCGATCAGGCGATCGGAGGCGTCGTAGGCAAACTGGTAAGCGGCATTGTTTTCATTGACCAATGCCGTCAGGCGAATGGCCTGGTCGTATTCGTAACGGATGCGCTGGCCCTTGGCGTCCTGTCGGCTGCTTGGCAGACCTCGGGCGGTACGTAGCAAGCGTGTGGTCTGGCCTTTACCATCGGTATGCGTCAGGACCTGGCCGAGGGCGTTGTAGGTGAAGGACTCGGCGCTGCCGTCGGGGTGCTGGATGCGCAGCACTTCGCCGTCGGGTTTGCGTTCCAGGGTGGTGGTCTGGTTCAGGGCATCGGTGACGGCGACGAGGTGATGGCGTTCGTCGAAACGGTACCGGGTGTTTTTGCCCGAGCAATCCTGGAAGCGTTCGACCTGGGCCAAGGTGTTCCACCACAGGTATTTGGACTTGTTTGTAGCGTCGATGATGGTGTGTGGCAGGCCGTCGTCGCTGTTGAGGTATTCGGTCTTGTTGCCCAGCGCATCGACTTCGGCGATGAGGTTGCCCTTGGCGTCGTAGCGGGCTTTCCAGGTGCTGCCGTCAGGGTAATCAACCTGCGTGACCAGGGTGGTCAG
>NZ_JADEVO010000106.1 GCF_017114825.1 Pseudomonas gregormendelii | reverse complement strand
CCGAGGGCATTTTCGAGGCGTTGTAGCGGGACAGGGTTGTTGTCGTCCGGCACTTCGCCGAAGTAAAAGAAGATGTTGTCGAGGGTTTGCAGCAGGTAGTGACCGCCTTCGGTGCAGACCAGATACACCTGTTCGTGCGGATTGTAGATGCGCTCGCCCGGCTGGACGTCTACGAAGGGCACCGTGCGACCTTGATTGTCGGTCAGGTAAACGAAGCTGCCACTGCGGCGCAGGCTTTGCTCCCAAGGCAACACCCAACCCTTGCCGAGCACACTGTCGACGGTCAGGTCACTGGCGTAGAAGCGTGACCAGTCGATGGGCATCAGGCCTGGAAGGCTGAAATCGGTTTCGTCAGGGATGACCTTGCGGCCGGTGGTGGCATCGACAGGGTTGCCGATCAGACCGCCGACTGCACGCTCGATCGCCGGTCCTACGACGTAACGGCTGGCCACTTCACCGGCGACGAACCCGGCGGTGAATTTCAACACGCAGGGCATGACGGCCTTCATGCCCGCCTGTGTTCCTGCCTTGATCAATTGAGCGATACCGCCCGCCGCACCAGCGACCGCCATCAGAATATCGACAGTAGTGCGCAGCCAGCCGGGAATCTCGTCATCTACCGGCAGGTAGCGGTGGGTGCCGCCGCCGATGAGCACGTTATCCGAACCGCTG
>NZ_JADEVO010000105.1 GCF_017114825.1 Pseudomonas gregormendelii | reverse complement strand
CGCTGTTGAGGTATTCGGTCTTGTTGCCCAGCGCATCGACTTCGGCGATGAGGTTGCCCTTGGCGTCGTAGCGGGCTTTCCAGGTGCTGCCGTCAGGGTAATCAACCTGCGTGACCAGGGTGGTCAGATGGTGGTACTGGTATTTGATCTTGCGCCCGAGCGGATCAGTTTCTTCGACCAGCCGAGCGTACTCGTCGTACTTGAGCTTGACGGTATTGCCATCGGGCAATGTGAGTCCGGTCATGTTGCCGGTGTCGTCGATCTCTATAACGTAGTGTTCGCCACCGAAGTCGCGGCTCGAGGTGACGCGGTTATCGCTGTTGTAATGAAGTTCAGCTTCGCGTCCGAGTACATCGGTGATCCACGTGGTGCGGGCATCTATGTCGTAGCGAAAATGGAAGTGCTCGCCATCACTGGTCCAGTGTTCCACCACTCGAGGTTGGTCTGCGATGGTTTCCCAGCGGTAATTGCAAGTCAGGCCCAAGGCATTGCTGTGACTGGCCATGACGCCGTCGGCGTAACTGAAGCGGCGAACCGAATCGTTGTTGCGATTGATCACCTCGATGAGTTGGCCATTGTCGTCGTAGCGATACTGCACCAGGGTTTCGACGGCCTGATTGTCGACGACGCGTTTGACATCGGTCAGGCGACCCAGCGGGTTGTCGTAATGCAGGTGCACACGAACGCCGCCG
>NZ_JADEVO010000104.1 GCF_017114825.1 Pseudomonas gregormendelii | reverse complement strand
ATTCGCCGAAAATTCGATAATACTCAATTAAGAGCAACTCACAAATTTTACCTTAGCCTGATCCGTTACCAGTGAAAGTAACGTTCAGTCTATCTTTCTATCACATACCCAAATTTTTAAAGAACGAACTAGTCAAAGACTAGAAATCAACATTCACCATCACAACGATGGAATGCTCATTTCTAAGCTTTATACAATCAGAAGCAGTAGTGGTGGAGCCAAACGGGATCGAACCGTTGACCTCCTGCGTGCAAGGCAGGCGCTCTCCCAGCTGAGCTATGGCCCCGTATTTCTACAGGCGTTTCCCACACAAAATTGGTGGGTCTGGGCAGATTCGAACTGCCGACCTCACCCTTATCAGGGGTGCGCTCTAACCAACTGAGCTACAGACCCAATTTCGAGCTATAAGGCCGACCTCACCCTGCTCTTTACCACAAAGCATGGGGTGCGCTCTAACCAACCAAGCTACAACCCATCAGGGCTGCTTCTTTTCGTCTTCTTCAATGAATCAAGCAATTCGTGTGGGAGCTCATGGAGCAGCTGATGTCGTCGATTAAGGAGGTGATCCAGCCGCAGGTTCCCCTACGGCTACCTTGTTACGACTTCACCCCAGTCATGAATCACACCGTGGTAACCGTCCTCCCGAAGGTTAGACTAGCTACTTCTGGTGCAACCCACTCCCATGGTGTGACGGGCGGTGTGTACAAGGCCCGGGAACGTATTCACCGCGACATTCTGATTCGCGATTACTAGCGATTCCGACTTCACGCAGTC
>NZ_JADEVO010000103.1 GCF_017114825.1 Pseudomonas gregormendelii | reverse complement strand
GTATCCGCTCCGTGAACCCCACATTCCAAGCGGATAGCTGACGGCTGATGCTGTGCTCCCGATTTTCTTCAGGAGCCCATCACCATGATGCGTCCCAATGCCAGCGTTGAAAAAGTGTACCTCTACCCAAAGCCGGTAGACTTTCGAAAGTCCATTGATGGCCTAGCTGCGCTGGTCGAACTGGATATCAAGGTCGCGGTGTTTGACCCCGTGCTCTTTGTTTTTCTGAATCGCCACCGTAACCGGATCAAAGTGTTGTACTGGGAGCGTAACGGCTTCTGCCTTTGGCTCAAGCGCCTGGAGTCCGAGCGTTTCAAGACTTCACCCGAAGAGGTGGACGAGGCTATCGTGCTGACCGTCCAAGAACTGAACTGGCTACTGGATGGATTTGATCTCTGGCGCAATCGTCCACACAAGGTTTTAACGCCAAGATTCGTCGCCTGACGGGTATAATCCGGGCATGAATTTGAAGCCCGAAGACCTCCCTGACGACCCTGTTCTGCTCAAGCAAATGTTGCTTGAGGCACTCAGTCGTCAGCAGGTAACGGCTGAGGCATACCAGACTCATATCGTCGATCTGAAAGAACAGATCAAGCTGCTGCGCGACCGTTTGTTCGGTCGCAAATCCGAGCAGACCGTGGAACCCAATACCCCTCAACTGGCGTTGTTCAATGAGCCCGAAAGCGAGCCGATGCCTTCAACCGGCGGCGCTGACGAAGAAGTTGTTGCTCCGACTTCACGTCGTGGCAAGCGCAAGCCCCTGTCTGCTGATCTGCCGCGCATCGAAGTCATCCACGAACTTCCCGAGCACGAACTGACGTGTGCCTGTGGTTGCCGCAAGCATGTCGTCAGCGAAGAAACTAG
>NZ_JADEVO010000102.1 GCF_017114825.1 Pseudomonas gregormendelii | reverse complement strand
CGCTGTTGAGGTATTCGGTCTTGTTGCCCAGCGCATCGACTTCGGCGATGAGGTTGCCCTTGGCGTCGTAGCGGGCTTTCCAGGTGCTGCCGTCAGGGTAATCAACCTGCGTGACCAGGGTGGTCAGGTGATGGTGCTGGTATTTGATCTTGCGCCCGAGCGGATCAGTTTCTTCGACCAGCCGAGCGTACTCGTCGTACTTGAGCTTGACGGTATTGCCATCGGGCAATGTGAGGCCGGTCATGTTGCCGGTGTCGTCAATCTCTATAACGTAATGTTCGCCACCGAAGTCGCGGCTCGAGGTGACGCGGTGATCGCTGTTGTAATGAAGTTCAGCTTCGCGCCCGAGTACATCGGTGATCCATGTGGTGCGCGCATCGATGTCGTAGCGAAAATGGAAGTGCTCGCCATCGCTGGTCCAGTGTTCCACCACTCGAGGTTGCTCTGCGATGGTTTCCCAACGGTAGTTGCAGGTCAGGCCCAAGGCATTGCTGTGACTGGCCATGACGCCGTCGGCGTAACTGAAGCGGCGAACCGAATCGGTGTTGCGATTGATCACCTCGATAAGCTGGCCATTGTCGTCGTAGCGATACTGCACCAGGGTTTCGACAGCCTGATTGTCGACGACGCGTTTGACATCGGTCAGGCGACCCAGCGGGTTGTCGTAATGCAGGTGCACACGAACGCCGCCTGTGGCGCTGATGTCGGTCAGCGTGCCGTCGACCGTGCGGGTGAAATGCAGGAAATGGCCGAGGGCATTTTCGAGGCGTTGTAGCGGGACAGGGTTGTTGTCGTCCGGCACTTCGCCGAAGTAAAAGAAGATGTTGTCGAGGGTTTGCAGCAGGTAGTGACCGCCTTCGGTGCAGACCAGATACA
>NZ_JADEVO010000101.1 GCF_017114825.1 Pseudomonas gregormendelii | reverse complement strand
CTCAGTTCAATTTGTTCGTCTTCACTGAGCACGATGTCCTGAGAGTTCATGTGATCACTCCAAGCACTGACTGACCACATAAGCATAGCTCAGGTTAGAAACTTATTTCAGAGACAGCACACTAGCAGTTTCTGTCTGTCCTTTGGCAATTCAGGTTTTCTCAGGGTCGAAGGCAACGTGCTAACAATTCCGGATTTTGCCGGCAATCTGCACTTCGTCACTTTGGGTAGTTTCGTGCTCAACATCGTCCTTTGGTTTTGTTACTCGATAGCGTCCAAGACCGATATACAATCTGCCGCATAAGTCCTACTTATAGATGCATGTCGGAGTGTTCATGAACGTTGACAACTCAGAAGCGCTCCTGTTGATTCCCGAGGGTTATCCGGTCTGGATTGATGTGCCTCAAGCAAGCATCGGCGGGGCGGGCACGGCCATGCGCTTCGACTTGCCCTTGCATGGGCATAACCTGCCGTTGCTGCATCATAGGGAAACGAAACTGGTAGTGGCGCTTGAGGGCCTACTGGATATTCGTGCCGGCCGACGGCGCATTGCCTTGCTTAAAGAGGGTGAGGCGGTAAAGCTCAACCCCGGATTCGCTCACCGCATCCATCAGCACGGAGAGGTTCCCAGTACCGTGGGTGCTGTATTATGGCCAGGTGTGGTTGAGCAAGCCTTCCGCGAACTGGCGGCGGCAGCCGTTCAAAACTCCTATCAGCGCAACGATATGATTGAAATCCTCGCCCGGTACGATGTGGTTTGGGCCACTCAATCTCATGAATATGATCTTGAGTCGATTAGGGTCCTGCCGTTCCGAGATTGGCTGGGCGATTTACCAGAGGCATTGGCAAAGGCGTTGGAGTCGAAGTGGGGGAAGTGATGGCATTGCCTCGATCTGGCGGAAGAGGCGAAACTTGAACGTGGATTTTGTGGAGAAAAAAGCCCGCGAGGGGCGGGCTCTGTTTCTAAAGCTATTGAGCTTTAAGTGCGGATTCCACGCCATCCGGACACTCAGCCCACCAACATCCGGACACTCATTCCACGCTCATTCGGACAGGCAGTCGGAGCGCAGCGACGCAGGTTTGCATTGTTAGTCTGAAGTCTCTGTCGCC
>NZ_JADEVO010000100.1 GCF_017114825.1 Pseudomonas gregormendelii | reverse complement strand
GGCGGTTGCAGGAGCTGAGTGCAACACGGTTATTGAATCGAAGTGGGAGTATCGTGCCGCATCGCAATGGCCTTTTGCATCACCTCACTCATCACTTCGATCGGACATTTGAAATCGAAGCGTTTACGTGGGCGCATATTCAGTTGCAAGGCAATGGCATCCAGCTGTTCTTGGCTGTGTCCCGACAAGTCCATCCCTTTGGGTAGGTACTGGCGGATCAGCCCGTTGATATTTTCATTACTGCCACGCTGCCAAGGGCTGTGCGGGTCGCAGAAGTAAATCGCCACCCCGGTGTTCTGGGTGATCTCGGCATGTCGCGCCATCTCTCGGCCCTGGTCGTAAGTCATGCTCCTGCGCATCGCCAGCGGCATGCTATTGAGCGCGGCGCTGAAGCCCTCCATCGCCGAGGTTGCCGTCGCGTCATTCATCTTCACCAGCATCAGATAGCCACTGGTGCGTTCCACCAACGTGCCTACGGACGAGGCGTTGGCCTTGCCTTTGATCAGATCACCTTCCCAATGCCCCGGCATCAGCCGGTCTTCAATCTCCGGCGGGCGCACGTGAATGCTGACCATCTCGGGAATCTGGCCGCGTCGATCCACGCCGCCTGAGCGTGGTCGGCGGGCCGTTTTGCCTTGGCGCAGACAGATGATCAGTTCCTTGCGCAGTTCGCCGACCGGCAGGGCATAGATCGCGTTATAGATCGTCTCGCGGCAGACGTAGGCATCTCTAAGGTTGGGAATATTCATGCTGCGTAGCTTGCCGGCAATCTGCTCGGGAGACAAACGCTCGCGCAGCATATGGGCCACCAACTCGAAGCGTTCACTACCCGGCAACAGCTTTCGCATTGGTCGACAGGTTTGACGGCGGGCATGCATCTGTTGCTGGGCCGCACGGGCTGAGTAACTCCCACAGACCTCTCGATTGCGGCGTAACTCCCGGCTGATGGTCGAGGGAGATCGTTCGATCAGCCGAGCAATCCGACGCTGGCTGAGGCCCTGGATATGACCGATTTGAATGGCGGCGCGTTCTTCGACGCTGAGTTCGTGATAGGACATGGGGCAGCACCGTACCGGAAAGGTCAGGTGTTGCACTCAGTTTTTGCCGCCGCC
>NZ_JADEVO010000010.1 GCF_017114825.1 Pseudomonas gregormendelii | reverse complement strand
CGAACCGGTGGGCCAGCTGTACACCGAAGAATCGCCGGAGCAGACCCCGCTGGCAGCCTTCCAAGAAGGTGGCGACGAAGCCTTCAAGGACACCTGGTACTGGTCAAGTTCGCAGCGCTCCGCCTACTACGCATTCTTCATGTACTTCGATGTTGGCATTCAGCTCAACCACGGCAAGGACTACGAGCTCCGTGTCCGCCCCGTCCGCAGTCAATTGATTGATTAATTCGCTTATTTAATCCGGTCGCTTGCGACCGGTTGCTCTTGGAGAGCAAGCCTCATGGCAATGCATACGGAACTGGCGATCTACAAGGCTGCAATGGGCCTACTGCAAATGGCCATGAACCTAACCCGCAACATACCGCGCGAGCTGAAGCAGCAACTCAGCAAGCGTGTCATCGATGAGTGCATTGATGTGCTGATGCTCATCATCCGGGCCAACTCAACCAGAGACAAACGCCCCTACCTGACCGAGTTGGTCGAGAAGGTGCAGGTGATTGAGATGCTGATGCGGCTTTTCAAAGAGAGCCGATTCATCAGCGTCCCGCAGCATGCCAAAACAAGGGTATTCGGAAAAGGTTGTTGATTAGGCCCTTTCCATAGGGTTCTACATTTCAATTTCTTCAACGGAAAACACTGTTGACATGCCGCCTTTTGCGGGATACCTTTCCCTCGTCGCAGTAAGTCCTGCGGCCTGGGATTGGTCTCTCGGAATTCAAAGGCGGATACACAACCGCCGCTATGAGCGGTTTTTTTGTGTCCGTAGCATGGCAGCACCCTTTATGGGCGGGCCGTGTGTGGGCATCTTCGGATGCGCCGGTAACCTTTGAGCCGGTAGACCAACCCGCACGGTTCCGCTCACCTGATTGGTCTCAGGGGGCGGCAAGACAGTCCGATCAAAGGGTTAACGTCATGCAAACAGCTCAGGTCATCCCATTCAGCTTTGAAGCCGCTCCGATTCGTACCGTTCTGATCAATGATCAGGCTTGGTTCTGCGTGACTGATGTTTGTCGCGTCCTGGGGTATGCCAACAGTCGTGACGCCATGTCCAAGCACTGCCGCGAGAAGGGTGTAGCGAAACGCGACACCCTTGCGGTATCTGACGTAGCGGAACGCGACACCACATCGAAAGCACGGCGCTCACAAACGATGACGTTCATCGACGAAGGCAACCTCTACCGCCTCATCATCAAGAGCCGTAAAGAGGAAGCACTGCGCTTTGAAGCCTGGGTGTGTGATGAAGTCCTCCCATCCATTCGCAAGCATGGGCACTACGAGGACAGCAACAACAGCATGGCGACCCTCATCGGCCAAACAATCGGCACTGACGGCTTCCACATGCTCGGCGCTGTAGTGAAGGGCAAGGTGTCGAGCCTTCCCGCTGCAATGCAACGCCGTGCCACTTCGAAAATCTGGTCACAGACTCACGCTGCTTTCGGTGTGCGTTCTGCTGCCGACATCCCGGCTGACCAGCTCGACAGCGCCCGTAACTTCATCGCGGCCTACGCCCTTGAAGGCGAATGGTTGCCGAAACGTGACAATGACATCCCTGAATCGCTGTCAGTGACCGAGCGCTACATGCTGTACGCCGATCACAACGGCAAGCGCCAGATCAAGGCCATCCCTTATGACGCTTTCGTCCTGAGCCATAAGGATCTGATCAAAGGCATGGTTACTCCAGGCGAGATCATGGTTTCCACCGAGGACATGTTCGAGTTCGCCATGGCCGCCCTGGTCAACCTCAAGTCGAGGTCTGAATACCAAACTAAGCGAGTGCGCGATCTGACCGCCGCCTGCAAACAGAACGGAGTCAAAGTTTGAACGCCCCCGCTACCATGCTGCATCCCCTGAAGGCTCAAGTCCTGAGCTTTCAGGAGGAGGAACACGACTACCACTTCCAAGTGGAGTATCCCGACCCAGCGGCCTGTCACAGCTGCGGCACCATCGGCCAGATCGTCCGCTTCGGCAAGAAGCAGGTGAAGTACCGGGACGTACCCATGCACGGCAAGCGTGTGACCCTGTGGGCCGTGCAGCGGCGCTTCCAGTGCAAGAGCTGTGAATCGACCTTCACGCCGAGGTTCGACGAGATGGCCGAAGATCACCGCATGACGAAGCGGTGCTACGACTACATCATCCGCAAGGCGCTCATGAGCACCAACGCCAAGGTGGCCGAGGAAATCGGCTTCGATGAGGGCACGGTGCGCGGCGTCATCAAGGCGTACTGCAAGATCAAGGAATACAGCTACCGGCCAACCCTGCCGCGCATCCTCGGTATCGACGAGCTGTACCTGAACCGCCAGTTCCGGTGCGTACTGACTGACATCGAGCGCGGCACCATCATCGACATCCTAGAGTCACGGCAATTCGACGTGCTCTACAACCACCTGGCCAACATGCGCGGTCGGGACAACGTCCAGATCGTCTGCCAGGACATGTGGAAGCCGTACCGAGACGTGGCGTCCAAGCTGTTCCCCAAGGCCGCTATCGTCGTTGACCGCTTCCACATCCAGCGCATGGGCAACGAGTGCCTGGAGGTGCTGCGCAAGGGCATCAAGAAGGATCTGACGCAGCATCAGCGCAGGCAGCTTAGGGGCGACCGCAAGCTGTTGCTGATGCGACGGCGCGACCTGAACCCGATGAACGAGCTGGTCATCCACACCTGGCTGGATCAATTTCCCGAACTGGGGATCGCCTACAAGCTCAAGGAAGCGTTCTTCGATATCTGGGAGTCAACCACCGAACCGGAGGCGCGACAGCGTTACAGCGACTGGCTGGCTATGATGCCGGACAGCCAAAAGACCCACTGGAAGCCGATCACCACGGCGATGACCAACTGGGACAAGCAGATCTTCTCGTACTTCGGCCCGGCGCAGCGCAACACCAACGCCTTCACCGAGTCGATCAACCGATCCATGCGTGACCTGAACCGTGACTCCAGGGGCTTGTCCTTCGAGATGTTCCGGGCCAAGACCCTGTTCAGTCTGGATCACAAGGTGACCAGGCCCAAGCCGAAACGGGAATCACCTTTCGCGGGTTACACGGTGATGAAGGACATCTTCACTCTGGACGAATCCGAGTTACCAATCGATCACGGCGTGCCCATCGAGGCAGTTATCCGGGCCATCCAAGGCCTGCGCTAACCACGCCCTATCAACACACCCATCAATTTGAGATTTGGGGTTCGGGAAGTCCTGTATCAACAGGATTTTCCGAATACCCCAAAACAATTGAGGTCACCACCTCAATTGGCAAACAGGCCAACGCCTGGAAGCGCTCCACCCCAACCGCGCCCGCCACCTGAGAGTTACGGCTTTCAGGTCTGTGCGAATTGAATCTGGTCGTGCCGCTGACCTCTGGGTCACCGCCATGCGCATCAGAGATACCGACGGTCTAAAGCGTCCGTGCAGGTCTCGCGCAGTTTCCTTGCTGATCGGCTCTGCCTTCGGCTTGGCGACGTAGATAGCACGATAGGTCGCAGCGCTCCGCCAACAACGCATTCAACATGAACTTCGATGATGGCAATCAGAACAACAACGACAAGAACAACGAGCTCCGTGTCCGCCCCGTCCGCAGATTCGACTGTTGGTCCCTACCCGTTCAGCGAACTGGTTCAGGCCTACTACGACTGCCGCCGCTCGAAGCGCAACAGCGCCAGCGCACTGGCTTTCGAAATGGACCTGGAGCAGAACCTGATCCAGCTTCACGACGACCTGACCGCCGGCACTTACCGGCCGGGCCGCTCGATATGCTTCGTGGTCACCCGACCGAAAGCCCGGGAAGTCTGGGCCGCTGCCTTTCGGGATCGCGTCGTCCACCACCTGCTGTACAACCATGTGGCACCCCGCTTCTACGCCAGCTTCATAGCGGACAGTTGCGCCTGCATTCCAGGGCGCGGCACGTTGTACGCCGCCAAACGCCTTGAATCGAAGATCCGCAGCGCCAGCCAGAACTGGTCGAAGCCCGTCTTCTACCTCAAGTGCGACCTGGCGAACTTCTTCGTCGCCATCGACAAAGAAGTGCTGCGCCAGCAGTTGGCCAAACGAATCACCGAACCCTGGTGGCTGGCACTCGCCGAACAGATTCTGATGCACGACCCCCGCGAAGACTACGAGGTGCGCAGCCCAGCCCATCTGTTCAACCGGGTGCCGCAGCACAAGCGCCTGACTGCGCAGCCTGCGTGCCTTGGACTGCCGATCGGCAATCTGTCGTCGCAGTTCTTCGCCAACGTGTACCTCGATGCGCTGGACCAGTTCGCTAAGCACCGACTCGGCGCCAAGCATTACATCCGCTACGTCGACGACTTCGTGTTCCTGCATAAGTCACCGCAACAGCTCAACGAGTGGCTGGCAGCGGTGGAAGCATTTCTGCCAAGCCTTGGCGCCAAGCTGAATCCGACAAAGACGATCCTGCAGCCGGTAGATCGAGGTGTCGACTTCGTTGGCCACGTCATCAAGCCGTGGCGCAGGACCACCCGCAAACGATCACTGGCCCAGGCACTGAAGCGAATAGCCGCAGCGCCCTCCGAGGATCTGCGCGAAACCGCCAACAGCTACTTTGGTCTGCTCAGTCAGGCCAGCCATAGCGAGAAAGACCGGGCCGCACTGGCTCGCGTCGTGTTGAAGCGCGGTCATGTCGTCAACGGCGCGCTGACAAAAACCTATCCAAGGAAATGAGGGTCTTCGGAATGATCAATCTCTTCTGGCGCCTGGTCGCCAAACTGCTTGCCCGTCCAGCCATCGCCGACTGGCTCATCGCCCGCGCCAAGCTCACCCCGTACCAGCACATCATGTCCGCCGACGGTACCGAAATGTACATGGGCCGCTGGTGGCTGTTCAACCCGTACAGCCGGGAGACGCACAAGCCGGCGCTGTGGTGGTGCCCGTGGTCGTTCCGGATCCATCACATCATGCGGCCGGATGAAGACCGGGACTTACACGATCATCCCTGGAACGCACGGACGATCATCTTGCGCGGTTGTTACACGGAGCAACGCCTTCTCGATCATGAAGACCCCGCGCTGTTCGGGTTGAATGTGCCGGCCAACGCCCAAGCCGCCGAGTATATCGACCGGCAGCCAGGCGACACCGCTCAACTCCGGCACGGCGAGTACCACCGGATCGACGAAGTATCGCCCAGCGGCGTCATCACCCTCTTCATCACCAGCAAGTGGCGCGGTGACTGGGGTTTTCTGGTCAACGGAGCCAAGGTCCCTTGGCGCACCTACACGGGTACGGACAATTGAAGGGGTTCAAAGTGAGCGAGCCAAAAGTGATTTACCTCGGGCCAGCCTGCGAGGCTGAAACCGGTGACGGCAGGACCTGGGCAGAAGACGATCCTTGGCCGACCTGTGATTGCGGTCACCGGCCGGTGCGCTACGTGATCGGCACAGACTTCGACCGGGTCACCGCCGAGCGTGACGGCCTACAGCTGAGCCTGACCACGGCAGACCAGACGATCGACGACCTCCAGGCTGCAATTGCTCGGCGCAACCAGCGTATTGAAGAGCTGGTGGCTGAAATCGCAAATGCGCGACAAGGCCCTTGCAAGATGATCGTCGGAGACGAACTGCCATGACCCATAAATCCTATCGGCTCGACCCGAACGTAAAAGCCGTAGCCGACCTTGTGACCGACGAGCAGATGCAGGGCTCGTTCCAGGGTACCAACTTCGGACACGACGACTTCCGCGGGCTGCTGGCCCAGGGCTGCATCAAAGCGCTGGCGGGCTGGCACCAGGGCCACACGCTGACGACCATCCTTGAAGAACTGCGGCTGATCAGCTGGAACAAGCAGGCGGGCAAAATCAAGGTAACCGCCAAAGGCCGCCACTACATCTGGCTCGCCTTCAAAGGTCGTCCCGTCGTTTAAGTCCATTCCGCAGTAACTCCCCCTCCCCCTACAAAGTCAGCCGCTATAGCGGCAAGGACGAAGTCATGACTGCACAAAAGCAAATCATCATGTTCGACGCTCCGGAAGCAGCCAGCCTCAAAACGGTAACCGGCTGGGTTTCCTCTGGTGGGCGCTTCTTCGGCGACGACGAGAACCTTGCCCGCTACTGTGGCGCTACTCACCGCCGCTGCGACGTGAACCCTGAGCACCCGATCTATGAAGTGAACAGTTCCTGCAATGAGTGTCGCCACGCCCGCCGCCAAGCAAAATTCGCAGCGATGCCGGTCAAGGAATGGGCCGGCGAACCGCTGGTCATCTTCGATGGCGACCAATACTTCTTCGATGAAGACAGTCTGCGCGACTACCTCATCGACAGCGATATCGACCTGGCCGACCTGCAGCTCTGCATCTGCGAACCGAATTACCCCAGTCAAATTGATCCGGCAGACCACTTCTGCGATGACTTGCCGGAAGACGGCGCGATCCGCGACGACCAGTTGAGTGCGGCATTCGACCTGCTGAACGAGATGATCCGCCAGTCTGAGCCATTGTCGTGGTCGGAGGGCAAGCTTGCCGCCGCGCTGCCGCAGGCGTTCATTGACGAAGTCATGAATGCACGGGAGGCGGCATGAAGCTGACTGAGAAACAGCAGGCCGTCCTCGACGAGCTGCGCAAGATCGGGCGGGAAAACGCCTATCGCTATCTTGAAACCAAACCATACCTGCACCAGACCGATAGCGAGAAGCTGGCCAGGGGTGATCAGGCGTGCGTGTTCGGCATGGGTGGTCTGAGCTATCAGGTTGGGCACCGGCTCGGGGTAAACGCCCCGTCAGTGCTGAGCATTTTTAAGGCGCTTCGGCGCAAAGACCTGGTTATTCGTGAAGAGGCCTTTCCGGATTACCACCGCCCGCGTTACTGGTGGCCGGTTGGCCTGGCTGCTGAGCTCGCCGGCGAATTACTGCCAACAGGCGAGGCGACCCCATGATCGCCCTCGCCTGGCTCGCCTACGTGTACTGCTGCAAGGGGCCGCGTTGAATAGGAACCGCCTCATCAGCCACCGAATGGACCGGACGGGAACACGGCAACTGATGAGACGCAAGCTTCAACAATAGCTCACTGTTGCCGCTACCGCACACCCTTCGACAGATTTCACCTATCCCTACCACACACAAGAGCCTGCGGGTGTACGGCGGGCGAGGAATTTGTATGTCCGAGCTTCAACGCAAAACGATGTGTATCTATCACGGCAACTGCGCAGATGGCTTTGGTGCTGCATGGGTTGTTCGCAAGGCGCTCGGCGATGAAGTCGAGTTCGTGCCGGGTGTCTACGGCCAAGAGCCACCGGACGTTACCAACAAGGACGTGATCCTGGTCGACTTCAGCTACAAGTATGACGTTCTGGCGAACATGAGCTGGAAGGCTCACAGCATCATCGTCCTGGACCACCACAAAAGCGCCGCTGAAGACCTTGGTCGATTCCCGCCGTTTCATGCTGGCATTGAGTTCGACGGTCGGGCAGATGATGAATCAGTGATTCTGGGATGGAAGTCAGCTCACGAATTCATGCTCGCACAGAACGCTCCGGCCATTGCCTGCTGCTTCGACATGAACCACAGCGGCGCAATGCTCGCCTGGCATCACTTCTACCCCGACCAAGAGCCGCCGCAATTGCTGCGCCACATCGAGGACCGGGACCTGTGGCTTTTCAAGCTGGATGGGACCCGCGAAATTCAAGCCAACCTCTTCAGCTACCCCTACGACTTTGAGGTCTGGGATCGTTTGATGGCCGCCGACGTGCAGACGCTTCGGTCTGATGGCGCAGCGATTGAGCGAAAACACCACAAGGACGTGGCCGAACTGGTCGCAGTGACGAAGCGCCGCCTGGTGATCGGTGGCCACGACGTGCCGGCCGCCAGCCTGCCGTACACGCTGACCAGCGATGCCGGTCACCTCATGGCGCAGGGCGAGCCATTTGCCGCCTGCTACTGGGACACGCCGGAGGGGCGAAGCTTCAGCCTGCGCAGCACGGACGAAGGCCTCGATGTGTCCGAGATCGCCAAGCAGTACGGCGGCGGTGGCCACCGCAACGCCTCCGGCTTCCGCGTGCCGTTCGGCCATGAACTGACTTTGTAACCCATACCTACCTTCTGCCGCCGCGCGCGGCATGGAGCACCGCCATGTCAGAAAAAGAAGAAGCTCCCGAAACGTTCGCCTTCGACAAAGTCCCCGAAGAGCGGATGGCAATGTTGCTGGGCACCACCAAGCGAGCGCTCGAAGGAAAGCGAGCACGCGGAATCATCCCCGAAGGTGTCTGGAACAAGATAGATAATCGGGTTTTTTATAGCATTAGGAGATATGAGACATGGCAAGAAAGCCAATGGGACTGCCCGCAGGAGTTGAATTCGCTGGGCAATCAGTCCGGATCCGGTTCACATGGAACGGGGAAAGACGGTGCGAAACACTCGCCCACCCTCAAACGCCCAAGGGGATCAAAGCGGCCGCAACTCTACGCGATAACGTAATTAGCCTGGCTAAGCATGGAGTTCTGGACGAAAAGCGCTATGCAGAATTGTTCCCGAGCTCCAGCTATTCAGCTCAGGCCGCCGGCCTGACCTTCGCCCAATACGCCCAAACATGGATCGACAGCCTTGAAATTGTGCCCGGCACTCGCCGCAACTATAAAGGGTCGATCAACATGTACTGGATCCCGTCATTGGCAACTGTGCCAATGACGGCGATCACGCCGATGTTGTTGAGGCAGGTGATCGGCGAAACGAAGTGGGACAGCCCGACCATCAAACGGACGGCAATCTCGCGGGTAAGCGCTTTGTTCAAGGCGGCGGTACGGGATGAGGTGATAGAGCGGAACCCGGCAACTGCAATCAAGCTGCCGGGGCGAACCAAGAAGGCGATCGATCCGTTCACTGTCGACGAAGCTGACGCCATCATTGAGTGGATGTACGCCAACTTCACAGCCAGGGCGGCGCAGATCTACGCCGCCTATTTCGAGTTCGCTTTCTATTGCGGGATGCGGACAGGAGAGCTCAGGGCTCTTCGCTGGGATGAGATCGATCTGGAGAAGCGCGTTGCGCATGTCTGCAGGATCGTCGTAGACGGGAAGATTGAGGAAAGGACGAAGACCAAGTACACCAGGACGGTGATGCTGAACAGTCGGGCCATGCATGCCTTGACCCGGGCAAGGAAAATCGCCGATGCGCGCCTGACCCAGCACAGGCGCAAACGGCAGGAGTCGCCGTTCGTTTTTCCGCCGTCGGGCGGATCCGAGTTCATCCTGTCGTCGACAACACCGGGCGGTCACTTTGCCAAGGCATTGGAGGCCTTGCAAATAAAGGCTCGAAGCCAATACAACTGCAGGCACACGTACGCTACGATGTGCCTCATGGCAGGCATGAACCCGGCGTTCATTGCAGGGCAGCTGGGCCACAGCGTCCAAGTGTTACTTTCGACGTACGCTCGCTGGCTGAGCTCAACCACCGACTGGTCTGAGGTCGGGAAGCTGGAGAGCCAGATTGGTACAAAATTGGTACAGGCATAAATTAAATTTCACTTTTCGCCTTTGTTTACAGGCGCCTATAGATTTCCTAGCACATACTCCTAAAATGCGTCGGTTTTAAGAAATAGCCCGTTACAAAACGGCTTATCCACCTCTTATGAGTCTGCCAGCGTGAAAATCCGTCTTTCCATCCTGACCCTGGTTTTTGCAGTTACAGGGACATTCATCACGCCATCGGTCAACGCCGCCGAAACCACCTCGGCGCCTCGGGATGCCACACACCTGAAGATCGCCTCCGGCAGCGCGTTGCTGATGGACATGCAGACCAACAAAGTCATCTATGCGAGCAATCCGGACGTGGTCGTGCCCATCGCCTCTGTCAGTAAGCTGATGACGGGGCTGGTGGTGGTTGAAGCGCGCCAGAACATGGACGAATACATTTCCATCAACATCAGCGACACGCCGGAAATGAAAGGCGTGTTCTCCCGGGTCAAGCTCAACAGCGAAATGCCGCGCAGGGAAATGCTGCTCATTGCCCTGATGTCTTCGGAAAACCGCGCCGCGGCCAGCCTCGCCCATCACTACCCGGGCGGTTACGTCGCGTTCATCGCCGCCATGAACGCCAAGGCCAAGGCCCTGGGCATGTCCAGCACTCACTTTGTCGAGCCCACCGGCCTTTCCCCTCGCAACGTCTCGACAGCGCGGGACCTGAGCAAACTGCTGGTGGCCGCCCACAAGTACCCGCTGCTGACGACGCTAAGCACCACCAAGGAAAAAACCGTGTCGTTCCGCAAACCCAACTACACCCTGGGCTTTCGCAACACCGACCACCTGGTGAACAAGCCGAACTGGGACATCCGCCTGACCAAGACCGGTTTCACCAATCAGGCCGGACATTGCCTGGTGCTGGTGACGACCATGGGCAATCGCCAGGTCGCCCTGGTGATACTCGATGCGTTCGGCAAGTACACTCATTTCGCCGATGCCAGCCGGATTCGCAGCTGGGTAGAAACCGGCAAGGGCGCGAACGTGCCGTCGGTGGCGCTGCAATACAAGTCGGAGAAGAACCTGAAGAGCCGCCAGAGCGGTGTGGTCGAGGCGTCCAAATAAACGCAGCCGCAAAAAAAGCCCCGATCGTTCGGGGCTTTTTATTACCTGCCATCAGTCGTTTGGCAGCGGCATCTGGTCATCATCCGGAATGCCATCTCCCGCACTTGGATCGCTGTGGTGTTCGGCCGGCGTCACCAGCGGACGCGCCATTGGATCGCGCTGTGGACTGTCCGGATCCAGGACGGGGTCGATATCGTCCTCAGGGGTAGTCGGGACACTGTCCGGACGCTTGTCATTGAAACTCGAATCGGTAGACATACGCACCTCACAGAAAATCAGGGTTTGAGGTCACTCAGCGGGTCGTAAGGCTTGGCCGGTGCCTTCTCGTCCTTGTTCGGATCCTTGTCCAGCGGCGCGATGGCGGGCCCGACGGGATCGACTTGCGGGTCTGCAGCGTCAGGCGAATCAGGATCAAAACCCAGGTCATCACCGGACGAATGCTCCGATGAATGCGGGCCGGCGGGAGTATTTGAATGTGCCATGGGCGCCTCCTTGGTCTGGCCCGGAAAACCCGGGCCTTGTACTTCAGAGGCGTGCGACGCGCGACGGTGCCCGGCAGATGACGAACGGACTACTGAGAGCCCAGCGCCCTCTTCGCCCGCGCGGCAGCTTGCTCCTGACCGGCCTGGGCCAGATCGTTAGCTGCCTTCAGCCAGCGTTGCTGATCGACATCGGCAGGGATCTGCTCCGGCTTCTGAAGCAGTACCGCCCAGCCGCCGCCGTCCTTGAACGCCGACTCGAATGAACTGAAGCTCATCAGCGTCCGGCGATCCATCCCGGCGCGCAATAGAACGGTCTGCTTCTGGGTGTTGTAACCCGACAGAATGGCGTAGCGCGGCCCAGCCCAGAACGCCGAGCCTTCGTTGAACCGCACCATCACCGGATAACCGGCGGCCACCTGGGTGAGCAATGCTGGCAGATCGTCGTCCAGGGGGTAGACCACCAGGCCATATTCCCGGGCAAGGTTGACCATGTTCTGCTGCAGCTGAGCCTCGGCACCCGGCAGACGCAGCGGCTTGTCGAGCAAACCGGGCGTGATCGCGATGCCCTGTTGCGACAGCAGGCTGGCCAGCACCTGCGGACCGCTTTGATGGGTCTGCCCGCGATAGAAGGTGCCACTGAGCTCGACCCGTTCCGGCAGCCGTTTGATTTGCGGCGAGACGCTGCCGGCGCAGCCAGTCAGGCTCGCAAGGCTCCAGGCGAACAGTGCTGCAGCCATAATTCGAGGAAATACCCGTACCATCATCTCTCTCTTGTGCAAATGCCGGCAATCGATCGACCGGCCAGGTCGTCGATCATAGGGCGACAGGCAGCCAGGGTATAGCCTCAAGTGCCAGTAGCGGCACTTCGATAGAGCGAACTGGTTGGTGACAGGCGACCTTTGGTCAATAGCCTGCAACATGGCAACGGCTAGACTGTCATTTAGCAAGAGTGGTTGCCCGAAGCAGGGCAAAGAGGAGGCACTGATGAGCCTGGCAATGATCATACTGATGCTGGTAACCGGATGGCTGGCGGTCGCGGCCGCCATGCTGTGGGGCGTGCTGCGTATTGCCCGCCGCCATCACCACCCGGTGCAACCTGCACCCCTGGCGCAGCCCCGCAAATCCGTCTCTGCGCACTGACTGGCCAGGGTTCAACAAACAAAAACGGCCGCCTGATTACCAGGCGGCCGTTGCGTTTTCAGTCAGCGTCAAGCTTCAGCAGTCGCACGCTTCTGCTTGGCCCGTCGCGACATCATGTTCAGGCATTCGATCGTGGCCGAGAACGCCATGGCCGCATACACATAGCCTTTTGGAACATGGGCGCCGAAGCCTTCGGCGATCAACGTCATGCCGATCATGATCAGGAAGCCCAGCGCCAGCATCACCACGGTCGGGTTGTCGTTGATGAACTTGGCCAGGGGATCAGCCGCGAGCAACATCACCAGCACCGACACCACCACCGCGATGATCATGATAGGCAAATGCTCGGTCATGCCGACAGCGGTAATGATGCTGTCGATGGAGAACACCAGGTCCAGCATCAGGATCTGCCCGATGGCCGCCGCAAAGCCAAGCGTCACGGTGGAAGTCGCCGACTTTGGATCTTCCGGCGCCGGGTCCATGCTGTGATGGATCTCAGTGGTCGCCTTCCACAACAGGAACAGGCCACCGGCGATCAGGATCATGTCTTTCCAGGAGAACGCGTGGCCGAGGATTTCGATCACGGGTGCCGTCAACTGGACGATGAACGCAATGGTGCTCAACAGTGCCAGGCGCAGGATCAGCGCCATGCCGATACCGATGCGTCGTGCTTTTTGCCGATGCTGCTCGGGGAGTTTGTTCGTCAAAATGGAAATGAAGATCAGGTTATCGATGCCGAGCACGATCTCCATCACCACCAGCGTAGCCAGGGCAACCCAGGCGGTAGGGCTTACAGCAAGTTCTAAAAGATATTCCATGGGTCAGTCCTGACTCGTTGAGACGGTTTAGATTTCCTGGGACGAAGATTCAGTGTCGTCTTTTTCTTCGGCCGATGATTCTTTCTTGCTGATCAAACCGCCGGTGGCGTCGCTAATCGCTTGCTCTGCAGCTTTATGTGTATCGTCGATAGCCTGTTTGGCAGTCTCAGCGGCCTTGCCCATCAACTGCTGAGCGCTTTTTTCAGCCTGGTCGCAGCCCGCCAGTAACAGTAAAGACGCGACCAACAACGCCGTGGTTTTAAACTTCATGAAATTTCCTCGTTAGAACAAACGCAGCCAATACAGTGGCCCGTTGATAGCGCTGCATTCTAGAGACCGAAACAGTTCAGTAAAATTCGTATTTTTGGCTGTTATACTTCGGTTTTAACGAACTGTTGATCGACATGCTCAATTATCGCCAGCTTCACTATTTCTGGGTCGTGGCCAAAACCGGCAGCATTGTGCGCGCCTGCGAACAGCTCAACCTGACGCCGCAGACCATCAGCGGGCAGATCTCGCTGCTGGAACAAACCTATGGGATCGAACTGTTCCAGCGCGTCGGCCGGCAGCTGGAGCTGACCGAAGCCGGGCGCCAGACCCTGCCCTTCGTCGAGCAAATGTTCCAGCTGGGTGGCGAACTGGAGCTGATGCTGCGCGCCCAGCCCAACGAACAACAGATTCTGTTTCGGGTAGGGGTGGCGGACGTGGTACCCAAATCCATCGTCTACCGCCTGATCGCGCCGACCATGGAGTTGAGCGAGCCGATGCGCATCACCTGTCGCGAGGACAAACTCGAACGCCTGCTCGCCGACCTGGCGATCCAGCGCCTGGACCTGGTGATCTCCGACAGCCCCATGCCCTCGCACCTCGACATCAAGGGCTACAGCCAGAAACTCGGGGAGTGCGGCATCAGCTTCTTCGCCACTGCGCAATTGGCGGCGCAATACGGCCAGGATTTTCCCCGCAGCCTTCACGGTGCCCCGCTACTGATTCCCGGGCCGGAAACCGTGGTGCGCAGTCGCTTGCAGCGCTGGTTCGCCGAGCAGCAGATACAGCCAAGAATTGTCGGCGAGTTCGATGACAGCGCGCTGATGCAGGCCTTCGGGCAATCCGGCAGCGGGATCTTCATCGGCCCCAGCGTGATCGCCGATGAAGTCAGACGCCAATATGGCGTGGAGTTGATCGGCCAGACGGATGCGGTCACCGAATCGTTCTACGCCATCTCGGTGGAGCGCAAGGTCAAGCACCCCGGTATCGTTGCGATTACCGAAGGCGCCCGACGAGAGCTGTTTCCCGGGGTTTAAGCTTTCAGGCGCAAACTTCCCTTGGTTTGAAGGTCATCAGGGCGATGGCCAGCAAGATCGAGGCAAGGATAAACGCCGCCCCGGCGAACCCCAGGCCTTGCAGGCCAACGCTGTCGATCACGCGACCACCCACCATGGCGCCCAGGCCGATGCCGAGGTTGGCCCCGGCGATGTTCAGCGACGCGGCAAACGCTGGCGCTTCGGGGGCGGCCTTCATGAGCCGAACGTGGCTGACGAGGAACAACGCAGCCTGGGTCACGCCCCAGATCCCCATCGCCGCCGCCAGGCCCAGGGTCGAATGAATGTTCGGCACCAGCGTCACCATGCCGGCAATCATGAATGCGCAAAACATCACCGAAGCAATCAGCGGATGGCGATCCACGGCACGGCCGCCCAGGGAGTTACCGATCAGACCGACCGCACCAAAGCCCATCAGGCACCAGCCGACCAGGGTGCCGTTGAAACCGGCAAGCCGCTCGAGGATATCCGCCAGATAGGTGTAGGCGGTAAACATGCCGCTGAACACCAGGATCGACAACAGCACATGGCCGATCATCAACGGGCTGCGCAGGATCTTGAATTGCGAACGGAAACTGACCTGGTGCTGATGCAGGCTGGTCCTGGGCAGGTAGATAAACAGCAGCAATGCCTTGGCAAACGCGATCACCGCCAGAATGCCGAAGGCACTGCGCCAGCCGAACGCATCGGAAATCAGCGTGCCCACCGGGATGCCAAATACCGTGGCGCAGACGATGCCAAAGCCGATCTTGGCGATTGCCCGCCCGGCGAAGTCAGGGCCCACGATGTCCACTGCCGTTTCACTGGCCAGTGCCCAAAACACCGGCAGCCCCAGCGCCGGAATCAGGCGCGCAGCGGCCATCACCCAGATGTTGGGGGCAAACGCGGCGAGCGTGTTGGCCAGGCCAAACATGATCAATACCGAAATAAACAATTTTCGCCGTTCGAACCGGGCGAAGTACGCGGTCAGGAACGGGCCGAATGCAGCGACCGTGAAGGCGAACAGGGTCACCAGAAGGCCCGCTTGCGGGATGGTGACAGCCAGGTCTCGAGCGATTGCCGGCAACAGGCCGACGATGATGAACTCCGTGGTCAGCACGGTGAAACCGGCGGCCGACAACAGAAGGATGGGCAACAGCATGCAGAACTCCAGGAAAACGACGACACCAGCGCTAGCCCGAAGGCCCACTGGCAGAACTTGAAAATGAGGATGGGCCATCCTACCAGAAGTGTTTGCGCACCGGGATGCACGAACCTGCAAAACCGGTTGAACAACCGGGCGGCCAATCGTCACAGGTCTGAAGGATCGAGCCTACGCTGTGATAAAGTCCGCGCCCCGCGATATGCACACCCTGTTCGTCGGCTAGCCCGCACCTAAAAAAATCAGAGATGCCCGCTTTATGACCCCTTCATCCCCTTCCCTGCTGCACCGCCTGAAAAGCACCGGCCTGGTTACCCAAATCATCATCGGCCTGATCGCCGGCATTGCCCTGGCGCTGCTCGCGCCGGACGTGGCGAAGTCCACTGCATTCATCGGCAAGGTCTTCGTCTCGGCGCTGAAAGCAGTCGCGCCGATCCTGGTGTTCGTGCTGGTCATGGCGTCGATCGCCAATCACAAGCACGGCCAGGAGACTCACATCCGGCCGATCCTGTTCCTGTACCTGCTGGGCACATTCGCTGCGGCGGTGGTCGCGGTCGTTGCCAGCATGATGTTCCCGTCGAGCCTGGTGCTCTCCACCCAGGACGTGGCCGTAACGGCACCTGGCGGAATCGGTGAGGTATTGCAGAGCCTGCTGTTGAGTGCGGTGGACAACCCGGTGAACGCGCTGATGAACGCCAACTTCATCGGCATCCTGGCCTGGGCGATCGGCATGGGCGTGGCCATCCGCCATGCGGGCGACACCACACGCGAGGTACTGGGCGACCTGTCCAACGGGGTGACCCTGATCGTGCGCATGGTGATCCGCTTTGCCCCGCTGGGGATTTTCGGCCTGGTGGCCTCGACCCTGGCCACCTCGGGCTTTGGTGCCCTGGTCGGCTACCTGCACCTGCTGGCGGTCCTGCTCGGTTGCATGCTGTTCGTGGCGCTGGTGATGAACCCGGCCATCGTCTACTGGAAACTGCGTCGCAACCCTTACCCGCTGGTGCTGATGTGCCTGCGGGAAAGCGGCATCACCGCATTCTTCACCCGCAGTTCGGCGGCTAATATTCCGGTGAACCTGGAGTTGAGCAAGCGCCTGGGCCTGCACGAAGACACCTACTCGGTCTCGATCCCGCTGGGCGCGACGATCAATATGGCGGGTGCGGCGATCACCATTACCGTCCTGAGCCTGGCTGCCGTGCATACGCTGGGCATTGCCGTGGACATACCCACCGCCATTCTGCTCAGCGTGGTCGCGGCCATCTGCGCCTGCGGCGCCTCGGGTGTGGCCGGTGGTTCGCTGCTGCTGATTCCGCTGGCCTGCAGCCTGTTCGGCATCCCGAGCGAGATCGCCATGCAGGTGGTGGCGGTCGGTTTTATCATCGGGGTGATTCAGGATTCGGCGGAAACTGCGTTGAATTCGTCGACGGATGTCTTGTTTACTGCGGCCGCTTGTCTGGGTGAAGAAGAGAAGGCTCAGAGACTGGCGTAAAGCTGAACAGCAAAACATCGCAGCCTGCGGCAGCGCCTACCGGGTGAACACCAATCCACTGTAGGAGCTGCCGCAGGCTGCGATCTTTTGACTTTAAAACTAAAAGCCCGGCAAGGCGCAAACCCTGGCGGGCTTTTTTGTGCCTGGGCAGCTTAGAACGCGCCCATGTAATCGCGCTTGCCCACTTCCACACCGTTATGACGCAGCAAGGCGTAAGCGGTGGTGACGTGGAAGAAGAACTGCGGCAAGCCGTAAGTCAGCAGGTAGGCCTGGCCGGTGAAGCGCTTCTCTTTAGGCGTGCCCGGACGCGTCACGATCTCGATACCTTCCTGGCCGTTGATCTGCTCGGGTTTGATTTCGCCGATGTAGCCCAGCACCTTGGTCAGCAGCGCTTGCAACTCGGCGAAGGTGGTTTCGGTATCTTCGTACTTCGGCACTTCAATCTCGGCCAGGCGCGAGGACACGCCCTTGGCGAAATCAACGGCGATCTGCACCTGGCGCACCAGCGGGAACATGTCCGGGAACAGGCGCGCTTGCAGCAGCGCGTTCGGGTCGATGTTCTTTGCGCTGGCGTGAGCTTCAGCTTTTTTCAGAACGTCGCTCAGGGCGGTGAGCATTTGCGTGAAAACCGGGATGGAGGCGTCGTACAGGGAAATGGTCATGGCAGTCTCGTGTGATGACAGTAGGGAAACGTGGGGGCGATTATAGCCTTGGAACGGATCGACACGCTGATGTGCATGCATGCGTGTCCATTGGCCACTGCCGCAGATTCGGGATAGTCTCTTTAGCGCAAGATTCCCGGCTCGATTCACATGGGGATGAGTCGTGGTTGCCGACCCGACTGCCAATTAGGGATAGAAAAAAATGAGCACTGAACAACAAACGACCCTCGACGAACCGCGGCTCAACAGCACGGAAATCCGCATCCTGGGCTCGTTGATCGAAAAACAGGCGACCAGCCCGGAAACCTACCCGCTGACGCTTAATGCGCTGGTGATTGCCTGCAACCAGAAAACCAGCCGCGAGCCGGTGATGAACCTCACCCAGGGCCAGGTAGGCCAGAGCCTGCGCGCGCTGGAAGGTCGCGGCTTCACCAAACTGGTGATGGGCAGCCGCGCCGACCGCTGGGAGCATAAGGTCGACAAGGCGCTGGAACTGGTGCCGGCACAAGTGATCCTGGCGGGACTGTTGTTTCTGCGCGGCCCGCAAACGGTCAATGAACTGCTGACCCGCAGCGGTCGCATGCATGATTTCGAAGACGCCGAGCAGGTAGTGCATCAACTGGAACGCCTGATCGCACGCGGGCTGGCGCTGCTGATCCCGCGCCAGGCCGGACAGCGCGAGGACCGCTACATGCACGCGCTGGGGGATCCGGCGGACATCGAGGTGATTCTGGCCGCACGGCATAACCCTGCGGAACGCGGCTCGAGCGGTGGCGTTTCGGTGGAAAGGATCGAAGAGCTGGAAGCGCGGATTGCCGCGCTGGAAGAGCGCCTTTCCCGCCTGGAATAACCTGACGAATGTATGTTCCTGACTTGAACACCCGGAAAATGCGTTTCCCTGACTTGAACAACACGGAAGATGCGTTTTCCATGTAGGACCTGCCGAAGGCTGCGATCTTTTGATCTTTGATTTAGAACGCTTATGAAATCAAGATCAAAAGATCGCAGCCTTCGGCAGTTCCTACGGGCGCATTGCTCCCTATCAATTGGGGGATGACGCCCCCCGCGCTGGCACGTCAGCTGCGCGCGAACTCTACCGCCAGGCGAAACTGCTCATCCGTCGGCCGCACGCCGGTGTACAGCACGAACTGCTCCAGCGCCTGGATGGCGATCACTTCAAGCCCTGTGATCACTCGCTTCCCCTCGGCACGTCCGCGCACGATCAACGGCGTTTCCGAGGGGATTGCCACCACATCGAAGATGGTTTGCGCTTTTTCAATCGCATCTGCCGCAAAGGCCAGTTGCTCGGCTTCCGGCCCACCGGTCATGCCGATCGGTGTGACGTTGATCAGCATCTGCGCCCGCTCATTTCCCAGCTCTGCTTGCCATTCATAGCCCAGCGAATTTGCCAGGGCGCGCCCGGCCTGTTCGTTGCGGGCGACGATCAGGCCATTGCTGTAACCGCCATCGCGCAGCGCACTCGCCACCGCCTTGGCCATGCCGCCGCTTCCGCGCAGGGCGAAGGTCGAATCCTTGGGCACCTGATGAGTTTCAAGCAGCTGCGCAATGGCGATGTAATCGGTGTTGTAAGCCTTGAGGTGGCCATCGGTGTTGACGATGGTATTGATCGACTGGATGGCCGCAGCCGATGCGTCCAGCTCATCCACCAGGGCGATGCAGGCCTCCTTGAACGGCATCGACACCCCGCAGCCACGGATGCCCAAAGCGCGAATGCCGCCCACCGCACCAGGCAAATCCTGGCTGCTGAACGCCTTGTAGTAAAAATTCAGGCCCAACTGCTCGTACAGATGATTGTGAAAACGCAGGCCAAAATTCCCCGGACGCCCTGAAAGGGACATGCACAGCTGGGTATCTCGGTTGGGGTTCATCTGCATGAAAAAATCTCCATCAAGTGCACTTTCAGATGGACGGGATTGGCCATTCCATCCTGTTCTGTTCGATCATAAAGGCCAGCGTTCGCTGGGAACGGGACCGTCGACAAGCCGGTACGGACCTTACACAAAATTTACCCAGCGGCTGTGCTGATTTTGCAAAAAGTGCTGTCTTAGATGTATCCCCGCGACAATCCTTGAGTCTATTGCAGACACAAGCGCCGGGTCGAAGAACCGAGGAATTATCATGATCCGTAAAATCTCCACAGTGGCCTTGCTGATCGGCGCTCTCGCGGTCACAGGGCAATCACAGGCCCATGGCGGTGGTGGCGGTTGGCAAGGTCCAGCGGTATTTGGTGCGATCGTGGGCTCGGCCATCGTCGGTTCGGCCCTGATCAACGCCAACCGGCCGGTGTATGTGCAGCAACCAGTCTACGCCCAACCACAGCCGGTTTATGTGCAACAGCCGCCACCGGTCTATTACCAGCCGGCGCCGGTCTACGTTCAACAGCCGGTCTACTATCAGCCAGCGCCGGTGTACTACGGTCCGCCCCGCGGCTACTACGGTCCACCGCGCGGCTATTACGGCCCGCCCCGTGGTTATTACGGCCGCCCGCACTACTGACAGACCCATCAGGCCCCGCCTCAAAACGGGGCTTTTTTGTGCCCGCTGATCGGTTCAGGTCTGGATCGATGTTGCCGAGGTCGCTGTCGGAACAGCGCTTGCAAGCAAATTCGGCAAGATTGAATCGATCCTCTTTCCCCACTTTGGGTAAAACAGTCATATTTATGTCATGTCAGGTCCGCAAGCTTGGGCCTGTCCGCCAATAGCAGGTTGATAACAACAAGGACGACCTCATGCCCACACAGAATCCGCATCGCAATGTCGGCCTGTGCACCTCCAGCAAGGTGTATGACACGCTGACCGAACTCAAGAACCTGGAAGGCCACCGCAACGCCAAGTTCCTCTCGCTGCTGGCCGAAAACCTGGTGCGCAAGGGGCTGCTCAATGAGCAGGAAGTGGTGCATATGCTGGACCTGGTGGTCGACTGAACGCAGCACTCACTCGCGTCAATGACGACTATCGAGAGCGTTGATTGTTCCTGTCGGCGCCGGGCCCGTAAGGTAGCTCCATCGATTGATGGAGGTAGTTATGTCCCAGGTCCAGATCATGTCCGTAGTTGGCAGCGCAGTCCCCGCCCCCTTGAGGGAGCTGGGTCTGCTGGCTTGTTGGTATCTTGTGCAGGACGGTGAACCAATCAGCGGCCCGCTGACTTCACTGCCGGCCGCACAGGCATTGTCGCAACGTATCGACCATGGCCGCCTGAGTGCTTAAGGCAATTGCACCCGCGGCTTGGTTTCACTGAAGATCGCCCAGCTCGACATGAACAGCGCGGCGATCAGTGGCCCGATCACAAAGCCATTGAGGCCGAACACCGCCATGCCGCCCAGGGTTGAAATCAGGATCATGTAGTCCGGCATCTTGGTGTCTTTGCCCACCAGGATTGGACGCAGCACGTTGTCCACCAGGCCGATGACGAATACCCCGAACAACCCCAGTACCACGCCCTGCCAGATTGCCCCGGTCAGCAGGAAGTAAGCGGCCACCGGCGCCCAGACAATGCCCGCCCCCACCGCCGGCAACAGCGACAGAAACGCCATCAGCACCGCCCACAGCAACGCACTCGGAATATCCAGAAACCAGAAGATCAGTCCGCCCAGAGCGCCCTGCGTGACAGCCACCAACAGATTGCCTTTCACGGTCGCGCGCACCACGCGATTGAACTTGAGCTGCAGCCGGCGTTTCTGGTGTTCCTGCAGCGGCACTGCCGCGCGAACCTTGCGCGCCAGCTCGGGGCCGTCGCGCAGGAAGAAGAACAGCAGGTACAGCATGATGAAAAAACTCACGACGAACTCAAACGTGCCCTGGCCAAAACTGAAGGCCTGGGATGCCAGGACCTGGCCCCCGGTCATTGCGCTCTTCACCAGTTTTTCCCGCAAGCCGTTCAGCTCGCCCATGCCGAAGCGGTCGAGCAAGTGCTGGAAGTACGTCGGCAGGCTGTGTTTGAACTGGGCCACATAGGCCGCAATATCCAGCTCGCCGCTTTCCACACTCTTGTAGAACACCGCGCCTTCCTGCACCAGCAACGCACTGATGATGATCACCGGCAAAATCGCGATCACCAGACACACACTCAGGGTACACAGGGAGGTCACGTTGCGCTGCCAGCCAAACTTCAACTGCAGGCGGCGCTGCAAGGGTGCAAACACAATTCCCAGAATCACCGCCCAGAACACCGCACCATAAAATGGCAGCAGGATCCAGATGAAGGCGGCGGTGACCACGAACAGCAGTATCACCAACGATTTATTCTGTAGCGTCTTTTCGTTCATGTCCGATCCATGTCAGTCCACAGGCCGCAAGTTCGCGACCTGATGCTTAGTCCACCACGGTCCGCGCGAGTGCCATCCGTTTGTGGATAAAGCATAGATGGAGATCGATAGACCCCGGGGAACTGACAGCCCCGCCCGCCAAACATTTTCACCCAAAGAAAAAGCCTGACAGGCAGATGCCGTCAGGCTTGCGAATACAACGACTCATTAATGCGGCAAGGTCGCCTGGTGCCATTTAGCGACGATCATCTGACAGCGGCGAAGGTTCATCCGCTGGCGGCATGTCTTCGTCCGCAGTGGGGTCCATCCAGTCTTCAGGACGATCCGCATCCGCCTCGGACGGATTCCGCGAGGGGTCCATGCCAGGGGGCGCATCGTGATCCATCAACGGCTCATCCGTGCCGGGCATGGGTCTGGCAGGGTCGGTGTTGGGGGTTGTGCCGGGGAAGTTCGTTTCGTTAGCCATGACGCACCTCATTGATGAGGTCCAGCAAATCTGGGCCGTACTTGTTGGAAACGGGTGCGGGCGCCGCGTGCTGTCGGCGAGACGGACGGTCAGGTGTGATCGGCGAGAAAGCGGTCGCGACTGTTGGTCAGGTGCAACCACATGGCAGCGCGCGCCGCGTCAGTGTCCTGGCGTTTGATCGCATTGAGAATTGCCTCATGCTCAAGGTTGGCCAGCAGGCCCAGCTTGCTCAAGTCCGCCGCGCCGCGTTCGGCGGCGTTGACCCGGGTTCGAGGAATCATCGCGTTACCCAGGTGCTGCATGATTTCACTGAAGCAGGCATTGCCGGTGGCTTCGGCGATCAGCAGGTGAAAACGCCTGTCGGCTTCAACGCAACTGTCGTTATTCGCCAGCAAGCGCTGGTAGTCGTCCAGCGCTTGGCGCATTTGCACCAGGTGCTGATCCGAACGGCGCATAGCTGCCAACGCGGCGGCCTGGGTTTCCAGCCCCATGCGCAGCTCCAGGATGCTGCGCACCCCCAGCGCGGTATCGACGTTCAATCGCAGGCCCTGCTGCGTCTCGCGCTCCAGCACAAAGGTACCGATGCCGTGACGTGTCTCGACATAACCCGACGCCTGCAGCTTGGAGATTGCCTCGCGCACCACGGTGCGACTGACCCCGTGTTCCTGCACGATCGAGTTCTCGGACGGCAGCTTGTCCCCTGGCTGCATCTGCCCCAGCAGGATGCTCTGGGTCAGCTTGGCGACCAGGTCATGGGCCAGGTTATGGGTGCGCTTGCGAGCGGGTGCTTCGAGGTCTTCTTGCATGGCGTCATCCGAAAGCGGAACTGCTGCAATCGTAGCACTGCGCTGCTCGGGAATCTCTGGCAAAGACGGTCAGCTTGTATGACAACACTCAACAAAACCCTGGAAAATAGCTAATTACAGCGCCAGCACCTCCGCTAAAGATTAAAAAATACCACCTATTTCTGCCATTTTACTGAGCAGAACACCTTGCAGGCGTAAAAATAGCAGTTGTATGATGTCTATCAACGCAACAGGAAGCTCCACCCCGCATAAAAATAATCAGTGGGAGAAAATCTGTGAAATCATCCATAAACGGGATGAACCAGGCCGCCGATCCGGTCCTGAGTTCCGCCATCTCGAAAGTCAAACGCCACGTCTTGCCGCTGTTCCTCATCATGTTCATCGTCAACTACATTGACCGGGTAAACATCGGCTTCGTCCGCGCCCACATGGAACACGACCTGGGCATCGGCGCTGCTGCCTACGGCCTTGGTGCCGGCCTGTTCTTCATCGGTTACGCGCTGTTCGAAGTCCCCTCCAACATCCTCCTGCAGAAAGTCGGTGCACGTATCTGGCTGACCCGCATCATGCTGACCTGGGGCCTTGTAGCCGCATGCATGGCATTCATCCAGAACGAAACCCACTTCTACATCCTGCGATTCCTGCTGGGCGTAGCCGAAGCCGGATTTTTCCCCGGGGTGATTTACTACTTCACCCGCTGGCTGCCAGGCGTGGAGCGCGGCAAAGCAATCGCGATCTTCCTCAGCGGCTCAGCCATTGCTTCGCTGATTTCCGGCCCGCTGTCGGGGCTCCTCCTGCAAATCAACGGATTGGGGATGCACGGCTGGCAATGGATGTACTTCATCGAGGGCATGTTCTCCGTCTGCCTGTGCGTGTTCGTCTGGTTCTGGCTGGACTCCAAACCGCACGACGCCAAGTGGCTGAGCCGCGACGAACAGGATGCACTGGTCAAGGCCATCGACGATGAACAACTGGCTCGCGAAGCAGCAACGCCGATCAAGCCGTCACTGGGCAAGCTGCTCAAGGACCGCCAGATCATCCTGTTCTGCGTGATTTACTTCTTCATCCAGCTGACCATCTACGCCGCGACCTTCTGGCTGCCGAGCATCATCAAAAAGATGGGCGAACTCAGCGACATCCAGGTCGGCTTGTTCAACTCGATCCCCTGGTTGCTGTCGATCATCGGCATGTATGCCTTCGCGTCCCTCTCAGCCAAATGGAAACACCAGCAAGCCTGGGTGGCCGCCGCGTTGCTGATTGCCGCCGCAGGGATGTTCATGTCCACCACAGGCGGGCCGGTCTTCGCCTTCGTCGCGATCTGTTTCGCGGCACTGGGTTTCAAATCGGCTTCTTCGCTGTTCTGGCCGATCCCCCAGGCCTATCTGGATGCACGGATCGCTGCCGGGGTGATTGCCCTGATCAACTCGGTGGGCAACCTCGGCGGCTTCGTCGCGCCCACCACCTTCGGCCTGCTGGAAGAGCACACCGGTTCGATCCAGGGCGGTCTGTACGGCCTGGCCGCCACCTCGATCATTGCCGCGATCATCGTCTTCGCCGCACGCAACACACCCAAGCCCGCTCCCGACGTTGTACTGGACCCTGCGCCAAACCACGCCTGAACCCGGTCATAAGGACAAGAAAATGCACACACAAGACACCGCAAAAGCCCCGATCATCACCAGTATGCAAGTAGTGCCGGTGGCAGGCCACGATGGCATGCTGCTCAATCTGAGCGGCGCCCATGGCCCGTTTTTCACGCGCAATATCGTGATCCTCAAGGACAATGCCGGGCACACCGGCGTCGGTGAGGTACCCGGTGGCGAGCGTATTCGCCAGACGCTGGAAGACGCTCGATCGCTGGTGGTGGGGAGCCCGATCGGCACCTATCAGAAGATCCTCAATCAGGTGCGCCAGACATTCGCCGACCGCGATGCCGGTGGTCGCGGTCTGCAGACTTTCGACCTGCGCATCACGATCCACGCGGTGACCGGGCTGGAAGCCGCGCTGCTGGACCTGCTTGGTCAGCATCTGGAAGTGCCGGTCGCCGCCCTGCTCGGCGAAGGTCAGCAGCGCGATGAAGTGAAGATGCTCGGGTATCTGTTTTACCTGGGTGATCGCACCGAAACGGACCTGGCCTACCTCAGCGAACCGGACGCGGATAACGACTGGTTCCAGGTGCGTCACGAAAAGGCCATGAGCACCGACGCCGTGGTCCGCCTGGCAGAGGCCGCCCATGCGCGGTACGGGTTCAAGGACTTCAAGCTTAAAGGCGGCGTGTTGTCAGGGGATGAGGAAATCGAAGCCGTGACGGCCCTGGCCGAACGCTTCCCTGACGCACGCATCACCCTGGACCCTAACGGCGCATGGTCGTTGAAAGAAGCGATTCGCCTGTGCAGGGATCAGCATCATGTGCTCGCTTACGCCGAGGACCCTTGCGGAGCGGAAAACGGGTATTCGGGCCGTGAAGTGATGGCCGAATTCCGCCGTGCCACGGGCTTGAAAACCGCCACTAACATGATCGCTACCGACTGGCGGGAAATGGGCCATGCGATCCAGCTGCAATCGGTGGACATCCCCCTCGCCGACCCGCACTTCTGGACGATGCAGGGCTCGGTCCGGGTGGCGCAGATGTGCCATGAGTGGGGCCTGACCTGGGGCTCGCACTCCAACAATCACTTCGATATTTCTCTGGCGATGTTCACCCACGTCGCGGCCGCCGCGCCGGGCGACATCACCGCCATCGACACGCACTGGATCTGGCAGGACGGCCAGCGCTTGACCAAAGCACCTCTGCAAATCGTCGACGGCTGCGTGCAGGTGCCGAAGAAGCCAGGGTTGGGGGTTGAGCTGGATGAGGATCAATTGGCCAAGGCTCATGAGCTTTATAAAGGCATGGGCCTGGGTGCGAGGGACGACAGCGTGGCGATGCAGTTTCTGATTCCGGGTTGGAAGTTCGATAACAAGCGGCCGTGTCTGATGCGCTAGGGCTTTTTGGCGGTGTACAGATCCGTTTCCTGGGCTTGCGGGAAGTGACACCTGTGAGAGCAAAGCGTTGCTTGCTCAGGATTCACTCCCCACCCAGCCTGTACACTGTGCAAAAACACCAAGGACAACCACACCTCATGCACACCTCCAGCCTCAGCAAAACCCTGGCCTGCAGCGCATTCGGACTCCTCCTCGCCACGACCCACTGCATCGCCGCCGCCCCCTCCGATCAACAAATCGAAGCGACCGTGAAGGCCGCCGTGACCCCCGTCATGCAGCAACAAAACATCGCGGGCATGGCGGTAGCCGTCACCTACAAGGGCCAGGCGCATTATTTCAACTTCGGCGCAGCCTCCAGGGAAACCGGCAAGGCGGTCACTGAAAACACCTTGTTCGAAATAGGCTCAATCAGCAAAACCTTCACCGCGACCCTGGCCGCCTACGCCCAGGCCAGCGGCAAATTGTCCCTGTCCACAAAGGCCAGTCAGATTCTCCCGGCATTGCAAGGTAGCGCCTTCGACAACATCAGCGTGCTGCAACTGGGCACGTATACCGCCGGTGGCCTGCCGTTGCAGTTCCCCGAAAATGCCGACTCGCCAGACAAGATGATCGGCTATTTCCAGCAGTGGAAGCCGACCTATGACGCTGGCAGCCATCGACTATATTCCAACCCCAGCCTCGGGCTCTTTGGCTACCTGGCCGCGCAAAGCATGGGGGCGCCATTTGACCAGTTGATGGAACAGACCTTGCTGCCAAAACTGGGCCTTTCCCACACCTGGCTCAAGGTTCCCCAGGCCGAAATGGCACTGTATGCCCAGGGCTACAACAAGGAGGATAAACCGGTCAGAGTCGGCCCGGGAGCGCTCGATTCCGAGGCGTACGGGGTCAAAACCAGCGCCGTCGACATGCTGCGCTATGTCGAGGCAAACATGCGGCCGACGAAGCTGGAAGCGCCGATGCAACAGGCTATCGCTACCACCCACACCGGCTACTACACCGTCGCAAACATGACTCAGGGGCTGGGTTGGGAGCTGTACAGCTACCCCATCACACTCGACCAGCTACTGGCCGGGAATTCAACGGAAATGGCGATGCAGGCGCATGAAGTCAAGTGGCTTAACCCCCCGCAACCACAGCCGCAGAATGTACTGATCAACAAGACCGGCTCGACTGGCGGCTTTGGCGCCTATGCGGCGTTCGTGCCCTCCAAGGAGATAGGCATCGTGATTCTGGCGAACAAGAACTTTCCAATCCCGGACAGGGTCAAGATCGCTCACTCGGTTCTGAGCGTGCTGGCACACTGATCGAATCCACCTTTCGTGTGAACACTAAAAAATGGGCGACCTGTGCAGGTCGCCCATTTTTGTGTCAGTCGTCGGGCATTTCAGGTGGCTTGGCGGGTTTAGCCGGTTTGGCAGGTTTCGCGCCCTTGGCGCCTTTGGCCGGCTCGGCTTCGGCCGGTGCCGCCACCGCCGCTGCCGCCGCTTCTTTTTCAGCCATCGGCATGGCATCGATGGTGCTGAAAATCTCCTTCAGGTTTACCGTCCCCAATTGCTCAAGCTTCTTCTCACCGTCCTTGCCCACAAGAATGACCTTGGTCTGCGCCCCTGCCCCCATCTTCAGTGCACGAATCAGCGCCATCGTACTTTGCGGGTCGAGGTCTTTACCCTCTCGCTGGCCCATGGTGTTGATCACCGAATAAAGCACCATGTTGCGGTCGGTGAAGCCTTTTTTGTTGTCGGGCTCTTCCAGGGATTTTTTCAGGCTGACCCACGTCGGGTCCACCGTGCTGGGCGCGATCACGATCAGCGGACGCGAGCGGCCCTTGTCCATGTCCAGCGGTGAATCGCCGTCAGCGGCGAGCAAGGGGCCGGCGAGTACCAGCAAGGTAGTCAGGGTCAAAGACCTGATGAGCATGCGCATCTCCTTTTGTAATCCACGCTCTAATGATTGCGCATCGCGGTGATTGTTCCGGGTGACGCACCGCAATAATGTTTCGCTTTGTTCAAAGCTTAGGTCAGGGCGATTATTGCGCAACCGCGATCCTGTGCGCAGTTGATTACCTGAAACGAACATTCTATGGTCGGCGCACGACAAGCAGCGTCATGAAAAGGAGCTTCAACCGCCATGCAGATCGACTACCTGTGCGACCACCCCGCACTCATCCCCGAGTTGGCCGAACTCAATTTCAACGAGTGGGGTCAATACCGTCCCGGCGACAACCTGCAAGCCAGAACCGCGCGCATGCGGGCGGCCTGTGGCAAAGGTGCAGTGCCCACGGTTGTGGTCGCCATCGAAGATGCACAAATGCTCGGCGGCGCCCTGCTGATCGACAGCGACCTCGACTCCCGCCCGGATCTGACGCCGTGGCTGGCTGGAGTGTATGTGAAGGTCGAGCATCGCGGCCGGGGCATTGCCTCGGCGCTGGTGAACCGTATTGTCGACGAAGCGGCAGCACTGGGCATTGCCGAGTTGTATCTCTATACCGACCAGGCCCAGTCGCTGTATGCCAGGCTGGGTTGGGAAGTTGTCGAGCATACGGTCGATGACGAGGGGCTCGGCATCACTGTGATGAAGCGTCTGATCCAGAAGGCCTGACGCACGGCTCACTCAGAACGCCAATTTGTAACCGATCAATACCAGCATGGTCGCCAGGCAAGGTCGCAGCACTTCATCGGAGATCCGTCCGGTGAGGTGACTGCCCAGCCAGATACCCGGCAGCGAGCCGATCAACAAATAGCCCAGCACGTGCCAGTCCATGTTGCCCATGCTCGCGTGGCCAAGGCCGGCGACGAGGGTCAGCGGTACGGCGTGGGCGATTTCGGTGCCAACCAGGCGCCGGGTTGGCAGCAGCGGATAGAGGATGAACAAGGCCACGGTGCCCAGCGCGCCAGCACCGATGGACGTCAGTGCGACCATGGTGCCGAGGACCAGACCGGTGATGACGGTCATCACATTGAGGCGCGGACCGCTCGGGTTGTAGTTGCCGCCAGCCCGTTTGTGGGCGAAATCGAGCAGGCGATTCTTGAAGAAAATTGCCAGTGCCGTCGCGAACAGTACGAAACCCAGGGCCTGTTTGATAACGGCATTCATGGCATCCGGAGAGCTGTGCAGCGTGCTCAGGAACCACAATGTCATGACCACTGCCGGGACACTGCCGAGGGTCAGCCAGCCGGTGATCGCCCAGTCGATATTCTTGTTTTTGCGGTGAACCAGAACACCACTGGATTTGGTGATGGCCGCGTACAGCAGGTCAGTGCCGACCGCTGTGGCGGGATTGACGCCGAACCACAGCAGGATAGGAGTCATCAACGACCCGCCACCGACGCCGGTCATGCCGACAATAAAACCGACTACCAAGCCTGCAACGACTAACCCGAGGTTTCCAAAGTCCATAAATCGCCCAAACAAACCGCAGGAAAAAACTGGTCCGCAGCATAGCGATTTTTCTTATAACTACTTATATCAATGCGGACTATGGTTATATCGATTCGGCAATGATGTTGAATGGCGGACCGCTATCGCGAGCAATCTTTGCTCCCACAGGGGTGCGACGCAGGCAGCCGCGGCAGGCAAGCGTTGCGCCCACAGAATGAGTTCGGATCATTGCAGGTCAGTGCGACCGCCGCCCCGGCTTGAAGCTGTATTGGCTATTAACAAAAACCGTAGCAAACGCCACCAGCGACAAAATCAGCAACGCCCAGGGAAACGCCATCGCGCCCACCCGGTCCAGCAGCAGACCACCGAACAGTCCGCCCCCGGCAATGGCCACGTTCCAGGAAGTCGTCAGCATCGCCTGCACCACATCAACGTTCTCGCCCGCAGAATCTGCAGCCGCCGTCAGCAGCAACGTTGCCGACCCGCCAAATGACAGCCCCCACACCGCCATGCAGCCATACACCACCCAGGGCGACGACGCAGCCATGGCCAGCACCAGCGCGGTAAGCGAAAAAACCGCGAGGCTGATCAGTGCCAACCGGCGCAACCAACGGTCCACCAGCAGGCCAATCACCCAGATACCCACCAGCGAACTGACACCGAACACCAGCAGCACCAGGTCCACCCGTTCACCCAGGCCCGCCTGGGTCAGGAACGGATCGATATAGGTGTACAGAATGTTATGCCCCAGCATCCACGTCAGCACCACAAACAACACAGGACGCACGCCCTTCATGCTGAACACCTTGGCCAGGGGCAGGCGCTCGGTGTCGGGCTGGCCGGGACGGTCAGGCACGGCGACCATGATCCAGGCCGCCAGCAGCAACGCCAGGGCCGACATGATGCCGAACGAGGCGCGCCAGCCGATCAGGTTACCCAGCCAGGTCCCGGCAGGTGTGCCGAGCGACAACGCGACCGGGGTGCCAAGCATCGCGATCGCCAGCGCCCGACCTTGCAGGCGCGGGGTGACCAGCCCCCGGGCGTAACCGGCCATGATGCCCCACGCCAGGCCCGCCGCCATGCCCGCCAGGAAGCGCGACACCAGGGTCAGCCCGTAGTGACTGGAGAACGTCGTGACGGTGTTGAACAACAGAAATCCGCACACTGTCATCATCAGCACTCGCCGACGCCGCCAGCCGCGAGTCGCCACAGTCAGCGGAATGGCCGCCACGATCGAGCCCAGGGCATAAAGCGTTACCAACTGGCCGGCCCACACTTCGCTGACCTGCAACCCGGCGCCGATCTGCGTCAGCAACCCGGCCGGCAGGGTTTCGGTGAGCACGGCGATAAAACCGGTCATGGCGAACGCCAGCAGCGCAGCGTAAGGCAGCTTCTCGCTCTGGGCAGAGTGTTCGGTGCGCGTACGTTCGACGGCGGCCTGGTCTGTCATGACGGTTGCAGCTCCCTTTCAAGCGACATCGATTGTATACAACTTAACACTGTAACTGACTCGGATCACTGCACCGGTAAAAAATTCAGAAACAGCAGGCTCTGCGCGTAGTTCAGGCCGATCCGTCGATATCGCTCATCGAGCATCTGGGTCAACAGGTCCAGGCGCGCAACGATCTTGCCGAATTCCACGGCGAAACTCAGGTTGCTGCCTTCCTCCGAGATCTCGTTGGAAAACAGCAAGGGTCCACCCTGGGGGTTCTGCCGCTGACTGAGGATCCAGGTGGCTTTCTCGATGTTGCGCGCGGCGTTGTTGACGAAGGTCGGATTGATCGCATCCGTCATGTAGAACTCCAGCCGGTCACCGTGGGCAGTCACCAGCATGCTGCCGATGGCATAGATGAACGCACCGACCCGGTCGCCGAGGAACTCCGGACTCATGGCATAGCTCAGCGCCGCCAGGTCCTTTCTGCCCCCCAGGGTGGGCAGCGGTTGCTGCTGCTCGATCGCCATGCGCACCTGTTTTTCTGCGATTCGAGCGTCGAGAAAGCCGGACTTTTTCAGCTCGTCGGGGTTGCGCAGGTACAGCTTGTTCATCAGCAGGTAGAGGCTGTCGAGGTTGTCGCGCATGGTCAGGGTGGCCATGCGGTCGACGCTGGTCTGGAGAAATTCCTGGGGTTTGCCTTCGCGAAACTGGCTGATGACGTCCCGTCCCTGCTGCTGGCTGCAACCGGTGACGAACAGCAGCGCCATGCAGGCGAGTAGCCGGCGTTGGCCGCGGATGTGCGCGGTGATGAGGGACAACAATTGGGCCATGAATTTTGCGACTTGGGCATTGGCCGGCGGTGGGGATCGCCGCGGGCAGGCCATGGATAGAGCCGCGAATGCCGAAAAAGTGCAGTGCCGACGGTCCGTAAACCTGCACGAAGGATGCGCCACTCAACAACGTCCACTGGCTGCGGTAGCCTGGAGCCTTGCAGCAATGAACCTCATGCCGTTCATGCTGCCGAACGTACACCAGCGGATTTTTCAGGAGGTTTGAATGCGCACTTTGCAATTGGCCGGCGTCGAGGTACCGGTCATCGGCCAGGGCACCTGGCGCATGGGCGAGGATTCATCGCAATACGCCAGCGAAGTCGCGGCCTTGCGCCAAGGCATCGAGCTGGGCATGACCCTGATCGACAGCGCCGAAATGTACGCCGAAGGCGCAGCAGAGGAAGTGGTGGGCGAGGCGATCGCGGGTCAGCGTGACAAGGTCTTCCTGGTCAGCAAAGTGTACCCGCACAATGCCAGTCGCCAGGGCGTTCCCTTGGCGTGCGAGCGCAGCCTGAAGCGGCTGCGCACCGATTACATCGATCTGTATCTGCTGCATTGGCGCGGCCAGTATCCGCTGGAGGAAACTGTCGACGCCTTCGAGCGCTTGCGCGAGGCCGGCAAGATCGGCCGCTGGGGGGTGTCCAATTTTGATCTGGATGACCTGCACGAACTGGCTGCACCGGCCTGCGCCACCAATCAGGTGCTGTACAACCTGGAAGCGCGCGGCATCGAATTCGACCTGCTACCGTGGTGCCAGCAACAGAGGCTGCCCGTCATGGCCTACTGTCCCATTGGCCAAGGTGGGCATATGCTGGCCCACGCCACCCTCGGACAAGTGGCAGCCCGTCACGCCGCGACACCGGCGCAGGTGGCACTGGCATGGATTCTGCGGCAGGACGGGGTAATCGCCATCCCCAAGGCGGTCCGGCCCGAGCACGTCAAACTCAATGCCCAAGCACACGACATACGGCTTGAACCCGGGGATCTGGAGGCGCTGGACCAAGTGTTTCGTGCGCCACAACGCAAACAGCGACTGGCCATGGTCTAGGCCATCGGTTTCATCAGAGGGCTTCTACATGAGAAGCACCGACCCGCTGGACTCCTTTAACCTGGACCGCTTCCTCCAGGCGCAGGACCCGGTGTTCGACTACGTCCTCGAGGAACTGGCTGCCGGCTGCAAGCGCCGGCACTGGATGTGGTTCATCTTCCCGCAGATCGCCGGACTGGGTGGCAGCGAAATGTCGCGGCGCTTCGCTATCCAGTCGGCCGCAGAAGCGATGGCCTATCTGGATCATGCAGTGCTGGGTGCACGGCTGCGGACCTGTACTCAATTGGTGCTCAACATCAAGCATCGGTCCATCGGTGACATTTTCGGTCACCCCGACAACCTGAAGTTTCACTCCTCCATGACCCTGTTTACGCAGTTCAGCCCCGGGGACAGTCTGTTCCATCAGGCCCTGGACCGTTACTACCACGGCATTCCGGACGAGTGGACCCTGTCGCTACTGGACTCAAAAGAGCCCCAGTTGCCCTCCAATCAGGGTTGAAAAGTCGTCATCTACAAACGGCAGGATGGCGTCCGCGATCGGTTGCAGTTGCCGCGTGACGTAATGGTCATAGTCGACGGGCGCGCTGCGCACCTCCAGCGGCTCAGGCCCGGCTACGGTGATCAGGTAACTGATCCAGCCGCCGTTCTGGTACTGCCGAGGCCGGCCCTGCTGGTCGTTGTAGGCATCGGCGATGCGCGCCGCCCGCACATGTGGAGGCACGTTGCGCTCATAGTCGTCGAGGGTGCGGCGCAGGCGTTTGCGATAGACGAGGCGCTCGTCGAACTCGCCGGCCAGGGTCTTGCGCACGTAGTCGCGCACATAATCCTGATAGGGCTTGCGGTGGAATATCAGCGAATAGAGTTCCTGCTGGAATTGGCGGGCCAGCAGTGACCAGTCGGTACGCACCGCTTCAAGGCCCTTGTAGACCATCTCGTCGGTACCATCGGCACGGCGGACCAATCCTGCATAACGCTTTTTACTGCCCTCCTCCGCACCGCGAATGGTCGGCATCAGGAACCGCGTGTAGTGGGTTTCATATTGCAGTTCAAGCACGCTTTGCAGCCCATACTGCTGCTGCACGTGCCCACGCCACCACTGGTTCACGTGATCGACCAGGGCCCTGCCGATCTGCGCGGCTTCTTCCTGGCCATGGGCCCGACGCAGCCAGACGAAGGTCGAGTCGGTATCGCCGTAAATCACCGTGTGCCCCTGCGCCTCGATCAGCTGACGAGTGCGCAGCATGATCTCGTGCCCGCGCAAGGTGATCGATGAGGCCAGGCGCGTGTCGAAGAACCGGCAGCCGCTGGACCCGAGCACGCCGTAGAACGCGTTCATGATGATCTTCAGGGCCTGGGACAGCGGCGCGTTGTGCTCACGCTTGGCGGTTTCCCGGCCCTCGGCCACCCGCGAGACAATCGCTGGCAGGCAATGCCGGGTCCTGGAAAACCGCGCGCCGCGGAAACCGGGGACCGAGTCGTGGTCGTCCGGGTGCTTGAGGCCTTCGATCAGGCCGACCGGGTCGATCAGGAACGTGCGGATGATCGAGGGGTAGAGGCTCTTGTAGTCGAGCACCAGCACCGATTCGTAGAGCCCCGGCTGTGAGTCCATGACAAAACCGCCAGGACTGGCTTGCGGTGGCCGCCCGCCGAGGTTCGGCGCAACAAAGCCCTGGCGGTGCATCAGCGGCATGTAAAGGTGGGTGAAGGCCGCTACCGAGCCGCCGCTGCGGTCCGCCGGCAAACCTGTAACGCTGGCGCGCTCGAGCAGGAAGGTCAACAGCTCGGTTTTGGCGAAAATCCGCGTGACCAATTCGCAGTCCTTGAGGTTGTATTTGGCCAGGGCCGGCTTGTCCTCGGCGAACATGCGGTTGATTTCGTCCATGCGCTGGTAAGGCGTGCTGATCGCCTTGCCCTCCCCCAACAGGGTCTGGGCGACGTTCTCCAGGCTGAACGAGGGGAAACTCCAGGTCGCTGAGCGCAGGGACTCGATGCCGTCGATGATCAAGCGGCCCGCCGCTGCCGCAAAAAAGTGATTGCGGCTGCCATGTTCACGCCACTGCATCTCTTCGCCACCACGCCCCAGCTTGAGTGGCACCGCCAGGCGCCGGGCATGCTCGTGGAGCACCCGCAGGTCGAACTGCACGACGTTCCAGCCGATGATCGCGTCCGGGTCGAAACGGGCAAACCATTCGTTGAGTTTCTTCAGCAACAGGGTGCGTGACTCGCAGTATTCAAGTTGGAAGTCCACCTCGCTGTCGTCACCGTTGGGCGGACCAAGCATGTACACCTGACGCTCGCCACACCCTTGCAGCGCAATCGAGTAAAGCTCGCCCCGGGCGGTGGTTTCGATATCCAGGGACACCAGCCTGAGCGTGGGCCGGTAAGCCGGATCAGCTTTCATCTGCGCGTCGAGCACCAGTCCTTCGGCATTCGGCGTGCCACCGAAGACCACCGGTGCGGTGATGAAGCGCTCCATCATGTAGCGTTCGGGCGGTCGCACATCGGCTTCGAACATCTCGACGCCGACCTTGCGCAGGGCGGTTTCCAGGCGCATCAACTGGCCGTGCTGCTGACAGTACAGGCCGAGCACCGGGCGATGCTCGAAGTCCAGCAGCGCCAGGGGCCGTAGCTCGACGTTTTTTTCACCCTGTAGCACCTGCTCTGCCTGTTCCCGCTGTTCGGCGGGAATGAACGCCACCGACGGTTGATGGGGCAGGCGAATGCGCCGGGGACCGTTATCGGTCGCCAGCCAGAACTCGACTTCCGTACCGGCCGGGGTGTCACGCCAATGCCGGGTCAGGACAAAACCCTGCTGTAGATCCACCAGTGCAGCCTCGATAACGATTCAGGTGGGGATTCTACGCGTATCCTCGTCACAGCTGCCGAGCCAGCGAGGTTATGTGGAGTTGGAATGGGAAAATGTATAAAAAAACAGCCAAATGACGTTTTTTGCATGATATCCGCCGCTTTGCGTCTTGCCCTCAACGCCCGGGTCTATGATTCTTCTAGAACAACGACAACACCAGAGTACCCACCATGAAAACCGTCGCCCAACTGCTCAAGTTGAAAGATCAGAAGAACCAGGAAGTGCACCAGATCAAGCCCGACCACATGGTGCTAGAAGCGTTGATGAAGATGGCCGAGAAGAACGTCGGCGCCCTGCTCGTGGTGGAAAATGACCAGGTGCTGGGGATCATCAGCGAACGGGATTACGCGCGCAAACTGGTGTTGCATGGTCGTTCCTCGGTGGGTACGCCGGTGCGCGACATCATGGTCTCGCAAGTGATCACCGTGGACACCCACCAGACCGTGGACACCTGTCTGGGCATCATGTCCGATAAACGGCTGCGTCACTTGCCTGTGGTCGAGAACGGCAAGCTGATCGGCCTGCTGTCGATCGGCGACCTGGTCAAGGAAGCCATTGCCGAACAGGCCGAGCTCATTCGGCAGCTGGAGCAGTACATTCGCGGCGAATAGTTTGGGTTCCCACCGTGGGTGATCCTGCTCGCGATGGAGTGTCAGTCGACCTCATTGGATCTGACATTCCATCGCAAGCAGGCGCGCTCCCACAGTATTGTTCACGTTGGCCAATGCCGGGCAAACACCGGTGCCAATGTCGGATGCCGATCGATTCGCTCCAGCCACGCATAAAATCCTGGCCGGGTGATGCGCAGATGTTCGCGGCTACCCGCCCAGCGACTGACCACGGCGGCCAGAACGTCCAGAGCGCCTGGCGCCTCGTCGCCCAGGTACAACTCGCCGGAAAACTGGTCGGCGAACACCTCCCAACTCCAGTGCAGGCGCTGGCGCGCGCCGGCCATGAGGTTCTGTCGGGACTTCTCATCCGACTCGTCCAGCCAGCGCTCGGGGTAGTCGATGATGCCGATCGCCGCATAACAATTGCTGACAATGAACGCCAGGCCGCGAATGGCCTGGTCGCGTTCGGCGACGTCATCCGGCAGCAGGTTCGACTGGGGAAAGGTCAGCCCCAGGTGGATGAGGATCGCGGCGCTCTCGGTCAGGACGCTGCCGTCGGGCAATTGCAGGGTTGGTATCTGCTTCAGCGGATTGAGTTTCTCCAGGGCCTGCGCCGACTCTGGTGAGGCCTCGACATCGATAAAACGATAGGGAATCTCGCAGAGTTCCAACGCCGCCTCAATCGCCGCAGCGCCGGAGTTCCTGTGTCCGTAGAGCTGGTACATACACACCTCCTTTGCAGTTCTCTCTTTGTAGCAGCTGACTCGGCTCCTGCGGAAAAATTTCTTTTTTCGCCTCTGCATCCAAATCGCCCGGTGGCGGGTAGTACCTGTAGCAGCGCTGATGCTGCACAGCGGATTACCCACTTTCGGAGTGCTATCAATGAACGCCAAACAGCTGATGTGCCTTGCCGGTTTGCTTGCCACCACTACCGCCGCCTTCGCCCAGACCGGGTTGCCCGACAGCATCAAGGTGCCGGACGGGCACAAGGTAGCGATGGAGACCACCGGGGTCGGCGAGATCACCTATGAGTGCCGCGACAAGGCCAACGCCGCCGGCATGACCGAGTGGGTTTTCGTGGGGCCCAAAGCGGTGCTTAACGATCGCAGCGGCAAACAGGTCGGCACCTATTTCGGCCCGCCGGCCACCTGGCAGGCGAAGGACGGCTCGAAGGTCACCGGTACCCAACTGGCCGTCGCACCATCGACACCGGGTAACCTGCCGTACCAGTTGGTCAAGGCCAATCCGGCCGAAGGCAAAGGCGCGATGAGCGGCGTGAGCTACATCCAGCGCGTGGCCCTTAAGGGCGGCGTGGCACCGGGTACCGAATGCACCTCCGCCAACAAGGGCAAGCAGGAAGTGGTGAAGTACCAGGCGGATTACATTTTCTGGGCCGCCAGCTGATTCCGGCCCCCATCTCTAATCTCTAATAGACGCCTGGAATACTGCAATATTCTGGAACACATGCATGACCTGTGATCTGGGACACCTGCAATTTCTGTTACCTGGAACAGCTGTAGCAGCTGTAGCAGCTGTAGCAGCTGTAGCAGCTGTAGCAGCTGTAGCAGCTGTGGCAGCTGTGGCAGCTGTGGCAGCAAGGCTTGCCCTCGATGGCTTTCGGTCAGCAGACACAACATTTGCTGACAGAAAACCATCGCGGGCAAGCCTTGCGCCTACAGGGGGTATGTTTGTTTGCTAGATTGCATGCCAGGTCCCAACAATGGCTGAGCACAGTGTCCTTGCCCGAACCCTTATTCGATTACGAAGCACATCTGGCCGCCTGCGGGCGAGGCGATCGGCAGGCCTTGCGCGATTTATACGTGCAGGAGAGTTCGCGCCTGCTGGGCGTGGCCAAGCGCCTGGTACGCGACACCGCGCTGGCCGAAGATATTGTCCACGATGCATTTCTGAAAATCTGGAACGGTGCCGCGCGATTCGATCCCGCGCGAGGTTCGGCGCGGGGCTGGATGTACAGCGTAACGCGGCACCTGGCGTTGAATTTCCTGCGCGACCATCGGCGCGAAAGCCACGACGAGACCGAAGTGCCGGACGTTACCGAAGCTTTCGATGACCAGGCCGATTCCGGACGCATCCATCACTGCCTGGAGCAATTGGAACCGGCACGGCGCACTTGCATCGTGCATGCGTACGTCGACGGTTATTCCCACGCCGAGATATCACACAAGCTCGGCACCCCGCTGGGCACGGTCAAAGCCTGGATCAAGCGCAGCCTGACGGCGTTGCGGGAGTGCATGGGATGATCAGCAGACCTTTGAACGAAACCCCTGAAGAGCGCGACGAACTGGCCAGCGAGTATGTACTGGGCACGCTCTCGGGCGAGTTGCGAGCTCAGGTGCGCCTGCGCCTGGAGGACGACGCCGAGTTGCGCACGGCGGTCGACAGCTGGGAACGTCGCCTGCTCGGCTTGACCGACCTCGTCGAGCCGGTGCTTCCTTCTACCCAATTGTGGCCGCGAATTGAGCGCAGTGTGCAGGTCCTGGAGCCCAAGCACCGGTTACCTGCCGCGCGCGCGCCCTCCTGGTGGAACCTGCTGCCCTTATGGCGCGGGCTGGCCGGTGCCGGGCTGGCGGCCAGCCTGCTGCTCGGTGCATTGCTGTTGACGCAGACCACGGCCAAGCCGACCTACCTGGTGGTGTTGGTCGGCCCTCAGGACAAGGCGCCGGGCTGGGTCGTCCAGGCGAGCAACCCAAGGGAGCTGCAATTGATTCCGCTGGGGGTGGTTGAAGTTCCAGCCGACAAGGCGCTGGAATTCTGGACCAAGGCAGACGGTTGGCAAGGGCCGGTATCCCTGGGTCTGGTCAAACCGGGGCAAACCCTGTCGGTGCCGCTGGATAAACTGCCGCCACTGGTTCCTGATCAACTGTTCGAGCTGACCCTGGAGAACCCCAATGGCTCGCCAATCGGCAAGCCGACCGGGCCGATTCAGTTCATCGGCCGGGCAGTGAAGGTCATTTGATTGAATTTACCCTGGGCCGTCTGATGCAAACAAACGCCCGCTCCCACTGAGGCCTGGGCCCGCTCAGCGGGCTCGGGCCATGCAACGCTGATAGCGCTCATCCACCCGCTTGGCGAACCAGGCGGTGGTGAGTTTTCGGGTAATTTTCGGGCTTTGCAGAACGATTCCCGGCAATACCGCCCGGGGCAATGACCGGCCTTCAGCCTGCTCCGCCAATTCGAACACCCGCTGATACAGTTTCGTTTCCTCGAACTCCAGGCTCTTACCCTTGTCCAGTTGAGCGCGGATGGTCGGATTGCGCATGTCCAGTTGCTTGCCAAGGCTGCGCACGGCCAGCTCGGTGGTGCCCGGCATGATTGCGTCGTAGCGCACCAGATCACCGTCCAGCGCCAGCGGGATGCCAGATGCGCGACTTACGGCATTCTGAAAGGCTGCATTGCGACTGGCGTACCAGCCGGCGTTGAAATCGGCAAAGCGGTACAGGGGCTGTTCGTAGCTCACCGGGTAACCCAGCAGGTGGGCGATGCCGAAATACATGCCGCCGCGACGAGTGAACACTTCACGGCGAATCGTGCCCTCGACCGGATACGGGTACTGTCGCGCATGCTGTTCGGCGAAATCGATGCTGACCTGCATCGGCCCACCGGTATGCACCGGGTTGAATCCGCCGAATAGCGTCTGCCCCATTGGCACCATGCCGATGAAATCATCGAAGATCGCGCTTAGCTCCTTTTCACTGCGTGCGGCATTGAGCCGCGTGCTGTAGCTCTTGCCGTTGGGCGAGTTGACCTGCAGCGCGCCACTGACCAGCAGGCGGGGGATATGCACCTTGGCGGCCCGGCGGTCGATCTCTTCACGGGCGATCTTGCCCAGCCCGGGCACTGGCGGGTCCACTTGGAACGTCGACTCCTGCTCGGTGACGGCGAGCACCGAGCAGAGGTTTTGCGTGCTCGGATAAATGCCCTGCGCGGCGAATGCGGCATAGATGTCCGTGGCCCAGCCCTGGCGATCGGCTGTTTTTGCCGGCAACAGGCGCACCAGTTCAGCCTTTACCTCTGCGGGCTTGCGCGCAGGCGGTTCCGGTGTCCTTTGCGTGGCGCAACCGGCGAGTACCAGTAGCGCGGTGACGCTTGTGATCAATCGATTGGCTTGCATGGTGTTCCATCAGATTCTTCGGGACGGTTAACCATACGATCAATGGCATGGCGCAGGCTATGACTCTTGCCGCCGCTAACTGTTCCCCCGCCTAAACCGGGTGTGATTTGCGCGGGATCTGCATGCAATCCGGGTAGGAGCTGTCGAGAGAAACGAGGCTGCGATCTTTTGATCGGAACGCCGTCCCCAGCAGGCATGCTTTTACCAGAGGGCTTTTTCCGTTGGGCAGGCCGTCTGGACGCGGTTTCGAGCTGGACCATACTTGAGCAACACGGCGAGGAGACCAGCCCCATGAATCGAAGCGATGTGCTGATTGTCGGCGCCGGCCCCACTGGACTGGTACTGGCGCTGTGGTTGAGCAAACTGGGGATTCGGGTGCGGATCATCGACAAGACCTCGGCGCCCGGCACGACCTCCCGGGCGTTGGCGGTGCAGGCGCGCACCCTTGAACTGTATCGCCAGCTCGACCTCGCCGACGCCGTGGTGCAGAACGGTCATCGCGTTGCCGCGGCGAATTTCTGGGTCAAGGGCGGGCCTGTCGCGCGCTTGCCCCTGACGGCCGTCGGCGAAGGCCTCACGCCCTACTCTTTCCTGGAAATATATCCCCAGGACCAGCACGAGCGACTATTGATCACCCGTCTCGAAGCCTTTGGAATAAAGGTTGAACGCAGTACCGAACTTGAAAGTTTCGAGGAAACCGGCGACGGCGTCAGTGCGCAATTGCGCTTGCCGGACGGCCAGCAGGAAATTTGCCAGGCGTGTTACCTGGCCGGGTGTGATGGCGCCCGATCGATCGTGCGCAAGGCCCTCGATACCGATTTTCCCGGCGGCACCTACCAGCAGATTTTCTACGTGGCCGATGTGCATGCCAGCGGCGAGGCCCTCAATGGCGAATTGCACGTGGACCTGGATGAGGCCGACTTCCTTGCGGTGTTTCCCATGGCCGAGCAAGGTCGCGCGCGTCTGATCGGCACAGTGCGCGATGAGCGCGCCGAACAGTCGGAAAACCTGCGGTTCGAGGATGTCAGCAATCACGCGATCCAGAGCATGAACGTGCAGATCGAGCGGGTGAACTGGTTCTCGACCTACCGCGTGCATCATCGGGTGGCGGATCACTTTCGCACCGGTCGCGCGTTTCTGCTGGGGGACGCCGCCCACGTCCACAGTCCGGTCGGCGGCCAGGGCATGAACACCGGGATCGGTGACGCCATCAACCTGGCGTGGAAACTCGCCGCCGTGTTGAGTGGCGGTGCCGAAACGCGGTTGCTCGACAGTTATGAACCGGAACGCATCGCTTTTGCCCGCAAACTGGTCGCCACCACCGACCGGGTATTCAGTTTGGTCACCGCCCAAGGCCCCATGGCCGACCTGCTGCGCACCCGCCTGGCGCCGTTGCTCATTCCGAAAATGGCCGCGTTCGAAACATCCCGCGAATTTCTGTTTCGCACGGTTTCGCAGATCACTCTGAATTACCGGACGATGGCATTGAGTGCAGGCGTAGCCGGGCATGTCCATGGCGGGGATCGACTGCCTTGGGCGCACGATGGCGAAGGCGACAATTATGAATCGCTCAAGCAGCCGGTCTGGCAGGTGCATGTGTATGGCGACACCAGCGACGAAATGATCGCCTGGTGCCTGGAGCATCACCTGCCGTTGCAGGTATTTGCCTGGCGGCCTGCGTTCGAAGCGGCGGGCCTTGGACGTAACGGGTTCTACCTGTTACGACCGGATACCTATGTGGCGATCGCCGAGAACAGCTCGGATCCGAAGGTGATCGAACGCTATTTCCGTGATCACGCGATTCGTACGTTTTTCACCAACCCCTGACACCCCACACAACAAACATGTGGGAGCGGGCTTGCCGCTGCCACAGGCAGGTTGCTGTTGGTTAGATCCCGGCCAGCGCCAGGTCCATCGCGAAGTAAGTGAAAATCAGATCGGCACCGGCGCGTTTGATCGCCCCAAGGCTTTCGCGGACCACCCGGTCTTCGTCAATGGCCCCGGCCTGGGCGCCGAACTTGATCATCGCGTATTCGCCGCTGACCTGGTACGCCGCCAGCGGCAGGCGCGAGGCCTCGCGGATGTCGCGGATGATGTCCAGGTACGCGCCGGCCGGCTTGACCATCAGCGCATCCGCGCCTTCCTGCTCGTCCAGCAACGACTCGCGCACCGCTTCGCGGCGGTTCATCGGGTTCATCTGGTAGCTCTTGCGATCGCCCTTGAGGGCACTGCCACCGGCTTCACGAAACGGGCCATAAAGCGCCGAAGCGAACTTGGTCGAATAGGCCATGATCGGCGTGTGGGTGAAACCGGCGGCATCCAGCGCCCGGCGAATCGCCTGGACCTGCCCGTCCATCGCCGCGGAAGGAGCGATCACATCGGCACCGGCCTGGGCTGCGGCAACGGCCTGCCGGCCGAGGTTGACCAGGGTCTGATCGTTGTCGACTTCATGGTTGTGCATGACCCCGCAGTGGCCGTGGCCGGTGTACTCGCAGAAGCAGGTGTCGGACATCACGATCATGTCCGGCACTGCATCCTTGGCGATGCGCGACATGCGCGACACCAGCCCGTTTTCGTTCCAGGTATCGCTGCCGTTGCTGTCCAGGTGGTGGGACACGCCGAACGTCATCACCGAACGGATGCCGGCACGGGCGTAGCGCTCGATCTCGCCGGCAAGTTTCGATTCGGGAATGCGCATCACGCCCGGCATGCTCTTGATCGGCACGAAGTCGTCGATTTCTTCCTCGACGAAGATCGGCAGCACCAGGTCATCGAGACTGAACTCGGTTTCCTGGAACAGGCTGCGCAGGCTCGCATTGCGGCGCAGACGGCGTGGACGTGCTTCGGGGAACTGACTGGACATGGAGGTTCCTGGGACAAGACAAAAGTCGTAGGGGGCGAAAGCTTATGCGTTGTGCGGCGTACCGCACAAACGCTTGTTGACCAAGAGTGCGTTACCGGTCCGGCAATAATCACCAGACGGCACGGTCGGTCTAGAGCGTCAAAGTGCCGCTGATGCAGGTCACGACGGGGCCGCCGACCCAGATTTCGTCGCCCACTTGCTCGACCTGGATGCGCCCGGCGCGACCCATGGTCACACCCTGGCTGACCACATAGCTCGGCGGTGCCAGCCCTTCCATGAGTAGCCACTGCGCCAGCCCGGCATTCAGGCTGCCGGTGGCCGGGTCTTCAGGCATGCCGTCGCCGCTGATAAATGCACGCACTTCGAACTGCGCGGCATCGCCATCGCGTGCCGGCTGCCAAGGCGCAACGACCCCGACCGCGAGGCCGAGCATTTGCCCATGGTCGGGCTGCAGGTCCAGCACCTGCCGGCGATCCGCCAGCATCACCGCCAGCCAGCCGGCGCCATTATCGACCCACTGACTGCGCAGGATCGCGCCGCGCTCCAGGCCCAATCCCAGACGCACCCGTTCTACAATCCCGGCATCCACCGGCCCGGTCCTGATCAGCGGCGGCGCCAGGAAGGCCAGCTCCGCGCCCTGGCGACGAATGCGCACAAGCCCGACTCCGCACTCCTGAATCACCTCCTCGGCCATGGGCACGCCGCCGGCTTCCAGCCAGGCATGACAAGTCCCCAGGGTCGGATGACCGGCGAATGGCAGCTCCTTGAGCGTGGTGAAGATCCGCACCCGGTAGTCGGCCCGCGGGTCACGGGGCTGGAGGATGAAGGTGGTCTCGCTGAGGTTGGTCCAGGCGGCAAACGCCGCCATCCGCTCGTCGCTCAGTTCATCAGCAGCGAACACCACCGCCAGCGGATTGCCCTTGAGCGGGCTGCGGCTGAACACATCTACCTGCTTGAAATCAAATGAATGCATGGCCTTTCCCTGGTCTTGTTGAATGGACTACTTCGGAATTTCCAGCCCGCGCATGACTGCCGGCCGCGCCAGGAAGCGCTCAAGCACCCGCGTCACGTTTTTGAAGTCGTTGATGCCTACCAGGTCGCCCGCTTCATAGAAGCCGATCAGGTTGCGCACCCAGGGGAACGTGGCGATGTCGGCAATGGTGTAGCGATCGCCCATGATCCAGTCCCGCCCTTGCAGCCGGGTATCGAGCACCTTGAGCAGGCGCTTGCTTTCGTCCACATAACGACCCAGTGGGCGTTTGTCCTCGTAGTCCTTGCCGGCGAATTTATTGAAGAAGCCAAGCTGGCCGAACATCGGCCCGATGCCTCCCATCTGGAACATCAGCCACTGGATCGTCTCGTAGCGTGCCGCCGATTCCTGGGCCAGTAACTGCCCGCTCTTGTCGGCGAGGTAGATCAGAATCGCCCCGGACTCGAACAGCGCCAAGGGTTGATCGGCCGGACCATGGGGATCGAGGATCGCCGGAATCTTGTTGTTAGAGCTCAGCGAAATGAACTCCGGGGACAGTTGGTCATTGGTTTCGAAGCTGACGCGATGGGGCTCGTAGGGCAGTCCGATCTCTTCAAGCATGATCGAGACCTTGACCCCATTGGGTGTCGGCAGGGAATACAGCTGGATCCATTCAGGGTACTGGGCCGGCCATTTTTGCGTGATGGGGAACGCGGACAAATCAGTCATGGGAGCATCCAAAGGAAGATGTAAGCCGATCATAATCCGTAGGGGCTGCCGAAGGCTGCGATCTTTTGATCGTGATCCTGATTTTTCAAGGTTGCTGAACATCAAGAGCAAAAGATCGCAGCCTCCGGCAGCTGCGACGACAAGTTGTAACATCCTGTCGGTAACTTTTCCTACATCCGAGAAAGCATCCCGGTAGAGTGCGGCGCACCTGTCGGGATCGAACCAAATGGGCTTCAGGCACTCTGATCCTTGCCCCTTCGGAAACGGACCGGCTCAACGACATGGAAATCACCCGACGCTGGAAGCTCGCGGTGTAAAGGTTTGTCAGCCTTAACCGAATGCGCTGAAGAACCCCTTATTCGATGAAATTCTTGAAATTTGCCAATCGCTTCAAGCATCGCGCCTATCTTTTTCTGCCGGCACTGCTCGCCACCAGTGCGGTGTTCCTGTCGCTGGAATCCAGTGAAAGCCGCGCCCAGCCCGCTGACGGTACCCAGACCCTGGTGTTCCTGCGCCATGCGGAAAAACCCGAGGGCGGCCTGGGCCAGCTCAACTGCCAGGGCCTCAATCGCGCCATTGACCTGGCGACCCTGCTCCCGGAAAAATTCGGCAAGGCCGACTACGTGTTTGCGGCCAACCCGACCCGCAATGTCGAGGAAGGCGAGCTGGATAACTCCTACAGCTACATCCGTCCCCTGATGACCATCAGCCCGAGTGCGATCAAGCTCGGCCTGCCGGTGAACATCAACTTCTCGGCCAACGATACCAGCGACCTGGCCGACGAACTGCTCCATGACAAGTACCACAACTCGGTCATCTACACCGCCTGGTCCCATGGCTACCTGCCTGAGCTGATCAACAAGGTGGCGGGCGACGCCCTGGGCAAGAAGCAGAAGATTACCGAAGACTGGGAATCGAGCGATTACGACTCGTTGTATGTGCTGACCCTGACCTGGCACAACGGCAAGGCCAGCCTGGAAAGCCACACCTACAAGCAAGGCCTGGATAACGGTCGCGAGACCTGCCCAACGTAAGTGCCTGCGCCGGGAGGAGGAGCTGGGCTATCATGAACCCTTTCCTTCTTGCCCCGGAACCTCCCCATGTCACTCTCATCCACAGTTGCCCCCTCCAGGGGCTGGTCGTTCTGGTGGAAACCTGCGCTTTTTGTCCTGGTCGCCTGTATTGGCCTGTATTACGTCAAATGGTCGCCCTACTACGCCAAGGCTTTCCTCGCCGCTGACAACCACAGCATCGGCGCCTCCATCCTCAACGACGCCCAGACCGCTCCCCTGGCCGCTGCACTGACCTATGCCAAGGTGTATTTCCTGGCGATCTGGAAAGCTGCAGTGCTGGCAGTGATTCTCGGCTCGTTGCTGCAGGTGTTGATCCCCCGCGACTGGCTGCTTCGCCTGTTCGGCCGCGCCGGTTTTGCCTCGACCTTGCGCGGCGGCCTGTTCGCCCTGCCGGGCATGATGTGTTCATGCTGCGCGGCACCGGTAGCGGCCAGCATGCGTCGCTCCAATGTGTCAGTCGGCGCCGCGCTGGCGTTCTGGATCGGCAATCCGGTGCTCAACCCGGCCACGCTGGTGTTCATGGGCTTCGTGCTGGGCTGGGGCTTTACGGCGCTGCGCCTGGTGGCGGGTATCGTGCTGGTGTTTGGCGTGTCCTGGGTGGCGCAGCGCATGTCCGGCCCTCAGGTGCTGCCTGAAGCGGCTGTGGAAGCAGTGAGTGAAGCGAGCACGGTGGATGTGCAACCGTTCCTGGTGCGCTGGGGCCGCACGCTCTGGCAACTGTTCTGGAGCACTATCCCGATTTACATCCTGGCAGTGCTGGTGCTCGGCGCAGTGCGGGTCTGGGTGTTTCCGCACATCGATGGGGCCACGGCCAACAGCATGATGTGGCTGGTGCCGTTGGCGATCATCGGCACTTTGTTCGTGATTCCAACGGCAGCGGAAATCCCCATCGTGCAAACCATGATGACCCTCGGCATGGGCACCGCCCCCGCCGTTGCGCTGCTGATGACCCTGCCGAGCATCAGCCTGCCGTCGCTGCTGATGCTGCGCAAGGATTTCGATGCGAGGGTGCTGGTGAGTGTGGCGCTGATGACCATGGGGATTGGTGTGGTTAGCGGGTTGATTGGGGCTGCTTTGCTGTAGATTTTGTGGCGCCCGTGAGGGCGCCATCGCGGGCAACATCACCCCCGCTGAACAGCACGCTCCAGCAGATACTCGAGCACCGCATCCCGCTCCCCGGCAAACTCGATTCGCGCGCCCTTTTTCTCGCGCTGAAACGCATACATCGGGTCGTAATACTCGCTCAACAAGCCCTCGATCCAGGCCCGGTGCAGGTCCACCGAGCCGCTGCGTGCCTGTTCCGCCAACGCATCCTCCATCAACAGCAGCATGCGCCGGTGCCGTTCGCCACCCAGGCGTTTTTGCACATTATTGAGGCTTTCCAGCAACCGCTCGGAGAACAGCGCAAACCCGACTTCGCCATGCACAGTGATGAATTCCGCGCACAGGTCTACCACGTAATCGCGCAGGATCCGCTCGACCCGCCCTTGCAGGCTGTCTTCCAGCCAGACCATCGGATACTGCTGCATGCCCTGGAACAACGGCAGCGGCAAGGCGCAGCTGCCGACCGTGCGGCTCTCGTCTTCCAATACGAAGCGCTCGATGCCAACCGCACGTTTTTTCAAGATGTCCACGGCCAGGCGGTTTTCAAAATCGATGTTGGAGGGCTGGTCAGTGGCGCGTTTGCCGAAACTGGAGCCGCGGTGATTGGCATGGCCTTCCAGGTCCAGACCGTTGCTCAACTGCGTGAGCACCTCGGTCTTGCCGGTACCGGTCATGCCGCCCAGCAACACGAAATCACACTGCGTCACTGCCTGGTCGACCGTGTCCAGCAGGAACGAGCGCATGGCCTTGTAGCCGCCACCGACTCGTGGGTACTCGATGCCCGCCTCGTCCTTGAGCCACTGCTGCACAAGCTGCGAGCGCAAGCCACCGCGAAAACAGTACAGATAACCTTCAGGATGGGCCTGGGCAAAATCGGCCCAGGCCTGGATACGTTCGGCCTTGATCGCACCGGACACCAGTTGGTGCCCGAGGGTGATCGCTGCCTCCTGCCCGTGCTGCTTGTAGCAGGTGCCGATGCGCTGGCGCTCGTGGTCATTCATCAGCGGCAGGTTGACCACGCCGGGAAACGAGCCCTTGGCGAATTCCACCGGTGCACGAGCATCGAGCATGGGTCGGTCGTTGAGGAAAATGGCGCGGTAGTCGGTGCAGTCGATTGGCATCAGAACACCTCGACCGCGTGGGTCTGTCGCTCAACCAGCTCACCGATGGGCTCAAGGGTCAGTCCCAGTTCGGCGGCCACGCTCAGAAACTGCGGGTTGCCTGCCGGAGTGACCGCTATCAGCAGGCCGCCGCTGGTTTGCGGGTCGCACAGCACACGCTTGTGCAGTTCCTGCAGACGTCCCAGTTTGCTGGCATAGCTGTCGAAATTGCGCAGGGTGCCGCCGGGTACGCAACCTTGTTCGAGGTAGTACTCGACCCCGGCCAGGCGCGGCACGCGGTCGTACTCGATACGCGCGGTCAGGTGGCTGCCGTCGGCCATTTCCACCAGGTGCCCGAGCAGGCCGAACCCGGTGACGTCGGTCATCGCGGTCACGCCCTCAAGCTTGCCGAAACGGCTGCCAGGCTTGTTCAGGGTGCACATCCAGTCACGGGCCAGGCCGATATCGGCATGGCGCAACTTGCCCTTTTTCTCGGCGGTGGTGAGGATGCCGATCCCCAGGGGTTTGGTGAGGTACAACAGGCATCCGGCGGTCGCGGTGTCGTTGCGTTTCATGTGGCGTTTTTCCACCAGCCCGGTCACGGCCAGGCCGAAAATCGGCTCGGGCGCGTCGATGGAGTGCCCGCCGGCCAAGGGAATGCCTGCTTCATCACAGATCGAGCGACCGCCACGAATCACCTCCCGGGCGATTTCCGGGGCCAGCACGTTGACCGGCCAGCCGAGAATGGCGATTGCCATCAGCGGATTGCCGCCCATGGCGTAGATGTCGCTGATGGCGTTGGTGGCGGCGATGCGACCGAAGTCGAACGGGTCATCGACGATCGGCATGAAGAAGTCGGTGGTCGAGACCACCCCACGTTCTTCGTCGATGGCATAGACCGCCGCATCATCACGCGAGGCATTGCCGACCCACAGATTCGGGTCCAGGTTCTGCGCCCCGCTGCCTGCCAGGATCACTTCCAGCACCTGGGGGGAAATCTTGCAGCCGCATCCTGCGCCGTGGCTGTATTGGGTCAGACGAATCGGCTCGCTCATGGGGGGCACCTTGTGAAGTCAGGTCGACAATCGTACAGCAATCACCTGGACGATCAGAGCCGGCCTGTGATCTTTGGGCCTTCAGGCCAAAAAACCACCGTGCAGGTTCCCTCAGCTATAGTGAGTTTCAGGTTGGGAGCCCATCCCAACTCGCTGCCGTCTGACAATCCGACTGAATTTTCCGGCCCGCCCATGATCCTTCTAATACCACAGGGAGAATCACGGGCTTTATGAACAACGCAAAATTATTCGTCATTGAGTACACCCTTCATGGCGCCCCCAAGTCTTTCATTATCCGTCTGGACAAGATGGACAACGCAGAGGCTTGGCATTGGGCAAGCTGTGACGCCGGTGTGGGTCGGATCCCGCGCTTTGGCCGGGAGAAGGTGCAGAAGACCAGCAAACCGATGGCCGAGAAATTCGGCGTCGAGAACGTGACCTGGCGGCCGGCTGGCTGACCCGCGAAGCATGGTTTGCCCAAAACAACAGTGGAGCCTGAAAAGGCTCCACTTTGTTTGAGTGACCGGTTATTGGGTGACCGGTTAACTGTGCGCGCACTTGCAGCCTTTGGATGAACACTCTTCGCCATGCTCGTGGTGCTTGGCGCACGCTTCGCAGCAGTAATGCTTGCCGTGTCGAGCGATCGGGTGCTCACCCAGCTCGCACTTGCATTTGGGGCAGTCGCAGGTATCGGTCCTGGTTACGGTCATGGTCTTGACTCCATCGTTATGGTCGTCCGGATGCAGCGGATGCCCACCCGTGATTACAGTGTAGGACCATCAACCATCGACGTTACGCCTGCCGCGTATTACTGCGATACATGAACACCAGCGCCAGCGCCAGGCACACCATCGCCAGGATCCGGCTGCCCGACAACTCGATTGCCGGGTTGCCCAGCCAGCCGAAATTGTCGATCAGCATGCCCATGCCCAACTGCCCGACGATAACCGCCACAGTGGCGACAGCCGCCCCTACCCGTGGCACTGCGCCGACCATCACCATCATGTAGACCACGCCGAAGAGGGCGCCGCTGAGCTGCCATTTCGGCACGTCGAGCAGACTCACCGCATGGGCCGGTTCGAAGAACAGGATCAGCAGGCCGGTGACCACAGCGCCGACCACGAAGGTCAACAGACTGCTGCGCAACACGCCCACCGTTTCACCCAGGCGTCCATTGATCGCCGCCTGCACACTCAACACCGCACCGGCCGCTACGACCACCGCCAACAAAATAAACAGACTCATCATCAACCCCTGGCAATCAGAACAAGTGCGGCAACAATCAACACCAACGCCAGCCAGCGTTCACCGTTGACCTTTTTGCGCGTTGCGCCGAACCAGCCGAAATGGTCGATCAGCACGCTTTTACCGACCTGCCCTGAAAGAATCGCGATCATCGTCATGGCGATGCCGATATGCGGCGTGGCCAGCGTCAATACGATCACGTACACGGGGCCCAGGAAACCGCCGATCAGTTGCCAGCGCGGCAAGGTGTTCAACGCCGGCCCCTGTTGCGGGCCGCTCATCAACAGCAGCAGAAACAAGATGGCCGAGCCAACGCCAAAGATGCTCAAGGTCGCCCACAGATGCCCGACCTGAACCCCAAGCGGCCCCAGCAACCCGGCCTCCACGGAAAGCCCCATGCCGGCCAGGATCACCAGCGGCAACAGCAGCAGCCGTAGCCCCGGTTTGGTGGCAGGCGTCGCAGCGACCTGTTCGATTGAAGATTGCATAAAGATAACCTGTGGTCAGTTAACACAAACCCATGTCGGCGCGAGCCTGCTCGCGAAAACGCTGCTCGGGTCGGCAACAAGCGGGTGAGCGATGATTTCGCGGGCAGACTTGCGCCCCATGGGCGAAGGAGGCGTGCATTATCGGCTGGCTTCCCTTTGCGATAAATGGGAGCATCCAGACAACACTTTTGCGCATTACGCACAGCAGGATTGATCATGCAGGGTCTAAACGAATTTGGATTCAAGGCGCTCAGGCTGTTTGTCGCGGTGCTGGACCATGGCAGTTTCTCTGAAGTCGCCCGTCGCGAAGGCCTGGCACCCTCCTCCATTTCGCGGCAGATCCAGCTGATGGAACAGGCCCTGAGCCAACAACTGCTGTACCGCCACACGCGCGCCGTCACCCCTACCGAGGCCGGGCGCATGCTGGGGCACCATGCGCGGTTGGTGCTGGTGCAGCTCGAGGAAGCCGAACAGGCGCTGCAGGAGCAGCGAAGCGAGCCGAGTGGACTGGTTCGGATAAACGCCCCGGTGGTCTTCGGGCAACGGCACCTGACGCCCTGGCTTGGCCAGTTGTGCGAGCGCTACCCGAAGCTGCAACTGGATATCCAGCAGACCGACAGCTACGTCGATCCGCTGCAGGAAGGTGCCGACCTGCTGTTCCGCATCGGCCCCCTGCACGACTCGAGCATGCAGGCGCGAATTCTGGCGCCCCATCGTTTCCAGGTGGCGGCCAGCCCGGCGTATCTTAAGCGTCGCGGCACCCCGAGGCGTCCCGACGAGCTCGTCGCCCATCAGTGTCTGGCCTACAAAGGCGTGGCCGGTCAGCAGCGCTGGTTCTTCCGCAAAGATCAGCAGGACTGGGTGGCTTACTCGGTGAAGGGGCCAATCACCGGCAACCATGCCGACACTCTCACTCAAGCGGCGGAACAGGGCCTGGGGCTGGTGATGTTTCCGTCATGGCTGATTGGCGAAGCGGTGCGTAACGGCACGCTGGTGCCCGTGCTGGAGGAGTATCAGGTATCCAATAGCCTGGAACCGCAGCAGATCGCCGTCCTGTGGCCCGGTAGCCGACGGTTGTCGGTAAAGGTCAGGACGGTGATCGATTTTTTTGTCGAATGCTTCGGGGCGGTGCCGTACTGGGACCGACCGTAGCTGGCGAGGCAGGCAGTGCGCTATGGCACCATCCTGGAGCAGGCAAGCTGCCCCCCTCGCCACAGGAGCTCAATTGCCACAGACGTGTAAAGGCCACCAAAAACGTCAGGCGTCAGATACGGAACTGCCCAACCAGTCCGCCCAACCGTTGCCCCAGGTCTGCGAGGCTACGGGTGGTTTGTGCGCCGAGCTGGGTTTCGTCAGCGACGCTGTCCACGGCTGCCGCAATCTGATGCACGCTGCGGTTGATCTCTTCGGCCACGGCCGTCTGCTCTTCGGCGGCGCTGGCGATCTGCGCGTTCATCGAGTTGATCGTGCCAATCAACTGCGCCATCGCATCCAGCGAAGCGCCCGCCTCGTTGGCCTGGGCGCTGGTGCCGTCGCCGGCCTCACTGGAGCGACGCATCGCCTCAACCGCTGACTGCGTGCCCGCCTGCAAACGGTCGATCATGCCCTGGATTTCCTGGGTGCTGATTTGCGTGCGACTGGCCAGCGCCCGCACTTCGTCCGCCACCACAGCAAAGCCGCGGCCCGCCTCGCCGGCGCGAGCCGCTTCGATCGCGGCATTGAGGGCCAGCAGGTTGGTCTGGTCAGCAATCGAGCGAATCACCCCGAGCACGCTGACAATCGACGACACGTCCTGCTGCAAACTGTCCAGCGACACGCCGCTGCTGCGAATGTCGTCCACCAGTGCATGAATCTTCACGATGCTGCCAGCCACTACCCGCTTGGCCGCCTGGCCCTCTTCATCCGTCTGCTGAGCCGCTACCGCAGCGTTCTGCGCGCTTTTGGCAACTTCCTGGGCCGCCGCCGACATTTCATTGATAGCCGTGGCCACCTGATCGGTCTCGTGACGCTGGCGCTCCATCGCCTGGTCCGAACGCTGGGCCTGAGCGGATACCTGAGTCACCAGGCCGGTCAGCTGCGAAGTCATTTCAGTGATCTGGCGCACCAGCCCATGGATCTTGTCGACAAAACGATTGAACGAGCCCGCCAGTTCGCCAAGTTCATCCTGGCTGGTAATGGTCAGGCGGCGAGTCAGGTCACCCTCGCCTGCCGCGATGTCATCGAGGTTGGCCTTCATCAGGTGCAGTGGACGCAAGATCGTGTTGGACAGCAACACGCCAGCAGCGGCGATCACCAGCAAGACCACGGCAGCGATGCCGACAATGCTCCACACCACCCCTTCCATGCGCGCCTGTACCTTGGCCTCGACCAGCGCCACCTGCGCCTCAATGCCGTCGAGATTCACCGACGTACCCACCGCCATGTCCCATTTGGCCAGGTACTCGGTGTAACCAAGCTTGGGCACCAGCACCTGGGTGTTGCCCGGCAACGGTGAACTGTATTGCAGGTAATGGGTGCCGTCCTTCGCGACTTTCACCAGGTCGCGGTTGACGTACACGCCGTTCGGGTCGCGGTTGTCCTTGAAGCTCTGGCCGACGCCTTCCGGGCTGTTGGCCTTGAACAGGCGCACGGTGTTGGAGTCATAGCCGAAGAAATAGCCGTCCTTGCCATAGCTGATGCTCGACAGCAATTTGATCGCCTGGGCCCGCGCGCCATCGTCGCCGGGGGCGGCGGCTTCGTAGAGAGGTTTGATCGTGGACACGGCCACGGCCACGTAGCTTTGCAAGGTGGCCTTGGCGTCAGAGAGCAGGCGTTGCCGGGTTTCCTCCACTTCGTTGCGCGCCTGTTGCTGCAGGATAAACAGCGTGGTCAGACTGATGACCAGCGCAAAGAGCAGCACCGGGAGGACGGCGAGGGACAGGACTTTAGCCTTGAGGCTCATGCGCATGACATTCACTCTTTTGATTTATTGGCGTGCCTGGAAGCTTTAACGGCACGCCGGAGCAAAAGTTGAATATCACCCACTGTAGGCGTGAGCCTGCTCGCGATAGCGGAGTGTCAGCCAACATCAATGGAAAGTCAGGCCGTCATCGCGAGCAGGCTCACTCCCACAGGGGAGATCAGTGAGGCGTGGGGATCACAACACCATCGCCGCCACCCAGCCGAAGGCCAGCAGCGGCAGGTTGTAGTGCAGGAAAGTCGGCACCACAGTGTCCCAGATATGGTGATGCTGGCCATCGACGTTCAAGCCGGAGGTCGGGCCGAGGGTCGAATCGGAGGCTGGGGAGCCCGCATCCCCGAGTGCACCTGCAGTGCCGACGATGCACACGATCGCCAGCGGGCTGAAGCCCAGCTGCACGCACAGTGGCACGAAAATCACCGCCAGGATCGGCACCGTCGAGAACGACGACCCGATGCCCATGGTCACCAGCAACCCCACCAGTAACATCAACAAGGCACCAATGGCCTTGCTGTGACCGATCCAGGAAGCGGCGGTTACGACCAGCGACTGCACATCGCCAGTGGCCTTGATCACTTCGCCAAACCCCGAGGCGGCGATCATGATGAAGCCGATCATCGCCATCATCTTCATGCCTTCGGTGAACAGATCGTCGGTATCACGCCACTTCACAATTCCCGACACCGAGAAAATCAGAAACCCTGCCAGGGCGCCAATGATCATCGAGTCGAGCAGCAGCTGGATCACGAACGCGGCGATGATCGCCAGGCCCGCGACCATCAGGCTCAGCGGGTTGTATTGCACCGCCACCTGCTCGACCTGCTCGATCTTGCCCAGGTCGTAGACGCGCTTCTTGCGGTAGCTGAAAAACGCAATCGCCAGGCCAAACACCATGCCCAGCGCCGGGATACCCATCGCGTGGGTGACATTGATGCCGCTGATATCAACGCCGCTGCGGGCGACGTTGGCCAGCAGGATCTCGTTGAGGAAGATGTTGCCAAAGCCCACCGGCAGGAACATGTACGGCGTGATCAGCCCGAAGGTCATGACGCAGGCGATCAACCGTCGATCCAGTTGCAACTTGGTCAGCACGTACAAAAGCGGCGGCACCAGCAACGGAATAAAGGCGATATGTATCGGCAAGATGTTTTGCGAGGCGATGGCCACGACCCCCAGCAGGCCGATCAGCAACCATTTGACCCGGCCGCCACTGCTGGCGTGCTGGCGATCAACCATGGCCAGCGCCTTGTCTGCCAGGGCATGGGCCATCCCCGACTTGGCAATCGCCACCGCGAACGCCCCCAGCAAGGCATAGGACAGCGCAACGGTAGCCCCGCCCCCAAGGCCGCTGTTGAACGCTTTAAGCGTGGCGTCGATGCCCAGGCCGCCGGTCAGGCCACCGACCAGCGCGCCCACGATCAGCGCGATCACTACGTGTACGCGGGACAGGCTGAGTATCAGCATGACGCCGACCGCAGCAATTACTGCATTAATCATCGTTACCTCAAGGCAAGCAGAATGAGCTCAGCCGGCAGTCTGCGAAGAGCCGCCAGCGGATTTTAGAATGGGTTTTATTAGAGGGCGCGCACTGTGCCGCAGCACTGCCAGCTTGTCAAAGCCAACACGATCCCGTACGAGCTGCCGCAGGCTGCGATCTTTTGAGCTTCTGGCGTCATCAAGAACATTGAAAATCAAAAGATCGCAGCCTTCGGCAGCTCCTACCGGGTGAAATTCGATATTCGGTAAACACCATCAAGAATCCCGAGTAACGGCCGCTACAGTACCAAGCCGCAGATATTTATCGAATAAGGACGTCTCCATGTCGCTCAGACAACTTTCCATTCAATGGAAAATCACCCTGCTGGCCGGGCTTTGCCTGGCGGGTATCGTGACCCTGCTGGTGGGTCTTTCGCTGTATCGCATGGAGCACAGTTCCGCCTTGGTGAAGGCCTCGAGCACGGAGATGCTCAATGAAGCCGCCCAGGCACGTATTCAATCCCAGGGTGAAAACCAGGCGCTGGTCATTCGCCAGCAGTTCATGGACGCCTACCAATACGGCCATGGCTTCTCGCGCCAGGTGCTGTTCCTGCGCGACCAGGCGGAAAAGCGCTTCCTCGACGCCTTCGACCTGCGCGAAGACCTGACCCGCCAGGTCAAGTCGGCACTGCAGGCCAACCCGGAACTGCTCGGCCTGTCACTGGTGTTCGAAGTCAATGCCCTGGACGGCAAAGACGAACTGTTCGCCGGCCAGGCCGAGCTGGGCAGCAACGACAAGGGCCGCTTCGCCCTGTACTGGTCGCAGCCCACTCCGGGCCAGGTAACGTCCATGGCGTTGCCGGAAAGCGACATGGCCGACACCAATGCCGGCCCCAGCGGCGAACCGGCCAACGCCTGGTTCACCTGCCCGCGCACCTCGCTCAAGCCGTGCGTCATCGAGCCGTACTTCTACAAGATCGACGGCCAGGACGTGTTGATGACCAGCATCGTCTTTCCGCTGATGGTCAACGGCAAGGTCATCGCTTCGCTGTCGGTGGACATCAACCTCAACAGCCTGCAATCGATCAGCCAGGCGGCGAGCAAGAAGCTCTACGACGGCCAGACCCACGTCAGCATCATCAGCCCGGTCGGCCTGCTGGCCGGCTACAGCCCGGACTCGAGCAAACTCAGCCAGCGCCTGGACAGTGTCGACAAGAGCAGCGGCGCCGAGCTGATTCGTTTGCTGGCGACCAGCGACAAGACAGCCAGCCTGCACAGCGACCAACAGCTCAAGGTGCTCGCACCCTTCGAGCCGATCCCCGGTGGCAAATCCTGGGGCGTGCTGCTGCAAGTGCCGGAAAAAGTCCTGGTCGGTCCTGCCGAAGCCCTGGAACGACAACTCGATGAGAGCAACACCACTGGCACCCTGGTTGAACTGGGCCTGGGCGTGCTGGCCGCGTTGATCGGCCTGCTGCTGGTGTGGCTGATGGCCCGCAGTGTGACCAAACCGATCCTCGGGGTGGCGCGCATGCTCGAAGACATCGCCAGCGGCGAAGGCGACCTGACCCGCCGACTGGCCTACGACAAGCAGGACGAACTGGGCCAGTTGGCCGGCTGGTTCAACCGCTTCCTGGACAAGCTGCAGCCAATCATCGCCGAAGTGAAACGCTCGGTGCAGGATGCGCGCAGCACGGCTGACCAATCCTCCGCGATCGCCACTCAGACCAGCGCCGGCATGGAGCAGCAGTATCGCCAGGTGGACCAGGTTGCCACCGCGTCCCACGAAATGAGCGCCACCGCCCAGGACGTCGCCCGCAGTGCAGCGCAAGCCGCCCAGGCCGCCCGCGACGCGGACCATGCGACTCGCCGTGGCCTGACCGTGATCGACCAGACCACCACCAGCATCGACAACCTTGCCGCCGACATGAGTGCGGCGATGGTGCAGGTCGAAGGCCTGGCAGCCAACAGCGAGAAAATCGGCTCGGTGCTGGAAGTGATTCGCGCCATCGCCGAACAAACCAACCTGCTGGCCTTGAACGCCGCCATCGAAGCCGCTCGCGCGGGTGAAGCCGGTCGCGGCTTTGCCGTAGTGGCCGATGAGGTGCGCAACCTGGCGCGACGTACCCAGGAGTCGGTCGAGGAAACCCGCCTGGTGATCGAGCAGCTGCAAAGCGGTACACAGGAGGTGGTGGGCTCGATGAGCAACAGCCATCGCCAGGCCCAGGGCAGCGTCGAGCAGGTTGGCCAGGCCGTGACCGCCCTGCGCCAGATCGGCGAAGCGGTGACGGTGATCAGCGACATGAACCTGCAGATCGCCAGTGCGGCGGAAGAACAGAGCGCCGTGGCTGAAGAGATCAACAACAACGTGGCGACGATTCGCGACGTCACGGAGTCGCTGTCGGGGCAGGCGAATGAGTCGGCGCGGGTCAGCCAGTCACTCAACAGCCTGGCGAATCAGCAGCAGAGCCTGATGGATCAGTTTCGCGTGTGAGCCACTCCACAGCGCACGGGTGAGCCAATGTGCAAGAGCCAATGTGGGAGCGAGCCTGCTCGCGATAGCAGAGTGTCAGGCAACTAGATGTCGACTGACACACCGCTATGGCGAGCAGGCTGGCTCCCGCAGGGACTTTGGGGCAGTTTCAGGTCTCAGCGCCTGGGCAGTTCAATCACCACCCGCAACCCGCCCCACTCACTCTCTTCCAGGCGCAACACCCCGCCCCACGTGTCGACGATATCGCGCACGATCCCCAGCCCCAGGCCGTGCCCATCGGTTTGCTCATCCAAACGGGTGCCGCGGCTGAAGACCTGGGTCCGTTGATCCTCGGGTATTCCCGGCCCGTCATCCTCCACATCCAACTCAAACCCTGCCGTCGTCTCCACCACGCTCAAGCGCACCTCGGCATCCGCCCATTTGCAGGCGTTGTCCAGCAGGTTGCCGAGCAGTTCCAGCAGGTCTTCACGATCCCAGGGCAGTTGCAGCCCCTGGGGCGCGCGGTAGCTCAGGTGCAAATGTTCACCGTGGATCATGTTCAGCGTCGCCAGCAACCCCGGTAACTCGCCAGCGCAATCGAACAAGGCGCCCGGCAGCGCATCGCCGGACAACCTTGCGCGATTGAGCTCTCGATTGAGCCTTTGCCGGACCTGCTCCAGCTGCTCCTTGAAGATCCTGCGCAATTCGGGGTGGTCATCGAGTTTTTCACTCGAGGCCAGGCTCACCAACACCGCCAGCGGGGTTTTCAAGGAGTGACCAAGATTGCCCAGGGCATTGCGCGAGCGCTTGAGGCTGTCCTCGGTGTGCGCCAGCAGATGGTTGATCTGCGCCACCAACGGCTCCAGCTCTACCGGGACCTGATCGTCCAGCTGCGAGCGCTGCCCCTGTTGCAACTGGGCGATCTGCTCGCGGGCCTTTTCCAGGGGACGCAATGCTCGACGTACGGTGACCCGTTGCAGCACCAGAATCAGCAGCAGCCCCGCCAGTCCCAGCCCGAGGCCGACCTGTTGCATGCGCAGGAAACTGTCGCGCACCGGGGTGTAGTCCTGCGCCACGCTGATGGAAATCGACTGCCCCAGCCGCCGATAGTCAGAACGCAACACCAGCAACTGCTGGCCCTCGGGCCCCAGTTGCAGGTTGCTGTGCAGCCCCGATTCAGTGAGTTGGGGAAACTCCTGGTCCCACAGGGATCGCGAGCGCCAATGTTTGTCGGCGAAGTCGATGCGGAAGTAGTGCCCGGAGAACGGCCGCTGATAGGCCGGCGCCAGGTGCCGCTCCTCCAGTTGCAAACCCTGGGGCCCACGTACCAGTGCCACCAGCAGGTTCTCGCTGTCGTTGCGCAGGCCCGCCTCAAGGTAGCGCTGCAAGCCCATTTCGAACAGCCACAGGCTGGTCTGCGCCAATACCAGGCCGACAATCACCATCACGCTGATCAGGCCCAGGCTCAAGCGGCGCTGGATCGACCTCACTTGGCTTGCCCGCCGAACAGGTAACCCTGGCCGCGACGGGTTTCGATCACGCTGCGGCCCAGCTTGCGTCGCAGATGATTGACGTGGACCTCCAGCACGTTGGAATCACGCTCTGTTTCACCGTCGTAGAGGTGCTCTGCCAGGTGGCTCTTGGACAGGATCTGTTCGGGGTGCAGCATGAAATAGCGCAGCAGGCGAAATTCCGCAGCGGTGAGCAAGATGTCGGCACCGTCCCGCGTCACACATTGGCGGCCTTCATCCAGATGCAGGCCCGCCGCCTTGAGCGTCGGCTGGTTGGCCTGGCCGTGGGAGCGGCGCAACAGCGCCTGGACGCGCAAATGCAGCTCTTCGGGGTGAAAGGGTTTGGTCAGGTAATCGTCGGCGCCGGCCTTGAGGCCTTCGATGCGTTCGGACCAGGAACCGCGCGCGGTCAGGATCAGCACGGGTGTCGACAGACCACCGGCGCGCCATTGCGCCAGCACCTCAAGCCCGGGCAAACCAGGCAGGCCAAGGTCGAGGATGATCAGGTCATAAGGCTCGCTGCTGCCCTGGTACACCGCATCGCGGCCGTCGGCCAGCCAGTCCACGGCATACCCCTGGCGGTTCAGACCGGCCATCAATTCGTCGGCCAGGGGCACGTGGTCTTCCACGAGAAGCAAGCGCATCGGTCAATCTTCCTTGTCTTTCAGTAACTGGCCAGTGGTGGCGTCGAGGTCCAGCTCGCGGACTACGCCTTCGGCGGTCAACAGTTCGACTTCATAAATGTAGACGTCGTGTTTTTCTTCAAGCTCGGCTTCCAGCAATTTGGCCCCTGGATAGCGATCCAGGGCCTGCTGCAGCAGCTGCTCCAGGGGCATGATCACCCCTTGCTGGCGCAGGCGCAGGGCTTCGTCCTGATCCAGGTCGCGGGCCATCACCACAGAGCAGAAGACCAGCAGCGCCAGCCCCACTCGGAGGCTGGCGCGCGTGCCGGACAAAAAATGCACCTTCATTACGTATCCTGTTGATCCTTGAGAACCTGCCCGCTGACAGCGTCCAATTCCATGTCCCAATCGAGACCCTGTGGGTCACGCATCTCCACCTGGTAGACGAACTTGCCGTACTCTTCTTCCAGCTCGGTCTCGGTGATGGTGGAGCCCGGGTGTTTGGACAGAGCTGTAGCATTGAGCTTCTCGAAAGACACAATGGTACCAGCGTCGCGCAGCCGCAGGGCTTCATCAGGGCCCAGGTCCCGGGCATGGGCTAGGCTGGCGGTCATGGCGACGAGGGAAGCAGTGAACAGGGCAGTCAGGGTTTTCATCGGTGTCTCCGAATTTTTTGGGTGTTGCTTTACGGGAGCTACCTTAACGATTCGAACTTAACTGAAACTGAATGGCCATCATGCATTGCGCAAGGGTTTGCCTTTGAAATCTCTTATAATCGCTCCCGCTTGCCAGAATCGAGATCCGGTATGACCGCCATCCACATCAAGTTCCCCGCCCTGACCCTCAAAGCCGGCCCCCGCGCCTTTGCGCGCATCCGTGAACAAGGGCTGAGCGCCGCCGATGTCGGCACGCTGCCCGGCGCCGCCGGTGGCCCCAAAGCCCTGGGGATTCAGGGACTGGACCTGGCGTTGTTCGGTGAGTGGCTACCGGCCGCCCCGCGGGAGCGCTCGCTGATCGGCGCCTCGGTGGGCTCCTGGCGTTTCGCCAGCGCCTGCCTGCCGGACGCCGCCGAGGGCATCCGGCGTCTCGGCCGGCTGTACACCGAGCAGGATTTCAACAAGGGCGTGACCATGGCACAGATCAGCCAGAGCTCGCGGCGCATGCTCGAGGAGCTGCTCGACGGCCGCGACTCGGCGATTCTCGATAATGCGCATTATCGGCTGAACATCATGGTGGTCAAAAGCCACGGCCGGCTTGCGCAAGACCATCGTGGTCACCTGGGCCTGGGGTTGTCGACGGTGATCGCCGACAACCTGCGCAACCGCTCGCGCCTGTCGCGGCATTTCGAACGGCTGATCATCCACGATCCACGTCTCGCCCCGCCGGTGCACCCACTGACCGATTTCCCCTCGCGCTTCGTCGCATTGAACGCCGCCAACCTGCGCCAGGCACTGCTCGCATCCGGCTCGATCCCCATGGTCATGGAAGGTGTTCGGGACCTGCCGGGCGCTGGCGCCGGAACCTTTCGCGACGGCGGCCTGCTCGACTACCACCTCGACCTGCCCTACAGCGGCAATGACATCGTGCTGTACCCGCACTTCACCGACCGGATCATTCCCGGCTGGTTCGACAAGACCCTGCCCTGGCGCCGCGCCTGTTCGACGCGGCTGCAGGACGTGCTGTTGCTGGCACCGTCAAGGCAATATCTGGCGCGCCTGCCCTTCGGCAAGCTGCCCGACCGCAATGACTTCAAGCGCTTCATGGGCGATGCGCCAAGCCGGCAGAAGTACTGGCGCGCGTCGATGGACGAAAGCCGTCGCCTGGGCGACGAGTTCCTCGAACTGGCCGCCAACGGTCGCCTCGGCGAACGCTTGCTGACCCTTTAGTCAGGACAAGCTGTTAAACTCGCCGCCTGCCCCTATCGCTGCGGCGATCGCCACCTGACAGAGCTCAAGACACTGTGGAAATCTTCAAAGAGTTTACGTTCGAATCCGCCCACCGCCTGCCCCATGTCCCGGACGGCCACAAATGCGGCCGCCTGCACGGTCACTCGTTCAAGGTGGCGATTCACCTCAGTGGCGACCTTGATCCGCATACCGGCTGGATTCGCGATTTCTCCGAGATCAAGGCGATCTTCAAGCCGCTGTATGAGCGACTGGATCACAACTACCTCAATGACATTCCTGGCCTGGAGAATCCGACCAGTGAAGTGCTGGCCAAGTGGATCTGGGGTGAGTTGAAGCCATTGCTGCCGGAACTCAGCGCGATCCGCATCCATGAAACCTGTACCAGTGGCTGCATCTATCGCGGCGAATAACCCAGACAAACACATCCCCTACTGTAGGAGCGAGCTTGCTCGCGAAAAACCTGAGAGCGCCGCTGGATGCCAGGCTTCCAGCGTTATCGTTGAAGACCATCGCGAGCAAGCTCGCTCCTACAGATTGACGACATGCGTTTCGTCAGTGAAACACCCGAACAGCCCCCTGGGCTGTTTTTTTATGCCTATGCTTTTGGCCTCTTTCCCACCAAGAGGACATGGGCATGACTGACTGGCCGCTGCCCCAAACCTATCGCTTCAACGGACACGCCATCCGCTTCGCCGTACGCGGCGACGGCCCGCCGCTGGTGTTCGTGCATGGCACGCCCTTCTCGTCCCATGTCTGGCACCGCATCGCGCCGCATTTCATTGCCTCCCACCGTGTGCACTACTTCGACCTTATGGGCTACGGGCAGTCGGAGAAGATCGACGGCGATGTGTCACTGGGCATTCAGAACGAGCTGCTGGCGCGACTGCTGGAACATTGGGGGCTGGACCGCCCGGATGTGGTTGCCCATGACTTCGGCGGCGCCACCGCGTTGCGCGCGCACTTGCTCAACGGCAAGGATTACCGCAGCTTGACGCTGATCGACCCGGTGGCGCTCACGCCCTGGGGCTCACCTTTCGTGCAGCACGTGCGCCAGCATGAAGCAGCGTTCAGTGGCTTGCCCGATTACATCCAGCGCGCCATCGTGCCGGCTTATATCCGTGGAGCGATCAAGCGTGATATCCCCGATGAGGAACTCGCGCCCTATGTAAAGCCGTGGCTGGGCGATCCGGGGCAGGCAGCGTTCTATCGACAAATAGCGCAGATGGACGAGCGTTATACCCAAGAAGTCGAAAACCAGTACCCGAACGTTCGGTGTCCCGTGCAGATCCTGTGGGGCGAGGACGATCAGTGGATCCCCATCGACCGCGGGCGTGCGCTGCACCAGATGATTCCAGGGTCGCAGTTTCATCCGATCGCCGATGCCGGGCACCTAATGCAGGAAGATGCCCCGGAGGCCATCGTCGCGGCGCTATTACGTTTCCTGCCATTACTCCCCTGAGCCCAGACCCGCGACATTGGCACGACCACTGCAACCCTCCTCGCGTCCTCCCTCCAGCAAAGGAACGCCTCATGACGCAAAACGCCCCCGGCAACGACTATCCCCTCAGCGAAGTCCCCCTGCACGCGCGCAAAGGCCTGGCCTCCACCGCCATGGTGTTACTGGGCTTCACCTTTTTCACCGCTACCATGTTCGCCGGCGGCAAGCTTGGCGTGGCGTTCAGTTTCGGCGAGATGATGGCGGTGATTCTTGTCGGTAACCTGCTGTTGGGGCTATACGCCGCAGCCCTGGGATACATCGCCTTCAAGAGCGGTCTCAATTCGGTGCTGATGGGGCGTTTCTGTTTTGGCGAAGTGGGCAGCAAGCTCAGCGACCTGATCCTGGGATTTACCCAGATCGGCTGGTACGCCTGGGGCACCGCGACCGCCGCCGTGGTGCTGGGCAAATACTTCGGTCTGGGCGACGGCCCCGTGCTGGGCTTGATGGTGCTGTTCGGCCTGGCCTTTTGCGCCACCGCGTATGTGGGTTATCGCGGCCTGGAAATTCTTTCCTACATCGCCGTGCCCGCCATGATGCTGCTTCTGATGCTGTCGATGTGGGTGGCCACGGTGGAAGTTGGCGGCATCGACGGCCTGCTGGCCGTCGTGCCCACGGGCACGCTGGATTGGTCGACCGCCATCACGCTGGTGTTCGGCACCTTCGTCAGCGGCGCTACCCAGGCGACCAACTGGACACGCTTCTCGCGCTCGGCGCGAGTGGCGGTGCTGGCGAGCCTGATCGGTTTTTTCATCGGCAATGGTCTAATGGTGTTGATCGGCGCCTACGGGGCCATCGTCTACCAGCAACCGGACGTGGTCGAAGTGCTGTTGCTGCAAGGTTTTGCCATGGCCGCAATGGCGATGCTGCTGCTCAACATCTGGAGCACCCAGGACAACACCATCTACAACTTCGCGGTTGCCGGCTGCAACCTGCTGCGCACCGGTCGACGCAAGAGCGTGACCCTGGCCGGCGCAGTGATCGGTACGGCGCTGGCCCTGCTGGGCATGTACGACATGCTGGTGCCCTACCTCATCCTGCTCGGCACGGTGATTCCGCCGATAGGCGGGGTGATCATGGCGGACTTCTTCTTCCGCTATCGCGGTCAATATCCACGACTGGCTGAAGCGCGCCTGCCGGCGTTCAACTGGCCCGGGCTGGGCGCTTATGCGGTCGGCACCGTGGCTGCTTTCAGTTCGCCGTGGGTCGCGCCTCTGGTAGGGATTGCCGCTGCCGCGCTAACGTATGTGCTAATGACCAGTGTACTTGGCGCCCGAGTCGCCAACGCACCACTACAAGATCTCTAGAAGGATTCGCCTGATGCATATCATCAATGCCCGCCTGCGCAACCAAGAAGGCCTGCATGAGCTGCACCTGGAAAACGGCCTGATCAGCAATATCGCCCGGCAGACCGAAGCCCCGACCCTGGGCCCCGAAGACCTGGACGCTGGCGGCAACCTGGTGATCCCGCCCTTTGTCGAACCGCACATTCACCTCGACGCCACCCTCACCGCCGGCGAACCGCGCTGGAACATGAGTGGCACGCTGTTCGAAGGCATCGAGTGCTGGAGCGAGCGCAAGGTCACCATTACCGAAGAAGATACCAAGACCCGCACCCGCAAAACCCTGCAGGCCCTCGCAGCCCATGGCATGCAGCATGTGCGCACCCACGTCGATGTCACCGATCCGCAGCTCACTGCGCTGAAGGCGATGCTCGAAGTGCGCGAGGAAAGCCGGCACCTGGTGGACATGCAAATCGTCGCGTTCCCCCAGGAAGGCATCGAGTCCTATCGCAACGGTCGCGAGTTGATGGAAGAAGCCATTCGCATGGGCGCCGACGTGGTGGGCGGCATTCCGCATTTCGAGTACACCCGGGACCAGGGTGTAAGCTCGGTGAAGTACCTGATGGACCTGGCCGAGCGCACCGGCTGCCTGGTGGATGTGCACTGCGACGAAACCGACGACCCGCATTCGCGCTTCCTTGAAGTGCTGGCCGAAGAGGCCCGTAGCCGCGACATGGGGTCGCGCGTCACGGCCAGTCACACCACGGCCATGGGCTCCTACGACAATGCCTACTGCGCCAAGCTGTTCCGCCTGCTGGGCCATTCGGGGATCAGTTTTGTTTCCTGCCCGACCGAAAGCATTCACCTGCAAGGCCGCTACGACAACTTCCCGAAACGTCGCGGGGTGACACGGGTCAACGAACTGCTCGAAGCGGGCATGAACGTGTGCTTCGGCCAGGACTCGATCGTCGACCCCTGGTATCCGCTGGGTAATGGCAACATCCTGCGGGTACTGGAGGCCGGGCTGCACATCTGTCACATGCTCGGCTACCGCAACCTGCAAAGCGCCCTGGACCTGGTGACCGACAACAGTGCTAAAGCGATGGCCCTGGGTGACCGCTACGGCCTGGAACGCGGGAGGCCGGCGAACCTGCTGATCCTGTCGTCAGACAGCGACTACGAGGTGATTCGCAGCCAGGGTTTGCCTTTGTATTCGGTGCGCAATGGCAAGGTGCTGATGAAGCGGACGATGCCGCAGGTTGAGTTGTTTGGTCCGCGTTGAGTGATGGGTTGACTGCAACGCCTGCGCCACGATGTGCCCCTGCCTGACCGAACCTCACAGGACAGTCGCTGTCCCTTGGGGACGCGACGTTTTAACCAAGGATTGCAATGAGTAACCTCAACACCCCCACCACCTTCATCCCCGGACGCCTGGAGCAGATGTCCACGCGGGTCGCTTTTTTCATCGCCGGTTTTGGCATCGCCGCCTGGGCGCCCCTGGTGCCCTATGCCAAGGCCAGGGCCGGGCTGGATGAGGGCACGCTGGGGCTGCTGCTGTTGTGCCTGGGGGTGGGCTCGATCCTGGCGATGCCAATGGCCGGGATCCTGGCCACGCGCTTCGGCTGTCGGCGAGTGGCGGTCGGCGGCACGCTGCTGATTTGTGCGGCGCTGCCATTGCTGGCAACGGTGACGTCGATACCGGCGCTGATCGCCGCCCTGTTCATGTTTGGCGCAGGCCTGGGCACGGTGGATTCGACGGTCAACTTGCAAGCGGTGATCGTCGAACGCGCCAGCGGCAAGACCATGATGTCGGGGTTCCATGGGTTGTTCAGTCTGGGCGGGATCGTCGGCGCAGCAGGGGTCAGTGCCCTGCTCGGCTTTGGCCTTACGCCGCTGACGGCGATGCTGGTGGTGGTGGTGATGCTGCTGGTCGCGCTGTGCAAGGCTGCCCCTCACATGCTGCCTTACGGCAGCGAAAGCTCCGGTCCGGCGTTCGCCATTCCTCATGGCATCGTGCTGTTCATTGGCGGGATGTGCTTCATCGTGTTCCTCGCCGAGGGCGCGGCGCTGGACTGGAGCGCGGTGTTCCTGGCGCAGGAGCGCGGCATCGACACGGCCTATGCCGGGTTGGGTTACGCGGCGTTTGCCTTGACCATGACCGTGGGCCGCTTGACCGGTGACCGAATTGTCCGGCATCTGGGCGCCACCCGGGTGATTGTGTTTGGCGGGCTGACGGCGGCAGCGGGGTTGTTCCTGGCGACCTTTGCACCCAACTGGGAGTTTGCCCTGGTGGGGTATGCGCTGCTGGGCGCGGGTTGTTCGAACATTGTGCCGGTGCTTTACACCGCGGTCGGTAAGCAGACAGTGATGCCCGAGAGCGTCGCGGTGCCGGCTATCACTACCCTGGGTTACGCAGGGATCCTTGCGGGGCCGGCGGTGATCGGGTTTATCGCCCATGGCAGCAGTTTGAGCTTTGCGTTTGGGTTGATGGCGATGTTGCTGGTGGCGGTGGCTATTGGCGGGAAGGTGTTGAAGGTTTGACTGCTGTTTTCAGGTTGGGCCCATATCCGTTTCTGCGGTATCGGCGTTCATGGCTCCGCGCCTACGGCATCTGATGTTTCCTGTAGGAGCTGTCGTAGGAGCTGTCGAGGGAAACGAGGCTGCGATCCTTTGATCTTGCTTTTGTGTACATATCCATGACTGCGGTCAGGGCTTCTATCGGTTCCGCTCTTACAGCGGGTTACTTGGAAAAGCGCCAAGTAACCAAGCGCTTTCTGCCCCACCACTCGGCACCTCGCCTAGGCTCGGTGTGCCCTCACTCCGGCATTGCTCCGCGGGTCGCCGCGATGGGCCATCCCTGGCCCAGCGCGGCTAAACCGGCATCCTTGCCGGTTTCCCCGCTACGCAATGCCTGCGTTCGGCCAGCGTGGTTAACGGGGCGCCTGCGATCAAGAACTTCGCCGTGGCGGCCTTCGGGCCGACCAAGGCATCAAGCCGGCGCGCTGCGCGCGTTTGTGCGCACATCCCGAATTGAAATGAACACCTATGGGCGGTGATAACATTGGGAGCAAAGCTTGATCCGGACGGCGTTCCGACGATGCAGGTCAACGATAACGCCCAATTCTTGGCTAAACCCAACACATTAATTTGATCTCAAAACCCAACACTACCCTGCACAAAAAACGTCCGCGGTGCCCCCACATACATGCCCGCATTATTGTCGCTGGAACGGGTGAAGTACTGCTTGTCGAAGACGTTCTTCACCCCCGCCCCCAGCTTCAGGTTAGACAGCGTCGCGCCAAAGTCATAGCCGCCACGCACGTTCCAGGTGACGTACCCCGGAATGTCGCCGTACTGACCATCCGCGGTGCCTTCGGTGATGTAATTGCCGCTGAAACTGCCATCGGCGTTCACTGCCGTACCCGGTGAGCGCTGTTTTGACTGGGCGAACGCGTCCACGTTCCAGGTCCAGCGATCGACGTCGTAGCGCAGCCCGGCGGTGGCTACCTGACGCGAATAGAACGGCAAGTCGCGCCCCTTGAAGCCTGGAATTTCTCCTTCATACACCGCCCGGGTGTAGGTGAAGCCGGCGTTGGCCGTCAGGCCATCGAGTCGTGGGTCCAGCGCGGCAAGGTCGTAATGCACCGAGGCTTCGAGGCCCTGGTGAGTGGTCGCACCGAGGTTGGTCCAGCCCGCGTCATTGCTGATGTACTGCAGTTCTTTATCGAAGTCGATGTAGAACAGCGTCACCTCCCCGCCCCACACGTCATCGTTGTAGCGAGTGCCGATCTCATAGGTCTTGGCCTTTTCCGGGTTCAGGCCGTTGGCCGTCTCGTCACCGGTGCCGCCCTGGCCGAGCTGGAAATATTGCAGGCTGCCAAAGGACGTTTCGTAGTTGGCGAACAGCTTCCAGGCGTCGGAAAGGTGGTACATCACACTCAGCGCCGGCAGCGGTTCGTTGCTTTCGATGCTGCGGTTTTTTTCCGCTACCGGCCTGCCCGCCGTGTCCAGTACCGGGCGATCGTGCCAGTCGGTGCTGATGTGTTCGAAGCGGATGCCCGGCGTTACGGTCCACTTGCCGACGTCGATCTTGTTGTCCACGTAGACCGAGTTGGCCTCGGTGCCACCCGTGCGGTCCTGGTACACATGCCCGTCGGCGCCCGGACTCACCACCGGCTCGTTGCTGTCGTTCAGCCCCAACCGGCTGGCCGATTCGTGCATGCCCTCCTTGAGGTAGCGATAACCGACACTGACTTCCTGGGTGGTCTGGCCGAGGTCGAACACATGAGACACCCGCGGCTCGATGCCGAAGGTGTAGTAGGTGCGCGGGAAGGAACCGAGGGTTTTCTGATCGCGCGCGGCGATTTTGCTGCCACGAAAGCTGTCGTAATAGTAAGTCAGCATTTCAGCCTGGGTGCGGTCATCGATCTGCCGCGCCCACTTGAACGACACCTCCTTGCGACGTCCAGTGAAGCTGTCGTTGTTGCGGTCGGACTGGAAAGGATTGGCGTCGTACTGCGCCTGGGTCAGACCGCCGGGCATATCGGCACTGGCGTCGTAGTAATGCAGATTGAGGCTGAAATCATCCACATCGGTGGGCGCCCAGTGGGTCTTGAGCATCACGTCATCGATGTCGTTGCCATTGTTGCGCTCACGGTAACCGTTGCCGTTGACGCCCGAATACAACAGCGCCACGCCCATGCCGTTGTCCGCCGTACCGCCGACGAACGCCGTATCGATGTGCTTCCAGCCACCGTGCCGGGAGGTTTCCAGGGTGGTGCCTATCTCGGCGGACGCTTGTTCAGGGATCGCCCGGGTGACGAAGTTGATCACCCCGCCCACGTTCTGCGGTCCATAACGCACCGAGCCGGCGCCACGCACCACGTCGATGCTGTCGAGGTTGCCGGAGGAGATCGGCGCCATCGACAGTTGCGGCTGGCCATAGGGCGCGAAGGCCGCCGGTACGCCGTCAATCAACACGGTGGAGCGTGGCGACAGGCGCGACGTCAGGCCGCGCACGCCGACGTTCAGGGAAATATCGCTGCCACCGGTGCCGTTGGCATCCTGTACCTGCACGCCCGGTACCCGCTTCAACACGTCGCCGACCGTCATTGCGCCTTGCTCGACCATGGCCTCGCGACGGATCACCGTGCGTGCGCCGGCGTGGTTCTGCACCACGGCTGCATCGGCATCGCCGAGCCAATTGCCGACCACCTTGATATCCGTCACGCCGAGCTCCAGCGGCCCTTCCTGGGCGGAAGTCGGTGTGGGGGTCAGGGTCACCGAGCCTGCATCGATCTGATAATCCAGGCCGCTGCCCTGCAGCAGCTGGCGCAAGGCCTGCTCGGGGGAAAGGTTACCGTCTACGGCCGGTGCCCGTTTGCCGGCGACCAGCTCCGGGCTGAAAAAAACCTGCAGCGAAGTCTGCTGGCCCAGCTGACTCAAGGCCTGCCCCAACGGCTGCGCCTCGATGTGGATGGCGTCCGCAGCAAATGCCTGGGGCAGCGCGCAGTTGACGGCCAAGGCCAGGGCCAGCGGCAACCAGGGTGATTTTTTGTTATGGGCGATGGTTTTTTTCACGTCGAAACTTGTCCTGTGAATCGCAAGAGCATGCGTTTGTTAATGCAAACCAGTTGCAGTTGGACAAGAAGACGAAGAACTCGAAAAAAACCTGAATCTATTTTGAAATTATTTCCTGACTGCCGTCATCGAGGGTGCGCACGGCTACCGGGAGAATGCTTGGCAAGGCCTTCAACAGGGCATCGGTGTTGTCAGATTTGAACACGCTGGTCAGGCGTAGATTGGCCACTTTGTCGTTGGCGACCGTGATCGGCTTGTCACGATAACGGGAGGCTTCGGCGGCCACTTCGCTCAGGCTCGCGTTATTGAACACCAGCTTGCCGCTGCGCCAGGCGGTCAGCTGCGCTGCATCCACCGCATACGCCGTGGCGACCTTGCCCTGGAGATCGACACGGGTGCCCATGCCGGCGACGAGGTCGATGGAGGGGCTATCGGCAACGTCCCGTCCCTGGACCTTGACGGTGCCCTGCTCGACCACCACGCGGGTTTCGCCGGCGTCGCGGCGCACATCAAAACGGGTGCCTGTCACCGTGACTCTGCCACTGCCCGACTCCACCACGAACGGACGATCGGCGTCGTGCTCGACGCTGAACATCGCCTCGCCTTCGGTCAGCTCGACGGCGCGACGGTGCTGCGCAAAATGCACTTGAATACGGCTGCGACTGTTGAGGTCGATCGTCGAACCGTCCGGCAACGCCACTTGCTGACGCTCGCCCAGCGCCGTGGAGAACTCGCCAGTGTATGTAGCCGGCTGATCCATCGTGGTGAACCAGCCCAGCCCCAGAGCCACGGCCAGCACGCTGGCGGCCACGGCATAACGCAAGATTGGCCGACGTGTGCTGCGCGCTGGCGGCACGTCACACAAGGCCTGCAGACGCGCCGCCGGCAGCAGGTCAGCCGCCGACCACATGCCTTCAAGTACCTGGAATTCATAATGGTGCTGCGGGTGCTCGGCCAACCAGGCTGCAAACTGCTGACGCTCCAGGACATCCACCACCGGCTCCTGCAAAACCACGAACCAGCGCGCCGCCTCATCGCGAACCGCCGTGGGTCCACACGCGCAATCACGAGTATCCATCATGGAAGTTCCTGTTTGGCGGAGAATGGAAAGACGCGACCGATCATGATTGCAACCCATCCAGGCGATCGCGCAGATGCCGCAGCGTGCGGATCATATACTTTTCCACCATGTTCTTGGACAGTCCCAGGCGTTCGGCGATCTCGGCCTGGGTCAGACCTTCGATCTTCTGCCACACGAACACCTTGCGGCAATTGACCGGCAACTCGGCCAGCGCGAGTTCGATGGAATCGGCCAACTGGATCGCCTGCACGAAATGCTCCGGGTCGCCGCACGAGGACACACTGTGATCGATCGCCCCCGACTCCATGGCGCCTCGTCGATCCTCGCGACGATAGCCGTCCACTGCAATATTGCGCGCTGTCTGATGCAGATATGCACGAGGCTGCTCCACCGCCGCCGAATCCGACTCAAGCACCCGCACGAAGGTATCGTGGGCCAGATCCTCGGCCTGCTGACGATTTCTCAGGCGACGGGTCCAGGTGCCAACCAACTCTTCGTAATGCTCGAAAAAGCCGGGCCTGCGGGGCAGCTTGGGGGTCATTGCGGCGTGCTGTGGAGACGGGGCGTGAATAGTAATGCTTCCTATTAAACCTAAGCAATGGATTCCCGACCATTGCCCACGGCGGGCATGGCGAAATGGTGCCGTTGCAGGCGGGCCGTGAGGCGTTTGGCGCGACGGTGAAATGGGGCGATCGTGCAGGGTTAGCCGATCATGTTGGCGGCTGCGATCTTTTGACTTTCAATGCTGGCGCAACCACTCGATAAACAACGCAAACAGCTCTGACTGCGAACCGACCTCCAGCTTCAGATACAAATTCTTGCGATGCATGCGCACTGTCTCCGGCGATATGCCAAGTTCGCTCGCCGTGGACTTCACCGAGTGCCCCCTGAGCACCATGTGCGCCACTTCGCGCTCGCGTTCGGTCAGCACGTTGCCGCCGAAATGCTCGAAGGCCCACTGCACGCGTTGCTTGAGATTGTCTCCTGCTGCAGCATCCTGCGGCCTCTGGACGGCCATAATCCGCTGCATGCCACGCTGGCTGAACTCACTGATGAACTCACACACCAGCGGCTCGACCGCGCGCAGCAAATTCAACTGTTCGCCCCGCAGGCATTCGCCACCGAACCCCTGGAACAGGCTCACAGAAATCTTCGTGTCATTGCCGGTATCGACAATGTAATAACTGTCTTCCGAGCACCCCGCCTTCAGGTAATAGGTGCGGTAATACTCACTGTCGAAAAAGTCATCCGGTGCGATTTCCTCCAAGTGGTAAAAGCCCTGCGCCAGGCCTTGCTCCACTGCCAGGCAGAAAGGATCAAGCAAATAACCGCCGGAGAAATAGCGATCGAGAATCGACACCTGGTACTGCTGGGCGATGCCGCGCTGATACAACAGCTGCGGTGGCCGATCGCGGTGCTCCAGGCTGATCATCACCGACTCGATACCCACCAGATGCTCCAGGGCAGACGCCAGGTCAGCCAGTGCATCAGGTGCGTCCACATGGGCAAACGCCTCGCGCATTTGCCCGTGCCATTTGTGCAGGGCCCCGAAGGGCAGTGCGATCAGCGTATCGTCGTCTGGTTTGCTCATGCCCCGCAGTCTAGCGGGTGAGCGGGTTCCTGGTAACAGCCTGTTCGACGCAATCATTGGCCCTGGTACTGCCCGCTCGCCTGGAGCTCGGCCGCCACCTCAAGAATACACTCGCGCAGGGTCTCGACGATTTCATCGACCTGGGCGCAGGTCAGGATCAACGGCGGCGACATGACATTGAGGTGCATGATCGGGCGTACCAGCAAGCCCTTCGACTGCGCCCGGGAATGAATCCTCTCGCCAATGTTGATCTCGTCGGCAAACAACGCCTTGCTGCGTTTGTCAGCCACGAACTCGACGCAGGCCATGAACTTCTGGCAGCGCACATCCCCAACCAGCGGCAGGTCGCCGAGGGTCGCCAGGCGTTCTTCCAGATACGCGCCGACTGCATCGACGTGCTCCAGCAGCTGTTCGCGCTCGATGATTTCGATGTTCTTCAGCGCTGCCGTACAGCACACCGGATGCCCGCTGTAAGTAAAACCGTGACTGAAGCAACGGCCCTTGCCCGGTTCGGCGATCACCTTCCAGATGCGCTCGGAAAAAATGCAGGCGCCCAGCGGCAGGTAAGCCGACGTCAGGCCCTTGGCGGTGGTGATGATGTCTGGTTGCACGTCGAACAGATCCCACGAGGCGAAAAACTTGCCCAGCCGTCCGAACGAGGTCACCACTTCGTCGGCGACGAACAGGATGTCGTAGCGTTGGCAGACTTCCCACATACGCTTGAGGTAGCCCTTGGGCGGAATGATCACCCCGCCCGAGCCCATGATGGGCTCGGCGAAAAACCCCGCCACCTGGTCGGCGCCGATGGCGAGGATCTTGTCTTCGAACTCCTTGACCAGGAACTCGAGGAACTGTGCCTCGTCCATGCCGTCAGGTGCGCGGTACGGATTGGGGTTGGACACGTGGTGAATACGCTCGTGGGCGTAGTCGAATTCCGGGACGCGGTCGGCGGCCTTGTTACCGATCGACATGGTCAGGGTGGTCGAGCCGTGATAAGCGTTGTAGCGAGCAATGATGTGCTTTTTTTCCGGCTTGCCACGGCAGTTCTGGTAGTACTGGATCAGCCGGTAGGCGGTGTCCACGGCGGTGGAGCCGCCCGTGGTCAGGAACACGTGGTCGAGATCGCCCGGGGCCAGGCTGGCGAGTTTCTCGCAGAGCTGGATTGCCACGTTGTTGGACATGTCGCAGAACGGGTTTGAATAGGCCAGCTGGCGCACCTGGTCGGCTATTGCCAGGGCCATTTCTTCGCGTCCCAGGCCAATGTTGGTGCACCACATGCCGCCCACGGCATCGAGAAAACGGTTGCCCTGGGTGTCGTAGATATAAGCACCATCACCGGCGACGATGTTCAGCGAGCCCTGCTCGGCGTGTTCGTCGAACATGTGATAACCGTGCATGTAGTGGGCTTTGTCGGCCTTGACCAGCCGGGACTCTTCAGCAGCGGAAAAAATGTGTTGAGTTGGGGTAGCCATAGGAAAAACCTCGAACCGAATAGTTGAACGCTCAAATCCCGCTTTTCACCGTGCTCCAGACTCGCGTCATCGCGCGCATGTCCTTGGCGTCCTGGGTCTTCTGTGGAAACAGCCGCGCGCGGGTCTCGTCATCGGGATAAATCGCCAGGTTGTTGCGCACTTCGGCGTTCACCAGGGGCGTGGCAGCCGCGTTGCTGTTGGCGTAGTGGATGTAATCGGTGACATCGGCCATCACCTGAGGCTGCATCAGGTAGTCGAGGAACTTGTGCGCATTGGCGACATGCGGCGCATCGGCCGGGATGTACAGGTTGTCGAACCATATCAGCGAACCTTCCCTGGGGATGAAGTACGCCAGGTTGATCTTCAGCTTGGCCTCCTCGGCGCGCGCCATGGCCGTGGCATAGTCGCCGGACCAGGTCATGGCCATGCACACATCGCCATTGGGCAGGCTGGTCAGGTAGTTGACCGAGTCGAACTTGCGAATGAAGGGGCGCACCGACAACAGCAGTTCCTGCGCGGCCTTCAGGTCCGCCGGCGCGGCACTGCGCGGGTCGCGGCCGAGGTACTTCAGGGCCAGGGGAATCACTTCGGTCGGGGCATCCACCAGGGTCACGCCGCAGTCGGCGAAGCGCGAGACAATCTTGGGATCGAAGATCATTGCCAGCGAGCCGATCGGCGCATCCGGCATGCGCTCCCTGATCTTGTCGACGTTGTAGGTGATGCCGTTGCTGCCCCAGGTGTAGGGCGCGGAATACTGCGTGCCGGCGTCGAATCCCTGCAGGTCCTGCAGCACCTTGGGGTCAAGGTTGTTCCAGCCCGGCAATAATTTCTTGTCCAGCGGCTGGAATACTTTCGCCTGGATCAGGGGCGGCGCGAGGGACGCGTTGAGCACCACCAGGTCATAGCCGGAGTGCCCGGTGAGCAGCTTTGCCTGGACCGTTTCGTAGGCATCGAAGGTGTCGTAGATGACCTTGATGCCGCTGGCTTTTTCGAAGTCGGAAAGGGTTTTCTCGCCAATGTAATCCGCCCAGTTGTACAACCGCAGCGTTTTCGCACCGTCGACTTCGGCGGCGTGCACATTGAGTGACAAAGGAACCAGGATCACACTGAACATCAACTTGAAAGCCTTGCGCATGGCAAATTCACCTTCTCAAGCGTTCTAAATGAGCGGATGCAGCCACTATTGAGCGATCAGGGCGGCGGCACCATACCCCGAATGGGTGTGTCGCCAATCTCACGGCCTTGCAACATGGCAAAAAGAAGCAGGTGCGTTGACCCGTTTTGTCATAGATCCGGTGCAGGTCCCGCGCTTAGAGTGGCCGATGCATCGAACAACAGAGTCGCTTATGAACGATCTGATCAAACAGGACCGCGACGCCGGCGTACTGACGCTGACGTTTGACCGTCCCGACAAGCTCAACGCGCTGAACAACGCCATGTACACGCAGCTCGCCGACCTGTTGCAGGCCGTAGACGAGGACCCGGCCATCGGCGTGGTCATCATCACCGGTGGCGACAACTGTTTCACCAGCGGCAATGACCTGGTGGATTTCCTGCAGTACCCGCCCACTCACCTGGACAGCCCGGCATTTCACCTGATGAAGGTGGTGACCCAGTTGCAAACGCCATTGATCGCGGCGGTGTGTGGCGCGGCCATTGGCATTGGCACGACCTTGCTGCTGCACTGCGATCAGGTGGTCGTCAGCCGTAATGCCAAGTTGCGCATGCCGTTCGTGAACATCGGCCTGTGCCCGGAATTCGGCGCCACCCTGCTGTTGCCGCGGTTGCTTGGCCACGCCCGCGCTGCTCGTTTGCTGCTGCTGGGAGAAACCCTGGGCGGCGCCGACGCCGTGCAGTGGGGCCTGGCCAACGAACTGTGCGAGGACGGCCCGCAATGCCTGACCGCCGCGCGGCAACTGGCCCGACTTCTGCTTGCGTTGCCGCAAGGTGCATTGCGCCAGTCCCGGCAATTGCTCAAGCAGGCCTCGCTGGCGGAACTGCAAGCCACGATCCGCCAGGAAAACCTGCTGTTTATCGAACGCCTGAACACCCAGGAAGCGCAAACAGCGCTGAGCGCCCTGCTCAATCGCAGCACTGAAAAGAATCCGTCGAAAGGAACACCCCCATGAACACTCCAGAAGTTTTTGTCGTCAGCGCCGCCCGCACCGCCATTGGTACTTTTGGCGGTTCGCTCAAGGACGTGCCACCGGCCGATCTGGCGACCACTGCGGTCAAGGCCGCCCTGCAACGCTCCGGCGTCGATCCGGCGCAGGTCGGCCATCTGGTGATGGGTAACGTGATCCCCACCGAAACCCGCGACGCCTACATTTCCCGTGTAGCGGCAATGAACGCCGGCATCCCGAAGGAGACGCCCGCCTACAACGTCAATCGCCTGTGCGGCTCTGGCTTGCAAGCCATCATCAGCGCGGCCCAGACGCTGCTGCTCGGCGATGCCGAAATCGCCATCGGCGCCGGTGCCGAGTCCATGAGCCGCGGGCCATACCTGCTGCCGTCAGCGCGCTGGGGTGCGCGTATGGGCAACGTGCAGGCCGTCGACTACATGCTGGGTATCCTGCATGACCCGTTCCACGGCATTCATATGGGCATCACCGCCGAGAACGTCGCGGCGCGCAACGGCATTACCCGCGAAATGCAGGACGCCCTCGCCCTGGAGGATCAAAAGCGCGCAGCCTTTGCCATTGCCAACGGGTATTTCAACGAACAGATCGCGACAGTAGAAATCCACGGGCGCAAGGAAACCGTTCTGTTCAACGTCGACGAACATCCTCGGGCGACAACCCTGGAACAGCTGGCACAGATGAAGCCGGCGTTCAAGAAGGACGGTTCGGTAACGGCGGGCAACGCTTCGGGGTTGAACGATGGCGCTGCGGCATTGGTGATGGCCACCGGGGACGCGGTGCAGCGCAACAGCCTGCGCCCGCTGGCGCGCCTGGTCACCTATGCCCATGCGGGTGTCGAGCCCGAACTCATGGGCCTGGGCCCCATCCCCGCAACGCGCCTGGCGCTCAAGCGTGCGGGGCTCTCAGTGCAGGATATGGATGTGGTCGAGGCCAACATCGCCTTCGCCGCCCAGGCTTGCGCAGTCAGTCAGGAGCTTGGCCTTGATCCGGCCAAGGTCAATCCAAATGGCTCGGGCATTGCGCTGGGGCACCCTGTAGGCGCGACGGGGGCAATTATTGCGACCAAGGCCATTCATGAGCTGCACCGCATCAACGGCCGGTATGCGCTGGTGACGATGTGAATTGGCGGCGGCCAGGGCATTGCAGCGATATTTGAGCGGGTCTAAGCACCTCTTGCACCGCTCCCACACTGCGCCCGAGCCGGGCGAATATCCAATGTGGGAGCCACTTTCTTCCCCAGTCACATCAATGTTGAATGTGCAGACGCCATCGCGGGCAAGCCCGGCTCCCACAGAGACGCGCGCCGTACGCAAATGCTGCATCCACCACCAATACCCTGTGGGAGCGAGCCTGCTCGCGATGGCAATCTCCCTGCCACATCAATGTCGAATCCGCAGACGCCATCGCGGGCAAGCCCGGCTCCCACAGTGATCTGCGCCGAACACAAATGCTGCGCCCACCACCAATCCCCTGTAGGAGCGAGCTTGCTCGCGATGGTCGTTAACGATGACACTGGTCACCTGACACCCCGCAGCGCCCTCCGGTCTTTCGCGAGCAAGCTCGCTCCTACAAAAGTCCTGACTGCCTGCTTAAGGCGTTGCTCAGTCCTGCGGCATCTTGCGAAAGCCTACCGCCAGGCGGTTCCAGCTGTTGATTGTGGTAATCGCCACAGTCAGGTCGACCATTTCCTTGGCGCTGAACTCGGCGGCCAGTTGTTCGTAGTCTTCATCCGGCGCATGGGTCTGGCTGAGCAGGGTCAGGGACTCGGTCCAGGCCAGTGCGGCGCGTTCGCGCGGGGTGAAGAACGGGGTTTCACGCCAGGCCGACAGCGTGTACAGGCGACGCTCGGCTTCGCCGCCTTTGCGCGCATCGGCGCTGTGCATGTCCAGGCAGAAGGCGCAGCCGTTGATTTGCGAGGTACGTAGCTTGACGAGTTCGATCAGGGTCTTTTCCAGCGGCAGTTTCGAGACGGCGGTTTCCAGCGCGATCATGGCTTTGAGTGCGTCTGGGGAAGCGGTGTAGAAATCGATGCGAGGTTTCATGACGGGCTCCGGGAACAAGTGAAGGTGGAGCTACGTTAAACCCGTCGGTGGGTTGCTCAAATAGCCAATATTTCAGAAGTTGGGTAGGCCATTGGTGAGTGTGCCGTGGCGGTGATGGCCTCATCGCGAGCAGGCTCGCTCCCACAGGAGGGACGGGGTGACGGGAGAAACGCGGTCAACTGTGGGAGTTAGCATCAGTACAGGCACTGAGAGCGCCAGCTAGCTTTCGCTACGGCGCCGCAGCCATTGCAGGAACCCTTTTTTCTCCACCGCCTTGGGCGTTTCCATGGTCAGGGTTCGGGCTTTGTTCAGGCGGTAATCCAGCAGCGCCGTCATGGCCTCGCTGATGTCATGGCGCGCGTCGAGGCAGGGTTTCAGGTAGTCCTTTTCGATGCGGTACAGGCTGCAGAAGGTCTTGGCGGTGAAGTCCGCCGGCAGCGCGGTATCGGAGAGTATCCCGCCTTCGCCGATTACTTCACCCGGCCCCATGCGCCCGGACTCGAACCTGACGCCATCACGGCTCAGCTCGACCGACACCACGCCGGATTCGATGATGAACAGATGATCGCTGACCTCACCCGCCGGAAGGATCAGTTCGCCGGCGCGGAAGTTCTGCAGCTTCATGTTCTGGCTGAAGGTCTCCTTTTCGTCCTGACGCAGGGTCGAGAAGATGCTCGAGCTGTCCAGCAATGCCAGTGGCCGTGACAGGCCGGCAGGCGCATTGGATTCGACGCTCGACAGCAGGCTTACACCCGAGGCCTGCAAATGGCGGAACGCCAGGTCGAACAGCAGATTGCGCACCATGCGCTTGTGCTCCATCGACGCCACGAAGCCGCTGATCTCGTACTCCACGCCGGCGGCACTGGAAACTTTGAGCGCGACGCACGGTGCCGGTTTGGCCAACAAATAGCGGCAGCCCTGCATGGCTCGCTCCAGGGCATCGATGATTTTCTGCGGGCGCGCGTGCGGGCTCAATTGCAGGCTGATGGAGACGCCAAACATGTCAGTGGGCCGGCTGAAATTGATGATCTTGGCCTTGGCCGCCAGCGAATTGGGAATCACCGCCATGCTGCCCTGGGAGGTCTGCAGGCGGGTGGCGCGCCAGTCGATGTCGGTCACCCGGCCTTCGGTGCCGTCAATGGATATCCAGTCATCGAGTTGATAGGGTTTGGTGGTGTTGAGGACGATCCCGGAGAACACGTCGCTCAAGGTGCTTTGCAGCGCCAGGCCGACGATGATCGCCAGGGCGCCGGAGGTGGCCAGTACACCCTTGACCGGCAAATCCAGCACGTAGGCCAGGGCGGCGATGATGGCGATGAGAAAAATCACTGCCCCAAGCAGATCCTGAAGCAGGCGCCCGGTGTGCCCGACCCGCTGCATCATCACCGCGCCAATCAATACCGTGAGCGTGCGTGCGCCGAACAGCCACCAACCGATTTGCAAGCCGGTTGCGGCCAGGTGCAAAGGCACATTGTCGGCCCAGGGCGCCGGTTCCAGCGGGTTCAAGCCTTCGTTGAACAGCAGGACGCTGAACAGCGAAAAGATCACCAGCCGCGCCACGAGTTTCCACTGGCTGCCATTGGCACTGATCAGGCGCCACAACCCCAAATCGATGAGGATCAGGGCCAGCGCACAGAACAACGGGTGATCGGTGAGCAATGACAGCATCGAGCGGCTCCGGCAGGGACTCATTTACGCAACCATCGCACGCATTGCAGGAGCTGGCGAAGCTTGCGATCTTTGGGATCTCGAAAGATCAAAAGATCGCAGCCTTCGCCAGCTCCTGCAAGGGGCTATGGGCGCGCTTACTTGCTGTTGGTCAGTGTGTTGTAGCTGGTCATGAGGTTGCGGTAGTCCGGGATGTGGTTGGAGAACAGAGTGGCAAGGCCTTCCACGTCGTTGCGCCAGTCGCGATGCAGCTCGCAGGCCAGGCCGAACCAGGTCATCAACTGCGCCCCGGAGGACGACATGCGATCCCAGGCCGATTGCCGGGTCAGTTCGTTGAACGTGCCGGAAGCGTCGGTCACTACGAAAACTTCAAAGCCTTCAGCCAGGGCCGACAGCGCCGGGAACGCCACGCAGACTTCGGTCACCACACCGGCGATGATCAACTGCTTCTTGCCGGTCGCCTTGATCGCCTTGACGAAATCTTCATTGTCCCAAGCGTTGATCTGGCCAGGACGAGCGATGTAGGGCGCGTCGGGGAACAGTGCCTTGAGCTCTGGCACCAGCGGGCCGTTCGGGCCGGTTTCAAAGCTGGTGGTCAGGATGGTCGGCAGCTTGAAGTACTTGGCCAGGTCGGCCAGGGCCAGCACGTTGTTCTTGAAACGATCCGGATCAATGTCGCGCACCAGCGACAGCAAGCCTGCTTGATGGTCGACCAACAGAACCGCGGCGTTATCCTTGTCGAGACGTTTGTAGGAAGTAGTCATGGGGTAATCCTCGCTATTTATCGATGCCGATCAAGCCGGCGCAGTGATTTCGGTTTTTTTGTTTACATCGCGGTCAGGCAAGCGTAGTCACACGACCCGGCCGCGCCACAGCGGTGCAGCATTGAGTTCAACCGCTCATCCGGCCGAAGCGGCCCGATTGAAAATCGGCAAAGGCCTGGTGGATTTCCTGCTCGCTGTTCATCACGAACGGACCATGGCCGACGACGGGTTCGTCGATGGGCTCGCCGCTGAGCAGCAACACCACCGCGTCGCTATTGGCTTCCAGGCTGAGCTGGTGACCATCACGGCCAAACAGAACAAGCTGGCCTTCTCGGACCCGTTCCTGGCCGTTGACCTGAACCGTGCCGCGCAACACCACCAGCGCCGTATTGCGGCCTTCATGCAGGTCCAGGGTCAGCGGCTTGCTCGCCTTGAGGCGCAGGTCCCACACGTCGATCGGGGTGAAGGTGCGCGCCGGGCCGGTGTGGCCGTCGAATTCCCCGGCGATCAGGCGCAGGCTGCCGGCATCGTTCTTCAGCGCAATGGCCGGGATGTCGCCGTCAAGAATCGTCTGATAACCGGCGTCGGCCATTTTGTCCCTGGCCGGCAGGTTGACCCACAGCTGCACCATTTCCAGGGTGCCGCCGCTTTTGGCAAAGGCTTGGGAGTGAAACTCTTCATGGAGAATCCCCGAAGCCGCAGTCATCCATTGCACGTCACCCGGGCCGATTTTGCCGCCACTGCCCGTGGAGTCACGGTGTTCCACTTCGCCCTTGTAGACGATCGTCACGGTCTCGAAGCCGCGGTGCGGATGCTGACCAACGCCACGGCGCGCCGTGGTCGGACTGAATTCAGCAGGACCGGCGTGATCCAGCAGCAGAAACGGGCTGATGTGCTTACCCAGGTTGTCGTAAGAAAACAGCGTGCGGACCGGAAAACCGTCACCGACCCAATGACCGCGCGGGCTGGTGTAAATACCGATGATGTTTTTCATGTGGCCTCCGAATCTGTGGTTTGCTGCGATGGATAAAGCTTAAAACCGAAGCCTTTGGTGCGCTAGACTGCAAAAATCAGTCATAGCGTTCTATTTGGAGAACGATGGTGGAAGATCTCAACACCCTTTATTACTTCACCCAGGTGGTGGAGCATGGTGGGTTCGCTGCGGCCGGACGTGCGCTGGACATGCCCAAGTCCAAGCTCAGCCGGCGCATCGCCGAGCTTGAAGAGCGCCTGGGTGTGCGCCTGCTGCATCGCACCAGCCGGCATTATTCGCTGACCGAAATCGGCCAGGCCTATTACCAGCGTTGCCTGGCCATGCGGGTGGAAGCGGAAAGTGCTGCTGAACTGATCGAGCGCAACCGCTCCGAACCCCAGGGCCTGGTGCGCATCAGCTGCCCTACCGCCCTGCTCAATTCCTGGGTCGGGCCGATGCTGACCCGCTACATGCTCAAGTACCCGCTGGTCGAGCTGTTCATCGAGAGCACCAACCGCCGGGTCGACCTGATTCACGAGGGCTTCGACATCGCCCTGCGCGTGCGCTTCCCGCCACTGGAAAACACCGACATGGTGATGAAGGTGCTGGGCAACAGCACTCAGTGCCTGGTGGGCAGCCCGGCCTTCGCCGAACGCCTGTCATCCCCTGCCACCCCGGCGGACCTCAGCGGCTTGCCGAGCGTGCACTGGGGCGCGGCGCAGCGTGATTACCAGTGGGAGCTGTTTGGCGCAGAGGGCGCCAGCGCGTTGATCCGGCATGCGCCGCGCATGGTCACTGACGACTTGTTGGCCTTGCGCCATGCGGTGCTGGCAGGCGTCGGCGTGGCGCATTTGCCCAGCGTGGTGGTGCGCGACGACATTGCTGCCGGGCACCTGATGGAGCTGGTGCCGGGATGGGCGCCGAAGTGCGGAATCGTCCACGCGATTTTTCCGTCACGTCGCGGTTTGCTGCCGTCGGTGCGGGCGTTGATTGATTTTCTTGGGGAGGAGTTCAGTCATGCGGATATTGCTTAGGGGAAAGGCCTTCAAACCTGAGCGAGGCTGATGTCCAGGCGCTGTATGCCTGTTGCCAGGCGACGCCCATGCAGGAAGACGTTCACTCAGATCAGGCGGTTGCGCAAGGCGAAATCCCGCAGGTGGACCGCCGATTTGACGTCGAGTTTTTTAATCAGCCGCGTCTTGTAGGTGCTCACGGTCTTGTGGCTCAGGTGCAGGTTTTCGGCGATCTGCTTGTTTGATATGCCCATGGCCAGGTAGCGACAGATGGTCAGTTCACGACTGGACAGGCCATCTATCCGCTGCTTTTCACTGCATTGCGATGCACTGAGCGAAACCGAGGTCGAGAGCTGGGCAAAATAGGTGTAGCCGACCGTAACCGCGTGTATGGCCTTGTGCAAATGCTGCAGGTCATTCGACTTGGCGACGTAGGCCGCAGCACCGGCGCGAATGCATCGGTCCTGGAAGAGCATCGCCTCGTGGGCGGAAAAGACCACCACCGGGCATCGCTCGCCACTGTCGTGAAGCCTTGCCAGTACTTCCAGCCCGTCGAGCTTGGGCAGGGAAATATCCAGCACCACCACGTCCGGTTGGTGCTCGCGGACCATCGCCATGACCTCGCTACCGCAATTGGCCTCGTAAATCCGCTGAAAACCTTCCTGTTGGAGCACGATTTTGACTGCGGCGCGAACCACCGGATGATCGTCCACAATCAGTGCTGACTTCATCACAACTCCATGTACAAAACACGACGATTGAAACTACCTGACAGAAATGCCTGTCCCGACGGACGGTAGGCGACGATCGATCAGCGACATCAGGCGGCTGATCGAAGCCAGATCCGGCAGGGATGTGTGGCTGACCTGGATGTTCTGCTGATCACCGTCGGAAGTCGGCGGAAGCTCTGCACGCTGGCCTTCATAGATGAAGGCGTGGCGAACCTGGGCATTGTCACGAAAGAAATCCAGCAGGTCCAAGGCATCACCTGCCATCGAAGCGTTGATCACCACCAGGTCGAACGGCTCGCAACCGTACTCGACCAGCGTCAGCAGTTCCTCAAGGCTGTGAACCGGTGCGACCCGGTAATAGTTGAGCTGATTGAACAGCCGTTCGATTCTCATGCGCTGAAAATGCTGCTCGTCGGCAATCAGGATACGCAAGGCTTTGTTCGACAAAGTAGGCCCCCAGCAGGGTGTCAAATTCGAGATGACGCAAGGCTACGCATGCGAGACGGAGCTTTATGTAGGACTTTTCCGAAACTCCCACTCCATTTGTCAGCGCATCGCCATCAGCGACCGCCCGGGAGTTGGCCGCGCAGCTGCAACCAGGCCAGCAAATCCTCGCCACTCATGGGACGGGCAAACCAGTAGCCCTGCCCCTGAACGCAGCCGAGCGACATCAGGTGCAGGCGCTGCGCATCGGTCTCGATGCCTTCGATGACCACCGACATGCCCAGACTGTCCCCCAGCGCCAGGGTGCTGATGATGGCCGCCCGACAGCGCGGCTCGTGCGCCAGGCCGCGGACGAATTCGGCGTCGAGCTTGATCTCGTTGAAAGGCATCTGGCACAGGCGCTGCAATGAAGAGAACCCGGCACCGAAGTCGTCGATGGACAGCCGGCAACCCATCATTCGCAGGCGCACCAGGTTCTCCAGGCTGGTGGCAGGGGCCTGCAGCAAACCGCTTTCGGTGAGTTCGAAGGTCAATCCGGAGCCCGGCAGGCCATGGCGGAGCAAGAGACGCCGGATGCTGGCCGTCAGTTCGCTGTCGGCCAGTTGCGTGCTTTGCAGGTTGAACGCCATGTTCAGGGTAAAACCGCGGCTTGCTGCGGCCCGCTGCAGCATCAGCGCCTGTTCCAGCTGGGCGAACAGCAGCCGGTCCATCTGCCCGTTCCGCTCCAGTATCGGCAGGTACACCGCCGGCGACAGTACGCCCCTTTGCGGGTGCAACCAGCGGCTGAGCACCTCGACGCCACAGACCTGGCCAGTGTGCAGATGGAATTTGGGCTGGTACCAGGACTGGATCTGTCCTTGAGCGAGCGCCGCGCCCACCTCCTTCTCGCTGGCCAGCAACAACGGCGTTGCCGGCGCGGATGTCACCGGCAGACGGCTCAGGTGTTTGTCGAGCAACTCGCGCAGCGCCTGAGGGTGCAGTGGTTTGCCGACATCACCCAGCAACTCAAGCCCCAGCAGGGAGACGATCTGGTGCACCGCCCGCCGCAGGTCCGCCGACAGCGAACTGCTGATGATGATCGACCTGACCTGCCCGCTGGCACCCAGGCGGCGAAAGAACTCCAGGCCGTCCATGCCTTCCATCTGCAAATCGCACAGGGCGATGTCGACCGGCCCCACCTCCTGCAGGATGGCCAGCGCCTGCGCTCCGTCGCAAGCTTCGAACACCTCGCGACAGCCTGCCTGCCGGAACATGCTCACGGCCACTGAACGTTGAAAGGCGTGGTCTTCGAGTATCAGAACGCGCGGTGCCGGGCAGGTCATGTCATCTCGACTCGTCTTGGAAGGGAAGACGATTATCCAGCGGATCATATTTAGGAAACGCCCCAAACCTTGTAGGAAATTTCCCAAGTATTGTCTGATGATGCCTGAGTGCGGTCACGCCAACCGCTGCGCCAGCCGCTCCATCGCCTGATGCAACTCGTCAATGGCCTCGGTTAATTGCGCCGGGTTCACCACCTCGCAAGCCGTTTCCAGACGCTCGCATGCGCCGATCAGCCCCTGAGCCTTGATGATTCGCGCACCGCCCTTGATGCGGTGAGCCAGGTTCGCCAGCCCCGGCACGTCGTTTTGCGTGAACAACCGCATCAACCGCGCCATATCGTCATCGTTGCTGGACGCCAGGTCATCCAGCAGGCGCTTGATGGAGGCCTCGTCGCCCCGCGTCAACTGGTGCAGCCCGGCCAAGTCAATCTCGTCCGTGAGCGGGGTGGCTGCCTGCTCGGCACTCGGGGCGAGGCTAGACAGCCGGGCGCCGAGGTCCTCGAGGCTGATCGGCTTGAACAGGCAGTCATCCATTCCCGCATCCAGGCAGCGCTGCTTTTCCTCGGCTTGTGCATTGGCGGTAAATCCCAGGATGAGGCTGGGCACCAGGCCCTTGTCGCGCTCTTCCTGGCGGATCACCCGGGCCAGTTCATAGCCTGTCATGACCGGCATGTTGCAGTCGCTGATGACCACATCAAAAGGCTGGCTACGCCATGCGCGCAAACCCTGCGCGCCGTCTTCGGCATCCCGCACCCGATGGCCGAGGTAACTCAGTTGCTGGGACAGCAGCAAGCGGTTCGCCGGGTAATCGTCGACGATCAGGATACTCAACGCACGATGCGCCGGTGCCGGTGCGACCGGCACAGTCGCTGGCTCATGCCGAGGTTGCAGCGTAGGCAGATCGAGGACAACGTCAACCCGGGTGCCCTTCCCCACATGGCTGTTCAACGTCAGCTGGCCGCCCATCATTTCGCACAACGTGCGGCTGATGACCAGCCCGAGGCCCGAGCCGCTGCGCGCCGACTGGCGATTATTGCTGGCCTGGGTGAATGGGCTGAACAACCGTTGCTGATCCTCATCGCTAATGCCGATGCCAGTGTCGGCAACCTGCAGACGCAGCGTCAGGCGCTCGTCTGGACCGGGGTAAACCCTCACTTGCAGATGGACCTCGCCAGCCTCCGTGAACTTGATGGCGTTGCTCAACAAATTGGAGATGATCTGCTTGAAGCGCAGAGGGTCGACCAGCACCTCGCGATGGGCGGCGACATCCAGCTCAAGGCTCAGGCGCAGCTGTTTCTGTCGCGCCAGCCCCTCGAAAATACGCGTGACGGCGATCACCAGCTGACCCAGGTTGGCGCGCTCCGGGGCCAGGCTCAAATGCCCGGATTCAATGCGCGAGACATCCAGGATATCGCCGATCAGATCAAGCAGGCTGCGCGCTGCACCTGAGGCCACTTCGATGGCAAAACGGTCGGTCAGCCCCTGCTCGGCCTTCTTCATCGCCAGTTCCAGCATGCCGATCACAGCGTTCATTGGCGTGCGGATCTCATGGCTCATCGTGGCCAGGAAGGTGGTCTTCGCCCGGTTCGCAGTGTCGGCGTCGTCCTTGGCTTCGCGCAGCGCCTGCACCAGGCGCTGGCGCTCGCTGATATCGATCCAGCCCCCGATCAGACCACTCACTTCACCGTTACTGGCACGGTACGGCAGCATCCAGTGGTAGATGGTCAGTACGTTTGCGCCCAGGGTCAGCTGGCGATCCTGGACCTGGGGCCGGCCGTCCTTCATCACCTGCAGGTAATCTTCATGGCAGGCCGCCGCTTCCTGCACGTTCTTGAACATGCCCTCGATCACGGTCTTGCCGACCACCTCGTCGCGCTCGATGCCAAATACGTCGAGGTAACCCGAATTGCAGATCAGCAGCCGTGCCTGGCGGTCGCGCACGTAGATCGGGTGCGGCGTGCCGTCGATCAGCACGCGCATGAATTCCAGCTGATCGCTGAGGGCCACTTCCGCCTGCTTGCGTTTGGCAATCAGTTGGCGCAGGTAGGCGATCCAGCCCAGTGCCAGCAACAGCAACACGGCCGCCAGGGCGAAGCCTTGAATGATCGCCGCGCGATGCCGTACCCAATAGCTGTCGTCCACCACCACTTCGCTGCGCCAGCGGTTGGACACTTCGTCCAGCTCCTCCGGGGGAATACTCAGCAGGGTTTTGTCGAGGATCGAATACAGTTCGCCGGCATCGCGGGCGGTCGCAAAGCCCAGGCGCGCGGAGTCGGTGCCGACCGTGCTGGTGATCCGCAGCCGGTCGCGATACTGCCGGGAAATCATGTAGTGCGCAGTGATCAGCGCGCTGACTGCAGCATCGGCCTGACCGTTGGCCACCAGGGTCATGGCGTGCTCGGCGTTGTCGGCATCGATCAATTCAATGCCCGGGTACTGCTCGATCAACTGGTCGCGCATCGGCGTGCCGCGAATCACCGCCAGGCGTTTGCCACCCATCTCGTCCAGGGTCGCGGGACTGCCGCCGGAGGTACGGCTGACCAGCACGTAAGGCGTGCTGAGGTAGGGACGGGTAAACCGCAAGGACTTCTCGCGCTCGGCGCTGGGGGTCAGGCTGATCAGCAGGTCCGCCCGGCCGGATTCGACCTGCCGGATCAGCTTGGGGACGGTGTGCACGCGCTGAATGTCGAACTTCAACCCGGTGCGCAGCGCGACCTTGGCCAGCACATCGGCACCCAGGCCGCGAAACTTGCCGTCCTGACCGTAAAACGACACCGGCAGGAAACTCTCGTCTATGGCCACCTTGACGTGGGGATGCTGCGCCATCCAGCGCCGTTCCGCGGCGCTGAATTGCAACACTTGCAACCCGCTCATGTTCGCCCCGCCCGCGCTCCAGCGTCGCTGGATGCTCACCCGCTCGCTCGCCGGAATCACCGCCAGCGCCGCATTGACGATGCGCAGCAGGCGCGGGTTGTCCCCGGTCATGGCAAAGGCGAAGTCGTTGACGTTGGTGTCGAGAAAGGCCGCCAATTGCACGTTGTTCAGGTAGTTTTTGTTGATCAGGTAGTTGGCGCTGATGGAATCGCCCAGGTAGACATCAGCCGTGCCGAAGGCTACCGCACCGATCGCGCTCAAGGTCGAGGGATAGAGTTGCAAACGGGCGTTGGGAAAGTGCGCCTTGACGGCTTCCGGCGGCAGGTAGTGGTAAAGCATCGCCACCTGTTTTCCAGCCAGGTCCGGCGTGGCGTTCTGGCTATCGCCGATGCGGGTGACGAGGGTCGGCTGGTCTTCGGCGTAGGGGCTGGACATCACCAGCTGCGGGTTCGCCGCCTCGAAGTCGTTGGACGTACCGAGCAGGTCGACTTCGCCCTGCTGGACCGCGTGCACCACATCCGCCCGGGACGGATAACGCCGCACTTCGATGCGCACCTGCAGTAGCTCGGCGAGCAATGCCGCGTAGTCGGCCGTCAGCCCTTCATAGTCACGCCCGGTGCCAGTGATGCCAAAGGGCGGGTAGTCCGGTGCCGAAGCGCCCAACACCAATATGCCCTTGTCACGCAGCCATTGCCGGTCGGGCTCATCGAGCGCCACCTGGTAGCCTTCGATCTGGGAACGCCCCAGCAACCGCAGGTTTTCCACCGGCGCTGCTGCGGCCCATACGCAATGAACGGTGCCCGACAACAGCACCACGGCCAGCCATTTACCCCATGCCCGACTCATTCACACCAACTGATTGCGCTTGGCGAAATCGGCGAGGTACACCACGGACTTCACGTTGAGTTTTTCGATCAGGCGGGTCTTGTAGGTGCTGATGGTCTTGCTGCTCAGCAGCATGGCTTCGCCGATCTCCTTATTGCTCATGCCGTTGGACAATTGCTGCAAAATCGTCAGTTCTCGATCGGACAGGCTCTGGATCAGTTCCAGGTCAGTGGCCTGGGCATCACTGCGCCGCACTGAGCTGCTCGCCAGGTTTGGAAAGAAGGTGTAGCCGGTCAGGACGGCCTTGATGGCCCTGACCAGTTCGTCGAGGTCGTCATTTTTGGAGATATAGCCGGCGGCACCGGCCTTCATGCAACGCATGGCGTAGAAGATCGGCGATTGCGAGGTCAGTACTACGATTTTGCAATGCGGTTGGTCGGTCATGATCCGGCTGATGACTTGCAGGCCATCAAGCCTGGGCATGGCGATGTCGAGGATGATCAGGTCCGGGGCGAGTTCGCGGGCACGTTGCACGGCGTCCGCGCCGTTGCCGGCCTGGGCGATCACTTCGATATTTTCCTGCTGCAGGAGCATTGAGACTGATGCCCGAATGAACGGGTGATCGTCTACCACCATCGCTTTGACCATAGGCACCTCTGCAAGACATGACGGGCATTGTAGCGAGAGGGCGCGGCGATGGCTGCCTGATGGCGTTTTTTTTGATGGGGTACAGGTTGCAGGCGCACGCTAACCTTGCAGGAGCCCGGCCTGTAGCGATGGTGGTCGATCATTGATGTAGGAGCAAAGCTGGCTCGCGATGGCGGTGTACCCGTCAGCTCAAATGTTGAATGCCTGACAGAAATCGCGAACCAGCTTTGCTCCCACAGAGGTGTTTCGAACTAACCTCGGGAATCTCAGCTAGCCGTCGCCAACAACAAATCCACCACCGAGCGGCTATGCCCACGACTCTTGCCATGCTCATACAACGACCCGGCAATTTCGTCTGCGCGAATCGGCAGGATTGACAGCAAGGTGTCGCTCAGTCCGTGGCTGGCCTGACAAAATCCCTGCATGTAAATGCCCGCTGTGCAGCGCTCGTCGGTGATGAGTTTGTAGTGGCGATCCACCTCGAACTCGCCCAGGTATTGTTCCAGCGGCGCCAGCAGTTTGCGGTGCATCTGGCGTTCGTAACCGGTGGCCAGCACCACGGCGTCGTAGAGGCGAACCGTGACTTCACCGGTGGCGTTGTTGCGCACCGCCAGCTCGATGCCGCGCTCGGTGGCGGTGGCTTTTTCGATGGTGGTCAGGGTGCGGAAAGCGTGGCGGGCGATGCCTGAGACTTTCTGGCGATAGAAAATGCCGTAGATGCGCTCGATCAGGTCAATGTCCACCACCGAATAGTTGGTGTTGTGGTACTCGTTCACCAGCCGCTCACGTTCAGTGCTGGCCTGCTGGAACACCAGGTCGGTGAATTCCGGCGAGAACACTTCGTTGACGAAGGGGCTGTCATCCGCCGGTTTCAACGCCGAGCCGCGCAGGATCATGTCCACCTGCACCGACGGGAAGCTGTCGTTCAGATCGATAAAAGCTTCTGCCGCGCTCTGGCCGCCGCCAATGATCGCGATGCTCATTGGCTGGTTGTTCACGCAGGGCTGACGGGCCATCTGCGCCAGGTATTGCGAATGATGGAACACCCGGCTATCGCCCTTGAGAGACTTGAACGCCTCGGGGATGCGCGGGGTCCCGCCGGCGCTGACCACCACCGAACGGGTGGTGCGCACGTGCTGCTGGCCCTGTGCGTCACGGGAGATCACTCGCAGCGCCTCGACCTGCTGGTTGTGCAGCACCGGCTCGATGGTCAGCACTTCTTCACCGTAGCGGCTCTGCGCGTCGAACTGCGCGGCGACCCAGCGCAGGTAGTCGTTGTACTCCATGCGGCACGGGTAAAAAGTGCCGAGGTTGATGAAGTCCACCAGGCGCCCGTGGTGCTTGAGGTAATTGACAAACGAGTAAGGGCTGGTGGGGTTGCGCAGGGTCACCAGGTCCTTGAGGAAGGAGATCTGCAGCTCGCTCTGGGTGACCAGGGTATTGCCGTGCCAGCGGTAGTCGGCCTGTTTGTCGAGGAACAGTACATCCAGTTCACCCTGGGTCGGCCCGCGCTCTTGCAGGGCGATGGCCAGTGCCAGGTTCGAAGGGCCGAAACCGACGCCGATCAGGTCGTGAACGATGGGCGATGCAATTGCCTGTGTCATTTCCAGTGTCCTCTGGATGAGCCCCTCAACAGCGGGGAGAAAAAGCTGAGTGACCAAGGCGGCGAGTGCCAGGTCGTCTGTTGATAGGAAACGAGGACAGTGAAACAAAATTTAATACTTACCCTTGACGAGAGCGTCAGGGTCAATGGCCATCCCATTGCCGCATCCGCACCCGGCAATGTTTCATCGCGTTGACGATGTGTTTTTCCACCAGGGCTCGGGAAATGCCCAGGTGCTCGGCAATTTCGGGATGGGACAGGCCATCGATCTTGCGCAGCATAAAGCTCTCCCGGGACAGCCGGGGCAGTTCCGACAAGGCGCGCTGGAGCATTTCCAGGCGCTGGCCGTGGTCGAGGCTGTTATGTGGCGACGGGGTGAAGTAGCGCTCCTCGTTATCGAGCACTTCCAGCGACTCGACCTGGCGCAGGGCATTGCGTCGGTGATCGTCGATCACCAGGTTGAGCGCAGTGCGATAGAGAAAGGCCCGCGGTTGCTCGATCGGTGTGGTGCTGGAGCGTTCAAGTACCCGCAGATAGGCGTCATGCACCACGTCTTCAGCCACCTGACGGTTACCTAGCTTGGCGTTCAGGAAACACACCAGCTCCCGATAGTAGTTCTCCAACATGACTCCCAGCCGCATGGGTGCGGATTCAATCCTTGAGCCACCCCGCCGAACGCCGAAATAGGCAGTGGCAAGATAGTGGCAGAGCGAGGCGCGTAATTTATAGTAATTCTCATATAGATTTAAAGTATTGCTTGGTCTTGCCCGACAAATTGTCACGGTCTATATGTGTGCCCACATGAGTCCGCGCCTAAATTCGCCGCGGCATTTCTCGTATTAAGGACAGCTCCCCGTCTCTGCCGGCCTGCCGGCAGCGTTCGACTATTGCCGGATATTCCCCGGCAGAGCGCACGACGGGTCGATTTCCATTGGCCGGAACCCTGCATGAAACGTCCCCGACACACCCGACGCGCCCTGCTTGCAGCCCTGTGTCTGATTCCCGTTATCGCCGTCGCCGCCTGGCAGATGATCCCGCCCGGTCGGGACAAGTTCGCCACAGTACAGGTCACCCGGGGTGACATCGAAAGCAGTGTCACCGCGCTGGGCACCCTGCAACCCCGGCGCTATGTCGACGTCGGTGCCCAGGCTTCCGGGCAGATACAGAAGATCCACGCGGAGGTCGGTGATGTGGTCAAGGAAGGTCAGTTGCTGGTGGAAATTGATCCGTCCACCCAACAGGCCAGACTCGATGCCGGGCGCTTCTCGATTGAAAATCTCAAGGCGCAGCTTGAAGAACAGCGGGCCCAGCACGCGCTGGCGCGGCAAAAATTCCAGCGCCAGCAGCAGCTCAAGGCTGGCGGGGCGACCCGCGAAGAAGACGTGCAAACGGCCCAGGCCGAACTGCGCGCCACCCAGGCGCGCATCGACATGTTCCAGGCACAGATTCGCCAGGCACAGGCCAGCCTGCGCAGCGATCAGGCGGAACTTGGCTACACGCGCATCTATGCGCCGATGGCCGGCACCGTCGTCGCCCTGGACGCCCGGGAGGGCCAGACCCTCAACGCCCAACAGCAAACTCCGCTGATTCTGCGCATCGCCAAGTTGTCGCCGATGACGGTCTGGGCCGAAGTTTCGGAGGCCGATATCGGCCACGTCAAACCCGGCATGCAGGCCTGGTTCACCACCTTGAGCGGCGGCAACCGCCGCTGGAGCAGCACCGTACGGCAGATACTTCCGGTGCCGCCCAAACCTCTGGACCAAACCAGCCAGGGCGGCGGCAGCCCGGCCAGTTCGAGCAAGAGCGGCAGCGCGCGAGTGGTCTTGTACACCGTGTTGCTCGACGTCGACAACGCCGACAACGCCCTGATGGCGGAGATGACCACCCAGGTATTTTTCGTCTCCGACCAGGCCAGGAATGTCCTCACCGCCCCCATCGCCGCCCTGCAAGCCGGTACCCAAGCCGACCAGCAGACCGCCCAGGTTGTCGCTGAAAATGGCAGCCTGCAGCAACGCATTGTGCGCACTGGCATCAGCGACCGCCTGCGGGTGCAGATCCTCGACGGCCTGGAGGAAGGTGATCACCTGCTCATCGGCACGGCCAGCGGGAGTGGCGGCTGAATGCTGACGCCCCTGATCGACCTGCAGGACATTCGCAAATCCTATGGCGGTGGCGACGCCCCTGAAGTCCACGTGTTGCGCGGTATCGACCTGTCGATCCACGCCGGGGAGTTCGTGGCGATCGTTGGCGCCTCCGGCTCCGGCAAGTCGACCCTGATGAATATCCTCGGCTGCCTCGACCGCCCGACCTCGGGTGAGTACCGCTTCGCCGGAGAAAATGTCGCCGGCCTCGACAGCGACGAGCTGGCCTGGCTGCGCCGTGAAGCCTTCGGGTTTGTCTTCCAGGGGTACCACCTGATTCCGTCTGGCTCTGCCCAGGAAAACGTCGAGATGCCGGCCATTTATGCCGGCACGCCAGCGGCTGAAAGGCACGCACGCGCCGCCGCCCTGCTCGACCGCCTGGGCCTGGCCTCACGCACCGGCAATCGTCCGCACCAGCTTTCCGGCGGCCAGCAACAACGGGTGTCGATTGCCCGCGCCTTGATGAACGGCGGCCATATCATCCTCGCCGACGAACCCACTGGCGCCCTCGACAGCCACAGCGGCGCCGAGGTCATGACCTTGCTCGACGAACTGGCAAGCCAGGGCCACGTGGTCATCCTGATCACCCACGATCGCGAAGTGGCGGCGCGGGCCAAGCGCATCATTGAGATTCGCGACGGGCTGATCATCAGCGACAGCGCCCTGGACAACCCCCAGGTGCAGACCTCGGCCAATCCTGGCGCGCTGCAGGCGGTGGACCTGCGCAAGCGCCTGGCCGAGGGCGCCGAAGCCACTGGCGCCTGGAAAGGTGAACTGGTGGACGCGGTGCAAGCCGCCTGGCGAGTGATGTGGATCAACCGCTTTCGCACCGCGCTGACCCTGCTGGGGATCATCATCGGCGTTGCGTCGGTGGTGGTGATGCTGGCTGTTGGGGAAGGCAGCAAACGCCAGGTCATGGCGCAGATGGGTGCATTCGGTTCCAATATCATTTACCTCAGCGGTTCATCGCCGAACCCGCGAACCCCCTTGGGCATCGTCACCCTGGACGAGGTCAAGGCGGTCGGCAGCCTGCCGCAGGTGACCCGCATCATGCCGGTCAACGGCCAGGAAGCCGGGGTGCGTTTTGGCAACCTGGACCACCTCAGCTACGTCGGTGGCAACGACACCAACTTCCCGGCGATCTTCAACTGGCCCGTGGTCGAAGGCAGCTACTTTACCGAGGCGGACGAACAGAACGCTGCGGCGGTCGCGGTGATTGGCCACAAGGTGCGGCACAAGCTGCTGAAGAATGTCGCCAACCCGATCGGCCAGTACATCCTCATCGAAAACGTGCCGTTCCAGGTGGTCGGCGTGCTCGCGGAAAAAGGCGCCAGCTCCGGCGATTCCGACAGCGACGACCGCATTGCCATTCCGTATTCAGCGGCGAGTGTGCGCCTGTTCGGCACCCAGAACCCGGAGTACATCGCCATCGCCGCGGCTGATGCGCGCAAGGTCAAGGAAACCGAACAGGCCATCGAGCAGTTGATGTTGCGCCTGCATAACGGCAAGAAAGATTTCGAACTGACCAACAACGCGGCGATGATCCAGGCCGAAGCGCGCACGCAAAATACCCTGTCGCTGATGCTCGGTTCGATTGCCGCGATCTCCTTGCTGGTGGGCGGGATTGGCGTGATGAACATCATGCTCATGACTGTCCGCGAGCGCACCCGCGAGATCGGTATCCGCATGGCCACCGGTGCCCGTCAGCGCGACATTCTGCGCCAGTTCCTGACTGAGGCCGTGATGCTCTCGGTGGTCGGTGGGCTCGCCGGCATCGCCCTGGCGCTGATCGTCGGCGGCGTGCTGATTCTCAGTGAAGTGGCGGTCGCGTTCTCCTTGATAGCGGTGCTCGGCGCCTTTGGCTGCGCCCTGGTCACCGGTGTTGTCTTCGGCTTCATGCCGGCCCGCAAAGCTGCCCGACTCGACCCGGTCACGGCCCTTACCAGTGAATGATCGATTTATGAAGCCGCCACTCAGCCTGTTGACCCTCTGCCTGTTGCTCAGCGCCTGCGGCACTCCCGTCCAGCGTCCGGACAGTGGCCTGCAGACCCCTGCCGCCTGGCAATCGCCGCACAACACTGGCGCCGCCCGCAGCAATACCCAGTGGTGGTCGCAGTTCGGCAGCCCGCAGCTTGGCCTGCTGGTGGAACAGGCCCGCTTGGGCAGTTTCGACCTGGCTGCGGCGATGGCCCGGGTCCGTCAGGCCCAGGCCGAGACGGTGGTGGCCGGCGGCTCGCAGTTACCTGAGCTCAAGGCCGGCCTGAATGCCAATCGCCAGAAGCTGCTGCGTGGTAATGGTTACAGCCAGCTGGACGCCGACAGCAGTAACAAGGCGGTGGACTACTTCGACGCCAACCTCAGTGCCAGCTACGAAATCGATTTCTGGGGGGGCCAGCGTGCGTCTCGCGACAGTGCGCTATTCGCGCTGCAGGCCAGCGAATTCGATCAGGCCACGGTCGAGTTGACCCTGCAGAGCAGCGTCGCCAATGGTTATGCACAAACCTTGTCTCTGCGCGAACAGCAGCGCATCGCCGAGTTGAACCTGGCCAACGCCCGGAGCGTGCTTAACCTGGTGCAGACCCGTTACGACTCGGGCTCGGCCACGGCCCTGGAACTGGCGCAGCAGAAGAGCCTGGTGGCGGCGCAGCAACGGCAATTGCCGCTGGTGCAGCAGCAGGCCCAGGAGGCGCAGGTCAACCTCGCTGCCCTCCTTGGCCAGCCAGTGCAACAGCTGTCGTTGGGCCAGGAGCGCTTCGATCAACTGGTATGGCCCACCATCGCCGCCGGCGTGCCCAGCGAGCTGCTCAGCCGTCGCCCGGACATCGCCAGGGCAGAAGCGCAGCTGGCGGCCGCACAGGCCGACGTGACCGTCGCCCGGGCGGCCATGCTGCCCACGGTAACCCTGAGTGCCGACCTGGGTTCAGGCGCCGATCGCGCGGCGGATATCCTGCGCAGCCCGTTCTACAACCTCACCGCAGGATTGCTCGCACCGGTGTTCAACAATGGGCGCCTGGGCGCCGAACGTGACAAGGCCACGGCTCGCCAGGAAGAGCTCCTGGAGAACTATCGCGGGGCGATCATCAATGGTTTCGCCGACGTGGAAAAAGCCCTGAACAGCATTCGCGGGCTGGATCAGCAGCGGCAGTGGCAAGGGGAGGAGCTGAACCAGGCCCAGACGGCGTTCAACATCGCGCAGAATCGCTATCAGGCCGGGGCCGAGGACTTGCTGACGGTGCTGGAGACCCAGCGCACCTTGTATGCGGCGCAAGACCTGAATGTACAGCTGCGGCTGGCGCGGTTGCAGGCCAGTGTAGCGCTGTATAAAGCGTTGGGTGGAGGGTGGCGGGCGCTGTGATGGGCGTGTCCATGAGGACCCCTTCGCGGGCAAGCCCGGCTCCCACAGTGATCTGCGCCGAACACAAATGCTGCGTCCACCACCAATACCTGTGGGAGCGGCGGTGCGACGATTCGACTTGCCCGCGATGAACGATAACGCGGCCTTCAAGCCTGGCTTTGCCTGGCCTTCAAATGCCGCGCATACCAGGGCCGCTGCGGTACCTTGCGCAACAGCCCGGCCAGTTTCTGCTCATCCTCACCAAAAGTAATGCGCAGCGCCAGCTTCATGGTTTCCGGGTCCATCTCCATTGACGTGCCCGCCTGCAAACCCGGTGTGGTGCTGCAACCATGAGTCCCCGGCCCCAGCCACGGGTCATCCACCTCAACCCAGCGCCCCGGCGCAAACCACGCCACGCCATTGACCTCCAGGCGACTGACCTGCCCCGGATGAAAACGCTCGTGGGCGCGGAACCAGTCTTCCAGTCGATCATCGATCCAGCCGTGAAAATGCCAGAATACCGGGCTCACATGGGAGGAAAAGGGGTCGCCGAGAAAATCGTTCTCTGCGGCAAACCAGCGCGCGGAAAAGTCCGAGGGGTCACGGGCAAACGGCACCGGCTGGCCATTGGACGGATCGCGCGGCACCGAGGCCCAGCGCATGTGCAGCCAGTCGTGCAGGCCCAACTCGACCTCGGAACCGAACTGCCCCAGCGTCAGCTTCGACAGATAACGTGGATCACGATAACGCGACTCCCACACCTGGAAATTGCTGTGGTAGGTCTCGGCCGTCTTGATGTCGGCCACCCACTGCGAGTACTCGGCATCGTCGTCGGCCAGCCAGGTGGGCGGCAAAGACGTGCCATCGTGATTATCGAAGTAGCGGGCGAAGCCGATTCGATCCCGCGCCAGTTCCGGCTGCGGCAGGGGAAAATGCGGCCACGACGGCAAATCCTGCATGGAGCGCGCCGTACCGAGCATGTGCCGGTGCATGAAGAAAAAATCCACACCGGAGCCATTGCGATCCTTGCGCGTGCCCCGGGCATCGCGCTCTTTGTTCCGCGGCCCGGGCTGCCAGCCGATACCGCGCAGGGCGTTGCGCTTGTCTTCGGGCAAGGTATGCCACTTGTCCCGGGAGGCGTGCCACAGCTGGTGGAACAGCCGATGCTCCGGCGAAATCAGCCAGGCCAGCAGTGTCGGGTTGAGGCCCGTGCGCTCACGCGCTTCGGGAAACACCCGCTTGAGCGCGATAAAACGATTGTCCTGGGCAGTCATCATCAAGGGCCGATCCAGGTTCAATACCCGGCCGCTGAGCGTCGCGCTGCCGGCGTTGCCGAAACCCGCCCAGACTTCGTCCAGGGACATGCTGAATTCGTAATCCGGGGTGTCGTGCAGTGCATCGGCGCTGATCAAGCGCCAGCTGAGCTCGGCGGGTTTGGCATCCGCCAGGTCACCCAGCACCCGGTAGCGCGGGGCTGCAGTGGCGCGCAAGCGCTCGGCGGTGTCGAGGCAACCGGTGAGGCCGCGGCCCTTGTGGCCGATGTCGAGAAACAGTTCCAGGCCATCCCGGGGCAAGCCTTCGATACCGGCATCATGCCCCTCGAAGCGGATCTGCCAGACGCCGCGCAGGGTATTCGCCAGGTGCTGGCCAGCAACATCCGTCACGTCGAACGTCGCTTCGCCGGGGGTGATCGTCGGGTCCGGCCGGGTCCATTCACGATGCCCATAATAAGCCGCAGGCACGGCGGCACCGGTCAGCGCCAGGCCTGCCATGAACCATCGTCGAGAAATCGTCATTGCCCTACCTGTGTCAGCCATGAAGCAGGCTTTATCCAAGTTAGAACGTTTGTTGCCTTCAAGAATTTAAGCGCATCTCGGGCAAGCCTTGCTCCCACAGGGATCTCCATATGGGCCCGCACGCTCATCTAAATTTTCCCACCGGTCAATCGTTCTTCCCAGATAACCGTTCTTCCCAGATAACCAAGGCCCCTGCGGCCGGCGAACCTGACTGAGATGGCAATGACAAAACCACGTTCGAAAAAGGCGCTCTACATCGGCCTGCCGCTGGTGCTGGCCATCAGCGCCGGAGCCGGCTTTGCGGCCTGGGGCTACTGGTTCAAGGACAACCCCGGCTACCCGGTCAAGGTGATGAAGCAAGCCGATGAACTGCAAGAGCGAATCCTCTCCTTCGACAGCCACGTCACCCTACCGCTCGACTTCGGCACCGCCGGCAATGAGGCCGACAAGGATGGCAGCGGCCAGTTCGACCTGGTCAAGACCGCACGCGGACGCCTGTCCGGCGCGGCCCTGACCATTTTCGGCTGGCCGGAAATCTGGAATGGCGAAAACGCTCCGCACCGCCCCACTGCGGGGTTTGTCGACGAGGCGCGATTCGAGCAGGAAACCCGCTACAAGATCATCAGCACCCTGGTGCGCGACTTTCCCAACCAGGTCGGCATCGCCTACACCCCGGACGACTTCCGGCGCCTGCATGGCGAAGGCAAGTTCGCCATCTTCATGAGCATGCTCAACGCCTACCCGCTGGGCAACGACCTCAACGCCCTGGACAAGTGGGCCGCGCGCGGCATGCGCATGTTTGGCTTCAGCTACGTGGGCAACAACGCCTGGGCTGACTCCTCGCGGCCGCTACCGTTTTTCAACGACTCGCGCGACGCCCTAGGCGGCCTGTCGGAGACCGGCAAGCAGGCCGTGCACCGGCTCAACGACCTCGGGGTGATCATCGACGTGTCGCAAATGTCGACCAAAGCCCTGGAGCAGGTCGCGCAACTAAGCCGCACACCGATGGTGGCCTCGCACTCGGCGCCACGGGCGCTGGTGGACATTCCGCGCAACCTCAGCGACGCGGAGATGCAGCTGATCAAGCAGAGCGGCGGCGTGGTCCAGATCGTTGGCTTCCCGACCTACATCCGCCCGCTCAGCCAGGCGACCCAGGACAAGCTCAACGCCTTGCGCGCACGCTTCGACCTGCAACCGCTGCAGGGGCTGGAGATGGCCTTGATGCCCGGCGACCCGATCATCACCGTCTGGCCGCAGCAACGCTTCGGCGAGTACGCCAGCCAGCTGTACGCAATAGTCGACGAAGAGCCCAAAGCCACCCTCAAGGACTACGGCGACGCCATCGACTACGCCGTGAAAAAAATCGGCATCGACCATGTCGGCATCAGCTCCGACTTCAACGACGGCGGCGGTCTGGACGGCTGGAAAGATGTCAGCGAAGCCCGCAACGTGACGGCGGAGCTGATCAGTCGCGGTTACAGCGAAGCCGACATCGCCAAACTCTGGGGCGGCAATTTCCTGCGGGTGTGGGCCCAGGTACAGCAGTCGTCGAAACCGCTGGCGAACAACTGATGCCCACTTTGCAAAAGCGAACCTGACCCATGACCAACCGTCGATCATTCCTCAAGCAGGCCGGCATCCTCGCGGCGGGCCTGCCCCTGGGTGCCGCTGCAGGCCTGCCGGCCCTGGCGGCTAATCCGGCGCCATTGCCGAAAGACAAATGGTCGCAGTTGCGCCGGCTATTCAACCAGGACCCCGACTACCTGCACTTCGCCAACTTCCTGGTGACTTCGCACCCAAGGCCTGTGCGCGAGGCCATCGAGAGGCATCGCGCCCACCTTGATCGCAACCCCGGCCGGGCCATGGACTGGGACCTGGGGGAAACCGAGAAGCGCGAACAGCAAGTGCGCGAATGGGCCGCACGCTACCTCAACGCCAGGCCCGAACAGATCGCCCTCACCGGCAGTACCACCGAAGGCTTGTCGCTGATCTACGGCGGCATCCATGTGCGTGCGGATCAGGAAATCCTCACCACCGAGCACGAGCACTACGCAACCCACTACGCGCTGGACTACCGCCAGCAGAAAGACGGCGTGAAAGTGCGCAAGCTCAAGTTGTTCGAGAACAGCCGCGAGGTGTCGGTGGATGAAGTGCTGGGCTCGATTGCCAAGGGCATACGCCCCAACACCCGGGTACTGGGCATGACCTGGGTGCAATCGGGGTCCGGCGTGAAACTGCCCATTGCTGAAATCGGCAAGCTGGTGGAAGAACATAACCGCAACCGTACGGACCAGGATCGCATCCTGTATGTGGTCGACGGCGTGCACGGTTTTGGCGTCGACGATCTGGATTTTCCCGACATGCACTGCGACTTCTTTATTGCCGGCACCCATAAATGGATGTTCGGCCCGCGCGGCACCGGGATCATCTGCGCCCGCTCGGCCGAGCTCAAGGACGTGACGCCGACCATTCCGACCTTTTCCGAAGCTACCGCTTTCTCGACCATCATGACCCCCGGCGGCTACCACAGCTTTGAACATCGCTGGGCGCTGGATGAGGCGTTCAAGCTGCACCTGGAACTGGGCAAGGCCCAGGTGCAGGCACGCATCCATGGGCTGAACACCTATGCCAAGAATCGCCTGCTGGAGCACCCGCAGATGGAACTGGTCACCCCCTTGAGCCCGGACCTGTCGGCCGGCTTCAGCTTCTTCCGGGTCAAGGGGCGCGACTGCGAAACGGTCGCCGCACAGCTGATGAAGAACCGGGTGGTGTGCGACTCGGTGGACCGCGATGTCGGCCCGGTCATTCGCATTGCGCCAGGCCTGCTCAACAGCGAACACGAGATCGACCGCTTCATGGCCTTGCTGGGCAACACCGTCTGATGCCTGCCCCCCGGTATGACACGTACCCCTTGTGGGAGCGCGCTTGCTCGCGCCCAAAAGGGAATGTCCACGCCCTCAGTTTTTCTTTCGACGAGACACCCATGAAAAGCAATCTGATAGTCCTGCCGCTCAAGGCGCTCGCCCTCACCGCACTCATCGCCGCACTGGCCCCAACCACCGCCCAGGCGGCCGCCGCGCCGCAACCGGGCAACGTATTCAAGGACTGCCGCGACTGCCCGGAAATGGTCGTGCTGCCCGCCGGCACTTTCACCATGGGCACGCCGGAAGACGAAGTCGGCCGCGAACCCGACGAGGGCCCGATGCACGAGGTGACCTTCGCCAAGCCATTCGCCATGAGCCGCTTCCAGGTCACCGCCGGCGAGTGGGACAGCTACGTGCGCGAAAGTGGCGTGACCATCGCCAATGGCGACACCCGCCCCGGACGCGAATGCATTGCCAGCAAGCCACGCTATCCCCAGGGCGCGCGTCAGCCGGCGGTGTGCATGAACTTCGATGACGTGAAGAACTACGTCGCCTGGCTGTCGAAAAAGACCGGCCAGACCTACCACATGGTCAGCGAGGCCCAACGCGAATACGCCGCCCGCGGTGGCAGCCAGGGCCCCTTCCCTTTTCCGTTCGACGAGGGCAAGGCGTACAGCATCGCCAAACACGCCAACACCTATGGCCCGGCCGACGGCTACAGCTACAGCTCGCCGGTGGGCAGCTACCCGGCCAATGCCTTCGGCATGTACGACATGCACGGCAATGTCTATGAGTGGGTGCAGGACTGCGAACACCCCAACTACGTCGGCGCGCCTGCCGATGGCAGCGCCTGGCTCGAAGCCAATTGCGAGGCCGTACGGATTCGCGGCAACGACTGGGGCGAAGCACCGGTGTTTTCACGCTCGGGCAATCGCAACAGCCAATACCCGCAAGAGCGCGGGGACTGGATCGGGTTTCGCGTAGTGCGCGATCGGTAGGAGCTGCCGAAGGCTGCGATCTTTTGATTTTGATTTTGATTTTTAAGAGCAAGATCAAAAGATCGCAGCCTTCGGCAGCTCCTACGGGAGGTTTGGGCGTTCTGGAGATCGCTATCTCGACAGGCATTGATTCTCTGCCGCCAGTCGCCACCCTGCTAAATTAACCCCCGCACCAGACGTTCTACTGGGTATCTGCCTTTATACCCAAGGAACCGTCTTCCATGACCCAGCCTCCCCGTGGCGCCATCGGCGAATTGTTCGCCCTGTTGAAACCCTTTCGGCTGATCGTCGCCGCCTCCATCTTCCTGGGCATGGTTGGCGGCCTGAGCGTCACGGTGTTGCTGGCGACCATCAACAACGCGCTGCACTCCGAAACCGGTTTGACCCAGGGTGTGGTCGCGCTGTTCGCCGGCCTGTGCCTGCTGGCGCTGGCCAGTTCGATCTGCTCGGACATCGGCACCAACTACGTCGGCCAGCACATCATCGCCAAGCTGCGCAAACAGCTGGGCGAGAAGGTCCTCTCGGCCCCCATCGAGCAGATCGAGCGCTACCGCAGCCATCGCCTGATCCCGGTGCTGACCCATGACGTCGACACCATCAGCGACTTCGCCTTCGCCTTCGCACCACTGGCGATTTCGCTCACGGTCACCCTGGGCTGCATGGGCTACCTCGCCATCCTGTCGTGGCCGATGTTCCTGATCATGGTTGCCGCGATCCTGATCGGCACGGCGATCCAGGCCTATGCCCAAAGCAAGGGTGTGCAAGGGTTCATGGCCGCCCGCGATGCCGAGGACGAGCTGCAAAAGCACTACAACGCGATCGCCGAAGGCGCCAAGGAGCTGCGCATCCATCGCCCCCGCCGCCAGCGCATGTACGTCTCGGGCATCAAGGCCACCGCCGAATTCATCTGCAACACCCAGGTGCGCTCGATCAACACCTTCGTCATCGCCAAGACCTTCGGCTCCATGCTGTTCTTCGTGGTCATCGGCCTGGCCCTGGCGCTGCAAACCTACTGGCCCAGCGCCGACAAGACCGTGATGAGCGGCTTTGTGCTGGTGCTGCTGTACATGAAAGGCCCTCTGGAGCACCTGATCAGCACCCTGCCGATCGTCAGTCGCGCGCAAATCGCGTTCCGCCGGATCGCCGAGCTGTCCGAGCAATTTTCCACCCCTGAGCCGCACTTGCTCCTCAGCGATCAGGGCCAGGTCAAACAGGCGGTGCATGAGCTGAAACTGGCTGATGTGCGGTTCACTTTCCCAGCCGCCGAAGATGCCGCGCCGTTCCAGCTGGGCCCGGTGAGCCTGACGATCAAGCAAGGCGACATCACCTTTATCGTCGGCGAAAACGGTTGTGGCAAGACCACGCTGATCAAGTTGCTGCTGGGCCTGTACACCCCGCAACAGGGCGAAATCCGCGTCAACGGCGAGGCGATTGACTCGCACAATCGCGACGACTATCGCCAGCTGTTCACCACCATTTTTGCCGACTACTACCTGTTCGACGACGTGATCCAGGGCGACCAGCACATCCCCGAAGACGCCAACCAATACCTGCAGCGCCTGGAGATCGCCCACAAGGTCAGCGTCAAGGATGGCAACTTCACCACCACCGACCTGTCCACCGGCCAGCGCAAACGCCTGGCACTGGTCAATGCCTGGCTCGAAGAGCGCCCGGTGCTGGTGTTCGATGAATGGGCTGCCGATCAGGACCCGACCTTCCGCCGCATCTTCTACACCGAACTGCTACCGGACCTGAAACGCCTGGGCAAGACCATCATCGTGATCTCCCACGACGACCGTTACTTCGACGTCGCCGACCAGTTGGTGCGCATGGAAAGCGGCCGGGTGGTTACCGAACCCGTCAGTGCCTGAAAACCGGCTGCACACACCTGTGGGAGCGGGCTTGCTCGCGAAAGGGCCAGCACATTCTGCATGAGTGTTATCTGACCCACTGCTTTGGCGACCAAGCCCGCGTCCACAGGCAGTGCTTTATCGGGTCCGGCGAATTTTATTTGCACGTTTCTTTCCGGTTTTACCTGCGCGCCCCGTCTTAATAATCATTCTTATTCAAAAAAAACTGCACAACACTTTTCAGGAGCTCAGGTAAGTAATGCGACCTCTCACCCGCCGCACACCTCTCGCACTGGCCGTACAGCGCCCGACGCTGCATCGCAGCCTGTTTACCAGCGTACTGCTGACCGCCACCTTGCTGGGGAGCTCGATGGTCAATGCGGCACCTGTAAAAGTGAGTATCCCGGTGCAGCCGCTGTCCAGCGCGCTGACCGAGTTGGGCATGCAGACCAACCTGCAGATCCTCTACAGCCCTGACCAGGTCGCCGGGATCAAGTCCCGCGCAGTCTCCGGTTCGCTGGAGCCGTCCCAGGCCCTGGCGGAACTGCTCAAGGGCAGCGGCATCTCTTTCCAGATCAACGGCAACACCGTGACGCTGGTGTCCGGTGGCAGCTCGAGCCTGCAATTGGGCGCCACCACCATCTCCGGCCAGGCGCTGGGCCTGACCACCGAAGACACGGGCTCCTACACCACCGGTGCAACGACCACGGCGACCAAGCTGCCATTGACCCTGCGCGAGACCCCACAATCGGTGACCGTGGTGACTCGCCAGCAGATGGATGATCGCGGCGCGCAGAGCGTCGGCGACGTGCTGCGCAACACCCCCGGGGTGACCACGCAAAAGTACGACAGTGACCGTACCGAGTTCTCCGCCCGTGGCTTTGCGATCACCAACTTTCAGTACGATGGCGTCAACCAGCCGTACGACGGTGTCTACGGCGAAAACCCCAACAACAGCGACGACTCGGCCAGCCTCGATCGCGTCGAAGTCATCAAGGGTGCTACCGGCCTGATGACCGGCGCGGGCGACCCGTCCGCCACCGTCAACCTGGTGCGCAAGAAGCCGACCAAGGATTTCAAGGCATCGGTCAGCGCCACCGCAGGCTCCTGGGATAACTACCGCACCGAAGGCGACATTTCCGGCTCGTTGAACGACTCCGGCACTGTGCGTGGGCGCTTCGTCGGCGCTCTTCAGGACAAAGATTCGTACATCGACCACTACAGCCAGAAGAAAGACCTGTTCTACGGCGTCCTCGAAGCCGACCTGACCGACGATACCTTGCTGACCCTGGGCGTCGACAAGTCCAGCGCGACGCCGCGCGGCAGTTCCTGGACAGGTAATGCGCCCTACTTCACCGATGGCGGCCGCACCGATTTCTCCCGCAGTTTCAACCCGGGCGCAGACTGGAGCCGTCGTGATTTCGACAGCGTCACCTACTTTGCCTCGCTGGAACAGGCGCTGGCCAATGACTGGAAATTCAAAGCCAGCTTCGACCAGAAAACCACCGATCACGACACCCAGCTGGCCTCTGCCAGCGGTGGCTACGCCGACCGTGCCACGGGCGAAGGTAACTTTCTGTACTGGGGACGCTGGGAAGGCCATCGCGTACAAAACACCGCTGACGTGAGCGTTTCCGGTCCTTTTACCCTGGGTGGCCGCGAGCATGAATTGGTCGCCGGCTTCATGGCAGCCCACTCGCGCCAGACCGGGGCAACCTACGACACCAGCGCCTTTGAACTGGTCCCGGGCAGCATCTACGACTGGAACGGCACCCTGCCCAAGCAGGAGTTTCCGAAAAACGGCAAGTACGAACGCACCCAAAGCCAGAACGGCCTGTACCTGGCCACCCGCCTGCGTCCGACCGACGACCTGTCGTTCATCCTTGGCAGCCGCCTGAGCACGTTCAAGTACAACGAAGACTACTCCTACTACCCGGGTGGCAGCCTGACCGACACCCATGCCAGCTACAAGGAACACGGGGTAGTCACGCCCTACGCCGGTGTGGTCTACGACCTGAACGAGACCTACTCGGTCTACGGCAGCTACACCAAGATCTACCAGCCGCAGATCAACAAGGACATCAACGGCTCGACCCTGGCACCGGTTGAAGGCGACAGCTACGAAACCGGTCTGAAAGCCGCCTACCTCGACGGTCAACTGAACGCCAGCCTGGCCTTCTTCCGCATCGAGCAGGATAACGTCGCGCAATCGGTCGGTACCGATCTGAACACCGGCGATGGCATCTTCGAAGCCACAGACGGCGCCACCACCAATGGCGTGGAACTGGAACTGGCCGGCGAACTGGCACCGGACTGGAACGTTTCGGCCGGCTACACCTACGCCCGCACCCGCGACAAGGACCATCAGCGCATCTACGGTTTCCCGCTGGCCACCAGCAAGCCGGAACACGTGATCCGCACGTTCACCACCTACCGCCTGCCCGGCGCGCTTAACCAGGTCACCGTCGGCGGTGGCATCAGCTGGCAGAGCGCGTTCTACGGCCTGAGCTACAGCCCGGACGTGGGCGGCGGCGAAGGCGGCGAGACCTCACTCAAGCAAGGCGGCTACACCCTCGTCGACCTGATGACCCGCTACAACTACGACGATCACCTGAGCTTCACCGTCAATGCCAACAACGTCTTCGACAAGAAATACCTGTCGGGCCTTGGCAACTTCGGCACCACGTTCTACGGCGAGCCGCGCAACCTGCAGCTGACCGCGAAGTATGATTTCTGAGCGATAGGCTGAAATGAAAATGCCCGCTTCTTTCGAAGCGGGCATTTTTTTATTGTTAAAAGCAACATCAAAAGATCGCAGCCTTCGGCAGCCCCTACGGGTGTACCCACCATCCTGTAGGAGCTGCAGAAGGCTCGGGCCGCGTTCGGACGATCTTTTGACTTTAATATGTTTGATCCGTCAGCAGCTACTCAGAACATCCAAGCTGATCCAGCGCCCGATTCACTACCAACTCCCCCATCATGATCACCTGCGCAATCCCCAACAAGGCATTGCGCGAACTGCCCTCCATTTGATCCACCAGATCGGTGACCATGACATTGGCCGACGCCAGCGACTCGCAGGCATAGGCCAGCAAGGTTTCGGTGTCGAGCTCGGGGTTGACGGTGAACAGCGTGCAGAGTTTGCGCGGGGTGGCTTTGATGTCGGCGATCGAGGGCCGGGGTGCGGCAGTTTGGTGGGGGCCAGGTGAATCGGAATTATCAGGGGCTGTTGTCGGATCAGTGTCCGGCGGGTTGGGCGTTACCTTGAACATAGATGAAACTCCATATGTGACTAAAGGAGCCCTCACCCTCGCTACCAAACGAAGGTGGCGGCCATACGGAGGTTGGTAGACCGGTACATATGGCAAAACCGGCGCGCTCGAAAGCGCCCTGCGCACGGCCACCATATTTCAAATGCCAGAAGCACCTTGATCAGGTGACGTTATGCGTCATATGTACGAGGGCTACCAAACCCGATCGCTGTTTTCCAGCGACCACGCAACGATAGCGCCCGCACCCAAGGCGCACAAGTCGGCGGATTCTGACGTACCTGTAGGCAATGGCGCAAGGCGTTGTAGCCTGCAGGAAGTAATCATGGGCACGATTAAACACACAGCATCAATCGCTGTTTAAAGAACAAAACTCTATTGGGTTGTGTCCTCAAGACATGCGAAATTTTGCCGCCACCATCGCACCACACAAACTTGCCCGGAAAATCGTAATCCCCGTTTGAGGGATCGCGAGTGTTGTCGCTGCAGATCACAATCTTGCCCGCACCCACCCCGCCACTTGCGCGTGAATCCCTTCCACTTCGCTCAACAACCCACCCATGCGCATGAAGTCATGGGTCATCCCCGGTTGTTCCAGCAGCGTCATTTCATTCCCCGCCTCGCGCAGTCGTTCGGCGTATGCCAGCCCTTCGTCGTGCAACGGATCGTGCCCGGCCAGGTAGACCAGTGCCGGTGCGAGTCCTGCCAGGTCTTGTGCCAGTAATGGCGAGCAGCGCCAGTCCGCGAGGTCGGCGGGGGTGCGGCTGTAGTGGCTGTAGAACCAGTCCAGTGTCGGGGTTTCGAGCAGGTAGCCTTCGGCGAAATCCCGGTGGGAGGGGCGTTTGGTGGTGGCGTCGGTGACGGGGTAGACCAGTACCTGGGCCTTGGGTTTGAGTTGCAATTCTGCGGGGGTTTGTATCGCGATAATCGAGAGGACGGTGGCCAGGGTTGCACCGACGCTGTCGCCGGCCAAGGCTGCGCGGATGGCATCCAGGCCCTGGGCGGCGCCTTCTCGGGCCAGCCAGTTGGCGGCATCGCAGGCGTCCTGGATCGGGGTTGGGAATTGCCATTCAGGGGCCAGGCGGTAATCGACCGTCAGGAGGTCGAAGCCGCCTTGGGCGACGAGGCGCCGGCACAGGGCGTCGTGGGAGTCGAGGCTGCCGACGACGTAGCCGCCGCCGTGGAAGTACAGGATGACGGGTTGCAAGCCTTCGACCGGGTTGGCGTCGCGGTACAGGCGGGCCGGAAGGTTGTGGCCGTCTCTTGCGGGGAGGGTGAAGTGTTCGCAGTTGATGTGGGTCAGTGGGGTGTCGAGGAAGCTTGAGGAGGCTTCGAAATCGCTGCGGGCCTGTTCTGGGGTGAGGTCGTGCATGGGGCGGCTTTTGCCGGTGAGACGGCCGAATTCGGCGAGTTCAAGGAAGGCTTCGAGTTCGGGCAGGACGGGCATGGGGGGATCCTTTTACACAATAATCGGTGGGGAACGCGCAATGTTGGAAACACCGGTATTCCCGTAGGAGCTGCCGCAGGCTGCGATCTTTTGGCGGTGTTCGATGCACCGATAAGATCAAAAGATCGCAGCCTGCGGCAGCTCCTACAGGAGGCCGTGTTGTCAGACGAAGGCCAGGGTGCGCTCCACGTGTCGTCAGGCGATGGCCAGGGTGCACTCCAATAGCAGTTCGAGGTCGTCGAGCAATTCGTCACCGCGTAGCAGCTCGTAGTGCCCGCCGACCAGCAGACGGTCCACACCGTGATGGCCGACCTGGGCCTCGAACACTCGACGCTCATCGTCACGCCCGGCTACCCACCAGCGGTGCGCCGTGACTTTGATCGCGGGCAGTTGGAGCTGGGCCAGGGCCAATGCCTTGAGGCGTGAACCGCTGTTGAAGATTTGCGTGAGCTCTCCAGCGCCCAGTGCGGCTTGTTCATTGGAGCCATGCAGCGCGGCTTCGATGACGGCGGCGGCCTGATGCTCAGGCAGATCTGCGGCGTGCAACGCCATTAACGCCTGTGCTTCTTCAGACGAATGACCGAGGACAAACTTCAGGAAATCCCCCAGGTCCTCGCGCCAGTCCCCCGCTTCGGCGGTGCCGGCCACGTAGCTGTCGACCAGGCCGGCGAACGCGACGGTCTCGCCTTGCTGTTCCAGCTCATGGGCGACCAGTTGCGTCAACGCACCACCCAGCGACCAGCCCAGCAGGTAATACGGCCCCTTGGCCTGTTGGGCACGAATGCGCTGGGTGTAGGCCTGGGCCATGGCCAGCAGCGACTGATCCTGCCAGAGCGGATCGAGCAGCATGCGGCATTGCAGGCCGTAGACCGTGCGCCGCCCTTCCAGGCGTCGCGCGAGCGGTTCGTAGTCGAATACCGTGCCAAAACCCGCGTGCAGGCAGAACAGCGCCGGCCCGTGCGCCAGCCGCGAGTTCAATGCCAGCAATGGGTCTGGCGCAGCTGCGGCGGGCTCGGCAGCCTGGTAGCTGCAGAGTTCGGCAATGCTGGGTTTTTGCATAAGGTCGCGCAGTTTCAGTTCGAAGCCCAATTCGGCTTGGCTGCGCACCCGCGAGATGACTTTGAGCACTTGCAACGAATCGCCACCCAGCTCAAAGAAGTTGTCGTCGATACCCACTTGCGGCATGCCGAGTACGTCCTGCCAGATCCCGGTCAACGCGCGCTCCAAAGCATTGCGCGGTGCGCGATACCCGCCCAGGGCCCATTCCGGCACCGGCAATGCACGACGATCGAGCTTGCCGTTGGCCGACAGCGGGAAGCGCTCCAGGACCAGGATCCGCGCGGGCACCATGTAGTCCGGCAGTTGCGCCTGCAGTTGCGATTTCAGGCGCCGATCAAGTCCGACCGTGCCGAGCGCCACCACGTAGCCCACCAGCTGTTTGCCCGTTGGCGTGTCGTGCACCACCACGGCTGCATCCTGCACCCCTGCGCACTCACGCAGGCGAGCTTCAATCTCGCCCAGCTCGATGCGGAAACCGCGGATCTTCACTTGCTGGTCCAGCCGCCCCAGGTAGTCGATCAAGCCGCAGTCGCGCTGGCGCACCAGGTCGCCGGTGCGGTACATGCGCCCGCCCGCTGCAAATGGATCGGGAATGAAGCGTTCGGCGCTCATGCCCGGGCGCTGGTGGTAGCCCCGCGCCAGGCATTCACCGCCCAGGTACAGCTCGCCGCTGACGCCCACCGGCAGAGGGTTGAGGTCGGCGTCGAGCACATACAGGCCTCGCCCGGCCACACCGCGCCCGATCGGCGCATAGGCCGCGTCGCAGGTTTCGCTGACCTCGGCACGCCACAACAAAGGCGTGACCACGGTTTCGGTCGGGCCATAGCCATTGACCAGCCGCTGCGGGCGCAAGGCGCGCTTGACCTGCTCGAAACTGGCTTCGGGCACGGCATCGCCGCCGAAGCAGTACACCTCGACCGCTGGCGGATTGCCCAGGCGTTCGGCGACTTCGGCCATCTGTTGCAGGTATGCCGGCGGGAAGCAGGCGACGGTGACGCCATGACGCTGCAGCACTTCCAGGGTTTGTTCCGGGGTCCACAGATTGTCATCGCGAATCACCAGACTGCCACCGGCCAACATCACACTCAGCCAGCGCTCCTGCGCACCGTCGAAGGCGAACGACATGAAGTGCAACTCCCGGCTGCGCGGTGCCAGTTCATAGAGCTCGACGATGCTGCGGCAATGCCGCGCAATCGGTCCGCGCGCCACGGCCACGCCTTTCGGTTGGCCCGTGGAGCCGGAGGTGTAAATCAGGTACGCCAGGTGCCCCGGCAACGGATGGGAAACCGGGCACGCCACGTTGTCGGCAACGCTCAATTGATCCAGCAGCAGACGTGGCGGGCTGTCGGCCAAGGTCAGTCGATCCCCCAGGTTGCTGTCACACAGCAACAGGCTGGCTGCCGAATCGCTCAACATGTACGCCAGTCGTTCGGTCGGGTACGCCAGGTCCAAAGGCAGGTAAGCAGCCCCCGCCTTGAGCACCGCGAGGAACGCGACGATGGTGCGTTCAGAACGCGGCAACGCTACCGCCACCAAGGTCTCCGGGCCAATACCGCGAACGATCAGTTGCTGCGCCAGCCCATTGGCCTGCGCCTCAAGTTCGGCGTAACTGACTTGTCGATCCTCACAGATCAAGGCGATTTTCTGCGGCTGCGCTGTGGCGTGTTGATTGAACGACTGCAGCAAATCAGCGGTGTCGTCGGACACCTGCGGCAGGCTCATGCGTGCTTGCGGCAAGCCGATATTGCCGAGCAGGCACGAAGCGTCCTCCGGCAACGCACGCAGCAATCCTTCCAGCTGCGCACGAATCCGCTCAACTTCAACGTCACTGAAACGATCGCGCAGGAACAGGTATTCGACTTCCAGCCCTTCCTCGTTGGCGCTGACCATCAGGTCCATCGGGAAGTTGGTGACCCCGCCGCTGCCGATTTCGGCAAAGCGTAGCTCGCCCTCCTCGCCGCCTTTCAAGGCGCGGTCCACCGGGTGGTTTTCGAACACGATGATGCTGTCGAACAAGCCCTGGCCACCCTGCCCGGCCCAGCGCTGAATGTCGGACAACGGCGTGTGCTCGTAGTCGCGCACCATCAGGTTGTAATCCTGCAAGTCCCGCAGCCACTCGCCCAACGGCTGTTGCGGATCGAGGGTCTGGATCACCGGCAAGGTGTTGATGAACAGGCCAAGCATGTCCTGGGCACCGGCCAGCCCGGTCGGGCGGCCCGCCACCGTGGCGCCGAACGCGACGCTGCGCTGACCGCTGTGGCGTTGCAGCAACAGCAGCCACGCGCCCTGCACCAAGGTATTGAGCGTCACGCGCTGACGCTTGGCAAAGGTGTGCAGTTTGCGCGTCGCTTCGGCGTCGAGGTTGCTGTACATCACGCCGTGCCCGGAGCCTGCGGCACCCGAAGCCTTGGCCAGAATGGTCGGCTCCTCAAGCAACGCCAGGCGCTCGCGCCAAAAGCCTTCGGCCTGCGCCCCATCCTGACGTTGCAGCCAGGCGATGTAGTCAGCGTAGCGCCCGGTCAGGGGCGCCAGGCTGTCGTTGTGATACAGGCGCAGCATGTCACCCAGCAACCGTGAGGCGCTCCAGCCATCGAGCAACAGGTGATGATAGATCCAGATCATCTGGTAGCGATCCTCGCCCAGGCGCACCAGGATGAATCGCATCAACGGCGGGCAGCTCAGGTCGAAGCCCTTGGCCTGTTCCGCAGCCGCCAGTTCGCCCAGGGCCTTTTCGGTATCGCTGCGTTCACGCCAGTCGAGCTCTTCGATCGGCAGTTCGACCTCGGCAAATACCGCCTGCAGCGGATCGGCCAGGCCGTCGCGCCAGCGGAACGCCGCCCGCAGCACTTCATGGCGCTCGACCAGCGCCTGCCAGGCGGCACGGAAGCGTGGCACCTGCAAACCCTCCACCGCCACGCTCAACTGGTTGACGTAGGGGTTGAGTTCCGGCGAGTCGAGGCAGTGGAACAGCATGCCTTGTTGCATTGGCGACAGCGGATACAAGTCTTGCAGACCGACCCGGGCCGCAAGATCAATGTGCGGCACCAGGGCAAACGCCTCGACTGTCGGCGCGTCGACCAACGCTGCTTCAGGACGGGTAGCCACCGCCGCGAGGGCGCGAATGGTCTGCCGTTCGAACAGCTGCCTGGGACTGAACACCAGCCCACGCTGCCCGGCACGGCTGACCGCCTGCAGCGAGATGATCGAATCGCCGCCCAGCTCAAAGAAGTTCTCGGTGACGCCCACTGTGTCCAGGCCGAGCAATGCCTGCCAGATCTCCACCAGCAAGGTTTCGGCAGCTGTCGATGCGGCCACCTGCGCCTGGTGTTGACGGGACGCCTGTGGCGCCGGCAGGCCCTGGCGGTCGAGCTTGCCGTTGGGTGTCAGCGGCAGCGCGGCCAGGCACATTAGGTGCGCCGGCAGCATGTGCGCCGGCAGACGGCTGCGCAGATGCGCGCTCAGCGCTGCCTGCAGATCCTGCTCATCGGCCAACGGATCCCGGGGCACCACGTAGCCGACCAGTTGGCGACTCACCGGGCCTTCGCGATCGATCACAAGGGCTTCGCGCACAGCCGGGTGTTCCATCAGGCAGGCTTCGATTTCGCCAAGCTCGATGCGGAACCCGCGAATCTTCACCTGCTGGTCGATACGGCCGAGGTATTCAACCACGCCGTCGGCCCGGAACCGCGCCAGGTCGCCACTGCGATACAAGCGCCCGCCCGGCACGAACGGGTCCGGCACGAAACGCTCGGCGGTGAGGTCCGGCCGCTGATGGTAACCCCGGGCAACGCCCTCGCCGCCCAGGTACAACTCGCCCGCCACGCCGACCGGCAATGGCTGCAGGCCGCCGTCGAGAATATAGGCACTGCGGTTACCGACCGGTCGCCCGATCGGCATGAATGCCGAGTCGAATTCAGTCTCCGGATAGGCCAGCCAGATCAGCGGCGTGATCACGGTTTCGGTTGGCCCGTAGCCGTTGATCAGGCGCTTGGGTTGCAGCACCTGCTGGACCTCATCGTACGCATGCTTGGCCATGCCTTCACCGCATGGCGTGTAGGAGCGGATGGGCAAGTCACGGCCCGCTTCGCCCATGAAGTCGGCGATCTGCGCCAGGTAGCTGGGCGTGAAGCAGGCGATGGTGATGCGGTGTTTTTCGATCTCGGCGCAGGTGCGTTCCACGCTCCACAACTCGTCGTCCCGGGGCATCACGGCCGAGCCGAACACCAGGGGTGTCAGCCAGCGCTCGTGGGCACCGTCGAAGCTGATGGAGGCAAATTGCAGTTCGCGATCCTGCGGGGTCATGCCGTACAACTCGCCGATTGCCAGACAATGCATGGCCAGCGGGCCATGGGCCACGCTCACGCCTTTGGGGCGACCGGTGGAACCAGAGGTGTAGATCAGGTAGGCGAGGTTCTCGCCGCCCGTCAGGTTACGCGGGTTGCTTTCAGGCATAAGGGCCAGCGGTTCGTGATCGATGTCCAGCACCGCTAAACCTTCGGGCGACGGCAACTTCTCGCGAAGCCACGACTGGCTGATCAGCAGCGCGATGCCGCTGTCTTGCATCAGGTCACGCAAGCGCTCTGCCGGGTAGGCCGGGTCCAGCGGCACGTAGGCGCCGCCAGCCTTGAGGATCGCCAGCAAGCCGATGATCATCTCGGGCGAGCGCTGCATGGCCAGGCCCACCCGGACTTCCGGGCCGATGCCCAGCTCGCGCAGGCGATGGGCCAACTGGTTGGCGCGGCGGTTGAGCTGGTCGAAGCTCAGTTCCAGATCGTTGAAGATCAGCGCCGTGGCGTGCGGTCGAATGTCGGCCTGGGCCTCGATCAGCTGGTGCACGCACAGCGGGTTTTGGACCACGGTAAACGCCGGGTTCCACTCGACTAACTGTTGCCCGCGTTCCGCTGCGGTCAGCAGCTGCAGCTCACTCAAGGCGACTTGCGGCGCAGCGACCATGGCGGCCAGCAGCCGCGCCAGGTGCTCGCTCATGCGGGCAATTGCGGCGCTGCTGAAGTGGCTGCACTGGTAGCTCCAATGGATGCTCAGCTGATGCTCGGCGGTGGCAGCCAGGGTCAGCGGGAAGTTGGTGCGCTCGTGGTTCTGGGGAATCAGGAAACTCAATCCCGCCGGCGCACCCTGTTGCAGCGCGGCGGCCACCGGGAAGTTTTCGAACACCAGCAGGCTGTCGAACAGCGGTTCACCGCTGCGTCCGGCCCAGCGCTGAATGTCGCCCAGGGCGGTGAATTCGTGCTCGCGCAGTTCCAGGTTTTGCGCCTGCAAACGGCCCAGCCACTGCCCGACACTTTCAACGGAGTCGGGGCTGCTGATCACCGGCAAGGTGTTGATGAACAGGCCAAGCTGGCTTTCGGCTCCCGGCAGGTCCACCGGCCGACCGGCCACGGTGGCGCCGAATGCGACGCTGCGCTGACCACTGTAGCGTTGCAGCAGGATGGCCCAGGCGCCTTGCAGCAAGGTGTTAAGGGTGACTTTCTGTTGTCGGGCGAACTCGCTGAAGCGCTGGCTGGTGGTGACATCGAAGCGCTGGTGATGGTCTGCGAGCACGCCCGGGGTCCCCTGCCCGCCATTGCCATGGGCCAGGCTTTGCGCCAGCAGGGTCGGGTTGTCGAGGCTGGCCAGTTGTTCGCGCCAGAACAACTCATCGGCCTGGGCATCCTGGCGTTGCAGCCAGCCGATGTAGTCCGCAAAACGCCCGGTCGGCGCCTGCACGTCCTGGCCGGCGTAACGCTGCAGGACTTCGCTCAACAGCAGGGAATGACTCCAGCCATCGAGTAACAGGTGATGGTGGGTGTAGATCAGCTGCTGGCGCTCATCGTCGAGACGCACCAGGGTCAGGCGCATCAAAGGTGCGCGGGTTGCGTCGAGCTGCAGGCGTTCACTGTCGAGCAGCTGCGCCAGCGCTGCGGCCTGATCATTGCGGCCGCGCCAGTCGAGACAGGTCATCGGCAACTGCAGATGACGATGGACCAATTGCACCGGCGCGTCGCACCCCTCGGGGAAATGGAAGCTGCTGCGCAGGATCCCATGGTTGTCGAGCACCGTTTGCCAGGCGCGGCCCAGCCGCTCGGCGTCGAGGCCATGGGCTTCGACGCTGAGCTGGTTGACGTAGGCGCCGCTGTCGGATTCGTAGAGGCTATGGAACAGCAAGCCGGCCTGCATGGGCGACAGCGGATACAGGTCCTCGATCTGCGCCGGTGGCACCGGCAGGCCATCGAGTTGGGTCTGGTTCAAGCGCGCCAGGGGGAAGTCCGCCGGGGTCACGCCGCCTGCGCCATCGCTCAGGCAATGGTCAATCAGGTCTAACAGCTCTTCACGGAAATTCGCCGCGAGGGTTTCGATTTCGTGCAGGTCGAAGCATTCGCGACTGAAGGTCCAGTCCAGTTTCAGTTCGCCGCCATACACCTGGCCATCCACCGACAGCCAGTTGGGCAGTGGCGCATCCGCCGCCTGCGCAGCGCCGCTGGATTCACGAGCCGGTGTGAACAGTGCGTCTTCGGCAAAGCTCTGGTCAAACTGGCCGAGGTAGTTGAAGGTGACGCGCGCTTGCGGCAACGCGGCCAGCGCGGCTTGCGCCGAGGCATCGCCCATGTAGCGCAGCAGTCCGTAGCCCATGCCCTTGCCGGGGATCTCGCGCAACTGCTGCTTGATGGCCTTGATCGAACCCGGCAGGTCGGCGGTTGGGGTCAGGCACACCGGGAACAGGCTGGAGAACCAGCCCACGGTGCGGGTCAGGTCGATGTCGTCGAACAGCTCTTCGCGGCCATGGCCTTCGAGCTGGATCAGCGCCGAGGGGTGACCGGTCCAGCGACTGAGGGTGCGGGCCAGTGCGGTCAGCAGCAGGTCGTTGACCTGGGTGCGGTAAGTCGCCGGTGCCAGCTGCAGCAGCTGGCGAGTGTGTTCGCGGTCCAGGCCGATGCTGACGCCCTGTCGCAGATGCCCGGCCTGGCTGGCCTGCGGGTTGGCGGCTGGCAGCAAATCGTTGCCGAGGCTGAGTTGCGCCTGCCACCAGTCCAGCTCGCTGGCAGCCGCTTTGGAACGTGCGTAGGTGTCGAGCTGATCAGCCCAGTCCTGGAAGGAGCTGGTCTTCGCCGGTAGCTCCTGGCCTTGATAAGCCGCTTGCAAGTCCTCCAGCAACACCCGCCACGACACGCCGTCCACCGCCAGATGGTGAATGACCAGCAGCAGGCGCTGGGTGCCATCCGCCTGTGCGATCAATGCGACTCGCAGCAGCGGGCCGTCTTGCAGGCTGAGGCTGCGCTGGGCTTCATCGCACACCGACTCCAGGGATGCATCGCTGGCCACGCGCGCGGTCCAGAGCATGTCGACGACATCGGCGCTGTCCGCGCCAACATAGCGCGCAGACCACTCTGTGGCAGCGAGCCTGCTCGCGATGAGCTCAGCACCGGCAACATGGAGGTCGCCTGCCCCACCGCCATCGCGAGCAGGCTCGCTCCCACAGGGATTTGTGGCGTCGCTCACACGCGGGACCTGCTGGCTGAAGCGCAAGCGCAGGGCGTCGTGTTGCTTGAGCAAGCGCTGCAGCGCGGCCTGCAGGCGCGGCAGTTCGAGGGGCTCGCGGGGGGTCAGCAAGAGGGCCTGGTTCCAGTGCGCGCGTTGCGCGATTGGCTCGTCGAAGAACCAGCGCTGGATGGGAGTGAGTTTTTGCAGGCCGTACACCGGACCTTGCTGGGCCAGCGGAGCGGCCTGTTCCTTGACCACGGCGGCCAGCGCCTGCAAGGTTTGCTGCTGGAACAAATCCCGCGGTTGCAGGCTCAAGCCGGCGCGACGGGCACGGCTGACCACCTGGATCGAAATGATCGAGTCGCCACCCAGCTCGAAGAAATTGTCCTGGCGGCCGACCTGCTCAACGCCCAGCACCTCCTGCCAGATCTGCGCCAGCACCTGTTCGTGCTCGCTGCGCGGCGCTTCGAAGGCGCGCTGGGTGACCTGCGCGGTTGGCGCCGGCAGGCGTTTGCGCTCGAGTTTGCCGTTGGGGCTCAGGGGCATTTGCTCGATCATTACGGTCTGCGCGGGCACCATGTAGTCCGGCAGGCTGGTGAGCAGATGGGCCTTGAGCGCTTCGCGCCAGGCACCTTGCTGCCCGGCATCGGCGCTGATCAGGTCGCGTTCCCGGGGCACGATGTAGGCGACCAGTTGCTTGCCGCCCGGGCCATCGACGGCCAGCACCACGGCATCCTGCACCTGGGCATGCTCTTGCAGGCGCGCCTCGATTTCGCCCAGCTCGATGCGCAGGCCGCGAATTTTCACTTGATGGTCGATGCGCCCGCAATACTCGATGGCGCCATCGGCGCGATAGCGTGCCAGGTCGCCAGTGCGGTACAGGCGCTCGCCGCTGCCGAACGGGTCGACCACAAAACGTTCGGCGGTCAGCGCACCTCGACGGTGATAACCCCGCGCCAGGCCGACCCCGCCCAGGTACAACTCGCCCACGGCGCCCAGGGGCAAGGGCTGCAGTTCGCTGTCCAGGACACAGGTACGCAGGTTGGCAATCGGCCGGCCGATCGGCACGCTGTCGCGGCCTTCTTCCACGCACGTCCAGTGGGTCACGTCGATGGCCGCTTCGGTGGGGCCATACAGGTTATACAGATTGGCTTGCGGCAGGCTGCGCAAGGTCTGGCGTTGCAGCTCCATCGGCAGCGCTTCGCCGCTGCAGATGATCCGCTGCAACGAGGTGCAGGCCCGCGCTTCGTCGGCACCGATAAACGCCGCGAGCATCGATGGCACGAAGTGCAGCGTGGTGATCGCCTGCTCGACGATCAACCTGGCCAGGCCTTGCGGATCGCGATGTTCGCCGGGGGCGGCGATGACCAGGGTGGCGCCCTTCATCAGCGGCCAGAAAAACTCCCACACCGACACGTCGAAACTGAACGGCGTCTTTTGCAACACGCGGTCCGCCGGTTGCAAGTCGTAGGCTTGCTGCATCCATTGCAGACGGTTGTGCAGCGCCACATGACGGTTGCCCGCGCCCTTGGGTTTGCCGGTTGAGCCTGAAGTGTAAATCACGTAGGCGAGGTTTTCCGCGACCGCAAGGTTCGGCAGATCGGTACCGGGCAACTCCCCGAGCCAATCGCCTGCGGCCTGCAGGCACAGGGTGCGCACGCTGTCCGGGGTCGGCAGTTGTTCCAGCAAATGTTCCTCAGTCAGCAGCAAGGCGATGCCACTGTCTTCGATCATGTAGCTGAGGCGATCAAGCGGGTATTCAGGGTCCAGCGGCACATAGGCGCCGCCAGCCTTGAGAATCGCCAGCAGGCCGATGACCATCTCGAACGAACGGTCGCAGGCGATTCCCACCAGCACTTCCGGACCGACGCCCTGGGCGCGCAGGTGATGGGCCAGGCGGTTGGCGCGCTGGTTCAGCTCGGCGTAACTCAGGGACTGGCCCTGGAACACCAACGCCGTGGCCTCGCCGTTTTCAACCACGCGTTGCTCGAAATGCCGCTGCACGCAGACTTCGCCCGGATAGGCCTGAGCGGTGTGGTTGAGGTCGTCGAGAATGCGCAGACGCTCGTCGGCGTCCAGCAATGGCAACTCGGCAAGCGGGCATTGTGGGTTGGCCACCACACCGGCCAACAGGTTGCGCCAGTGATGCGCAAAGTGCTCGATGCGTTCGGCGTCGAACAGATCGGTGGCATAGGTCAGGCTGGCAAACAGCAGGTCGCCCTGTTCCTGGGTGTCCAGTTGCAGGTCGAACTGGGTGGTGTGCGCGGTGGCATGCAGTGGCTCGACGCGCAGGCCAGCAAGTACACCGCTGGCGCCAGCCGGCTTGGCTTGCTGGTGATTGAACATGACCTGGAACAACGGGCTGTGGCTGAGGCTGCGTTCGCCCTGCAGCGCTTGCACCAGTCGCTCGAATGGCAGGTCCTGATAGTCTTGGGCATCCAGCGCTGCGGCGCGAGTCTGGTCGAGCAACTGGATGAACGGCTGACGTCCATCGAGCTCGGCGCGCATCACCTGGGTGTTGACGAAGAAGCCGATCAGGCCACGGGTTTCTGCGCGATTGCGGTGGGCAATCGGCACCCCGACCCGCAGGTCCGACTGGCCGCTATAGCGATAAAGCAGCGCCTGGAAACTCGCCAGCAATAGCATGAAGGGAGTCACGCCGTGCTGTCTGGCCAGGGTCATCAGGCCGCTGGCCAAGGCGGCATCGAGGGCGAAGTCCAACCGTGCACCGCGTTGGCTCGGTTGCGCAGGACGTGGACGATCCGTCGGCAATTCGAGTAGCGGCTGCTCGCTGCCTAATGTGTCACGCCACCAGTTGAGTTGGCGCTCCAGCTCACCCGCTTCCATCCAGCGACGTTGCCACAGCGCATAGTCTGAATACTGGATCGGCAATGCTTCAAGCGCAGCGTTCTGGCCCTGGCAATGCGCGGCGTAGAGCCGTGAAAACTCTTCAACCAGCACGCCCATCGACCAGCCATCGGTGACGATGTGGTGCAGGGTCAGCAGCAGTACGTGGTCTTCGGCGTCGAGCTGCAACAGGCTGACCCGCAACAGCGGCCCCTGTTGCAGATCGAATGGCCGGGCGACTTCCTGCTCGACGCTGTGCATTGCAAGATCGAGGCGCAGGGACTCGGGCTCGCCGCGCAGGTCGATACGCTCGATCGGCAGTGAGGTGCACGGCGCCAGCGTCTGCAGCACCTTCCCGTCGTCCTCGACGAAACGGCTGCGCAAACTTTGATGCCGCTGCAGCAGCACGTCAAAACTGTGCTGCAACGCCGCGACATTCAGCGGTCCGTACAAGCGCAGCGCCGCTGGAATGTTGTACGCCGAACTGTGCGGATCCAGCTGCCAGAGAAACCATTGGCGCTGCTGCGCGTAGGACAGTTCGAAGCTTGTTTGCGCCTCAAGGGCAGGCGGAATCGGCAGCTGGCCAAAGCTCACGCCCTGCTCCTGCATGCGGCTCAGGAACTCGCGGCGCTTGGCGGCTGGCAGGCCGGCGAAGCGGCTGGCGATACGCTGGGCAGTGGTGTGTTCCATCAGTTGATCTCCATCTCGTCCAGAAGCGACTCAAGCGCATCCAGGCGTGCATCGTTGTCAGCCGGGGCGTGTTGCCCGGCCATGGCGGCATAAGCCTGAAGGTCGGTGGACTCGAACAGCGCACGCAGCGGCAGCTCGATGCCCAGGTCCAGTTCCACCCGGGCGCTGGCCTGGGCGGCGAGCAGCGAATGCCCACCCGATTCGAAGAAGTTGTCGCGCCGACCGATCTGCGCCACGCCCAGCACCTCGGCCCAGATCGCCGCCAGTTGCTGTTCGAGCTCACCTTCAGGGGCTTCGAACGGTCGTTGCCAATCCTCGGCATCCGGCAGCGGCAGGGCCTGGCGATCAAGCTTGCCGTTGCCGGTCAGCGGCAAGGCGTCCAGCAGCAGCCAGTAACTGGGTACCATGTAGTCCGGCAGGCCGACCTTGAGCGCGGCGCGCAGTTGATCGCGCCAGGCGATCGGGTCGAGTGTGGCTTGCGCAGGCACCAGGTAGGCACACAGCTGCGGGCCACCCTCACCGGCGTGCACACTCAACACCGCGTGGCGCACGCCCGGCAGGGCCAGCAATGCAGCCTCGATCTCGCCCAGTTCGATGCGGAACCCGCGGATCTTCACTTGCTGGTCGATCCGGCCCAGGTAATCAATGCTGCCGTCGGCGCGCTGGCGGGCCAGGTCGCCACTGCGATACAGACGCTGTGACGCGTCGAACGGGCTTGGCACGAAGCGCTCGGCGGTCAGGCCGAAGCGGCCGTGATAACCCCGCGCCAGGCCAGCACCGGCGATATACAGCTCGCCCGCCACGCCCACCGGTACCGGGTGCAACTGGCTGTCGAGCAGGTACCAGCGCAGATCGCGAAGCGGCAGGCCGATCGGACTTTGCGCCTTGCCTTCGAGGTCGGCCAGGCGGATGGCGCGGCAGGTCACGTGTACCGTGGTTTCGGTGATGCCGTACATATTCACCAGGCTCGGCCGCTGGTCGCCGAACCGTTCGAGCCAGGGGCGCAGGCTCGCGACTTCCAGCGCTTCACCGCCGAAAATCACCTGACGTAGCGCCAGGGTACGCGGGCTGGCGCAGGCGATCGGCAGCAACTGGCGGAACGCCGTGGGGGTCTGGTTCAACACAGTCACGCCTTCGTCGCACAGCAAGCGGTGCAATTGCTGCGGATCGCGGCTGATGTCATACGGCACAATCACCAGGCGCCCACCCGTGCACAGTGAACCAAACAGTTCCCATACCGAGAAGTCGAACGCGTAGGAATGGAACAGGGTCCACACATCGTGCGGGCCGAAGTTGAACTCGCCAGCGGTGGCCGTGAGCAGTCGGCCGACGTTGCCATGGCTGAGCAAAGCGCCCTTTGGCCGCCCCGTGGAACCGGAGGTGTAGATCACGTAGGCGAGGTTGTCGGGTGCCGCCAGTGGCGGCAGGTTAGCGTTGCTGAAACCCTCCAGTTGCAGTGATTCGAGGCTTAGGACTCGCACGCCATCCCGGGCTGGCAAGCCTTTGACGAGGTGTTGTTGCGTGAGCAGCAACCGGATGCCGCTGTCTTCGATCATGTAGCTCAGACGCTCGGCCGGGTACTGCGGATCGAGCGGCACATAGGCGCCACCGGCCTTGAGAATCGCCAGTAAGCCGATCACCAGTGGCATCGCCCGCTCGGTCGCAATACCGACCCGCACCTCGGGGCCCACGCCTTGCTTGCGCAGGTGGTGCGCCAGGCGGTTGGCCTGGGCGTTGAGCGCGGCGTAGGTCAGTTGTTCGCTTTCGCAGACCAGCGCCACGGCGTTCGGGCGCAGCTGGGCCTGTACTTCGAACAGCTGATGCAAGGTGGGCGACAGCGGCTGTGCCTGGAACGCCGGATTCCAGTGCTGCACCAGTTCGTCGCGCTGTGACTGGCCAATAAGCGGCAGTTCGGCGACGCGTTGCTGCGGGTCCGCGACCACGGCACGCAACAGGTTCAGCCATTGCGCGGCGAGTCGCTGCATCGAAGCCTGGTCGTACAGATCGGTGGCGTAAGTCAGGCTGGCATCGAGTTCCTCGCCATGCTCCTGGGTATCAAGCACCAGGTCGAATTGCGTGGTGAGTTGCGACCAGTGCAGACGCTCGACCTGCAGGCCGGCCACCGTGCGCTCGACGCTCGCGCCCAGTTGCTGCTGATGGTTGTACAGCACCTGGAACAGCGGGCTGTGAGTGAGGCTGCGATCCGGCTGCAAGGCATCGACCAGTTGCTCGAACGGCAGGTCCTGATGGGCCTGGGCAGCCAGTGCCGTCTGCTTGACCTGTTGCAACAAGCCACTAAATGGCTGCTGCCCGTCGATCTCGGCGCGCAGCACTTGAGTGTTGATGAAGAAGCCGATCAGGCCTTCGGTCTCAAGACGCGAACGGCCGGCGCTCGGCACTCCCACGCTGATGCTCGACTGCCCGCTCTGGCGATGCAGCAACGTCTGGAAGCTCGCCAGCAGCAACATGAACAGCGTCACCTGTTGGTCCTGGGCGCATTGGCGCAAACCGGCCAGCAAGTCGCGATCCACGTTCAGCATCAAACTGGCACCGCGCTCGCTGCGGCGTGCCGGCCGGCTCAGCTCGCTTGGCAACTCCAGCGGCGCCTGGCTGCCAGCCAGTTGCTCGCGCCACCAGGTCAGTTGTCGTGCGCCCTCGCCCGCGTCCAGCCAGTCGCGCTGCCAACGGGCGTAGTCGCTGTAGTGCACCGCCAGCTCAGCCAGGCCGGCTTCGCTACCGCAGGCGGCCGCCTGATACAGTGCGCTGAACTCATCGACCATGACCTGCATCGACCAGCCATCAGCGGCAATGTGGTGCACGGTCAGCACCAGCACGTGTTCGTCGGTGCTCACTTGCAGCAGCAGTACGCGCCACAGCGGGCCGTTGCGCAGGTCGAAGGGACGGGAAATTTCCTCAGCCACCGCCTTGTCGACCGACAACGAATCGATTGTGCGATGCTCCAGGCACAACGCCAGGTCATCGTGCAGCACCGGACGCGCCAACTGGCCGTCCTGTGTGAAGGTGGTGCGCAGGGTCTGGTGACGGGCCTGTAACTGGGCGAAGGCTTCGCGCAGGGCGTCGCGGTTCAGTGCGCCCCTCAGGCGCAGCGCGGCGGGAATGTTGTAGGCCGGGCTCTGGGGGGCCAGCTGCCACAGGATCCATTGACGCTGCTGGGCGTATGACAGCACCGGCGGCTGATCGAGCGGAGCCTGCTGCAGGACGGGTTGGACGCTGGCCTGCGCCCGCGCCACTCGCTGGGCGAACTGTGCCAGGTTCGCGGCGCTGAACAGGCTGCTCACCGACAGTTCGAGCCGCCACTGCTGACGCACACGGGAGATGACCTGCAGCACCAGCAACGAGTGCCCGCCCAGTTCGAAGAAGTTGTCGTCGCGACCTACGCGCTCGACCTGCAGCACGTCCTGCCAGATCAGCGCCAACTGCGCTTGCAACCCTTCGCCAGGCGCTATGAATGGGCGTTGCGCATCGCCGGCATCGACCCGTGGCAGCGCTTTGCGGTCAAGTTTGCCGTTGGTGTTCAGCGGCAGTCCCGGCAGCAGAATCAGTTCAGTGGGCACCATGTAGTCCGGCAACGACTGGCGCAAGGCCGCTTTGAGTGTCTTCAGGTAATCAACCGCAGAATCGACCTCGGCGCTGGCCACGATGTACGCCACCAGTCGCGTGCCGTCCTGGGCGATGACGGCCGCTTCGCGCACCTCATCCCGGGCTTGCAGGCAGGCTTCGATTTCGCCCATCTCGATGCGCATGCCGCGAATCTTTACTTGATGGTCGATGCGCCCGACGTACTCCAGGTTGCCGGCAGCGTTGCAGCGCGCCAGGTCGCCGCTGCGGTACAGGCGGGCGCCGGGTTCGCGGGCGAACGGGTCCGGCAGGAAACGCTCGGCGGTCAGCGCCGGGCGGTCGAAATAGCTTTGCGCCAGGCTGGCCTGGGCGCCGATAAACAGTTCACCCACGCCGCCATCGGGCAGCAGGTGCCCGGCACTGTCGAGCACATACAGCGCCCGGCCGGCGATGGCGCGACCGATGGGGATGCCAGACACGTCGCTGGCATCTTCCAGGCGGCAGTCTTGGATGCTCGATACCACGGTCGCTTCGGTAGGGCCGTAGGTGTTGAGCAGTCGCACCTGAGCCAGGCCGGCTTGATGCCACAGGCGCAGGCCTTCCACCGACATGGCTTCGCCGCCCACGTGCACCTGGCGCAGAGCACCGAGATTGCGGATGACGCCGCTGGCGCATTCCCGGGCCAACAGGTACCAGTACGCAGCCGGCAAGTCGGCCACGGTCACGCCCTGCCGGACGATTTCGGCGGCCAGGCGCCCGGCGTCCCACAGCTCATCACCGCGCATGATCAACGCGGCGCCCACGCACAGCGCCGGGAAGCACTGCTCGACGAAGCCATCGAAGCTGAAGGTGGCGAACTGCAGCACGCGGTCTGATGCTGACAGGCCCGAATAGTCGGCGGCGGTCTGGCAGAACTCGCGGAGGGCGGCGTGGGTGATGGCTACGCCTTTGGGTTGGCCGGTGGAGCCGGAGGTGTAGATGATGTAGGCCAGGTTTGCGGCGTCCGGGATGACGCTATCGCGAGCAAGCTTTGCTCCTACAGGGTTTGGTCCTACCGGCTCTGCTCCTGCAGCCGCAGTGGTGGTGGTTTTGTTCAGGGTCAGGCGCGGGATGTTTTTTATGTTTTGCAGCAGGCCGGGTTCGCAGAGCAGTTGGTCGAGGCGGCTGTCTTCGATCATGTACGTCAGGCGTTCGACGGGGTATTGGGGGTCCAGTGGCACGTAGGCCGCGCCGGTTTTCAGCACGGCGAGCAGGCTGACGATCAGTTGCGGGCCACGGTGCAGCGCCAGGCCGACACGGGTACCTGGGCCGGCACCGTTGGCGAGCAGGCGCTGGGCCAGGTCGTTGGCCTGGGCATTCAACTCGCCGTAGCTCAAGGACTGACCGTCAATCTGCAACGCCAGCGCGTCGGGATTGGCCGCAGCCTGGGCAGCGATCTGCTGGTGGGCGAAAAGTGTTGTGGATAGCTCGACGGCAGATGATCGATTGGCCCCGATCGCCGCACGGGTTTCGACCTCGTCGAGCAGCTGCAGCGCGCCCAGCGGAGCATCCGGCAACGCTGCAAACTGCACCAGCAGATGCTGCAGATTGGCGGCCATCTGAACAATGTGCGCCGCACTGAAGCGCGCCGAGTCGTAGCTGAAATCCAGGCTCAGGCCGTCGCCCAGCTCGATGCCCAGGGTCAATGGATAGTGGGTGCGTTCGTGGTTGTGCAGGTTGCTGAACGACAACCCGGCCGGAGCACCTTGCTTGAGCGCTGCCGCTACCGGGAAGTTCTCGAACACCAGCAGGCTGTCGAACAGCGCGGCCCCCTGCTGCCCCGCCCACCCTTGAATGTCGTAGAGCGGCACATGCTCGTACTCGCGCATGGCCAGGTTCATCTCTTGCAGTTCACTCAGCCATTGGCTGACGGTGCAATCAGGCTTCATCGCGCAGACCAGCGGCAGCGTGTTGATAAACAGCCCGAGCTGTTCTTCGATCCCCGGCAACGGCGCGGAACGACCGGCGACCGTGGCCCCGAATACCACGCAATCCTGGCCGGTATAACGCTGCAACAACAGGCTCCAGGCGGCTTGCAGCAGGGTGTTGAGGGTGACCTTCTGCTGGCGGGCGAACTCGGCCAGACGTTGGGTCGCGGGGCCGTCGAGGGCAACGCGGTAGTCCTCGCTACCTTCGGCTCCCACCGGCGGGCGCAAGGCTTCAGCCAGCAACGTTGGGGCTTGCAAGGGAGCCAACGCAGCCTTCCAGAAGTGCTCGCCCGCCACGGCGGACTGCTGCTGCAGCCAGCCCAGGTAGTCGCGGTATTGCCCGCGGTTTTGCCCCGCTGCTGCTGGGCTCCAAGGGCCAGCGGCGTAGTGCTGGATCACTTCGGCCAGCAGCTGCGCGTTGCTCCAGCCGTCCATCAAAATATGGTGGCTGGTATAGATCAGGTGCCAGTCCTGGTCGCCCGTCTGCACGAGTTTCAAGCGAAACAACGGCGCGCTGCCCAGCTCAAAACCTTGAGCACGTTCGGCGTCGGCCAGGGCATCGGTGTCGGTCGCGTCCAGCACCTCAAGCGGCAAGGCGACCTGACGGACAATCGCTTGATGCGCGCGGTCGAGGCCCTGCCAATGGAAGCTGCTGCGCAGGATGTCGTGCCGGGTTAGCGCAGCCTGCCAGGCTTGGGCGAATCGCTGCGGGTCGAGGCCCCGAATGTCCAGGCGTAACTGGCTGATGTAGGCACCGACCTGCGGTTCATACAGGGTGTGGAACAGCATGCCCTGCTGCATGGGCGATAACGGATACAGGTCTTCGAGCGTCGCGATCGACAAGCCGTCGAGTTGCGCCTGGCTGATGCGCGCCAGCGGGAAATCCGAGGGAGTGGCCTGGGGCGCTTCAACGCCGCAGCAGTGTTCGATCAGCGCGTTGAGCTCAAGTGCGTATTCGTCCGCCAGGCGCTGGACGGTCGCCGTGTCGAACATTTCGCGACTGAAGCCCCAGCTCAGCGCCAGCTCACCGCCGTACACCTGGCCTTCAACGGTCAGCCAGTTGCCCAGGGGCGCCGATGGATCCTGGGCCACACCGCTGCCTTCAGTGGAGGGCAAAAACATCGCGGCATCGTCGAACTGGCGGTCGAACTGCCCCAGATAGTTGAAGGTGATGCGCGGTTGCGGCAGTGCCGCCAGTTCTGCGCGAATCCCTTGGGCGCCGAGGTAGCGCAGCGCGCCGTAACCCAGGCCTTTGTCCGGCACGGCACGCAGTTGTTCCTTGATGGATTTGATCGACGTGCCGAGGTCTTGCGACGGCACCAGGTTGACCGGGAACAGGCTGGTGAACCAACCCACTGTGCGCGTCAGGTCGATATTGTCGAACAGGTCTTCGCGACCATGGCCTTCGAGCTGAACCAGCGTGCTGCCCTGCCCGCTCCAGCGACAAACCGCCCGTGCCAGCGCCGTCAGCAGCAGGTCGTTGACCTGAGTGCGATACGCCGCCGGTGCGTGTTGCAGCAGCTTGCGGGTCTGTTCGGTGTCGAGCCTGGTCTCGAGTTTTTGTTCGAAGCGGTTTTGCAGGGCCCCGGCTGGACGCTCGCACGGCAAATCGTTCGCAGCCTCGCGCAACTGGCTTTGCCAGTAAGGCAGGCTGCTTTCAAACGCTGGCAGATGATCTTGCAGGCGCGCAACCCAGCGCTGATAAGTGCTGGTTTTCGCCAGCTTCCTGGCGCTGCCGCTGTAGAACTGCTGCAGGTCTTCCAGCAGCACGCGCCATGAAACGCCGTCCACCGCCAGGTGATGGATGACCAGCAGCAAACGCTGGGTGCCATCGGCCATTGCCACCAACAGCGCGCGCATAAGCGGCCCTTGGTGTAAATCCAGACTGCGTTGGGCTTCATCGCACACAGCGTTGAGCGCTTCGACCGACTGCGCCTGACGTTGCCATAATACCGATTCAGTGGTCGCTGCCGAGTAGGTCTGCTGCCAGCCTTCGGCGGTCTGGGCATAACGCAGGCGCAAGCTGTCGTGATGGCTCAGCAATTGCTCAAGCGCACGCTGCAGCGCCTCGACGTTCAACGCCTCGCGCGGCACCAGCAGCAGTGACTGGTTCCAGTGTTGCCGCTCAGGGATCGCCTGGTCGAAGAACCCCTGTTGCACCGGCGCCAAGGCCACCGCGCCACTCGCCGGCCCCTGGTCAATCAGCGGCCGCTCGCCGCTGCGGGCGGCCTGGGCCAGGCTGCGAACCGTCTGGTGCTGGAACAGATCCTTGGGGCTCAGCACGATGCCGGCCTGCCGCGCGCGGCTGACCACTTGCATGGAAACGATGGAGTCGCCGCCCAGTTCGAAGAAGTTGTCTTCCAGACCGACGCTGTCGAGAGCCAGCACGTCCTGCCAGATCGCCGCGAGGGACTTTTCCATGACCGTGCGCGGCGCTACGTGCTCGCGCTGTTGTTGCGAGCCATCGACGGCCGGCAAGGCCTTGCGGTCAAGCTTGCCGTTGGGCGTCAGCGGCAGTTGTGCGAGGAACAGCAGGTACGCCGGGACCATGTAGTCCGGCAGATGCTGGCGCAGCGCGGTCTTGAGGCATTCACGCAGGTTGGCTTGCGCATCGATGTCATCCACCAGCGCCGGATCGCCGGGCACGATGTAGGCGACCAGTTGCTGCCCGTTGACACCGTCTTGCGCCAGCACGGCCAACTCGCGCACGGCTTCTTGTTGCAACAGCCGCGCTTCGATTTCTCCCAGCTCGATACGAAAGCCCCGCACCTTAACCTGATGGTCGATGCGCCCGACGTATTGCAGCGCGCCATCGGCCTGATAGCGGGTCAGGTCGCCGGTGCGGTACAGGCGCTCGCCGTTGCTGGCGAACGGGTTGGGCACATACTTTTCGGCGGTCATGCCCGGGCGTGCGAGGTAACCGCGGGTGATGCCTGCGCCGCACACGTACAGCTCGGCGGACACCCCTTGCGGCACGGGTTGCAGGTCGGCGTCCAGCAGATAGCTGGCGCTGTGTTTGAGCGGTCGGCCGATGTTCGCGCGGCCACCCGCCTCACGGCGAGTCCAGGTGGAATAGGTGGTGTCTTCAGACGGGCCGTACAGATCGTATACGTGCTCCACGCCCGGTTGCTGGTACAGCGCCTCGACCAGGCTTTGCTTCAGCGGTTCGCCCGCGAGGTTGATGATGCGCACGCTCGACGGAATCTGCCCCTCGCGCTGCAAGGCATTGATGGCCGACGGTACAGTGTTGATCAGGCGCACCTGATCACGGGCCGGGAGTTGCGGCAGTTCCAGGGCGTTACGGGCGATGATCAGCGAGCCGCCGTTGGCCAGGGTCACGAACAGCTCCCAGACTGACAGGTCGAAGCACACCGAGGTGGACGCCAGTACGCCCTGAATATCTGCGTGGCTGTAGACCGATTTCGACCAGTCGATCAGCGCCAGCACGTTGCGGTGGGTGATGGCGACGCCTTTGGGTTTGCCTGTGGAGCCGGAGGTGTAGATCACGTAGGCCAGGTTGTCCGGCGTGACGCGGGTGACCGGGGCGCTGGTCGGGTAGTCGGCGACTTGCAAATCGTCCATGAGCAGCACTTGGGTGTCGGTGGATACGGCCAATGTCGCCGCAACCGATGGCTCCGTCAGCAACACCAGGGCGCGGCTGTCTTCAAGCATGTAGGCGACGCGTTCGGTCGGGTAATCCGGGTCCAGCGGCACATAGGCGGCACCGCTCTTGAGTACGGCGAGCAGCGCGACCAGCAAGTTCTCGGAACGTTGCATGGCCACGCCGACACGCACTTCCGGGCCAACGCCCAGGGCGATCAACCTGTGAGCCAGGCGATTGGCCTGGGCATCGAGTTGGGCGTAGGTCAGTTGCCGGGTGGCGAAGGTCACTGCCAATGCGCCGGGGTCTGCGGCGACTTGCCGGCTAATCAGTTCGTGAACGCACAGCTCTTGCGCGAACGCTTCGTCAGCGCGATTCCAGTCATGCACGATGCGCTGGTATTCAGTGGTTTCCAGCATTGGCAATTCACTGATGCGCTGCCGGCAATCGCAGACCATGCCCTGCAGCAAACGCGTCCAGTGCTGCGCCATGCGCGCGATGGTCGGGGCGTCGAACAGGTCGTTGGCGTAGGTCAGCGCAGCATGCAATTTGCCGTGCGTTTCATTGCTGTTGAGGTCATAGGTGTCGAGGGTCAGGTCGAACTGGGTGGTGCGCCCTTCCCACTCGATCACCCCCAGAGCCAGGCCGGACGCAGTGCTAACGGTGGAGATGTCTGCGACCTGCGGCTGGTGGTTGTACATCACCTGGAACAGCGGTGTGTGACTAAGGCTGCGCTCGAGCTTGAGCGCTTCGACCAGGCGCTCGAACGGCAGGTCCTGGTGGGCCTGGGCGCCGAGGGCGGTTTCCTTGATGGCGCGCAGCAAGTCGTCGACCCGGGTCTGACCGTCCAGTTGGGTGCGCAGTACCTGGGTATTGACGAAGAAGCCGATCAGGCCTTCGATCTCGGCGCGATTGCGGTTGGCAATCGGCACGCCGACGCGGATGTCGGTCTGCCCGGTGTAGCGATGCAGCAGCGCGTTAAAGGCGCCCAGCAGAAGCATGAACAGGGTGATGTTGTGTTGCTGGGCCGTGGTTCGCAGTTGCTCGGCCAGTTGCGGGTCGATGGCGAACTCGTAACGGGTGCCGCGATGGCTGGGCAGCGCCGGGCGCGGATGGTCGGTGGGCAGCTCCAGCACCGGGTGTTCATTGCCCAGTTGCGCCTGCCAGTAGGCGAGCTGCCGCGCCTGCTCGCCCGCTTCCAGCCAGCGCCGCTGCCACAAGGCGTAGTCGCTGTACTGGATCGGCAATGGCGGCAGTTGCGGCTGTACGCCGGCTTCAAAGGCGTCGTAGCAGCGGATGAATTCGTCGATCAGCACGTTCATCGACCAGCCGTCGGACACGATGTGGTGCAGGGTCAGCAGCAGGACGTGTTCCTGTGCTGCGAGCTTGAGCAAGGTGACTCGCAGCAATGGGCCGCTGGATAGATCGAAGGGTAATTGCGACTGCTGCCCGGCGGCGTTCGCGACGGCGAGTTCTCGCTCATCGGCGGATAAATGGCTGAAGTCGACCTGATCGATGGCCAGCGACGCAGAGCCAGGTACTTGCCGCAAGCTGTCATCGGCCTGGCGCTGGAACAGGGTGCGCAGGGTTGCGTGACGCGCCACCAGACTGGCGAAGGCCTGCTCCAGTGCGCCCAGGTCCAAATGCCCGCTCAGACGCACCGCCCCCGGCAGGTTGTAGGCGCCACTGAGGGGATCCAATTGCCAGAGAAACCACATGCGTTGCTGGGCGTAGGACAGCGCCTGGCGATCTTCGGCTTCGACGCCGGCAGGAATCGGGAACCGGGCGAAATCAACACCTTCCTTGTCCAAGGCCGCGAGGAACATCTGGCGCTTTTCCAGGGGCAACCCGATAAACCGGCGAGCAAGTTTCAAGGAGTCTTCAGCGTTCATTTCTTGGTATCCGGATCAGTGGCGGGAAGCACAAAGGCACGTCGTCCCTATAAAACGAATGCAGACCGGAAAAATTAGCGAATGAGAATAACTATCAGAGAGACGAGGTTTGATGCGGAAAGTGGCTGCGCGGCAAACCAAAATGTGGGAGCGGGGTTGCCCGCTCCCACAAAGGCGTTGCATCAGGCGCTGGCGACGATGGCGTGCCGGCGATGGTGGATGTCGAGTTGATCCTTGATCACTTTCAGCACCTTGGCCTCGTGTTCATGGATGAAGAAATGGCCACCGGCAAGCATGTCCACCGAGAAACTACCGCGGGTTTCCCTGCTCCAGCCAATCAACTGTTCGGTGCTGGCGCGATCGGCCTTGCCACCGAGGACATGCACCGGACACTTGAGCGGCGCACGCTCGACAGGTTCGAAGCGACCGCACAGCAGGAAGTCGGCGCGCAGCACCGGCAAGGTCAGGCTCATCAACTCTGCGTTGGCCAGGACTTCCTCGCTGGTGCCGTTGAGGCTGCGCAGTTGCTCAATCAGCTCGGCATCGGATTTGGGCTCGGCGAAACCCCGGTCGTAGTCGGCGCGCATCGTCGGTGCGGCGGTGCCCGAAGCGAACAGCGCTACGGGTTCCGGGCTACCCAGCGAACGCAAGGCATGGGCCATTTCACAGGCCAGCAGCGCGCCGAGGCTGTGGCCGAACAAGGCATACGGAGCCTTGAGAGTGACCAGTTGTTCCTCGGCCAATTGCCGCGCCAGGCGGCGCATGTCGGTGTGCAGCGGCTCGCCAAACCGTGCACCGCGTCCCGGCAGTTCCACCGGTTGCAGCTTGATCCACTCCGGCAGCTTGCGCCGCCAGCGGCTGTAAACCATGGCGCTCGCGCCTGAATAGGGCAGGCACAGCAATGTCAGCTGGGTCACCGGGCTCACCTCGATAGTTGTCTGGTTGGAGAACGTATGAGGCGGGCGGTGAATTAGTCGGCTAGCCATCGCGAGCAAGCTCGCGCCTACAATTTGCGGAAGCTCTGGATGGCCGAGCCCAGCACCACGGCGCCAGCCGCAATCGCCACCCAGAACCCGCTGGGTGCGCCAAATGCGTCCACCAGCCAACCCGAACTGGCCGCACCAATGGCCACGCCGATGCTCAAGCCGGTGACCAGCCAGGTCAGGCCTTCGGTCAGCTTCGCCGGGGGCACGATCTGCTCAACCAGAGCCATGGCGACGATCAGGGTCGGGGCGAAGAACAGCCCGGCGACGAATACCGCCAGGGACAGGCCGAGGATGTTGGTCGCCAGCAACAACGGCAAGGTCGTCACCGCCGTCGCCACGCCGCCGTAGAGGAACAGTCGCGGCAGCGGCACTTTCGAACGCAGTGCGCCGAACGCGAGCCCCGCCATGCACGAGCCGATGGCGTACACCGACAGCACAATACTCGCCGTCGCCGGCTGGCCCTGATACCGGGCAAACGCCACGCTGACCACATCGATCACGCCGACAATAGTGCCCATGGCAACCATCAGCAACACCAGCAACCGCAGCTCGCCGGAGCGAATGATCGAGCCCTGGTGGTGCGCTTCGTGGGGATGAATCGCAGGTTCGGTCGCCCTCTGCAGGACAAATGCAGTCACGCCGATCGCCAACATCAGCAACGCCGCCAGCGGCCCGGCTTCAGGGAAGACCACCACGCATAATCCCACCGACAAGGGGGGCCCGACGATAAAGCACACTTCATCGAGCACCGACTCCAGTGCATAGGCGGTTTGCAGCTCGGGCTTGCCGCGGTACACCTCGGTCCAGCGTGCCCGCACCATGGCCGACATGCTGGGCATGCAACCGGCCAGCGCCGCGAACAGGAACAGTGTCCAGTGCGGGGCCTGCAGTCGAGTGCAGAGCAGCACCATCAGCAGCGCGCCGCCACCGATCAGCGCCGACACCGGGAGGATGCGGCGCTGGCCGAAACGGTCCACCAGACGGGAAACCTGTGGTGCGCAAAAGGCAGTGGCCAGGGCAAAAGTCGCCGCCACCGCCCCAGCCAGGCCATAGCCCCCCTGTAACTGCGAGAGCATGGTGATCAATCCGATGCCGGTCATGGAAATCGGCATGCGCGCGATCATCCCGGCCAACACGAAGGCTCTGCTGCCTGGGGCCCTGAACAGTTCGCGGTAGGGATTTGCCATGGTCTGACTGTCTCTGGAAGGGAGTGCAAATTGCCATAAGGCGGGGGGCGGGGAAAGCGCTGAATTGCTGGTTGAATGTTAAGGCCCCAGGATCTTTTGATCTGCTGGTGAACTCTTGAAGTCCGAAACCAGTCAGCTGATAAGGCCCTCAACTCAAGGCGCTAACCCTATGCTGATATCCCTGAACCAACAGGTCGCCCTCATCACCGGCGCCAGCTCCGGCATCGGTGCCGGCGCCGCCAAGGCCCTGGCCGCTGCCGGTGCTGCCGTGGTGCTCAACTATAACTCCCAGGCCGCCCCGGCTGAAGAACTCGCCCGGCAGATCAACGCGCAAGGCGGTCGCGCCATCGCCATCGGCGCGGACGTTGCCAAGGAGGAAGACGTCGAACGACTGTTCGCACAAACCCTCGAAGCCTTCGGCTCGCTGGATATCCTGGTGGCCAATTCGGGCCTGCAGAAAGACTCCTCGGCAGTCGACATGAGCCTCGCGGACTGGAACCAGGTGATCGGCGTGAATCTTACCGGCCAGTTCCTGTGTGCCCGCGCCGCCCTGCGAATTTTCAATCGACAGGGCATTCGCGAAGGCGTGTCCCGGGCCGCCGGAAAAATCATTCACATGAGTTCGGTGCACCAGCGCATTCCCTGGGCCGGCCATGTCAATTACGCCGCCTCCAAAGGTGGCGTCGACATGCTGATGCAGAGCCTCGCCCAGGAAGTCAGCCACCAGCGCATCCGCATCAACGGCATCGCCCCGGGCGCGATTCGTACCGCTATCAACCAGGCAGCTACTGAGGGCGCCGCTGCACAGGAACTGCTCAAACTTATTCCCTATGGCCGCATCGGTGACGTCGAGGACATTGCCAATGCAGTGGTCTTTCTCGCCTCCGATGCCTCTGACTACATCGTCGGCACCACCCTGTTCATCGACGGCGGCATGAGTCTCTATCCGGAGTTTCGCGGCAATGGCTGATCATCATCCCGAACGACAAAGCGCTATCGACGCCCACGGCATCATCGGCGACATGCGCAGCGCTGCACTGGTCAATGATCGAGGCAGCGTGGACTTTTTCTGCTGGCCGGAATTCGACAGCCCGTCGATCTTCTGCTCGCTGCTGGACACCCCCGACGCCGGAATTTTCCAGCTGGCACCGGACTTGCCGGATGCGCGTCGGGAGCAGATTTACCTGCCGGACACTAACGTCCTGCAAACCCGCTGGTTGAGCGACCACGCGGTGGTCGAAGTCACTGACCTGTTGCCGATCGGCGACAGCGAGGACGACCTGCCGGTGTTGATGCGCCGGGTTCGCGTTGTCAGCGGTCGGGCGACCTTTCATATGCGCTGCGCTGTGCGACACGATTACGCCCGCGCCAGCACTCGCGCGCAGATGGCTGATCAGGACGTGGTGTTCGAGGCGACCGACCAGCCTGCCCTGCGCCTGTCCTCGGATCAGGTGATGCGCATCGACGCGAACGCAGCCGTAGCGCAATTCAGCCTGGAACAGGACCAGAGCGCGCAATTCATGCTCGGCGGCGTGGATGACCCGCGCTTTGAACAGGGCGCGGCGGACATGTGCATGGAGCGCACCCTGAAATTCTGGCGCGACTGGAGCGGCCAGTCCAATTACCGAGGCCGCTGGCGGGAGATGGTCAATCGTTCGGCCCTGGCGCTGAAGCTGCTGACTTCACGCAAGCATGGCGCCATCCTTGCGGCCGCCACCTTCGGCCTGCCGGAAACACCTGGCGGCGGGCGCAACTGGGACTATCGCTACACCTGGATCCGCGACGCCTCGTTCACTGTCTATGCGTTCATGCGCCTGGGTTTCGTCGAAGAGGCCAATGCGTACATGGGCTGGCTCCGTGGACGGGTCAGCGATTGCCGCGGCAAGTCGATGAAGCTGAACATTCTCTACGCCGTCGATGGCCGTCAGGAACTGCCGGAATCCGAGCTGTCCCACCTTGCCGGCCATGGTGGTGCAACGCCGGTGCGCATCGGCAATCAGGCTTACGACCAGGTGCAACTCGACATCTTCGGCGAGCTGATGGACGCGGTGTACCTGGTGAATAAGTACGGCGATGCGATCTCCCACGAGGGCTGGAAGCACGCGGTTGAGGTGGTCGATCAGGTCTGTGAAAACTGGCAGCACAAGGACGTCGGCATTTGGGAGATGCGCGGCGAACAGCATCATTTCCTGCACTCGCGATTGATGTGCTGGGTTGCGCTGGACCGGGCCATTCGCCTGGCGTCCAAGCGCTCGCTGCCAGCGCCTTTTGCGCGCTGGGATGAGACCCGACAGGCCATTTATGCGGACATCTGGGACAATTTCTGGAATGAAGAGCGGGGTCATTTCGTCCAGTATATCGGCGGCACAGCCCTGGATGGTTCGATGTTATTGATGCCGCTGGTGCGTTTCGTCAGCGCCAAGGATCCCCGCTGGCTATCAACCCTGCAGGCTATCGAGAAAACCCTGGTGCGTGACGGCATGGTCTACCGCTATCGTAACGAGGATGCAGGAATTGACGGTCTGGAAGGCACTGAAGGTGCATTCGCAGCGTGCTCGTTCTGGTACGTCGAATGCCTGGCCCGTGCAGGCCAGGTGGAGAAGGCGCATCTGGAGTTCGAGCAGCTGCTCAGGTACGCCAATCCGCTGGGGTTGTATGCCGAAGAGTTCGACACCCGAGGGCGGCACCTGGGCAACACGCCGCAGGCCCTGACCCATTTGGCGTTGATCAGTGCGGCGAGCTTTCTCGATCGCAAGTTGAGTGGCGAAAAGAATTATTGGCAGCCATGATGAAGGCCTAAACCCCGAAGAAGCCCCCCAAGCCACGCTCAGGGCATTACTGGATCTGCTGCAGCGCTGATGCAAAAGCGTTCCCGATAGGCTTGCGGAGTGACCCCCATCGCCCTCAGGAAACTGCGCCTGAGGGTCTCTTCGCTACCGAACCCGCATTGCATCGCCACGCGCTTGATCGGCACACCGGTGTCGCTGAGCAACCTGCGCGCCGTTTCCACTCGAATCGACTCAATCGCCCGGGCGGGGGTCTGGCCGGTGTCGGCGCGGTAGTGGCGAACGAAACTGCGTTCGCTCATGCCGGCCTGGGCGGCGAGTGTTGGAATCCCCAAGTCCAGGGGAAGATTTTCGCTGATCCAGGCATGAAGTTCGTCAAAGCGGTTACCTTCTTTTTGCAACGACAAGGTCACGCTGAATTGCGACTGGCCACCGGGACGCTTGAGAAATACCACCAGCTGGCGGGCCACTTCCATGGCCATCTCGCGACCGAGGTCCTGTTCGACCATCGCCAGCGCCAGATCAATGCCGGCAGTGACGCCGGCCGAGGTCCACACCGGGCCATCGTTGATGAAGATCGGGTTGGGCTCCACCCGCAGCAACGGATGCTGCTGCGCCAACTGTTCGCAACGGGTCCAGTGAGTGACTACCCGCCGGCCATCGAGCCAGCCACTGGCGGCGAGCAGAAAAGCCCCGGTGCACACCGAGGACACGCGCCGGCAAAGGGCTCCGTGCCTGCGCACCCAGCTCACCAGTGCAGGGTCCTGAGCCGCTTCATACACGCCCCAGCCGCCGGCGATGATCAAAGTGTCGCTGGCCGACTGTGGGAGCGGTTCAGTTAGCATGGCCAACCCGGCAGAGGACATGACCGCCCCGCCACCGCTGGCGATCACCGTCGGTGCGTAGGGCGCTGGCAGGCCTTGCTGGCGCACAATGTCATTGGCCGAGGCAAACACTTGCAGCGGCCCGGTGACATCGAGCAACTGCACCTTGGGGAACGCGAGCACATGAATGACTTTAGGCATATTGGCGTAATTCGTGGGTTGATTGGCGTATGCGCCACATCCTAGAAGGCTAGAGTGAAGTCGTCCACCCACTTCATGAGAAATCACCATGGCGTTGCAAATTGGTTTTCTGCTGTTCCCACAGGTCCAGCAATTGGACCTGACCGGGCCTTATGACGTGCTGGCGTCCCTGCCGGACGTACAGGTGCATCTGGTCTGGAAGGACCTGGCGCCAGTGACCGCAAGCACCGGGCTGGTCTTGCAACCGACTACGACGTTCGAGGACTGCCCGGCTCTGGATGTGATCTGCATCCCCGGCGGCAGTGGCGTCGGGCCATTGATGGAGGATGAGGTGACGCTGGCGTTCATCAAGGCCCAGGCCGCCAATGCACGGTATGTGACGTCAGTGTGCACCGGCTCCCTGGTACTCGGCGCGGCGGGCCTGCTCAAGGGCAAGCGCGCCACCACGCACTGGGCCTATCACGAATTGCTCAAGCCTTTGGGGGCTATCGCGGTTCAGGACCGTGTGGTGCGCGACGGCAACCTGCTGACCGGCGGCGGGATCACGGCGGGTATCGATTTTGCCCTGACGCTGGCTGCGGAACTGTTCGATGAGGGCACTGCGCAGTTGGTACAGTTGCAACTGGAATACGCTCCCGCGCCGCCCTTTGCTTCGGGCAGCCCGCACACTGCGCCGGCTGCAGTGCTGGAAGACGCCCGGCGCCGTGCAGCGCCATCGCTTGAGCAGCGAACGCGGATTACCGAGCGGGCCGCCGCCAGGCTGTAACCTTTTATTGTAGGAGCGAGCTTGCTCGCGAAAAATGAATGAACGCCGCGGGGTATCAAGCTTTCCGCGTTATCGTCGGAACGCAGCCCGGAACAAGCTCGCTCCCGCAGGGATCGCGGAGGCACCCATCGTCGAACGGCCGGTTTTGTACAGACGAAAAAAAACCCGCCGAAGCGGGTTTTCCCAAGACCATGTCGACTCCCTGTCGATAGCGTTCCGTGCTGATGGTCGATCGTCCCTGATCCCGAGGCACTTCCTGTGCCTCGGTTGATGGGGTCAGAATACGCATCGGATCCAAAATGTAACAGACGATATCAGTACCATAGCGTGTAGGACATTCGCTATAGCTGCTAGCGGGGAACCCTTGGCGCTCCCCTCGCTGAAAGCTGCAAACCTGGGACGCGGGGGTGATGAAGTTCTGCATAACTCAGCTGGCCCGGCGCTTCAACCGTGGCCAGAACCTGCGGACATTTACTCTTGCTGGGGTTGCGGTGCCTTGTGGCTGATTTTGAGGAACTCCTCGATATTGTTCATCTGCTCATCCCAGCCCCGGCTGTCCATGCGGAATGCCTTGAGACGGCGCTCCTGGGGGATGTGATCGAAGCCGGACTCGGTGACCTTGAGCAACGTGCCGCCATCCATATCTTCCAGCTCGAACAACACCAGGGTGGTCGGCTCCTGAGAATAATCGATGTGCGGCTCCACGGCGTAGGGATGCCAGCGAAACGAGAACACCCGCTCCGGCTCAACTCGCTCCACGAGTACGTTCCACAGCAGGTGCTCATAACCGGGGTAAGTGATCTGCCCCTGGGTCCACTCACCGGCGACAAACCGCTTGCCCTCCAGTGCCACGCCAAACCACTGGCCGAAGGCTTCGGCATGGGCGATTACGCGCCAGACCTGCGAACGCGGGGTCCTGAGCAGGATTTTCCTTTGGATACGATCTGATGCTGGGTTCATAAGTCACCTCCTGTAATGAACAGTAGGCCTGTAAGACCACAAGACCAACCTTAAAGTTGTACCAAGCGCATGCTGTAATCAACCCATGGCGCTCATTCGGCTGGGAAATGACTGCAGCGCAGCGGCTTTTGCGCGACCGGTAACCGACTTCGCCGGGGTTCGCTACACTGCCCTTCTCTTTAAGATGTCATAGCGAGAACTCCCATGTACTCACGCTTTCTCCTGGCGCTGACGCCCCTGCTGTTTACCCACCTGGCCCTGGCCGCAGATTGCGATAACGCCACCGACCAGGCGACGATGAACCAGTGCGCCACCCAGCAGAACAAGGCAGCGGACAAGGAACTGAATGCGCTGTACCAGCAGATTACCGGGCGGCTGAAGAGCGATCCGGACCGCAAGAAGCTGTTGATCGGCGCGCAGCGCTCATGGATTGCGTTCCGGGATGCGGAGTGCAAGTTTTCAGCTTCGGGGGTGGAAGGTGGGAGCGTTTACCCAATGATCTACGGTAATTGCATAACAGAGCTGACCCGCGCACGGGTGGAGACTTTCAAGAATTATTTGAAATGCCAGGAGGGCGATATGGGGTGTCCGGTGCCTGGTCAGACGTGAGGATCCCCAGGAGCCTTGCTCGGCGTGGCGTATTGCGGCTTGAGATGGCCCTCCTGATCGAGTAACCAGGCGTCCATGATCTGCCGCACCACCGGGCCGGCGACGCGACCACCGGCTTCACCGTTTTCAATCATTACCGAGATGACAATCTTCGGGTGCTCGGCTGGGGCGAAGCCGACGAACAAGGCATTGTCGCGGTTGCGTTCCAGCGTCTTCGCCCGGTTGTAGCGCTCGCCTTGCTTGATGGCGACCACCTGCGCGGTACCGCTCTTGCCGGCGATGCGGTATTGCGCGCCCTGCGCGGCCGCTCGGGCAATCCCTCGAGCGTCGTGCATGACCATCTGCATGCCGTGGTTGACCTGCTCCCAGTCCCGGGGATCCTTGAGCAGGATATTCGGCATCGGGTGTTCGTCTACCGGGGCGACACCGTCTACGGTTCTGGCCAGATGTGGCCGGTTCCACACGCCTTTGTTGGCGATCAAGGCGGTGGCCTGAGCCAGTTGCAGTGGCGTGACCTGCATATAGCCCTGGCCGATGCCGAGGATCACTGTCTCGCCCGGGAACCAGGGCTGGCGACGCGTAGCGCGCTTCCACGCCTGGGAGGGCATCAGGCCGGCAGACTCTTCGAACATGTCCAGCGAGACCTTTTCGCCAAGCCCGAACATGGCCATGTAGTCGTGCAGGCGATCAATGCCCAGCTTGTGGGCCAGGTCGTAGAAATACGTATCGTTGGAACGCATGATCGCTGCGTCCATATCGACCCAGCCGTCACCGCTGTGATTCCAGTTGCGGTACTTGTGATCGAAGTCCGGGAGCTGATAGTAGCCGGGGTCGAAGACGCGGGTCTGGGGGGTGACTACACCGGCATCAAGGCCTGCGATGGCCACTTCAGGCTTGATGGTTGAGCCGGGGGCGTAGAGACCGCGTAGCACGCGGTTGAACAGCGGCCGGTCGATAGAGTCGTGCAGCGCGGCATATTCCTTGAAGCTGATGCCGGTGACAAACAGGTTGGGATCGAAGCTGGGTTTGCTGACCATCGCCAGCACTTCGCCGGTTGCCGGATCAAGCGCTACCACGGAGCCGCGGCGGTCTCCCAATGCTTGCTCGGCAGCTTCCTGCAGTTTGACGTCAAGGCTGAGCACGATGTTTTTGCCGGGGATCGGGTCGGTGTGCTTGAGCACCCGCAACACCCGGCCCTGGGCGTTGGTTTCGACTTCTTCATAGCCTACATGGCCGTGCAGCTGCGACTCGTAGAATTTCTCGATGCCGGTTTTACCGATCGACTGGGCGCCACGGTATTCAACCGTATCGAGCACCTTGGACTCTTTCTCGTTGATTCGTCCCACATAGCCGATGGAATGTGCGAAATGGGCGCCCATCGGGTAATGGCGAACAAACTGTGGTTCCACATCGATGCCCGGCAAGCGGAACTCGTTAACTGCAAGCACCGCGATCTGCTCTTCGGTGAGCTCATAGAACAACGTGACCGGCACGAACGGGTGCCGCACCTGCTTCATAGCCTTGTCGAACAGCGCGCGATCCTCGATTGGAAGGTGCAGGAGGTTGACCACCTGATCCAGCTCGTCTTTGACGTCTGCGGCGCGTTCACGGGTGATGGTCAGGTTGAAGCTGGGACGGTTGTCCGCAAGCACCACGCCGTTGCGGTCATAGATCAAGCCACGGGTCGGGGTGATCGGGAGGACATGGACGCGGTTGTTTTCCGAGATCGTCGAGTGGTAGTCGAATTCGAGTACTTGCAGCACATACAGGCGCACAACCAGTGCGCAGGAGATCGCCGCAACGAACAAGGCGCAGGCCATGAGTCTCCTGTTGACCAGGCGCGTCTCTTTTTCGTGGTCTTTGATCGGTATCGGTTGGGGCATTTCTGCAGGAGCTCTATGGATATGAAAAGAAGTGCCGGTCCATAGGCGTTGCTATGAACTGGTCAAGCAATCCCGGACACCGTTTACGGTGCTTATGCCGCTTTTTGCTCCATAGCTATTGGCGACAGGTAGTTGTTGTAGCTGTGGAGCCTGGTGCGGTTGTAGTACATGAAGAAACGCA
>NZ_JADEVO010000001.1 GCF_017114825.1 Pseudomonas gregormendelii | reverse complement strand
GCTGGCTGAGGCCCTGGATATGACCGATTTGAATGGCGGCGCGTTCTTCGACGCTGAGTTCGTGATAGGACATGGGGCAGCACCGTACCGGAAAGGTCAGGTGTTGCACTCAGTTTTTGCCGCCGCCCTGTCATTAATTTTTGCGTCAAAGGAAATAAGAAATGTCCCAACGTCAGAGCGGTACCGTCAAGTGGTTTAACGACGAGAAAGGTTTTGGTTTTATCACGCCAGAAAGCGGCCCGGATCTGTTCGTGCATTTCCGCGCTATTCAGGGCAACGGCTTCAAGAGCCTGAAAGAAGGCCAGAAAGTGACCTTCGTTGCTGTGCAGGGCCAAAAAGGCATGCAGGCTGACGAAGTTCAGGCCGAAGCTTAATCTTCTGTAACGAAAAAGCCCCTGATGCTGACATCAGGGGCTTTTTTGTGCGCGCAAATCCGTAAAATGAGTTCTTTTTCCCGCCGAGACCCGTGCCATGTCGAAACACCTGCTGAAGCCCCAGGGCGATTTTCCCGCCGCTGGCCTGGGTCGTCGTCTGGCAGCGATGTTCTATGACTTCCTGCTGTGCACCGCTTTGCTAATTGTCACCAGCGGGATCTACAAGATGATCCAGATGGCAATCATCGGCGAGGAGCGGATGCGCACGCTGACTGAAGCGGGAGCACTGGACGGTGATCCGCTGCTTTCTACCCTGCTGCTGTTCGTGCTGTTCGGTTTTTTTGCCAAGTTCTGGACCTGGTCGGGTCAGACCCTGGGCATGCAGGTGTGGGGCATTCGGGTGCAGAACGCCGACGGCTCATCCATCAGCCTGTGGCAGGCGTTGCTGCGCTTTGTGGTCTCCATCGCCTCGCTGCTGTGCGTGGGCCTGGGTTTCATCTGGTCGCTGTTCGACAAGCAGAAACGCAGCTGGCATGACATGTATTCCGAGACGCAGCTGGTGCGCATTCCGAAGAAACAGAGGTAAGCGCATAAAAAAGATCGCAGCCGTCGACAGCTCCTACAAGGTTTGTGAGCACCTGTAGGAGCTGCCGAAGGCTGCGATCTGTTGATCTTGCTTTAAGCGTTACCAGCCAACTTCATCCGCGCAGCCTGGGTAAAGTCGAGCATCCGCTTCAACGGCCGAATCGCCTGCGGAATCAACGCCGGATCCACAAAGATCTCATTCGTCCCTTCTTTAAGGCTCTTGAGCGTGCGCTCAAGCGTATTCATCGCCATCCACGGACAATGCGCGCAACTGCGGCACGCCGCGCCGTTACCCGCCGTAGGGGCTTCGATGAACACCTTGTCCGGGCACAACTGCTGCATCTTGTAGAAGATGCCGCGGTCGGTGGCCACGATCAGGGTCTTGTTCGGCAGGCTCTGCGCTGCAGCAATCAGCTGGCTGGTGGAGCCTACGGCGTCCGCCAGTTCGATGACCGAAGTCGGCGACTCGGGGTGCACCAGAATGGCGGCATCCGGGTACAGGGCCTTCATGTCCTCGAGCTGCTTGGACTTGAACTCTTCGTGAACGATGCAGGCACCGTCCCACAGCAGCATGTCGGCGCCGGTCTTGCGCTGGATATAGGTACCCAGGTGCTTGTCCGGCCCCCAGATGATGGTTTCGCCGTTGTCCATCAGGCTCTCGACGATTTCCAGCGCGCAGCTTGAAGTCACCACCCAGTCAGCCCGGGCTTTGACTGCCGCCGAGGTATTGGCATACACCACCACCGTGCGCTCAGGGTGCTGGTCACAGAACGCCGAGAACTCGTCCACCGGGCAACCCAGGTCCAGCGAGCAGGTCGCCTCCAGGGTCGGCATCAGGATGCGTTTTTCCGGATTGAGGATCTTCGCGGTTTCGCCCATGAACTTCACGCCGGCGACCACCACGGTCTTGGCCGAGTGAGCATTGCCAAAGCGCGCCATCTCCAGCGAGTCGGAGACGCAGCCTCCGGTCTCTTCGGCGAGCGCTTGAATGACCGGATCACAATAGAAGTGAGCAACCAGCACTGCGTCCTGAGCCTTGAGCTCGTCAGCGATGGCAGCGCGGTAATAAGCCTCTTCCTCGACCGTCAGCGGCTTGGGCTGCTTGGCGTCGAGATGGGCTTGAACCAGAAGGCGTTCGGAAATCTGCGTCATGTTCGCAAGACCTGCAGGCGCATTTGCGCGAAAGTCGAGTATACACCCGGCTCCGGACCCTTTAGAGGGTACCGCCGGGAAAGTGAGTAGTCATCAGGCACAGCATTGAAGCTGCGCAAGGCTACAGAATATCCCGACGATGCAAAAGATGAATCTGACCTGCGTCACGCGGTGCAGCTCCGAACGTGAGCCCGCTCAAATCGAAGAAAAAAATCCGCAAGTCCTCACGCTCTTGAGCCTTGCGGATTTCTCAACTGTTGAAAACAGTCCAGGGTCACTTCGATCGGGTACCGATCGACTTCCAGGGTGCTCGCTCTGAAATGCTGGATGGCGACGCGCAATGGCATAGACCCGATCTAAGATGAGCGAAAAAGGGTAGGAGCAATCATTCAATTCAACTCAATATATTTGCTGAAGCGTGGCTCAGATGGAAAAAATGAAAGACCCCAGTACAAGTATTCATCCGCTCGACCAGGATCGTGACCCGATCAGCACAGCCCTTGTTTGGAGCTTGGCCGCTAAGGTGGCGGCTCACCATGGTGGCGATCTCGCGCGAATGCAGCGAGCCAATGGGTACTCGAACGCGACGTGGGTCGGTAACGGCATCGCCGTGCGTATCGCGCATACACCCGTCGACATGGCACGCGAGGTTGCGCTCGTTCAGGCTCTTCCGCGAGAGGTCGGGCACCCGGAGATCCTTGGAGAGGGCACTACCGAGGGCCACGGCTGGATCGTGAGCGCGGAGATTCGCGGCCAGAACCTCCAGGAGGCGTGGCCGACGCTGACGCCTGCGGAGCAGGAAGCAGCGGTCCGCCAGCTTTGGGCTCGGGCCCAGATCGTGCACGACGCGAGCACGTCTCTGAGGACGCTTGTCGCATCTCACGGGGGGTTCGTACCGGCTTCGCTCGAAGCTGCCACCGCGGCGGCTAACCGCGCTAAAGTCAAGCTGGGACTGTCCAGCGCACAGCAGTCGCGGCTCCATGGAATCATCGAGGGTTACTTCCGGGCTGCACCCTTGGTTGCACAGACCGTCAACCATGGCGACCTCGCGCTGATGAATGCTTTATGGGATGGAGAGGTCGTCGCCCTGCTGGACTTTGAGTTCGCCGTGCTCGGTCCGGTCGAGATCGACCTGTGCCGATTGGTATGCGAGGCCCGCGTATCCGAAGAAGGCCATCGTATTCATTCGGAGGCAGGCAACGCTGCGGTTGAGATCGCCGTTCGACATATGGATCCGATTCATGGTCGCGCGCTTATCCATGGCGCGGCGATTCTCGACCAGCTCCGTGACCTTGACATCTGGACGGCTGCTGGGAGTGTCGAGGACTGGCGACCGTGCCGCCTGCTCGCTGACCTGCTCGACGTCGACGGCGGCTATCTCGCCCCCCTGCTCAGGTAACCGGCGCTATCACGATACGATGAACGTCATCGATTCGATCGTGGTGCGCCAAGTCAAGCACCTCAACAACATCATCGAACAGGACCATCGCGCCATCAAGCTGGTAACAAGCCGATGCTCAACTTCAAAGCGTTCCGGTCGGCCGGCTCCGTGCGGGCCGGCGTTCATGCACATGAAAAAGGGTGCGACCTTATTGGACAAGATGCCTGACGGCATACACACCATCCATCCGCGACAACAACGTGCTGGCTGCCGCCAAGCGCATCGTCGAATCCACCGAACCGCCACCTGCGAATGAGGCTGAGAGAATGCGCAGATGGATTTCGATCTCACCTTCGGCAGCTGACAGACGCTGAGGAAGTTGCCCGCCTCGTGCCGTGCCAAGCGGTGCAATGACCAAATTTCAGACAAAAAAAAACCCGGAAATCCTCACTTTCGTGGGCCTTCCGGATTTTCTAAACTGCTACAAAAATGGTGGGTCGTGTGGGATTCGAACCTACGACCAATTGGTTAAAAGCCAACTGCTCTACCAACTGAGCTAACGACCCGCTGTGTGGTGGCGCGTATAATACTGATTTTTAAGGACTATTCAACACCTAATTTGAAATAAATCAAAAATAAGGCGTTGGGTCACTTATTCCGGCCGCCGCGAAGCCTTCTGCACGCAGTCGGCAGCTGTCGCATTTGCCGCACGCCCGACCGTTATCGTCGGCCTGGTAGCAGGAAACCGTCAGGCCGTAATCGACACCCAGCTTGACGCCAGCCTGGACGATCTGCGCCTTGCTCAGGTTCTGCAGGGGCGCCTGAATGCGGAAGCCGTTACCTTCCACCCCTGCCTTGGTGGCGAGGTTGGCCATGCGCTCGAAGGATTCGATGAACTCGGGACGGCAATCCGGGTAACCGGAGTAATCGACGGCATTGACGCCAATGAAGATGTCACGCGCTCCGAGGACTTCGGCCCAGCCCAACGCGAGGGACAGGAATACGGTATTGCGCGCAGGAACGTAGGTGACCGGAATGCCTTCACCGGCCTCCTCCGGAATATCGATACTGCTGTCGGTCAATGCCGAGCCACCCATGCCGTCCAGGTTCAACCCGATGACTTTATGCTCAACCACGCCAAGATCACGGGCGACGCGTGCGGCAGCGTGCAGTTCGGCATGGGAGCGCTGGCCGTAGTCGAAGCTCATGGTGTAGCAGCTGTAGCCATCGGCTCGTGCCATGGCCACGACAGTGGCCGAGTCCAGGCCACCAGACAGGAGGATGACCGCACGTTTTTCTGCAGCGTTCAGTTGTTCAGTCATTTCAGCGCCCCGGCTCGTCATTCCATAGATATTTATGCAGCTGCAGTTGCAGGCGCACTGGCAGGTTGTCCGCCACGACCCAATCCGCCAGGTCCCGAGCATTCAGGTCATGGTGGCTGGGAGAAAACAGAACCTCACCGGCGCGGCGATCCAGACCGTACTGAATCAGCTTGGACACGGCCCAGTCGTAGTCTTCCCGGGAACAGATGACAAACTTCACCTGATCGTTGGGCGTCAGCAGCTCGATGTTTTCGTAGCGATTGCGATGCGCTTCCTTCGAACCCGGAGTTTTCAGGTCGACCACGCGACTTACCCGCGAATCGACTGCCGAGATGTCCAGAGCTCCACTGGTTTCCAGTGACACTTCGTAACCGGCATCACACAGGCGCTTGAGCAATGGGATGGCGTTGGGCTGGGCGAGGGGCTCGCCGCCGGTGACACACACATAACGCGGACGAAAGCCGGCCACTTGTTCGATGATGTCATCCAGCGGGCGAACCGTGCCGCCTGTGAAGGCGTAGGCGCTGTCGCAGTACTGGCAACGCAATGGACAACCAGTCAGGCGCACAAAAACAGTGGGCAGCCCGGCCGTCCGCGTTTCACCCTGCAACGAGTAAAATACTTCGGTGATTCTCAATGTGTCTTGCATAGTCGCCACGGGCGTAACAGCTAAACAGGCTGTCCGCCTCCGTCAGGCACTTTTAGGAACCCCGCCATCGCGCGAATCCCAAAAAGCGGTGTTTCAGAAAAAGGGCGTGAATTCTAACGAAAAAACCCGCAGCAAGTGCGGGTTTCTTCAAAACGGATCAGGCAAGCTTACATTTTCTGCAAGTCGCGCTGGGCCAACTGCGCGGCGGACGTGCCCGGATATTGGGACACGACCTGCTGCAGAATGCCTTTGACCTTGTCGGGATGACCAAGGCGGCGCTCTACATCAGCCAGCTTGTACAGCGAGTCAGGCACTTTGTTGTGCTTGGGGTACAGCTGGGACACCTTGGCAAACGCCTGACCGGCCCCTTGCAGGTCGCCTTTGGCCAGGTTCACTTCGCCCAGCCAGTATTGGGCATTGCCCGCGTACTGGCTGTTGGGGTACTTGCGCAGGAAAGCGGCAAAAGCCTGGCTGGCCTTGTCGAAATCCTTGGCTTTGATCAGGTCGAAGGCTGCATCGTAATACAGTTTTTCCTTCGCCGGGTCAGCCGGCTCGGTACCCGCGGCCGGTGCCTGAGCGGCAGCCGCTCCAGCACCTGCTGCTGCACCGGGGGCGTTCAAATCGCCACCGGTGGAAGAATTCTCAGGAGTTGCGGCTGGTGCAACGCCGGTTCCAATGCGCCGATCAAGATCCTGGTATCGCTCCAGGCTTTCCTGCTTCATGCGCGCTACATCATTTTGCAGAACTTCGATGATGCCTTGTTGGCGCGAGATCTGCTCCTGCATGGATTGCAGTTGGTTGAACAGCTCGCCCTGTGCCGAGACAGGGGTCGAAACCCCTCCCCCGGCATAGGCGCCGTTCGTACCGTAACCCGCGGGCGGATAACTACTTCCACTATTGCCGGAGTTGTTGTTATCGACCACAGGAACCGCAGCCCACACCGCAAGCGGTGCGAGGCTGAGAGCCAGAATAGTTACAGCACGACGGCACGTTCGCATGACGAATTACTTACGCAGTTCGACGCGACGGTTTTGAGCCCAGGACTGCTCGTCGTTGCCGGTAGCAACTGGACGCTCTTCGCCGTAGGAAACCAGTTCCAGCTGAGCTGGGGAAACGCCTTGCAGTACCAGGTAGCGCTGAACGGCTTTCGCACGACGCTCGCCCAGTGCCATGTTGTACTCACGAGTACCACGTTCGTCGGTGTTACCTTCCAGAACAACGCGAGCGCCGTTAGCTTTCAGGTCCTTGGCGTGAACGTCCAGAGCGCGCATGGCTTCTGGCTTCAGGTCCGAACTGTCGTATTCGAAGTAGAAAGTGGTGATCGCGCGCAGAGCAGCTTCTTCGCTCAGGGAGCCGTCAACTGCACCAGTGTTAGCGCCGTAACCAGCGTTTGGATCAACAGCAGCGCCTTCACCGGCATTGTCGCCGCCTTTGGACGAGCAACCTACAGCTACAGCCATGGCCAGAGCCAGCGCAGCAAATTTACCAAACTTCAGCATTTCCATCGTGAAACTCCTAATGAACCCCAGTGTGTTAAGTAAAACGTAAAGCGCCGCGTCAGTTCAGGTAAGGGGACCAGGAAGGTTCTCTGACTTCGCCTTGTGCGGTAGGAAGCGGGAGCCTTACGCGTCCATTAATGGACACGAGCATCAAGACTCCCCGGCCCTGCTGGCGGGTGGCGTAGATTACCATGGTGCCGTTGGGCGCAACAGTAGGCGACTCGTCCAGAGTGCTATCAGTGAGGATCTTTACACTACCGCGTTGCAAATCCTGGGCCGCCACCTTGAAATTGGTGAAGCCTTCCTGGCGATGAATCATGACCAGGGTCTTTTCGTCAGCCGACAGCTTAGGGTTGGCGTTGTAGTTACCGATGAAGGTCACACGCTCTGCACCACCGCCGCCTGCGCTGGTTTTGTAGATCTGCGGCTTGCCGCCACGGTCGGAGGTGAAGTAGATGGTCGAACCATCTTTACCCCAGAACGGTTCGGTGTTGATGCCGGGACCATTGGTGACGCGGGTGATCTGGCGCGAGCCCAGGTTCATCACATAGATGTCCGGGTTGCCGTCCTTGGACAGCACGAACGCCAGGCGATTGCCGTCCGGCGACCAGGCTGGTGCACCATTGAGGCCTTCGAAGTTGGTGATTTGCTCACGGCGACCGGTGTCGATGTTCTGCATGAAGATGCGCGGACGCTTCTGCTCGAACGAGACATAAGCGATGCGCTTGCCATCCGGTGCGAAACGCGGCGACAGGATCGGCTCGCGCGATTGCAGCAGGGTAACGGCACGCGCACCGTCGTAGTCCGAACGTTGCAGGGTGTAGCGAGTGTTTTTCTCGGAGAAGCGCTCGGCAGTCACGTAGAGCAGGCGAGTCGAGAAAGCACCTTTGATACCGGTGAGTTTTTCAAACGACTGGTCAGCAATGTAGTGCGACATGTCACGCAACTGGTCAACGCTGCCCGACACGCTGCCGGTCAGCACTTGCTGCTCGGTGGCGACGTTGAACAAGGCGTATTGCACCTGCAGGCGACCGCCCGCCGGAGCGATGCTGCCGACCATGACGTACTGGGCACCCAGCGCCTTGAAGTCACGGTAGATGATTTCGCTGGCCTGGCTTGGCTGGCTGATCATGTTCTGTTTCGGGATCGGCGAGTAGTAACCCGAGTTGCGCAGGTCGTTACCGATGATCTCGGCCATATCGTCCGGCAGCACGCTGCCGCCCTGGTTGGCGAACGGAACGACGGCAATCGGGGTAGCCCGATCGCTGCCGCTGGTTACCAGAATGTTTTTCTCATCGGCTACCGCCATCCCTGCCAGGCAGCAGATGGCGACAAGCATTCCTCGAAGAAGGTTTCTCACAAGGCTAGATCCTCAGGTGTGAATGTCATCTTGAATGAACGATACGGAGCAAAATCGCTCGGCTTCATTCCCTGCATTTCTGTCAAACGTCCAATATTCTTGACCGCCGCCACTGCCGAAGCATCGAACGGACCATCTCCGCTTGATCTGCCGACGGTAACCGAGGTCACTGTTCCATCCGGCAACATGCCGATTTGCAGCACGACCGTCATGCCTTTGCGTGCCGAAGGGGGACGAGCCCAGCCTTCTGCTGCACGTGCACGAATCAGGTCATCGAAACTGCCAGCGACTTCGTCACCCTGCTCGTCCGCCAAGGCCTGCTGACGTTGCGGCGTGTCGGAAAGCAGATCTGCCAAGGCCTGAGCCTTTTTGTCTTCGGCGGATTTACGTGCCGCTTCCTGCGATTTCTTCTTCGCAGCATCGGCAGCAGCTTTCTTCTTCGCGTCTTCGGCGACTTTCTTTTTCGCCTCTTCAGCGTCAGATTTCTTCTTGGCGTCTTCTGCGGCTTTCTTCTTCGCGTCTTCGACGATCTTTTTCTTGGCTTCTTCAGCGGCCGCTTTCTTGGCCTCTTCTTCAGCTGCCTTCTTGGCTTCTTCTTCAGATTTCTTCTTGGCTATATCAGCCAATTGTTTCTCTTCTGCCTTTTTGGCCTCGGCGGTCTTTTTGGCTTCGTCGGCTTTCTTGGCTTCATCAGCCTTTTTCGCCTCTTCCGCTTTCTTGGTCTCGTCGGCCTTCTTGGATTCTTCGGCTTTTTGAGCCGTATCTTCCTTCTTTTGTTCCGCAGCCTTGATGGCTTCCTGCTCGATCTTCTTCTGCTCCATCTGCTCGACTTCGGTCTGGCGCGCGGCGGATTTCTTCGCCTCACCCGCAATCTTCTGATTGGTCTGGGTGGTCGCCTGACTTTTCGATTTCAGCTGGTACAGGGTCGCCTGGACGATCGGCCTGGCCGGCGGCAGCTCCGGGGTCATGGCAAAACTGACAAACAACATGCCGAACACCAGCACGTGCAAGCCAATCGCCCAGACGCTAGGCCAGAAGTAGCTTTCCGAGGCTGTCGGCTCTCGTTGTTGCCGCATCAGGGCGCCTCGGTAATCAAGCCAACATTACCGACCCCGGCTTTCTGGAGACCGCCCATGGCACCCATGACCGATCCATAATCGACGGTCTTGTCGCCTCGAATGAAGACCTGGGTCTGCTTGCCGCCTTCGGTGCCGGCGCGAATGATCTTGGTCACCGCGTCGGTCATCTGCGGCAAGGTCATGGCCTTGTCCTGCTGTTTCTGGGTATCGACTTCGCTGCCAAGGTTCCAGTAGTAGGTCTTGTCAGCCTTGATCGAAATGGTCAGGACCTGAGTATTGTTGTCCTGCGGCAAGGCTTCGCTGGAAACCTTGGGCAGATCAACTTTCACGCCCTGATTAAGCATCGGCGCGGTCACCATGAAAATGACCAGCAGCACCAGCATCACGTCGATGTAGGGCACTACGTTCATCTCGGCGACCGGCTTGCGCTTTTTGCGAGCTCGAGCGATTAAAGCCATTGGAAATTACCTGCTTATTCTTCGCTGGTGTGCACTTTGCGGTGCAGGATCGCCTGGAATTCATCGGCGAAGGTGTAGTAGCGGCTGATCAGCGTTTCGCTGCGGGCAGCAAACCGGTTGTAGGCGATGACAGCTGGAATCGCGGCGAACAGGCCGATCGCGGTGGCGATCAGGGCTTCGGCGATACCCGGAGCCACGGTGGCCAGGGTTGCCTGCTGCGCAGTGGCCAGGCCACGGAAGGAGTTCATGATGCCCCAGACCGTACCGAACAGGCCGATATACGGGCTCACGGAACCTACTGTCGCGAGGAACGGCAGGCTCTGCTCGAGCTTTTCTTCTTCGCGGGAAATAGCGACGCGCATGGCCCGGGCCACACCTTCCATGACCGCTTCAGGATCAACCCCTGGCTGCTGGCGCAGACGGGAGAACTCCTTGAAGCCGGCGCGGAAGATCTGCTCGACGCCCGAATCCGGATCAGGGTTGCTGCCGGCCTGACGATAGAGTTTGGACAGGTCGATACCCGACCAGAAGCGCTCCTCGAAGCTCTCCAGGGCCCGTCGACCGGCGCGCAGCAAATTGCTGCGCTGAAAGATCATGATCCATGAGGTGACCGATGCGGCTACCAGGATCAGCATTACCAGTTGCACCACGATACTGGCATTGCTGACCAGGCTCCACATGGAGGAATGGTCGACGACGTTAGCTTCCACGCTTTATCTCCTGCTTTGAGTGTGTACCCGCGCCGCTCACGTCGGCAAAGGCCGCACGTAGAGCTTCGGGAATGGCCCGGGGTTTTAAACTTTCAGTGCGCACACAGGCCACCAGAAACTGCCCTTCGCAGAGCAGCACATTATCCGTTGCCCGCCTGACCTGCTGCTTGAAACGCAGGCTGGCACGGTTCAATTCGCTTACTTCAGCGCTTACCAGCAGTTCGTCATCCAGTCGCGCCGGCGCGTGGTAACGCGCTTCGCTGGAATGCACGACGAATAACAGGTCCTCCCCTGCCAGCTGGGATTGGGCAAAGCCCAGCTCCCGGAGCCGCTCGGTTCGAGCCCGTTCCATAAACTTGAGGTAATTAACGTAATACACGATGCCACCCGCATCGGTGTCTTCGTAATAAACGCGACAACGATGTGCGAAAGGCCCAAGCCCGTTTTGCGCGCGCATACTCTAGTGCTTACTCCTCAGGTTGCCAATCCGGCCAGGCAACTGTTTTTCATTGTTCTGCGGCTTTATCGCGAAAGCACGGTCCTCAGACAGCACAAACCCCGAATTGATCAGCCCGCAACGTGATTAATCGTCAACTGCATCGAGGGATTCGTCTACCACGGGCATCTCACCCAATCGTGACGGGATGTTTAAACCGAAGTGCAGGTACGCATGCCGGGTCACCACCCGCCCCCGGGGGGTGCGCATGATGTAGCCCTGCTGGATCAGGTACGGCTCCAGCACATCCTCGATGGTATGCCGCTCTTCGCTGATGGCTGCGGCCAGGCTGTCGACACCCACCGGGCCACCGTCGAACTTCTCGATCATGGTCAGCAGCAGGCGCCGGTCCTGATGGTCGAAGCCGCGCTCGTCGACATCCAGCAGGTTCAAGGCCAGGTCGGCGATCGGCTTGGTGATGTGCCCCTTGGCGCGAACTTCGGCGAAATCCCGCACCCGCCGCAACAGGCGGTTGGCGATACGCGGTGTACCCCGGGCACGGCGGGCGATTTCGAAGGCACCTTCCGGGTCGAGCGGCAGGCCAAGGATGTTCGCCGAACGACCGACAATCGTTGCCAGGTCCGCCGTGTTGTAGAACTCCAGGCGCTGCACGATACCGAAGCGATCCCGCAACGGATTGGTCAGCATGCCGGCTCGCGTGGTGGCGCCCACCAGGGTAAATGGCGGCAGGTCGAGCTTGATCGAGCGCGCGGCCGGGCCCTCGCCAATCATGATGTCCAGCTGGAAATCTTCCATGGCGGGGTACAGCACTTCTTCGACAATCGGCGACAGCCGATGGATTTCGTCGATGAACAGCACATCGTGAGGCTCAAGATTGGTCAACAGTGCGGCCAGGTCGCCCGGACGCTCGAGCACGGGGCCCGACGTGCTCTTGATCGAGACCCCCATTTCCTGGGCGATGATGTTGGCCAGGGTGGTTTTACCCAGACCCGGAGGACCAAAAATCAACGTGTGGTCCAGGGACTCGTTGCGTCCGCGTGCGGCCTGGATGAACAGTTCCATCTGCTCGCGGACGGTCGGCTGGCCGATGTATTCGGCCAGGCTGACCGGACGGATAGCCCGGTCCTGGACCTCTTCACGGTCCCGTGGGCCGGGTGCAGCTGTAATCAGACGATCCGCTTCAATCACTTAGATCATTCCCTTCAGGGCACGACGTATCAGGTCTTCACTGCTCAAACCTTTCTCCTTTATCGCGGAAATCGCCTTGCTGGCCTCCTGGGGCTTATAGCCCAGGGAAATCAGCGCGCTCACCGCGTCAGTTTCGGCACTGGCCACCGCAGCCACATCCGGGCCACCGGGCTGGTTCGGTACCAGGGCAAACATCGCCGGCACCGTTTCCCAAGCCTTGAAGCGATCCTTGAGCTCAACCAGCAGGCGCTCGGCAGTCTTCTTGCCCACGCCCGGCACCTTGGTCAACGCCGAGGTGTCCTGGGACTGTACGCAGCGCACCAGTTCGTCGACTTCCAGGCTCGACATCAAGGCCAGCGCCAGTTTTGGCCCCACACCATTGAGACGGATCAACTCACGAAAAAAGTCTCGCTCGCGCTTGCTGGCAAAGCCATAGAGTAACTGCGCGTCTTCACGTACGACCAAATGGGTGTGCAGCGTCAGCGGTTCGCCGACCGACGGCAGGCGATACAACGTGGTCATGGGTACTTCCAGCTCATACCCCAGTCCATTTACATCCAGAATCAGGTGCGGCGGCTGTTTTTCAGCCAATGTGCCGCGCAAGCGTCCAATCACGTTTCAGATCCTTGAGCGTTGGCCAGTACAGGGCTGGCGACTGACAGGCCAAGGGCTTCACGCCGACAACACAGGCGCAGGACCCCTGGTCCTGGAAAAGATGTGCTGATGCTATCAGAGACGCAGGCGCCCGCCACGACTGCGTGCCGTTCCCAGACCATGGGGCAGCAGGCTGGAGCGGGTGTGAGCATGGCAAATCGCAATGGCCAGGGCATCCGAAGCATCGATTTGCGGCTTGCTGGTCAGTTTGAGCATGTGCATCACCATCATCTGCACCTGCTCCTTGTTTGCCGCGCCGGTACCGGTGACGGCCTGCTTGACCTGAGTCGCGGTGTATTCGGCAATTTCCAGGTTTTCCTCGGCACCGGCAACGATCGCTGCACCGCGGGCCTGACCCAGTTTCAAGGCCGAGTCGGCGTTACGTGCCATGAACACCTTTTCGATGCCCATGGTGATCGGGCCGTACGTCTGGATGACTTCGCGCACGCCGCGATAGACGATTTGCAGGCGCTCGTGCAATTCACCGGAGCCGGTGCGAATGCAGCCCGAGGCCACGTAGACACAGCCGCGCCCGGTATCAGATACCACGCCATACCCGGTAATGCGCGAACCGGGGTCGATACCAAGAATTAGAGTCATAACGCCTGCGCAAGGAGATCGCGGTACCTCAGGATATCCCCGCGGGAGCTGCCGAAGGCTGCGATCTTTTGATTTTGGATCTTAAAGTCAAAAGATCGCAGCCTTCGGCAGCTCCTACAGGTTTAGCGTAGGCCTTGCAAAGACAGCGATCTTTTATATGGACATCAACCCAGCTGTGCGGCAACCGATTCCGGGATGTCCGCGTTGGAATAGACGTTCTGCACGTCATCCAGGTCTTCGAGCATGTCGAGCAGCTTGAGCACCTTCTCGGCACCCTCAAGGTCCAGCTCGGCACTGGTGGTTGGCAACATCACGATTTCTGCGTCATCACCTTTGAAACCGGCCGCTTCCAGCGCGTTACGTACGGAGTAGAACCCTGCGAACGAGGTGAATACGTCAATGGAACCGTCTTCGTTGGTGACCACGTCATCAGCGTCGGCTTCCATCGCCGCTTCGATCAACGCTTCTTCATCGACGCCCGGCGCGAAGGAAATCTGGCCCTTGCGCTCGAACAGGTAGGCCACCGAGCCATCGGTGCCCAGGTTGCCCCCGCACTTGCTGAACGCATGGCGAACTGCGGCGGCGGTGCGATTGCGGTTGTCGGTCATGCACTCGACCATCACTGCCACGCCACCTGGGCCATAACCTTCGTAGGTCAGTTCAACCATGTCGTCGGTATCGGCAGCACCCGCGCCGCGCGCTACGGCGCGATCGATGATGTCGCGACTCATGTTCGCACCCAGGGCCTTGTCCAGCGCCAGGCGCAAGCGCGGGTTGGAACCCGGGTCAGCGCCGCCCTGGCGGGCAGCAACCGTCAGCTCGCGGATCCACTTGGTGAAGATCTTGCCTTTCTTGGCATCCTGACGTTCTTTGCGGTGCTTGATGTTCGCCCACTTGGAATGACCCGCCATAACTCGCTCCGAATTCACTTTGAAACGTTGCCCGCCACGCGAACTGCGCCAGCCAGCAACCAAAAATCTCGACCTAAAGAAAAGGCGCACCCCATAAGGATGCGCCTTGACGACCCGCTTTACTCGGCTTTCGGCGTTTCGCGCAGACGAATGTGCAATTCGCGCAATGCCTTGGCATCGACTGCACCCGGAGCCTGAGTCATGACATCAGCCGCGCTCTGGGTTTTCGGGAACGCAATCACTTCACGGATCGACTGGGCGCCGGTCATCAGCATGACCAGGCGGTCCAGGCCGAAGGCCAGGCCACCGTGGGGCGGTGCACCGTACTTCAGGGCGTCAAGCAGGAAGCCGAATTTCTCTTCCTGTTCCGCTTCGTCGATGCCGAGCAGGCGGAACACCGTCTGCTGCATTTCCTTGCGGTGGATACGGATCGAACCGCCACCCAGCTCGGTGCCGTTGAGCACCATGTCGTAGGCACGGGACAGAGCGGTCGCCGGGCTGGCTTCGAGCTCTTGTGGCGTGCACTTCGGCGCGGTGAACGGGTGATGCAAGGCACTGAAGCTGCCGTCGTCGTTCTCTTCGAACATCGGGAAGTCGACGACCCACATCGGCGCCCACTCGCAGGTCAGCAGGTTCAGGTCGTTGCCGACCTTGATCCGCAGCGCGCCCAAGGCTTCGCTGACGATCTTGGCTTTGTCGGCACCGAAGAACACGATGTCGCCGTCGACCGCGCCAACGCGATCAAGGATCACATTGAGGTTGGCTTCAGGGATGTTCTTGACGATAGGCGACTGCAGGCCTTCGACGCCTTTGGCGCGCTCGTTGACCTTGATGTACGCCAGGCCCTTGGCACCGTAGATGCCGACGAACTTGGTGTAGTCGTCGATCTTGCTGCGCGGCATGCTCGCCCCGCCCGGTACGCGCAAAGCTGCGATACGGCTTTTCGGGTCATTGGCCGGGCCGCTGAACACCTTGAAGTCGACTTCCTTGAGCTGGTCGGCAACGTCAACCAGTTCCAGCGGGTTACGCAGGTCCGGCTTGTCGGAACCGTAACGACGCATGGCCTCTTCGAAGGTCATGTGCGGGAAGTCGCCGAATTCCAGATCCAGCACTTCCTTGAACAGGTTGCGGATCATCTGTTCGGTGATGCCCATGATCTCTGTTTCATCGAGAAAGCTGGTCTCGATGTCGATCTGGGTGAATTCCGGCTGGCGGTCAGCCCGCAGGTCTTCGTCACGGAAGCATTTGGCGATCTGGTAGTAACGGTCGAAGCCGGCAACCATCAGCAATTGCTTGAACAGCTGTGGCGATTGCGGCAAGGCGAAGAACGAACCGGCGTGCGTGCGGCTCGGCACCAGGTAGTCACGTGCGCCTTCAGGCGTGGCGCGGGTCAGGATCGGCGTCTCGACGTCGAGGAAGCCGTTCTCGTCCAGGAAGCGACGGATGCTGGTGGTCATGCGCGAACGCAGACGCAGCTTCTCGAGCATTTCCGGGCGACGCAGGTCGAGGAAGCGATAGCGCAGGCGGGTTTCTTCGCCAACGTCGGAGAACTCGTTCAGCGGGAACGGCGGCGTTTCCGACTCGTTCAGCACTTCAAGTTCGTAGCCCAGCACTTCGATCATGCCCGACGCCATGTTGGCGTTGGTGGCACCGGCCGGACGCAGGCGCACCTTGCCGGTGACCTTGACCACATATTCGCTGCGCACGCGGTCGGCGACGGCGAAGGTTTCAGCGCGGTCCGGGTCGAACACCACCTGGGCCAGACCGTCACGATCACGGATATCGAGGAAAATCACCCCACCGTGGTCACGGCGACGGTGAACCCATCCGCAAAGGGTAATTTCCTGGCCGTCCAGGCTTTCGTTCAGTTGGCCGCAATAATGGCTGCGCATCATGGTAATGGTTTCACTTCTCGTAATTCGAAATTCGGTAGGAGGTCTTGCCCATCTCAGGAGCTGGATGATGCAGGAGCTCGCACGTGTCGTTCAACTCGGACCCTGGAATCTAGTCAGCTTTGTCGCCGCCGGCCAGGTTCTTCTTGGAGCCGGTCTTGAAATCGGTTTCGTACCAGCCGGTGCCGCTGAGGCGGAAGCCCGGCATGGACAGCATCTTTTTCAGCTCTGGTGCCTGGCACGCAGGGCAGTCGACCAGCGCCGGAGCGCTGATCTTTTGAATGGCTTCCAACTGATGACCACAGGAAGCACATTGATAGTCGTACATCGGCATGGGGGTTGTCTCGGCGATCAGATTGCTACCGCAGACTCGGGGTTTTGCGGCAAAGAGCGGGATTATATCCATTAAATGCAGCCAGTGCAGCCGTAAGACTGCACAGACCGACACTCTGCAACTTTCACCCTGCCGCCCCGGTCAATGGGGCGCTCGACGAGCAAGCCCGCGCCTGTGCAAGCGAAGGAAAAATGGGATATCCAGATGACTTTTTAACCACCCTCGCAGGATTTTACTGCAACTGCAGGGAGATCATGGATGACGGTCCTGCTCCGTACAGTTTCCTGCAACACCCGGTGCAAAATCGTTCGAGGTGAAGGGTGTCGGACCACGCACGGGTGACACCCCCAAGGATGCCAGCCGTGCGCACGCGCCTTATTGGTCCAGCAAGGAACGCAGCATCCACGCGGTTTTTTCGTGAACCTGCATGCGCTGGGTCAGCAGATCGGCAGTCGGTTCGTCACTGACCTTGTCGAGCAGTGGGAAAATACCCCGCGCGGTGCGGGTAACGGCTTCCTGACCGGCAACCAGCTGCCGAATCATGTCCTCGGCATTCGGCACACCCTCTTCTTCCTTTATGGAAGACAGGCGCGCATAGATGGAATAGGCACCCGGTGCCGGAAACCCGAGGGCGCGAATGCGCTCGGCGATCGAATCCACGGCCAGGGCCAACTCGTTGTATTGCTCTTCGAACATCAGGTGCAGGGTCCGAAACATCGGCCCCGTGACGTTCCAATGGAAGTTGTGGGTTTTCAGATAAAGCACATAAGTGTCCGACAGCAGGCGCGACAGTCCGTCGACGATGGACTTGCGGTCTTCTTCACTGATACCAATATCAATTGCCATGCGGTTCCCCTAAAGGTGATTGATTCCATCCAACAGGTGCAGGGACCACTCTAGCAAGGCTGTCGCCACACCGCAGCACCGGATGGCCAGTCCCCGTGCGACAAATTGCCCGCATGACGCCGCTGGACTGCCTGATTTGAGTAGCCACAAGCTTTGCTGTTAAATAGGCAGTGTGTCGCCAGCGTCTATTTTTCCGGACGCTGCGCATAGGCTGACTTCGGGTACGTGCCCAACGCCTCTTATTGTTCTGAAGCGAACCGTGCTCCGTCAGCTCTTCCTTGTGATCCGTCTTAACGTGAGTTAATCAAAATGTTGAAAATCGTCCACCTGCTAATGGGCGCAGCAGCCTTGCTGCTGTCCTTCATCCCTAGCCTGCGATCCGAAGCTGTTCCTTACCTGCAACAACCCGATGCACTGTACCTGGCCTTTTTCGGCCTGCTCAACCTTACCCTCGCGCCTGTCATTCCCTACTGGAACAAAGGCCCGCGTCATCAACTGCAGAACCTGGTCAGCGCCTTGCTGGTCCTGGCTGTCGTATTGCAGACACTGACGCTTCTTGCGGAGATTGCATTTGTCTCCGGTCAACCCAACGTGCTGTTCAGCCTGGCTGCTGCCGTCATTGCCGTCCTCCTGCACCTGGCGATCAGCTTCTACAAATCTTCACCGGCCGCCGCTTCGCCCAGCTACGACATGACCAACCGCGATACCGGCACCGTCAAGTGGTTCAACACTTCCAAGGGTTTTGGCTTTATTTCCCGTGACTCCGGCGATGATATCTTTGTGCATTTCCGGGCCATTCGTGGCGAAGGTCACCGCGTCCTGGTCGAAGGCCAGCGCGTGGAGTTCTCCGTGATGAATCGCGACAAGGGCCTGCAAGCCGAAGACGTGATCGCGGCTCTGCCGCGCCGCTGATTCCCGGCTGAAAAAAACCGCGAACAGCCCGGCTGTTCGCGGTTTTTTTATGCCTACCCTTTAGTAATGGGGCGGCGGGGCTTCTTCTTCGGAAGACTCGAACTGCCCGACCATTTCCTCCTGACGTCGAATCAGGGCCGCCATCTGCAGCTGCAGCCGCTCGACGACGACCTGCTGCGCCACCAGTACATCGTTGAGGGTGTTAATGGTGTCATCCTGAAATGCCAGGCGGCTTTCCAGGTCATTGATGCGCTCCTCAAGACTCATGATTCAACCCTCCAGAAACGTGAAATCTTCAGTTAACACCCGCTGCAGCCGTTCGCGGATAGCTGCCACCTGCTCGGCACTGTACGCCACGGCCGGATGTTTGCCCCAGACCGGGGCCGGCCAGGCAGCGTCTTCGCGCTTGCGCACGATGACATGCATGTGCAACTGGCTGACTACATTACCCAGCGCTGCAATGTTCAGCTTGTCAGCGTCGAACGAGTCCTTCAGCGTCTGCGCCAACGCTGTAGTCTCCTGCCACAGCTGCAGCTGATCAGCGACATCCAACTGAAATATCTCGCTGATATCCTCGCGGCGTGGCACCAGGATGAACCAGGGGTAATTCGAATCGTTGGACAAGAGCAGCCGACAGAGCGGGAAATCCCCTATCGGTAAGGTGTCTTGTTGAAGTCGTGAATCCAAGGCAAACACTGTGCGCACTCCGGCAGATGATCATTTACAACCTGGCCACATCTTCAACGACGCTTGACCAGGCGACAGTTGAGCAGCATACCTGCGAACGTCGCTCGCATCACGACCATCGACGACGGCAGGCAGCACGCTCCGACATGGGCCTTTTCTGTGCAAGACGCACCATTTCAGCACGAACCAGGAAGGCGAAAGCGCTGAAGTGACTGATTATCAAGGCGACGTTCCAAACCACATCATGGCCGCGCTGAGTGAATTGCGCACAGTGCTGCAAATTTTTTGCACCAAAACCGCACATTGCGTCTACGCTGATGGGTCGGGGATCCACCTTTTACTCACTTGCGGGGTGAACCGGTAACATTTTGACTTGTCGCGCTGATAGCCAGAACGGTGAAACACGATGCCAATCCCGGCGTCAAGCTCGAACCTCGGGGCACGAACCCCCCGGTTTTATGAGGCCTTTACGGCTTTTGGCGATATTTCAGAAAAAAAACAGACAGATTTCCGATTTGAGCACGCTTGTTGCATTCACACCCACATCGCCTTTTGCGCCTCCGCTGGAAGTGGAAGCCGCCAGGCATATAAAAACAGTGGCAAGGTAGCCCGATGGAGATTCACTCGTTTCACCAGGGACTCTTTTTACCGATGCTCAGGCCCTGGAAAACAACAAACAAGTTGTCAGTCCTCTTGCATTGGGGCTGTAAATTTGCGACATCTACCCAGCTGTTTGCGACAGGGTCGTAAAGATGCTGAAAGGTTAGATGCGCAAGTATCGCCAACATGGTCGGCGTGATATAAGTTTGCGCCGACACAAAAAGAAAGAGCCGCCCAGATAATAAAACAGGTGGGACGGCAGTACTCTTCTAAAACCAAAGGAGCAAATCACGATGCGCGTGATGAAGTGGAGCATGATCGCACTGGCAGTTGCAGCAGCAGCCAGCACTCAAATGGCTACGGCCGCACCTTTCGTAGGCGACCAGGCCGAAGCCAAAGGTTTTGTTGAAGACAGCACTTTCAACGTGCTGCTCCGCAACTACTACTTCAACCGTAACAAGAAAGACGGCGCAGTCGATGACAAAGACTGGACCCAGGGTTTCCACGGTGTATTCAACTCTGGCTACACCCAGGGCACCGTGGGTGTTGGTATTGACGCTTTCGGTTACCTCGCCATCAAACTGGACGGTTCCGACAAGTACTCGGGTTCGGGTAACCTGAGCACCAACGCTGCTGGCGAAAACAATGACAGCCAGGGTAAAGCAGGCGCTGCACTTAAAGTTCGCATCTCCAAGACCGAACTGAAAGCGGGCGACATGCAGCCTAGCACCGCACCAGTATTTGCTGTTGGCGGTTCCCGTATCCTTCCGCAAACTGCCAGCGGTTTCCAACTGCAAAGCAGCGAGATCAAAGACCTTGACCTCGAAGCCGGTCACTTCTACTCGGCGACCAGCCAGGACAAAAACGGCCGTGACGGCGGTCTGTGGGCCAACTACGCTGGCGTCGAAGCTGACACCATCAACTACGGTGGTGCCAAATACGGCATCAACGAAAACTTCAGCGTATCGCTGTACGGCGCTCAGCTCGAAGACATCTGGAACCAGTACTACGCCAACGCCAACTACACCATCCCTATGGGTGGCGATCAGTCGGTGAACCTGGACGGTAACATCTACCGCACAGACGATTCCGGTAGTGCTGAAGCAGGCGACATCAGCAACACCGCGTTCTCCCTGGCAGCTGCTTTCTCGTTCCTGAAAGCGCACACCCTGACCGTTGGCTTCCAGAAAATCAACGGCGACACCCCGTTCGACTACGTCGGCGTGGGTAAAAACAACCGTGGCGGCGACTCGATCTTCCTCGCCAACTCCATCCAGTACTCTGACTTCAACGGTCCTGGCGAGAAGTCGGCCCAAGTACGCTACGACCTGAAAATGGCCGAGTACGGCGTTCCTGGTCTGAGCTTCATGACCCGTTACGTGAAAGGTTGGGACATCGACGGCTCCAACGCTCCGGTGAATGGCGCTTACGCTGGCCTGTACGGCGAAGATGGCAAACACCACGAAACCAACGTTGAAGCCAAGTACGTAGTACAAAACGGCCCGGCTAAAGACCTGTCGTTCCGCATTCGTCAAGCATGGCACCGCGCCAACGCTGACCAAGGCGAAGGCAGCATCGACGAGTTCCGCCTGATCGTTGACTACCCGCTGTCGATCTTGTAATCGAAAGCTGTTAGTTAGCTCTAGATAAAAAAAGGCCCATCTTCGGATGGGCCTTTTTTATTGTTTTCAGCTTATGCCTGTTACTGCACGGCCCCTTCCTGAACCACTCGAATCACCCGTTGCGGAAACGGAATATCGATACCAGCGGTTTTAAGACGATCCCGGGATTGCTCGTTGAACATGAACATCACGTCCCAGTAATCAGCAGTCTTGACCCAAACGCGCAGGGAAACAGTAATCGAACTGTCGCCCAGGGTGGAAATGACCGCTTGTGGCGCCGGCTCAGCCAATACGCGTTCGTCCTTGGCCAGGTCGAGCAACACTTCACGGGCTTTTTGCAAGTCCGCTTCGTAATCCACGCCCACATCGAACACGACTTTGCGGGTTGGCTGACGGTTGGTGTTGGTAATGATGCCGTTGGACAAGTTGCCATTGGGCACGATGATGGTCTTGTTATCACCGGTACGCAGCACAGTATGGAAAATCTGGATACTGTCCACGGTACCCGAAACACCCTGCGCTTCAATCCAGTCACCGATCCGGAACGGACGGAACAGCAAAATCAACACCCCGCCGGCAAAGTTCGCCAGGCTGCCCTGCAATGCCAGGCCGATGGCCAGGCCTGCCGCACCGATCGCCGCGACAAAGGAGGTGGTTTCCACGCCAATCATCGACGCGACGCTGACGATCAGCAACACTTTCAGGATGATGTTCGCCAGGCTGCTGATGAAGCCCTGCAACGCCAGGTCGGCGTTACGCAGTGCCAGCAGGCCGCCGAGTTTCTGCGTGACCTTGTTGATCAGCCACCAGCCAATGGCCAGGGTAATGATTGCGAGCAGCACGCGGCTGCCGTATTCCATGATCATTGGAATCCAGGCTTGGGACGCCTTGACCAGGTTGTCCACTTCAGCATTCAAATCCATTGTTGCTCTCCTTCGAAATCAATCGCGGAAGTTGTTGAACTGCAGCGGCATGTCGAAGGTTTTGGCGCGCAGTGCGGCGATAGCCTCCTGCAGATCGTCACGCTTTTTCCCGGTAATGCGTACTTGCTCGCCCTGAATGGCGGCCTGCACCTTGAGCTTGGCATCCTTGACGTGGGCGACGATCTTCTTCGCCAGCTCCTTGTCGATGCCTTCCTTCAGTACGGCTTCCTGCTTCATCAGCTTGCCCGATGCATAGGCGTCCTTGACCTCAAGGCACTGCACATCGATTTTGCGCTTGACCAGTGCCAGCTTGAGGATCTCAATCATGGCTTCAAGCTGAAAATCGGCTTCTGCGGTCAGGTTGACGGTCAGGTCTTTTTCCTTGAATTCGAAGGTGCCCTTGCCTTTCAGGTCATAGCGGCGATCGAGTTCCTTGACGGCGTTTTCGACCGCGTTGGTGACTTCGTGTTTGTCCAGTTCGGATACCACGTCGAACGACGGCATGTAATCTCTCCAGTAAAAGGGGTGCCCATGGAGCACGCCTGGCTTGCGGTTAAAATCCGCGCTGATTATAACGGGTCTTTCCGATCATTCACTGCGAGCCTCCGATGCGCGTCATAAACAGAGCAAAAAGCTGATGTCGACCACCTGGCACATCCTCGGTGCGGGCAGCCTCGGCACCCTATGGGCCACTCGTCTGGCTCGGGCCGGGGTGCCGGTCACGCTGATTGTGCGAGATCAGGCGCGACTGCAGGCCTACGAGGCGCAAGGCGCGCTGACCCTGGTCGAACATGGCGAGGCGCGCAGCTACCCGATCCCGGCGCAGACACCGGACAGCGCCGAGCCAATCAGGCGCCTGCTGGTCGCCTGCAAGGCCTATGACGCCGAGAGCGCCGTGGCCCAACTGGCGCCGCGCCTGGCACCCGACGCCGAGTTGATCCTGCTGCAAAATGGGTTGGGCAGCCAGGACGCCGTTGCCGCCCGGGTTCCCCACGCTCGCTGCCTATACGCTTCAAGCACCGAAGGGGCGTTTCGCGACGGCGACTGGCGAGTGGTCTTTGCCGGCCACGGCTATACCTGGCTGGGGGACGCCAGCCACCCGGTGCCGCCGATCTGGCTGGATGATCTGACAGCCGCTGGCATTCCCCATGAATGGAGCACCGACATCCTGACCCGGCTGTGGCGCAAACTGGCGCTCAACTGTGCGATCAATCCGCTCACCGTCCTGCACCAGTGCCGCAATGGCGGGCTTGAAGCGCATCATTGCGAAGTCGCCACACTCTGCGGTGAACTGAGCGAGCTGCTCCAACGCTGCGGCCAGCCGGCTGCCGCCGAGGATTTGCAGCAGGAAGTAGAGCGCGTGATCCACGCCACTGCGGCGAATTACTCGTCCATGTACCAGGATGTCGACAGCCGGCGGCGCACCGAGATCAGCTACCTGCTGGGTTACGCCTGTAAAGCCGCGCGCCGGCACTCGCTGCACCTGCGACACCTGGAGCAGCTCGAGTCGCGCCTGATCGCCCATCTGCAAAGCCTTGGATTGCCCAGCGACTAAGCAGCGGCTACGCTGGCCACTTGTTCCTTTGCAGCGACGAACCTGATGCCATTGCGCCAGCGCCTTGAAAACCTACCGGTCGGTCAGAAATTGCTGGCCGCCCTGTTGGTGCTGTTGACCACTGTTCTGCTAGTCGCCAACCTGACCTTTATCAGCGCCGCTTATTATATTTCCCAGGAAAGCATGGCGCCCCAGGCCTTACAGACCATTGGCCGCCTGGTGTCCAACCCCAGCCTGATCTCCGACGCCTTGCAGTCACCACAAAGCGCCGAACGCCTGCTCAACGAGCTCAACAGCTATTCGCCTCTGCGGGCAGCCGCCCTCTACGATGGCAAAGGCCAGCGCCTGGCGCAGTTGCAACAGGGGGAAAAGCTCAAGTTGCCAGAGCACTACCGGCACATCGAGTCCTGGCAAGCCACCGAATTTCGCAGCAACCAGGTGATCACCCTGCCCCGCCCCGGCACAGCGCCTGGTCACTTGCTGCTGGTTGCCAGCAGCGAACTGCCGATGGCGTTCTACACCGGTACGCTGACGGCAAGCCTGGGGATCCTGATCTTCAGCATCCTGTTGTGGCTGGTGATCGCCCGGCAGATCAAGCGCCTGATTACCCGGCCGATCCATCAGCTGGAAGAGTTGTCCCGGCAAGTCACAAGGGAAGAGAACTACGCCCTGCGCGCCTCTCGCGGCAACCATGACGAAATCGGCAGCCTTGCCGAGGCGTTCAATACCATGCTGTCGCGGATCGAAGCGCGGGAGCAGCAGCTCAAACGCGCCCGTGACGACTCCCAGGCCGCTTACGACCAGGCTCAGGGGCTGGCGGAAGAAACCCGCCATACCAATCGCAAACTGGAACTGGAAGTGCAGGTTCGCAGCAAGATCGAGAAAAAGCTCACGGGCTTCCAGAATTACCTCAACAGCATCATCGACTCGATGCCCTCGGCGTTGATTGCCCTGGATGAACAGCTCTACGTCACCCAATGGAATCAGGAGGCCAGCGCGCTGTCCGGGACTCGCCTGGACGAGGCCCTGAACCAGCCGATCTTCCTCGCCTTCGAACCGCTAAAGCCGTATTTGCCGCAGCTCAAGCAAACGGTCGAACAGCACACGGTGGCCAAGATCGAGCGGGTGACCTGGGTCAAGGATGATGAAGCCAGGCATTACGCCCTGACGTTTTATCCACTGATGGGCGGCGCGGGTCGTGGCGTGGTCATCCGTATCGACGACATTACCCAGCGTCTCTCGCTGGAAGAGATGATGGTGCAGTCAGAGAAAATGCTCTCAGTCGGCGGCCTGGCGGCGGGTATGGCGCATGAGATCAACAACCCCTTGGGCGCCATCCTGCACAACGTGCAAAACATCCGCCGGCGCCTGTCCCCGGAGTTGCCGAAGAACCTTGAACAGGCCGAGCACATCGGCATCGAACTGGAAACCGTGAACCAGTATCTGGTGGCTCGTGAAGTGCCGCAACTGCTCGACGGTATCCAGCAGGCTGGCGCCCGCGCGGCGAAGATCGTGACGCACATGCTCAGTTTCAGCCGGCGCAGCACCCGGCAAATGGCGCCCTGCGACCTGCCGGCGCTGATTGATCAGGCAGTGGAAATCGCTGGCAACGACTTCGACCTGGCGATCGGTTTCGACTTCAAGGGGCAGGCGATCATTCGTCAGTTCGACCCGCAGCTCGGCCCGGTCCCCGGCACCGCCAACGAGCTGGAGCAGGTGCTGCTCAACCTGCTGAAAAATGCCGCCCAGGCCATTCATCAGCGCGAGGACGACCGCGAACCGGGGCGGATCATCTTGCGCACCCGCCTGAACCCGCCCTGGGCGGAGATCCAGGTCGAGGACAACGGCATCGGCATGAGCGAGAGCGTGCGCAAGCGTACTTTCGAACCGTTCTTCACCACCAAGGAAATCGGCCAGGGGACCGGGCTCGGTTTATCGGTGTCGTACTTCATCATCACCAACAACCACAAGGGCCAGATGGAAGTGCAATCGACCCTCGGCCAGGGCACCTGCTTCACCCTGCGCCTGCCCTTGGCGAGCACTGCGCTCGTCTCTCAGGAACTCAATCAGCTATAGAGGTAACCCATGGGCTTTCGCTTGTCGAAAATCTACACCCGCACTGGCGACAAAGGCGAAACAGGCCTCGGCGATGGTCGCCGAGTGCCCAAGGACCATCCACGAATTGAAGCAATTGGTGAGGTTGACACGCTAAACAGTCAGGTTGGTGTGCTGCTGGCGGGATTGGCGCAGGAAACTGCTGCGTATCCTGGGCTTAATGAAGTGGTCGAGGTGTTAGCGCCTTGCCAGCACCGCTTGTTCGACCTCGGCGGCGAACTGGCAATGCCTGAGTATCAGGCTCTGAACATGGCAGAGATCGAGCGCCTGGAGGCGGCGATCGATGTATGGAACGAAGAACTGGGGCCGTTGGAGAATTTCATTTTGCCCGGCGGTTCGGCGCTGATTGCCCAGGCGCACGTGTGCCGCAGCCTGGCGCGCAGTGCGGAGCGGCGCTGTCAGCATTTGAATGCGACTGAGCCGCTGGCCGGGGTCGGGTTGGCTTACATCAATCGGTTGTCGGATTTGCTGTTTGTGATGGCAAGGGTCATTGCCAGGCGCCAGGGGGTTGCGGAAATCTTGTGGCAGCCGGCGGTGAAGCCCACAGAAGCGTAGCGCCTGTTCGGGCGCCATCGCTGGCAAGCCAGCTCCCACAAGTTTTGTCGTGTGCACAACATGTGTGAACGACACCAAACCCTGTGGGAGCTGGCTTGCCAGCGATGAGGCCAGCAGCCTCAATACACAATCAAGCCTCAGGCCAGAACGCGCGGATCCCCGCCACACCCTGAGCCCCAGCTTCCCAAGCCTGCTGCCGCTCAGCCGGGCCCACGCCACCCAGCAGGAACACCGGTTTGCTGAACCCTTCGATCAAGCTCACCGCCTGCTGCCAACCCAGCGGCTGGGCATCCGGGTGGGTCTGGGTCGGCTGTACCGGCGACAGGGTGACAAAGTCCACGCCCATCTGCTCGGCCAACGCCAGCTCCTCTGCGTTATGACAGGACGCCGCCAGCCAGCGCGACGCCGGCAGCGGTCGACCCGCTGCCGCGTATTTGCGCAGTTGGGCGGCCGTGATATGCCAGCCGGCCGAGGGAAAATCACCCAGCCACTCGAACGGCCCCTTGATCATCAACTGCGCCTTGCCCGCACACAGTCCCGCCGCATCCACCGCCAGATCCCGGTATTTGGGATCGTAGCCGTTTGGTGCGCGCAGCTGGATAAGCTTGATGCCGCCTGCGATGGCTTTCTGGATACCGCGCAATAGTGCCGGGGTCTCCAGATCTTCAGGGGTGATCAGGTATTCGGCCGGCAAGCGCGCAGCCGCGACGATCGGCTGGTTGGCCGCCGGAAATTCGTAGTCCAGCAGGTCCCGCGGAGCCACCCAGGCCAGCGGCTGGCCTTCGGCCCCATGCGGCTCACCGGTAAACGCCGAGACTTCCCAGACATCCAGCAATACTTGCTTGTCAGGATAATCGTGGCGGACCTTGATCAGCGGGTGCGCTGCGCTGACCACAATTCCCAGCTCTTCATGAAGCTCGCGAGCCAAGGCGGTTTCGACGGACTCGTCAGCCTCGACCTTGCCACCCGGGAACTCCCAAAGACCGCCCTGGTGCTGGGTATCGGCGCGCCGGGCGATCAGGATCTTGCCACTGCTGTCACGAATAACCGCAGCCGCTACATGTACGCGTTTCACTGCCCAACCTCCTTCAGACCTGCTTTCTGCCAGGCCTTGAACGCTGGCCATTGGTAGATCGTATCGATGTAGGCCTCATCCTCGGCCGGTACTTTCACCTGATAGGTGCGCAGGCGCACAGCAATCGGGGCGAAGACAGCATCGGCCAGGCTAACTTTGCCAAACAGGAACGGACCGGCGTCGGACGCAGCGGCCCGGCACTGCGCCCATAACGCCAGCACTCGTTCGATGTCCTCCTGGACTTCAGTCGGAGCCGACACCAGTGGCGCGTCGCGGCTGAGGTCAAACGGCATGTTGGCCCGCAGGGCGAAGAACCCGGCGTGCATTTGCGCGCAGGCCGAGCGGGCCTGGGCCCGGGCCGCTACATCGCTGGGCCAGAGCCCAGCATCCGGGAACTGTTCGGCCAGGTACTCGGCAATCGCCATGGAATCGGCGATGGTGCCATGCCTGGTTTTCAGCAGCGGGACTTTGCCGGTCGGCGAGTGTTTGAGCAGGCGTTCACGGGTGTCCGGCTGGTTCAGCTTGATCAGTTCTTCGCTGTAGGGGGCTTTGGCCAGATCAAGCGCCAGCGCGCCGCGCAAGGACCAGGAGGAATACAATTTGTCGCCGATGATCAGGTGGAGGCTCATGTTCGGGACCCTTGGATAAGAGGTATGGGCCAGATTTTTCAGCTTCTGGTTGACCGTCATCGCGGGCAAGCCCGCTCCCACAGGGTCAGCGCAATCCTGTGGGAGCGGGGCTTGCCCGCGATGGGCCGGGGTCGCGTTCGACCGACCCGGTCTGACTTAAGTACGGTACTCAGCGTTGATCTTTACATACTCATGAGACAGATCTGTGGTCCAGATCGTCTCGCTGCACGCGCCGCGACCCAGTTCGATCCGGATAGTGATTTCTTCCTGCTGCATCACCGCCGCACCCTGGGCTTCGGTGTAACTGGCCGCACGGGCGCCGTGGCTGGCGATGCACACCTCCCCGAGGAACACGTCGATCTTGCTCGCATCCAGATCGGGCACACCCGCGCGGCCAACGGCGGCCAGGATACGGCCCCAGTTCGGATCGGAAGCAAACAGTGCAGTCTTGATCAGGGGCGAGTGAGCCACGGTGTAACCGACGTCCAGGCACTCCTGGTGGTTGCCGCCGCCATTAACCTGGACGGTGACGAACTTGGTCGCGCCCTCGCCATCACGAACGATCGCCTGGGCGACATCCATGCACACTTCGAACACGGCCTGTTTCAGCTTGGCAAACAGCTCGCCTTCGGCGCGGGTGATTTCCGGCAGCGCCGCCTGTCCGGTGGCGATCAGCATGCAGCAGTCGTTGGTCGAGGTGTCGCCGTCGATGGTGATGCGGTTGAACGACTTGTTGGCGCCGTCCAGCAGCAGATTTTGCAGCACTTCACGGGACACTTTGGCGTCAGTGGCGATGTAGCCCAGCATGGTCGCCATGTTCGGCCGAATCATGCCCGCACCTTTGCTGATGCCGGTGACGGTGATGGTCACGCCGTCATGGTCGAACTGGCGGCTCGCCCCCTTGGGCAAGGTGTCGGTGGTCATGATGCCGGTGGCGGCAGCTTCCCAGTTGTTGACCGACAGGTCGTCGAGCGCAGCCTGCAAGGCGCCTTCGATCTTCTCGACCGGCAGCGGTTCGCCGATCACCCCGGTGGAGTACGGCAGCACCAGGCGGGCATCGACGCCGGTCAGCTCTGCCAGCTTCGCGCAGGTGCGCTCGGCGGCGGCCAGGCCAGGCTCGCCGGTGCCGGCGTTGGCGTTGCCGGTGTTGGTCAGCAGGTAACGCACCGGGCCTTGCACTCGCTGCTTGGCAAGAATCACCGGTGCGGCGCAAAAGGCGTTCAGGGTGAACACGCCAGCGACCGTCGAGCCTTCGGCACAGCGCATGACCACGACATCCTTGCGCCCCGGGCGCTTGATGCCGGCCGAAGCAATACCGAGTTCAAAACCGGCAACCGGGTGCAACGTTGGCAAAGGACCAAGACCAACAGCCATGAATGCGCTCCTTAAAAATAGTCATCGCCGACGCAGATGATCGGCGGTATCAAATGGCAAAACGCCGCGACGGCTGATGCCGGTCGCGGCGCGGGTATTTCAGCGTGCTGAACGGGTTTTACTGGATCTGCCCGTGGCAATGCTTGAATTTCTTGCCCGAACCGCAGTAGCACAGTTCGTTACGGCCCAGCTTCTGTTCGTTACGCACCGGCGCGGTGGCGAGGGCAACATCGACCTCTTCACCCAGCAGTTCCGGCTGCTCCAGACCTGGCGGCTCGTCGTGCTGGAATTGCATGCGTGCGGCCAGAGCTTCGGCTTCCTGGCGCAGGCGTTGCTCTTCTTCGATCGGGTCTTCGCGACGAACCTGTACGTGAGACAGCACACGAATCGAGTCGCGCTTGATCGAATCCAGCAGCTCGGAGAACAGCGTGAACGACTCGCGCTTGTACTCTTGCTTCGGGTTCTTCTGGGCGTAGCCACGCAGGTGGATACCATGACGCAGGTGATCCATGGTCGACAGGTGGTCTTTCCACAGGTCATCCAGTACGCGGAGCACAATCTGCTTCTCGAAGGTACGCAGCGCTTCGGCGCCAGCCTGGTCTTCTTTCTCGTGGTACGCGGCGATCAGCTCGTTCATCAGCTTCTCGCGCAGGGTCTCTTCGTACAGGTGATCGTCTTCGTCGAGCCACTGCTGGATCGGCAAGGCAACACCGAAATCACTCTGCAATGCAGCCTCAAGACCGGCCACGTCCCACTGCTCTGGCAGCGACTGTGGCGGAATGTGCGCGCTGACGGTGGCGTTGAGCACGTCCTGACGGAAGTCAGCGATGGTCTCGCCGATGTTGTCAGCGGCCAGCAACGTGTTACGCATGTGATAGATCACTTTACGCTGTTCGTTGTTGACGTCGTCGAACTCGAGCAGTTGCTTACGAATATCGAAGTTGCGGCCTTCTACCTTGCGCTGAGCCTTTTCGATGGCGTTGGTCACCATGCGGTGCTCAATTGCTTCGCCAGGCTGCATGCCCAGGGCTTTCATGAAGTTCTTCACCCGATCAGAGGCGAAGATACGCATCAGGCTGTCTTCCAGCGACAGGTAGAAGCGGCTCGAACCGGCATCACCCTGACGGCCGGCACGACCGCGCAACTGGTTGTCGATACGGCGCGATTCGTGACGCTCGGAAGCGATGACCTGCAGGCCACCGGACTCCAGCACTTGCTGGTGGCGTTTTTGCCAGTCGGCCTTGATCTGGGCGATCTGCTCAGGGGTCGGATTCTCCAGCGAAGCCACTTCCACTTCCCAGTTGCCGCCCAACAGGATGTCGGTACCACGACCGGCCATGTTGGTGGCGATGGTCAGTGCGCCTGGGCGACCGGCCTGGGCGATGATCTCGGCTTCCTTCTCGTGGAACTTGGCGTTCAGGACCTTATGCTCGATGCCTTCCTTGTTGAGCAGATTGGACATGTGCTCGGAAGTTTCGATGGTTGCAGTACCCACCAGCACCGGACGGCCCTGGGTCATGCATTCCTTGATGTCGTTGATGATCGCCGCGTATTTTTCGTCGGCGGTCAGGAACACCAGGTCGTTGTAGTCCTTACGTGCCAGCGGACGGTTTGGCGGAATCACCATGACCGACAGGCCGTAGATCTGGTGGAACTCGAACGCTTCGGTGTCTGCCGTACCGGTCATGCCGGACAGCTTGTTGTACAGGCGGAAGTAGTTCTGGAAGGTGGTCGATGCCAGGGTCTGGCTTTCGGCCTGGATGTTCAGCTCTTCCTTGGCTTCGATGGCCTGGTGCAAGCCTTCGGACAGACGACGACCCGGCATGGTACGACCGGTGTGTTCGTCGACCAGCACAACCTGCCCGTCCTGCACGATGTATTCGATGTTGCGATGGAACAGCTTGTGCGCACGCAGACCGGCATAGACGTGGGTCAGCAGGCCCAGGTTATGTGCCGAATACAGGCTTTCGCCTTCGGCCAGCAGACCGACGCGGGTGAGCATGTCTTCAATGAACTGGTGACCGGATTCGTTGAGCTCGACCTGACGCGTCTTCTCATCGACGGTGTAGTGGCCAGCTTTGGTGACTTCGCCTTCTACTTCCTCGACGTGCAACTCCAGTTGCGGGATCAGTCGGTTGATCTCGACGTACATCTTGGAGCTGTCCTCGGCCTGACCGGAAATGATCAGCGGGGTACGGGCTTCGTCGATGAGGATGGAGTCGACTTCGTCGATCACGGCAAAATTGAGTTCGCGCTGGAATTTTTCTTCCATGCTGAACGCCATGTTGTCGCGCAGGTAGTCGAAACCGAATTCGTTGTTGGTGCCGTAGGTGATGTCGGCGGCGTAAGCCAGGCGCTTCTCTTCCGGCGGCTGGAACGGCGTGACAACGCCGACCGTCAGGCCGAGGAATTCGTAGAGCGGACGCATCCAGTTGGCATCACGACGGGCCAGGTAGTCGTTCACGGTCACAACGTGCACGCCCTTGCCGGACAGCGCGTTCAGGTAAACGCCCAGTGTTGCCACCAGGGTCTTGCCTTCACCGGTACGCATTTCCGCGATCATGCCTTCATGCAAGGTCATGCCGCCGATCAGCTGGACATCGAAGTGGCGCATACCCATGACGCGCTTGCCGGCTTCGCGGGCGACCGCAAAGGCTTCAGGCAGCAGCTTGTCGAGGGTTTCCCCTTTGGCGATGCGGGCCTTGAACTCGTCTGTCTTGGCACGCAATTGATCGTCCGAAAGGGCCACCATTTGCTCTTCGAAGGCATTGACGAATTGCACCGTCTTGAGCATGCGTTTGACTTCACGCTCGTTCTTGCTTCCAAAAAGTTTCTTTAACAAAGGCGCAAACATATCGGCAGGATCTTCCACACTAAAGGGATGGAGGGCGGCCCCGTGAGTCGCCCGAGCAGCCCTCATGGCCGCATGCGAACGAGCATTCTACCCGGAAACGATGGAGAGGAAAGTGGCGTTATTCCACGATGCTGGCACAGCGCTGTGACGGGGCTCACTTACAATAAGGCCTTTTCTGCCAGTTTCAACCCGGATAAGTACGAAGTTAATCATTGATTTAATGGATAAAGCGTCGCCAGAACGATGGATGGGGTACGGCCAGGCCTTTCTGCTAAGATGGCTGCTCTGTTACTTCAGGTGTCTGATCATGGCATTTCGCCCTCTCACGGCCAGAGCACCCGCCGTTCTGCTTCGCGAAGCCAAACCGCTTAAAGCCATCTTTGGTCACGCTCAACGCCTGGGTCATCTGCAGCGCCTGCTGGAAAGCCAGCTGCAGCCTGCCGCCCGGGAACACTGCCATGTGGCCTCCTGGCGCGAAGGCAGTCTGCTGCTGATCGTGACCGATGGGCATTGGGCGACCCGGCTGCGCTATCAGCAGAAGCGTTTGCAGCGTCAGTTACAAATGTTTGACGAATTTGCCAGCCTGACGCGGATTCTGTTCAAGGTACAGCCGCCCACCGTTCAGCAAGGTGCTGCGGGACATACCATCAGTTTGTCGACGGATGCAGGCGCAACCATTCAGGCCACGGCCGACGGAATCAGCGATCCGAATCTCCGGGCAGCGCTGGAACGGCTGGCGGCTCACGCCAAACCAAAGGTTTAACGGCATCAGATCAAAAGATCGCAGCCTTCGGCAGCTCCTACGTAGGAGCTGCCGAAGGCTGCGATCTTTTGCTTTTAGCGGCGTTTGTTGCCTCCCAGCAACGACCCCATCAACCCCCGCACCAACTGCCGCCCCAGTTGATTGGCCGCCTGACGCATCGCCGACTTGAGCGCCTGACCCGCCGCCGTGCCAAGGAATTCCCCGGCCTTGTCGGTGAAGCTTGGCTCTTCAGCGCCTGCCTTGCCCGGTGTGGCTTCAGGCTCCGGCGCCAAGCCCTTGCGCCCCATCAGCACTTCATAGGCTGACTCGCGATCGATCGGCTTGTCGTAACGGCCTTTGAACGGCGAGCCGGCGATCAGCATCGTGCGCTCGGTCTCGGTCAGCGGTCCGATCCGCGACTGCGGCGGCGCTACCAGCACCCGTTGCACCATCGCGGGGGTGCCTTTGTCCTGCAAGGTGCCCACCAGCGCCTCGCCGATCCCCAATTCGGTCAGCACCGACAAGGCATCAAACGCCGGGTTGGGACGAAAGCCCTCGGCGACCGCACGCAGGGATTTCTGCTCCTTGGCGGTGAACGCGCGAAGCCCATGTTGCACACGCAAGCCCAACTGGGCCAGCACGTCATCCGGCAGGTCACCCGGCGACTGGGTCACAAAATACACCCCCACGCCTTTGGAGCGGATCAACCGCACCACTTGCTCCAGGCGATCACGCAGGGCCTGGGGAGTACCGGCGAACAGCAAGTGTGCCTCATCAAAAAACAGCGCCAGCAGCGGTTTGTCTGCATCCCCGCGCTCGGGCAATTGCTCGAACAGTTCAGCCAGCAACCACAACAGGAACGTGGCGTAGACCTTCGGCGCTTCATGTACCAGGCGGCTGGCGTCGAGCAGGTGAATGCGCCCGCGACCCTCGGCGGTCGGTTGCAGGATGTCTTCGAGCTGCAACGCGGGCTCACCGAACAGCGCTTCGGCCCCCTGCTGTTCAAGCGTTGCCAGGCGGCGCAACAACGCCTGGCTGGAACCGGTGGTCATCAGCGCGGCGTCGTCTCCCAGCAACTGCGGATGATCGCGCAGGTGATTGAGCAGCGCCTTCAGGTCTTTGAGGTCCAGCAGTAGCAGACCTTCCCGATCCGCGACCTTGAACGCGGCATACAGCGCCGACTGCTGGCTGTCGGTCAGTTCCAGCAGGCTGCCCAGCAGCAACGGGCCCATTTCACTGAGGGTGGTGCGCAAAGGGTGACCTGACTTGCCGTGGATATCCCACAAGGTCACCGGATACGCCTGGGGCTGGTGATTCAGCCAGGGCATGCCGGCGATGCGCTCGGCGATCTTGCCCTGGGGATTACCGGCAGCCCCGAGCCCGCACAGGTCGCCCTTGATATCGGCGGCGAACACCGCCACCCCGGCGTCGCTGAAGGCTTCGGCCAGGCGTTGCAAGGTGACCGTCTTGCCGGTCCCGGTCGCCCCGGCGACCAGGCCATGACGATTGGCCAGGCGCATCGCCTGGGCGATAGGGTTACCAGCGAGATCAGCACCAATAACAAGTTGCGAGGAGTCAGGCATTTCGTCACCCATGGTTAATCTTTGATTCCTGATGGCCGATACAGGGGATTGAAGAGCGTCGGTAATTTCCTACAGAAAAAACGGAGCTGTGCGCTTGTGATCGTCACCACCCACTTTCGCGTTCTCTTATAAAAGCACGCCCTGGCCATTAAGACCTTAGCGGAACCTCAAGCCATGAACAAAAACCTGCGTTTCAGCCATAAAATCCTGCTTGCCGCCGCGCTAATCGTCATTGCCGCCTTCGCCTCGTTTACGCTGTACAACGACTACCTGCAACGTAACGCCATCCGCGAAGACCTGGACAACTACCTCAACGAGATGGGCGACGTTACCGCCAGCAATATCCAGACCTGGTTGAGCGGGCGCATCCTGCTGATCGACAACCTGGCCCAGAACATCGCCATCAACCCCGAGCCGGGCACTGTGGCCAGCCTGCTTGAGCAGAAAGCGTTGACGTCGACCTTCATGGCCTCCTACCTGGGCGACGCGACCGGCAGTTTCACCATTCGCCCGGACGCCAAAATGCCTGCCGGCTTCGATCCGCGAGTGCGCCCCTGGTATAAAGGTGCCGAAAGTAGCAGCACCGCCACCCTGACCGAACCTTACATCGATGCGGCCACCGGGCAGACCATCATTTCCATTGCCACTGCCTCGAAAAAAGCCGGCCAGAGCGTCGGCGTAGTGGGCGGCGACCTGAGCCTGCAAACCCTGATCGATACCCTCAGCGCCCGGGATTTTGACGGCATGGGTTACGCGTTCCTGGTCAGTGCCGATGGCAAGATCCTGGTTCACCCGGACAAAACGCTGGTCATGAAGACGCTGAGCGAGGCCTTTCCCCAGGGGGCGCCGCGTTTGAGCAGTGACTTCAGCGAAGTGGAAGTCGATGGCAAGACCCGCATCGTTAACTTCACCCCGGTCAAAGGCCTGCCTTCGGTCAACTGGTACATCGGCCTGTCGGTCGACAAAGACAAAGCCTTCTCGATGCTCAGCGAGTTCCGTGCATCGGCGGTTGTGGCGACGCTGATCGCCGTGGCAATCATCATCGCCCTGCTGAGCATGCTGATCCGCCTGCTTATCCAGCCATTGCACGTGATGACCCGGGCCATGGAAGACATCGCCGACGGTGAGGGAGACCTGACCAAGCGCCTGACCATCCAGAACAACGATGAATTCGGCATCCTGGGCACGGCGTTCAACCGCTTCGTCGAGCGCATCCACGGCTCGATCCGCGAAGTGGCGTCGGCCACCGGCCAGGTCAATGAAGTGGCGTTGCGCGTCGTCGCCGCGTCCAATTCGTCGATGTTCAATTCCGATCAGCAAGCCTCGCGCACTAGCAGCGTGGCCGCCGCGATCAATCAACTGGGGGCCGCAGCCCAGGAAATCGCCCGCAACGCCGCCCAGGCATCAAGCCAGGCCAGCGACGCGCGCAATCTGGCCGAAGACGGTCAGCAAGTGGTGGATCGCAGCATTGCCGCGATGAATCAACTGTCGAGCATGCTCAGCGCCTCGAGCACCAATATCGAATCGCTTAACAGCAAGACCGTGAATATCGGGCAGATCCTCGAAGTCATCACCAGCATTTCCCAGCAAACCAACTTGCTGGCACTCAACGCGGCGATCGAGGCGGCACGCGCCGGCGAAGCGGGTCGTGGCTTTGCGGTGGTCGCCGATGAAGTGCGCAACCTGGCGCATCGCACCCAGGAATCGGCACAGCAGGTGCAGACCATGATCGAGGAACTGCAGGTCGGTGCACGGGAATCGGTGAGCAACATGAGCGACAGCCAGCGTCACAGCCAGGACAGCGTGGACATCGCCAACCTCGCTGGCGAACGCCTGAACAGCGTGACCCTGCGCATCGGCGAGATCGACGGGATGAACCAATCGGTAGCCACGGCGACCGAGGAGCAGACGGCGGTGGTGGAATCGATCAACGTCGACATTACCGAGATCAACACGCTGAACCAGGAAGGGGTGGAGAACCTGCAGTCGACGTTGCGGGCGTGTTCAGACCTGGAGCAGCAGGCGGCGCGGCTGAAGCAGCTGGTGGGTAGTTTCCGTATCTAACATCAGAACCGACGCCATCGCGGGCAGGCTCGCTCCCACAGGTTAACGTCCAGACTTGTGGGAGTGAGCCTGCTCGCGATGGCGCTCTCAAATCAAACACAACGCCAACTGCCCAGCCACCCGGCAAACCTCAACCGAACATCTATCCTTCAAAAAGGTCAACCGAGGGAGAACAACGGACCGGAGGGATGCTCATCGTGCATATCGCTGACATAACCATGTTCTACGCCCCTGCCAGCGGTGGCGTGCGCACGTATCTGGATGCCAAACACCGACGCCTGGGCATCAAGCCCAGCATTCGCCACAGCCTGCTGATTCCCGGCGCCCACCTGGGCGAACAGGACGGCGTATACACTGTTCCCGCCCCCCGCCCTGCCCTTCGGCAAAGGCTATCGTTTTCCCGTTCGCCTCGCCCCCTGGCGAAATGTCCTGCAGGATCTGCAGCCCGATCTGATTGAAGTCGGCGACCCTTACCTCACGGCCTGGGCAGCCCTGGACGCGCGACGTCAGCTGGATGTTCCGGTGATTGGCTTTTATCACTCGGATTTGCCGCTGCTGTGCAGCAATCGCATGGGCAACTGGGTAACACCCAATGTCGAAGCCTATGTCAGGAAGCTGTATGGCAACTTCGATCGGGTACTCGCGCCCAGCCAGGTCATGGCCGACAAGCTGATTGGCCTGGGGGTAAAAAATGTCTATGTGCAGCCTTTGGGCGTCGACCTGCAAACCTTCCACCCTGGCGCTCGCGACACGGGGCTGCGGGCGGAACTGGGCATTGCCGAAGACAGCCGCCTGCTGATCTTTGCCGGTCGCGGTTCCAAGGAAAAAAACCTGCCCGTGCTGCTCGATTGCATGAAGCGACTGGGCCCGCGCTTTCACCTGCTGCTGGTGGGTTCATCGATGCCAACACTCGTGCCGGATAACGTCACGGTGATCGATGAGTTCTGCCCGGCGCCGCACGTGGCTCGCCTGATGGCCAGCTCCGATGCACTGCTGCATGCTGGCGATCAGGAAACCTTCGGCCTGGTGATCCTCGAAGCCATGGCCAGCGGTATCCCGGTAATCGCGGTAGCGGCCGGGGCCTTTCAGGAAATCGTCACCGACCAGTGCGGCCTGCTCTGCGCACCCAACAGTCCGGCGGCAATGGCCAGCGCCGTCCACGCGCTATTCAGTTCGGGCAGTACGGCCCTGGGTCAACAGGCTCGCCGTCATGTGGAACAGCATTACGCCTGGGATACGGTGGTCGACAGCCTGCTGGGGCATTATCATGCTGTGCTGGGCACGCAATGGCCGCTGATCGCCAATGGTTGAATCCGCGAATCCCCCCTGCCTGCTGCTGGTGCTGCACGATGTCGCACCGCAGACCTGGCCCGACTATCAGCCTTTCGTCGAAGCTGTCGATGCCCTGGGCGCGGTGCCGATGACCTGGCTGGTGGTACCTGACTTCCACAAACACAATGACCTGCAAGCGCACCCGGACTTTCGCCGACTGCTGTCCCATCGTCTGGCCCGGGGTGACGAACTGGCGCTGCACGGCTATTTTCATTGCGACGAAGGTTCACCGCCGAGCACCCCACGAGACTGGTTCATGCGCCGTATCTACACCCACGAAGGTGAGTTCTATCACCTGACCGAGCAGCAAGCGCTGTCCCGCCTGCAGGCTGGCATCGAGATGTTCCGTCGCTACGACTGGCCCCTGGAAGGGTTCGTCGCGCCGGCCTGGTTGATGAGTACCGGAACACGGCAAGCCCTGCGCCAGTTGCCGCTGAGCTACACCAGTGATCCACAGCACCTTTACCGCCTGCCGGACTTCAGCGTTGTGGACGCGCCGGGACTGGTGTGGAGCGCCCGCAGTGCCTGGCGTCGCGGCCTGTCGAAGTGGCTCAGCGACCGCCGGGAGCAACGCTGGCAGCAAGCGCCGGTGATTCGCCTCGGCCTGCATCCGGTGGACATGCGCCACCGGTTCTCCCGGGATTACTGGCTGCAAACCGTCAAGCGTCTGCTGGATCAGGGGCGTATGCCGCTGACCAAGGCCGACTGGTTGCGACTGCCAGACGCTGCTGTCGGTCGCCGCGCATGAGCCGCGTCATTCTTCTTCTCGTCGCGCTGCTGGTTGCGGTGCTGATCCCGTCCCTGCTGGGCGGGAATGAAACCTGGTATCGGTTGCGGCATTTCCCCCTGCACTGGCTGCTGATCATGTTCGGCATGATTCTGTTGTGCTGGGTCCTGAACACCCTGCGCCTGCGACTGTTATTGGGCGATCAGTGTCACAAGGTCGGCCGCCTGAAAAGTCTTGGGGTGGTGATGGCCGCCGAGTTTGCCTATTGCGCCACGCCTGGAGGCAGCGGCGGACCTCTGACGATCATGGCCCTGCTCTCGCGCCAGGGCGTTCGCCCGGCCAGGGGCAGCGCGGTGTTTGCGATGGATCAGCTCAGTGACCTGGTGTTCTTCCTGTGCGCGCTGAGCGGGATCCTGATCTACGCACTGTTCCAGCACCTGAGCCAGCGAATGGAATGGCTATTGATGGTCAGCGCCATTTCAATGTTTGGCGGCCTGGTCAGTTGCATCGCGGTGGCGCGCTACCACCGATTGCTGATCCGCCTGAGCGGCCGCCTGCTGGCGCGTCTCAATGTCAAAGCCTCAACGCGCCTGCGTTGGGCACGCAAACTCCTGCACTTTCTCGCCGCATTCACCGACACCCTGAAACTTCCCCGTCAGACGCTGATCAAGGTATTTGCACTGACCTGCCTGCATTGGGGTTTGCGTTACAGCGTGTTGTACCTGGCCGTGCGCGGCCTGGGGGCGGACCTGCAGTGGGCCTGGACGTTCCTGATCCAGATGCTGTCTCTCAGCGCCGGGCAGTTCAGCCTGTTGCCCGGCGGCGCCGGAGCGACAGAACTGACCTCGGCCGCGTTGCTGGCGCCGATGGTGGGCAAGTCGACGGCGGCCGCGGCCATCCTGATCTGGCGGGCCGTGACTTATTACTTCTACCTGGTGGTGGGAGGACCGGTGTTCTTTTTGCTGCTGGGGCGACCGCTGCTGAGGAAATTGATGAGGCTCAAGCAGGCTTAGGGGTGGTTTGCCCCGAAGTTTCCACGGGGCCCAAATCCTCGTCCTCTGGATGCAACGTCTCCCACAACTCCCGCGCACCTGGAAACTCCGTGCCATCCTCGGCACTCAAGTCATCGGGATCGTAACGACTCAAACAGCCCTCCCCCAACGTCGCGGGAGGCGTGGAAGTCGCCTTGTCGATTGGATCAGCCATTAACAAATCCTCACTGCATAAACAACAAAGGGCCTGCAGCGATTGAACGCCCAGGCCCTTCGAAATTCAACAAGGTTGTGCGGCTATCAGAACACCACAGTCTTGTTGCCGTGGACCAACACCCGATCTTCGAGGTGATAACGCAGGCCACGGGCCAACACCATCTTCTCGACATCCCGGCCAAATCGCACCATGTCTTCAATGCTGTCGCTATGGCTGACACGCACCACGTCCTGTTCGATGATCGGACCGGCGTCCAGCTCTTCGGTCACGTAGTGACAAGTGGCACCGATCAACTTCACGCCACGCAGCGAAGCCTGGTGATACGGCTTGGCGCCAACGAACGAAGGCAGGAAGCTGTGGTGAATGTTAATCACCTTGTGCGCGTACTCGCTGCACAACTCCGGCGGCAGGATCTGCATGTATCGGGCAAGTACCACCACCTCGGCATCGTGCTGTTTGACCAGACGCGAGACTTCCTTGAATGCCGGTTCCTTGTCCTGCGGGTTCACCGGAACGTGGTAGTAAGGAATACCATGCCATTCGACCATGCTGCGCAAGTCATCGTGGTTGGAAATCACGCAGGAGATTTCGCAATCGAGCTCATCGCTGTGCCAGCGGTGCAGCAGGTCAGCCAGGCAGTGGGATTCACGGCTGGCCATCAATACAACACGCTTCTTCTGCGCGGTATCGGTAATGCGCCAATTCATCGAGAACTCTTCGGCAATAGGCGCGAAGGCCTCGCGAAAAGCTTCAATACCAAAAGGCAGCGAGTCGGCACGGATTTCGTGACGCATGAAGAACCAGCCACTGAGGTTGTCCGAGTGATGGCTCGCTTCAGTGATCCAGCCATTATGTGACGCCAGAAAGTTACTGACTTTAGCAACGATACCGACGCGGTCCGGGCAAGCAATCACCAGCCGAAAAGTGCGCATGAGGGGGAAACTCCAGAACTTCGCAAAGGCCGCCATTCTAGCGATTACGCAGCAAAACTGCAGTACTGATGATGGCGGGTGTTGCGCCTGGCCCGGGGAAACAGCTCCGGCAACCGTTCCGCTGCGCGCGATGGTGGTCTGACAGGCGATATTCAAGCGGCAATTGTGAAGATGGGCGAAGACAGGTTCAGAGTATTTAATTGCCCGCACAATTTAATGCCTACTCATCGTAAGTGAATTAAATAAACTTCGGTTAAATGTTTACTTGATGAAACACCCTGACTATTATTGGCGCACTGTCACCTGCTATCCAGCGTCCATCATAAGGTAGTCATCATGTCCTTGATCAACGAATATCGCGCCACCGAAGAAGCTATCAAAGAGCTGCAAGCCCGTTTGAAGAATCTGTCCCAAGACGACAAACTGCAAACCGAGCTGGAATTCGAAGGCAAACTGCGCACCTTGATGGGCGAGTACTCCAAGTCCCTGCGCGACATCATTGCGCTGTTGGACCCGGAATCCAAAACCAAGGCTCCACGCGGTGGCGCAGTAAAAACTACTGGCACCAAGCGTGCTCGCAAAGTTAAACAATACAAAAACCCGCACAACGGTGAAGTCATCGAAACCAAAGGTGGCAACCACAAGACTCTGAAAGAGTGGAAAGCCAAGTGGGGCGGTGACGTGGTTGAAGGCTGGGCGACTCTGCTGGGCTAAGCCACAGAGCGTGGCGCAGACTGATCCGCGCCAAAAAAAACGCCAGCTAAATGCTGGCGTTTTTTTATGCCCGGCATTCAACACCGGGCATGTTCGTTTTCAAAGGTTCAAACGAACCCGTAATACTTGGACATATTTTTGCCAGTCATCCAGCACTGCACATTGCTCCGGCGTGGCAGTAAGCATCAGTTGAGCTGCGGCCTCTGCAAAAGAGTTGAGGGTATTGGGCGCGCCCCACTCAGGTGCAGACAAACGCTGCCGACAGAATATCTGCCAGCGTTCCTGTTCTTCGAAACTCAGGGTGTCAGGGAAGTTGCGCGCGCGATATCGAAACAATAATTCAGGCAGGCGCTCATCATCGAACGGCCACTTCTGTTGTGCCAGTTGGGCGGGATCTGCCGCCCGGACTTGTTCACACAAACGCCGATCCCGATCGCCGATAAAACCATCGTATAACTGTTGTTCCGGGTCATCACTGGAAGGAAAACCTTCGCGGGCATAGATCGCCTGAACTTTATCTTTCCAAACTTGCTGTGCGTCACTTAGCCGCAGCGCACGCGCCTGATAAAGCGTCATGTCCAGCCCAAGGCGGTGCTGATCCTGCTCACGCAGTACCGACAAGGGCGCTACGACCGGGCACTTGTTGATGTGAATAAGCTTCAACGGCACCGGCAACTCGCCCTCGGCCAGATCATCGCTGCGGGTATACAGGCGCTCGCGAAGCGCTTCGGCATCCAGATCGAGCAAGCATTGGGGATCGAGGTGCAAGTCGCAGACGATCAGGGCGTTCTTGTTTTTCGGGTGCCACGCCAGGGGCAAGACCACCCCGACATAGTTGCGCGCCGCCGAGAAGCGCCCGGAGATGTGCACCATGGGTTGCAGCAGACGGATCTGATCCAGCACCTTCTGCTTGCCGCGCAACTGAAAGAGCCAGTCGTAAAGTTTTGGCTGCTTTTGCCGGATCAGCCGCGCCAGGGCGATAGTGGCGCGCACGTCCGACAGCGCTTCGTGGGCGTTGCCGTGGTCGATGCCGTTGGCTGCCGTCAGGCGTTCGAGCTTGAGTGTCACCCTTCCCTGTTCGTCCGTCGGCCACGCCAGGCCATCGGGGCGCAGGGCGTAGGCGGCGCGCACCACGTCGATCAGGTCCCAGCGGCTGTTACCGCCCTGCCACTCGCGGGCATAGGGGTCGAAGAAATTCCGGTACAGGCTGTAACGGGTCATTTCATCGTCGAAGCGCAACGTGTTGTAGCCGGCGCCGCAGGTTCCCGGTGCGGCGAGTTGGGCGTGCACCCGGGTCATGAAATCGGCTTCGCTCAAACCTCGCTCGGCCAGGCACCCGGGCGTGATGCCGGTGATCGCACAGGCGGCAGGATGCGGCAGGATATCCTCGCTGGGCTGGCAGTACAGGTTGACCGGCTCGTCAATTTCATTCAGCGCGAAGTCGGTGCGGATGCCGGCAACTTGCAGCGGGCGATCGCAGCGCGGATTGATGCCGGTGGTTTCATAGTCGTACCAGAAGATGGAAGTCACGGGCTGTTCCTGAACTGAAGATCGGCAAAGTCTAGGCGTTCAAGCAAGGCTGCGGCCAGTGCTGATGTGATTCCGGCAGCGCGAGTTGCATACGGGGTATTACATTGTGATGTCGTTTCCCCCCGGGAGGCTGTTAGCATCCAGTCGATCGAATCCCGAACAGGCTACATCAAGGTTGCCCATGCTCGAGACCCCGGCACTGCCAAGGAAAGCGACGCTGTCACCGCCACTGGACACGCGGCATCAGGTCGAGACGCCAGAGGGCATCGACCTGCCACTGCGTCCGGCCGGGTTGGTGGTACGTGTACTGGCTTTCTCCATCGACCTGGCCTTGCGCGGGTTGATCCTCGGCTTGCTGTTCATCGTGCTGTCTTTTCTGGGAAAGCTCGGCGCTGGCCTGGGTTCGATCCTGCTGTTCGTCGTGAGCTGGTGGTACATGGTGCTGTTTGAAGTGCTCAACCAGGGCCGTTCGCCGGGCAAGCAGTGGATGGGGTTGCGCGTGGTACAGGACGATGGCACCCCGGTCGGCTGGTCCGCCTCGCTGTTGCGCAACCTGCTGCGGTTCGTTGACATGCTGCCCTTCGGCTATGCCCTGGGCGCGATCAGTTGCCTGCAACACCCTACCTTCAAACGCCTGGGCGACCTCGCCGCCGGCACGCTGGTGATCTACCGCGAACAACCGCTCAAGCGCCCGGCGCTGCCTGACGTCGAACCCCGTCGTCCCGTGGTGACCCTTACCCTGGCCGAGCAGCGGGCCATCCTCGGATTTGCCGAACGCCAGGGTGACCTTTCTGCAGCACGGGCCGACGAGCTGGCCGCCATCGTCGCCCAACCCTTGCAACTCCACGCACCGAAGGCCGTCGCCGAACTCGGCGGGATTGCCCGCGGCTTGATGGGGCCGGCATGAAGCAGAGTCTGTTCGAGAACCGCCACAGGGTTGAGTGGGATCGATTTTCCCTGACGCTCGACGGCCTGGAACGGGGAAAAAAAACCTCCGGCGCGAGCAGTTTTCCTGCGGACTACCGTCGCCTGTGCCATCAACTGGCGCTGGCCCGTGAGCGTGGCTACAGCAGCTTCCTGGTTGACTCATTGCAGCAACTGGCCCTGCGTGGTCATCAGCAACTGTACCGCCAACGCGGCCAGCTGGGAGCCAAGGCCTTGGCGTTTATACTGGACGGCTTTCCGCGACTGGTGCGCGAGCAGTGGCACTTCGTCCTCGCGGCAGGCCTGCTGTTCTTCGCCAGTCTGATCGGCTTTGCGCTGCTGGTGTATTGGATTCCGGAGCTGATCTACAACCTGGTTCCGGCGGAGCAGGTCAGGCAAATGCAGGAAATGTATAACCCCGAATCCGGTCAGCTGGGGCGCACGCCGGAACGGGCCGCCAGCGAGGATTGGGTGATGTTCGGCTACTACATCATGCACAACATCGGCATCGCCTTTCAAACCTTCGCCAGCGGGTTGCTGTTTGGCCTTGGCAGCGCGTTTTTCCTGGTCTTCAACGGCTTGATGATCGGCGCGGTGGCCGGCCACCTGACCCATATCGGCTTCGGGCAAACCTTCTGGTCGTTCGTGATCGGGCACGGCGCCTTTGAACTCACAGCCATCGTGCTGGCGGGTGCTGCGGGCCTGCAACTGGGCTGGGCGTTGATCGCGCCGGGACGGCTGAGGCGCGCAGAGGCCTTGCGAACGGCGGCCAGGACAAGCGTGGGCCTGATCTGCGGAGTGATGCTGTTTCTGGTAATTGCCGCCTTTATCGAAGCGTACTGGTCATCGATGACCGGGCCGGCACCCGCCATCAAGTACCTGGTCGGCGCCGTGCTCTGGTCATTGGTCAGCGCGTATCTACTGTTTGCCGGACGGACGCGCCATGCGCCTGAGTGATGCAACGGTCGTGATTCGCCCCCGCCGAACCTGGGAAGCCATGGACCTGGGTGTGCTGCTGAGCCAGCGTCATCGCCGCTTGCTGATGACCAGTTGGGCCATCGTGACCCTGCCGGTGTTTGCGCTGCTCAGTGTGCTGCTATGGGACTCACCCACCCTGGCCGTGTTCATCTTCTGGTGGTTGAAACCGGCATTCGAGCGCCTGCCATTGTTCATCCTTTCGACAGCACTGTTCGGTGAAACACCGACATTAAAACAGGCGCTGCGCCAATGGCCGCGGCTGCTAAAGCCTCAGTTAATCGCCAGCCTGACCTGGCGCCGCCTGAGCCTGAGCCGCAGTTTCCTGATGCCGGTCATGCAACTCGAAGGCCTCGATGGCCAGGCAAGGGAACAGCGCCTGCAAGTCCTGATGCAGCGCGACGCCAATGCGGCGCGCTGGCTGACGATCATCGGCGTGCACCTGGAGAGCGCATTGTGGATTGGCCTGATGGTGCTGTTCTATCTGCTGCTGCCGCAACAGATTGAAGTCGACTGGGGCTGGCAAGCCTTGATTTCCGCCAGTCAGCAGGACTGGGGGTGGCTCGAACACCTGAGCAATCTCTTTTACGTGCTGGTGTTGATCGTGTGGGAACCGATCTATGTAGCCTGCGGTTTCAGCCTGTACCTGAACCGGCGCACGCTGCTGGAAGCCTGGGACCTCGAACTGGTGTTTCGCCGACTGCGCCAGCGCCTGAGCACTGCCGCCGTTGTACTGCTGGCGAGTTTTTTACTGATGCCCACGATGCAAGATGCCTGGGCCGCAGAGCCGGCCGTTTCCCCTGATAGCCAGCGCCTTCTGGAGCAACCCCTGACCAGTCAGGCCTCCCGGGACAGCATCAAGGCAATCGTCGATAACCCGCCGTTCAAGAACATGGAAACCGTGACCCGCTATCGCTTCGGCGAAGAGCAAGCGGGCCCTGGGAACGCTGATGATGACCCCACCCCTGGCTGGCTCAAGGCATTGCTCGAGCTGCTCGACGCCCAGCGTTTCGGCGCAGTGGCGACGTTGCTCGAAGCGTTGCTGTGGGGCGCAGTGATCGGGGCGGCGGGATTGTTGATCTGGCATTACCGCGACTGGCTGCAGGCCTTCGTCAGCCGTCGTCCGCCGACAGACCGAAAAACACTGCGGGCGCCGCCCCGGCAGGCATTCGGCCTCGACCTTGGCCGCGAAACCTTGCCCGCCGACATTGCCGCCAGTGCCGAACTGCTATGGCAGACCCAACCCCGAGAAGCCTTGGGCTTACTCTATCGTGCCCTGCTAAGCCACTTGCTGCACGACTTCAACATGCCGCTGAAACCGGCCGACACCGAAGGCCAGGTGCTGCAGCGTATCGAACAATTGAACCAGCCGGCATTGGCCGCCTTCAGTAAAAGCCTTACCGGCCACTGGCAGAACATGGCCTACGGGCATCGCGTGCCTCCCACACTGGCACAACAGCAGTTGTGTGACGGCTGGCGTGCCTTGTTCGGCCCGGGAGCCTCGCGTTGAAACGCGGTTACGGCCTGGTGCTCGGCACGATCATCGCGGTGCTGCTGGCGTGCCTGGCTATCTACCTGTATCTGAAGGCCACGCCTTATCAGGAGCAGATCGATCACGGTCCCGCGCCCGAAGCCCTGGCCAACCCTTATCTGGCAGCCGAACATTTCCTGCGCAAACAGGGCCTGAGCGTCGGCCACGCCAATGGCCTCGACATCCTGCCCTCGCTCGATCCGCGCCAGCACAGCCTGTTGCTGTTCGGCGACCGGTACAACATGACGCCCAGGCAGGTCGACCAGATCATGAACTGGACCCGTGCAGGCGGGCGCCTGGTGTTCGTCGCCGAATCCCTGTGGGATGACAGGACCGGGCAAAGCAACGACCTGCTGCTCGACCGCGTACAGCTGCATCAATCCCTGAGCAAAGACCTGAAAGATCCGCCGACAGCGCCCGGTGATGACCCCTACCCCAAACTCACCAAGCTTTACCTGGAAGATGACGCAGGGCCGGCCTACGCCGGTTTCGACACCGCCTTTCATCTCGAAGACCCGCACAACCTGGCGCAGGCCTGGGCCAACAGCGCCAAGGCTACGCACATGATGCAACTCAATCACGGATTGGGCTCGATCGTGGTGGTTACCGACGCCGACCTGTGGAAAAACCCGCCCATCGACCAGTACGACAATGCCTGGCTGCTCTGGTACCTCACCGCCGATACGCAGGTGACGTTGGTGTTCAATACCGATCACGACAACCTGGTGACCCTGCTGCTGCGCTATTTCCCCCAGGCACTGGTGGCGTTGATTGCGCTGATCGGCCTGGGCTGCTGGCACGCGGGCGTACGCCATGGCCCGTTGCAGGAAACCCCTGCACCAGCGCGCCGCCAACTGCAGGAACACTTGCGCGCCAGCGCTGCTTTCATGCTGCGTCGCAATGGCCAGCAGAGCCTGCTGCAAGCCTTGCGACAGGACATCCTGCGGCGCGTGCGACGCCGTCACCAGGGGTTTGATCAACTCGGCGTCGCCGAACAATGGCTGGTGCTGTCACGCCTGACCGGCCAACCCACACGCGCTATCAGCCAGGCCATGAGCCCGCGACCGAAGCAGCGGCTCAACAGCGCCGACTTCAGCCGCCAGGTGGCCCACCTGCAATCCTTGAGGAACGCCTTATGATGAGTGAACAGCCAGAACCTGGAACGCCAAGCCACGCCGCCCAGCAACGCCTGCGCGCCAGCCAGCTGGCCCAGGCGGTCAGGGCTGAGTTGCAGAAGGCACTGATCGGCCAGGATTCAGTGATCGATGACGTGCTGACCGCCCTGATCGCGGGCGGACATGTCCTGCTCGAAGGGGTGCCGGGGCTGGGCAAAACGCTGCTGGTGCGCGCCCTGGCCCGATGCTTCGGCGGTGAATTTGCGCGCATCCAGTTCACCCCGGACCTGATGCCCAGCGACGTCACCGGGCACGCGGTCTACGACCTGCAGACCGAACAGTTCAAGTTGCGCAAGGGCCCGCTGTTCACCAACCTGCTGCTGGCCGATGAAATCAACCGCGCCCCGGCCAAGACGCAGGCGGCGCTGCTGGAAGCCATGCAGGAACGCCAGGTCACCCTCGAAGGCCGCGCCCTGCCCATCGCGCAACCGTTCATGGTGCTCGCCACGCAAAACCCGATCGAGCAGGAAGGCACCTACCCTCTGCCCGAAGCGGAACTGGACCGCTTCATGCTCAAGGTGCGCATGGATTATCCCGACGCCAGCCAGGAACTGGACATGGTGCGCCAGGTCACCCGCTCGACCCGCGCCGACATGCTCGACGTGCAGCCTTTGCGCACGGTTCTACAGGCCAAGGACGTGCTTGCCCTGCAGCGCATTGCCAGCGACCTGGCACTGGATGACCAGGTGCTCGACTACGCCGTTCGCCTGGCGCGCACCACCCGCAGCTGGCCGGGCCTGACCCTTGGCGCCGGGCCACGGGCATCCATCGCGCTGGTGCGCTGTGCCCGGGCGCGGGCGTTGTTGCGCGGCGGCGAGTTCGTGATCCCCGATGACATCAAAGGCTGCGCCCTGGCGGTACTGCGCCATCGGGTGCGCATTGCCCCGGAGCTGGATATCGAAGGCCTGGACGTTGACCAGGTGCTCAGGCAGTTGCTCGATCAAGTGCCGGCACCCCGGCTGTGAAACCCTCGCGCCTGCTGCTGATCTGGCTGGCATTGCTGCTGGCCATCGGTATCGCGCTCGGAGCGTTACGCGCGCTCGGCGTCGCGCTGCCCGCCAGTCTGGCGTCGATCAGTTGGGGGTTGCTCCTGGCACTGCTGATGCTGGCGATACTCGACGCCATGCGCGTCAAACGCCAGGCCTCGCCGCGGATCACCCGGCATATGCCCACAAGCCTGGCTTTGGGGCGCTGGAGCGACGTGCGACTGGAGGTCGAACATGACTCAGCACACTCACAAATCCTTGAGCTGCATGACCACGCTCCCGATGGCCTGAGCGTCGAGAACCTGCCACTGTCGGTCGAACTTCAACCGGGACATCGCAGCCAGCTCAGTTATCGTCTGCGCCCACTCAAGCGCGGCCACTTCAGTTTCGAACACTGCGAAATCAATCTGGCGAGTCCACTGGGCCTGTGGACGCACAAGCGCCTGTTACCCGTGATCGACAGCACCCGAGTCTATCCCGACTTCGCCCGCCTCTACGGCGGCCAGCTACTGGCAGTGGACAACTGGCTCAGCCAGCTCGGCGTGCGCCAGCGGCAACGCCGGGGCCTGGGCCTGGAGTTTCATCAGCTGCGCGAGTTTCGCGAAGGTGACAGCCTACGCCAGATCGACTGGAAAGCCACCGCGCGCCAGCGCACGCCGATTGCCCGGGAGTACCAGGACGAACGCGACCAGCAGATCATTTTCATGCTCGACTGCGGTCGGCGCATGCGCAGCCAGGACGGCGAGCTGGCGCACTTCGATCACGCCCTCAACGCCTGCCTGCTGTTGAGCTATATCGCCTTGCGCCAGGGCGACGCCGTGGGCCTGTGCACCTTTGCCAGCGACCAGCCGCGCTATCTGGCGCCGGTCAAAGGCAGCGGCCAGCTCAACGTGTTGCTCAATGCAGTTTATGACCTGGACACCACCCAGCGCCCTGCGGATTACCAGGCAGCCGCCAGCCAGCTACTGGCCCGGCAGAAACGCCGCGCCCTGGTGGTGCTGGTCACCAATCTGCGGGACGAGGACGATGAAGGCTTGCTCAGCGCCGTTCAACGCTTGGGCAAACAACACAGGGTGCTGCTGGCAAGCTTGCGCGAAGAGGTGCTCGACCGCGTGCTGCAGACTCCGGTACAGACGCTCGAGGAATCACTCACCTACTGCGGCACGGTGGACTACATGAACTCACGGGCGCAGCTCCACGAGGGACTGAGCGCCCATGGCGTACCGGTGGTGGATGTGCGCCCGGGGGACCTGGGCGCGGCGCTGGTGACGCACTATTTAAGCCTGAAGCGCAGTGGCAGCACCTGAAGCTTGCGCTTGCTGTCAGGCCGAGGCCGGTAACGGCTGGAAACTGAAGTACTGCCTCAGTGCGCTGACCAGATAGCCATATTCCGCAGGCGTTCGCTGCAGGCTGAAACCGGCATCGTAATGATGCGGCGTCGCGTCTTCGTGGCACCAAAGACAACATCCCCGCACATCGATGATCTGCTGGCTGCCATCAGTGGCCGGGATTTTGAGGCGCAAATCAAAATCGGCGCCGACCATCATCGGCAACTGGCTGATCAACATCAGCCCGTCCTCGGACACGTTACCCAGAAATCCGATGGGTTTGTCTGTCACGCTGTTAAACACTCTCAGAAAATACGGCAGCTGATGCCGTTCGATCCGGCGGTCGGTGAACATGCTGAATTCGCTATGCCAGGCCCTTAAGCAGGGCCGCACTAATGCTTCGGAACGGACCCGCCTGCGTGGGCAATGGGTACGCTCTCCCCGATCCTGGTGCAACAGTCCGTGGCACCGCTGCCGCTTACTTGGACCGATCACAGGTGTGGCGCCGACCTGGAGACAGGGCCCCAGACCCGAGCCCTTGGACTATAGCTCACCCCACGCGGTGAGCCAGGCTTAGGATGACAACTGTAATCACAAACGCGTCGCCCGCACGGCGCCGGTGTTGGTGCTGCGCAGCGGGTAATGGCCCAGTGACTGCAGGGTCTCCAGGCGGGCACGGGCGCGGAACGCGTATTCGCTTTGCGGGTACGATGCGAGGATGAATTGATAGGTTTGCGCGGCATCGACAAACAGTTTCTGCCGTTCCAGGCACAATCCGCGCAACATCGACACTTCCGGCCATACATAAGGCCGCGCGCGGCTGGCGCGTTCGACTTTCGACAGTTCGAGCGTCACTTGCTCGCAATTGCCGCGGTCGTAGGCACTGTAGGCGTTATTTAAATGATGGTTCATCGACCAACGGGTGCAGCCCGTGATACTGAGGGCCAGGGCGGCTATGAGCACGAATCGCATGAGGGTTCTCCTGTCTTGAACTCTGTATCGACCCGTCGGCGAAAATCTTCAGCAATGTTCGTTTCAACAGACAAACGAATAAGTAGTGCACGGGAACAATGACTACAACCCAAGAGCATAGTAGCCTCACTCAGCGCTTGAACTCAGGAGTCTTTGCATGTCCGTCCGTCGTACCAAAATCGTCGCTACCCTTGGCCCGGCCAGTAACTCGCCGGAAGTTCTAGAACAGCTGATTCTGGCTGGCCTGGACGTCGCCCGCCTGAACTTTTCCCACGGCACCCCCGACGAGCACAAGGCTCGCGCGAAGCTGGTGCGGGACCTCGCTGCCAAGCACGGCCGCTTCGTCGCCCTGCTGGGTGACCTGCAAGGCCCGAAAATTCGTATCGCCAAATTCGCCAACAAGAAGATCGAGCTGAAGATCGGTGATCAATTCACCTTCTCCACCAGCCATCCATTGACCGAAGGCAACCAGCAGATCGTCGGCATCGACTATCCGGACCTGGTCAAGGACTGCGGCGTGGGCGACGAACTGTTGCTCGACGACGGTCGCGTGGTGATGCGCGTCGACACCGCGACCGCCACCGAACTGAACTGCACCGTGATCATTGGCGGTCCGCTGTCGGACCACAAAGGTATCAACCGTCGCGGTGGCGGCCTGACTGCACCGGCCCTGACCGAGAAAGACAAAGCCGACATCAAGCTGGCTGCTGAAATGGAGGTTGATTACCTCGCTGTGTCCTTCCCGCGTGACGCCGCAGACATGGAATACGCGCGCCAACTGCGCGACGAAGCTGGCGGTACCGCCTGGCTGGTGGCGAAGATCGAACGCGCCGAAGCCGTGGCCAACGATGAAACCCTCGACGGCCTGATCAAGGCTTCCGACGCGGTGATGGTTGCCCGTGGTGACCTCGGAGTGGAAATCGGCGACGCCGAGCTGGTGGGTATCCAGAAGAAAATCATCCTGCACGCTCGCCGCCACAACAAGGCCGTGATCGTGGCGACCCAGATGATGGAGTCGATGATCCAGAACCCGATGCCAACCCGTGCCGAAGTGTCCGACGTGGCCAACGCCGTGCTCGACTACACCGACGCCGTGATGCTGTCTGCCGAAAGTGCTGCCGGTCTTTACCCGCTGGAAGCCGTACAGGCCATGGCGCGCATCTGCATCGGCGCTGAAAAGCACCCGACCAGCAAGACCTCCAGCCACCGCATCGGCAAGGTCTTCGAAAGCTGCGACCAGAGCATCGCGCTGGCAGCCATGTACACCGCCAACCACTTCCCGGGTGTGAAGGCGATCATCGCCCTGACCGAAAGTGGCTACACGCCGCTGATCATGTCGCGCATCCGCTCCTCGGTACCGATCTACGCGTTCTCACCGCACCGTGAAACCCAGGCCCGCGCCGCCATGTTCCGTGGCGTCTACACCGTACCGTTCGACCCGGCATCATTGCCGCCTGAGCAAGTCAGCCAGGCTGCAATCGACGAGTTGCTCAAGCGCGGTGTCGTGGAGAAAGGCGACTGGGTGATTCTGACCAAAGGCGATAGCTACCACACGATTGGCGGCACTAACGGCATGAAGATCCTGCACGTTGGCGACCCGATGGTCTGAGACTTCAGCCAGTAAAAAGGAGGCCCCCCAGTTCGCGCTGGGGGGCCTTTTTTTGGGGTATCTGATGGGCCACCGCCAGGCAGCAGCACTCAACCGCGAGGCAGAAAGGCGTCGGCCAATAGTTGATTGCGCGGCAGTCCCGCCAGGTACAGGCGCCGGGCAAAGGCATCAACGCTGTCGGGGCCGCCGCATAGCAAGGCCTGGGTCTGCCGGGAAATCAGGCGCAGTTGTGCCAGTGTCGTGGGCAGATCCGCCGGGGTCCACAGCTCGATGCTGAGGTTCGCGCGCGTGGCGGCCATGGCCTGTAGCGGCTTGGCCAGGTAGTGTTCGCTGGGGTCGTGGGCCAGGTGAATCACGCGGATGGACCCTTGGTGATCCTGCAGCAATGCCTCGCGCAGGATGCCGAACAACGGCCCCAGCCCAGTGCCCGCCGCCAACAGCCATAGCGGGCGCTCGTGCCAGTCCGCATCGTAGTGCAGGGCCCCGCCGCGCAACTCGCCAAGACGGATCGAATCGCCGATCTGCAACAGCCGGGCGGCATCGCTGAACGCGCCCGGTTGCCGGCAATCGATGTGAAACTCCAGGAATCGATCTTCCTGAGGCAGGCTGGCAAGCGAGTAGGGTCGTGCGACTTGTCCCGCCCACAGCACCAGATGCTGCCCGGCGCTGTAACGCAGAGGGCGTTGCGGCACCAGGCGCAGGCGCAACACATGGGCGCTGAGCCAATCGATCGCACTCACCTCGGCGGGGCGACCATCGTGCTGTGGATCGAAGGTATGCACCTGCAAATCCTCCACAACCTGGCACTGACAGGCCAGCCGCCAGCCCTGCTGGCGTTGCTCGGGACTGAGGGCGTCGGGCCGGGTGTCGCTGGGCTGCCCTTGCAGGCACTGCACCAGGCACGCGTGACAGCTGCCGGCGCGGCAGCTATATGGCACGGCCTCGCCATTGCTGTTCAACGCGTCGAGCAGGTTGCTGCCCGGCGCGACCGACCACCGCCGCTCGCCCACGCGCAACTCAGGCATCGGCGTTCTCCCATGCCGCCGCGCAGCGATTGCGCCCGTCGCGTTTGGCGCGATAAAGCGCTTGGTCGGCGCGGTGCAAGGCATCGTCCAGATCGTCACCCAACTCCAGTAATGTCATCCCGGCCGACAGGCTGAGGTGGGTAACGCTGATGCCGATCAGCTCGACGTCGGTAAAGGCGATGCGCAAACGTTCGCAACATGAAGTCAGGCGCTCGGCATTGCAGTCGGGCAGCAGCACCACGAACTCTTCGCCGCCATAGCGGGCGAGCACGTCACCTTCGCGCAGACAGGCGCTGGCGACCGCCGCAAACGCCTGCAGCACCTGATCGCCGGCAGCATGGCCGTGGACATCATTGATTCGTTTGAAGTGATCCAGGTCGATCAGTGCCAGGCCGTGCACGACATCAGCATCCATCGCGTTCAACTCGCGGGTCGCCAGGCGCAGGAAGTGCCGACGGTTGAACAGGCCGGTCAGCTCATCGGTGGCCACCAGGTCTTCAAGCTGGCGCATCATTCCGCGCAGGGTGTCCTGGTGCGCCTGCAAGGCAAAACGGCGCTGGCGCATGCGTTGTCGCGAGGCCTGGACATAACGGGCGTAAAACACCAGCCAGACCAGCACGATAAACAGCAGGCAAACCTGGAGGATGGCCAGAGCCGGGTCAGCCAACTGAAAATGGTAACCGTCCCACAGGGTGATAGCGCTGAAACTGAAGAACACCAGCAGCGCGCAACGAATGAACGCGTAGCGCGACAGATGGAACAGGCCAAACAGCAGGATCAACACATAAAAGACCAGGAACGTGCCCCGGGCATCGTCCAGGTGGGCAATCAGCCAGGTTTGCCAGGCCAGGCCCAGCAGCACTTGTGCTTCGGTCAGGCTGGGGTCGGCAAGGCGCAGGTTGCGGCCACTGTAGAAGTACCCGAACAGTGCCACCTGAGTGATGACCACCAGCACACTGCCAATGACCACACTGGCAAGGGGCGCATCGTAATGACCGGTAAAAAAAGCCAGCCACAGTAGTAGCAAGGCCAGGGCATAGGTACCGGCGGCGAGGGCGAAGCGTTTGAGTAAAAGTCGTTGGATGGCGTTATGGGTCAATCGTTGACTCACCGTGCGAAAAAAACGCTGTTTGAGTGTCCTACTCTACAGTCCGGATGCCACTTTAGTGGCGAGCCTGATAAATGACCAATCAATTCTAAGATCGAAAAAATGGCGTCAAAACCATGACTCGAGTTGCTGGTCAATCCTGCCTTCGATGACGCCTGCATCCTATGCGACCAACGAATGACCTCTGGCGGGTGTTTACCAAACCGAGGCGCGGTATACTGCCGCGCCTTTTTAGCGTCGCGCCAGCAGCCCCGGCGTGCCTTGAAAGGTGCTTGCAACCGACCGATTCACCCAAGCTGCAAGCACCTTATTGAATGTTCCCGTCTTTAAGAGGAGCGCGACTCATGACCGTGATCAAGCAAGACGACCTGATTCAGAGCGTTGCCGACGCCCTGCAGTTCATTTCCTATTACCACCCCGTGGATTTCATCCAGGCGATGCACGAAGCCTACCTGCGCGAAGAATCGCCAGCGGCCCGTGATTCGATGGCACAGATCCTGATCAACTCGCGCATGTGCGCCACCGGCCACCGCCCGATCTGCCAGGATACCGGCATCGTCACCGTGTTCGTCCGCGTGGGCATGGACGTACGTTGGGATGGCGCCACGATGGGCCTGGACGACATGATCAACGAGGGCGTACGTCGCGCCTACAACCTGCCGGAAAACGTCCTGCGCGCTTCGATCCTCGCCGACCCGGCAGGCGCTCGCAAGAACACCAAAGACAACACCCCGGCAGTTATCCACTACTCCATCGTTCCGGGTAACACCGTTGAAGTGGACGTGGCGGCCAAGGGCGGCGGCTCCGAGAACAAGTCGAAGATGGCCATGCTCAACCCGTCCGACTCGATCGTCGACTGGGTCTTGAAAACCGTGCCAACCATGGGTGCCGGCTGGTGCCCACCGGGCATGCTCGGCATCGGCATTGGCGGCACCGCCGAGAAAGCTGCGGTAATGGCCAAGGAAGTGTTGATGGAATCCATCGACATCCACGAGCTGAAGAAGCGCGGCCCGTCCAACCGTATCGAAGAGATGCGCCTGGAGCTGTTCGAGAAGGTCAACCAGCTGGGCATCGGAGCCCAGGGCCTCGGCGGCCTGACCACCGTGCTTGACGTGAAGATCATGGACTACCCGACCCACGCCGCTTCGTTGCCGGTGTGCATGATCCCGAACTGCGCCGCGACTCGTCACGCGCACTTCGTGCTCGACGGTTCCGGCCCGGCCTCGCTGGAAGCGCCACCGCTGGACGCCTACCCGGAAATCGTCTGGGAAGCCGGCCCGTCGGCTCGTCGCGTCAACCTCGACACCCTGACTCCGGAAGAAGTGCAGAGCTGGAAGCCGGGCGAAACGGTCCTGCTCAACGGCAAGATGCTCACCGGCCGCGACGCTGCGCACAAGCGCATGGTCGAGATGCTGAACAAGGGCGAAACCCTGCCGGTGGACCTCAAGGGTCGCTTCATCTATTACGTCGGCCCGGTTGATCCGGTGCGCGAAGAAGTCGTTGGCCCTGCCGGCCCGACCACTGCAACGCGGATGGACAAGTTCACCCGCCAGATCCTCGAGCAAACCGGCCTGCTGGGCATGATCGGCAAATCCGAGCGCGGCCCGACCGCCATCGAAGCGATCAAGGACCACAAAGCCGTTTACCTGATGGCAGTGGGCGGCGCGGCTTACCTGGTGGCGCAAGCCATCAAGAAGTCCCGCGTGGTGGCTTTCGCCGAATTGGGCATGGAAGCGATCTACGAGTTCGACGTGAAAGACATGCCGGTAACCGTTGCAGTGGATAGCAAGGGTGAATCGGTACACATCACCGGTCCTGCCATCTGGCAGAAAAAGATCAGTGAAAGCCTGGCGGTAGAAGTGCAGTAAGCCTTTCAGACACGTCTGGCAAAGGCGACAGGGGTCATGCTCCTGTCGCCTTTTTTATGGCTCATGCTATGGTGCGCGCCCACCGTCCCGTTGTGTAACGCCCAGCATGTTCGAGTCCTCTCGCCCCTTGCGCCTGACGCTCTACTCCCTCGTTATCGTTGCCGGCGCCGTCATCGCCGCCACCCTGGCCATGCGCCATGCCGAGCGCCAGGCATTGGTGGAGGACGCTGCCCGGGCCAACCAGCAGCTGGGTTTGTACGCGACCTCGCTGCACACCTTGATCGAACGCTACCGCGCCCTGCCCGCTGTGCTGGCCCTGGACCCTGAGCTGCGTTCGGCACTCGATGGACCATTGACGGCCCAACAGCAGGACCTGCTCAACCGCAAGCTGGAAAAGATCAACGGCGCCGCCGAGTCTTCGACCCTGGAACTGCTCGATGAAACCGGCCTCGCCGTGGCCGCGAGCAACTGGCGCCTGCCCAGCAGTTACGTCGGCCACAACTACGGCTTTCGCCCCTACTTCAGCCAGACCCGCACCCTGGGGTCCGGACGCTTCTATGCAGTGGGGGTGACCAGCGGGATTCCCGGTTATTTCCTGTCCAGTGCGGTGACTGCCGACGATGGGCGTTTCCTCGGTGCCATGGTGGTCAAGCTCGAGTTTCCCGAGCTGGAGCGTGAATGGCGCCAAGGCAGCGATACTTTGCTGGTCAGCGATGCCCGTGGCGTGATCTTCATCGCCAATCAGCCAGGCTGGCGTTATCGCTTGCTCAAACCACTGAATGACAGCGATCACGCCGAACTCAAGGCCACCCGCCAGTACGACAAGCAGCCCCTGAAACAGCTGGACTATCAGCCCCTGGAGAGTTTCGACGACAACAGTCACCTGGCGCGGGTCGATGGCCCGGATGGCAAAGTTGACTACCTGTGGGAATCCCTGCCCCTGGCCGCCGAAGACTGGACCCTGCATCTGCTGCGTCGCCCGCAGGTGCCCTTTGAAGACAGCCGCACTGCCGCACTGGCTGCAGCCGGGTCGTGGCTGGCGCTGGTTTTCCTGCTGCTATTTCTCAATCAGCGTTGGCGTCTGGCCAAGATCCGCCAGCGCAGTCGCGAAGAGCTCGAGCGCCTGGTCGAAGAACGCACCCGCGACCTGCGCACCGCTCAGGATGGCCTGGTGCAGTCGGCCAAGCTCGCCGCCCTGGGCCAGATGTCCGCCGCCCTGGCCCATGAAATCAACCAGCCGCTGACCGCCCAGCGCATGCAACTGGCCACCCTGCGCCTGTTGCTCGACCACGGCCGGGTAGATGACGCCTACAAGGCACTCAAGCCGGTGGACGACATGCTGACGCGCATGGCTGCCCTGACCGGCCACCTCAAGACGTTTGCCCGCAAGAGCCCCAGCGGCCTGCGCGAACGCCTGGACCTGGCGACTGTGGTGGACCAGGCGCTGCAACTGCTCGAAACCCGCCTGCGCGAGGAACAGGTCAGCACGGTGCTGCACCTGACGCGCCCGGCCTGGGTGCGTGGTGATTCGATTCGCCTGGAGCAGGTGCTGATCAATCTATTGCGTAACGCCCTCGACGCGATGCACGACAAGCCCTGCAAGCGCCTGGAAATCCGGTTGGAAGAAGATGAAAAGCTGTGGCGCCTGACCGTGTCCGATAATGGTGGCGGCATTGCCGAGGAACACCTGGCAAAAGTCTTCGATCCGTTTTTCACCACCAAACCCGTGGGCGATGGCCTGGGCATCGGGCTGGCCGTATCCTTTGCCATCGCTCACGAATCCGGCGGCCGCCTGAGCGCGGCCAACCAGGGTAACGGCGCCGCTTTCACCCTCACCCTGCCAATCGACCAGGAGGCCCAGGGCCCATGCTCAACTCAGTAATCGTCGTCGACGACGAAAGCAGCATTCGTAGCGCCGTCGAACAATGGTTGAGCCTGTCAGGCTTCGAAGTGCAGTTGTTCAGTCGCGCCGAAGAGTGCCTGGCGCAGTTGCCCCGGCACTTTCCTGGGGTGATCCTCAGCGACGTGCGCATGCCCGGTATGACCGGCCTGGAGCTGTTGGCCGAGGTCCAGCGGCGCGATGCCGACTTGCCGGTGATCCTGCTGACCGGCCACGGCGATGTGCCGATGGCCGTGGACGCGATGCGCGACGGCGCCTACGACTTCCTCGAAAAACCCTTCAGCCCCGAGACGCTACTCGGCAGCCTGCGACGCGCGCTCGACAAACGCCGGCTGGTGCTGGAAAACCGCGCCCTGCATGAACAGGCCGACAACCGCGCCAAGCTCGATGCCACACTGCTGGGGGTATCCCGAGGACTGCAGACGTTACGCCGGCAAGTGCTGGAACTGGCGGCATTGCCGGTCAATGTGTTGATCCGCGGTGAAACCGGCAGTGGCAAGGAGCTGGTTGCTCGCTGCCTGCACGACTTCGGGACACGGGCCGCCAAGCCCTTTGTGGCGCTCAATTGCGCAGCGATCCCCGAGCAACTGTTCGAAGCCGAACTGTTCGGCCACGAGAGTGGCGCATTCACCGGCGCCCAGGGCAAGCGCATCGGCAAGCTCGAATATGCCGACGGCGGCACGCTGTTTCTCGATGAAATCGAAAGTATGCCACTGGCCCAGCAAGTGAAATTGCTACGAGTGCTGCAGGAACAGAAACTCGAGCGCCTGGGTTCGAACCAGAGCATTCGCGTGGACCTGCGAATCATCGCCGCGACCAAGCCCGACCTGCTGGACGAAGCCCGGGCCGGACGCTTCCGTGAAGACCTGGCCTATCGCCTGAACGTTGCCGAACTGCGCCTGCCGCCGCTGCGAGACCGGCGCGAGGACATCCCGCTGCTGTTCGAAACCTTCGCCCAGAGCGCCGCCGATCGCCTGGGCCGCACATTTCCACCACTGACCGGCGCGCAATTGAGCCACTTGCTCAGCCATGACTGGCCCGGCAACGTCCGTGAATTGGCCAACGTAGCCGAGCGCCAGGTGCTGGGGCTCGATGAGCCGGCACCGGTGGGCAGCGAACCGGGGCAGTCACTGGCGGCTCGTCAGGAGGCTTTCGAAGAACACTGCCTGCGGGCGGCCTTGACCCGGCATAAAGGCGATGTGAAAGCGGTGCTCGAAGAGTTGCAACTGCCGCGCCGCACCTTCAATGAAAAGATGCAGCGCCATGGGCTGACTCGCGAGATGTTTTTGTAGCGCCTGGATCGGCCTCTTCGCGGGCAAGCCCGCGAAGAGGCCATTGCTGCCAATACACCTCTACAAGCTGATAAGCGATTTTCCGCTCACCCCCATTTTCCAATAAGCGGAAATCCGCTTACGCACCCGTCCAAACCCCTCTAAACCGGCCCTCCCCCTGTTGGCACAGCTCCTGCTATAGCCCCCGCAGGCTGCGTTTCAATGCGCTCCAATACAACAATTAGATTAAGGATCCTTCGATGGATAACTCCAACACCCTGCCCGCAGGATCGGCTGCCGTGCCGGCCAAGACCAGAACCACTTCCAGTCGCATCAGATCGATCTTCAGCGGTTCGGTCGGCAATATGGTCGAGTGGTACGACTGGTACGTCTACGCCGCGTTCTCGCTGTACTTCGCCAAAGCCTTTTTCCCTAAAGGCGATACCACCGCACAGCTGCTTAATACCGCCGCGATTTTCGCCGTAGGCTTCCTGATGCGTCCGATCGGGGGCTGGCTGATGGGCCTGTACGCCGACAAGGTTGGTCGTAAAAAGGCGTTGATGGCCTCGGTTTACCTGATGTGCTTCGGTTCGCTGCTGATCGCCCTGAGCCCGGGCTATGAAACCATCGGCATCGGCGCGCCGATCCTGCTGATTTTCGCCCGTTTGCTGCAAGGCCTGTCGGTCGGTGGCGAGTACGGCACCTCGGCCACTTACCTCAGCGAGATGGCGACCAAGGAGCGTCGCGGTTTCTTCTCGAGCTTCCAGTACGTGACCCTGATCTCCGGCCAGCTCATCGCGCTGGGCGTACTGATCGTCCTGCAGAACGTCCTCACCACCGAGGAGCTGTATGCCTGGGGCTGGCGCATCCCGTTTGCCATCGGCGCGCTGTGTGCCGTGGTTGCGCTCTACCTGCGTCGCGGCATGGAAGAGACCGAGTCCTTCACCAAGAAAGAAAAGGCCAAGGAAAGCGCCATGCGCACCTTGATGCGCCACCCCAAGGAACTGCTCACCGTGGTCGGCCTGACCATGGGCGGTACGCTGGCGTTCTACACCTACACCACCTACATGCAGAAGTACCTGGTGAACACGGTCGGTATGAGCATCTCCGACTCCACCACGATTTCGGCAGCCACGCTGTTCCTGTTCATGTGCCTGCAACCGCTGGTAGGCGGGCTCTCGGATAAAGTCGGTCGCCGGCCGATCCTGATCGCCTTCGGCGTCCTTGGCACGCTGTTCACCGTGCCGATCCTGACCGCCCTGCACACCGTGCAGAGCTGGTGGGGCGCGTTCTTCCTGATCATGGCGGCGCTGATCATCGTCAGCGGCTACACCTCGATCAACGCGGTTGTGAAAGCCGAACTGTTCCCGACCGAAATCCGTGCACTGGGTGTTGGTTTGCCTTACGCGCTGACCGTGTCGATCTTCGGCGGTACCGCTGAATACATCGCGCTGTGGTTCAAGAGCAGCGGCATGGAAACCGGCTACTACTGGTACGTGACCGGGTGTATTGCAGTGTCGTTGCTGGTGTACATCACCATGAAAGACACCCGCAAGCACTCACGCATCACCACTGACTGACCGTCACATTCAGGTCGGCTGCACCGGCCTCTTCGTCGAAACGCCGTCCGGAGCTTGTGAGTTCCGGGCGGCATTGCGATGGAGCCCCCCAAAAATCTATCAGCTCAACTCGGCAGCCGCCGGCTTCGCGTACTTGTTTTGCGCGTAGGAAGCACCCGCAATCATCACCATCAGAATCCCCGCCAACACCAGCGAGGAGCCAATCGTACCGAAATCCAGCCCCCCCTTTTCATCCGGTTTTGTCAGGAAGTCACCTAGGGTCGCCCCGAACGGCCGGGTGAGGACAAATGCCACCCAGAACAGCAACACTGACGAAATCCTGGTCAAGTATTTGAGCAGCACCACCATCACAATGGTCGAGCCGATCAACAGCGCGCCACCGGCAAAACCCAGGCCCGAGTCGTCGGCCAGGTAATCGCCGAGTGCCGTGCCCAGGGTGTTTGAAAACAGGATCGCCATCCAGTAAAACATTTCGCCGCGCAAGGTCTGCACTTTGGTCACATTCAGTGAATCACCGCTCAAGCGCCAGGCGGCAAAAATCCCAACCAGGATGGCAATCAGAATCATCGAACCGGTGGCGTAGCCCAGACCCAGGGTACGATCCATAAAGTCCGACATCGTGGTGCCGGCCGTGCTGGTCGACAGGATCACGATCCAGTACAGCACCGGTTTGTAAGACTTGGACATCAGCTGAGTGATCAACGTCAGCACAAATACGCTGATCAGAATCAGCGAGCTGATGGCGTAGCCGACATTGAGAGTCATCGATAGCAAATCGCCTGCGGTCTCCCCCAAGGTCGTTGCGCAGATTTTCATCACCCAGAATGCCAGGGTTATTTGAGGAAGTTTATTCATCGAGGATAGCGCTCCAGCGTGCGTGGTCGTTTCTTGGTTTTGCACGCAGACTGGCGGGGGCTTGGTGAAAAATAGGTAGGTGCTTTATGAAAAATCTGTCACTTACGCAAATGGGAAGATTTTATGGCGACCGGGCTTGCTCGTGATGCTGTGTCAGATACATTGCTTTTGACCGACAGATTATCGCGAGCCAGCTCGCTCCTAAAGGAACGCTACTCCATGCCCGACGACATCCATTTCTACGAACCTGCCAACGGCCATGGCCTGCCCCACGATCCGTTCAACGCCATCGTCGGGCCGCGGCCCATCGGCTGGATTTCGTCGCAGGATGCCAACGGCCGCCTTAACCTGGCGCCCTACAGTTTTTTCAACGCCTTCAACTACATTCCGCCGATCATCGGGTTCTCCAGCGTCGGGCGCAAAGACAGCTTGAACAATATCGAGCAGACCGGCGAATTCGCCTGGAACCTGGCCACTCGTCCATTGGCCGAGCAGATGAATCAGAGCTGCGCGATGGTCGGGCCTGAGGTCAATGAATTCGAGTTGTCCGGGCTGACACCCGTGGCCTCGAAAGTGATCCAGGTGCCACGGGTCGCTGAAAGCCCGGTGTCCTTTGAATGCAAGGTAACGCAGATCATTCAGCTGCAACGGGCTGACGGCAATGTGGTGCCCAGCTGGCTGATACTCGGCGAAGTGGTGGCCGTGCACATTGCCAAATGGCTGCTCAAGGATGGGGTGTACGACACCGCCGCGGCAGAGCCGATACTGCGCGGCGGCGGGCCGGCGGATTACTTCCAGCTGGGGCCGGAGGCACTGTTCAAGATGTTCCGCCCAGGGGCGACCAGGTAGCTACTGCTCAGATGACTACCAGATCAGTTCGCCGTCTTCACCGACGCCCTTGAGGTGCGTCAGTTGCATGGCGGCAGCCTCGTCCGCCTCCTTGGCGGTCTTGAAGGTCTGTTCTTCCAGCAGCTTGTTGAAGCGCGGTGCGCCCGAGCTACCGATGGCTTTGGTGGCAATCGCCGCGTAGTAACCGCCCTCGCGGGGGACAACGGCCGATACGGCTTCGAAGGTTTCAAAGGCTTTACGTGCCATGTCGGGCATCCTGGCTGATTGAGAATGCCGTCATTAAACCCTCAACCCGCCATTTTGTGTACCCAGGACTGGGTCTGTCCGAGCGCCTGGGCGGCTGATACTTGCTCGAAGGTATGAAAATCCAGGCTGTTGACCACCAGGTCCTCCACCAACTCAGCAAAAATCTGCATGGCCGGGGTGCTGAAGTAGGCCGTCATGGCCTGTTGATCGAGCCAGAAACCGGACACCAGCCACAACTGCGGATCGCATTGTGAATGTTGCAAGGCGAAGCTCAGGCAGCCCGGTGCAGTAAGCGACGGTTCTATCAGGGCACTGAGACGCGCGCCCAGTTCCACCGAACGCCCGGCACGAGCACGAACAAAGGCCATATGGCTGACGGGAATTTGCGTAGACATGTTCAACCCTCCCAGGTACTCAAGTGGCAGCCGTGGGACGGGCTGCGACAGGATCAAAGGTTAAGCGCGCCCGGGAGAACGCGGTTAGTCGATTCCTGCCGGCTTGTTGCACGATCCTGCCAGGCCTCTCCGGGAACCTGTAACAACCTGTAAATGCTGTCACAGCATTGAAATATGACTTTCGAGCAAGTTTGCCCGGCTAGCGCCCGCCGCCACCGTGAAACACTTGAGCCCGGTGCAGAATCAGGCAAGCATTTCGCAGGATGTGTCTACCGTTGTTCCTTGCACAAATTTAAGCTCTGCTCATCCCACCACTTCGCCGAGGATGCCGTGCATGTCGTCGCTCGATCACTTTGAAGCCCCGCTGGACGCCGACATGGAAAAACAGCGGGCGGAACTGGCCGCTATCATTCGCCGCAACACGCTGGATGATGGCACCTATGCCACGGCCGTCGGCTCGCTGTTCATGTCGCGCCACAGCAAGTCCCACGATTTTGCCCCGGTGCTCGCGCAACCGGCACTGTGCATCATGGCCCAGGGGCGAAAAGAGGTGCGCCTGGCCGATGAGTTTTTCAATTACGACCCACTGAATTACCTGGTGGTGTCGGTCTCGATGCCGCTGAGTGGGCGGGTGGTGAATGTCACTTGCGAAGAACCGATACTGGCCGTGCGGCTGGATATCGACCCGGCGGAAATTACCGCGTTGATTGCCGACGCCGGCCCCCTTGGCGTGCCGACCCGCCCTACGGGGCGCGGCCTGTACGTGGAGCAGATCGATACCGCGATGCTCGACGCCGTGCTGCGCCTGGCCCGCCTGCTCAATTCACCCAAGGACATCGGCATGCTTGCGCCGCTGATTCGCCGCGAGATTCTCTACCGCCTGCTGCGCAGCCCGCAGGGGCATCGCCTGTATGAGATTGCCATTGCCAACAGCCAGAGCCATCGCATCAGCCAGGCGATCAAATGGCTCAATGGCAATTACGAGCAACCGTTGCGCATCGATGACCTGGCCAAGGAAGTAAACCTGAGCGTGTCGACGCTGCATCACCGGTTCAAGGCAATGACCGCGATGAGTCCGCTGCAGTATCAGAAGCAGCTGCGTTTGCAGGAGGCGCGGCGGTTGATGCTGGCCGAAGGGCTGGATGCGTCGGCGGCGGGGTATCGGGTGGGGTATGAGAGCCCGTCGCAGTTCAGCCGGGAATACAGCCGGCTGTTCGGTGCGCCGCCGTTAAGGGATCTGGCGCGGTTGCGGTTGTCGGTGTAATCCAAATAGTGATGGGTGGCCACTGGCCTCATCGCGGGCAAGCCCGCTCCCAAAGGTTCTGTGAACACCAAAAATCACTGTGGGAGCGGGCTTGCCCGCGATGAGGCCGCAAAGGCCGCCATCGAGTCAGGATCAGGCGCCGAGCACCCGGCACGCCTCGGCCGGCAGGGTTACCGACACCGGGTTGCCGATGCTCAGGCCGAAGCCCTGGCAAGGCGTACTCAAGGCAGTAAACGACACCCCCGAACACTCCACCGTGGTTTCAATCGTCGCGCCGATGTCGCGCACGAACGTCACCCTGCCCAGCAGACGGTTTCCCGCCGTGGCCTGGGGCTGCGACAGCTGCAGGTCCTCGGGACGAATCAGCATCTTGACCTTCGCCCCCGCCACTATGCTGCTGCAGATCGGCACTTGCAGGGCGTCCCCACCGGGCAAACCGACCTTGCCATTGCCCAGCGCCGTAGCCGGAAAAATGTTGCCCGAGCCGATGAAGTCGGCAACGAACTCGTTGGCCGGATGCCGGTAAATCTCGATGGGCGTCCCTACCTGCTGTACCCGATGCTCGCCCAACACGACGACGATATCGGCCATGGTCATGGCCTCACGCTGGTCGTGGGTGACCATGATGGTGGTGATGTTCAGGCGCTGTTGCAGTTGGCGGATTTCTACCTGCATCGATTCCCGCAGCTTGGCGTCCAGCGCCGAAAGCGGTTCATCCAGCAACAGGATTTTCGGGTGTGAGGCAATTGCCCGGGCGATCGCCACGCGCTGGCGTTGCCCGCCGGACAACTTGGACACCGGGCGATCAATCATCTCCTGCAACTGAATCAGCTGCAGCAACTCCACCACCCGCGCCTGTTGATCAGCCTTGCTGACCCCACGCAGCTTCAAAGGGTAAGCGATGTTCTCCCCCACGGTCATGTGCGGAAATAACGCCAGGGATTGGAACACCATGCCGAAATTGCGCAGATGCGCCGGGGTGTGGCCGATGTCTTCACCGTCCAGGCGGATCTCCCCGCCCGAGAGGGTTTCGAGCCCGGCGATCATGCGCAGCAGGGTGGTTTTCCCGCAGCCCGAGGGGCCGAGAAAACACACCAGCTTGCCCTCGGGCAAATGCAGGTTCACATCCTTTACCGCGCAGGCCGAGCCGTAGTGTTTTTCGACGTTTTCCAGAATCAGACCAGTCATGTTGCACCTCAAATCAAAAGGAAACGCCGCCCTCGCCCACCAGCTTCTCCAACGCCCAGATCAGGACGAAGTCGATCAGCACGATCAGCACGGCAAAGGAAAAGACAGTCGGGTCAAGCGATGACACGGTGCGGCTGTACATCCAGATCGGCACGGTCATGACATCGATGGTGTAGAGGAAGTAGGTCACGGTGAACTCGTTGAACGAGACGATGAACGCCAGCAGCATCCCCGCGAGAATTCCCGACTTCATCAACGGCACCACTACGTCAACGATCGCCCGGGTGGGCGACGCGCCGAGCATCTGCGCAGCCTCTTCGACCTCAGTGCCGATGGACAGCATCGCTGCGGTGCAATTCTTCACCACGAAGGGTAATGCCAGGATCACGTGCGCAATCACCAGGCGCGAGGTGGTCATCTGGAACGGCAGGCTGTCGAAAACCAGCAGCAAGGCCAGGCCCAGTACCACCATGGGAAACACCAGCGGCAACGACATCAGTTGCAGCGCCACGGCCTTGCCGCGGAACTCGCAACGGGTCAGCGCATAGGCCGCAGGCACCGCGATGATCGTGGCGAAGACCATGGTCAGGCAAGCCACCATCAGGCTGGTGGTCATGGCTTTGCCCAGGCTCAGCACATCGCTGGAGTCGGGCGAGACAAAGCTGTTCCAGGCGGCCTTGTACCACTGCAGGCTGTAGCTGCTGGGTGGGAAGTCGAGGTTTGAGGCGCCGCTGAATGACATGACGATCATCGTCAGGATCGGCAGCACCGCCAGCAGCAGGATAAAGCCCGACAGCACGCCGGCAAACTTGCCGGTATCGCCCGGCAGTAACGTATGACGCTTGTTGATCACAGTGCTCATTGCGAAGCCTCCATCCTGCGCCGACGCCGGCCAGTGAAATATTCCGACAGGGTCATGATCAGCAGCGTGGTGACAATCAGAACCACCCCGGCTGCGGAGGCAGCGGGCCAGTTCATCAGCGGGGCGATCTGGTCATGGACCATCACCGCCAGCATCGGCACGCGCCGACCACCCAGCAACAGGGGCACTACGAAGCTGCTGGCGTTGTAGGCGAACACCAGCGTTGCGCCGGTGATGATGCCCGGCAGACTCATCGGCAGCACCACCTGGCGGAACACCTGCAAGCGACTGGCGCCGAGGGTGGCCGCCGCCTCTTCGTAGGTGCGGGCGACTCCGCGCATGGCGCTGGCGATTGGCAGTACGGCCAGCGGGAAGGCGGTTTGCACCAGCCCCATCAGCACGCCGTTCTGGTTGTAGAGCAACATGATCGGACGCTTGATCAGACCCAGTCCCATCAAGGCCTGATTGAGCATTCCGCCAGGCCCGAGGATCACCAGCCAGCCATAACTTTGCAGCAGCAGGTTGACCAGCAAGGGCAGCAACACTGCTGCAAGGAAAATTCGCCGCACCAAGGGGGAGGTCAGGCGTGACATGGTGTAGGCCACCGGGATCGCCAGCACCACGGCAATCGCCGCGCTGATCAACGCCAGGCGCAGGGTCAGCAACAAGGATTTGAGGTAGTAAGGTTCCAGCAACTGCGCGTAGCTGGCCAGGCTGAAGCCGGTCCATTCCGCGCCTTTGGTGCCCACGCTCATGCGCAGTACCAGCAGGCTGGCGGCAATCAGCACGCCGAGGAACAGCATCGATGGCGTGAGAAAAAGCCAGGCGCGGGCGGTGGGTGACACGCCGCGTTTTGGCGGTGATGCCGCGATGTTGCCGGGGTGGGTCAGGGGTTGGTGATCCATGGCTAGGGTCTCGTCAATTGCACAGGACGATCTGGTGCACCCCCCCGGTAGGAGCGGCCGCTGGCTGCGATCTTTTGATCCTGAAAATCAAAGTCAAAAAATCGCAGCCTGCGGCAGCGCCTGCAGGGGACCGTGCCTTGCAGGTCGTATGGCAGATCAGGAAGAAAAGATTTCCGTGTAGCGACGAATCCATTGGTCATGCACAGAGGCCAGGAAGGCGTTGTCGTGCATGATCGCCTTCTCGGCAATTTGCTCCGGCGTGAGGATGTACGGGCTCTTGCGGGCCTCGGCGGAGATGATCGCCTTGGCGTTGACCGGGCCGTTGTAAATGTCCTCGGCCATCTTGCCCTGCACCAGCGGGTCCAGGGAGTGGTTGATGAAGGCGTAGGCCAGGTCGGTATCGCCGGGGCGATTTTTCGGCATCACCGAGAGCATCAGGTCGGTGTAGAAGCCTTCTTTCATGCCAAAGGTAGCACCCAGGCCGTAGGCCGGATCGCGGATCTGCTTGGGGAAAAAAGCCGGCGCATACAGGCCACCCATGTCCAGGGAACCGGTGCGGAACAGCTCGGCGATCTGGTTCGGGTTCTCGCCCAGCGTCACCACGCGGTCCTTGAGCTCTGCGAGCTTCCTGAAGCCCGGCTCGATGTTGTGCTCGTCACCACCGGCCAGTTTGGCGGCGATGATGATCAGGTCCATGGCTTCGGTCCAGTTCGGCGGCGGCAGGAAAATGTTCGGCGACAGGTCGGCGTCCCACAGCGCGGCATAGCTGTCCGGCGCTTGCTGGATGGTGCGGGTGCTGTAGACCAGGCTGTTGCACCAAAGCAGGTATCCAATCCCGTGGCCGTTGGCACCGGTGCGGTATTTTTCCGGCACATCGACCAGGTTGGGAATGCGGTTGAGGTCGGGTTTTTCCAGCAGGTTGGCCGCCGCCAGGCCCTCGGCACCAACGCCAGCCAGGGTGATGATGTCGTACTGCGCACGATCGCCGCCAGCCTTGAGTTTGGCGACCATTTCCGAGGTGCTGCCGGTACGGTCAGCGATGACCTTGCAGCCGTATTTGTCTTCAAAGGTCGCCGCGATGTTGCGCAGCGCGGCAAGGCCGGTGTCGTCGGACCAGGTCAACAGGCGCAGGGTTTTACCCTGGAAACGGGTGTCGCTGGCATTGGCCTTGATGAACGGCATGCTCATGGCCGCCGCGGCTACCGAGGCTACGCCCACGGTCTTGATGAATTGACGTCTGTTCAGATCATGCTCGCCCATTACGGACTCCCTTTGTTTTTGTAGGTATAAGGCAGGTCAAAACTGTTGCATCCGCGTCCGGATCAGCGTTATCCCTCGTATTTTCGGGGCTTGGCGGAACCAGCGAGTTCATCCTGAGGTCGTGCAAAACACCTGACTATCGATAAAAACTCATCGAAGCCATGACATCAGCACATGCCTCGACAAGAGGCACGCACTCACCATATTCGAGCGATCAGATGGCTCGAATGACGTGTTTTATTTCCTGGAAAGCCTGCAAGCCCCACGGCCCCAATTCGCGGCCAATGCTGCTCTGCTTGTAACCACCCCAGGCAGCCTGCGCAAAGATCACCTGTGGCGCGTTGATCCACACGAGCCCCGCCTGCAAGGCGTTCGCGACGCGATCCGCCGTTTCGGCATTGCGCGTGACGACACTGGCCACCAGACCGAACTGGCTATCGTTGGCCAGGGCAATCGCCTCGCCTTCGGAGGCGAAACTGCGCACGCAAATGACCGGGCCGAAAATCTCTTCACACCAAAGCGCACTGCCCTGGGGCACGTCGGTGAAGATCGTCGGCTGCAAAAAATAGCCTCGTGGAAGGTCCGCCGGGCGATTGCCGCCGCAGATCAGCTTCGCGCCAGCGCTCAAGCCACGGTCGATGTGGCCGAGTACCCGCTGGTATTGCGCCTGATTGACCAGCGCGCCCATTTCCACCGCCGGATCGAACGGGTCCGCCACACGAATGGCTTCGGCACGAGCCTTCAAGCGAATGAGAAACTCATCCGCCAGTTCATCGGCGACCAACACACGGCTGGTGGCCGAACACATTTGTCCGGCATTAAAAAACCCGCCGCCACACGCCACTTCCACCGCCAGCTCAAGGTCGGCATCAGCCAGCACCAGCAACGAGGATTTACCCCCCAGTTCCAGGCTCACGCCCTTGACGGTTTCCGCCGCGCGCTGCATCACCTGCACCCCTACCGCGTTGCTGCCGGTGAAGGAGATCTTGGCGATGCGCGGGTCCGCCGACAGCGGTGCGCCGACAGCCAGCCCAGTGCCGCAGACCAGGTTGAACACGCCCTGGGGCAGACCCGAACGGGCAATGATCGCCGCCAGCTCCAGCTCTGGCAGGGGCGTTACTTCGGACGGTTTGAGCACCACGCAGCAACCGGCGGCAAGGGCCGGCGCGAGCTTCCAGGCGGTGGTGACCATCGGGAAATTCCACGGCACGATAAGGCCGACCACACCGCAAGGTTCCCGGCGTACTCGAGCGCTGAAATCGTCTGTTGGTAACTCGACCGGGCTGTCCTGTTTCGCGTCCAGGCCTTCGGCCAGACCGGCGTAGTACTCGAAAGTGGCGATGACGTCATCGACGTCGATGGCGGCTTCGAACAGTGGCTTGCCGTTATTGCTCGACTGCAAATGCATCAACTGCTCACGACTGGCCTGCGCGCCTGCGGAGATCTTGCGCAGGATCGCACCGCGCTCGGCGCCGCTGGTCTGCGACCAGCTCTGGAAGGCTGCGGCGGCGGCAGTGACGGCTTGATCGACGGCAGCTGAGTCGCCACCATTAACCGTTGTCAGCAGGGCCTCGGTCGACGGATTGATCACCCGCAGATGTTCCGGACCGGCAGACCACTGGCCGTTGATAAACAGGCCGTGCAAAGTTGTCGGCAGGCTCATTTCGACACCGCCTGCATCCATTGCGCCTGATCGATCTCAATCAGGGTCGGGCCCTGCCGGTCAGCAGCGACGCGCAGCGCAGTGCGCAGTTGCTCGACCCCCTTCACCGCTTCGGCGGCACAGCCCAGAGCCTTGGCCACGCCGATGAAATCCGGTGTGTAGATGTCCACGCCCACCGGTTCGATGGCGCGGTTGACCATGTATTTCTTGATCTCTTCGTAGCCCTGGTTATTCCACAGCAGGACGATCACCGGGGTCCGGGCTTCTACGGCGCTGGCCAGTTCCGGCAAGGTGAATTGCAGGCCGCCGTCACCGATCAGGCACACCACCGCAGGACGCGCGCCGCCCTCGATGCTGCCACCGAGCCAGGCACCAATCGCCGCCGGCAAGGCATAGCCGAGGGTGCCGTAGCCGGTGGAGGAATTGAACCAGCGACGCGGGCGCTCCGGGTTGAACGTGAGGTTGCCGGTATACACCGGCTGGGTCGAATCGCCGACAAACACTGCATTCGGCAACTCGTGCAGCACGGTTTCCAGGAAGCGGGTTTGTGCCAGGGTCGGCGCGTCCCAGGTCGCTGCCAGCTCGGCGCGCAGACGCGCAGCACGCACCTGGCCCCAATCGGCACGGCGCTCGGCCAGGGATTTGTGCGAGAGCGCGCTCAACAGTGCCTGCGCGGCGTTGCGCGCATCGGACACCAGCGCGACCTGTGGCGGATAGTTGCGCACGGTCTGGTCGGGGTCGATGTCCACCCGCAACAGTGCACCGGGAATCTCGAAACCACCGGCGAACGTCACGTCGTAATCGGTCTCGGCCAGCTCGGTGCCGATGGCCAGCACAACGTCGGCCTCGGCGACCAGGGCACGGGTGGCGACCAGGCTCTGGGTCGAGCCGATCAGCAACGGATGCGCGGACTCCAGCATGCCCTTGGCATTGATGGTCAGGGCCACGGGCGCATCGAGCAACTCGGCCAGTTCAGTCAGCTCGGCTGCGGCATCAATGGCTCCGCCACCGGCAAGAATCAATGGGCGTTTCGCGCCGGCCAGCAGCGCGGTCATGCGGCTGATCGCGCTCGGCGAAGCACCCGCACGATCAATATTGACCGGCACGCTGGCGAGCAGGTCATCCGCTTCCTCGACCAGCACATCCAGCGGAATTTCGATATGCACCGGGCGCGGACGACCCGCCTGGAACAACGCAAAGGCGCGGGCCAACACGCCTGGCAGCTCGGCCGCCGACATCAGCGTATGGGAAAACGCCGCCACCCCGGCCACCAGCGCGCTCTGGTTTGGCAGCTCGTGAAGCTTGCCCCGGCCACCGCCCAACTGGCTGCGCGATTGCACGCTGGAGATCACCAGCATCGGGATCGAATCGGCGTAGGCCTGCCCCATGGCAGTGGTGATGTTGGTCATGCCAGGGCCGGTGATGATGAAGCACACACCGGGCTTGCCGCTGGTGCGCGCATAGCCGTCAGCCATGAAACCGGCGCCCTGCTCATGACGCGGAGTGACGTGGTTGATGCTCGAACGGGCCAGCCCGCGGTACAGCTCCACGGTGTGAACCCCGGGAATGCCGAACACCTGCTCGACCCCGTAACCTTCGAGTAACTTGACCAATACTTCGCCACACGTCGCCATGTCATTGCCCTTCCTGTTCGTTTGAGACGCCGGACCTGCGCAGTGTTTATGATGCGTGGGCAGGTCCAGGGATGGCCTCATTGGAACGGGCGACACGTCGCCTCAACAATGGATAAAAAGTCATACTAGCCATGTCCTTACGTCATACCTTGGATCCCCATGAAACGATTGCCTCCCCTGCCGGCGCTGCACACTTTTCTGATCACCGCGCAGTGCTGCAACTTCACCCGTGCCGCCGAGCAGTTGCACATCACCCAGGGCGCGGTGAGCCGGCAAGTCGCCGGGCTGGAGGATCATCTGGGTTATGAGCTGTTCATTCGCCAGGCCCGGGGCCTGGAGTTGACGGCGCAGGGGCGCGAATGGCTGCCGCGGGTGCAGAAGATTTTCCGCTTGATCGACGAAGCCGTGGACCAGATCGGTGAGACGCGCGAGACCCTGCAGTTGAAGGCGCCGACCTGCGTCATGCGCTGGTTGCTGCCACGGCTGTTGCAGTGGCAAAGGGAGCGTCCGGACGTGCCGGTAGAGTTGACCACCACGGTGAAGCACGGAGTGGATTTTCATCGCGAACAGTTCGACGCCGCAGTGATGTACGGAGCGCTACCGGACAATGCGCTGGCCTCCCTGCACCTGTTCGACGAACAACTGACCCCGGTCTGCTCCAGGCCGCTGCTCGAAGGCCCGGTACCGTTGCAGTCCCCGGATGACCTGCAACAGCATTTGCTGTTGCACCCCACCCGGGACGAACGCGACTGGAAAGCCTGGCTGGCCAGCGCCGGGATACGCTTGAACAACGTGGGCAAGGGCCAGCATTTCGAAACCCTGGACCTGGCCATGTCGATGGCGTCCCAAGGGACGGGCGTGGCGATTGGAGACTGGTCGCTGATCGGGGATGACTTGAGCGCGGGCAGGCTGGTGATGCCCTTCGCGCTGAAGGTTAAAACCGGTCTGGCCTACTACCTGGTGTTCCCGCAGAAACCCGAGCCGTCGCCCAAGCTGCGCGAGCTGATGGGGTGGTTGGTGGAGCAGGCTCAGTCGCGGTAACGCAAAAGCCGGCAGGAGCTGCGTAGGAGCTGCGTAGGAGCTGTCGAGTGAAACGAGGCTGCGATCTTTTGGCGTCTAAAATCAAGATCAAGATCAAGATCAAGATCAAAAGATCGCAGCCTCGTTTCACTCGTCAGCTCCTACAGGTGCAAGGGTTAGCGTATTACCACTGCATCTCACCCTTGGCGACCTTGGCACTGAGCTCAAGCGAACTCTCTTCGCCCAGGGTCGGGTAACGTTTTTTCATGGCGGCGATCAGCGCAGCCGAGTCCTTGGCCTTGGCGGTTTCTTCGTCGAAGGCCCGGATATAGTCAGCGGTAAACTGCACAGCCGCCAGCGACCGGGTGCGCTCGCCCAGGTAATGGCCGGGCACCAAAGTCTGCGGCTTAAGCGTCTCGATGGACTGCAGCGTCGCCAGCCAATCGGCATGGGACTGTGGGGTTTGGGTGTCGGCCATCCACACATGGATGTTCTGCGCCACCACCACGCCGCCTACCACCGCCTTGATCGACGGGATCCACACGAAGCTGCGATCCGGTTGCCTGCCGTCGAGGCCGATCACCTGCAGTTTGTGCCCCTCAAGCATCAGGCTGTCGCCCTTGAGCACCTGCGGGACGATGGTTTTGGCCGGCACATCCGCACCCATTTTCGGCCCCCAGAAGGCCAGTTTTGCGTCGACCGTCTGCGTGATGTGATCCACAGTCGCCTGCGACGCCAGCACCCGGGCTTTCGGAAACGCGGCGGTCAGGGTGTCGAGGCCAAAGTAGTAATCGGGATCACCGTGGCTGATGTAGATCGTGGTCAGTTGCTTGCCGCTGGTGCGAATTTTCTGCACCACTTGTTCGGCCTGGGATTTGCCGAATTGCGCGTCCACCAGCACCGCGTCTTTCTCGCCGCTGACGAGCACCGAACTGACCGGGAAAATAGCCTCGGTACCCGGGTTGTAGACGTCCAGCGTAAGGGGCGCCGCGAGGGCGTGGGCTGCCAGGCCGAACGTGACGCTGGCCAGCAGAATACGTTTGAGGGAAGTGAAACCGATCATGTAGGGCTCCGATGCCGATTGCCGTATGTGGCGATGCGACAGAGCTTAGTTGCCTGCACTGGTACAAAAAATGCGATGCTGCGACATAGTTTGTTTCTAAAATCGGGCAAATCATGGATCGACTTCAAGCAATGCGGGTGTTCGTCTCGGTGGTCGACCTCGGCAGCCAGTCGGCTGCAGCCGATCAACTGGACCTTTCGCGGCCGGTGGTCTCACGTTATCTGGCGGAGCTGGAGGATTGGGTCGGCGCGCGGCTGATGCACCGTACCACGCGCAAACTGAGCCTGACGGCGGCGGGCAGCGAGATACTGCCGCGCTGTCGGCAAATGCTCGAGCTGTCCAGCGACATGCAGGCGGCGGTCACCGAGCCGGACGAGGCGCCCCGTGGTTTGCTGCGCATCAGCGTCAGCACCTCGTTCGGCCAGGCGCAATTGGCGGACGCCATGGCGGCGTTCGTCAAGCGCTACCCTGGCGTCAGCATCGACCTGCAGATGCTCGATCGCACGGTCAACCTGGTGGACGAACGCATCGACCTGGCCATCCGCACCAGCAACGACCTGGACCCGAACCTGATCGCGCGGCGGCTGACAGTTTGCCGTTCGGTCATCTGCGCCTCCCCGGCGTATCTGCACGAGCACCCGGCGCCGCAGCGGGTCGAGGAGTTGAGCGAACACAATTGCCTGACCCACTCCTACTTCGGCAAAAGCCTCTGGCACTTCGAGCAGGACGGCGAGTCGCAGTCGGTGACGGTGCAGGGCAACATCAGCGCCAACGAGGCAAGCACCCTGCTGCGCGCCACCCTGGCCGGCGCCGGGGTGGCGATGTTGCCGAGCTACCAGGCGGGCGTGCACATTGTCAGTGGCGAGTTGATCCGCTTGTTACCCCAAGCCGAACCGCGGCAGATGAACATCTACGCGGTGTACGCGTCCCGCAAGCACATGCCGACGACGTTGCGCTGCATGCTGGATTTCCTGGTGCTGCGGTTTCCGCAAGAGCCGGTGTGGGATGTCGAGTTGGATCGACTGTAGGGGCTGGCGGGGGCTTGGGGGGGCTTTTGATCGGAGGATCTGTTGATTTTCAGCTGTGGGTGGCGCTCTTTGGAAGATCAAAAGCAAATACAAGATCAAAAGATCGCAGCCTTCGGCAGCTCCTACTATGCTCAACGTAGTACCCCCGGGTAGTCGTTCAGAGGTGAGCGCCATGAACATCAAAACAAGAAGATACCTCGCCATTTTCGTCACCTGCGCAGCAACGTTGGCGCTTTATGGCACCGCTGCGTGGCGGGTCGAACAGCTGCGGCAACTGCCCCGCGATTTTGCGAGCTGCAACTTCGAGCGCTGTATTCCCCACAACGCCACCCTCAACGCCCTTCGCTGACGAAAGGCGTCAGGTTTCGTTGTCCTGATCGGCCTTTAAACGGTCGCGAAACGCCTTGGGCGAAATGCCTACCCGACGTCGAAAAAGCCGGGTGAAATTGGTTGGATCGGAAAACCCCAACACGTCGGACATCTCGTAGATCGTCATGCTGGTATAGGTCAGCAGGCGCTTGGCTTCGAGCAGTTGGCGCTCGTGCATGATCTGCAGCGCCGGTTGCCCGGCCAACTCGCGGCAAGTGCCGTTGAGGTGGGAAACAGAGATGCCCAGCCGATGCGCCAGGTCTTCAACCTTGACATGCTGGCGATAGGTTTCTTCCACCAGCTGAATAAAGCCGTTCAGGTACTCGCGCGCCCGCTGCGGACGCTGACTGGCAGACCGTCGCTGCAGGGCCTGGCGGCTGGCCCAGACCATGATCACGCTGACCAGCGAATGCATAAGCATTTCCCGCGCCGGTTGATGACCGGTGTACTCGTCCTGCAGCGCAGTAAACAGGCTGTTTAGATATTCACTGTCCTTGCCCGCCGGATAACTCTCGGCCTGGCCCAGGGCATTCATCGAACTGCCCAGCTGCGCCTGCAGGTGCGCGACCAGCGGCGCAGCCAGCGTGACGATAAACCCTTCGACGTCCTCGGAAAAACGAAAGCCGTGCACGGATAAAGGCGGCAGGATCTGGATCGCCGACTCTGTGAGCAGTGTGCGTTGCCCTTCGATCTCAAGCTCTGCCTGACCTTGGAAGACGAAGAGCAACTGGCACAAATCAGCGTGGCGATGGGGCTTGATTTCCCACTGATGCTCACGGCTGCGTTTGGATATGGTTTCACAATGCAACAGGTCCGGGGTGGGCCAGTCCAGGCTTTCTCCGTAAAGCTTGAACACCGGAATGGAAGGCAGGGCAGGCTTGTTCATAACTTCAATCAGGCCTCGGAGATAGTAGCGGGCGATAATCGCACCGATTGGCAGAATGTACAGGTATCGGCTCAGTTTTCACCTTCAATTGACAGACTCGCAAGTGAAAAATGCAAGCACTCGATCCATAACAATTACTCACCGGCCCTGGCCGAGTGCAGCTTGCGAGCCATAAAAACAATGAAAACGCTGAAAACCCAAGTCGCCATCATTGGTGCAGGTCCATCCGGATTGCTCCTCGGCCAGCTGCTGCACAACGCCGGAATCGACACCCTCATCCTGGAACGCCAGACCCCGGACTACGTCCTCGGGCGCATCCGTGCCGGGGTGCTTGAACAGGGCATGGTAGAGCTGCTGCGCAAGGCCGGTGCGGGACAACGCATGGATGCCGAAGGGCTGATCCACAACGGCTTTGAATTGTCGCTCGACGGTCGCCAGGTGCACATCGATCTGCACGCCCTTACCGGCGGAAAAACCGTGATGATCTACGGCCAGACCGAAGTCACTCGCGACCTGATGGCCGCTCGTCAGATTGCAGGCGCCACGACCCTTTACGGCGTCGAGAACGTCGTTCCCCATGCAATGAAGACCGCTGAACCCTTCGTCACGTTTGAAAAAGACGGCGAGAGCTATCGACTCGACTGCGACTACATCGCCGGCTGCGACGGCTTCCATGGCGTGGCGCGGCAATCGATCCCCGCCGACAGCCTGAAGATTTTCGAACGGGTTTATCCGTTCGGCTGGCTGGGCATCCTCGCCGACACCCCGCCGGTGCACGAAGAGCTGGTCTATGCCCGCCATCCACGCGGGTTCGCCCTGTGCAGCATGCGCTCGTCAACCCGCACCCGTTATTACCTGCAGGTGCCCACCGGGGAGACGGTGGAGCAATGGTCCGATCAGCGATTCTGGGAGGAGCTCAAATCCCGTCTGCCAGCGGAATTGGCCGAAACGCTGGTCACCGGGCCGTCCATTGAGAAAAGCATCGCGCCGCTGCGCAGTTTTGTGGTCGAGCCGATGCAGTACGGGCGACTGTTCCTGGTCGGCGACGCCGCGCACATCGTCCCACCCACAGGAGCCAAAGGCCTGAACCTGGCGGCCAGCGATGTCAGTACGCTGTTTGATATTCTGCTGAAGGTGTACCGCGAAGACCGCCTCGATCTGTTGGAGAAGTACTCGCAAATTTGCCTGCGACGGGTCTGGAAGGCCGAGCGTTTTTCCTGGTGGATGACGTCGATGCTGCACCGCTTCGACGACCACGACGGTTTCAGCCAGCGCGTCGCCGAATCAGAGCTGGCGTACTTCGTCGACTCCGAAGCCGGTCGCAAGACCATTGCAGAAAATTACGTCGGCCTTCCCTACGAGCCTATCGAATAGCCTGCTATCGACTTACACTGGCGAGCATTCCCGCTCGCCTCTTGCCTGCGGATCATCCATTGCCGCAGGTTTTACCGTGACCCACCTCACCCAGCCCGACGCGCCGAAACCGGCGATTCGCAGCGTGCTGATTGCCCTGATGCTGGCGATCTTCCTTGGCGCGCTGGACCAGACCATCGTGGCAGTCTCGATGCCGGCCATCTCCGCACAATTCAAGGATGTCAGCCTGCTGGCCTGGGTGATTTCCGGGTACATGGTGGCCATGACGGTGGCCGTACCGATCTACGGCAAGCTCGGCGACCTGTACGGGCGCCGCAAGTTGATGCTGTTCGGCATGGGGCTGTTCACGCTGGCTTCGCTGTTCTGCGGTATGGCCCAGAGCATGGAGCAGTTGGTCCTGGCGCGAATTCTCCAGGGCATTGGTGCCGGGGGGATGATTTCGGTCAGCCAGGCGATCATCGGCGACATCGTGCCGCCGCGCGAACGCGGTCGCTACCAGGGGTATTTCAGTAGCATGTACGCGGTGGCGAGTGTCGCCGGACCGGTGCTGGGTGGCTACATGACCGAGTACCTGTCGTGGCGCTGGGTGTTCCTGATCAATCTGCCGCTGGGGGTGGGCGCCCTGGTGGTCGCTCATCGCACCCTGGTCGGTCTGCCGGTGCCGCAGCGCAAACCGGTGATCGATTACCTTGGCACCGTGCTGATGATTATCGGCCTGACGGCCTTGCTGCTCGGCATTACCGAAGTCGGCCAGGGCCATGCCTGGAACAGCCTCGAAGTCATGGGGCTGCTCGCGTGTGCGGTAGTGATACTGGGGCTGTTCGTCTGGCACGAACGCCGGGCGCGGGAACCGTTGCTGCCGATGCACCTGTTTGCCAACCGCAATGCCCTGCTCTGCTGGTGCACGATTTTCTTCACCAGTTTCCAGGCGATCTCGCTGATCGTCCTGATGCCCCTGCGCTTTCAGAGCGTCACCGGTGCAGGCGCCGACAGTGCCGCCCTGCACCTGTTACCGCTGGCCATGGGGCTGCCGATAGGCGCCTATTTTGCCGGTCGTCGCACCTCGGTGACCGGACGCTACAAACCGATGATCCTGACCGGCGCGGCGCTGATGCCGATTTCAATTCTCGGCATGGCGTTCAGCCCGCCCCAGGCGATGATCTGGAGCAGCCTGTTCATGTTGCTCAGTGGTATTGCGGGCGGCATGCAATTCCCGACCTCGCTGGTAGGGACGCAAAATTCGGTAGAACAGCGGGACATTGGCGTGGCCACCAGCACGACCAATTTGTTCCGCTCCCTGGGTGGCGCGGTGGGGGTAGCCTTGATGTCGGCATTGCTGCTGGCGCTGTTGCAGGACTCAAGCTTCGCCCACCTGGGCAGCTCGACGCTGATTGGCGAAGGCGGTTCGGGAAATGTCCTGCTGGACGGTTTGAACGCCGCGCCGGGGGATGCGCAAAATGCCCTGCGGGCAGAGTTGCTGCTGACGTTTCGGCACTTGCTGATGGTCAGTGCGGCGGTGTCACTGCTGGGGTTGGCGGCAGCGATTGCAATGCCGAACATGATGTTGCGGGGGCGCGAGGACAAGGTTCGTTAACACAAAGATCGCAGCTTGCGCAGGAGCTGCCGAAGGCTGCGATCTTTTGATCTTTTGATCTTTTGATCTTTTGATCTTATGGGCTGTAATAACCCACAGCCACCAGGAAATGCCCGACCTTTTTCAGGTACGCATGCTTGGCCTCAACCTTGCCAGTCACCGGGTTCTTCCAGCGATATTCGTATTCGCCATAATCCTGTTTGGCAATCAACGCCAGGATCGGCTCGCCCACGGGCTTGCCTTCGGGATCCTTGATCTTGCTGAAGTCGGTGTTGATCAAGCGCAGGTTGGTGCCATGGGCAACGTAACGACCGGTGTCCAGGTCCACCACGAATACATACAGGTCATCCTGCAGGTACCCGCCCTTGAGCGAATTGATCGCGCTCAGGGTGCCTTTCTCATCCTTGGCCAGATCGCCGGCCGCCTTGTTCAGCAACGCCATGGCCTGCTCCGCTGACGCGCGAGGCAGGTAATAGCCCACTGCCAGAATGCGCTGGCCGACACGCTGGTAGAACACGTGCTTGCGCTCGACCTTGCCGTCGGACCAGTTCTGCCAGCGATATTCGGCCTGCTGAATGCCGTTGCCCTCAGGCACCTTCAACGCGTCCTTGAAGGCTTTCTGCAAATCCGGCCCGAGCACATCCGATACATCCCGCCCGATCAACGCCGAAGAAGGCCCGCCGCTGGCGAGCATGACGCCCTTGGTGTCGACCACGAACACATAACGGTCCTTGTCGACAAACTCACCCTGGCGACTGAATGCGGCAAACGCCTTGTCGCCATTCTCATGGTAGTAGGCCAAGGCCTTTTCCAGCAGAGCCTTGGCGGCCTGGCTGTCGTCTTTTTCCGTGCCGGCCGCCTGTGCCTGGCCAAGGCCTAACAACAGCAGCCCCCCCAGTAACATCAATTTATGCCAAACCCCCATTGCGCGTTCCTCATTCCTGTTGGTGTTCAAGCAGCGTAGACGAGCACAGCCGCCAAGGAGCGCACGGCGTCCTCACGGTCGGGCGTTGAGTTGCTTTTGCAGATTCTGGATCTGCGCCTGCAGGGTGTTGATGTTGCGGCTGACCTGAGTGCGGAACGCATCGAATTCGGCAGTATTGCCACTGGCGCTGGCGGGTGGACGATTATCCTGCTGGGCCTTGAGCACGATCATGTCCTGTTCCAGGCGGTCGATGGCCGCGCCTGGATTGCCCTGCTTCTTCAATGCAGCGATATCGGCACCGAGGCTCTTGAGCTGGGCGTCGACCTTGCTGGTATCGGCTGGGGCGCTTTTCAGTGCTGCCAGTTCGCTGCTCAGGGCTTTGACCTGGGCCTGCAACTGGGTGTTGGCGCTCTGCTGTTCAGTGGTTTGCGCGCTCGCCTCGACCAGGCGTTTGTCGAGCTCGGCGGTTTGCGCCGTCATCTGCGCCAGGCGCTTGTCCAGTTCGGTGGTCTGGCCGACAACGCCCTGCTGCTGCTTGCCCTGATCCAGGAGTTTGCTTTCCAACTGCCTGATCTGCAGCTTCAACGCCTCGCTGTCACTGGATACGTTGGTCTGGCTGGCGACCACCTTGCCGGAAATATCCTGCAGGCGCCCTGCCGCTTCCTCGCTGATGCGAGCAAAGCTTTCCTGGGTCGCCACCAGCTGTTGCTCCATCAGCGAAATCTGCTGGAAGCTCCACCAGGCAAGGCCGCCAAAGGCGATGAACAAAGCACCGACCAGTGCCCACAGAGGACCGGTGCTCGGACCTTTGACCTTGACCACCGGGGGCGTGCGCGAGTGCCCGGAATGACGCGCGGCAGGCACAAAATCATCGTCGTCGAGGCTGTCGGCACGCAAGCTCGGTACATCGAAGTCGTCGTTGGCATCGTTACGCATGGACATTGAGTCAACCTTTGTGAACGCGGTGATGGCTTGATGCGGCGCAGTATACCCCCCACAACCGCATCGATTGACCTTGAACCCCCAACTCGGTTCAGTGACGAGCCCGTCAGCGGATGTCCTGGGCCTTCCACCAGCTGCAGAACTCGTCCAGGGCGGTCCAGAGACTGACCTTTGGATCGTAATCCAGATAATGCCGCGCGCGGCTGATGTCCAGGGTGAAATCCCGGGTCATCACTTGCATGCCCAGGCGCGACAGGGTTGGCTCGGGGCGGCCCGGCCAGAGCTTGCATACGCCTTCATTCAACGCGGCAGCGCTGTAGGCCAGCCCATAGGAACGGTAGCGGGTGACCTGCGGGACGTCCATCCTGCGCATCACGTAATTGACCACATCCCACAGCGGAACCGGGGTCCCATTACTGATGTTGTAGGCCTTGCCCAACGCCGAGCCCGTGGCCAGCAAGCTGCTGAGCAAGGCTTCGTTGAGGTTTTGCACGCTGGTGAAATCCACCTTGTTCAAACCGTTGCCGATGATCGACAACCGCCCCTTGCGCTGCATTTTCAGCAGCCGCGGGAAAATACTCATGTCACCGGCGCCGGTCACGAATCGCGGACGCAGGGCGATGGTCTCCAGACCAAATTCCTGGGCGCCAAATACTTTTTGCTCGGCCAGGTACTTGGTCGCCGCGTAGGGGTGCTTGAAGCGCTTGGGCACTTGCTCTTCGGTCAGACCAAGGTGATCGCGGCCGTCAAAATAGATCGAGGGCGAAGACAGGTGCACCAGGCGCCGCACCCGCTGCTTCAGGCAGGCTTCGACCACGTTCTCGGTGACCTGGACATTGCCCTGGTGGAAATCTTGATAACGGCCCCACAACCCCACGGCACCGGCGCAATGGACCACAGCGTCGACATCCACGCACAGGTCACGGGCCAGCAGCGGGTCGCCGAGATCACCCTGGATAAACTCGGCGCCACGGCGCACCAGGTGTTCGACGCTTTCGGCCCGGCGACCATTGACCCGTACGTCCAGGCCCTGCTCCAGGGCGAAACGCGCAAAGCGCCCGCCAATGAAGCCGCTTGCGCCGGTGACCAGAATCTTCATGTAGTGCTCCGATGTGTTTCATTTTGCGTAATGCGTAAGCCTTGACGCTGCCCGTCAGTCCAACGGCACCAGCCATTGCCTGGATGAACGCACCAATTGTTCGGTCAGTAACCCCAGCAACTGCCCGCCATTGCGCCAATGATGCCAGTACAGCGGCACATCGATGGGCTTATCTGGTAACAGCTCGAGCAACACACCGCGTTCCAGCTGCTCGCGCACCTGCAGTTCAGGCACCAGGCCCCAGCCAAGTCCGGCTTCGGTCAGGCGGATAAAACCTTCGGAGGACGGGCACAAATGGTGTTCGAAACCCCCATCGACACCCAGGGAAGCCAGGTAGCGATGCTGCAGGAAATCGTCCGGCCCAAACACCAGCGCCGGGGTCTTCGCCAACTGACCTGCGCGCACCCCTTGCGGGAAATGCCGAGCAATGAACGCGGGACTGGCCAGGGCCCTGTAGCGCATCGCACCCAACAACACGCTGCGCGCGCCCGCCACCGGGCGCTCACTGGCGCAGATACAGGCGGCCACTTCGCCGGCGCGCATGCGCTTGAGGCCAACCGTCTGGTCCTCAACCACCAGGTCCAGCAGCAGGTGTTGCTCGGCGCAGAAATCGCTGACGGCGGCGGCCCACCAGGTGGCCAGGCTGTCGGCATTGAGGGCGATGCGCAGACGCTCCGGCAGGCCTTCTTCGTCCAGCGCCGGCACCAGGGTCTGCAAGTCGCGCTCCAGCAGCCGTACCTGCTGCACATGGTTCAGCAGGCGCCGTCCGATCTCGGTAGGCGCCGGCGGCGTGACCCGCACCAGAACCGGCTGGCCGACCCGGGCTTCGAGCAATTTGATGCGCTGGGAAATCGCCGATTGCGACAGACCCAGCACCTGTGCGGCGCGTTCGAAGCCGGCCTGCTCAACCACGGCTGCCAGGGCTGACAGTAATTTATAGTCGAACATCAGTTTTCCTAATGAGCGATCAGCAAGATTGGTTTTTCTTATACCGCTTCCACGGGGAGAATGGCCAGCAAGAACTCTTCGACAAGGATCACCCACATGGCTGGCGAAACTTCATTGGTAACCCTGCTGCGCAGCATGAGCCCGCAACTCAACGCCGGCGAATACGTTTTCTGTACCCTTCACGACAGCCAGCTGCCGGCAGGTCTTGAGTTGATCGGCAGCTTTCGCGAGCAAGAAGGGCTGACGGTGATCCTGGAGCGTCGCCACGCCGAAAAAGCCGGCCTGCACTTTGACTACGTCGCCGCCTGGATCACTCTGAACGTGCATTCGGCGCTGCAGGCCGTCGGCCTGACAGCGGCCTTCGCAACCGCACTGGGACAGGCCGGAATCAGTTGCAATGTGATCGCAGGTTACTACCACGACCATCTATTCGTCGGCCAGGCCGATGCAGAGCGCGCCATGGGCGTGTTGCGGGACCTGGCAGCTAACGCGGAGTAACCATCAATGTGGCAAAGCTATGTCAACGGCCTGCTAGTGGCCGCAGGGCTGATCATGGCGATCGGCACCCAGAATGCGTTTGTGCTGGCCCAGAGCCTGCGGCGTGAACACCACCTGCCGGTCGCTGCATTGTGCGTGGTGTGTGATGCATTGCTGGTTGCCGCCGGTGTGTTTGGCCTGGCGACGGTATTGGCGCACAACCCGGCCTTGCTGGCGGTAGCCCGTTGGGGTGGCGCGATATTCCTGCTCTGGTATGGCAGCCTGGCGCTGCGCCGGGCCTGTTCAAAACAGAGCCTGCAACAGGGCGAGGGCCAGACCGTGCGTTCGCTGCGGGCGGTCATGCTCAGCGCGTTGGCCGTGACCTTGCTCAACCCGCATGTCTACCTGGACACCGTCCTGCTGATCGGCTCGCTCGGCGCGCAGCAGACCGAACCGGGCGCTTACGTAGTGGGCGCAGCGAGCGCGTCATTGCTGTGGTTTTTCACTCTGGCACTGGGCGCCGCATGGCTGGCGCCGTGGCTGGCCCGGCCGAGTACCTGGCGGATCCTCGACCTGCTGGTGGCGGTGATGATGTTCACGGTAGCGGTGCAACTCATCACCAGCCCCTGATTTATTCCAAAAGGCTCTGGAACCTCTATCCCACACAGTTGTTGCGTGGTTATGCCGCACCCCCGGTGCTATGATCCGGTCCGATGCGCCGCAAAGAGTACAAACTCCCCGGCGCTTGTCTGGCCGCCCGTGATCGGCCTTGCGCTCACCGCAACTGACCTGATTAGGAGAATCATCATGGCTTTCGAATTGCCGCCGCTGCCTTACGCACACGATGCCCTGCAGCCGCACATTTCCAAGGAAACACTGGAATACCACCACGACAAGCACCACAACACCTACGTCGTGAACCTGAACAACCTGGTGCCAGGCACCGAGTTCGAAGGCAAGACCCTGGAAGAAATCGTCAAGTCTTCCTCGGGCGGTATCTTCAACAACGCCGCTCAGGTCTGGAACCACACTTTCTACTGGAACTGCCTGGCGCCAAACGCCGGCGGTCAACCAACCGGCGCCCTGGCTGAAGCCATCAACGCTTCGTTCGGTTCGTTCGACAAGTTCAAGGAAGAGTTCAGCAAGACGTCCATCGGCACCTTCGGTTCCGGTTGGGGCTGGCTGGTGAAAAAGGCTGACGGTTCCCTGGCCCTGGCCAGCACCATCGGCGCCGGCAACCCGCTGACCAATGGCGATACCCCGCTGCTGACCTGCGACGTCTGGGAACATGCTTACTACATCGACTACCGCAACGTTCGTCCGAAATACGTCGAAGCGTTCTGGAACCTGGTCAACTGGAAATTCGTGGCTGAGCAGTTCGAAGGCAAAACCTTCACCGCTTAAGATCGACACCGGTAAAGAAAACCCGGCTTCGGCCGGGTTTTTTTATGGGTGCGCAAAAGACCGGTCTAACATCGACCCGTGGAAAAAATCATCCAGCCGCCCTCAAGTTCCAGGGCCCGCCTGACGACACAGTGCTGATCAGCAGAAAACCTCAGGCAACTGCATTTTCGCCAGGCAGCAGGCAAAATCTCCCGCGGATGAATGTCCCTTTGACTGCCATCACGGGATTGCCAATACTCATGGCAACTTGATGCTACCCGCACGGAACAAGGAATAGCCTTTTGAAGCTGGAACTCAAGAACAGCTTGTCGGTGAAGTTGCTCCGGGTCGTGCTCCTGTCGGCATTGATCGTCGGCGTGGTCTTGAGCTGCGCGCAGATCGTCTTCGATGCCTATAAGACACGCCAGGCCGTGGCCAATGATGCCGAGCGCATCCTCGACATGTTTCGTGACCCCTCCACCCAGGCCGTCTACAGCCTGGACCGCGAGATGGGCATGCAGGTCATCGAAGGTCTGTTTCAGGACGACGCCGTGCGCCAGGCCTCCATCGGCCATCCCAACGAGGCGATGCTCGCGCAGAAATCCCGCGACCTGCAGCATTCCGAGAGCCGTTGGCTGACTGACCTGATTCTTGGCAAGGAACGCACCTTCACCACGCAACTGGTGGGGCGCGGCCCGTACAGCGAGTATTACGGCGACCTGAGTATCACCCTCGACACCGCCACCTATGGCCAGGGGTTTATCGTCAGCTCGGTGATCATCTTCATCTCCGGGGTCTTGCGGGCACTGGCCATGGGCCTGGTGTTGTACCTGGTCTATCACTGGCTGCTGACCAAACCACTGTCGCGGATCATCGAGCACCTGACTGAAATCAACCCGGACCGACCCAGCGAACACAAGATTCCCCAGCTCAAGGGGCACGAGAACAACGAACTGGGTATCTGGATCAACACCGCCAACCAGTTGCTGGAGTCCATCGAGCGCAACACGCACCTGCGCCACGAAGCGGAAAACAGCCTGCTGCGCATGTCGCAGTACGATTTCCTGACCGGCCTGCCAAACCGCCAGCAGCTGCAGCATCAACTCGACAAGATCCTGGTGGACGCCGGCAAGTTGCAGCGCCGGGTGGCGGTGCTGTGCGTGGGCCTCGATGACTTCAAGGGTATCAACGAACAGTTCAGCTACCAGACCGGCGACCAACTGTTGCTGGCCCTTGCCGATCGCCTGCGGGCCCACAGCGGACGCCTTGGCGCACTGGCCCGTCTCGGCGGCGACCAGTTCGCCCTGGTCCAGGCCGACATCGAACAGCCCTATGAAGCGGCGGAACTGGCCCAGAGCATTCTCGACGATCTCGAAGCCGCGTTTGCTCTTGATCATCAGGAAATTCGCCTGCGCGCGACCATCGGCATCACCCTGTTTCCCGAGGATGGCGACAGCACTGAAAAGCTGCTGCAGAAAGCCGAGCAGACCATGACCCTGGCCAAGACCCGCTCGCGCAACCGCTACCAGTTTTACATCGCCAGCGTCGACACCGAGATGCGCCGCCGTCGCGAGCTGGAAAAAGACCTGCGCGATGCCCTGGCCCGCGACCAGTTCTATCTGGTTTACCAACCCCAGATCAGCTACCGGGAAAACCGCGTGGTGGGTGTCGAGGCGTTGATTCGCTGGCAGCATCCCGAGCACGGCCTGGTCCCGCCAGACCTGTTCATCCCGCTGGCAGAGCAGAACGGCACCATTATCGCCATCGGCGAGTGGGTACTGGATCAAGCCTGCAAGCAACTACGCGACTGGCATGACCAAGGCTTCATCGACCTGCGCATGGCGGTCAACCTGTCCACCGTGCAATTGCACCACGCCGAACTGCCAAGGGTGGTCAACAACCTGCTGCAGATGTACCGCCTGCCACCGCGCAGCCTGGAACTGGAAGTCACGGAAACCGGCCTGATGGAAGACATCAGCACCGCCGCCCAGCACCTGCTGAGCCTGCGTCGCTCCGGCGCGTTGATCGCGATCGACGACTTCGGTACCGGGTACTCGTCGCTCAGTTACCTCAAGAGCCTGCCGCTGGACAAGATCAAGATCGACAAGAGCTTCGTCCAGGACCTGCTGGACGATGACGACGATGCCACGATCGTCCGGGCGATCATCCAGCTGGGTAAAAGCCTGGGCATGCAGGTGATTGCCGAGGGCGTGGAAACGGCAGAGCAGGAGGCCTACATCATCTCCGAGGGTTGCCACGAGGGGCAGGGCTATTTCTACAGCAAGCCATTGCCGGCGCGAGAGTTGAGCGCCTACCTCAAGCAGGCGCAGCGCAGCAATGCTGTGATCCTGTAGGTGGGTGAACAAGAAATATTTACAGTCACAACCCTTTACAGATAATGCGAAAGATTTGCATTATGTCGCAGTTTTGCGCGCTTGCTGCGCCATTCCACCCCCTTCTCGAAGCAGGATGTTCGCCATGATCCGTATGCCTCTGGCTACCGCCAGTCTGTTGGCCATCGCTATTTCCCTCGCCGGTTGTGGCGAAGGCAAAGACAAAGCTGCCGCTCCAGCGCCGACTCCAGCAGCCACTGCCACAGCCCCGGCGCCTGCTGCTGCCGGCAAGGTCGACGAAGCCGCCGCCAAAGCCGTTGTCGCGCATTACGCCGACATCGTCTTCGCCGTCTACAGCGATGCCGAATCCACCGCGAAAACCCTGCAGAGCGCTGTCGACGCCTTCCTCGCCAAGCCGAACGCCGACACCCTGAAAGCGGCCAAAGCTGCCTGGGTAGCTGCTCGCGTACCTTACCTGCAGAGCGAAGTATTCCGCTTCGGCAACACCATCATCGACGACTGGGAAGGTCAGGTGAACGCCTGGCCACTGGACGAAGGCCTGATCGACTATGTCGACAAGTCCTACGAGCACGCACTGGGCAACCCGGGCGCGACGGCCAACATCATTGCCAACACTGAAGTTCAGGTCGGCGAAGACAAGATCGACGTCAAGGACATCATCCCGGAAAAACTCGCCAGCCTCAATGAGCTGGGCGGTTCCGAGGCCAACGTCGCCACCGGCTACCACGCCATCGAATTCCTGTTGTGGGGCCAGGACCTGAACGGCACCGGCCCTGGCGCTGGCAACCGTCCGGCTTCCGACTACCTCGAAGGCACTGGCGCCACCGGTGGTCACAACGATCGTCGTCGTGCCTATCTCAAGTCCGTGACCCAACTGCTGGTCAGCGACCTGGAAGAAATGGTCGGCAACTGGAAGCCGAACGTGGCCGACAACTACCGCGCGACGCTGGAAGCCGAGCCGGGTGAAACCGGCCTGCGCAAAATGCTGTTCGGCATGGGTTCCCTGTCCCTGGGCGAACTGGCGGGCGAGCGCATGAAGGTTTCCCTGGAAGCCAACTCCCCTGAAGACGAGCACGATTGCTTCAGCGATAACACCCACAACTCGCAGTTCTACGACGCCAAAGGCATCCGTAATGTATACTTGGGCGAATACACCCGCGTCGACGGTACCAAGATGACCGGCGCGAGCCTGTCGTCCCTGGTGGCCAAGGCTGATCCGGCTGCCGACAGCGCGTTGAAAGCTGACCTGGAAGCCACTGAAGCCAAGATGCAGGTCATCGTCGACCACGCCAACAAGGGTGAGCACTACGACCAGTTGATCGCGGCCGGCAACACCGCCGGCAACCAGATCGTTCGCGACGCCATCGCTTCGCTGGTCAAGCAGACCGGTTCGATCGAAGCCGCTGCTGGCAAGCTGGGCATCAGCGACCTGAACCCGGACAACGCTGATCACGAGTTCTGATCAACGCTGGCTGGATCAAAAGGCGACCTCAGGGTCGCCTTTTTTGTTTTCGCTTAATGTTGTGCGCCAGTCCATAAAAGATCGCAGCCTTCGGCAGCTCCTAAATTGATCGGCGTAAACCCGTAGGAGCTGCGGAAGGCTGCGATCTTTTCCTGCGCCACATCAACCAAACGATAATTCCTCTTATTCAATCTTCACCGCCCTGTTAGACTTTGCGCCCGTGTTTTGCTCGTTCTGCAGGATGTCTGATGCTCTCGCTGCCTCTTCGCTTATCCGCACTGTTTCTGGCCCTGTGCCTGAGTGCCTGCGATGACGCCCCGCGTTTTACCAAGGCCGAACCCGGTGAAGCCCGTTCCGGTGGCAGCGCGACTGTGCGCAAGACAGATCAGAATGCCTTTTCCCTGCCCTCCGCCAACCTTGCGCCCTCACGGCGCGTGGACTTCAGCGTCGGCAACAGCTTCTTCCGCAACCCCTGGGTGATCGCCCCTTCGACCACCACCGCACGCGACGGCTTGGGGCCCCTGTTCAACACTAACGCCTGCCAGAACTGCCACATCAAGGACGGTCGCGGCCACCCGCCCACGCCGGGTGCGGCCAATGCCGTGTCAATGCTGGTGCGCCTGTCGATCCCGGATGCGCCGGCTTATGCCAAGGTCATTGAGCAGCTCGGCGTGGTCCCGGAGCCCGTCTACGGCGGTCAGTTGCAGGACATGTCAGTACCGGGCATGGTTCCCGAAGGCAAGGTGCGAGTCGATTACACACCAGTGCCTGTGCGTTTCAAGGACGGCACTGAGATCGAGCTGCGCAAACCCACCTTGCAGATCAGCCAGCTCGGCTACGGCCCGATGCACCCCGACACGCGCTTCTCGGCACGTGTCGCTCCGCCGATGATCGGCTTGGGCCTGCTCGAAGCCATCCCGCAAGCCGCCATCCTGGCCAACGCCCAAGCGCAGGCCAAGGAGAACCGGGGCATCAGCGGACAGCCCAATTGGGTCTGGGACGACGTGCAGCAAAAAGCCGTTCTGGGTCGATTTGGCTGGAAAGCCGGGCAACCGAATCTGAATCAGCAGAACGTCCACGCGTTTTCCGGTGACATGGGCCTCACGACCAGCCTAAAGCCCATCGATGACTGCACCGACGCGCAAACCGCGTGCAGGCAGGCGCCCAACGGTAATGGCCCCGATGGCGAGCCGGAAGTCAGCGACAACATCCTGCGCCTGGTGCTGTTCTACAGCCGCAACCTGGCCGTTCCAGCCCGTCGTGATGTCAGCGCGCCCGAGGTGCTGGCGGGCAAGAGCCTGTTTTTCCAGGCCGGGTGCCAGTCCTGCCACACCCCCAAATACACCACCGCAGCGACGGCCGCAGAACCTGAACTGGCCAATCAGGTGATCCGCCCCTACAGCGACCTGCTGCTGCATGACATGGGCGAAGGCCTTGCCGACAACCGTACCGAATTCCAGGCCAGTGGCCGCCAATGGCGCACCCCGCCGTTGTGGGGCATCGGCCTCACGCAGGCGGTCAGTGGCCATACCCAGTTTTTGCATGACGGCCGCGCCCGCAGTCTGCTCGAAGCCGTGCTCTGGCATGGCGGCGAAGCCAAAGCGGCGCAGCAACAGGTGTTGTCTTTCAACGCCGAGCAGCGCGCTGCGTTGCTGGCGTTCCTGAATTCCCTTTAATAAGCGTCTACTCAGCGGGAGCCTTACATGTTCCGTCCCAAATTGTTGTTCACCAGCCTTGCCGCCCTCGCCCTGGGCGCCTGCTCCCCGCAGGACCCGCAGGCCGTCACGTCGGCGGCAATCGCCAAATCGGTGATCCTGCCAACGTACACCCGCTGGGTGGAAGCCGATCGCCAATTGGCTGTCAGTGCCCTCGCCTACTGCGAAGGCAAGGAAAATCTCGACACGGCACGCAAGGACTTCCTGCATGCGCAAAAGGCCTGGGCCGAGTTGCAGCCGCTGCTGATCGGCCCCCTGGCCGAGGGCAATCGTGCCTGGTCCGTGCAGTTCTGGCCGGACAAGAAAAACCTGGTCGGCCGTCAGGTCGAGCAACTGGTCACCGCGCAGCCGCAGATCGACGCAGCTACCCTCGCCAAGTCGAGTGTTGTGGTGCAAGGACTGTCGGCCTACGAATACATCCTGTTCGACAGCAAGCCTGACGTTGCCAACGATGCGCAGAAAGCCAAATACTGCCCACTGCTCAAGGCGATCGGCGAACATCAGAAACTGCTGGCCGAAGACATTCTCAAAAGCTGGAACAACACCGACGGCATGCTCGCGCAAATGAGCAAGTTCCCCAACCAGCGCTACGCCGACTCCCATGAGGCCATCGCCGATCTGCTGCGAGTGCAGGTGACCGCCCTCGACAGCCTGAAGAAAAAACTCGGCACGCCGATGGGCCGCCAGAGTAAAGGCGTGCCACAACCGTTCCAGGCCGATGCATGGCGTAGCCATTCCTCCCTCAGTGGTCTGGAAGCCAGCCTTGCCGCCGCCAAGACCGTCTGGGAAGGTGTCGACAACAAAGGCCTGCGCGGCCTGCTGCCGAGCGAGCAGAAACCCCTGGCCGACAAGATCGACGCCGCTTACGCTGCATCCCTGAAACTGTTCGCCAGCAATCAGCGCACGTTGGCCGAAATGCTTGGCGACGACGCCGGTCGCCAGCAACTCAACGATATCTACGACAGCCTCAACGTCGTCCATCGCCTGCACGAAGGCGAACTGGCCAAGGCGCTGGGCATCCAACTGGGCTTTAACGCCAACGACGGTGACTGATGAGGGCGACTGCGATGCTGCGACGTCAGGCTCTGACTTTAGGTAGCTTGCTGCTGGGAGCAGTGACACTGGGCGGCTGGACGCTGTTCAAGCAAAAGGACAAGAGCCCTCTGCTGCTCTCGGCGCGGGACGATACCGATGGCAAGCACTATGCGGTCGGTTATCGTCTGGACGGCACGCAGGTGTTCGCCACGCAGGTTGGCCAGCGTTGCCATGACATCATCAATCATCCGACAGAGCCGATGGCCTTGTTCGTGGCCCGTCGCCCAGGTACCGAGAGTTACCTGATCGACCTGCGCGACGGCACTGTGCTGCAAACCGTGACCTCGCTGTCCAACCGGCACTTCTACGGCCACGCAGTGATCCACAGCAGCGGCGACTGGCTGTACGCCACCGAAAACGATACCTCCGATCCCGGTCGAGGCCTGCTCGGGGTGTACCGTTTCGAGGGCCAGCGTCTGGTCCACAGCGGCGAGATCTCTACCCACGGTATCGGTCCGCACCAAGTGTCATGGATGCCCGATGGCGAGACCCTGGTGGTGGCCAACGGCGGCATTCGCACCGAGGCCGAGAGCCGGGTCGAGATGAATCTGAACGCCATGGAGCCGAGCCTGGTGCTGATGCAACGCGACGGGACCCTGCTGAGCAAGGAAACCCTCGCCCAGCAAATGAACAGCGTGCGACACCTGGGCATCGCCAACGACGGCACCATCGTCGCCGGCCAGCAATTCATGGGACCGTCCCACGAATCCTCGGAGTTGTTGGCGATCAAGCGGCCCGGCCAGCCATTCGTGGCGTTCCCTGTGCCTGAACACCAGTTGCAGGCGATGGGTCATTACACCGCAAGCGTGGCGGTGCACAGTGACTTGCGCCTGGTGGCGCTGACTGCGCCACGGGGCAACCGCTTTTTCATCTGGGACCTGGACAGCGGCGAAGTGCGCCTGGATGCGCCGCTTCCAGATTGCGCCGGGGTCGGTGCGGTGGCTGATGGTTTTGTCGTGACCTCGGGCCAGGGCCGCTGCCGGTACTACGACTGCCGCCAGGCGGACCTGCTGGCAAAACCCCTGGAACTGCCTGCAGGGCTCTGGGATAACCATCTGCACCTGATGACGTAATAACGCCAAAAGATCGCAGCCTTCGGCAACTCCTGCACTGGAATGCGCACACCCTGCAGGAGCTGCCGAAGGCTGCGATCTTTTCAGGCCAACGCCCGTCGAAAGCCGTACCCCCTGTAAGTTCTATCAGTTGGAATCCCCCCGCCACTCGGAGTAATGTGCCGATCTGTATGCTCTGATTTTCTCCAAGGAAGTGGAAATATGCTGCGCCGTCGCATGCTGATCATGTTGGGTGTTGTGCTGTTGATCGTGTTGGTCCTGGCTGCCTACAAGGCCTTCTCCATCTACACGATGATCCAAGGCTTCTCTGCGCCTAAACCGCCGACCAGCGTCGCCGTGGCCACCGCCACCGAGCAGCCCTGGCAAGCCCGCCTGCCTACCGTTGGCACCCTCAAGGCGCTGCAGGGCGTAGACCTGAGCCTGGAAGTCGCCGGCACCGTCACCGAGGTGCAGTTTGAGTCTGGACAGAAGGTCAAGGCCGGCCAGCCGATTGTGCAACTCGACAGCGCCGTCGAAAGCGCACTGCTGGAAACCGCACAGGCTGACCTCGGGCTGGCCCAGGTCGACTACAACCGCGGCAGCCAGCTGGTGGGCAGCCAGGCCATCTCCAAAGGCGAGTTCGACAGGCTCTCTGCCGTGTTCAAGAAGAACAAGGCCACGGTCAATCAGCTCAAGGCTTCACTGGCGAAGAAGCGCATTCTTGCGCCCTTCAGCGGCACCATCGGCATCCGCCAGGTGGACGTTGGCGACTATGTGGCCAGCGGCACGGTGATCGCCACTTTGCAGGATCTCACCAGCCTGTACGTCGACTTTTTCCTGCCTGAGCAATCGGTACCGAAAATCGCGGTGGGCCAGGCGGTGCAGATCGTGGTTTCCGCCTACCCGGCCCAGACGTTCCCCGGCACCATCAGCGCGATCAACCCGAAAGTCGAGAACACCACCCGTAACGTGCAAGTGCGCGCCACCCTGGCCAACCCCGAGGGCAAGCTGCTGCCAGGCATGTTCGCCAGCCTGCAGGTCCTGCTGCCGGATCCGCAGCTGCGCATCGTCGTGCCGGAGAGTGCTATCACCTATACCCTCTACGGCAACTCGCTGTACGTGGTGGCGCAGAAAAAAGCCGAAGACGGCACAGTCGAGAAAGACGACCAGGATCAGCCGATCCTCATCGCCGAGCGGCGTTTCATCGAAACCGGCGAGCGCCGCGACGGCCTGGTGATAATTAACAAAGGTGTGCAAAAGGGTGAAAAAGTGGTCACCGCCGGCCAGATCAAACTGGACAACGGCGCACCCATCGCAATCAGCGACGACAAGACTTTAGCCGAGCAGAACAGCACGCCGCGCGCGGACTGATCAAGGAATCCCCATGGCTTTTACCGACCCGTTCATCCGCCGCCCGGTGCTCGCCACCGTGGTCAGCCTGTTGATTGTGCTGCTGGGCTTCCAGGCCTGGAGCAAACTGCCCCTGCGCCAGTACCCGCAGATGGAAAACGCACTGATCACGGTGACCACCGCCTACCCCGGGGCGAACGCCGAAACTATCCAGGGCTACATCACCCAGCCAATGCAACAAAGCCTGGCCAGCGCCGAAGGCATTGACTACATGACCTCGGTCAGTCGCCAGAACTTCTCGGTCATCTCGATTTATGCGCGCATCGGCGCCAACAGCGACCGCCTGTTCACCGAACTGCTGGCCAAGGCCAACGAGGTCAAGAACCAGCTGCCCCAGGACGCTGAAGACCCGGTGCTGAGCAAGGAAGCCGCCGACGCTTCGGCCTTGATGTACATCAGCTTCTTCAGCAAGGAACTGAACAACCCGCAGATCACCGACTACCTGTCGCGGGTGATCCAGCCGAAGCTGGCCACCCTGCCCGGCATGGCCGAAGCCGAGATTCTCGGCAACCAGGTGTTCGCCATGCGCCTGTGGCTGGACCCGGTGAAGCTGGCCGGCTTCGGCCTGACCGCCAGCGACGTGACCAACGCGGTTCGGCAATACAACTTTCTTTCCGCCGCCGGTGAAGTGAAAGGCGAGTATGTAGTCACCAGCATCAACGCCAACACCGAGCTCAAGTCTGCTGAAGCCTTCGCCGCGATTGCGTTGAAGATCGACGGCGACAGCCGCGTGCTGCTCAGCGACGTCGCCCGGGTGGAGATGGGCGCGGAGAACTACGACACCATCAGTTCCTTCGGGGGCACCCCGTCGGTGTACATCGGCATCAAGGCCACGCCGGGCGCCAACCCGCTGGACGTGATCAAGGAAGTACGCAAGATCATGCCGGACCTGGAGGCCCAGCTGCCGCCGAACCTCAAGGGTGAAATTGCCTATGATGCGACCTTGTTCATCCAGGCCTCGATCGATGAGGTGGTCAAGACGCTGTTCGAAGCCGTACTCATCGTCATAGTTGTCGTATTTCTGTTCCTGGGTGCGCTGCGCTCGGTGGTGATCCCGGTGGTGACCATCCCGCTATCGATGATTGGCGTGATGTTCTTCATGCAGATGATGGGTTACTCGATCAACCTGCTGACCCTGCTGGCCATGGTCCTGGCTATCGGCCTGGTGGTGGACGATGCCATCGTGGTGGTGGAGAACATCCACCGTCATATCGAGGAAGGCAAGACGCCCATGGATGCCGCCCTTGAGGGCGCCAGGGAAATCGCCATGCCGGTGGTTTCCATGACCATCACCCTGGCGGCGGTCTATGCGCCCATCGGCTTCCTCACCGGACTGACCGGGGCGTTGTTCAAGGAGTTTGCCCTCACACTGGCCGGCGCGGTAGTTATCTCAGGTGTCGTCGCGCTGACCCTATCGCCGATGATGTGCGCTTTTTTGCTGCGCCACGATGAAAATCCCAGCGGATTTTCCCATCGCCTGGACCGGGCTTTCGAAACCATCAAGCGCCGTTATCAGAAAATGTTGCACGGCACCCTGAACACCCGGCCCGTGGTGCTGGTGTTCGCGGTTATCGTGTTGTGCCTGATTCCGGTATTGCTCAAGTTCACCAAGTCCGAGCTGGCCCCCGACGAAGACCAGGGCATTATCTTCATGCTGGCCAACGCGCCGCAGCCGACCAACCTCAATTACCTCAACGCCTACACCGACGAGTTCATCCAGATCTTCAAGGAGTTCCCGGAATACTATTCCTCGTTCCAGATCAACGGCGTCAACGGCGTGCAATCGGGGATTGGCGGTTTCCTGCTCAAGCCATGGAATGAGCGCAGCCGCACCCAGATGGAAATCCTGCCGGAGCTCCAGGCCAAGCTGGGGAATATTTCCGGCTTGCAGGTGTTCGGCTTCAACCTGCCCTCCCTGCCGGGTACGGGCGAGGGCCTGCCCTTCCAGTTCGTGATCAACTCTGCCAACGACTATGAGTCACTGCTGCAGGTCATGGACAGGGTGAAAAAGCGAGCAATGGAGTCTGGCAAATTCGCTTTCGTCGACGTCGACCTGGCATTCGACAAGCCTGAAGTGGTGGTGGACATCGATCGGGCCAAAGCGGCGCAGATGGGCGTGTCGATGCAGGACCTGGGTGGCACGCTGGCGACCATGCTCGGCGAAGCGGAGATCAACCGCTTCACCATCGAAGGCCGCAGCTACAAGGTGATCGCCCAGGTCGAGCGCCCCTTCCGCGACAACCCCGACTGGCTCAACAACTACTACGTCAGGAACACCAAGGGTGAGCTCCTGGCCCTGTCGACCCTGATCACCGTTACTGACCGCGCGCGTCCGCGGCAACTCAACCAGTTCCAGCAACTCAACTCGGCGATCCTGTCCGGGGTGCCATTGGTGAGCATGGGTGAAGCCCTCGACACCGTGCGCCAGATCGCCCGGGAAGAAGCGCCGGCAGGGTTCTCCGTGGATTACGCCGGCGCCTCAAGACAATTCATCCAGGAAGGCAGCGCGCTGTGGGTAACCTTTGCCCTGGCCCTGGCGATTATCTTCCTGGTGCTGGCTGCCCAGTTCGAGAGTTTCCGCGATCCGCTGGTGATTCTGGTGACGGTGCCGCTGTCGATTTGCGGGGCGTTGATCCCGCTGTTCCTGGGCTGGTCGAGCATGAACATCTATACCCAGGTGGGGTTGGTGACGCTCATCGGGCTGATCAGCAAGCACGGGATCCTGATCGTCGAATTCGCCAACCAGCTGCGCAAGGAAAAGGGCCTGTCGCCGCGCGAGGCGGTGGAAGAAGCGGCGGCGATTCGCTTGCGACCGGTGCTGATGACCACTGCGGCGATGGTGTTCGGCATGGTGCCGCTGATCATTGCCACGGGCGCGGGGGCGGTGAGCCGGTTTGATATCGGTACGGTGATTGCCACAGGGATGTCGATCGGGACGTTGTTTACGCTGTTTGTGTTGCCATGCGTGTACACATTGCTGGCCAAACCCGACAAACCCTAGCGTCAAAAGATCGTCCGATTGCGGCCAAAGCCTCCGGCAGCTCCGACAGGTTTACGCGGTCCTAATGCAGGAGCTGCCGGAGGCTGCGATCTGTTGGACTTGCTTCCAAAACAAAAGGCCCCGCATACGCGAGGCCTTTTATTTTGGCTTCAATCCAGTCAACTTTGCGGCCTCATTCCCTGTGATAGTCCAAACATGAACAGTAACAAGTCATGGTCAGGCTGGGACGCCACGTTTGCCTTGGCAACCCGTGGCATTGGACAGTGAGCGTCGCCGCCCACTGAACTGAGGACCTGCGAGCGGGGCTGCTCCCAAGCCGCCACCGCGATTGAAGCAACTGCCAAGGCTCCTATGAGAAACAAACCTCGTGCAATTTCGAGTTTCATCGCTATAAACCCTTGATAGCGCTGCCAAACGCCGTCTCATAAAAATAGACGAGTTTCTGCCAGTCCGCCGAGCTGAACGACGAATGGCGACGCAGTTGCTTCATGTCATGGGCGCCCGCCTGACGAGCGGTGAGGCGCTGCCGGCATTTCTCCAGATCGATCAATGCAACCTCGACCGTGGCCGCCTCGCCTTCGCCGCTGACACGCACGAAAACATGCTTGATGTAGATGCAGCTGTGCTGCCAGCGTCCTTTGTGCATGCGCGCCAGGTTGTCCGCCAGATCCTTCAGGACCCGGTCGTGAACGGCCTCGCCATGGCGCTCACGGCCACCGCCGGCATACCAGTGTTCGATTTCCTCAAAGCCATCCAGGGATTGCGTGACCAGCAATGCACGCCACTTGTGAACGGGGTCGCGTTGAGCGCCGCAGAACACCACCTGCGGTACCCGCACGCCGATCTTGTGCAGACCGGTCAGCGCATCCAGCTCGCGCAATACAGTCGGCCGACCAAAGGGGTGCAGCCAGCTGCGGTAGATGTGCCCGGTCTGACGCTTGGCATACAACAGTTGCCCATCGCTGCCCCTGACCCGCTGCACGCCACTTTCGCCACCGCGCCGCACATTGGGTTCTTCTACCCATTCACCGCGCTGATTCCAGAAATAGTCGAACCGCTCATCGGCATCGACATCCACTTCTGGTGCACATTGCACTGCCATCCTGTTACCTCTTGCGTAATACGTAAACTCGCCACATGGCATAGAGCGGTAAAAAATCCATCCGTTCCTGGATACGGAAACCGGCTTGCTCAAATTCTTTTTCGACCGTAACAACCGGTAACACAAAACGGTTCTGGTAACCTTCCTGCCCGCGAGTGCTCTCCGAGCGCTTGCGTTTCCAGGCCTTGAAATTGCCGTCCACCCACAGAGAAATGATCACGCTGTCACGGGTGACTCGCTCGAATTCACGCAAAATGGCCAATCGATGCTCGGCCTCACCGATGTGGTGCAACAGACGCATGCAAAAAATACTGTCGACGGCGTTATCGGGTAAGGCAATGTCGAATGCAGATGTCTGCAAGGGTTGTACCCTTTTCACCACGTCGGCAGGTTGCGCCTGCATAGCGACGTTGAGCATCGATTCGGAGTTGTCGGCTCCGATAATGGCTCGATTGCTCTTCTCAGCCAGCAAAGGCCAGAAACGTCCGGCACCACAGGGTAAATCAAGGACCAGTCCGGGCTCGCCCGCCAACGTCAGCGCTTTACGCGCCAGCTGAATATCCCGCCAATGAGACAGGCGGCGGCCCAAACCGTTCTTATGTTTCTGAAGGTATCTTAAAGCATGTTGATCGTCATACTTTTTGGAAAAATCGAGTTTGATCGGATTGTCCATAGCCAAGTTTCCTAATTGCTGATGACGACCACCATAGGTAGGGCCATGTCAGCGTCAGGTCATGACTTTGTGAAAGATTTGTTATGTAAAACCCTGAAGTATTTCAGGGTTCTACATGGCGCGCATAATATCTATGGGCCAGTGCTGCAGGAAGGGATCAGTCAGCTCACATCTACCGGATGCAGCTCTACTTTAAATCGGCAGCCGTTGGGCTCCATCGTGGTCAGGCTGACGCTCCAGCCCTGGTTCTCGCAGATCCTTTGCACCAGCGAAAGCCCCAGGCCCAGGCCTTCGCCGCGTTTCTCGGCACCCCGCACGAACGGCTCGAACATCGCCTCGCGTTTCTCTTCGGGAATACCGACCCCACTGTCTTCTACCAGGAACCCCGTCGGCGTCAGGGTCAGGCGGATGAACCCCTGCTCGGTGTAATGCAGTGCATTGCGCAACAGGTTGCCCATCACCGCATGCAGGAGGGTGGCGTTGTAGCGGGTGCCGGCCGGATCGCCCGGCACAAACTGCAACTCCAGCCCTTTGTTCTCGATCGGCTCGCGCCAGAGGTTGAGCAAACCGTCGGCCACTTCACTGAGGCTTTGCTGAGGTGCCATGCTGGCATCCTCGCGTTGCGCGCGGGCCAATACGAGGAATGTTTGCACCAGCTCGCGCATTTCTGCGCAGGCGCGGGCGATGCGCTCGACCTGCGCGCGCCCACGCGGGTCGATAGCAGGATTCTCCAGCAACAGTTCGCAGGAACTGGCCAGCACCATCAATGGCGTGCGCAGCTCGTGACTGACGTCACTGGTGAACAACCGCTCCCGGGTCAACGCCTGGCGCAGGCGCCCGAGCGTGGCGTCGAAGGCCACGGCCAGTTCGCCCACTTCATCAGCGGCGTAGTCCGGTGCAAGCGGTGGCGCCATACCCAGCAGTTGGTCGCGATGGCGCACTTGCCGGGCCAGGCGCACTACCGGCGCCATGACCTTACGAGCCAGCACCCAGCCGAGAAATACCGCCAGCGCCAGGCTCAGGACAAAGCCCACCAGCACTACGGCAAACAGCACCCGCTCGCGTTCTTCGAAATCGCTCTGGTCCTGCAGCAGCACGTAGCGCCGGCCGTCGACGACCTCGACCATCGCGTGATACGACAGCTGGTCACGAAACACTTCGTGGAATCCCGGGTCCAGGTGGCGCAGGTCCTTGGGTACATCGAAATCACCCGGGCCGCCGCTGAAATAGAACAGCTGGTCCGGCTCCGGTCGATGGCTCCAGTCAGCCACGCTGTCCATCAACAGCAGACGCTGCAGGTCACCGCCCAGTCCCGCGGAAATCAGTTTTTCCTCGACCAGGTGCACAGTCGCGACGATGCCCATGGCAAAGGCGCCCGCCACCAGCGCGCTCATCAACGCAAAGGCGATGATGATCCGTTGAGCGAGGCTCTGTCTAAACTCCATCTCGACCCTCGGCCAGGCGATAACCGACACCGTGCACTGTTTGCAACAAGGGTTTGGCAAACGGTTTGTCGATCACCTGGCGCAACTGGTGGACATGACTGCGCAGGCTGTCGCTGTCCGGGCAATCATCACCCCACAACGCTTCTTCTAGAATTTCGCGACGCAGTACGTGTGGACTTTTTTGCATCAGCACCGCGAGCAATTTCAGGCCCACCGGGTTGAGTTTGAGCAGGCGCCCTTCGCGAGTGACCTCCAGGGTATCGAGGTCATATTGCAAATCACCGACCTGCAGGATTCGGCGGCCGCCACCTTGGGCACGGCGCATGACGGCTTCGATGCGTGCTGCCAGCTCGGACAGCGCGAAGGGTTTGACCAGGTAGTCATCAGCGCCGGACTTGAACCCCAGCAGTCGGTCGTCCAGCTGATCGCGCGCGGTCAGCATGATCACCGGGGTGTCGCGGCGCGCGTCTTCGCGTAGCCGTTTGCACAACGTGTAGCCATCGATGCCGGGCAGCATGATATCGAGCACGATCAAGTCGTAATGCTCGGTGGCGGCCAGGTGCAGGCCCGACAAGCCGTCCTGCGCGCAATCCACGGTGTAACCCTTGAGCCCCAGGTAATCGGCCAGATTGGCGAGGATATCGCGGTTGTCTTCAACCACCAGAATTCGCATGGGTACTCCTCTACACAGTAACAGCCGTCATGGCCCGCGCAGCTTAAGGCCTCAGGTGGCTCAGAGCCAGGGGTATCGCCGGCCTCAGTTCAATCTATCAAAAGCCAGGGTTGACGAGTTTTTCACTATCAGCTCACAAGTCCACTACAGTTGGAGGGCTAAATTCGCGCGGATTGTGAAAAAAGGAATGTTACTAATGGATGTTTTCAAAACTGCGCCGATGCGCTTGTTATTGCTCGTCACCGGTGCATGGCTGGTAATTTTCTTTCTGACCCGAACAGCTCTGCTGCTTACTCACCTGGATGAGGCCGGTAACGGCTTTCGGTCGGTTTTTGGGATCGGTCTTCTTTACGACTTGGGCTTCCTGGCCTATGCGGCTTTGCCGATGGGCCTCTATCTCCTGCTCTGCCCGCCAGCCTTGTGGCGCCGCCGTGGCCATCGATGGTTTTTACAGGGGCTGCTGACGATCAGCCTGTTCGCCATGCTGTTCACCTGCGTCGCCGAGTGGTTGTTCTGGGACGAGTTCGGTGTGCGCTTCAACTTCATCGCGGTCGACTACCTGGTGTACTCCGACGAGGTATTGAACAACTTGCTGGAGTCTTACCCGATCGGCCAGTTGCTGAGCATCCTTGCGGTGCTCGCCGTGGTCCTGAGTTTTGTGCTGCGCAAGCCATTCAATGCCGCGCTGGACGCCCCGCTACCCCCGCTACGCCGACGCCTGCTCAGTGCCTTGGGCCTGTTGATCATCGCAGGCCTGAGCCTGCAGCTGCTCAGCCAGGACGCACCGCGCGTCCAAGGCGGCAACGCCTACGAAAACGAACTGGCGAGCAATGGCCCCTACCAGTTCTTCGCCGCATTCCGGAACAACGAACTGGATTACCAACAGTTCTATGAAAGCCTGCCGTCTAAAGTAGTTGCCCAGCAGATCCGTGTAGAGCTAAGCGAGCCAAACGTTCGTTTCGTTGGCCAGGACCCGCAAGACATTCGTCGCAACATCGATAACCCGGGTACCGCGCGCACCCCTAACATCGTGCTAGTGACCCTCGAAAGCTTCAGCGCCAAGTATATGGGCAGCAACGGCGATGAACGCAATCTGACGCCAAACCTCGATGCACTGCGTAAAGAGAGCCTGTACTTCAACAATTTCTACGCCACCGGGACCCGCACCGACCGAGGTCTGGAAGCCATTACCCTGGCGATCCCACCGACGCCGGGGCGCTCAATCGTTAAACGCGTAGGTCGCGAAAGCGGTTTCGCCAGCCTGGGCCAACAGCTCAATGCCGTCGGTTACGACAGCGTGTTCGTCTATGGCGGGCGCGGTTACTTCGACAATATGAATGCTTTTTTCAGCGGCAACGGTTATCGCGTGGTCGATCAGAGCAGTGTCGATGAAGCAGAAATTCACTTCAAGAACGCTTGGGGAATGGCCGACGAAGACCTCTATACCCAGACTCTGAAGCTGGCCGACGCCGATTACGCCAAACAGCAGCCATTCCTGCTGCAACTGATGACCACCTCCAACCATCGTCCTTACACTTACCCTGACAACCGGATCGACATCAAGTCCGGCAACGGACGCGACGGCGCAGTGAAGTACACCGACTACGCCATCGGACAGTTCCTTGAGCAAGCGCGCCAGAAGCCTTGGTTCGACAATACGATCTTCGTGTTCGTCGCCGATCACACGGCGGGCAGCGCCGGCAAGGAAGACTTGCCGATCAGCAACTACCAGATTCCCTTGTTCATCTATGCGCCCAAATTGATTGATGCGCGGGAAACTGCGCAACTGGCCAGCCAGATTGATCTGGCACCCACCCTGCTGGGTTTGCTGAATATGGACTACCAATCGACATTCTTTGGCCGCAATCTGTTACAGGATAATCCGTTGCCACCACGGGTGGTCGTTGGCAACTATCAATACTTGGGACTGTTCGACGGTAAAGACCTGGCGATCCTCAGCCCGCGCCAAGGGCTGCGCCGGCATGACGATGCGTTGACCGAAAGCCGCGAATCGAAGGCACAAGCCAGTGACCCGCTGATCACTCGCGCCATTACCTATTACCAAACCGCCAGCTATGGCTTCAAGCAACAGCTGCTTGGTTGGAAAGCGCCCAAGGATGGCGACCTCCAAGTCGGCGAACGCTAACCGAATGTCCCCGGGCTGATGCTGGGGGCATTTTCCTCTGTTCAGGACTCACCATGCCATCAACTGTTGTCCGCCCCATCTCACGCCCCCTCAACTTCTGGGTGTGCTTGGGAGTACCCGCGATTGCCGCAATCATCCTGGTACTGCTCGAACTGACCTCACTGGATATGGATTTGGCCAGGCTGTTTTATGATCCGGTTGCCGGGCAGTTTATCGGGCGCCACAGCTACTTCCTGGAGGACATCCTGCATGACCGCGCCAAGCAGGTCGTCATAATCTTTTCGGTGTTCGCCATACTGGGCTTCACCGGGGCGTTTTTCATCGACAGGCTCAAGCCATTCAAGCGCGAGCTGGGTTGCCTGGTCCTGTCACTGGCGCTGGCCACTTCCTTTGTTACGCCCATGAAAGCGGTCACGGCCGTGCAGTGCCCCTGGAGCCTGGAACAATTCGGCGGGCATGAGACCTACAGTGAATTGCTCAGCCCGCGGCCCGCCACCGACAAGCCTGGCCGGTGCTGGCCGGGTGGGCATGCGGCCACCGGTTTTACCTTGTTCGCCTTGTTCTTCGCCCTGCGTGATCGTCGCCCGCGCCTGGCGCGGCAGGCGTTCGTATTCGCCTTTGCCCTGGGCACGGTGTTTTCGGTGAGCCGGATGATGCAAGGCGCACACTTCTTTTCCCATAACGTGTGGACGGCAATTTTCTGCTGGCTGATCTGTTTGGGGGCGTATTACTACATTCTTTATCGACCGGCTTGCCGGGTTGAAGCGGTTGCCGAGGCGGCACCTGCAGGCGCCTGACAGAAGATAAAAGATCAAAAGATCAAAAGATCAAAAGATCAAAAGATCAAAAGATCGCAGCCTTCGGCAGCTCCTACGGGAATATGCAATCACCCTGTAGGAGCTGCCGAAGGCTCGGGCCGCGATCGGACGATCTTTTGACTTTGTCTTTATGACAGCCAATAAAAAACCCCGCCTGCTTCACGCAGGCGGGGTTTTTATGCAAGGGGTGAGGCTGGCTTACATCATGCCGCCCATACCGCCCATGCCGCCCATGTCTGGCATACCGCCGCCAGCTGGAGCGTCGTCCTTGATCTCGGCGATCATCGCTTCGGTGGTGATCATCAGGCTGGCGATGGAAGCCGCTGCCTGAAGAGCCGAACGAGTCACTTTAGCCGGGTCAAGGATGCCCATTTCGATCATGTCGCCGTATTCGCCGGTAGCAGCGTTGTAACCGTAGTTACCCGAACCCTGCTTGACCTTGTCGACTACTACGCTTGGCTCGTCGCCGGAGTTGGCAACGATCTGGCGCAGTGGCGCTTCAACAGCGCGACGCAGCAACTGGATACCAACGTCTTGATCGGCGTTGTCGCCTTTCAGTTCGGAGATAGCCTGCAGAGCGCGAACCAGTGCCACGCCGCCGCCAGGTACCACGCCTTCTTCAACGGCTGCACGGGTAGCGTGCAGGGCGTCTTCAACGCGGGCTTTCTTCTCTTTCATTTCAACTTCGGAACCAGCGCCAACCTTGATCACTGCAACGCCGCCGGACAGCTTGGCCAGACGCTCTTGCAGTTTTTCACGGTCGTAGTCGGACGAAGTGTCAGCCACTTGCTGACGGATCTGCAGGACGCGAGCCTGGATATCAGCCTCAACGCCGGCACCGTCGATCACGGTGGTGTTTTCTTTGGACAGGATCACGCGCTTGGCATTACCCAGGTGTTCCAGGGTAGTGCTTTCCAGGCTCAGACCGATCTCTTCGGAGATTACGGTACCGCCAGTCAGAACAGCGATGTCCTGCAGCATGGCCTTGCGACGGTCGCCGAAGCCTGGAGCCTTGACGGCTGCGACTTTAACGATGCCACGCATGTTGTTCACAACCAGAGTCGCCAGGGCTTCGCCTTCAACGTCTTCAGCAACGATCAGCAGTGGACGGCCGGCTTTTGCAACGGCTTCCAGTACTGGCAACATTTCGCGGATGTTGGAGATCTTTTTGTCGACCAGCAGGATCAGCGGACCGTCGAGCTCGGCAGTCATGGTTTCTGGCTTGTTGACGAAGTACGGGGACAGGTAACCACGGTCGAACTGCATGCCTTCTACAACCGACAGTTCGTTTTCCAGGCCCGAGCCTTCTTCAACGGTGATCACGCCTTCTTTACCGACTTTTTCCATGGCTTCGGCAATGATGTCGCCGATGGAGCTGTCGGAGTTGGCCGAAATGGTGCCGACCTGAGCGATGGCCTTGGTGTCAGCGCAAGGCTTGGACAGGGCTTTGAGCTCTTTGACGATAGCGATGGTCGCTTTGTCGATGCCGCGCTTCAGGTCCATCGGGTTCATGCCGGCAGCGACGGCTTTCAGGCCTTCGTTGACGATCGATTGAGCCAGAACGGTAGCGGTGGTGGTGCCGTCGCCTGCGTCATCGTTGGCACGGGAGGCAACGTCTTTGACCAGCTGCGCGCCCATGTTTTCGAAGCGATCTTTCAGCTCGATTTCTTTGGCTACGGAAACGCCGTCCTTGGTGATGGTCGGAGCGCCGAAGCTCTTCTCGATGATCACGTTACGGCCTTTAGGGCCCAGGGTCGCTTTTACTGCGTCAGCCAGGACGTTGACACCGGCGAGCATTTTCTTGCGGGCGGAATCGCCGAATTTAACTTCTTTAGCAGCCATGATCGATATTCCTTAAATACTTTGTAGTAGCGGGAAAATGAGCGGGGTATCAGCCTTCGATAACAGCGAGAATCTCGTTCTCAGCCATTACCAGCAGGTCTTCGCCGTCAACTTTCACAGTGTTGCTGCCGGAGTAAGGGCCGAACACAACCTTGTCACCCACTTTCACGGCCAGCGCACGCACTTCACCGTTGTCCAGCACGCGGCCGGTACCGACAGCGAGGATCTCGCCGCTGTTGGCTTTTTCAGCAGCCGAACCTGGCAGGACGATACCGCCAGCGGTTTTCTTTTCTTCTTCGCTGCGACGGATGACGACGCGGTCATGCAGAGGACGAAGCTTCATTGTCGATCTCTCCTAATTGTGGTTTTCATCGGCCGGTGTAGTCCCGGCGGGTTTAACAAATCCGGCGGTGCCGGGTGCGTCTCGACGAGCGTGACGCGGAAGTCTGTCTGGCGTGATCGCCAGAAACCTTGCGGTGACCGTTACATATGGGCACATAAGCTTATTACAAGAGTGGGCATTGAAAATTTTTTAGCTGGAGCGCCTGCAAATGAACACGGCACCCGAGGGTGCCGTGTCGATGGAAGGTGTTACTTGGAATCGCGGTGTTCGAACTCGCCTTCGATCACATCAGGCTCACGACCCAGCGGTTGTCGTGGAGCGGGGCCGCCCCGCGGCTGCAGGTCGTCGGCAAATGCGCGCTGACGGATCGCCGCTTCTTCGGCGCGCTGGCGCATCTTGTTGGCCAGCAGTCGACGGGAGATCGGCAGCAGCATGATCAGGCCCAGGACGTCAGTGACGAAACCCGGCAGGATCAACAGACCACCGGCCAGAGCCAGCATCAGGCCCTCAAGCATGGTCTGGGCAGGCAATTCGCCGCGGTTCAGGCTTTCACGAGCACGCAACGCAGTGGCCAGCCCGGCGATACGCAGCACGAACACGCCGAGCATCGAGCCGAGAATCACCAGGAGCAGGGCCGGGAAAAACCCGATCGCCCCACTCACCTTGACGAATACGAACAGCTCCAACACCGGAAACAGTACAAAGAGCAATAAAAAAGGGCGCATCAAATGGTTCCTCAACGCAAGAATGCCTTGCCAGTAATCCCTAGATGACGTCGCCATTTCGTGAATTCAAGCGCCGGCCACCGGATTTTTTGGCCAATGCTCGGCGTGAGCCAGGAAAACCAAGGCTTCGCGCACTTGTGTCGGCGTATTACACGGCGTTTGGAACGGTAGCCAGTACAGGCTCTGACCGATGCGCAGGTGCATGCCTTCGGTATCGATACCCGCCAGCAGGGCCGGCTCGGTTTTGGGCAGGCCGGCCAGTTCTACATAGTGCGCGATGGCTTTGCCATGATCGGCGTTCATGTGCTCGACCATGCTCGCTTCCGCCTTCCCGGCGAAGGGGTTGGCCAGGGTCAGTTGATCCACCCAGTGGATCGCGCCGAAACCGCCGATGTAGCGATGGCGCACGGGATTGAGCATCCAGAAGTCGAAATCATGGGCCTGGTGATAATTCTGCGAATCAGGGAAATAGCGGTAATAACGCTCTGCGGCAGCCTCGATGGCCGTGGGGTCGTCGATTTTTTCGGCTTCGGCGAGGTAGGTGAGGCGGCCGACGGCCTGCACGTCTTCAGCGCCACGCTCGCCCACGAACAACGAGCATTTTGGATCTTTGTGCAAGTTATGGGTGTGCTGGGCGATGCGGCTGATCAGGATCAGCGGCCGCCCCTGCTCGTCCAGGCAATACGGGACGACAGAACCGAATGGAAAACCGGGCATGGCCTTGGAGTGGGTCGACAGCACGCCACGGTATTCCTTGAGAAGCAATTCTCGGGCATTCTTGGCCGCTTCAACGCTCAATTTATGACTCCTTATATAGAATCCGTCGAAAAAACGGACGGGCGACTGGGGATAAGTTCCCAGTCGCCATCGGGCAATTCTCATGTGCAACCCGTCCACGACCGGTGCAGATAAGGGCGGCTCTCTAGAAGGAAGACCCCTCAAACTGCGACCAGGGCATGCGAATGCAACTCACTGACAAAGTAATCATTATCACTGGCGGTTGCCAGGGTTTAGGCCGTTCGATGGCCGAGTATTTCGCAACAAAAGGCGCCAAATTGGCGCTGGTGGACTTGAATCAGGAAAAACTCGACGCTGCGGTTGCCGCGTGCAAGGCCCAAGGGGTCGAGGCCCGTGCCTACCTGTGCAACGTCGCCAATGAAGAACAGGTGTCGCACATGGTCGCCCAGGTAGCCGAGGATTTCGGCGCAATCCATGGCCTGATCAACAACGCCGGCATCCTGCGTGATGGCTTGCTGCTAAAGGTCAAGGACGGCGTAATGAGCAAGATGAGCCTGGCCCAGTGGCAGGCGGTTATCGATGTGAACCTGACCGGCGTGTTCCTGTGCACCCGTGAGGTCGCGGCGAAAATGGTTGAGCTGAACAACAGCGGCGCGATCATTAACATCTCGTCGATTTCCCGCGCCGGCAACGTCGGCCAGACCAACTACTCGGCAGCCAAGGCCGGTGTCGCCGCAGCCACCGTGACCTGGGCCAAGGAACTGGCACGCTACGGCATCCGCGTAGCGGGCATTGCGCCAGGCTTTATCGAAACCGAGATGACCCTGGGCATGAAGCCTGAAGCGTTGGAGAAAATGACTGCCGGTATTCCGCTCAAGCGCATGGGCAAACCGGACGAGATCGCGCATTCGGCAGCTTATATCTTCGAGAATGACTACTACACCGGGCGGATTCTGGAAATGGATGGCGGGTTGCGGATCTAAAGCAAGATCAAGAGATCGCAGCCTCGCTTCGCTCGACAGCTCCTACAGGGAATGCCCCCTCTCCCGTAGGAGCTGTGTAGGAGCTGTCGAGTGAAACGAGGCTGCGATCTTTCAACAAGCGACGCCGATCAGCAGATCAATCGTCGCTGATAGTGATGTTCGGCATCGCCGGCGAAGCCGCTTCCTGCAGCACAATGCGCGCGCCTACATGGCGAGCCAGTTCCTGATACACCAGCGCAATCGGGCTGTCCGGCTCGGCGATCACCGTGGGCTTGCCGCCATCGGCCTGCTCGCGGATAGCCATCGCCAGCGGCAACGAGGCCAGCAGTTCAACGCCGTACTGATTGGCCAGCTTCACTCCTCCGCCTTCACCGAACAGATGCTCGGCATGCCCGCAATTGGAGCAGATGTGCACGGCCATGTTTTCCACTACACCCAGTACCGGAATGTTGACCTTGCGGAACATTTCGACACCTTTGCGGGCGTCCAGCAGGGCCAGATCCTGCGGGGTGGTGACGATCACGGCACCCGCCACCGGGACTTTCTGCGCCAGGGTCAACTGGATGTCGCCGGTGCCTGGCGGCATGTCGATGACCAGGTAATCCAGGTCGCCCCAAGCGGTTTGTGTCACCAGCTGCAACAACGCACCGGACACCATCGGGCCGCGCCAGACCATGGGTGTGTTGTCGTCGGTGAGGAACGCCATGGACATCACTTCTACGCCATGGGACTCGATCGGCACGAACCATTTCTGATCCTTGACCTTGGGCCGTGTGCCCTCGGCAATACCGAACATGATGCCTTGGCTCGGGCCGTAGATGTCCGCGTCGAGAATACCGACCTTGGCGCCTTCGCGCGCCAGCGCCAGCGCCAGGTTGGCAGCGGTGGTGGATTTGCCGACGCCGCCTTTGCCGGAGGCCACGGCGACTACGTTCTTCACGTTGGCCAGGCCCGGAATCTGCGCCTGGGCCTTGTGTGCGGCGATGACGCTGGTGATATCAACGCGGGCGCTGGTCACGCCGTCCAGGTTTTGGAGGGCCATTTCCAGCATCTGCGCCCAGCCCGTCTTGAACAGACCGGCGGCGTAACCGAGCTCCAGCTGGACGCTGACGCGATCACCCTGGATGTCGATGGTGCGCACGCACCCGGCGCTGACCGGGTCCTGGTTCAGGTAAGGGTCGGTGTATTGGCGAAGGACGGCTTCCACCGCTGCGCGATTGACGGCGCTCATGGGCAACTCCGATAGCAAGACTGGAAAATCAGGCGGGTATCGTACCTGTTCTGATCGTTTCGCGGGATGCCGAGAAAAGATCGTCCGAACGCGGCCCGAGCCTTCGGCAGCGCCTACGCGCCTGTGGGCGCTGCCGAAGGCTGCGAGCTTTTGGCCGCACCACCGATTCAATCATCGGAGGAAACAACCTCACGGGGTGAAAAATCTGCGCCAGCGCTTTATAGTGGCCGACCTCCGTTTCATCAAGTAGCCGAGCCCCATGTCCGAGCCACGCAAGATCCTCGTCACCAGCGCCCTGCCCTATGCCAATGGTTCGATCCATCTTGGCCACATGCTGGAATACATCCAGACTGATATGTGGGTGCGCTTCCAGAAGCACCGCGGCAACCAATGCATCTATGTCTGCGCCGACGACGCCCACGGTTCGGCCATCATGCTGCGCGCGGAAAAGGAAGGCATCACTCCGGAGCAACTGATCGCCAACGTCCAGGCCGAACACAGCGCCGACTTTGCCGAGTTTCTGGTGGACTTCGACAACTTCCACTCCACTCACGCCGAAGAAAACCGTGAGCTGTCGAGCCAGATCTACCTGAAGCTGCGTGACGCCGGGCACATTGACCAGCGCTCGATCACCCAGTATTTCGACCCGGAAAAGAAAATGTTCCTGGCCGATCGTTTCATCAAGGGCACCTGCCCTAAATGCGGCACTGAAGACCAGTACGGCGACAACTGTGAAAAATGCGGCGCGACATACGCACCGACCGACCTGAAGGATCCGAAGTCGGCGATCTCTGGCGCCACCCCGGTGCTCAAGGATTCCCAGCACTTCTTCTTCAAGCTGCCGGACTTCCAGGAAATGCTCCAGGCATGGACCCGCAGCGGTACGCTGCAGGACGCTGTGGCGAACAAGATCGCCGAATGGCTGGATGCAGGCCTGCAACAGTGGGACATTTCCCGCGACGCGCCGTACTTCGGGTTCGAAATCCCGGGTGAGCCAGGCAAGTATTTTTACGTCTGGCTGGACGCGCCAATCGGCTACATGGCCAGCTTCAAGAACCTCTGCGCGCGTCGTCCAGACCTGGACTTCGACGCGTTCTGGGCCAAGGACTCCACCGCCGAGCTGTACCACTTCATCGGCAAGGACATCGTCAACTTCCACGCCCTGTTCTGGCCAGCGATGCTTGAAGGCGCCGGTTTCCGTAAACCGACCGGCATCAACGTGCACGGCTACCTGACCGTCAACGGCCAGAAAATGTCCAAGTCCCGCGGGACCTTCGTCAAGGCGCGGACCTACCTGGACCACTTGTCCCCGGAGTACCTGCGGTACTACTACGCGGCCAAGCTGGGCCGTGGCGTCGATGACCTGGACCTGAACCTTGAAGACTTCGTGCAGAAGGTCAACTCCGACCTGGTGGGCAAAGTCGTCAACATCGCCAGTCGCTGTGCCGGCTTCATCCATAAAGGCAACGCCGGCGTATTGGTGGCCGGCAACGTCGCACCGGAACTGACCGACGCGTTCCTGGCTGCCGCACCGAGCATCGCCGAGGCCTATGAGGCTCGTGACTTTGCCCGCGCCATGCGCGAGATCATGGGCCTGGCAGACCGCGCCAACGCGTGGATCGCCGACAAGGCACCCTGGTCGCTGAACAAACAGGAAGGCAAGCAGGACGAAGTCCAGGCCATCTGTGCCCTGGGTATCAACCTGTTCCGCCAGCTGGTGATCTTCCTCAAGCCGGTACTGCCGTTGCTGGCCGCCGACGCCGAGGCGTTCCTGAACGTCGCGCCGCTGACCTGGAATGACCACGCTACCCTGCTCAGTAACCACCCGTTGAACGAGTTCAAGCCGTTGATGACTCGTATCGACCCGGTAAAAGTGCAAGCCATGACCGACGCCTCGAAAGAAGACCTGACCGCCAGCGCCACCGACACCGGCGAAGCTGCCCAGGTCGGCAACGGCGAGTTGACCAAGGATCCGTTGTCGCCGGAAATCGAGTTCGACGCCTTTGCCGCCGTCGACCTGCGCGTTGCGCTGATCCTCAAGGCCGAAGCCGTGGAAGGTGCCGACAAACTGCTGCGCCTGACCCTGGACATCGGCGATGAGCAGCGCAATGTGTTCTCCGGGATCAAGAGCGCTTATCCTGATCCGTCCAGGCTCAATGGTCGCCTGACCATGATGATCGCCAACCTCAAGCCACGAAAAATGAAGTTCGGCATCTCCGAAGGCATGGTGATGGCAGCGGGCCCAGGCGGTGAAGAGATTTACCTGCTCAGCCCGGACAGCGGCGCCAAGCCAGGTCAGCGCATCAAGTAAGGTTCGATCTGCTCGACCGATCCCACAGTCGTGCCCGGCATGACTGTGGGATTTTCATGTCTGGCCCATAATTACCCCATAGGAGCCTGCAACCTCGGACGATCATGAGCGAAATTATTCTTACGCTTGTCAGCGCAGCCCTGATCAACAATTTCGTGTTGCACTGGCCGCTGGGCGTCGATCCACTGCTGGGGGCCGAGCGCCGCCAGGTGCATGCACTGGGCATCGCCACGACGAGCCTGATGCTGATCGCCGGCCTGCTCGCTCATGCGCTCCATCGGTGGCTGCTGGTCCCCCTGCAACTGACATCGCTGCAATTGCTGGTCTTCCTGCCGCTGAGCGTGCTGCTGATCAGTCCGGTGCTGAAGTTACTGTCTGCTGCATTGCCCCAGCTCTGCTTTGAACGACTATGGCCGCTGGTACTGGGCAACGCCGCCGTCCTGGGCCTGATGCTGCTCAACGCGCGGGACGACCTGGGTATGCTGCGCGCCACGGCCCTCAGCCTCGGCGCGGGCTTGGGCTTCTGGCTGGTGCTGAGCCTGTTCAGCGACTTGCGCCAACGTACACGTGATAATGATGTCCCCCTGCCCTTCCGCGGCCTGCCGATCGATCTGATAGGCGCCGGACTGATCGCAGTGGCTTTTCTCGGATTCAGCGGACTGATCAAAACATGAGTCTGATTCAACGCATCGACGCCCTTCTGCCGCAGACCCAATGCGGCAAGTGCGGCCATCCAGGATGCAAACCCTACGCCGAAGGCATCGCCGCCGGGGAGCCGATCAACAAATGCCCGCCCGGGGGCGACGAGACCATCAGCGCGCTCGCCGAGCTGTTGAAGGTTCCGGTGCTGGAGCTGGATATCAGCCGCGGCGCGGCGCCGGCGCAAATTGCCTACATACGCGAAGCCGAGTGCATTGGTTGCACCAAGTGCATCCAGGCCTGCCCTGTCGATGCGATTGTCGGCGCGGCAAAATTGATGCACACCGTAATCATCGATGAGTGCACCGGGTGTGATCTCTGCGTAGCGCCCTGCCCGGTGGATTGCATCGAGATGCGGCCGCTGCCACTGAAAACGGTGGTGCCGGTCGTCGGTGGGCTCGCCATAAGCCTTGAAGAACACCGCGCACGAGCCGTCAAACGCAACCACGCCCGCGGCCGCTTCGAACAGCGCAATGCGCGTTTGCAGCGCGAGGAACAACAGAGAATCGCCGAGCGCCTGGCCCGGGCGCAGCAGGCCGTACCCAAGGCTGACGAGATTGCGCAGGATCCGGTCCGGGCCGCCCTCGAACGGGTTCGCGCGCAGAAGGCCGCAGGCGCTGACGCGGCGTTGAAAAAGGCCAAGATTGAAGTGGCCATGAGCCGCGCCCAGCTGAACAAATCACTCAAGGCGTTCGGGCATCCCCCAACCTTCGACCAGCAATCGCAGTTGATCGTACTGCAACAGCAATTCGAAGCCGCCGAGCAGGCCTTGGCGAAACTGGTGCACGCCCATGCCTCCCCTTGAACCGGTCGATGAGCGCTTGCAGCAGGCGATGAAGCTGGTGCTGTTGGCGCTGCTGCCCGGTATGGCAGTGATGTTCTGGCTGAACGGCTGGGGCATGCTGATCAATCTGCTTCTGGCGGGTATTTCCGCCCTGGCCACCGAAGCGCTGGTGCTGCATTTGCGCAAGCGCCCGTTGTGGCCAACCCTGCAAGACGGCAGCGCGCTCGTCACGGCGACACTCCTGGCGCTGGCCCTGCCCCCGTATTGCCCTTGGTGGGTGACTGTCAGCGCCGCCCTCTGCGCGATGGCATTCGGCAAGCACCTGTACGGCGGCGTCGGCAGCAACCCCTTCAACCCGGCGATGCTCGGTTTCGCCTTGGTGATGGTGAGTTTCCCGCAACAGCTGACGCATTGGCCGGTGTCCCATGGCATGGACCTGTTGAAGGGCCTGCAGCACGTCTTCGGTCTTGGCGTGGATCAGGCGCCGGACGCCTGGGCCCAAGCCACTGCGCTGGACAGCCTGCGCATCAATAAAAGCCTGACCATGGACGAGCTGTTCACGGCCAATCCGGCGTTCGGCCGCTATGGTGGCCACGGCGTGGAATGGGTCAACCTGGCGTTTCTCGCCGGGGGCGTTTTTTTGCTGCAGCGCCGGGTGTTCACCTGGCATGCGCCGGCCGGGATGCTGTCCAGCCTGTTCGTCATCAGCCTGCTGTGCTGGAACGGCTCGGGCTCCGATTCCAATGGCTCGCCGCTGTTTCACCTGTTGACCGGCGCGAGCATGCTGGGCGCGTTTTTCATCGCCACCGAACCGGTGTCCGGGCCCAGGACCCCGGGTGCGCGCCTGCTGTTCGGCGCGGGCGTGGGGCTGCTGACCTACGTGATTCGCACCTGGGGTGGCTATCCTGATGGGGTGGCGTTTGCCGTGCTGCTGATGAATCTGGGCGTACCCGCGCTGGACCGACTGGTGGCGTCGCGGCAGGAAAGGCTTGCGCGATGAATCGAACCACGAGCATTGCCACCCTGGCGTTACTGGCGGTGCTGGGCACCGGCGGGACCTGGTTCGTCCAGCATACGGCCGCACCGCGTATTGCCGAGCAACAACGCCTGCTCGACAGTCGTCACTTGCTCGACATGCTCGCGCCTGACAGCTATGACAATCAGCCACTGGAGCAACCGCTTAGCCTCGCCGACGTCAAGCTGGCCCATAGCACCCTGCTCGGCGGCTACCGCGCGACGCGATCCGGACAGGTCATTGCCTTGTTGCTGCGCAGCCAGACCCTGGGTTATGCGGGCAGCATTGACTTGATGATCGCCATCGGTCCCGACGGCAGGCTGCTGGCAGTCAAGACCCTCAAGCACTCGGAAACTCCGGGGCTCGGCGCTCATATCGCCGACTGGCCGCAGGGCTGGCTCCAGGTGTTTGCCGGCCGGTCACGCGCCGATCCTGTCGACGCGGGATGGGCGCTGAAAAAGGATCAGGGGCAGTTCGACCAGATTGCCGGCGCAACCATCACCTCACGGGCGGCGATCAATGCCATCCATGACGCGTTACGCTATTTCGACGAACATCGGCAGGCCTTGATTGGGGGTAGTGACGAATGAAAAGGTCATCCTTGCCAGGTGCTCTGATGCTGACACCGTTGATCGGTGCCACGTATTCGTGGATGCCCGCGCTGGGCGTATGGCTGATGTTCGTTGTCGTCATCAGCGTGTTCGGCTTGGCCATGGCGGGGCTGCGCCTGCGGCTGACGCCCGCAAGCCGGCTGGTGGCCGCAGTGATCGTCGCGGCAACGTTCACCAGTTGCCTGCAACTGGCCCTGCAAGCTATGGCCTTGCAGTGGCACCAGCAACTGGGACTTTACTCAGGACTGATTGCCTTGCAATGCGTGGTGCTCGAATACAGTGGATTTCATCAGCGCCCAGTGCTTGATCGCCTGCGCCAGGCCGCAATATTTGGCGTACTGATGGTAGGCCTGGGCCTGTTGCGCGAGCTGCTTGGCGACAGCGGGCTGCGCCTGGCCACGCTGGCCCCGGGGGGGTTCATTGTGCTCGGACTGCTGATCGCTGCACGGCAAGCCTGGGCGCGCCCCATCTCATCGAATTGACTCCTGCGAGGAAACGCACTTCACATGAATGCCGCAAAACGTCTGGAAATTTTCCGCAGGCTGCATGAAGACAACCCGGAACCGAAAACCGAGCTTGCCTACTCTTCTGCGTTCGAACTACTGATCGCGGTAATCCTCTCGGCGCAGTCAACCGACGTAGGCGTCAACAAAGCCACAGCCAGGCTTTACCCGGTCGCCAATACTCCGGCGGCCATTCATGCGCTGGGGATCGAGGGTCTGTCGGAGTACATCAAGACCATCGGCCTGTTCAACAGCAAGGCGAAGAATGTCATCGAGACCTGTCGCCTGTTGGTGGAACGCCACGGCGGTGAAGTGCCGCAAACCCGCGAAGAACTGGAAGCGCTGCCGGGCGTGGGTCGCAAAACAGCAAATGTGGTCCTCAACACCGCATTTCGGCAATTGACCATGGCCGTTGACACTCACATTTTCCGGGTGAGCAACCGAACGGGTATAGCGCCAGGCAAGAACGTGGTGGAGGTCGAGACCAAGTTGATGAAGTTTGTGCCCAAGCAATTTTTGCTTGATTCCCACCACTGGCTGATCCTCCACGGGCGCTATGTGTGCCTGGCCCGCAAGCCGCGGTGTGGCAGTTGCCGCATCGAAGACCTGTGCGAATACAAGCACAAGACTTCGGACGATTGAGTGACTATTAGGTTTCTTTATCAACCGATTGAAAAAATCTTTTTTACCCGCTGGGAGATTATCGATATAAGAGGCGCCAAAGGCATCTTTAGCCTGGAGTTAACCTATGAGCACTGGCAAAGAGCAATTGGACGTCGAAGACGATTTTACTCCCGTGGAGGCTGATGACGCCGAACCGGTGGTGGAAGTGGCAAAGACCAACCTGAGCAAGCGCCGCACCATCGATAATATGTTGGAGGAGCGCCGACTGCAAAAGCAATTGGCCGATTACGATTTTGACTTGTGAAACCTGAAAGCCTCCCGAAACGGAGGCTTTTTACTTTGTATGAAGCATGATCAGGGCCTGCGCCTTCACACCAGGCCATTGCGTTGAGCCAACTCGATCAGGTCGACCAGGGAGCGTGCATTGAGTTTAAGCAGCAAGCGGGTTTTGTAAGTGCTGACGGTCTTGTTGCTGAGGAACATTCCGTCGGCAATTTCCTTGTTGGTTTTTCCTCTTGCCAATTGTTGCAAGACCATCATTTCGCGCCCCGATAGCCGATCCACCATATCGGCTTCACTGGCATTGCCTAGACTGGAGCGCACTGTATGCAGCGCCTGATTGGGAAAGTAACTGTAGCCCGACAGCACCGCTTTGATCGCACTTAACAACTCTGTGAGATCCTGCTGTTTGCAGACATACCCGGCAGCGCCCAACTGCATGCAACGCATGGAAAAACGCCCCGGCGCCTGCGATGTCAATATCAGTACTTTCATCGGCATCGCAGAAGATGCCAGCCGCGCAATGACTTCCAACCCGTCCAACTTCGGTATCCCAATATCCAGAATGACAATGTCCGGCGTATAGTCGCGGGCATGTTGCAATGCGTCTACACCATTATCGGTCTCTGCAACGACCTCGTAGCCATGACGTTCCATCAGCAAACGCACCGCAAGACGAATGACGGGGTGATCATCCACGATCTGCACTTTATTCATGGGCAAGTCCAATTTTCGCTGTTCGAATTTTTAGAACCAGCACAATAGCCTAGTCGTTTCACCCTTGGCACGGTGCGTCCCCTGCGCGCCCTCACCAAGAGACATACCCTACAAAACATAAAGAAAATTCCTACAAAAAATCCTTGAACTGAGCGAACAGGAGTGAGGGTACTGACCACCAAAATCCGTTTGCCCGGGTTTTTTTGTATCGGAATGCGAGATCGGGGATTTCTTACAATTCCAGATATTTACGTATTCGGCACGACTTATCAGATCAGCACCAACAATAAAACAAATGAAGTAACCACGATAGATGCGCAACAGTGAGCAATAATTACCGAAAAAAGCCTTGATCGATCCTAGTGAAAAGCAGGCACATTAAACGAACAACTCTGGACGCTTATCATGCACCGGCCAACACCCACAATGTTCAAACTATTTGCTAATTAAACATACAATCAAACAAGTAAAAACAATGGACAGAATCAAGCAAACACCAACCAACCCCATGTCAATATTTGCGATATTCGCAACGTTATCTGAAGCCTGCCGAGGCGGGACGCCAGTGGACACACGCAAACCAACGCGCACCGCCGATGGCAGGCACGAATGACAAAAAAAAAGGCCTTGTCGATGACAAGGCCTTTCATTCATTGGCTCACAGGGCTCAGAACAGCTTGCGGCCCTTGTTCGCGGCAATGCGCATGCGCAACGCGTTGAGCTTGATAAAGCCCGCTGCGTCCGCCTGGTTGTAGGCTCCGCCGTCTTCTTCGAACGTTGCGATATTGGCATCGAACAAGGATTCGTCAGACTTGCGACCGGTGACGATCACGTTGCCTTTGTACAGCTTCAGGCGCACAACACCATTCACGTGGGCCTGGGATGCGTCGATCATCTGTTGCAGCATCAGACGCTCAGGGCTCCACCAGTAACCGGTGTAGATCAGGCTGGCGTATTTAGGCATCAGCTCGTCTTTGAGGTGAGCCACTTCACGGTCCAGGGTGATCGATTCGATCGCCCGGTGGGCGCGCAGCATGATAGTGCCGCCTGGGGTCTCGTAACAGCCACGGGACTTCATGCCCACATAGCGGTTCTCGACGATGTCCAGACGACCGATGCCGTGTTCGCCACCTATGCGGTTAAGGGTCGCCAGCACGGTGGCCGGGGTCATCTCGACGCCGTCCAGCGCGACGATGTCGCCGTTGCGGTAGGTCAGTTCCAGGTATTGCGCCTTGTCTGGAGCCTTCTCCGGGGAGACGGTCCATTTCCACATGTCTTCTTCGTGCTCGGTCCAGGTGTCTTCCAGCACGCCGCCCTCATAGGAGATGTGCAGCAGGTTGGCATCCATCGAGTACGGGGACTTCTTCTTGCCGTGACGCTCGATCGGAATCGCGTGCTTCTCGGCGTAATCCATCAGTTTTTCACGGGACAGCAGGTCCCACTCACGCCACGGAGCGATCACTTTCACACCAGGCTTCAAGGCATACGCGCCCAGTTCGAAACGAACCTGGTCGTTACCTTTACCGGTGGCACCGTGGGAAATGGCGTCAGCGCCGGTTTCGTTGGCGATTTCGATCAGGCGCTTGGCGATCAACGGACGAGCGATGGAAGTACCCAGCAGGTACTCGCCTTCGTAAACGGTGTTGGCGCGGAACATCGGGAAAACGAAATCGCGCACGAACTCTTCGCGCAAGTCGTCGATGTAGATCTCTTTGACGCCCATGGCCTGAGCCTTGGCGCGTGCAGGTTCGACCTCTTCGCCCTGACCCAGGTCAGCGGTGAAAGTCACCACTTCACAGTTATAAGTATCCTGCAGCCACTTGAGGATCACCGAAGTGTCCAGGCCGCCGGAATACGCCAGAACGACCTTGTTTACGTCCGCCATGCCATCACTCCACGGGGTTCTACGGAAAGCCGTCGAGTCTACCGGTCATGCGCGTTAATTTACAGAGGCGCGACAGCTTATGACGACGAAGCGACAGATTCTGTCGAGAGCGCGACGATGACTCGCCGGTCAGGAAGTTGCAGGCGCGGCCCCGGGAGTGTTGGTCTGCGGGGCGACTTGAGGGGCGGCCTTGTCTGCAGCCACGCGCTCAAGACGCACGGCCACCCGCCGGTTCTTCGCCCGGTTGGCGGCGTTGGTATTGGGTGCCAACGGATACCGCTCGCCGTGGAAACGCAGGGTTACCTGCGACTCCAGGATGCCATTGGCCTTGAAGAACTCCATCACCGCCAGCGCTCGGCGACGTGACAGGTCACGGTTGGTCAGGCGGTTGCCGCTGTTGTCGGAGTGCCCATCGAGTTCGATGTGATTGACCGTTGGATCGGCCTTCATGTACTCCAGCATCACCTGCAACTGAGCCTTGGCGCGCGCGTCGAGGTCCAGGCTTTCTCCGGGAAAACCGATCTGTAACTGCCTCACCTGTTCGAAATTCTTCGGCAACAGCTTCGCCACGCAGCCTTGGTACTCATTGAACGCCTGACTGAACCTGACTGGTAACAGGCGCACTTCCGACACTCGCCCATCGCCTGACGAATGCCGGATCACCGGGCTGCGGCCGTCGAGCAAGCCGCTGATCAAGCGGCCGGCCTGGACCTGGGACGTATTAAAAAGCACGTTGCCACTGCCGATATGCACCGAGCCCAGGTTGATGTCGCCACGTCCCGGCTGCCAGGGAGCCGCAGCGGCCAGCAGCGTCGCCGACCCGCCGCCGATCATCGCGTTGTAGGCCGTCAGACGGAACACCGCCTGCTCGCCCGCGCGGCGAACGAACTCGCCCGCACCGAAGTCCGTGATGGGCTGGGCCAGACGGCATTCGAACCGGTCGCCGGCGACCGTCCACTCGGTGTTCTCCAGGCGGGTCTGGAAAGTCAGCGCCATCGCGGGGACGCTGGTAAACACACTGAGCAAGGCTAAATATCGCTGGCGCACGGGAGGCTCCACTGGCTTCGACAACTGAAAGACGGACGCCGACTTGTTTACGGCGTACCTGTTGGATATCGGAAGGTTGTCGCAAAACTTGATAGCGAGTGCCTGGAAGAGTCTTTTCCGGTAGCATTCCCCTCAGTTTGACCCGCCTGGAATCCCCTCATGTCCGACCGCCTGACCCTGCTGCGTCCCGACGACTGGCACATTCATCTTCGCGATGGTGCCGTGTTGACCAATACCGTCGCGGATGTCGCGCGCACCTTTGGTCGCGCCATCATCATGCCCAACCTGGTACCTCCGGTACGCAATGCGGCTGAAGCCGATGGCTATCGCCAGCGGATCCTCGCCGCGCGCCCATCTGGCAGCCAGTTCGAACCGCTGATGGTGCTGTACCTGACCGACCGCACCCAGCCTGAAGAAATTCGCGAGGCCAAGGCCAGTGGATTCGTGCACGCCGCCAAGCTGTATCCGGCCGGTGCCACCACCAACTCGGACTCTGGCGTCACCAGCATCGACAAGATCTTCCCGGCAATCGAGGCCATGGCCGAAGTCGGTATGCCCTTGCTGATCCATGGTGAAGTCACCCGTGGCGATGTCGACGTCTTCGATCGGGAGAAAATCTTCATCGACGAGCACATGCGTCGAGTGGTCGAGCGTTTCCCGACCCTCAAGGTGGTGTTCGAACACATCACCACCAAAGACGCCGTGCAGTTCGTCAACGAAGCCTCGGCCAACGTCGGCGCAACCATCACCGCGCATCACTTGCTGTACAACCGCAATCACATGCTGGTGGGCGGGATTCGGCCGCACTTCTACTGCCTGCCGATCCTCAAGCGCAATACCCACCAGGAAGCCCTGCTCGACGCCGCCACCAGCGGCAGCGCCAAGTTCTTCCTGGGTACCGATTCGGCGCCGCACGCCCAGCACGCTAAAGAAGCCGCCTGCGGTTGTGCCGGTTGCTACACCGCTTATGCGGCAATCGAGATGTACGCCGAGGCATTTGAACAACGCAACGCGCTGGACAAGCTCGAAGCCTTCGCCAGCCTCAACGGCCCGAGCTTTTACGGCCTGCCGGCGAACACCGATCGCATCACCCTGGTCCGCGAGGAGTGGACCGCCCCTACCAGCCTGCCATTTGGCGAGCTGACCGTTATCCCGCTGCGCGCCGGTGAAAAACTGCGCTGGCGCCTGCTGGAGGAACACGCGTGAGTGAAGACCATTACGACGACGAACAGGAAGGTCAAGGCGGCGGTGGTTCACGCCACCCGATGGCTGCCCGCTTCCGTGGGTACCTGCCAGTCGTTGTCGACGTTGAAACCGGTGGTTTCAACTCTGCCACTGACGCCCTGCTGGAAATCGCCGCCACCACGATTGCCATGGATGAAAAAGGCTTCGTGTATCCGGACCACACCTACTTCTTCCGTGTAGAGCCTTTTGAAGGGGCGAACATTGAAGCGGCAGCATTGGAGTTCACCGGGATTAAGCTCGATCACCCCCTGCGCATGGCGGTGAGCGAAGAAGCTGCACTGACTGATATTTTCCGCGGCATCCGCAAGGCACTCAAAGCCAACGGTTGCAAGCGCGCGATCCTGGTCGGCCACAACAGCAGCTTCGACCTGGGCTTCCTCAACGCAGCCGTTGCGCGCCTGGACATGAAACGTAACCCGTTTCATCCGTTCTCCAGCTTCGATACCGCAACCCTCGCCGGTCTCGCCTACGGTCAGACCGTGCTGGCCAAGGCTTGCCAGGCCGCCGACATCGATTTCGACGGTCGTGAGGCGCACTCGGCTCGCTACGACACCGAGAAAACCGCTGAGCTGTTCTGCGGCATCGTCAATCGCTGGAAGCAGATGGGCGGCTGGGAAGACTTCAACGACTGACGCAGTCGGTTTATCCCATCCATAAAAAAACCGGCCGCAATGGCCGGTTTTTTTTGCCTCGAATGCGCCTTACAGGGCAGCAGCATTCTCGGTCAGGTAAGCAGCAACGCCTTCAGTCGAAGCCGTCATGCCCTTGTCGCCTTTCTTCCAGTTGGCAGGGCAGACTTCGCCGTGCTCTTCGTGGAATTGCAGAGCGTCGACCAGACGGATCAGCTCTTCCATGTTACGGCCCAGCGGCAGGTCGTTGATGATCTGCGAACGGACAACGCCTTTGTCGTCGATCAGGAACGCGCCACGGAAAGCCACGCCGCCTTCGGACTCAACGTCGTAGGCCTTGGCGATTTCGTGCTTCATGTCGGCAGCCATGGTGTAGCGAACCTGGCCGATACCGCCATTGTTCACCGGGGTGTTGCGCCATGCGTTGTGAGTGAAGTGCGAGTCGATCGACACTGCGATCACTTCGACGTTGCGTGCCTTGAAGTCAGACATGCGGTTGTCCAGAGCGATCAGCTCGGACGGGCAAACGAAAGTGAAGTCCAGCGGGTAGAAGAACACCAGGCCGTATTTGCCTTTGATGGCCGACGACAGGGTGAAGCTGTCTACGATTTCGCCATTGCCGAGTACGGCCGGTACGGTGAAGTCAGGGGCTTGCTTGCCTACGAGTACGCTCATTGATATCTCCTGGTGTAGAAACGTGAAGTTCCGGGTCGGTGCCAGCCTGCCACCTTCAGGCGACAGCCCTGTGACACGAACCCGCTTCATAAGGACCGGCAATCATACACTGGGTTTTTAACCTGTCCCCAACGGATTTCCCGAGCGCCACAAAATATCGTGGCCGATGATTCCGTTAGTCTGAACCGTTCGTCAGAGACACGCCCTTATAACGAGATGCTTTCATAAACCACTTTGACAATCATTCTCGTTAACATTAAGATCCATCGCAATTGAGTCACAACCAGCGACGGTTCTCACTTATGTATGTCTGCCTCTGCACTGGCGTCACCGACGGTCAAATCCGCGATGCAATCTATGAAGGTTGCTGCAGCTACAAGGAAGTCCGTCAGGCTACCGGCGTAGCCAGCCAATGCGGTAAATGCGCCTGCCTTGCCAAGGAAGTGGTGCGTGAAACCCTGACCAAGCTGCAAACCGCCCAGGCGGCGATCCCCTTCCCGGTGGAATTTACTGCCGCTTAAATACCCTATTTCAAACAACCGGACTTCATGTCCGGTTTTTTTATGCCTTTAAATCAATTGCTTAGACGCTAGACGCGGAACACAAACATTCTTATTCCGATTAATTTTCACTTATCTTTCAATAACTTAGGTTTGACACTCTTAGTTGAGCGGCTCAAACTCTGCCTTATAGACAGTTAATACAGGGCAGGACCCCATCATGAAAGGCGACATTACAGTCATCCAGCATCTCAACAAGATCCTTGCCAATGAGCTGGTCGCGATCAATCAATATTTTCTGCATGCGCGCATGTACGAAGATTGGGGCCTGAACAAGCTCGGCAAGCATGAGTACAAAGAATCCATCGACGAGATGAAGCACGCCGACAAGCTCATCAAGCGCATCCTGTTCCTGGAAGGCCTGCCGAACGTCCAGGACCTGGGCAAGCTGCAGATCGGCGAGCACACCCGGGAAATGCTCGAGTGTGACCTGCGCATCGAACGCACCGGGCATGCCGACCTCAAGGTGGCCATCGCGCATTGCGAAACCGTTGCCGACTTCGGCAGCCGCGAACTGCTTGAAGACATTCTTGAATCCGAAGAAGAACATATCGACTGGCTGGAAACGCAGTTGGGCCTTATCGACAAGATTGGTCTTGAGAACTACCTGCAGTCGCAGATGGGCGAAGAGTAATAGCACTGTAGGAGCTGTCGAGTGCAACGAGGCTGCGATCTTTTCGATGGCAACCTCAAACTCGACCTCGACACAACTTATCAACCGCAATAAAAAGCCCCGCTCCTCTTCCGAGGGCGGGGCTTTTTAGTTGCCGGAAATCACGAGATCGCAGCCTCGCTGCACCCGACAGCTCCTACACAGCTCCTACAGCGGAGCCAATCGTTTTCAGGCTTCGGTCTTGGTCGTAGCAGCCGCTTCGACAGCAGCCTTGATCGTAGTCTGCAACGAACCGTCAGCAGCCATCTCGGTCATGATGTCGCTACCGCCGACCAGCTCACCACCGACCCACAGTTGCGGGAAAGTTGGCCAGTTGGCGTATTTTGGCAGGTTGGCGCGAATTTCCGGGTTCTGCAGGATGTCCACGTAAGCGAACTTTTCACCGCATGCCATCACGGCCTGCGCAGCTTTTGCGGAAAAGCCGCACTGCGGGGCATTCGGCGAACCTTTCATGTAAAGCAGAATGGTGTTGTTAGCAATCTGCTCTTTAATCGTTTCGATGATATCCATGGAGCACCTCGGCTGAACTTTCCGACTCAAGGGTCGGCACGGTGGCGCATTGTAACGGAAACCCGAGCGCCATGCTCGGTCTCCCCGACAGACACGATCACGCCGCCGCCACCGTCACTGGCACGCCGTTCAACGCCGCGTTACCTGAAAGTTCGTCGAGCTGGCATTCATCGGTCAGGTCATTGGCGCTCGAGCCAGGCTGGCCGCTGGCGATGGTCATCTGCACACCGGGGCGGGCATGGCCCCAACCGTGAGGCAAGCTGACCACACCTTGCATCATGTCCAGGCTCGCCATCACCTCGACTTCAATCACCCCTACCCGCGAACTCACCCGCACCCGCTGCCCATCGACCAGCCCGCGCTTGCTCAGGTCTTCAGGGTGCATCAGCAACTGATGGCGCGGTTTGCCTTTCACCAGACGGTGATAGTTATGCATCCAGGAGTTGTTGCTGCGCACATGACGGCGGCCAATCATCAACAGCTCATCGGCGGCCGGCGCCTGCAGGGCAGCGAAACGTGTCAGGTCAGCGAGGATCACCGGCGGCGCCGCCTGAAGTCGCTGGTTGGCGGTTTTCAGGCGCTGCGCCAGGTTGGGTTTCAAAGCGCCCAGGTCGACGCCATGGGGGTGATCGAACAAGGTCGCTAATGACAACTTGTGCTCGGAAGCGTCGCCATAGGCGCCCATGCGCAGGCCAAGGTCGATCATCTGCGCGGGCGCAATCGTCGGTTTGAGCGCCTTGCCGGTCCTGGCGGCAAAGGCCTGGGCCAGCCCCACGAAAATCTCCCAGTCGTGCAGCGCGCCTTCAGGCTTGGCGAGGATCGCCCGGTTGAAGCGGCTGACGTTGCGCACCGCGAACAGGTTGAACGTGGTGTCGTAGTGATCGTTCTCCAGGGCCGAGGTCGACGGCAGGATCAGGTCGGCGTAACGCGTGGTCTCATTGATGTACAGGTCGATACTGACCATGAACTCCAGGCCATCCAGCGCCTGCTCCAGCTGGCGACCGTTGGGCGTGGACAACACCGGGTTGCCGGCCACGGTAATCAGCGCCCGCACCTGCCCATCGCCCTCGGTGAGCATTTCCTCGGCCAGCGCCGAGACTGGCAGCTCGCCGGCATACTCTGGCCGCCCGGACACGCGGCTCTGCCACAAATTGAAATGCCCGCCGGAAGTCGACGCCACCAGGTCCACTGCGGGCTCGGTACATAGCGCCCCACCCACCCGATCAAGGTTGCCGGTGACCAGGTTGATCAATTGCACCAGCCAATGGCACAGCGTTCCGAAGGCCTGGGTCGACACCCCCATGCGTCCGTAGCACACCGCCGTAGGCGCGCCGGCGAAATCACGGGCCAGCTGGCGGATGGACTCGGCCGGCACCGCGCACAGCGCGCTCATGGTCTCGGCTGTGAATGGCGCGACGGCCGCACGCACTTCGTCCAGGCCATCCACCGGCAGGTGACTGCCCTTGGCCAGCCCCTCAGCGAACAAGGTGTTGAGCAAAGCAAACAGCAGCGCCGCATCGCCGCCGGGACGCACGAACAGATGCTGGTCGGCGATCGCCGCCGTTTCACTGCGCCGCGGATCGACCACCACCACTTTGCCGCCCCGGGCCTGAATGGCCTTCAAGCGTTTTTCCACGTCCGGCACGGTCATGATGCTGCCGTTGGAGGCCAGGGGATTACCGCCCAGGATCAGCATGAAGTCGGTGTGATCGATATCCGGGATCGGCAGCAGCAGACCGTGGCCGTACATCAGGTGACTGGTCAGGTGATGGGGTAACTGGTCGACCGAGGTCGCGGAAAAGCGGTTGCGGGTTTTCAGCAGGCCGAGGAAGTAGTTGCTGTGGGTCATCAGCCCGTAGTTATGCACGCTGGGGTTACCTTGGTAGACCGCCACCGAATTCTGTCCGTGACGCTCCTGAATCTGCGCCAGGCGCTCGGCCACCAGACTGAACGCAGCCTCCCACTCGATCGGCTGCCATTCACTGCCCACTCGAAGCATCGGCCGATGCAGGCGATCCGGATCATTCTGGATATCCTGCAGGGCCACCGCCTTGGGGCAGATGTGACCGCGACTGAACGTATCCTGGGCATCACCCTTGATCGAAGTGATTTGCACGCCCGCGCCTTCAACTTCAGTGGTTTCGATGGTCAGGCCGCAGATGGCCTCGCACAGGTGGCACGCACGGTGGTGGAGAGTCTTGGTCATGGCCAGTCTCTGTCTTGTTCTGGGCGGGCAATAGCGACCGCGGGAACAAAACTATGGCGCCTGCCCTGCCACTTCGCCAGCGACGTTCGTCTTGTGAATCGGCCGCCATCAGGCCAGCCGATGCACACAAGGAATCAGTTCGGCGGCAGCCTGGGGGGGAGTTGCTGCTGGATTTCCTGGACGGTCTCGATCTGCTCATGGCCGACATGCACGCCGGTGAGCTCGCCGATCAGGCGCCAGTGTTCGTCCAGGCCGCTGCTGATGGTGGCCATGCGGTCGATCATGCGGCGGCCGGCGGCCTTGGTAACTTCGTCATTGCTGCGCAGCAGCTCGAAGGACATCGAAGTCATGGAAGCGGTGAGGTGAGTAAGGGAGCGGGCCGTGAGGCCGAGCAGTTCCATGAGTTGCTGTTCTTTCGATTCCATTCCGAAGGGCTTCCTGCGTCGTTCGTGCGTTAGTTATAACCCAGCACTTTGTATTAGCAAAACTTTCAGACCAGAAACAGGCGCGTTGCCGTGGCTGGACGAAAGGTCAGAAATCGACTCTGCCTGCCCGGTTTGATTGCAAAGCCCCGGGGCCGCAGTGTACAAATGGTGCGCTGCTGTCAGGAAACAGGCTTCAAAAGCGCTACTGCGGTAATCCCGTAGCCCCTCCGAATCCCCTAAAAACCGTAGCCCTATTGGTAAGACGCGACATTTAATTATAATATCGCGCCTTCCCCTATTTCGTCGCCCCGTGCGGCTTACGCCGCAGGTCTCGCCCGTTTTTCAGTTAAACAAGGCTTTGAGTATCTGCGGTCTGTTGCAAAAAGGTAGTCAATGATGAGCGCAAGGCACTTTCTCTCCCTGATGGATTGCACGCCCGAAGAGCTGGTCAGCGTGATCCGTCGAGGCGTTGAGCTCAAGGACCTGCGTAACCGCGGCGTACTGTTCGAGCCTCTGAAAAACCGCGTACTCGGGATGATCTTCGAGAAGTCCTCGACGCGCACCCGTATCTCGTTCGAAGCCGGCATGATTCAGCTGGGTGGCCAGGCGATCTTCCTGTCGCCGCGCGACACCCAACTGGGTCGCGGCGAGCCGATCAGTGACTGCGCGATCGTTATGTCGAGCATGCTTGACGCGGTGATGATCCGGACCTTCGCCCACAGCACCCTGACCGAATTCGCCGCCAACTCCCGCGTGCCGGTCATCAATGGCCTGTCCGATGACCTGCACCCGTGCCAGTTGCTGGCCGACATGCAAACCTTCCTCGAACACCGGGGCTCGATCCAGGGCAAGACCGTGGCCTGGATCGGCGACGGCAACAATATGTGCAACAGCTATATAGAAGCGGCGATCCAGTTCGACTTCCAGTTGCGCATTGCCTGCCCGGTAGGCTATGAGCCCAATCCGGAATTCGTGGCCAAGGCCGGCGATCGTGTGACCATCGTCCGCGACCCGAAAGACGCCGTACACGGTGCGCACCTGGTGAGCACCGACGTCTGGACCTCCATGGGCCAGGAAGAAGAAACCGCCAAGCGTCTCAAGCTGTTTGCTCCCTTCCAGGTCAACCGTGCGCTGCTCGACCTGGCCGCTCCGGACGTGCTGTTCATGCACTGTCTGCCTGCCCACCGTGGCGAGGAAATCAGCCTCGACCTGCTCGATGACAAGCGCTCGGTCGCCTGGGATCAGGCCGAAAACCGTCTTCACGCACAGAAGGCCCTGCTCGAATTTCTCGTCGAACCGGCGTACCACCACGCATGAGCCAGCCATTATTGCTAAACCTGCGCAACCTCGCCTGCGGCTATCAAGACCAGCGAGTCGTGCAGAACCTCAACCTGCATTTGAATGCCGGTGATATCGGTTGCCTGCTGGGCTCTTCGGGCTGCGGCAAGACCACCACCCTGCGCGCCATTGCCGGCTTCGAACCGGTGCACGAAGGGGAAATTACCCTGGCGGGCGAGACGATCTCCAGCGCCGGATTCACCCTCGCGCCGGAGAAACGCCGGATCGGCATGGTGTTCCAGGATTACGCGCTGTTTCCGCATCTGAGCGTCGCCGAAAACATCGCTTTCGGCATTCGCAAGCACCCGCAAAAAGATCGTGTGACCGAAGAGTTGCTGGAACTGGTCAACCTCAAAGGCCTCGGCAAACGCTTTGCGCATGAGCTTTCCGGTGGCCAGCAGCAGCGTGTCGCCCTGGCCCGCGCCCTCGCGCCGGAGCCGCAATTGCTGCTGCTCGACGAACCGTTTTCCAACCTTGATGGCGAGTTGCGACGCAAGCTCAGCCATGAGGTGCGCGACATCCTCAAGGCCCGTGGCACCAGCGCGATTCTGGTGACCCACGACCAGGAAGAAGCCTTCGCCGTCAGCGATCATGTAGGGGTATTCAAGGAGGGGCGCCTGGAGCAGTGGGACACGCCCTACAACCTGTACCACGAACCGCTGACACCTTATGTCGCAAGCTTCATCGGCCAGGGCTATTTCATTCGCGGCAGGCTGGACAGTCCCGAGTCGGTGCAGACCGAACTGGGCGAGTTGCGCGGTAATCGGGCGTATACCTGGCCGGTCGGCGGCGCCGTGGACGTGCTATTGCGTCCCGACGATATCGTTTATGCACCGGACAGCGGCTTGAGAGCGCGGATCGTCGGCAAGTCGTTCCAGGGGGCTTCGACCTTGTATCGCCTGCAATTGCCGACGGGTGCACAGCTGGAGTCGATTTTCCCGAGCCACGCCGATCATCTGGTCGGTGCTGAAGTGGGCATTCGTGTCGCGGCCGAACACCTGGTGTTGTTCCAGGCCTCCGGCAGCACGGCGGCGCAGATTCCGGCAACCGAGACCGGCGTGCGCCGCTACAGCACAGCCAGCTGAGCCAAGCGCAGTTGAACCGGCTCGTTCCCCTGTGGGAGCGAGCCTGCTCGCGATGGACGTTAACGATTACGCGAAGATCCTGATACCCAGCGGCGCACTGCAGTCTTTCGCGAGCAAGCTCGCTCCTACAGGAGCGGTGTCAGGCACGCCCGATATCCGCAAACTTCGCCTGGGTATGCTCGGCCAGCACCGCAGGAGCCAGCTCCACTTCCAGCCCCCTGCGCCCCGCACTGACAAAGATGCTGTCAAACACCTGAGCTGAATTATCGATAAAAGTGCGCAAGCGCTTCTTCTGCCCCAGCGGGCTGATCCCCCCCAGCAAATACCCGGTCGAGCGCTGCGCTGCCGCAGGATCTGCCATCTCGACCTTCTTCACCCCCGCAGCGTGCGCCAAGCCCTTCAAGTCGAGACTTCCGACGACCGGCACCACCGCCACCAACAGTTCGCCTTTTTCACTGGCCGCCAGCAATGTCTTGAACACCTGTGCCGGATCAAGGCCGAGCTTCTCCGCGGCCTCCAAACCATAAGAAGCGGCCTTGGGATCATGTTCGTAACTGTGCACACGATGTTCGGCTCGAACTTTTTTCAACAAATCCAATGCGGGGGTCATGTCAGCTCCAGACTGGGCGGCGGTGGAAAAATCCACTGGCGGATTCTAGGTCATTGCCCCCTAAAAGGCTCTATCGCGCCACTGTTTCATCGGTGCGCAGCAGCGGTTTACCACTCGTCCGCATTCCTCCTGCCGGGTGAACAATAGGATCATTCACATGACTAATAGTTGAAATGTGACCGATGGTTCACTTTCGACCTTTGACAGCAGTGTTTCTTGTCTATATTTTTTCGAATACGAATGCTGCACGAATGACCCTACGCAACACACAGACAAAAACAACAACGAGGTTTTTAATGACAACTGCTTTACAACAACCGCCGCTCTCGAGCCAGTGCATGGCCGAGTTCCTGGGCACTGCCCTGCTTATCTTTTTCGGCACCGGTTGTGTGGCTGCGCTCAAGGTCGCGGGTGCCAGCTTCGGCTTGTGGGAAATCAGCATCATCTGGGGTGTCGGCGTGAGCATGGCGATCTATATGACCGCCGGCGTTTCCGGGGCTCACCTCAACCCCGCCGTCAGCATCGCGCTGTGCATCTTTACTGACTTCGAAAAGCGCAAACTGCCCTTTTACATCCTCGCCCAGGTCGCCGGTGCCTTCTGTGGCGCCTTGTTGGTTTACACGCTCTACAGCAACCTGTTCTTCGATTACGAACAAACCCACCAAATGGTTCGCGGCACCCAGGCAAGCCTGGAACTGGCCTCGGTGTTCTCGACCTTCCCGCACCCGGCCCTGTCCACGGCCCAGGCGTTTCTGGTTGAAGTCATCATCACTGCCATCCTGATGGGCGTCATCATGTCCCTCACCGACGACAACAACGGCTTGCCCAAGGGCCCGTTGGCCCCGCTGCTGATCGGCTTGCTGATCGCGGTGATCGGCAGCTCGATGGGCCCGCTGACCGGTTTTGCGATGAACCCGGCCCGGGACTTCGGTCCGAAACTGATGACTTTTTTCACCGGCTGGGGTGAAATTTCCCTGACCGGAGGGCGTGATATCCCCTACTTCCTCATTCCGATTTTTGCACCGATTGTCGGTGCCTGCCTCGGCGCTGCCGCCTATCGCGGGCTGATTGCCCGTCATCTGCCCAGCGCCGCGCCCGAGACCACGGATGCAGTACCGGCCATTGACGGCAAACCGCGCACTTCTTGATACCGTAGGCGCGTGATCCTGCCAATCTGGTCCCGCGCCTGACTCCACTCCCTTTTATTCGTCCCAAGGCAATCGACATGACCGACATTCAGAATAAGAACTACATCATTGCCCTTGATCAGGGCACGACCAGCTCGCGCGCGATCATTTTCGACCGTGATGCAAACGTGGTGTGCACCGCCCAGCGCGAATTCGTGCAGCATTACCCGCAAGCCGGTTGGGTCGAGCATGACCCGATGGAAATCTTCGCCACCCAGAGCGCCGTGATGGTCGAAGCCCTGGCGCAAGCCGGCCTGCACCACGACCAGGTGGCCGCCATTGGTATTACCAACCAGCGCGAAACCACCGTGGTCTGGGACAAGACCACCGGCCGGCCGATCTACAACGCGATCGTCTGGCAATGCCGGCGCAGCACCGAGATCTGCCAGCAGCTCAAGCGCGACGGCCACGAGCAATACATCAGCGACACCACCGGCCTGGTCACCGACCCCTACTTCTCCGGAACCAAGCTCAAGTGGATCCTCGACAACGTCGAAGGCAGCCGCGAGCGTGCGCGCAACGGCGAATTGCTGTTCGGTACCGTCGACAGCTGGCTGATCTGGAAATTTACCGGCGGCAAAGTGCACGTCACCGACTACACCAATGCCTCGCGCACCATGCTGTTCAACATCCACACCCTGGAGTGGGATGCGAAAATGCTGGAGGTGCTGGATATTCCGCGCGAGATGCTGCCGCAAGTTAAGTCCTCCTCGGAAATCTACGGCCACACCAAGAGCGGCATCGCCATCGGGGGCATCGCAGGCGATCAGCAGGCCGCGCTGTTCGGCCAGATGTGCGTCGAGCCTGGCCAGGCTAAAAACACCTACGGCACCGGCTGCTTCCTGCTGATGAACACCGGCGACAAGGCAGTGAAATCCCAACACGGCATGCTCACCACCATCGCCTGTGGCCCGAGCGGTGAAGTCGCTTACGCGCTGGAAGGCGCCGTGTTCAACGGCGGCTCGACCGTTCAATGGCTGCGTGACGAACTGAAAATCATCAATGACGCCCACGACACCGAGTACTTCGCCAACAAGGTCAAAGACAGCAATGGCGTGTACCTGGTGCCCGCCTTCACCGGCCTCGGCGCGCCGTACTGGGACCCGTATGCCCGTGGCGCACTGTTCGGCCTGACCCGCGGCGTGCGCGTGGATCACATCATCCGTGCCGCGCTGGAGTCGATTGCCTACCAGACCCGCGATGTCCTGGACGCCATGCAACAGGACTCCGGCGAACGCCTCAAGGCCCTGCGCGTGGACGGCGGCGCGGTAGCGAACAACTTCCTGATGCAGTTCCAGGCCGACATCCTCGGCACCCAGGTCGAGCGTCCGCAAATGCGCGAAACCACGGCACTCGGCGCTGCGTACCTGGCGGGCCTTGCCTGCGGCTTCTGGGGCAGCCTCGATGAGCTGCGCGGCAAGGCGGTGATCGAGCGTGAATTCGAACCGACCCTGGACGAAACCGCCAAGGAAAAACTCTACGCCGGATGGAAAAAAGCCGTGAGCCGCACCCGCGACTGGGAACCCCACGAAGGCGATGAATAAGCCAGCCAAGGCACTCAGTATCGGCATGTAACTGGTCGGGAGCAGATTCCTGCGGCATCATGGGCAAATTTTGCCCGGCAGCCCAAAGGAAGCCCCATGAATCTGCCTCCCCGTCAGCAGCAAATCCTCGAACTGGTCCGCGAACGCGGCTACGTGAGTATCGAGGAAATGGCTACGCTGTTCGTCGTCACACCGCAGACTATCCGCCGCGACATCAATCAGCTCGCGGAAGCCAATTTATTGCGCCGCTACCACGGTGGTGCAGCCTATGATTCCAGCGTCGAAAACACCGCCTACGCCATGCGCGCCGACCAGATGCGCGATGAAAAACAGCGGATTGGCGAAGCGATTGCCGCACAAATCCCTGATCACGCCTCGCTGTTCATCAACATCGGTACCACCACCGAGTCGATTGCCCGCGCCCTGCTCAACCACAGCCACCTGAAGATCATCACCAACAACCTGCACGTGGCCTCGATGCTCAGCGCCAAGGATGACTTCGACGTGCTGCTGACCGGCGGCAATGTGCGCCGAGACGGCGGCGTGGTGGGCCAGGCCAGTGTCGACTTCATCAACCAGTTCAAGGTCGACTTTGCCCTGGTCGGGATCAGTGGCATTGATGAAGATGGCAGCCTGCTGGATTTTGACTATCAGGAAGTGCGGGTTTCCCAGGCGATCATTGCCAATGCCCGGCAGGTGATACTCGCGGCGGATTCCAGCAAGTTCGGGCGTAATGCCATGATTCGCCTGGGGCCGATCAGCCTGATCGATTGCCTGGTGACTGATCAGCCACCCGTGCCGGCGTTGGCGCAGTTGTTGAGTCAGCACAAGATTCGGTTGGAAGTCGTTTAAGGCTTTCTGCCTCAAAAGATCGCAGCCTTCGGCAGCTCCTACAGGTTCACTCACCCCTGTAGGAGCTGCCGGAGGCTGCGATCTTTTGCTTTAAATGTTCGAAAATTTTCCTTTCCCCGCCCTTCGATCAGTATTTTCAATCGAAGTTGACTGGATGTGCGCGTATTTATGGGCTACCATTTTCACAAATGAACATTAATGTTCGAATTCAAATATAGATAACCAAAAACCAGAGGCCAGCCGATGCCCACTTCTACCTTGCCTACCCCCCCACTCTCCGAGGTCTACGATGTTGCCGTCATCGGTGGCGGGATCAATGGCGTGGGGATCGCAGCGGATGCGGCCGGCCGCGGCCTGTCTGTGTTCCTTTGCGAAAAGGACGACCTGGCCAGCCACACCTCCTCGGCCAGCAGCAAGCTGATCCACGGTGGCCTGCGCTATCTCGAACATTACGAATTCCGCCTGGTGCGTGAAGCCCTCGCCGAACGTGAAGTGTTGCTGGCCAAGGCGCCACACATCGTCAAGCAGATGCGTTTTGTGCTGCCCCACCGCCCGCACCTGCGTCCGGCGTGGATGATCCGTGCCGGCCTGTTCCTTTATGACAACCTCGGCAAACGGGAAAAGCTGGCAGGTTCAAAAAGCCTCAAGTTCGGTCCAGACAGCCCGCTGAAGAGCGAAATCACCAAAGGCTTCGAATATTCCGATTGTTGGGTAGACGACGCACGCCTGGTGGTACTCAACGCCATGGCCGCCCGCGAGAAAGGCGCCCACGTTCACACCCAAACCCGCTGCGTCAGCGCCCGTCGCACCAAGGGCCTGTGGCATCTGCACCTGGAACGCGCCGACGGCAGCCTGTTTTCGATCCGCGCCAAGGCCCTGGTGAATGCTGCCGGGCCATGGGTGGCGAAATTCATTCGTGACGATTTGAAGATGGAATCGCCCTACGGCATCCGCTTGATCCAGGGCAGTCACCTGATCGTGCCGAAGCTGTACGAAGGCGAACACGCGCACATTCTGCAAAACGAAGACCAGCGCATCGTGTTCACCATTCCCTACCTGAATCACTTCACTTTGATCGGCACCACCGACCGCGAGTACACCGGCGACCCGGCGGCAGTTGCGATTACCGAAGGCGAGACCGATTACCTGCTCAAAGTGGTGAATGCGCACTTCAAGAAGCAGGTCAGCCGCGAAGACATTCTGCACAGCTATTCGGGAGTGCGTCCTCTGTGCAATGACGAATCCGATAACCCGTCGGCCGTGACCCGGGATTACACCCTGGCGCTGTCTGGTAGCGGCGAAGAAGCGCCATTGCTCTCGGTATTCGGCGGCAAGCTGACGACCTATCGCAAGCTGGCCGAGTCGGCCCTGGCGCAATTGACCCCGTATTTCACCCACATCAAGCCAAGCTGGACCGCCCACGCGACCCTGCCCGGTGGCGAGGACATGAGCACCCCGCAGGCGCTAAGCGCCTTGATCCGTGACAAGTTCGACTGGGTGCCCACCGAAATCGCCCGCCGCTGGGCCACCACCTACGGCAGCCGCACCTGGCGCATGCTCGAAGGCGTGCGCGACCTGAACGACTTGGGCGAACACATCGGCGGCGGTCTCTATACCCGCGAAGTGGACTACCTGTGCAGCGAAGAATGGGCAACCACCGCCCACGATATCCTGTGGCGCCGCAGCAAACTGGGGCTGTTCACCACCCCGGCAGAGCAACAGAAGCTGGCGGATTACCTGAGCAAGGTCGAGCAGAACCGCAGCAAGATTGAAGCGGCCTGATCGATAGCTGGCGGTACGCAAAGCCCCTGGATTGTGAGATCCAGGGGTTTTTGCATTCTGCGCTGCACTCCAGGTTACTTGCAGGCGCCCGCTCCCACAGGGTGTTGGTGGTGGACGCAGCATTTGTGTTCGGCGCAGATCACTGTGGGAGCCGGGCTTGCCCGCGATGGCGTCTGCACATTCGACGTTGATGTGGCAGGGAGAAGACAGTTGCTCGCGCAGCTAATCCCTGCATCGCATTCGGTTTTCCGAACGCTACCTGTCGATCTATTCGGTTAACCGGATCATTGCACTCTCTAAAACCCGCAACAAATAATTAATCCCCTTATAAATCAACACTTTGATCTACAGCCCCAGGCCTGGCACGAGTCATGCTCTACACTCTTGGACGAATACCTGTTGTGCCGATCCATCAGGCGCACCAGGCATTCGAAGCACAAAAAGGGCCGATGAACTGGCTCCATAAAAAAAACAATGTCGAGGAAAATTTGATGCGTATCGTTCCCCACCTCCTGGGCGCAGCCATTGCTGCCGCTCTGATTAGCACTCCAGTTTTCGCCGCCGAACTCACCGGCACACTGAAGAAGATCAAAGAGTCCGGCACCATCACCCTCGGGCATCGTGACGCTTCGATTCCGTTTTCCTACATCGCGGACGCTTCCGGTAAACCGGTCGGCTACTCCCACGACATTCAGCTGAAAGTGGTCGAAGCGCTGAAAAAAGACCTGGACCTCCCGGACCTGAAGGTCAAATACAACCTGGTTACCTCGCAAACCCGTATCCCGCTGGTGCAGAACGGCACCGTGGATCTTGAGTGCGGTTCAACCACCAACAACGTTGAACGCCAGCAGCAAGTGGACTTCTCCGTCGGCATCTTCGAAATCGGTACTCGTCTTCTCTCCAAGAAAGACTCCACGTACAAGAACTTCGACGACCTCAAGGGCAAGAACGTCGTGACCACTGCGGGCACCACGTCCGAGCGCCTGCTCAAGTCGATGAACGCCGACAAGCAAATGGGCATGAACGTCATTTCCGCCAAAGACCACGGCGAGTCCTTCCAGATGCTGGAATCGGGCCGCGCCGTTGCGTTCATGATGGACGACGCACTGCTGGCCGGTGAAGCCGCCAAAGCCAAGAAGGCCACTGATTGGGCAGTGACCGGTGATCCACAGTCCTACGAAATCTACGGCTGCATGGTCCGCAAGGGCGACGAGCCGTTCAAGAAGGCCGTAGACGCTGCCATCGTGGCCACCTACAAGTCGGGCGAGATCAACAAGATCTACGAAAAATGGTTCATGGCGCCAATCCCGCCAAAAGGCCTGAACCTGAACTTCCCGATGAGCGACGAGCTCAAGGCCCTGATCGCCAATCCGACCGATAAAGCGGCTGACGACAAGAAATCCTGATTTCTGACTAACCTTACCTCCTGACGGGACCAAAATCCCTTCAGGAGGTTGTCACTCCCTGCTGGCATTTTCTGGAAACACTCGAACCGGTGGCTGTCGAGCCGCTCGTGTGTGCCTGACTATCATGGTCGGGGCGGGAACGGAGCTTCCCCAAGCGGGCACTTGTATATCGATCCGAGGGGAGACCCGAATGAATTACAACTGGGACTGGAGTGTGTTCTTCAAGTCCACCGGCGTGGGCAGCGAGATCTATCTCGACTGGTACCTCACCGGTCTGGGCTGGACCATCGCCATCGCCATCGTGGCATGGATCATTGCCCTGACACTGGGCTCGATCCTGGGTGTCATGCGCACCGTACCGAACCGCTTCGTATCGGGCATCGCGACCTGCTACGTCGAACTCTTCCGTAACGTGCCACTGCTGGTGCAGCTGTTCATCTGGTACTTCCTGGTGCCCGACCTGCTGCCGCAGAATCTGCAGGACTGGTACAAGCAGGACCTCAACCCGACCACTTCGGCCTTCCTCAGCGTCGTGGTGTGCCTTGGCCTGTTCACTACCGCTCGCGTTTGCGAACAGGTGCGTACCGGCATCCAGGCATTGCCCCGTGGCCAGGAAGCCGCTGCTCGCGCAATGGGCTTCAAGCTGTCGCAGATCTACTGGAACGTGCTGCTGCCCCAGGCTTACCGGATCATCATTCCGCCGCTTACCTCGGAATTTCTCAACGTCTTCAAGAACACGTCCGTCGCCTCGCTGATCGGCCTGATGGAGTTGCTCGCACAGACCAAGCAGACCGCCGAGTTCTCCGCCAACCTGTTCGAAGCCTTCACCCTGGCGACACTGATCTACTTCACCTTGAACATGAGCCTGATGCTGCTGATGCGCCTGGTCGAGAAGAAAGTTGCCGTGCCGGGCCTGATCTCCGTAGGGGGTAAATGATGGAATTCGACTTCTCGGGCATCATCCCGTCCTTGCCGGGCTTGTGGAACGGCATGGTCATGACCCTGCAACTGATGGCGCTGGGCGTCGTCGGCGGGATCATTCTGGGCACCATCCTTGCGTTGATGCGCCTGTCCCACAGCAAAGTGCTGTCGAACATTGCCGGTGCCTACGTCAATTACTTCCGTTCGATCCCGCTGCTGCTGGTCATCACCTGGTTCTACCTGGCGGTGCCGTTCGTGCTGCGCTGGATCACCGGCGAAGACACGCCGATCGGCGCGTTCGCCTCGTGCATCGTGGCGTTCATGATGTTTGAAGCGGCGTACTTCTGCGAAATCGTCCGGGCCGGCGTGCAGTCGATTCCCAAGGGACAAATGGGCGCGGCCCAGGCCCTGGGCATGACGTACAGCCAGATGATGCGGTTGATCATCCTGCCCCAGGCGTTCCGCAAGATGACCCCGCTGCTGCTGCAACAGAGCATCATTCTGTTTCAGGACACCTCGCTGGTCTACGCCGTCGGCCTGGTGGACTTCCTCAATGCTTCGCGCGCCAGTGGCGACATCATCGGCCGCTCCAATGAGTTCCTGATCTTCGCAGGTCTCGTGTACTTCACAATCAGCTTTGCCGCCTCGCTGCTGGTCAAGCGTCTGCAAAAAAGGTTTGCCGTATGATCTCTATCAAGAATGTCAACAAGTGGTATGGCGACTTCCAGGTACTGACTGACTGCAGCACCGAGGTCAAGAAAGGCGAAGTGATCGTGGTGTGCGGGCCTTCCGGTTCCGGCAAATCCACCCTGATCAAGTGCGTGAACGCCCTGGAACCCTTCCAGAAAGGTGACGTGGTAGTCGATGGCACATCCATCGCCGACCCCAAGACCAACCTGCCAAAACTGCGCTCGCGCGTCGGCATGGTGTTCCAGCACTTCGAACTGTTCCCACACCTGACCATCACCGAAAACCTGACCATCGCGCAGATCAAGGTGCTCGGCCGCAGCAAGGAAGAAGCTACGAAAAAGGGCCTGCAGTTGCTTGAGCGGGTCGGGTTGTCTGCCCATGCGCACAAGCATCCGGGCCAGCTTTCCGGTGGCCAGCAGCAGCGCGTGGCGATTGCCCGCGCACTGGCGATGGACCCTATCGTCATGCTGTTCGACGAACCGACCTCGGCGCTCGACCCGGAGATGGTCAACGAAGTGCTCGACGTGATGGTGCAACTGGCCCACGAAGGCATGACCATGATGTGCGTGACCCACGAAATGGGCTTTGCCCGCAAAGTGGCCGACCGCGTGATTTTCATGGACGCAGGCAAGATCATCGAAGACTGCAAGAAAGAGGAATTCTTCGGCGACATCAGCCACCGCGCCGAGCGTACGCAGCATTTCCTCAACAAGATTCTGCAGCACTAAAAGCCGCACGCCCTCCCCTGTAGGAGCGAGCTTGCTCGCGATGAACTCAAAGACCTCGCGTACATCCAGAATGAACGCGCCATCGTTGACGACCATCGCGAGCAAGCTCGCTCCTACAGGGGACGATGGCGGTTTCAAGATTTGTGTTGTGGTTGACCCAAGGCATCTGTGATGAAATGCGACCCCACTCTCTATCGCGCCGCGCCGCCATCACTCGCCGTGAAACCCCGTCTGATTCGCCATCTGTTCCTGCCGCCGCTGGTCATCGCCCTGATGATTGGATTGGGTTACGTCGGCTTCTGGGTCAGTGAACATTTCGGCATCCGCAGCCTCAGCGAAAACGGCCAGCGCCAGCTGGAACTGCATGCCCGCGCCGTCGAAAGCGAAATCAGCAAATACACCTACCTGCCCAGCCTGCTGGAACTTGAATCCAGCGTGTCAAAGCTGCTCGACGATCCATCGCCGGAACACCGGCAGACGGTCAATGAATACCTCGAAGGCCTGAATCGGCGCAGCCGCAGCCGGGCCATCTATGTCATGGACACCACCGGCCGCGTCATGGCCACCAGCAACTGGCGCGATGTCGACAGTTACCTGGGCGAAGACCTGTCCTTTCGCGCCTATTTCCAGAACGCCGTGCGCGGTCAGCCGGGGCGCTTCTACGGAATTGGCAGCACCAACGGCGAACCGGGTTATTACCTGGCCCACGGCCTTGAGGAACAGGGCAAGATCATCGGCGTCGCGGTGGTCAAGGTGAGGCTGGAAGCCATGGAAGAACGCTGGCAGCGTGCTCGCCTGGAAGCCTTCGTCAGTGATGAAAACGGCATCATCATTCTGTCCAGCGACCCGGCACGACGGCTCAAGTCGGTCATCCCGTTGAGCGACGAAACCAAGGAGAAACTCGCCCGCAGCCTGCAGTATTACTGGTTCCCGCTGAATGAGCTGCAACCCCTGGCGCGGGAAAAACTGGCCGAGGGTGAGGAGAAACTGACCTTCCCCGCCAACAGCGAGGTGGAGTCCGCCCAGGAGGACATCAGCTACCTGTCGCAGACCCGCCCCCTGAGCGACACACCGTGGAATTTCACCCTGCTCACGCCCCTGCAGGACTTGCGCCGTGAAGCGATCAACCAGGGCATCCTGGTGGCTGTCGCGTTCGCCCTCGTGGCGTTCCTGCTGATTGCCTGGAACGAACGGCGCAAGGTTATCGCTACCCGCCTTGCCGCCCGGGAAGCCCTGCAGGAAGCGAACAATCAACTCGAGCGTCGGATTACCGAACGCACCAGTGACCTGCGCGCCAGCAATGAACGACTCAAGGGCCAGATCCGCGAACGGCGCCAGGCTGAAGAGACGTTGCGCAGGGCCCAGGATGAACTGGTACAGGCAGGCAAACTGGCGGCGATTGGCCAGATGTCCACCAGCATTGCTCACGAACTGAACCAGCCGCTCGCCGCCCTGCGGACCTTGTCCGGCAATACCGTGCGCTTTCTGGAACGCGGTCAGCTCGACGTCGCCAGTACCAACCTCAAGACCATCAACGAGCTGATCGATCGCATGGGCCGGATCACCGCCAGCCTGCGTTCCTTCGCCCGTCGTGGTGACGACAAGGGCCAGGCCAGCCTCGGCAAGGCGGTAGAGGCTGCGCTGCAACTGCTCGGTGCCCGTCTGGAAAGCGCGCACTTGCAGCTGCACCGCGAATTCGCCGATGTCCAGGTGCAGATCGACCAGACTCGCCTTGAGCAGATTCTGGTCAACCTGATCGGTAATGCCCTGGATGCCATGCAGGCCCAGCCCCTGCCGCAACTGTGGCTGGAGGGTGAACCCCACGATGGCAAATATCGCCTGCGGGTGCGTGACAATGGCCATGGCATCGACGCCGAGGCGCGCAAACATCTGTTCGAACCCTTCTTCACCACCAAACCCGGCGAACAGGGCCTGGGCCTCGGCCTGACCCTGTCCGCCAGCCTGGCCGCCGCCACTGGCGGGCACCTGGGTGTCGAGCACCCGGCCAATGGTGGAACCTCCTTCGTTCTCAGTTTACCGTTGGTAAGCCCCCTTCACGCCGAGCCCCTATGAACCACGAACTGAGTGTGCTGATCGTCGAAGACGACCCTCATGTGCTGCTGGGCTGCCAGCAGGCGCTGACCCTGGAAGACATTCCCTGCGAAGGCGTGGGCAGCGCCGAGGAAGCACTGGAGCGGGTCGGCGAAAACTTTGCCGGGATTGTCATCAGCGATATCCGCCTGCCTGGCATCGACGGCCTGGAACTGCTGACCCGGCTCAAGGAACGTGACCGCAGCCTGCCCGTGGTGTTGATTACCGGGCATGGCGACATTTCCATGGCGGTCGGCGCCATGCAAAAAGGCGCCTATGACTTCATGGAGAAGCCGTTCTCCCCGGAACGCCTGGTCGACGTCGCCCGTCGCGCGCTGGAGCAACGTAGCCTGGCGCGGGAAGTCTCCTCGCTACGCCGGCAATTGGCCGAGCGCGACTCGCTGGAAGGCCGGATCATCGGCCGCTCACCGGCCATGCAGAATCTGCGGGAGTTGATCGCCAACGTCGCCGACACCTCGGCCAACGTACTGATCGAAGGCGAGACCGGCACCGGCAAGGAGCTGGTCGCGCGTTGCCTGCACGATTTCAGCCGGCGCCATGCCAGGCAGTTCGTCGCGTTGAACTGCGGCGGCCTGCCGGAGAATCTGTTCGAAAGCGAGATCTTCGGTCACGAAGCCAATGCCTTTACCGGCGCGGGCAAACGGCGCATCGGCAAGATCGAACACGCCGACGGCGGCACGCTATTCCTCGATGAAGTGGAAAGCATGCCGTTACCGCTGCAAATCAAACTGCTGCGGGTTCTGCAGGAGCGGACCCTGGAGCGCCTCGGTTCGAACCAGAGCGTGGCGGTGGACTGCCGGGTGATCGCCGCGACCAAATCCGACCTGGACGAATCGAGCAAAGCGGGTGAGTTCCGCAGCGACCTGTATTACCGACTCAATGTGGTCACACTGGAACTGCCACCGCTGCGAGAACGCCGCGAGGATATCCTGCAACTGTTCGAGCATTTCCTGCAGCAGTCCTCCCTGCGCTTCGACCGCGCGGTGCCTGACCTGGACAACCAGACCCTGTCGAACCTGATGAGCCATGACTGGCCGGGGAATGTGCGCGAATTGCGCAACGTCGCCGAGCGCTTCGCCCTCGGCCTGCCGGCCTTCAAGAAATCCGGCGCCAGCGGCAGCAATCAGGGCCTGGCGTTCGCCGAAGCGGTCGAAGCCTTCGAGCGCAATTTGCTGGTGGATGCGTTGCAGCGCAGCGGCGGCAATCTGACCCAGGCGAGCCAGGAACTTGGAATGGCCAAGACCACGCTGTTCGACAAAGTGAAAAAATACGGGTTGAGCCACTGATGGACCTGATTCTAAAGGCGAGCCTGGGCGCGGCGGTGGTGCTGATCCTCGCCGCGCTGGCCAGGACCAAAAACTATTACATCGCCGGGCTGGTACCCCTGTTCCCGACCTTTGCCCTAATCGCGCATTACATCGTCGGCAAAGGCCGGTCGCTGGATGATCTGAAGACCACCATCGTGTTTGGCATGTGGTCGATCATCCCGTACTTCATCTACCTGGCCACGTTGTACGTGATGGTCGACAAGATGCGGCTGGAAGCCTCACTGGCGGTGGCAGCGGTGGCCTGGCTGATTGCGGCCACCGTGTTGGTCGGCGTGTGGGTGCGCTTTCAAACCTGAGCTATTGATTCACCGTGCCGCCCTTGGCTTCACTCATGATCTGCCGAATTGCACCCACGAACGTCTCCACAGGTTGTCCGCCGCTGATCGCATACTGACCGTTGAAGACCACGGTCGGTACCGAACTCACTCCGCGGGACAACCAGAGCTGTTCTTCTTCCCGAACTTCCCGGGCGAATTCGTCTGACGCCAGGATCGCCTCGGCCCGCTGCTGATCCAGCCCGACACTCGCGGCAATCCGCGCCAGTTGCTGATGATCGGACGGGTTAGCTCCATCGCTGAAATACGCCTTGAACAGCGCCTCCTTCAGGTTGAACTGCAACCCTTCCAGCCCTGCCCAATACAACAGGCGATGGGCATCGAAGGTGTTGTAGATGCGGCTGTTGCCGTCCGTGCGGAAAGCAAAACCGACCTCGGCACCGCGCTCGCGGATCATCTCGCGATTTTTCTGCGACTGCTCAGGCGTGGAGCCGTATTTCTCGGTGATGTGCTCGGTGATGTTCTGGCCTTCGGGTCCCATCTTCGGGTTCAGCTCGAATGGCTGGAACCGGATCTCGGCCTGGACCTCGTCACCCAACAGATCAAGGGCCTGGGTCAGGCCGTACAGGCCGACGACACACCAGGGGCAGGATACATCGCTGACAAAATCGATTTTCAGGGGGGTAGTCATCACTCACCTCGCAGACTGGAACGCGTCGCAAAGGTCCAACGATACACCCGTAGGCGCTGCCAGAGGCTGCGATCTTTTGATTCTGGTCTAGAGCGATCTGGGCAAGATCAAGATCAAAAGATCGTCCGAACGCGGCCCGAGCCTGCGGCAGCTCCTACAGGGACCGGGGGGTTACAGGAGATTGGGGGCCGGCAGCGGATCGATCTGCGCCCAATGCGACGTGTCTTCGCGGTGAGCCTGCAAATAGGGCAGCACCGCCGCCAACAGCGGCGCCTTGAACGCTTCCTGGAATCGATGTGCCAGTCCCGGAATCAGCTTCAACTGACTTCCGTGAATATGCGCCGCCAGGTGCACGCCATGCATGACCGGCAGCAACGGATCAGCCGTACCGTGCACCACCAGGGTTGGCACCCGCAGTTGATTGAGCAGCGCCACCCGACTCGGTTCCGCGAGGATGGCCATGATCTGGCGTTTCACGCCTTCGGGGTTGAACGCCCGGTCATAGGATTGCGCCGCCTGTTGCAGCAACGCCTGGCGATCATCACTCACCGTCGGGCTGCCCAGCGCCGCGAGCAGATCAGCCTGTTGTTCCAGCGCTGCTTCGCGATTCGGCGCACCACGACGCGCAAGCAACTGCACCAACGCCGCACTCGGTGCCGGCAGTCCTTCGGCACCGGAACTGGTCATGATCAGGGTCAGGCTCTCGACCCGTTGCGGCGCCATCGCCGCCATGTGCTGGGCAATCATTCCGCCCATGCTCGCGCCCAGCACGTGGAACTGCTCAACGTGCAAGGCATCCATCAACCCAAACGCATCATCAGCCATGTCGGTCAGGGTGTAGGGCGCGGACACTGGCAAACCAAGTTTGTAGCGCAGCACCTCGAAGGTCAGGTTGGCGTCGACGGGTGCCTGGCGCCACGTCGAGAGACCGACATCGCGGTTGTCATAACGGATCACCCGAAAGCCTTGCTGACACAGCGCGACAACCACTTCGTCCGGCCAGTGAATCAACTGGCCGCCAAGTCCCATCACCAGCAACAGCGCCGGATCCGAAGCACGGCCAATACTCTGATATGCCAGGCTTACCTGTGCCAGATCGGCTCGTTCAGTTGGAACATCGACATCGCAACGCGAAGCCGCCATCGACGGCAGGCCGAACAACAACGCGGCCAGTAAAAGAAATAAACGCATGAAAAAACACCGAAACGCAGAACCCCAGTAGAGCGCGAGTCTGATGAAGTTTGTTCAAGCGCGCTGCCACAGTTCCATGACAGTTTGATGAAGAGTGCCGAGCGGTCATATTCGCAACCATGCGATCGTTGATGGTCGGATCGCCGCCCGGAGCATGCGCCGCCAGGCTATGCCAATCGAGTGCGCAACTGCCGAGCCGCCGCCACCATGTTCACCAGCGCAGCTTCGGTCTCCGGCCATGCACGGGTCTTCAGTCCGCAATCGGGATTGACCCACAGGCGCTCGGCCGGAATCCGCTTGGCGGCCTTGCGCAGCAAGTTAATCATCTCGACAGTATCCGGCACTCGCGGCGAGTGGATGTCGTAGACGCCCGGGCCGATATCATTCGGGTAGTCGAACGCCTCGAAAGCCTCCAGCAATTCCATGTCCGAACGTGAGGTTTCGATGGTGATTACATCGGCATCCATGGCCGCGATGGCCTGGATCACGTCGTTGAATTCGCTGTAGCACATATGGGTGTGGATCTGGGTTTCGTCACGGACACCCGAGGCGGTCAATCGGAACGCTTCCACCGCCCAGTCGAGGTACTCATGCCATTGCGCCCGACGCAGTGGCAGGCCTTCGCGGAACGCAGCCTCATCGATTTGCACGATCTTGATGCCGGCTTTTTCCAGGTCCACCACTTCGTCACGCAGTGCCAGGGCCAACTGTTGAGCCTGGACTTTGCGCGAAACATCTTCCCGGGGGAACGACCACATCAGCATGGTCACCGGCCCGGTCAGCATGCCCTTCATCACCTTCTCGGTCTGGTTTTGGGCATAGGTAATCCAGTCCACCGTCATGGCCTTGGGACGGCTCAGGTCGCCATAGATGATCGCTGGTTTCACACAACGGGAGCCGTAACTCTGTACCCAGCCGAACCGGGTGAAGGCATAACCGTCGAGCTGCTCGGCGAAGTATTCGACCATGTCGTTGCGCTCGGCTTCACCATGCACCAGCACATCCAGGCCCAGGCGCTCCTGGACTTGCACGGCGTGCCGGATTTCGCTGTGCATGGCATCGGTATAGTCGTTGGCAGACAGCTTGCCCTGCTTGAATGCCTGGCGCGCCAGGCGGATCGCACCGGTCTGCGGGAACGAGCCAATGGTGGTTGTGGGAAATGCTGGCAACTGCAGGCGAGCACGCTGTTGTTCAATACGCTGGGCAAACGGTGATTGGCGCCGGCTGTCAGCGGCACTTACCGCCGCTACACGAGCCTGCACGGCAGTCTTGTGAATACGCGGCGATTCGGCACGACTGGCCTCAATGGCATTGCTTTCAGCCAGCGCCGCTCGCACCTTGGGCGCTTGTGGATCGTTAAGCGCGTCACGCAGCACGGCGATCTCGCCACACTTTTGCACGGCAAACGCCAACCAGCTTTTCAGTTCCGGATCGAGTTTGTCTTCGCGGTCCAGATCCACGGGGCTGTGCAGCAGCGAGCAGGAACTGCTGACCCACAGGTTGTCGCCAAAGCGTTCCTGGGCCGGTTGCAATTGCGCCAGCACCGATTCCAGTTCGCAGCGCCACACATTGCGCCCGTTCACCAGGCCCACGGACAGGATCTTGTAGGTCGGCAGGCGATCAAGCACCTGGCCGAGTTGATCCGGAGCACGCACGGCGTCGATGTGCAGGCCTTGCACCGGCAGGCCGACCGCCAGGCCGAGGTTGTCTTGCAGACCACTGAAGTAGGTCGCCAGGAGTTTTTTCAGCGGTGAGTACTGGAGGATGTGGTAGGCGCGTTCGAATGCGCTTTTCCACGCCTGGGGCAGGTCCAAGGTCAGAATCGGTTCGTCGATCTGTACCCATTCCACGCCTTGCGCGGCAAGGCGACTGAGGATTTCGTTGTAGACCGGCAACAGCCGTTCGAGCAGATCGAGCCGGTCGAAGTCGTCGCCCTTGGCCTTGCCCAGCCACAGGTAGGTGAGCGGGCCGATGATCACCGGCTTGACGGTGTGGCCGAGCGCCAAGGCTTCGTCGACCTCGTCGAACAGTTGCTCCCAGCTGAGTTTGAACTGCTGATCGGCGCTGAACTCCGGGACCAGGTAGTGGTAGTTGGTGTCGAACCACTTGGTCAGTTCCTGGGCGTATTGCGCCTGGCCATGCTCACTGCCGCAGCAGCTGGCGGTGGCGCCACGGGCCATGGCGAACAGGGTATCGAGGGTCGGCAGGCCGTTCTCGTCTTTGGCGCCGTCAAAACGCTGTGGGATCACGCCGAAGGTCAGGGAATGGGTCAGCACCTGGTCATACCAGGCGAAGTCGCCTACCGGCAGCAAATCGATGCCGGCGTCTTTCTGCAGCTGCCAATGGGTGGCACGCAACTGCCGGCCGACGCTGTGCAGCGCATCCTGGTCGAGGTCGCCCTTCCAATACGATTCAAGGGCTTTTTTCAGTTCGCGGTCTGCGCCGATGCGGGGAAAACCAAGTGTGTGGGCCAACGCCATGGGGAATGCTCTCAATCAAAAGGGGACGTGAAACATGGCGCTATTGTCGACAGACAGGACAACATGAGACAAACTCAACCTTTTCGTGTTGATCACAAGTTTTCCTCATGGAGACCCCCCCGGTGCTTGAAATCCGCCACCTGAAAACCCTGCACGCCTTGCGCGAAGCTGACAGCCTGGTCGATGCGGCCGACCGCCTGCACCTGACCCAGTCGGCCCTGTCCCACCAGTTCAAAGAGCTGGAAGAACGCATGGGCATGCCGCTGTTCGTGCGCAAAACCAAGCCTGTGCGCTTCACCAGCGCGGGTTTGCGCCTGCTGCAACTGGCTGATGCGACACTGCCGCTGCTGCGTGGCGCCGAGCGCGACATTGCCCGGCTGGCTGGCGGCACGGCGGGACGCTTGCACATGGCTATCGAATGCCACAGTTGCTTCCAGTGGCTGATGCCGACCATCGACCAGTTCCGCGACGCCTGGCCGGAAGTCGAACTGGACCTGGCCTCGGGCTTTTCCTTCGCCCCGCTGCCGGCCCTGGCGCGCGGCGATCTGGACCTCGTGGTGACTTCGGACCCGCAGGAGCTGGCGGGTATCACCTATGTGCCGCTGTTCACTTATGAGGCAATGCTTGCAGTGGCCAATCAGCATCGTCTGGCGAGCAAGGCGTACATCGTGCCCGAAGACCTGATAAGCGAGACCTTGATCACCTACCCGGTGGAACGCGACCGGCTGGACATCTTTACCCGCTTCCTGGAGCCGGCGGACATCGAACCGGCGCAGGTTCGCACCTCCGAACTCACGGTGATGATGATGCAACTGGTGGCCAGCGGTCGCGGCGTATGCGGCATGCCCCATTGGGCATTGCATGAATACAGCTCACGGGGTTATGTGAAGGCCAAGCGCCTTGGCGAGAAAGGCTTGTTCGCGACGTTGTACGCGGGAATTCGTGCGGACATGCTGGATGCGCCTTACATGCGCGACTTCCTGCTGACCGCCAAGGACACCTCGTTCTCGACGCTCGATGGCGTCAGTGCCGTCCGGTAGGAGCGAGCTAGCTCGCGATGGACGCCAACGATGACGCGGGAAACCTGACACCCCTCGGCGCACTCAGGTTTTTCGCGAGCGAGCTCGCTCCTACACGGTTCGGCTGACATCGATTACGTGGAAAGCCTCACAGCCTGAGCCGTCCCTGGGCTTTTCAGGTTGCCTTACGCTGCTCCAGCATCAAGCGCACCGCCAGCGCCGCCAGCACACCCCCCATGAAATACCGCTGCACTGCCAGCCAGCCCGGGTTGTGGACGAACCACGCCAGCCTTGCGTCCCTGGCAGATGGAGCGGGAAATGAGATAGATCATGTTCGGCCCGGGCGTGAGCACCATCAGCAACGCCGCGGCGGCGAAAATCAACAGGTCGTGGAGTGGAATCATGGGCAATCCTTCGTCCGTAAAAGATCAGGCAGTCGCGATGAGCGAAGCTCGATAAAACGGCAGGATCAGGTCCCGTGTCAATGGCGCCAGCAAGACATCGCCATCGGTGGCCGGATCGATCCAGATCACCTCTTCGATCTCCGCCGCCGGCGACACGTCAGTCGCAATCGCCAGCTGAAACAGCTCGGCCTGCACGACAAAACCCGGCTCATTGGCGGCCGGGGCGCTGAACTGGCCGAGGTAGGCGGCGTGCGCAGGATCGATCAACAGCCCCAACTCTTCCTCCAACTCCCGCGCCAGCGCGTGCACCGGTTGCTCCTGGGCTTCGATCTTGCCACCGGGCTGCATGAAGGCGGTGGTACCGCGTTTACGTACCAGCAGCGTGCGCCCGTCCGGGCCGATCAGCAGCGCCGCGGCAATGTGGATGACGCGGGGGGTTGAAGTAACCGTCATGAAGGAAAACCTGCCCTGGATAAAAAACCCAAGGATACAGGTCCGCCTGTCCGTTCCCAATGGATCAGTACAACGCCTAAGCCCTCTCCTGCGCGTGCGCAACGTTAGCCGGCGGCTCCTGCGGGACTTTTACAAAGATGCTGTACTTCGCCCCCTCCATGGCTTCAAAGGCGATGAGTTTCTCCACCAGTGCCCCGTTCAACACCTTGCCGGCGTTAAGCAGCAGCATGCCATTGTCAGCATTGAGGTTGCGCGCCAGGATCATGCCCGCCGTCACGTCGCGAGTAGTCAACACCTTGACCGCGGGGTCGGCCAGCGAGACATCGCTCTGGCAGGCGGCGCAGACCTGGATGAAATCTTCCACCATCCCCGGGTCATAGAGCCGTCCCGCATAGTTGCGGATATAGAGCAGAGCTTCATCGCTGTTCATCTGCCGCTCCAGAATCAGCCCGCGTTGCAACTCGATGAAATCCACCGCCAGTTTCAGCAGCCGCGAACCGAAGGGAATGGCCTCGCCCTTGAGCCGGTCGGGAAAACCGGTGCCGTCCCAACGCTCCTGATGGTGAAGAATCAGGCGGGCCGCATCCTTCATCGGGTCGAGGGTCATCAGCAACGTCTCGCTTTGTTTCGGATAACCGCGATAACGTTCGCGGTCGTTGTGATGCAGCAAGTCCGCCGGGGCGGTCATCATGCTGTCCGTCCAGCTCAGCTTGCCAATGTTGTAGAGCGCTGCGGCCATGGTCAGGTCGCGACCGGTGCCTTCATCCACCCCATGGCGGTTGCAGTACACCCGCACCAGCTCGATGATCTGGCGATTGGTCTGCTTGGCCGGCGGCAAGCGCAAATTGGCCAGCAGTGAAAACACCTCGGTACCCGTGACGTAGCTGCGCTTGAGCTCTTCGTAGGCCAGGTCGAGCATATCGGCCGTCTGCTGCAATTCGGCAGTGCGCGCGGCCACATGCTTTTCCAGCGTGGCATTGAGTCGCTTCAGCTGCTCGTTCTGCTGATCGGTTTCCTGCACCAGGCGCAGGCGTTCGCGCTCCGAGTGCTGGTAGGCGAGTGATTGGCGCAGGGTGAGCAGCAGCTCCTCATCGTGCCAGGGCTTGCTGATGTAACGATGAATCTGCCCTTCGTTGATCGCCTTGATGATGGCCGCGGGATCGGCGTAGCCGGTAAGCATGATTCGCGTGGTATGGGGATAAAGCTGGTGGACATGCGCCAGGAACGTGGCGCCATCCATATTGGGCATGCGGGCATCGCTTATCACCAGGTCGATGGGCTGCAGCGCCATGATCTCCAGCGCCTGGGCACCACCGGTTGCCAGCAGCACGTCGTAGGGTTGACCGCGCAGCAGGCGGCGCAGGCTATTGAGAATCGACTCCTCATCATCAACCAGCAGCACTTTGGGTTTATGACTCAAAGTGGTGGGGGGTTGCTCTTCCATGATGTCACCTCGGATAACACTGCTGCATCGCCGGGTCCGGGCGGGGTGGACAGCGCCTGAAAGCGGAGTCTGGCCTACAGGCTAGATGAAATTGAGCGCCTTCCGGCAAATGATTTCATTTTGCCAGCGCGAAGCACTGGCCAGAGGTCTATGCTCAGGTGACTCGGATCCTTTATCTGTACGTTCGGCCAGGTGATCAGGGAAAGGATACCCCTCCTATGAGCACACTCCACGAAACCGTTGCCGGCTTCGGCTCACGTCAATGACGACCCTGCTGGCGCGGACCAACCGGCGCATTCTGATCATCGACGATGCACCGTCGATTCATGCGGATTTCCGCAAGATCCTCGCTCCCGCCATCGACGACGAACTGGCCCTGGCCGACGCCGAGGAAGCCCTGTTCGGCACGCAGCCGGTGGAGCGCCTGACATTCCAGCTCGACTCCGCCTATCAGGGGCAGGAAGCCCTGGCGCGAGTCCAGCAGGCCCTGGTGGAGGGGCGACCTTATGCGATGGCCTTCATCGACATGCGCATGCCACCGGGCTGGGATGGCCTGGAAACCATCGAGCAACTGTGGAAGGCCGACCCGCAGCTGCAGATCGCCCTGTGTACGGCTTACTCCGACTACAGCTGGGAAGACATCGCCGAGCGGCTGGAATTCGGCGATCAATTGCTGGTGCTGAAAAAGCCTTTCGACAGCCTGGAAATCCGCCAGATGGCCAGCGCCATGACCTGGAAATGGCAGATGGCCCAGGACGCGGCATTAAAAGTCTTGAGCCTGGAACAGACCATCGAGGCACGGGTGCACGAACTGCTCAAGGTCTCGCACCTGCTGCAATACGATGTGCTCACCGAACTGCCCAACAGCACGTTACTCGGGGACCGCTTGAACCAGTCACTGGCCCTATCCCGGCGCCATGACAAACAACTGGCGGTGATGTTTTTCGGGCTCGATCGCTTCAAGCGCATCAACAACGCGCTCGGCCATCCCGCCGGCGACCAGATGCTCAAACTGGTCGGGCGCAACATGGTGGCGGCGGTGCGTGCGTCCGACTCGGTGTTCCGCTATGGCTCGGACGAGTTCGTGGTGATCCTCGCCGACATTCGCCATCCCCAGCAGACCACCGGCATCGCCGAGAAACTCCTGAACGCGATCCGGGCGCCCCAGCACATTGCCGGCCACGAATTGAGGGTCACCGCCAGCCTGGGTATCAGCCTCTATCCGGACGACGGTTTTGATGCGATTTCGCTGATCAAGAAAGCGGAAACCGCAATGCGCAACGTCAAGGAGACCGGCCCGGACAGCTACCGCTTTTTCATCGAAGAAATGAACCAGCGCGCCTTGTACCAGCAAAGCATGGAGACCGGCATCCGCCTGGCGCTGGCTCGCAACGAATTTGTCCTGCACTACCAACCCAAGCTGGACCTTCGCAGTGGTCAGGTGGTCGGCGCCGAGGCGTTGATCCGCTGGCACAAGCCCGGCCACGGCCTGGTCTATCCATCGGCATTCATCGCAGTGACCGAAGACAGCGGCCTGATCGTGCCGCTGAGCAAATGGGTCCTGGCCGAAGCCTGTCGACAGAGCTGCGCGTGGCGGGCAGCCGGGGTGCCACCGATCTGCATGGCAGTGAATATGTCAGCCATTGATTTCCGTCAGCGGGATTTTGTCGATGGCATCGAGCAGATCCTCGCGCAAACCGGCATGGAGCCGGCCCTTCTGGAGCTGGAGATCACCGAAAGCGTGTTGATGCAAAACATCGAGTCCACCGTTACCTCCCTGCAACGGATCAAGGCCCTGGGGGTGCGCCTGGCCATCGACGACTTCGGCACCGGTTACTCCAGCCTGAGTTACTTGCGGCGCTTTCCCATCGACGTCCTGAAAATCGACCAGTCATTCATTCGCGGCTTGGGCAGCGACAGCAACGACGCAGCGCTGGTCAGCGCCATCATCAGCCTGGGGCGCAGCCTCAAGCTGACCATCATTGCCGAAGGGGTGGAAACCGCTGAGCAACTGGACTTCCTCAAGGCCCAACACTGTGAGGAAGTCCAGGGCTACTACTTCAGCAAAGCGGTGGAGCCCGAGGTATTCGTTCGCTATGTGGAGTCGCTGAGGCCCTCCTTGTCGACCCTCCCGTGAATCCGATCCAACGACACTCATGCCCAGCGCCAAGGAAACACCAGATGAGGTTGCGCTTTCACCACCTGCTGCTGATACCCGTGCTCGGGGTATGCCTGAGCGCCGCAGCCGCGCCGCTGGACGAACCGCTCAAACCCCTGCCGGCGGTGCCTCAACAGGACGCTCAGCGGGTAGCACTGGGGCGCCAGTTGTTCAATGAAACGCGTTTGTCGGTCAATGGTTCACTGTCCTGTGCCAGCTGCCACCATCTGACCAGGGGCGGCGCCGACAACAAGGCCTTTTCGATTGGCTTTACCGGTCTTCCGGTGGCGGTCAATACCCCCAGCGTACTCAACGCCAGCCTGAATTTCCGGCAGTTCTGGAACGGTCGCGCAGACTCCCTGGAAGCCCAGATCGACGAAGTCGTACAGAGCCCCAGCGAGATGGGCAGCAACTGGCAACACGTGGTGCAGACCCTGTCCGCCGATGCGGCCTACCGCACTTCATTTGCCAACGCCTACCCCGACGGGGTGACCAGGGACAACGTGCAGAACGCCCTCGCCAGTTACGAGCGCACGCTGATCAGCGCCAACTCGCGGTTCGACCAGTACCTGCTGGGCGATACCCAGATACTCAGTCGCGAGGAAAAGTACGGCTATCAGCGTTTCAAGGAATACGGCTGCATCGCTTGCCACCAGGGGGTGAACATCGGCGGGAACATGTACCAGAAGTTCGGCGTCCTGGGCGATTACTTCCAGGTGCGGGGCAACCCGGTGGAGGCCGACCTGGGGCGATACCTGGTAACCGGGGACGAAGAGGACCGCAACGTGTTCAAGGTGCCCAGCCTGCGCAACGTCGCAATCACCGCGCCGTATTTTCACGACGGCTCGGCCGCGACGCTCGAAGAGGCGGTGGACGTGATGTTCAAGTTCCAGCTCGGCCGTATTCCTTCGGCCGAAGATAAAAACCTGATCATCAAGTTTCTCAAGACCCTGACCGGCGAATGGGAGGGTAAAGCCTTATGACACTGTCCTACCGACGCAACATGACGCTGTTGGGCATCGTCGCCCTGATGCTGGCCTCGACGCTGCTGTTCCTGTACCTCAAATCCAGCGCGGACCAGACCACGACCTACGCCGAATCCAGGGACTTGATCGGCCGCATCAAACAGCTGAATGCGCAGTGGGAAACCGAAATCCTCAAGGCCAGGATCGCCATCAGCCACAATTATGACCCATTGGTTTCGCCACTCACCGAGATGACCCGGCTCTGGCAACGATTCGATTCGATGGAGTCAAGCCACGACCGCAATGCCTCGGCCGCCTGGCGCACCAGTCATGATGCCTTCCTTGCCGCCCTCAAGGAAAAAACCCGCCTGGTCGAACAATTCAAGTCGCACAACGCCGTGTTGCGTAATTCACTGGCGTTTCTGCCCACCGCCGAGGACGACATCCAGGCGCAACTGGCCGAACTGGTGGACGGCGACAAACTGCAGTTGCAGAACATCGCCACTGACACCTATGACTTGCTGCTCAGCAGCCTGGAATTCGCCCAGGTCACCTCTGATGGCAAGGCTGCCGACATTCTGCTCGGCTTGAACAAACTGAAGGTCAACAAAGAACGCCTGCCCGAGCAGTTTCACAGCCCGATCGACATCCTCAGCAGCCATATTTCATTGATCCTGCGCGAACAACCACTGGTCAACCGGCTACTGGAAAACATCGAGGCCATCCCCGTGGCCGAACGCCTGGACGACATTACCGACCTGCTCAACACTGACCAGCACAGGACCGTAGCCGTCGACCAGCGCTACCATTTTTCCATGCTGATATTTTCAGTGTTGCTGGTGCTGTGCCTGGTGTACCTGACCATTCACCTGATGCGCAGTTTCAGGGTGATCCAGCGAGTCAACCAAGCCCTGGAAGCCGCCAATGACGACCTCGAATTGCGGGTAGAAAAACGCACCCGTGAACTGCGCGATACCCAGAGTGAACTGCTCGACACTGCACGCCAGGCCGGGATGGCCGAGATAGCGACCAACGTGTTGCACAACGTCGGCAACGTACTCAACAGCGTTAACATTTCCGCCGACCTGGTGACTCGTAAACTGCGCGCCAGCAAGGCCCAGGGCCTGGCCAAGGCGATGCAGCTGATTAACGATCATCCAGGGGATCTGGGCACCTTCCTGACCCAGGACCCGAAAGGCAAACTGCTTCCCGGTTACCTCAATCAACTGGTGGAAGCGATAGCCCTGGAGCAGCAGGGCATGAGCGAGGAACTGGCGCAGTTGAGCAAGAGCGTCGATCACATCAAGGACATCGTCGCCACCCAGCAATCCTATGCGGGCGCCAACAGCCTCATGGAGCCGTTGTACATCAGCGAATTGCTCGAAGACGCCCTGCGCATGAACGCGGGCGCCCTGACCCGACATCAGGTGACGGTGGTCAAGGATTACAGCGCATTGCCGCAAGTCATGGGTGACAAGCACCGGCTGCTGCTGATCCTGATCAACCTGATCAGCAACGCCAAATACGCGATGTCGGGCCTGAGTAATCGTGCGCGGCAAATGACCCTGGCGGTGAAAATCATCGATGACACAACCCTGCAAGTCAGCGTCAAGGACGACGGCGAAGGCATTGCCGAGGAAAACATCACGCGGATCTTTGCCCACGGTTTTACCACCCGCAAGGAAGGTCACGGCTTCGGTCTGCATAGCTGCGCCCTCGCCGCCATCGAGATGAACGGCCACCTCACCGCCCACAGCGACGGCCCGGGCAAAGGCGCCCTGTTCACCTTGCGGATCCCGCTGCACCTCGTACAGGAGCCAGCATGAGCGAGGGTTTCAACCGACGCATCCTGCTGATCGACGACACTCCGTCCATTCATGCGGATTTTCGCAAGATCCTCATGCCTCCCCCGGTGCAGACGCAGGAGATGGATGCGATGGAAGCGACCCTGTTCGGCAGCGAGACCGCACCGACCCGCGTGACGGTTGAGCTGGATTCGGCCTACGGAGGGCAGGAAGGCCTGAATAAACTGAAGTGGGCACTGGACCAACAGCGACCCTATGCCCTGGCCTTCGTCGACATGCGCATGCCCGAAGGCTGGGACGGCGCCCAGACCATCGAACAACTGTGGCAGGCAGACCCGCGCTTGCAAGTGGTGGTGTGTACCGCCTACTCCGATTATTCCTGGGATGAACTGCTCGACCGCCTGCACGCCCATGACCGGGTACTGATTCTGAAAAAGCCGTTCGACAATGTGGAAGTGCAGCAAATGGCCAATACCCTGCTGGCCAAATGGGACATGACAGAACGGGCCAGCTTGCAGATGAATCATCTTGAGCATCTGGTGCAGCGGGAAGTCGACGAGCGCAAACAGCTTGAATCACAACTGGTGCAATCGGAAAAACTGGCGTCGCTGGGGCAGCTCGCCGCTGGCGTTGCCCATGAGATCAACAATCCCATCGGCTTCATCTCATCCAACCTCGGCACGCTCGATGGCTACTTCCAGCAACTGCAGGAAATGCTCGATGCCTATGGACAGGCAGAGACCTTGATCCAGGCCGGTGAGTGGGCCGAACGCCTGCAGCAGCTGCGCGAACGGATTGAACTGGACTTCCTGCGCGAGGACATTCCGCTGCTGATCAAGGAGTCCAAGGACGGTATCAACCGGGTCGGCCGGATAGTCAGGGACCTCAAGGATTTTTCCCGGGTGGACGCCAATCAGGAATGGCAGTGGATCAACCTGCAGCAGGGCATCGAGTCGACCCTGAACATCGTCGCCAACGAACTCAAGTACAAGGCCGATGTGCTCAGGGAGTATCAGGTGCTACCCGACATCGAGTGCCTGCCCTCACAAATCAATCAGGTGTTCATGAACCTGATCGTCAATGCCTCCCAGGCGATTGGCCCGGAACGCGGCACCCTGACCCTGCGCACCGGGCATGCTGCGCAGTCGGTATGGATCGAAGTGCAAGACACCGGCTCCGGCATCGCACCGCAGAACCTGCAGAAAATCTTCGACCCGTTTTTCACCACCAAACCCGTGGGCCAGGGCACAGGCCTGGGATTGTCCTTGTCCTACGGCATTATCAAGAAGCATCGCGGAGAAATCACGGTTCGCAGTGAAGTCGGCGTGGGCACCACATTCCGGGTCGAGTTACCCATTCGCCAGAGCAGCCAGGTCGACTGACGCCCCGCGAGGCTGGCATCAGCGGGTTCACCAGCGCAAAGTCTTGATCGGCGGTGGTTCCTTGACGACGATAAACCCGTAGTCGCCAATCAGGTATATCCGGTAGTACGGCCTGTCCACCAGCGCTGGATAGGCCAGGTATCCCACGCGCGTGGCATTGCGCCGTTCCTTCTCGGCGACCACATTGGTGATGCCGACGCCGGGAAGGTTCTCGGCCAGTATGTAGAAGTCGATGTTGAGCAGGTAATGCAGCACCGGCATCTGCCTAAACGAACCGGCCGCGCCGGTCAGCCAGTGGTCGGAATAGGTCACCGACAGGTAGATACGCTTGGCTTCGCGCAGCTCGCGATGGGCGCTGATGTCTTGCGCAAGACTGCCCAGGGCCTGGGTGGCGAAGGCTTTCTGCACGGTCAGCACCCGGCCGTAGGCGTAGGACAGCGACAGCATTGCCAGCAGCGGTAAGGCCAGCAGCAGCGGCAGGCGCGGGTGAAGCCGCGCCAATGCCAGGTGGCCGAGGTAGAACAGCAGCACCAGCAGCACGGCGAAGCCCATCAAGGTTCTGGCGCCTTCGTTGAAGTCGCGAAATAACAGCGCCATGCCCGACACAAGCAAGGTCACCATCGGCAGGGTCAGCAGGCATACCAGGCCGATGGACAGGCGTTTGGCTGCGCTGTCCGGACGCCTGGAAATCTCGCGCCCCAGCCCTGCGGCGCCCGCTATTGCACACAACAGCAGCCCGGCCAGCACCCAGGTAAAGCCGCCATGGAACAGCAACTGCACCTTTTCCAGCACGCGGCCGATATTGATCAGCACCTGCAGCCAGGGATCGGCGTCCAGGTTCAATAACAAGGTGCGATTTGCCTCGGTAAACGGGTAGGCGGTCACGCCGTAGATCAACGCGCCAAGGGCCGCCTGGGCGATTCTCCAGCCGATCAGATCTCGCCACTTGCGCCATTCCAGCTGGTCATGGGCGCCCTTCAGCACTTCAAGGCAGCACAAGCCCAGGAACACATTAAAACTGATCTGATACAAGCCCAAACCCAACGCAACAAGACCGGCAGGCACCAGCCACTGGAGGATGCGCGAGGTGTGGTGAAAACTGATCGCGTAGACGACCGCCACCACGCTCAATGCCATCGCAGGGCCATCGTATTGATAAGACAGGTTCTGCAGAAAAAACGGGTTGTACCACAGCGGCAACACCACCAGGCAGTTGGAGACCCTGGGCTCGCGCCAGTAGTGAAACGTCAGGCGGGTCAAGGCCGAAGCCATGGCCAGCGTGGCGATCAACAGCGGCAACGGAAAAATGTTCGGCGCGCCAGGGCTCAAAGTCAGGGCGTTGTACATCAGCTCGGCGAACAACCGTCCCTGCCCTGCCCATTCCATGCCGCCCGACAACGCGCGCCAGTTGTCATCGATATAGCGGTAGTCGGCAAGGATCAGCGGCAACACATACACCAGCGTCGCCAGCACAAACAACCACCAGGCCTGGCGCCGCCCCAGCTCACGGGTCAGAGCGTCACGCAGTCGGCCCATGTTAAAGATCGCGCCCCTGCCTGGCGCCGACGATGTCCCTTATCACATAACGCGGTCGATGCTTGGCCTCGATGTAGATGCGGCCGACGTACTCGCCGAGAATGCCGATGCCGATCAGTTGAACACCGCCGAGAAACAGAATGGCGGTCATCAGCGAGGGGTACCCAGGGACGCTGTTACCGAAGAAGATCTTGTCCAGCACCATGTACACCGCATACAGCACGGCAAAGACTGAAATGGCACCACCGATGTAGGTCCACAGGCGCAACGGCACCGTGCTGAACGAGGTCACGCCCTCCAACGCCAGGTTCCACAGTTTCCAGCCGTTGAATTTGCTGTTGCCGGCCACCCGCGAGGCGCGCTCGTACTCCACCACCACGGTGTCGAAACCGGCCCAGGACAGCACGCCTTTCATGAACAGCTGATGTTCCGGCAGCGCGCGAATCACGTCGACGACCTTGCGGTCCATCAGCCGGAAATCGCCGACATTTTCTTCGATGCGGGTGTAGGAAATGCGATTGAGCAGGTGGTAGAAAAGTGAGGCACTGTGGCGCTTCATGTAGCTGTCGGCGCTGCGATCACGGCGCTTGGCAAGCACCACGTCCGCCCCCTTCAACCACTGTTCGATCAACAACGGGATTACGCTGATCGGGTCCTGCAGGTCGACGTCCATGGGAATCACCGCATCGCCGGTGGCATGTTCAAGGCCGGCGAACAGCGCGGGTTCCTTGCCAAAATTACGCGAAAAATTGATCAGCACGACCTGCTCGTCGACCTGCGCGAGCGCGGCCGCCTGTTCGGCTGTACGGTCCGTGCTGCCGTCGTTGATGAAAACAATTTCGACTTCGGTCTGGTCCAGTTTCAGCTCGTTGCGCACGGCCTGGTAAAACAGATTGATGGCCTGCTCTTCATTGAACACCGGCACGATGAGCGAGATTTTCATACCTGATGCTCGCGGAAGACAACGTATTTGGAGAAGAGGAAACCCAGCACCAGGCTCAATGCGGAAAACAGCCCGACCGTGAGCAGGCCATGCAGTCGCCAGACGTCGGCAACATGGCCCACCCCCAGACTCAAGGCACCCATGGTCACCAGGAATAGAGCATAGTTGGCGACCGACGTTTTGCCGTCGAAGGTGAATTGCGCGTTCATGTAGAAAGAGAAAGAGGCGGCCACGCAGAACGCCATGAGGTTACTGCTGGCCTGGCTGAAGTCAGCCGCCACGCTGAGCAGGAAAAAAATCTGCCAATGGATCAGCGTATTTGCAATCCCGATCACCGTGTAGCTGGACATTCCTTTCCACAAGCGTCTCATGCCGCCCCCTCCGTTGCTGACTACCGTCATCCTCGGCACATAAGGGTTTGAGCTTGGCGACTGTCAGAAATCACAGGCGGGGGTATTTTTCAGACCGGCGGTGAGGTCCTTTTCCACAAAAAAGCCCCGATCAACAGACCGGGGCTTGGGCATTTCACCTACGTAGACTCAGGGAGCTGAACGCACCGCACCCTGGGATACATTGGTCGGCTGCAATTTGAACACGTAGAACAACACCGTCAGCAGCACCAGGAAGGCCGGGCCGACATACAGCGCCACGCGGGTGTCCGGGAAGTAGGCCATGAGGCACACCACCAGCACCAGGAACGCCAGCGCCAGGTACGAGCTGACCGGGAACAGCCACATCTTGTATTTCAGGCCGGCACGTTCGCTGGCGCTCAGGCCTTTGCGGAATTTGAGCTGGGCCAACAGGATCATCACCCACGTCCAGATCGCGCCAAAGGTGGCAATTGCCGTCACCCAGACGAAGACTTTCTCAGGCACCAGGTAGTTGAGCAGCACGCCCAGCAGCAAGGCGCCGATCGACAGCAGCAGTGCGCGACGCGGTACGCCGTTGCTCGAGGTCGTGGCAAAACCGGCCGGGGCCTGGCCATTCTGCGCCAGGCTGTAAAGCATGCGCCCGGTGCTGAAAATGCCGCCGTTGCAGGACGACAGCGCAGCGGTAATCACCACGAAGTTAATGATACCGGCTGCAGTCTTGATGCCCAGACGCTCGAAAGTCATCACGAACGGGCTGCCCTGGGTGCCGATTTCGTTCCACGGGTAGATCGACAGGATCACGAAGAGCGCGCCGACGTAGAACAGCAGAATGCGCCAGAACACCGAGCCGATCGCGTTCGGGATTGTCTTCTGCGGGTTTTTCGCTTCGCCGGCTGTCAGGCCGATCATCTCGACGCCGAGGTAGGCGAACATCACCATCTGCAGGGACATCAACACGCCCTGTACGCCGTTGGGCATGAAACCGCCGTGGGCCCAGAGATTGGAAATCCCCAGCGCCACGCCGTCGTTGCCGAAGCCGAACGCGATCACGCCAACACCGCCGATCACCATGGCAATGATGGTGACGATCTTGATCAGGGCGAACCAGAATTCGAATTCGCCGAAGGCTTTCACAGCGATCAGGTTAATCGAGCCCATGCTGATCAACGCCGCCAGGGCCCAGATCCAGCGCGGTACCTCGGGGAACCACACACCCATGTACACCGCCACGGCGGTGATTTCCGCCACGCAGGTCACCAGCCACAGGAACCAGTAGTTCCAACCGGTGAGGAAGCCCGCCAACGGGCCCAGGTAATCTTGAGCGTAACGGCTGAAAGACCCGGCGACCGGGTTATGCACGGCCATCTCACCGAGCGCGCGCATGATCACCAGGATCGCCAGACCGCCGATGATGTAGGAAAGCATGATGGCCGGGCCGGCCATTTCGATGGCCTTGGCCGAACCAAGGAACAGACCGACGCCGATACAGGCACCGAGCGCCATCAAGCGAATATGCCGTTCGCCGAGTTCGCGTTTAAGCGGGCCGCCCTGAGCGGTCTCGCCGTGGGGCAGGTGATTGCCGACTGGCATGGGGGTACAACCTCGTCTTGTTATTGGATATGACCACCGAGTAACCAAGCGCGGGCGGGTCGCCATTGCTTGCCTGAAACCGGACCTGCTTCGTGGGCAGAACCGTCTTGTAGGACAAAACCTCCAAGATCAGCGGGGCGTGCAGTATAAAAAGCTTACGGCAGGGTTTTTCACTCTATAAACCACGACATTCAGCGAGAACTCTCGGGAAAAGACCGGTTTGCGGAGGGGCATTACCTGGACATTGTAGGAATTTTCGCAGCTAAAACGGCGCGAAGTATTGCACGCTATTGGTGCGTCGTCATGTCCCTACTTAGGCCGTATTTACCCGCGAACAGCTCTATCTCAAGCCTGTCGGGCAAATCCTGGGCATTACTTGCATTCCAACCTGCATTCCAACTTGCAATACAACTTGTAGGAGCTGTCGAGTGAAACGAGGCTGCGATCTTTTGATCCGTTTTTTTAAACACAAGATCAAAAGATCGCAGCCTCGTTTCACTCGATAGCTCCTACGGGCTCCTGCGGGCTCCTGTAGGCTCCTGCGCACAAGCTTGTTCACAATTTTTTCGCCATCGCCAACCACCGACTAAGCTTCAGACAAGTCCGATCAATCTGCGTGAATGGATCAGTCGACTATGGGCGCTTTGTGGCAAACCGATTCGAGTAAAACCGTGGTCCAGACTGAAGCTGTGGATGAAGCGCCGTCACCTGAAAAACCCCGTGGTTCAAAACATGGGTGGAAGGCTTTTTTCCTGTTGCTGTTGATTATCCTCATCGTCGTCGGCTTGGCGGCCGCCAAGGAAATGCGCACCTCGAAATTCCAGTCCAGGGAGGTCAGCAAGTATGCCGCGACGCTCAATTACGACCTGCAACCCGGTCCCAGCGATGCCATTCGCTATCCCGGCGCGGGTCCTTTTGACCTGCGCCTGGGCTACAGCTCCCTCGGGGAATTTCTACCACGCCTGATCAAGCGTGATTACGTGGTGAAGTCGCAAACCCGTTTCTCCCAGGCGTTGATGGACTACAGCGACAAAGGCTTGTTTGTCCCCTACGCGGAAAAAATCCAGGCCGGGCTGTCAATCACTGACTGCCGGGCGGCCCCCTTGTATCAATACAAATACCCGCAACAGTTGTACGCAAGCTTCGATGCGATTCCGCCAGTGGTGGTCAGCAGCCTGCTGTTTATCGAAAACCGCTTCCTGCTCGACCCGCGTCAGCCCCATGCCAACCCGGCGGTGGACTGGCCACGGTTCGGCATGGCCGCCTGGTCCCAGGTTGCAAAATTGCTGCACATGCCCGGTCAGTCGGCAGGCGGCAGCACACTGGCGACCCAGCTGGAAAAATACCGGCATTCGCCCGATGGCCTGACGGTGTCCGGTGCGGAAAAGATCCGGCAGATGATTTCAGCCACCGTGCGCGCTTATCAGGCCGGGCCCGACACCCTGGTCGCCCGGCAAAACGTTGTGCGTGACTACCTCAACAGCGTGCCCCTGTCCGCCGTGCCCGGGCATGGCGAAGTGCACGGCATGGCCGAGGGTTTGCGCGTCTGGTACGGGGCCGATTTCAACCAGGCCAACCAACGCCTGGCCAGCACTCAAACGGATCCGAAAAGCCTGGCGGAAAAAGGCCTGGCCCTGCGCGAAATGTTATCGCTGATGATCGCCCAGCGCCGCCCTTCGCATTACCTGACCAAAGGCCACGATGAACTGGCCAGCCTCACCGACAGCCACATTCGCTTACTGGCGCAGAATGGCGTGATCGACGCGCCGCTGTCGGCCGCCGCACTGGCCAGCAAAGTCACCTATCGCGACTGGGCCACGCAGCCGACTATCCAGCCGATCGAAACCAATAAAGGCATCAGCGTCGCCCGCAGTCGTCTCGGCGGCCTGCTCAACCGTCCGCTGTACGATCTCGACCGGCTTGACCTGTCGGCCACCAGCACCCTGCAAGGCGACCTGCAAACCCAGGCCACCGAGTACCTCAAGCACTTGGCCGACCCCGTCTTCGCCGCGCAAATCGGCCTGATGGGCGAACGTCTGCTGACCCCCACCAGCACCGCCCAGGTGCGCTACAGCTTCACCCTGTTCGAACTGACCCCGGACGGTTCCCGGGTACGAGTCCAGACCGACAGCACCGACCAGCCCTTCGACATCAACGAAGGCAGCAAGCTGGAGCTGGGCTCAACCGCGAAAATGCGGGTGATGACGACTTATCTGCAAATCATCGCCGAGCTGCATGATAAATATGCCGCCATGACCGTGCCGGAACTGAAGAAAGTCGAGGTCCCGGACCAGGATCGCCTGAGCCGCTGGGCCATCGATTACTTCATCCAGAACAAGGACCGCAACCTGCAAACCATGCTCGGTGCCGCGCTTGATCGAAAATACTCCGCCAGCCCCGGCGAAGCCTTCTTCACCGGCGGCGGATTGCACACCTTCAACAACTTTCGCAAAGAGGACAACGGACGCCTGCCCACCTTGCGCGACGCGCTGCGTGAGTCGATCAACTTGCCTTTCATCCGGCTGATGCGCGACCTGGTGCGCTACACCACCTACTCCGGCCCGAACAACAGTGCCGAATTGCTCAAGGACGACCGCGACCCCAGACGCCAGGAATACCTGGCCAGTTTCGCCGACCGCGAAGGCACCTCGTTCCTGCTGAAATTCTGGAAAAAGTACAAGAACAAGGACACCCAGGCACGCCTCGAAACCTTCCTCGACGGCATGCGGCCGACGCCGATTCGCATGGCCGCAGTGCATCGTTACCTGCTGCCGCAAGCCAGCCAGGAAAGCTTCAACAGCTTCGTCCGTTCGCACCTCAAAGGCGCCAAGCTCACGGAAAAACTCACGGACGAACGCCTTGAGCGGCTCTACGAAAACTATCGTCCTGGCGCCTACGACCTGCCCGACCAGGGCTTCATCGCCAAGGTCCACCCCCTGGACCTTTGGTTGATGGGTTACCTGCTGAACAACCCCGACGCCAAGTTCAGCCAGATCGTCAAGGCCAGCCAGTTCGAGCGCCAGGAAGTCTACAGCTGGCTGTTCAAGAGCCGACACAAAGGCGCCCGGGACAGTCGCATCCGCACCATGCTGGAGATCGAGGCTTTCCTCGACATTCACCAGCGCTGGCAGAAAGTCGGCTATCCGTTCGATCACCTGGTGCCCTCACTGGCCACGGCCATCGGCAGCTCGGGCGACCGCCCGGCGGCGCTGGCTGAGCTGATCGGGACCATTCTCAACGACGGTGTGCGCATGCCGACGCTGCGCATCGACAGCCTTCACTTCGCGGCGAACACGCCCTATGAAACCAGCTTGATCAGTAATCCGGATGCCGGCAAACGGGTCATGCCAACCGAGGTTGCCAAGGCCATGCGCGAAGCCCTGTCGCAGGTGGTAGATGCCGGCACGGCCAAACGGGTCTCCGGTAGTTTCATCACGCCCGACGGCAAACCATTGGCCATGGGCGGCAAGACAGGCACCGGGGATAACCGTATCGAAGCCATCGGTTCGGGCGGGCGGATACTCAGTTCGAAGTCGATCAACCGCACGGCCACCTTCGTGTTTTTTATCGGCGATACCCACTTCGGCACCATGACCGCATTCGTACCCGGTCGCACGGCTGAAGCGTTCAAGTTCACTTCTGCCCTGCCGGTGCAGGTGCTCAAGGGGATGGCGCCGATACTCACGCCCTACCTGCAACCCGGTAGCCAGACCCAGTGCCAGCCGCCGGTGGTTTCTCGGCTTTCTTCGAACTAATCGCGACGCCGCCTTGTCCAGCAGTGGTTGCTGTGCATGACCCTGCTAGACGAGCAACTCCAGCGTCAGCCACTGATCGCCGACGCTTTTGAGCCAGGTGCCGATCCGGCCCAGGCAAGCGCCCAGCGCATGCAGGTCTGCCGTGACGGCCCAGGAGTGTCGGCAACCCTTTGCGCAAAGCGCTCAAGAGCCTCCGCCAGTTGTTGCAGTTGGTGCTGACGGGTGTAATTGCCCTGCAGCAACGCCTTGTGTTCATCGGCAGCGCCCTTGAGGTCTCGTAAGACCAGCAAGCCATCGAAGATCAGTTGATCCAGGACATGAGTCAGGGCCTTCCAAGCCAGGTGCGCAAAAACCGTACACTGGCGCCGGCTGAAGGCGGCCCGGCGCACGAGCGTTCAGGAAGGTCTTGAGATAAAGGACAACTTGGGGCTTGCACCTCACGTAGCGCATTGCATGGAAACATCGCTGGCAAAGCTTATCAAAATCAAGAGCGTAAGCATCCTGACAACCTTTTGAACGGCGCATTCATAAACCGCTCCCTGGCTTCAATAAGCGGCCGCCCACGCATGCCCTCGCACTCGCCTGCGCAAAACGCTTTCAGGGTATTGCCTGCCAGGCAACCGTTCGTCGAGCGACATTGCCCATCAATAAGATATATCTTACGCTCTATCTAAACACGACAGAGAGCAAGAAAAATGAGAGACCATCATTCCCCCCACCGTGAACACGGCGATGGCCGCGACGGCTTCGAAAAACGCCCAGGCCGCGAGCGCGGCGGCCGTGGCCCACGGGTGTTCGCCCCGGGCGACCTGAAGCTGCTGCTGCTGGCGCTGATCGCCGAGCAGCCCTGCCATGGTTATGACCTGATCCGCCAGATTGAAGGCCTGTTCGACGGTGCATACAGCCCCAGCCCCGGAGTGATCTACCCGACCCTGACCTTCCTTGAAGAAAGCGAAATGATTCAGGGCGACGCCGACGGCGGGAAAAAAAGTTACCGCATCACCGACGCCGGCCGCTTGTACCTGAGCGAGCAAGCCGTGGCGCTGGACGGCGTGCGCATGCGCATCGATGTCAGCAAACGGTCGTTGCGCGGCCATGACCGCCCCGCTGAAATTCACGAAGCGGTGCATAACCTGCGCCATGCCCTGCAACTGCACCACGGTCGCTGGAGCGCGGCAGAAATCGTCCGTGTCGCCAGCCTGCTCAATAACACCGCCAAAGCCATCGTCGACGGCCCTGCCGTTCAAGCAGCCCAGGAGAAAGCCGAATGACTGCAGTCCAGACCCAAACCATTCACCGCGTCACGCACGAGATTAAACGCCGGCGCCTGGAAGTCTTGCGCGTGGTCGACCTGACACCACGCATGCGGCGCATTACCTTGGGCGGGCCGGAACTGGCGGGCTTCATCAGCCTCGGTACCGATGACCACGTCAAACTACTGTTCCCACAGAATGCGGCTGAAACAGCGGCGCTGGAAACCCTGGTACTCGGCGCCGGCAAAACCGGGCAACCGCTGCCGGCCATGCGCGACTACACCCCGCGTCGCTACGACCTGGATACGCTGGAGCTGGACATCGACTTCGTGCTGCACGGCGACGGCCCCGCCGCGACCTGGGCCGAACAGGCCGAACCCGGGCAGTTCCTGCACATCGGCGGGCCACGGGGGTCGATGATCGTGCCGGATATCTTCGACAGTTACCTGCTGATCGGCGACGAAACCGCCCTGCCCGCCATCGCCCGGCGCCTGGAAGGCCTGGCGGCCAATCGGCGGGCCCTGGTGATCGTCGAAGTGGAGAACGGCGCCGAGCAGCAAAAGCTCGAAAGCCCGGCCGAGGTCCAGGTGATCTGGGTCTTGCGCGAAGGTGGCAAGGACCACCTGTTGCGCACGGTCAAACAACTGCAGGTACCTGCAGGCAACCTTTACGCCTGGGTGGCGACCGAGGCCAGGACCTCGCGGCAGATTCGCCGGGTGCTGCTGGATGAGCATGGGCTGGACGATCAATTCGTCAAGGCGGCGGGTTACTGGCGGCTGGACGACACGGTTGAACAATGAAGCTGGCGCAGGGCAACACATAACACCGTCCTCACAGCGTCGCTGACCTGCCGAGCCTTACCGGGGTTGCGGCAGGTATTGAAGAAAAAAGATTGTCCTCATGTATCCGGCATTACGGCGGCGAATCCAGCCCAGCAGTGGCTGCCCGGCCTGGATCAGCAGGCCGCCTGCGACCCGCTCCATGCGCGTCGGAATTACGACGATATGCCGGCGTTGATTCAGGCGCTGGAGGAATTCAAAATGCTGAACGTTACATTAGAATCATAGATCTCGACCTTTAAATGCGGGGTTCCTGATCCGCTGGCAAACCAGTCACTCGACGGTGGCTGGTTCTGCGCTCAAACCTGCGAATCCCAGATCACCGTGACAGTGCCCGAATACGTCGTTCCGGTCTCCATCGATGGGACCCTACTGGCCGGGATTTCAAAAGACAGTCTCCCCGGAGCTGAAACGTAATTGGAAACTTTGAATTTTTTCGGGATCAATGCCGAGAGCTTATAAACTGGCACCCAGCCTCCCGCCTCATCTATCAGGCCTGCAGGCGCTTGGAAAAAGGTATCCAGCTTTACAAGCTTGCCAGTCGTACTTTTCAAAGCGCAGTCACTAGACAGGGTCATCTCGCAACGTAATTTCACGGTAAACAGTGAAGAAGCGTCGAGATGAAAGCCAGTTTGACCCAGCAAAAATGTTGGCGGTCGCCCAATGCTCTCCCAGTGATCCCAGCCTCTCGGAGGGGAAAGCACCACTTTATTGCCACCAAAGATATTAACCCGCAACACGTGAGTGACTCTCAGCGTGACTTTCACCGAGATATTGCTCTGATACGGCGTCAGAAAATAACCAGGTTCAAACTCGGTCGCCACATTATAATTAATGAGGCCTTCGTAGATCCCTGCATCCATTTCATAAGGGTTGGGTGTATCGACCTCATAAATAAAGTTCATCGAGTCAAGATACAGCCCGGGAAGACTGTACCGTGTCTTTTTCCCGCAGACTGCCCCCTCCGGGCCGTACCAGAAAAAATTGTACAAACCCATCGACTTTCCCGAATCAAGGCCAGATACAGCGCGGCATGGAGCATTGATGTCCTGAAACCATCCACCGACCCACAAAGACTTATGCCCCTCTGGTGGGTTCTTGCCCGTGATAGACAAGACGGTCGCAGGGCTAAGATCATATCGGGCACCAACACCGCGTATATGAAGTGTTACCGAATATTGCTTTCCGTTGACGCCTTTTACCGAGAAGCGCGAGGCAGACGGTATCCTGAACTGGACCGTATTTTCTCGGAGGTCATAGATGGGGCCACTGTTGAACCGGACATTTACTTTCGAACTTCCTGTGTGCGGTGCGGCGCACTTATCGGGGTGCTCCGCACAGATCCCGGTGATAGAAGATTTGTTAACGAATTTTTTGTTGGGAGCGCCCCCGTCGGGCACAAACTCAAAATCAATATCAACGTTAGCCGCACAGGCTATCCCTGCAGCGCCTGCGAGGACAGCTACCAGTAAACCGCGAAGAAGTATTGAAGTAGAAATACGCGATAGGTCCATTTATCTTGCTTCCCTTTAAACATTAAATACGGCACCGACCTCCATTAACTCAGCGCTTTCATTACGGATGCAATCCAGACAGCAAAGTTTATGAGAAATCGAAAAATCCGACTGCGCATCTGCAATGAAGGAAGAACACTGCTAGATATACACGTCACCCAATCAAGTGATATAGGAATACTCCGAAATCTCACAGCGAATCCGCAGGTACAATGACCGCCGTCATTGACTATTACGTAGCAGCCTACTCAAGAGTTTTCATGCTGCGAAACTTGCTGTTAGCGATGCCGATCCAACCACAATACGATCAACGCGCTCGCCACGAACCCGGCCAATACGCCACTGGCGTTGATCAGGACTTGTGGATAACCCAACGTGTCCACATTGATGAACGGATAGGGGTACACCGCCAACGCGTGTCCGCGAAACAGCACATACACGAAGTAAATTATCGGGTAAATCACCCACAGGCCAATGTGCCGCAGGCGCAACGTGCCCTTGGGTACGCAGAACCACCAATAGGCCAGGTACAGCAACGGCATCACGTCGTGCATCAGCTCGTCGGCCAGGAACTGCCAGCCTTCAGGGTGCCACAGATGTCGCAGCAACAGGCTGTACGCCACCCCGACCACGACGATGCTTACCATCACCCCGCTGCTCACCCATGGCTGCAGGAACCAGCGTCGCGTGGCTGATTCCCGGGAGGTCAGCTCACAGGTCAGGACCGTGGCCACCAAGGTGTTGCTCAGCACGGTGAAATAACTGAAGAAACTCACCAGCCCACCCATCAGGCTGGCCTCAAGGGTGAAGCGCGAATAGAGAATCAGGTACAGCTGAATGCTCAGCCCCGCCCAGCCGAGCACGGCTGCCACGGCGACGAAACGGCCCCTTGCCACGGCTTGGCCGAGCCTGTTCAAAGCGGTCGCTTGGTGCGCATCAACCTGATGTACAACTGCTCGACTTTTTCCCGCGCCCATGGCGTTTTACGCAGGAAGGTCAGGCTCGACTTGATGCTCGGATCGCTCTTGAAGCAGCGAATGTCGATACGCTCGGCCAGCCCCGACCATTCATAGTGCTCGACCAGGGCGTTGAGGATTTGCTCCAGGGTCACGCCGTGCAGCGGGTTGTTGTTCTGTTCGGTCATGCCGGGCCTTTGCGCGAAGAAAGAATAAAGAAGCCGCGCACCTTAGCCGAGGGCTTCGATTGGTGAAAGGGCTCAGTTAACTGTAGGCCAACCAGAAAAGATCGCAGCCTTCGCCAGCTCCTGCGGTTTTGCGCACTCGCCTGACTCGCGATGCGCCGGGTGATCGCCATCCGGGGCGTATACCAGCGCCCGGGTACATTTGAGCACCGCTCCCACAGGGTGTGTTTTTGCCTGTCAATCCCTGCGGCAAGGGGTCGCACACGACTGTTACCAAATCCGAAAGGATGCATCTCAGCAAAAGCGCTTTCTCTATTTGTAACAGAACATTATCCTTACGCCCTTCCCGGCTGAAACGCTTCTGCTGACTGCTCCACCCTTGCGCTTTTCAGTTCATCCCCCAGAAAAAGATCAAAGAAATTTTTCCCATGCCCGATTTGCACGTTTCGCAAGACAGCGCTGTCTGTGCGCCTGTTGCCCGCCTGAAAATGCTCCACCTGATCGGCGGCTTCACCGCGATGAGCCTGGTTACCTGTGCCCAGGCCGCCCCGGCCTTCGATAGCGAATCGCCCTGGATGCTGGGTGACTGGAACGGCAGTCGCACCGAGCTTGCGGAAAAAGGCTATGACTTCAAGGTCGATTACACCGGTGAAATGGGCAGCAACCTGCACGGTGGCTACGACCACGATCGCACCGCACGCTACAGCGACCAGTTCGGTCTGGGCACCCATCTGGACCTGCAGAAAATTCTCGGCTGGGACGCGGCCGAATTCCAGCTGACCGTCACCGAACGCAGCGGCAACAACATCAGTAATGACCGCATCAACGACCCGCGCGTCGGCGGGTTTACTTCGGCCCAGGAAGTCTGGGGACGCGGGCAGACCTGGCGCCTGACGCAAATGTGGTACCAGCAAAAATTCTTCGACCAGAAGCTCGACATCAAGGCCGGCCGCTTCGGCGAAGGCGAAGACTTCAACAGCTTCCCGTGCGACTTCCAGAACCTGGCGTTCTGCGGCTCCCAGGTCGGCAACTGGGTCGGTGGTATCTGGTACAACTGGCCGGTCAGCCAGTGGGCCCTGCGCGTCAAATATCACCTGACACCGGAGTTGTACGCGCAGGTCGGGGCGTACGAACAGAACCCGTCCAACCTGGACCGCAACAATGGCTTCAAGCTCAGTGGCAGCGGCACCCAGGGGGCGATCCTGCCGGTGGAGCTGGTGTGGTCACCCAAGGTCAAGGGCCTGCCAGGCGAGTACCGCGTCGGCTATTACTACAGCAACGCCAAGGCCACCGATGCCTACAAGGACAGCAATGGCCAGCCGGCAGCCCTGAGCGGCGAGGCCTACCGCAGCGCTTCGAGCAAACATGGCCTATGGCTTGGCGTGCAGCAGCAACTGACCAGCCGTGCCAGTGACAACTCCCGGGGGCTGAGCGTGTTCGCCAACGGCACGATGCACGACAAGAAGACCAACGCCATCGACAACTACGTCCAGGCCGGGGTCGTTTACAAGGGCCTGTTCGATGCACGGGCCAAGGACGATATCGGTTTCGCCATGGCGCGAGTGCACGTCAACCCGGCTTATCGCAAGAACGCCGAGGCGACCAACCAGGCCCGCGCCGTGTCCGACTTCGACGATCCGACCTACCTGCCGCCGCAGGACACCGAATACAGCGCCGAACTCTATTACGGCGTGCACGTCACCGACTGGCTGACCGTGCGCCCGGACCTGCAGTACATCCGCCACCCGGGTGGGGTAGACAAGGTCGATGACGCGCTGATTGGCGGGATCAAGATCCAGTCTTCGTTCTAAACAACACCCTAACCCCACTGCAGGAGCGAGCTTGCTCGCGATGGACCCGAGAACACCGCAGGGCACCAGACACCCAGCGTCATCGTTAACGACCATCGCGAGCGAGCTCGCTCCTACAGAGGGCCGTTTTTTATCTGAACCATGCCCACGCCAGATCGTCATCTACAGTGAACTTGCGCGGGACTACTTAAAACGTCACGGAGAACCACACTATGAGCACTGATGGTGCTTTGAGTCGAAGCCGTCTATTGCCGACTCTGCTCGGCATTCTGCTTTTGCTAATGGGCCTGGCCATGCTGGCCGGGGGAATCAAGCTGAGCATGCTGGGCGGCTCGCTTTACTACCTGCTGGCCGGTATTGGCCTGACGCTGACCGGCGCGCTGCTGATCGCTGCACAACGTGCTGCGCTGAGCCTGTACGCACTGGTGCTGTTCGCCAGCACCATCTGGTCGCTGTGGGAAGTGGGCCTGGACTGGTGGCAACTGGTGCCACGCCTGGCGCTGCTGTTTGCCCTGGGCATCGCCATGTTGCTGCCGTGGTTCCGCCGTCCGATGTTGCGCGAAGGCACGGGCCCCATGACCACCGGCGTTCTCGCCGTGGCCGTGGTGATCGCCGGTGCAACCGCACTGGCCAGCCAGTTCACCAACCCGGGTGAAATCAAGGGCCAACTGGACCGCGACAGCGTGCCGGGCATGGCCAACACCGCCCCGGCCATGCCGGACGGTGACTGGAACTCCTACGGCCGTAGCGCCCACGGCGATCGTTACTCGCCATTGGCGCAGATCACCCCGGAAAATGTTCACAAACTGGTTCCGGCCTGGGAATACCGTACGGGTGACATCCCGGGGCCGAACGATCCAGGCGAGACCACTGCGGAAAACACCCCGTTGAAAGTCAACGGCATGCTGTATGTGTGCACGCCGCACAGCCAGGTGATCGCTCTTGATCCGGACACCGGCAAGGAAATCTGGCGTTTCGATCCGAAGCTCTCCACGCAGAACGCGGCGAACTTCAAGGGTTGGGCGCACATGACCTGCCGCGGCGTGTCGTATCACGACGACGCCGTCTACGCTTCCGAGCAAAGCCCGACCGGTACTGCCAGCCCGGCGCCGGCCAGCAACGCCTGCCCGCGTCGCATCTTCCTGCCAACTGCCGACACCCGCCTGATCGCCCTGAACGCCGACACCGGCAAGATGTGCGAAGACTTCGGTAACGGTGGCCAGGTCGACCTGAGCGCCAATATCGGCGGCTTCAATGCCGGCGGTTACTACTCCACCTCGCCACCCGCCGTCACCAAAGACCTGGTCGTGATTGGTGGTCACGTCACCGACAACGTTTCCACCGACGAGCCAAGCGGCGTGATTCGCGCGTTCGACGTGCACACCGGCAAGCTGGTGTGGAACTGGGACAGCGGCAAACCCGACGACACCACACCGATTGCCGAAGGCCAGGTCTACACCCGCAACTCGCCAAACATGTGGTCGATGTTCGCGGTCGACGAAAAACTCGGCATGCTCTACCTGCCAATGGGCAACCAGACCCCGGACCAATTCGGTGGCGATCGTACTCCTGAGTCGGAACTGCACGCTGCCGGCCTGACCGCGCTGGATATCGCCACTGGCCAGGTGCGCTGGCACATGCAGTTCACCCACCATGACCTGTGGGACATGGACGTCGGTGGCCAGCCTACCCTGATGGACCTGAAAACCGCTGACGGCGTCAAGCCAGCGGTGCTCGCCTCCACCAAGCAGGGCAGCATCTACGTACTGGACCGCAGCACCGGCAAGCCGATCGTGCCGATCAACGAAGTGCCGGTACCGCAAGGCGCTGTTGCAGGTGACCACACCTCGCCGACCCAGCCCAAATCCGACCTGAACCTCATGCCACCACCGCTTCAGGAGCGTGACATGTGGGGCGTGACCCCGTTCGATCAACTGATCTGCCGGATCGATTTCAAATCCATGCGCTACGACGGCCCGTTCACGCCGCCATCGCTGCAGGGTTCGATCGTGTATCCAGGCAACTTCGGCGTGTTCGACTGGGGCGGTATCTCGGTTGACCCGGTGCGCCAGATCGCCTTCGTGAACCCAAGCTACATGGCGTTCAAATCGAAAATGATCCCGGCCGCCGAAATCGCTGCCCAAGGCCCGCGTAAAAGCGAAACCGAAGGCGTGCAGCCAAACAAAGGCGCGCCATACGGCGTCGTCCTCGAAGCCCTGCTGTCGCCAATGGGCCTGCCGTGCCAGGCACCGGCCTGGGGTTACGTGGCAGCGATCGACCTGACCACCTCGAAAGTCCTGTGGAAGCACAAGAACGGCACCGTGCGTGACAGCTCGCCAGTACCGATCCCGCTGAGCATGGGCGTTCCGAGCCTGGGCGGGACCTTCGTCACCGCCGGTGGCGTGGGCTTCCTGAGCGGCACCCTCGACCAGTACCTGCGTGCCTACGACGTGAAGAACGGCAAGCAACTGTGGGAAGGCCGCCTGCCTGCCGGCGCGCAAACCACGCCGATGACCTACACCGGCAAGGACGGCAAGCAGTACGTGCTGGTCATGGCCGGCGGTCATGGCTCGCTGGGCACCAAGCAGGGTGACTACGTAATTGCTTATAAACTGTCCGAGTAAGTATTAGCGGCGGTTAAACGAAAGGCGACCCCTGTGAGGGGGTCGCCTTTTTTGTGCCCCGGGATTTTGTCCGGCATTCGAAGACTCCATGCTGTCAAAACACTGAACACATACCCTGAAATATCCCTCGCCATTGAAACCACCCCCCACCTGCCCCATCTAAGACCCATATCCCATTGCGCAGGTGCCCCATGAGCGACCAGCAAGAATTCCCCGAAGACCCCAGCGAGTACGCGGACCCCGAGAACGCCGAGCACCACTCCACCGGCAAAGGCCTCGCACTCCCCGGCCAGAACCTGCCGGACAAGGTCTACATCATCCCGATCCACAACCGCCCCTTCTTCCCGGCCCAGGTACTCCCGGTCATCGTCAATGAAGAACCCTGGGCGGAAACCCTGGATCTGGTCAGCAAATCCGAGCATCACTCCCTGGCCCTGTTCTACATGGACACGCCCCAGGAAGACCCGCGCCATTTCGACACCTCGGCGCTGCCGCTCTACGGCACGCTGGTCAAGGTGCATCACGCCAGCCGCGAAAACGGCAAACTGCAGTTCGTCGCCCAGGGCCTGACCCGCGTGCGCATTCGCACCTGGCTCAAGCACCACCGCCCGCCTTATCTGGTGGAAGTCGAATACCCGCACCAACCCACCGAGCCGACCGACGAGGTCAAGGCCTATGGGATGGCGCTGATCAACGCGATCAAGGAACTGTTACCGCTCAACCCGCTGTACAGCGAAGAGCTGAAGAACTACCTCAATCGCTTCAGCCCCAACGATCCATCCCCCCTGACCGACTTCGCCGCCGCCCTCACTTCCGCCACCGGCAACGAGCTGCAGGAAGTGCTCGACTGTGTGCCGATGCTCAAGCGCATGGAAAAAGTCCTGCCCATGCTGCGCAAGGAAGTCGAAGTCGCGCGCCTGCAGAAAGAAATCTCCGCCGAGGTGAACCGCAAGATTGGCGAACACCAGCGCGAGTTCTTCCTCAAGGAGCAGTTGAAGGTCATCCAGCAGGAGCTGGGCCTGACCAAGGACGACCGTAGCGCCGACATCGAACAGTTCGAACAGCGCCTGGAAGGCAAAGTGCTCTCGGCTCAGGCCCAGAAGCGCATTGCCGAAGAAATCAACAAGCTGTCGATTCTCGAAACCGGCTCGCCGGAGTATGCGGTCACCCGCAACTACCTCGACTGGGCGACTTCGGTGCCTTGGGGCGTCTACGGCAAGGACAAACTGGACCTCAGGCACGCCCGCAAGGTGCTGGACAAACACCACGCCGGCCTGGACGACATCAAGGACCGCATCCTCGAATTCCTCGCCGTGGGTGCCTATAAAGGCGAAATCAGTGGCTCCATTGTGCTGCTGGTCGGGCCGCCCGGTGTGGGCAAGACCAGTGTCGGCAAATCCATCGCCGAGTCCCTGGGTCGTCCGTTCTATCGCTTCAGCCTCGGCGGCATGCGCGACGAAGCCGAGATCAAGGGCCACCGGCGCACCTACATCGGCGCACAACCGGGCAAGCTGGTGCAGGCGCTCAAAGACGTCGAAGTGATGAACCCGGTGATCATGCTCGACGAGATCGACAAGATGGGCCAGAGCTACCAGGGCGACCCGGCCTCGGCGCTGCTGGAAACCCTGGACCCGGAACAGAACGTCGAATTCCTCGACCATTACCTGGACTTGCGCATGGACCTGTCCAAAGTCCTGTTCGTGTGCACCGCCAACACCCTGGATTCAATTCCCGGCCCGCTGCTGGACCGGATGGAAGTGATTCGCCTGTCGGGCTACATCACCGAAGAAAAAATCGCCATCGCCAAGCGTCACCTGTGGCCCAAGCAGCTGGAAAAAGCCGGCGTCTCCAAGGGCAGCCTGTCGATCAGCGACAGCGCGCTGAAAGCGTTGATCGATGGCTACGCCCGTGAAGCCGGGGTGCGCCAGTTGGAAAAACAACTGGGCAAACTGGTGCGCAAGGCGGTGGTGAAGCTGATCGACGAACCCAAAGCGGTGATCAAGCTCGGCCCGAAAGACCTCGAAGCCTCCCTCGGTCACCCGGTGTTCCGCAACGAGCAAGTGCTCTCCGGTACGGGTGTCATTACCGGTCTTGCCTGGACCAGCATGGGCGGCGCGACCTTGCCGATCGAAGCAACCCGCATCCATACGCTCAACCGTGGCTTTAAGCTCACCGGTCAACTGGGCGATGTGATGAAGGAATCGGCAGAGATTGCCTACAGCTACGTGAGCTCGAACCTGAAGTCTTTCGGCGGCGATCCGAAGTTCTTCGACGAAGCCTTTGTGCACCTGCACGTTCCAGAGGGCGCCACGCCCAAGGACGGCCCGAGCGCGGGTGTCACCATGGCCAGCGCCCTGCTGTCCCTGGCGCGCAACCAGCCGCCGAAAAAAGGCGTGGCAATGACCGGTGAACTGACCTTGACCGGGCACGTGCTGCCCATTGGCGGGGTGCGCGAGAAAGTGATTGCGGCGCGTCGGCAGAAGATTTTCGAATTGATCTTGCCGGAGCCCAATCGCGGGAGCTTTGAGGAGTTGCCGGAGTACCTGAAGGAAGGGATCACCGTGCACTTTGCCAAGCGTTTTGCGGATGTGGCGAAGATATTGTTCTGATCGCGCCTGCAACACCGTTCGCGAGCAAGCTCGCTCCCACAGGGATTGCGACAAACCTGTGGGAGCGAGCTTGCTCGCGATAGCGTCGGCAGTGACGCCGCCCTCTTCCTGGTCGCCTCCGAGCGACTGTCACACTCTGTCTCATCTTCAGTTATGCTCGCCGTTCGTCGTCACCGCCGGAGCCGTTGAGCCCATGTCCCCGATTCGCCTGCTTGTTCCCATGAGCCTCGCTCTGCTTGCCGCCTGCTCCTCGCAACCGGGCCAGAACCTGACCGTGGAAAAACAGAGCCAATGCCCGGCCAAGCTGCATAACGGGCAGAACCTGATTGTGACGCTGCCCAGCAACCCGACCACGGGCTACCGCTGGGCGATTCAGGACTCGGCTGGCGGCGTGCTGCACGCCCTCGGCCCCGAGGTGTACAGCAACCCTGAAGACGCCGGCATCGTCGGCTCCGCCGGGATTTCGACCTGGCGCTTCCAGGCCTTCGCCACCGGCACCGGACGCCTGCGCCTGACCTCCCAGCAACCCTGGGCACCTGAGGTGTTGCCGGTAGACACCTTCGACTGCGCGATCTCGGTGAACTGACCGTGGGCTGGCTGATTCTGGCGCTGATGGGCGCGGTGACGTTCCTGTACGGCCTCAGCGTGCATGCCACGCTGCTGTGTCTGCTGGTCAAGCCATTGCCAATACTGGCCCTGCTCGGCTGGTTGCATGATGCGCCGCCCAGTGAATATCGCCGCTGGATCAGCCTCGGCCTGATGTTCTCCCTGCTGGGCGATGTGTTGCTGGCATGGCCGATGGATTTGTTCGTTTTTGGTCTCGGGGCCTTCCTGGTCGCGCATCTGGCGTACCTGAAGGCGTATCTGAGTGATTGCCGCCGGTGGGCGGTAATGCCGCTGATCCTGGCCCTGGTTGTCGGCGCCCTGTTGTTGGGGATTCTGATTGCCAGTGGTTTGGGGCCTTTGCTGATCCCGGTGATTGTCTACGGCCTGGCGATCAGCACGATGCTCTGGCGCGCATTGGCCCGCCTGGGCACCGATGTGCCGCAACGTTCGGCCATGCTGGCGGCGGCCGGCGCAGTGGCCTTCGTGTTTTCCGACAGCGTGATCGGCATCAGTCGCTTCGTGATGCCGTTCGAGGCGGCGCCGTATGTGATCATCCTGAGCTATTGGCTGGGGCAGTGGGGGATTGCGGCTTCGGCGTTCGCCACCGAACCGCGCCGCGCCTGAGAAAAAATCGTCCGAACGCGACCCGAGCCTGCGGCAGCGCCTGCAGGGGATCGCGTTGCAAGGTAGGAGCTGCCAGGCTGCGATCTTTTGATTTACGGTTTATCAGACAACCCGCGCATCAGCGCGCCAAGTTGGCTAAAATGCCGGCCTTTTCCACCCATGCCGCTGGAACCGCCGTGAGCAAAGAACCCGATCGCCTTTTCGCCCAGCCGTTGGCCCAGGTGCCTGACTTCGCCTTCAACGAGGATGTGGTGCGGGTCTTCCCGGACATGATCAAGCGCTCGGTGCCGGGTTACCCAACCATCGTCGAGAATCTCGGGGTGCTCGCCGCGCAGTTTGCCCAGCCCGACAGCGTGCTCTATGACCTGGGCTCGTCCCTCGGTGCCGTAACCCAGGCGTTGCGCCGGCACGTGCGCACGGACGGCTGCCGCGTGATCGCTGTGGATAACTCGGTGGCCATGGTTGAACGCTGCCGCGAATACCTCAACGGCCAGGACTCGATGTTTCAGGAGTTGTTGCCGGTGGAGGTGATCGAAGGCGACATCCTGGCGCTCAAGTTCCAGCCGGCCTCGGTGGTGGCGCTTAACTTCACCCTGCAATTCATCGCACCGGAGCAGCGCACCGCGCTGCTCGCGCGTATCCGCCAGGCTCTGGTTCCGGGAGGCGCGCTGATTCTGTCGGAAAAACTGCGCTTCAACGATCCTGAAGAACATGCGCTGCTCACCGACCTGCACGTCGCCTTCAAGCGCGCCAACGGCTACAGCGAGCTGGAGATTGCCCAGAAGCGCAGCGCCATCGAAAACGTCATGAAGCCCGACAGCCTTGAAGAACACCGGGAGCGCCTGCTCGCGGCCGGGTTCTCGAAAGTCGTGCCGTGGTTCCAGTGTCTTAACTTTGCCTCGTTGATTGCCTTGCCATGATTGATCTGTCTCCCCTCGCCCGCCGTCTCGCTGGCACCCCGCTGGCCGATTGGGCCAATACGCTGCAAGCCCAGCTCGACAAGAAAATGGAAAAAGGCCATGGCGATCTGGAGCGTTGGCAAAGCGCGCTGGACGCCTTGCCGAAGATCCAGCCGAGTGAAGTCGATTTGCTCAACGGCCTGACCCTGGACACCGATTGCGACGACGACACCCGCGCGCAGATGCGCTCGGCGCTGATGGGTTTGTCACCGTGGCGCAAGGGGCCGTTCGATTTGTTCGGCGTGCACGTCGACACCGAGTGGCGCTCGGACTGGAAGTGGTCGCGGGTTGCGCCCCATCTGGATTTGAAGGGCAAACGCATCCTCGATGTCGGCTGCGGCAATGGCTACTACATGTGGCGCATGCTCGGTGCCGGTGCCGACAGTGTGATTGGCGTTGATCCGAACTGGCTGTTCTTCTGCCAGTTCCAGGCCGTGCAGCGTTACCTGTCCGAACCGAATGCCTGGCACCTGCCGTTTCCGTTCGAAGACCTGCCGCCGAACATGGAAGGCTTCGACACGGTGTTTTCGATGGGCGTGTTCTACCACCGCCGTTCGCCGATCGAGCATTTGCTGGCGCTGAAGGATTGCCTGGTCAAGGGTGGCGAACTGGTGCTGGAGACGCTGGTGATCGAAGGCGATCAGCAGCAGGTGCTGGTACCCGAAGACCGTTACGCACAGATGCGCAATGTATGGTTCCTGCCGTCGGTTCCGGCGCTTATGCTCTGGTTGCGCCGCGCCGGTTTCACCGAAGTGAAGTGCGTGGATGTGAGCGTGACCACTGTCGAGGAACAGCGCGGGACGCAGTGGATGAAGTATCAGTCGTTGAGCGATTTCCTTGATCCAGAGGATCACAGCAAGACGATCGAAGGCCTGCCGGCGCCGATGCGTGCCGTCATCGTAGCCCGCAAATAAACTTCCCCCTGTAGGAGCGAGCTTGCTCGCGATGAACTCGAGAGCGCCGTGGGGAATCAGGCTCCCAGCGTTTTCGTTGACGACCATCGCGAGCAAGCTCGCTCCTACAAGGGGATTGGTGATTAGGGTTTGGCCCGGCGCGCCTTGAAGAACTCGCTCAGCACCGCGCCACACTCCTGCGCCAAAACCCCGCCTTCAAACAACACCCGGTGATTCAAAAAACCCTGGGTAAAGAACTGCCCCTGGCTCTGCACAATCCCCGCCTTGGGCTCCAGGGCGCCATACACCACCCGCGCAATCCGCGAATGCACAATCAACCCCGCGCACATGCTGCAAGGTTCAAGGGTTACGTAGAGCGTGCTGCCGGGCAGGCGGTAGTTGCTGGCGGCCAATGCCGCAGCGCGGATCGCGACCATCTCGGCATGGGCGCTGGGGTCGTTGCCGCTGATCGGGCAATTGAAGCCACGACCGATGATTTCTCCATCCTGCACCAGCACCGCACCGACGGGCACCTCTCCCAATGCCGCGCCTTGGGCCGCGAGGGCCAGCGCCTCGCGCATGAAATCCTGGTCACGGCTGCGATCGATGATCGCAGCAGGGCGAATCTGCCGCATCACGCCACCTCGATGGCGGCCATCAGGCCGGTTTCCATGTGGTCGATCACATGACAATGAAACATCCACACGCCGGGATTATCCGCCACCAGGGCGACCTGTGCGCGCTCGTTCTTGCCCAGCAGGTAGGTGTCCGTGAAGTACGGAATGACCTTGTGACGGTTTGAGGCAATCACTTTGAAGCTCATGCCGTGCAAGTGGATCGGGTGCTGATACTGGGTCATGTTTTTCAGTTCGAAGATGTAGCTCTTGCCCTTTTCGAGCTTGGCAATCGGCCGGTCGGCGCAGGTTTTATCGGTGATGTCCCAGGCCTGGCCATTGATCTGCCAAAGGCTGGGCGGCTTGCCGTTATCGACGTTGACCGACACCGAGCCCACCCATTCGAAATTGAAGTTGAGTTTCTCGGCATTGGCCAGGTCCGGCTCGGCCACCGGGTTGCGCGGCAGTGCGGGGGGCCATTGGCTCGGCGCGTCGGTGTTGGCCACCGAGCGCAAGGTCCCCAGGCGGACCGGGCCGTTGCGCAGGTATAACTCTTCACCCGCGGCAGGCGCCTTGATCGCCAGGCAAATGCGCATGCCCGGGCCGAGCCAGTACTCCTTGCCCAGCGGGCGCGGTTCGATAGGGTTGCCATCCAGCGCGTAGATCTGCGCTTCAACGCCGGGAATGTTCAGTCGATAGGTCAGGGTGTTGTCGAGGTTGAGCAGGCGCACGCGGGTGATCTGCCCGGCGGGCAAATCGATCACCGCCTGGGACACTCCGTTGATGGTCGACAAGCGCCCTGCGGTGCCACCCCGGGCCGCTTCGCGAGGGATGCTGAACGCAACGAACGCGCCCTCTTCATCGACGTGCCAGCTCTTCAGGCTCAAGGTCTTTTCATATTTGAAACCGGTAGGCTCGCGCTCTTCCACAATCAGCGGACCGACCAGGCCACGGCCAAGTTCTTCGCTGCTGTTTACGTGGGGGTGGTACCAGTAGCTGCCGGCATCGGGGACACGAAACTTGTAGTCGAAATACTCACCCGGCAGAACCGGGAGCTGCGACACATAGGGCACGCCGTCCATCTCCAGCGGCAGGCGGATGCCGTGCCAGTGAATAGTCGTGGCGACCGGCAGGCGGTTGATGAAACGCACTCGCAGCCATTCGCCCTGGCGCACGCGCAACTCGGTGCCCGGCGCCGAAGGGCCGAACGCCCAGGCTTGGGTGGTGTGCCCAGGGACCAGTTCGACGTCCAGTGGCGCCGCGATCAATTCGTAGTCATGACCCGCGTCGGCGTCAGCCATCTTGCCCAGCCAGTACCGCGAGGCGCCACCCGCTCCGAGACCAACGACAACAAGACCGGACAGGCCACCGAGAATTTGGCGACGGGTAAAGGACATGAACTCAGCTACCTCACTTATCTGCACCGGCCCGGGGGCCGGTAAAAGGCGAATACGATACACCTGCAGTTGAGAAACAGTAAGGGCGGCGCGGCGGATGGCCGCAGCCGGAGGCGGGCCTAGCCGAACAAGATCACTGTTGCCGCATGGGCTTGACGCTTGAAGGGGGACTGCCGACTTTCGCCGCCTGATAAACAAAAGGCCCCATGAATTCACGCTCATGGGGCCTTCGGGTATTACAGGCGATCAGTCAGAGTGGGATCATTCCCACTCAATGGTCGCTGGCGGCTTGCTCGACACGTCGTAGGTCACGCGGGAGATGCCTTCGATTTCATTGATGATCCGGCCGCTGACGGTTTCCAGCAGTTCGTAGGGCAGGTGTGCCCAACGCGCGGTCATGAAGTCGATGGTTTCCACGGCACGCAGGGCCACGACCCAGGCGTAACGACGGCCATCGCCAACCACGCCAACCGATTTCACCGGCTGGAACACTACGAACGCCTGGCTGACCTTGTGGTACCAGTCGGCCTTGCGCAGTTCTTCGATGAAGATGTGGTCGGCACGACGCAACAGGTCGGCGTATTCCTTCTTCACTTCACCGAGGATCCGCACGCCCAGGCCCGGGCCCGGGAACGGGTGACGGTAGACCATGTCGTATGGCAGGCCGAGTTCCAGGCCCAGGCGACGGACCTCGTCCTTGAACAGCTCGCGCAGGGGTTCAACCAGCTTGAGGTTCATTTCTTCCGGCAGGCCACCCACGTTGTGGTGCGACTTGATCACGTGGGCCTTGCCGCTTTTCGCGCCAGCCGACTCGATCACGTCCGGGTAGATGGTGCCCTGGGCGAGGTATTTGATGTTGTCCAGTTTGTTGGACTGGGCATCAAACACGTCGATGAAGGTGCGACCGATGATCTTGCGCTTTTTCTCCGGGTCGCTTTCGCCAGCCAGGTTGTTGAGGAACTGGTCCTCAGCGTTGGCGCGGATCACCTTGACGCCCATGTTCTCAGCGAACATGGCCATCACTTGCTCACCTTCGTGCAGGCGCAGCAGGCCGTTGTCGACAAAGACGCAGGTCAGCTGGTCGCCGATGGCCTTGTGCAACAGGGCCGCAACCACCGAGGAGTCGACGCCGCCGGACAGGCCCAGCAGTACGTTGTCGGTACCCACCTGGGCGCGGATGTTGGCGATGGCGTCTTCGGCAATCTTCGACGGAGTCCACAGGGCTTCACAGCCGCAGATGTCGAGGATGAAGCGCGACAGGATGCGACCGCCCTGCTTGGTGTGGGTCACTTCCGGATGGAACTGCACGCCGTAGTAGCCGCGAGCGTCGTCGAACATGCCGGCGATCGGGCAGCTTGGAGTGCTGGCCAGGATGTGGAATTCCTGCGGCATCCGGGTGACCTTGTCACCATGGCTCATCCACACGTCGAGGCCGAACAGGCCGTCAGCGTCGATGTGGTCTTCGATGCCGTCGAGCAGGCGACTCTTGCCGACCACGTCGACACGGGCGTAACCGAACTCACGCAGCTCGGAACCTTCAACCTTGCCACCCAGCTGTTCAGCCATGGTCTGCATGCCGTAGCAGATACCGAAGACCGGCACGCCCAGGTCAAACACCGCCTGCGGGCAGCGCGGGCTGTTGGCTTCGTGCACAGACTCGGGGCCGCCGGCGAGAATGACGCCTTTCGGAGCGAATTCGCGAATCGCGTCTTCATCCATGTCGAACGGATGCAGTTCGCAGTACACGCCGATCTCACGCACGCGGCGGGCAATCAGCTGGGTGTACTGGGAACCGAAGTCGAGGATCAGGATGCGGTGAGCGTGAATGTCGAGGGACATGATTCAGTCTCGTCTAAGTAATTCAGAAACAGTCGTGATTCAGAAACAACTCGGGGCTGAAGAAAACAGCCCCGGTTACTTAACTTTGTGCTTGAAGCCTCAACCTACGCGGTAGTTTGGCGCTTCCTTGGTGATCTGCACGTCATGCACGTGGGACTCGGCCATGCCGGCGCCGGTGATCCGCACGAACTCGGGCTTGGTGCGCATTTCTTCGATGTCGGCACTGCCGGTGTAACCCATCGAGGAACGCAGGCCGCCCATCAGCTGGTGAATGATGGCGCTCAGGGTGCCCTTGTACGGAACACGCCCTTCGATGCCTTCAGGTACAAGCTTCTCGGCGCCTGCCGAGGAATCCTGGAAGTAGCGGTCGGAAGAGCCCTGGGCCTGGGACATGGCGCCCAGCGAACCCATGCCACGGTAAGCCTTGTACGAACGGCCCTGGAACAGTTCGATTTCGCCCGGCGCTTCTTCAGTACCGGCGAACATCGAGCCCATCATCACGCAGGAAGCACCGGCTACGATGGCCTTGGACAGGTCACCGGAGAAACGGATGCCGCCGTCGGCGATCAACGGAACGCCGGTGCCTTCAAGGGCTGCGGCGACGTTGGCGATGGCACTGATTTGCGGCACGCCTACACCAGCGACGATACGGGTGGTGCAGATCGAGCCAGGGCCGATACCGACCTTGACTGCATCAGCACCCGCTTCGGCCAGGGCCTTGGCGGCAGCGCCGGTGGCGATGTTGCCGCCGATGACCTGCACGTCAGGGAAGTTCTGCTTGACCCAGCGAACGCGGTCGATCACACCCTTGGAGTGACCGTGGGCAGTGTCGACCACCACCACGTCAACGCCGGCATTGACCAGCGCCGCAACGCGATCGCCCGTATCTTTACCGGTACCGACTGCAGCGCCTACGCGCAGACGACCTTGATCGTCCTTGCTGGCCAGCGGGTAAGCCTTGGCTTTTTCGATGTCATTGACGGTCATCATGCCCTTGAGGGCAAACTTGCCGTCAACGATCAGGACGCGTTCGATGCGGTGTTTGTGCAACAGCTCGCGAACGTCGTTCTTGTCGGCGCCTTCCTTGACCGTGACCAGGCGCTCTTTAGGCGTCATCACTTCACGGACAGTGGCTTCCATACGGTTTTCAAAACGCACGTCACGGGAAGTGACGATGCCGACCAGGTCGCCATCGTGCAGTACCGGAACACCGGAGATGTTGTGCAGGCGGGTCAGTTCGAACAGTTCACGCACCGTGGCGTCAGCCTCGATGGTGATCGGATCCTTGACCACGCCGGCTTCGTAACGCTTGACCTTGCGCACTTCGGCAGCTTGCTGCTCGATGGTCATGTTCTTGTGGATAATACCGATGCCACCTTCCTGAGCCATGGCAATTGCCAGTCGGGCTTCAGTGACGGTGTCCATGGCGGCAGAAACCAGAGGAATATTCAGCTCGATGCCACGGGTTAGGCGGGTCTTGAGACTGACTTCGTTAGGAAGCACCTCGGAATAACCGGGCACTAGGAGAATGTCGTCGAATGTCAGAGCTTCTTGGCTGATACGCAGCATCGCGGGGGCTCCCGAGCGGGAAAATGGAAGCGCGCCATTATAGTCAGACACCCCCTCGGGTTCAATGTAAAACTCTGTCTATTATCGACCTTGCTGATATACGGGGATTGCTGCACGGATTTTCGGGCGCTCCTGCTTTTATGTAGGAGCTGCCGAAGGCTGCGATCTTTTGATCTTGTTTTCTAAAAACAAAGTCAAAAGATCGCAGCCTTCGGCAGCTCCTACAGGGGGGGGGTGCAGGGATCAGAGTTCGACTTTTACCCAACTGACCGGCTGATCCAGCCAATCGGCAAACTCATCGATAAAGCTCTGTTTGAACCCTGCCTCGGCCCAATTGTTGAAGATAAACCCCAGGTTGGAAAACCCGCACTCCTGCAGGAACAGAAATCCGTTGATGTCATCTTCATGCCCGCATTCGGGGCAGGTGAAGTTATCGGTGCGCCCCGGCATCCAGTCTTCCAGGCTTTCGAACAGCGCCTCGCCGACTTCCTTGCGGCACTCGGCGCAGCCCGCTTCTTCCAGAAAGCCCTTGGCCGGCGTGTAGATGCAGCGCTTGGTAATGATCTCCAGGCCATTGATCGGCTCACCGAACGGCAGCGCTTGCGGGTGCAGCACCACGGCACGAGCACCGTCGGCGATTGCGTGACCCATGCGGCTGCCGGTGCGGCCGCAGGTGGTGAGTTCTTCCTTGATGATGTTCTTGCGCACCAGCCACCGCACGACCGCCCTTGCTCGGGGTTCGTGCACCGGCAGGGTGGAGATTTTCGGGACGATGATGCTTTGAGAATTCATGGCACAAGCCTGCATGTTCTGAATGATCACCCTTGTGGGAGTGAGCCTGCTGGCGATTCGGTCGTTGCAGCCACTTTGAAGTTGCCTGACCCACCGCCATCGCGAGCAGGCTCGCTCCCACATGGATTTGCGGCCGGCAGCTTAATCCCTGACGCACTCAGGTCAAGTACTCAAATAACGCCCGATCAACGCGATCCCGCTGGCCAGCACCAGCCAGGTCACCAGCCGCACGAACGCCTCGCGGGACAACCTCAGGGTCAAACGCAGGCCAACCCACAAACCCACCGCCATGGCCGGCAACAAACACAGCGCCAGTAACAACAAGGGTAGCTCGGCGTACACCCCTGCGACAGCGAACAGGCGGCAGACAACCGGGTTGGACGGGCTTTGACCCACAGGCTGTAAATCCCGTAGGCGCTGATAAACAATTGCGTGGCCCAGGTGACTACCTGGACAGCCAAGACGGCGCCTCCATGGACATTTCAAAAATACCCTGCAGGCGCTGCCGCAGGCTGCGATCTTTTGATCTGGATTTTCGGCGAAGCAGGCATTTTTCAAGATCAAAAGATCGCAGCCTGCGGCGGCTCCTACGGGGATCGTGCATTGCGCAGGAGATTGCCTTTATCATGCGCCCCATGATTAAAGATCCCTTTGCAAGACTCGGCCTGGACCGTGAAGTCCTGACTGTCAGCCAGCTCAACGGCCGCGCGCGGGTGTTGCTGGAAGACGTGTTCAGCAACATCTGGGTCGAAGGCGAAATTTCCAACCTCGCCCGCCCGGCGTCCGGCCATGTGTATTTCACCCTCAAGGACAGCGGCGCCCAGGTGCGTTGTGCACTGTTTCGGCAAAACGCCGCGCGGGTCCGCCAGGCGCTGAAGGATGGCCTGGCGGTGAAAGTGCGCGGCAAGGTCTCGCTTTTCGAGGGCCGCGGCGATTACCAACTGATCCTCGATACCGTGGAGCCGGCCGGTGACGGAGCGCTGCGGTTGGCGTTCGATGCGCTGAAGGAAAAACTCAGCGCTGAAGGCCTGTTCAGTGCCGAACGCAAAGTGGCGCTGCCGGCGCATCCGCAACGCATCGGCATCATCAGTTCGCCGACGGGGGCGGTGATTCGCGACATCATCAGCGTGTTCCGCCGCCGTGCTCCGCAGGTTCAACTGACGTTGATCCCGACGGCCGTGCAAGGTCGCGAAGCCACGGCCCAGATTGTCAGGGCACTGAAGCTGGCGGATGCCCGAGGCTTTGACGCGTTGATCCTGGCCCGTGGTGGCGGCTCGCTGGAAGACCTCTGGTGTTTCAACGAAGAAGCCGTAGCCCGCGCCGTGGACGCCTGCGTGACGCCGATTGTCAGCGCGGTCGGTCACGAGACCGATGTGTCGATCAGTGACTTCGTCGCCGACGTACGCGCCCCTACCCCTTCGGCGGCTGCGGAGTTACTGGCGCCGGACTCCAGCGACCTGGTGCGCCGTGTCGAAAGCCTGCATCGGCGCCTGGTGATGCGTATTCGCGATCGCCTGATGCGCGATCGTCTGCGCCTGGAGGGCATGTCCCGGCGCCTGCGTCATCCCGGTGAGCGCCTGCGTCAGCAAGCGCAACGCCTTGACGACCTGGACATGCGCATGCGCCGGGCCTTCGAGCGCAGCCTCAACACCCGTCGCGAACGTTTGATCCGCCTGGAAACCCGCCTCGCCGGCCAGCATCCCGGGCTCCAATTGGCGATGCTGCGCCAGCGCCTCGACAGTCTCGCGGAACGCCTGCCCAAGGCCATGCGCGAAGGGCTCAAGGACCGGCGCATGCAGCTGCAAAACCAGATGCAAACGCTGCACGTGGTCAGCCCCCTGGCGACCCTTGGCCGCGGCTACAGCATCCTGTTGGATGAACGCGGTAATGCGATTCGTAACGCCGCCCAGACCCACACCGGCCAGCGCCTCAAAGCCAGGCTGGGCGAAGGCGAGCTGCAAGTCAGGGTCGAAGACAATCACCTGACGCCCGTCACCCTTTCTTTACTGGATTGATCCATGCCGCGCATTCTCGCCTCGCTGTTTTTCTTGTGCCTGACCTTCAACGCCCACGCCGACAGCTACATCACTCGCGTGCTCAACAAACCGGTGCCGGGCGGCGTGGCGGTGGTGGACCTGGGCACCTCTGCGCAACCACCCAAGGCCAGCTATCAAGGCAAGCCGGTGCTGGTGGTGAAGGAACAGAACAACTGGCTAGCCATTGTCGGCGTGCCGCTGACGGTCAAGCCTGGCCCCCAGCAAGTCAGCAGCGGCGGGCGCAACCTGGCGTTCACCGTTGGCAGCAAGAAGTACCCGGAACAGCACATCACCCTGAAAAACACCCAGCAGGTCAACCCGAACCCGGCCAACCTCAAGCGCATTGAGGGCGAGCTGGCCGAGCAGATCAAGGCCTACCGCACCTTCAGCCCGAACACCCCGAGCAACCTGCTGCTGGACAAACCGGTCAACGGCCCCCTCTCCAGCAAGTTCGGCGTGCGTCGCTTCTTCAACGGCGAAGAACGCAATGCCCACTCCGGCCTGGACTTCGCCGTACCCGCCGGCACTCCGATCAAGACCCCCGCCGCCGGCAAGGTGATCCTGATCGGCAACTACTTCTTCAACGGCAACACGGTGTTCGTCGACCACGGCCAAGGCTTTATCAGCATGTTCTGCCACATGTCGAAAATCGACGTGAACGTCGGCCAGCAAATGCCTCGCGGCGGCGTAGTCGGCAAAGTCGGCGCCACCGGCCGCGCCACCGGCCCGCACATGCACTGGAATGTGAGCCTGAATGATGCGCGGGTGGATCCGGCGATTTTCATTGGAGCGTTTCAGCCGTAAGTGATCCCCCCATCAATCAGCGCACGGCTGAGAAAGCGGGTTTGATCGTAGCTCAATCGATGCGAGCAAACCGCTCGATCTGAGGCTGCTCGCGGTGCTCGGCCTGCCACAAATCGTAGCTGCACTGCATGGCCAGCCAGGTTTGGGCCTTGCTGATGCCAGCGCGCTCCAAACGTACAGCCAGATCGGGACTGATAGGCGCGTGCCCATGCAATATTCTGGAAAAAGTTTCCCGGGCATACCCGAGACGTCGAGCCATTTCAGTAATGGTGATCCCCAGTCCGGGAACCACGTCCTCAAGCAAGATTTCGCCAGGATGAGGAGGATTGTGCATACCCATTCAGCTGCCTCTGCTCAGTGGTAGTCAAGATAATCAACCAGCTCGACGTGGTCGTCGAACATGCGAAAAATGATGCGCCAGTACCACTTATGCTGACCGACCAATAGTCAGCCAGCTCGCCTCTCAAACTATGGAATCGCCAACCGGGGAGATCCAGCTCACTTGAGTGGCGGGCGCTGTCCAGGATGAGGAGGACTCGACGCAAGCGCTTTGCATGATTCGTGTTGATGCCTTTGGTTGAACCAGTCTCATAGAAAGCTCTGAGGCCTTTATGTTTCCAGCTGACAATCATGCGAGGATTGTGACGCGATACATCACGCACTGCAATGGCTTATCGGAGGATTTTTGATCGGGCTTCATGGGGTCGGTCACTCGGATATTTAAACCCAGGAAACTAGAGATTCGGGTTCCGAGCGACAACCCTAAAAACCTGTAGGAACCCTGCGAAGCACACGTCAGACGCAAGCTTACAGACAACAAAAAACCCGCCGACCAAACTGGCCCGGCGGGTTTCCTGTCTCAGCAACCAGAGATCAATAATCCTCCAGCCGCCATACCTCGTAAGCCGGTGTCTCATACGGGTGACTGAGCTTCAACGCGGCCACCACGGCCACGATCAGCTCATCCGCCACGACCAGCTCGACTTTCCATTCCTCCACCTGCTCGACCTCGCCAGCCTCGCCAATGAACGGCTGACTGCCGTCCAGCGGGCGGAACTGGCCTTGGCCCAGGACCTGCCACGAACAGTGGTCATAGGCACCGATTCGACCGCCACCGGCAGCGAACACAGCACTCTTGACCCCATCGACGTGGCTGGTCGGAACGAAAAAGGAGAGCTTGAACATGGGGCTTAGTTCACCCACACGCGAGCGTTGCGGAACATGCGCATCCACGGCGCGTCTTCGTTCCAGTCTTCCGAGCGCCACGAGTTCTGCACGGCGCGGAATACACGCTCAGGGTGCGGCATCATGATGGTCACGCGACCGTCACGGCTGGTCAGCCCGGTGATGCCGCGCGGCGAGCCGTTCGGGTTGGCCGGATACTTCTCGGTGACCTTGCCGTGGTTGTCGACGAAACGCATCGCCACGCACCCCGACAGATCGGCTTCGAGCAAGGCTTCTTCGCTGGCGAACTCGGCATGGCCTTCACCGTGGGCGATGGCGATCGGCATACGCGAACCGGCCATGCCCTGGAGGAAGATCGAGTTCGATTCCTGGACCTGAACCATCGCCACGCGCGCTTCGAACTGCTCGGAACGGTTGCGCACGAAGTGTGGCCAGAACTCGCTGCCCGGGATCAGCTCATGCAGGTTGGACATCATCTGGCAACCGTTGCACACACCGAGAGTGAAGCTGTCGTTGCGTTCGAAGAAGCCCTGGAACGCATCGCGAGCACGGCTGTTGAACAGCGCGGACTTGGCCCAGCCTTCGCCGGCACCCAGTACGTCGCCGTAGGAGAAACCACCGCAGGCCACCAGGCCCTTGAACTCGTTCAGGTCGACACGGCCGGCCAGGATGTCGCTCATGTGCACGTCAATGGCGTTGAAGCCGGCGCGATCAAATGCCGCCGCCATTTCCACCTGACCGTTGACGCCCTGCTCACGCAATACGGCAACCTGTGGACGAATGCCTTTCTTGATGTAAGGCGCAGCGACGTCCTGGTTGACGTCAAAGCTCAGCTTGACGCTCAGGCCCGGGTTGTCTTCTTCCAGCAGCACGTCGAACTCTTGTTCGGCGCAGTCGACGTTGTCACGCAGACGCTGGATCTGGTAGCTGGTTTCAGCCCAGGTACGTTGCAGCAGACGACGCAGGCCTTCGAATACGGTTTCGCCGTTGAACGTGATGTTGATCTGGCCATTGTTCATTGGCTGACCGATCACCGACACGCAGTCGCCCAGACCGGCCGCGCTGAACTGCGCGAGGATGTCTGGCGTGGCGTCCTGACGAACCTGGATCACGGCGCCCAGTTCTTCGTTGAACAGGATCGCGGCGATGTCAGCGGAGGTTTCTGCCAGACCATCGAGATTCAGGCTCAGGCCGCAGTGACCGGCAAACGCCATTTCCACTACGCTGGTCAGCAGGCCACCGTCGGAACGGTCGTGGTAAGCCAGCAGGTGACCATCGGCGTTGAGGCCCTGGATCACTGCGAAGAAGGCTTTCAGGTCTTCGGCATCATCGACGTCCGGCGCTTGCGAGCCGAGCTTGCCGTGAACCTGGGCCAGGATCGAGGCGCCCATGCGGTTCTGGCCACGGCCCAGGTCGATCAGGATCAGGTCGGTGGTGCCCTTGTCCATGCGCAGTTCCGGAGTCAGGGTCTGACGGATGTCAGCCACTGGCGCGAAACCGGTCACGATCAGGGACATCGGCGAGGTGACGGTCTTGTCTTCGCCGTTATCGTTCCAGCGGGTGGCCATGGACATGGAGTCCTTGCCCACCGGGATGGTGATACCCAGGTCCGGGCACAATTCCATGCCAACTGCTTTCACGGTGTCGTACAGACGTGCGTCTTCACCCGGGTGACCGGCCGCGGACATCCAGTTCGCCGACAGTTTGATGTCGGAGATCTTGTTGATGCGCGAAGCGGCGATGTTGGTCAGGGTCTCACCAATGGCCATGCGGCCCGACGCCGGAGCGTCCAGCAGAGCCAGCGGAGTCCGCTCGCCCATGGCCATGGCTTCACCGGTGTAGACGTCGAAGCTGGTGGCGGTGACGGCAACGTCGGCCACTGGAACCTGCCACGGGCCGACCATCTGGTCACGGGCCACGAGGCCGGTGATGGTGCGGTCGCCGATGGTGATCAGGAAGCTTTTGCTGGCGACGGCCGGGTGATGCAGAACGCGTTCAACGCAGTCGGCGATCTCGAGCGTCGACGGATCGAAGTCATCGCCCAGTTCGTTTTCACGAACAGCCGAGCGGTGCATGCGCGGAGCCTTGCCCAGCAGCACTTCGAGTGGCATGTCCACCGGGTTGTTGCCAAAGTGACTGTCGGTGACGGTCAGTTGCGGCTCGGCAGTGGCTTCGCCGACGACGGCAAACGGGCAACGCTCGCGTTCGCAGATCGCCTGGAAGCGTTCGAAGTCCGCAGGGCCAACCGCCAGGACGTAACGTTCCTGGGATTCGTTACTCCAGATTTCGTGCGGGGCCATGCCCGGCTCGTCGTTTGGAATGTTGCGCAGTTCGAAGCGACCGCCACGGTTGCCGTCGTTGACCAGTTCCGGGAAAGCGTTGGACAGGCCGCCGGCGCCGACGTCATGGATGAAGCTGATCGGGTTCTTGTCACCCAACTGCCAGCAACGGTCGATGACTTCCTGGCAGCGACGTTCCATTTCCGGGTTTTCGCGCTGTACGGATGCAAAATCCAGGTCAGCCGAGCTGGTGCCGGTGGCCATGGAGGAAGCCGCGCCGCCACCCAGGCCGATCAACATGGCCGGGCCACCGAGGACGATCAGCTTGGAGCCGACAATGATCTCGCCTTTCTGTACGTGTTCGGCACGGATGTTACCCATGCCGCCGGCCAGCATGATCGGCTTGTGGTAACCGCGAACCTCGTCGCCACGGGGAGTGGTGATCGACTGTTCGAAGGTACGGAAGTAGCCGGTCAGGGCGGGACGGCCGAATTCGTTGTTGAACGCGGCGCCACCCAGTGGGCCTTCGATCATGATGTCCAGCGCGGTAACGATGCGCTCAGGCTTGCCGTACGGCACTTCCCACGGCTGTTCGAAGCCCGGGATCTGCAGGTTCGACACGGTGAAACCAGTGAGGCCAGCCTTTGGCTTGGCGCCGCGACCGGTAGCGCCTTCGTCGCGGATCTCGCCACCGGAACCGGTGGATGCGCCCGGGAACGGGGCGATCGCGGTCGGGTGGTTGTGGGTTTCCACCTTCATCAGGATGTGCACCGGCTCCTGCACCGCGCCGTACTGGCGGGTTTCAGGGTCCGGGAAGAAACGACCGGCGACGTTACCGACGATCACCGAGGCGTTGTCCTTGTAAGCGGACAGGACGCCTTCGCTGTGCATCTGGTAGGTGTTCTTGATCATGCCGAACAGGCTTTTTTCCTGGCTCTGACCGTCAATGTCCCAACTGGCGTTGAAGATCTTGTGACGGCAGTGCTCGGAGTTGGCCTGGGCGAACATCATCAGTTCGATGTCGTGTGGGTTGCGCTTCAAGCCGACGAAAGCGTTGACCAGATAGTCGATCTCGTCTTCGGCCAGGGCCAGACCCAGCTCGGTGTTGGCTTTTTCCAGCGCGGCGCGGCCGCCGCCCAACACGTCGATCGCGGTCAGGGGCTTGGGCTCGGCGTGGCTGAACAGACCTGCGGCCTGCTCCAGGTTGGCCAGGACGATCTGGGTCATGCGGTCGTGCAAGGCGTCCGAGATCAGCTGCGCTTCAGTTTCGCTGAACTGGCCGGCGACATAGAAGGCGATGCCGCGCTCAAGGCGCTGGATCTTGCCCAGGCCGCAGTTGCGAGCGATGTCGCTGGCTTTGCTGGACCAGGGCGAGATGGTGCCGAAACGTGGCAACACCAGGAACAGACGACCGGTCGGCTCCTGGACTGGAACACTTGGGCCGTACTTCAGAAGGCGCGCGAGCACCTGCTGTTCGTCGCCGGTCAGGACGCCGGTAACCTCGGCGAAGTGAGCGAATTCAGCATACAAGCCGCTGACAGCCGGGACGCATCGGCGAAGTTGCTCAAGGAGTTTGCTGTGGCGAAAGGCAGAAAGGGCAGGAGCGCCGCGCAGGATCAACATCTTCGGGACAGCCTCGGGAAGGGGTGTGCTTTGAGGCCGTGCATTCTAGCCTAAACCGCCCGTGACATCACCCGAAACGGTACGCACGGCCGTACCCGAACGTCGGGCCGGGGTTTCAGGGTAGAAACAGGAGGCGTTCAGCGCTTATTTTTTCCATCAAGAAGCGCCGTAAAAGCCCATTCCTGCGGGTTGTGCGCCGTTTTTTGCTGCTCTAGCAGACTGGCCCAGTGCTGTCGAGATATGGCGCTCGTGGTCCTTTGCGTATACTGCGCAGATGTTTTCCCCAACGGCTTTGCGTCCGCGGTACGCCAAATGGCTGATCGCAACCGGACTCTTCCTGATGCTTGGTGGCTGTGTTGATAAACCCAACACACTCGAGCGTGTAAAGGAGGACGGCGTGCTGCGGGTGGTTACCCGAAACAGCCCCGCCACCTACTTTCAGGATCGCAGCGGTGAAACCGGCTTTGAATACGAGCTGGTGAAACGTTTCGCCGACGATCTGGGGGTCGAGCTGAAAATCGAAACCGCCGATAATCTGGACGACCTGTTCAATCAGGTGGGCAAGCCCAACGGCCCTGTGCTGGCTGCTGCCGGACTGGTCAGCAGCGAGCAACGCAAAAAGCAGGTGCGGTTCTCCCACTCCTACCTGGAAGTCACCCCGCAGATCATCTATCGCAACGGCCAGTCACGGCCTACCGATGCGGGGGATCTGGTGGGCAAGAAGATCATGGTGCTCAAGGGCAGCACCCATGCCGAGCAACTGGCAGAGCTTAAACGGAAATTTCCGCGCATTGAATACGAAGAGTCCGACGCCGTCGAAGTCGTGGACCTGTTGCGCATGGTCGATGAAGGCCAGATCGACCTGACCCTGGTCGACTCCAACGAAGTGGCGATGAACCAGGTCTACTTCCCCAACGTGCGGGTCGCCTTTGACCTGGGTGACGCCAGCAACCAGAGCTGGGCCGTGGCGGCAGGCGAAGACAACAGCCTGCTCAACGAGATCAACGACTACCTCGATAAGGTCAAGAAGAACGGCACCCTGCAACGTTTGAAGGACCGCTACTACGGTCACGTCGACGTGCTCGGCTACATGGGCGCCACGACCTTCGCCCAGCATTTGCAGCAACGGCTGCCCAAGTACGAACAGCACTTCAAGGCCTACGCCAAGAAAGAAAAGGTCGACTGGCGCCTGCTGGCGGCGGTGGGTTATCAGGAATCCCTGTGGCAGGCCGCAGTGACGTCCAAGACCGGCGTGCGTGGCCTGATGATGCTGACCCAGAACACTGCGCAGGCCATGGGCGTGTCCAATCGCCTGGACCCCAAGCAGAGCATCATGGGCGGCGCCAAGTACCTGGCTTACATGAAGGAACAGCTGGACGATTCAATCAAGGAGCCAGACCGCACCTGGTTTGCCCTTGCGGCCTACAACGTCGGCAGCGGCCACCTGGATGACGCGCGCAAGCTGACCGCCAAGGAAGGGCTGAACCCGAACAAATGGCTGGACGTGAAGAAGATCCTGCCGCGCCTGTCGCAGAAGCAGTGGTACAGCAAGACCCGCTATGGTTATGCCCGGGGCGGCGAGCCGGTGCATTTTGTGGCAAACATCCGCCGGTATTACGACATCCTGACCTGGGTGACACAGCCGCAGCTTGAAGGTGATCAGGTGGCTGAAGGCAATTTGCATGTGCCGGGGATCGACAAGTCCAAACCGAACCAGGAATCGCCGCAGCTTTAAAGCAAAAAGATCTTAGCCCTTCAACGCAGCAGCCAGAATCAGCGCCTTCATCTCGGAAACAGCCGACTTGAACCCCACAAACAAAGCATGCGCCACCAGCGCGTGGCCGATATTAAGTTCGTTGATGCCCTTGATCGCAGCCACCGCTTCAACGTTGTGGTAGTGCAGACCGTGGCCGGCGTTGACGATCAAACCCTGGGCCAGACCAAAAGCCACGCCATCCGCTACACGCTTGAGCTCTTCAGCCACTTGCGTCGGCGTCTCGGCGTCCGCGTAACGCCCCGTGTGCAGCTCGATGGCCGGCGCACCCACTCGGCGGGACGCTTCGATCTGGCGCTCGTCCGCGTCGATGAACAACGACACCTCGCAGCCAATTTTCGCCAGGCGGTCCACCGCCGCCTTGATCCGAGCCTCCTGCCCCGCTACATCCAGCCCGCCTTCAGTGGTCAGCTCCTGGCGAGTTTCCGGGACCAGGCAAATGTGCGCAGGGCGGATGCGCTCGGCGAACACCATCATCTCTTCAGTGACGCCCATCTCGAAGTTCATGCGGGTCTGCAGCACATCCTTGAGCAGCAGCACGTCGCGCTCCTGAATATGGCGACGGTCTTCGCGCAGGTGCACGGTGATGCCGTCAGCGCCCGCCTCTTCCGCGTCCAGTGCGGCCTTGACCGGATCCGGGTAACGAGTGCCCCGGGCCTGACGCAGGGTGGCAACGTGGTCGATGTTCACGCCAAGAAGAATGCGATTGCTGGTGGTCACGGAAGCGCTCCTGAAGAGGGGAAAGTTCGGTGCACAGCATACACGGGGATTTTACGGCTTTCGAAACAACTCTCGGGAAACCAGGGGACGACCGCCCAGATGCACGGCAAGTGCCTGGCGCATCAACCGTTTGGCGGCCGATAAAGCACCCGGTGCCGACCAGTCCGCTTCGGCCATGGCCAGCAATTCAGTGCCGTTGAACAGTCCGGGCTGCAACAGGTACACCCGCTCCAGTCCCGCGTCCACCTGCAGGCGATACAGACCGTCCGGCGCTACAGGCTCACCGTGGATATCAGTGCCGAGCGCGAAGCCGTAGCCCAGATCATCGAGCAACCGCCATTCAAAGGAGCGCAGCAACGGCTCCAGCGGACGACCTTCGGCCAGCGCCAGCAACGTCGCGGCGTAGTGGTCGAACACGCCCGGCAGCGGGTCTTCGGCGGGTAGCAGGCGAATCAGCAGTTCATTGAGGTACAGGCCACTGAACAGCGCTTCGCCGTTGAGCCAGGTGGAAACCCCCGAGGCTTCCATCCGCCCGACGTTCTTCAGCTCCCCTCGCCCGCGAAATTCGACTTCCAGGGGCACGAAGGGCCTGGCCAAGGTCCCGGCCTTGCCCCGCGCACTGCGCAACACCGCCCGTAGCCGACCTTGCGGCGTAAGGAAGTCGACCAACGCGCTGCTCTCGCGGTAGGCGCGGGAGTGGAGTACGAAGGCGGATTGGCCGCTGGGCTGGGACATGAAGTTCTCGCTGACTGTAGGAGCGAGCTTGCTCGCGATGGTGGATAACGATAACGCTGGCTATCTGAATGAACGCGGCGCTTTCAAGTCCATCGCGAGCAAGCTCGCTCCTACAAGGGGTCCCGCAGTGTATTACAGGTCGCCGTAACCCAGCGAACGCAGCGCGCGCTCGTCATCGGACCAGCCGCCTTTCACTTTCACCCAGAGGTTGAGCATGATCTTGGAGTCGAACAGCAGCTCCATGTCCTTGCGCGCCTCGGTGCCGATGCGCTTGATGCGCTCGCCCTTGTCGCCAATGATGATCTTCTTCTGGCCGTCGCGCTCGACGAGGATCAAGGCATGAATATGCAGGGTCTTGCCCTGCTGCTTGAACTCTTCGATTTCGACGGTGATCTGGTACGGCAGCTCTGCACCCATCTGGCGCATGATCTTTTCGCGCACCAGTTCGGCGGCGAGGAAGCGACTGCTGCGGTCGGTGATCTGGTCTTCGGGGAAGAAGTGATCGTTTTCCGGAAGGTAGCCGGCAATCACCCGCTCCAGCGCTTCGAGGTTGTGCCCGTGCTGGGCCGAGATCGGCATGATCTGCGCGTTCGGCAGCTGCTCCTGCAACCAGCTCAGGTGCGGCATCAGCTCGGCTTTGTCTTCGATGCGATCCGTCTTGTTCAACGCCACGATCAGCGGGCCGGTCACATACTGGACGCGCTCCAGGACCATCTGGTCCTCGTCGGTCCACTTGGTGCGGTCGACTACGAAGATCACCACGTCCACGTCTTTCAAGGCTGCCGAGGCCGTCTTGTTCATGTAGCGGTTGAGGGCTTTTTCGCCACCTTTGTGCATGCCCGGAGTGTCGACGTAGATCGCCTGCACGGCGCCTTCGGTCTTGATGCCCAGCATGTTGTGGCGGGTGGTTTGCGGCTTGCGCGAAGTGATCGCGAGCTTCTGGCCGAGGATGTGGTTCAGCAACGTGGACTTGCCCACGTTGGGACGGCCGACGATGGCAACATAGCCACAGCGTGTTGCGGTTGAATCAGTCATTGCCATTCTCCACACCCAGGGCAATCAGTGCTGCGGCGGCCGCTACCTGTTCGGCAATACGACGACTCACACCCTGACCTCGGCTTTTTTCATTCAATAAGGTGATTTCACATTCGACGAAGAACGTCCGGCAATGCGGCTCACCCTGGATATCCACCACTTCGTAACGCGGCAGCTCACACCCACGCGATTGCAGGAATTCCTGCAGGCGGGTCTTTGGATCTTTGTTGGTGTCGACCAGCGTCAGGCCTTCGAACTCACCGGCCAGCCAGGCCAGCACGCGCTCGCGCGCCATGTCCATGCCCGCGTCCAGGTAGATTGCACCAATCAGCGCTTCCAGGGCATCGGCCAGAATCGACTCGCGACGGAAACCGCCGCTCTTCAACTCGCCAGAGCCCAGGCGCAGGTACTCGCCCAGATCGAAACCGCGGGCCAGTACAGCCAGGGTCTCACCTTTCACCAGGCGTGCGCGCAAACGCGACAACTGGCCTTCGCGAGCCAGCGGGAAGCGATCGAACAGCGCCTCGCCAGCGACGAAATTGAGGATGGCATCACCGAGGAATTCCAGGCGTTCGTTGTTGCGCCCGGCAAAGCTGCGGTGAGTCAGGGCCAGGACCATCAGTTCCTGGTCCTTGAAGGTGTAGCCGAGCTGACGCTCTAGACGGCTTAAGGAAACGCTCACGGTGTACCCACGCTGAGTTCGTGGCTGAATTCCACCGCCATCGCCGGGGTGCGGCGCAGGCTTGGGACAATTAACGCTGTGTTCAAAAATTACGTCCTGAATATCATTGTTTTCATGCTTCGGGCGCCGATTGTAGCGGCTCCAGAAATGCATTCGGCGCTGTGTTCAACAGCGCCGTGTGTGATTACTTGATCAGGCCAACCCGCGAGAAGTTCGGCAGGTGACTGAGTTTGGGTTCAGGCCAGCTCATCCAGACCGCGAAGGCCTTGCCGACGATATTCTTGTCGGGGACCATGCCCAGCAGGTCCTTGGGAATGCTCGGATCATCCCAATAGCGACTGTCGTTGGAGTTGTCGCGGTTGTCGCCCATCATGAAGTAGTGCCCGGCAGGCACGGTCCACGAACGGTCCGGCGTTGCGCGATAGCGGCTCATTTCCTTGCGGATCAGGTGCTCGGCGACACCGAGTTTTTCCTTATAGAGCTCGGCACTGCCCAGGGTGCCCGGCTCGGAGCCGATCAACTGCTCGGCAACGGACTCGCCGTTGACGAACAGGCGCTTGTCGGCGGTGTAGCGAATCTGGTCGCCCGGCAGGCCCACTACACGCTTGATGTAGTTGACGCTCGGATCGCTCGGATAGCGGAAAACCATCACATCGCCGCGCTGCGGGTCACCGATTTCGATCACTTTCTTGTCGATCACCGGCAAGCGGATCCCGTAGGAGAACTTGCTCACCAGAATGAAATCGCCAACGTCCAGGGTCGGTTTCATCGAGCCGGATGGAATCTGGAACGGTTCCACCAGGAACGAACGCAGCACCAGCACGATGAACAACACCGGGAAGAACGACTTGCCGTATTCGACCAGCAGCGGCTCCTTGTTCAGTTTTTCGACCACCATCCCGTCAGGCTGGCTGACGCTGCCCTGATAGGATGCAATGGCTGCACGCCGACGGGGCGCGAGAAAAACCAGATCGAGCAACGCCAACAGGCCGCAGACGAACACGGCGATGACCAGCAACAGCGGGAAATTTAGTGACATAGGACCTAACTATCCAACCTGAGCACTGCAAGGAAGGCTTCTTGTGGAATTTCCACGTTGCCGACTTGCTTCATGCGTTTCTTACCGGCCTTTTGCTTTTCAAGCAGTTTCTTCTTACGGCTGACGTCGCCGCCGTAGCATTTGGCCAATACGTTCTTTCTGAGTGCCTTGACGGAGGTTCGCGCAATGATCTGCCCGCCAATGGCGGCCTGGATCGCGACGTCGAACATCTGGCGCGGAATCAGCTCTTTCATCTTCTCGGTCAACTGGCGACCTTTGTAGTGCGCGTTATCCTTGTGCACGATCAGCGCCAGGGCGTCGACCTTGTCACCGTTGATCAGCACATCCAGTTTCACCAGGTTAGCCGACTGATAACGATCGAAATGGTAGTCCAGCGAAGCATAGCCGCGGCTGGTGGACTTCAGGCGATCGAAGAAGTCCAGGACCACTTCGTTCATCGGCAGATCGTAGGTCACCTGGACCTGGGTACCGAGGAACAGCATGTCGTGCTGCACGCCACGCTTCTCGATGCACAGGGTAATGACGTTGCCCAGGTGCTCTTGCGGCACAAGAATGTTGGCCCGCACGATCGGCTCGCGCATGTCTTCGATGGAAGACAGGTCTGGAAGCTTCGACGGGTTGTCGACGTAAATCGTTTCACCGGTTTTCAGCAACAGCTCGAAAATTACCGTCGGCGCCGTGGTGATCAGGTCCAGGTCATACTCGCGCTCCAGGCGCTCCTGGATGATTTCCATGTGCAGCATGCCGAGGAACCCGCAACGGAAGCCGAAGCCCAGGGCGTCGGAACTCTCTGGGGTGTACTGCAGCGACGAGTCGTTGAGGGTGAGCTTTTGCAGGGCCTCACGGAAATCTTCGAAGTCGTCGGAGCTGACCGGAAACAGGCCGGCGTAAACCTGCGGCTGAATGCGTTTGAAACCCGGCAGGACGTCGACGTCCGGGGTTGAGCTCAAGGTCAGGGTGTCACCCACCGGCGCACCGTGAATGTCCTTGATGCCAGCGATGATGAAGCCTACTTCACCGGCCTTAAGGTCAGTGGTAGCGGTATGCTTAGGGTTGAATACACCGACGCTGTCCACCAGGTGGATCTTGCCGGTGGACTTGACGAGAATCTTGTCGCCCTTCTTCACACGGCCATGGCGCACGCGTACCAGGGAAACAACGCCCAGGTAGTTGTCGAACCAGGAGTCGATGATCAACGCTTGCAGCGGATCTTCGTAGTTGCCGGTCGGCGCAGGAATGGTGCGCACCAGACGCTCGAGGACTTCATCGACGCCCAGGCCGGTCTTGGCGCTGCACTCGACGGCATCAGTGGCATCGATGCCGATGATCTTCTCGATTTCTTCCTTCACGCGGTCCGGATCGGCCTGCGGCAGGTCGATCTTGTTCAGCACGGGCATGACTTCCAGGCCCTGCTCGATCGCCGTGTAGCAGTTGGCAACCGACTGCGCTTCCACGCCCTGGCCAGCGTCGACCACCAGCAAAGCACCTTCACAGGCCGCCAGCGAGCGACTGACTTCATAGGTGAAGTCGACGTGGCCCGGGGTGTCGATGAAGTTCAGCTGGTACTTGATGCCATCGCGAGCGGTGTAATAAAGGGTGACGCTGTGGGCCTTGATGGTGATCCCGCGTTCACGCTCCAGGTCCATGGAGTCCAGTACCTGGGCTTCCATTTCGCGCTCGGCAAGGCCGCCGCACATCTGGATGAATCGATCGGCCAGCGTCGACTTGCCATGGTCAATGTGGGCGATGATGGAGAAATTGCGGATATGACTCAAATCACTCACGGATCAACACTCAAAAAGGCTGCAGGCATAGCCCGCGGAAAAATAGCCGGGAATTGTACCTGATCCACGGCGCAAGCGTCACCTGCGCAGGTCGGACGGCACTGACAAAAACGCCCCGGTCTCACGACAAGGGCGTTTTTCATTGGCTCGTTGTTCGGGAAATACCCGCAATCAACCGGCCCGGCGCAACAACCAGACCCCGGCCAGGGCGCACACGCTGGCAGGCACCAGCACCGCAAACAGCGGCGAGAAACCGAACACCAGGCTCGATGGCCCCAGCAGATCCTGGACGATTCGGAAGGTGAACCCCACCAGTACACCGGTGAACACCCGCTGACCGAGGGTCACCGAGCGCAGCGGACCAAAGATGAAGGAGATCGCCATCAGCACCAGTGCCGCAGTGACCAGCGGCTGCAACACCTTGACCCAAAATGCCAACCAGTAACGGCCGTTATTCAGCCCCTGGTCGGCCAGGTAATGGATATACCCCCACAAACCGGAGATCGACAGAGACTCTGGCGCCATGACCACCGTGCTCAGCAGTTGCGGACTGAGGGCAACTTCCCAGCGCTCGACCGGGGCCGCAACCACTTCAGTGTTCTTCTCATGGAATACCGTGGTGGTGACATCGCTCAGCTGCCAGTGGTCCTTGTCGAACTCCGCACGCTTGGCGAAGCTGGCCGACAGCATGTGCCGCTCTTTGTCGAAGCGATAGCGGGTGACACCGTACAGCAAGCCGTTGGGTTGTACCGAGTTGACGTGAATGAACTCGTCACCCTGGCGATGCCACAGGCCGTGACGGGCACTTTGCGCGTCACCGCTGCCCTGGGCCAGCGAACGATTGGCCTGGGCAGCGCTTTCGGTGGCCGGCGCAACGTATTCGCCGATCAGGACTCCGACAACCATCAGCACCAGCATCGGCTTCATTACAGCCCAGACGATCCGGCCAATGGACACGCCAGCGGCGCGCATGATGGTCAGTTCGCTGTTGCTGGCCAGGCTCCCCAGGCCGATCAGGCAGCCGATCAATGCCGCCATCGGCAACATGTCGTACAAACGTCGGGGGGCCGTCAGCAGGACGTAACTCAGCACGTCCAGCAAGGTGTAGGTATCGCTCGCATCGCCCATCTCGTCGATGAAGGCGAACAGCGTCGCCAAACCGAGAATGATGCCCAATACGGCCAGGATGGCCACGAAAACACTGCTACCAATGTAGCGATCCAGCTTAACCACGGGCCACCTCCAGCGCGCTGCGGCGACTCGCCATCTTCAGGCGCAGGGGCTCCCAATAGAGCAAGCCCAGCCCAATCGCCAGGAAGATTCCGTGCACCCACCACAAGCCGAGGGCCATCGGGATCTTGCCTTTTTCGAGCGCGCCGCGAGCGGCAATCAGGATGGTCAGGTAGGCCATATAAAGAAGAATCGCTGGCAGCAGCTTGAGGAATCGCCCCTGGCGCGGATTCACTCGCGACAGCGGCACCGCCATCAGGGTGACAATAAAGACCAGCAACGGCAGGGACATGCGCCATTGCAATTCGGTGCGCGAGCGAACGTCATCGCTGCCAATCAGGCTGCTGGTGGGCATCGCGTCACGGTCGGTGACTTCGTCGCTGACATCCGGCTTGGGCAGCAGCACGCCGTACTCGTCGTACTTGATGGCGCGATAGTCGGCCTGGCCCGGCTTGCCGTCGTAGCGATAGCCATTGTCGAGAATCAGGTAGCGGTTGCCGTCAGGGCGGATTTCCTGGCGCCCCCTCTCGGCCACCAGCACGGAAATTCCGCGATCCTTCTGGTCGGTGCTGGTGTTCTTCTGGGAAATGAACACGCCACCGAGGTTGATGCGATCGTCCGTCAGGGTCTCGGTGTAGGTCACCCGCGTTCCATCACGCAGGGCCTGGAAGCGGCCCGGCTCCAGGGTGTCGAATTCAGTCAGGGCGTCTTGCTTGTTCAGCAGCAACTGGAACTGGTTGGCCCCTTGTGGCGCCAGGCTCAGGCTCAGCCATGCCACCACCAATGCCACCAGGGTGGCCGGGAACAGGGTCATGGCGAACAGCCGTTGCTGACTCATGCCGGTGGCCGACAACACGGTCATTTCGCTTTCGAGGTACAGGCGACCGTAAGCCAGCAGAATGCCCAGGAACAGGCCCAGTGGCAGGATCAGTTGCAGGAAGCCCGGCAGACGAAACCCCATGATCAGGAACAGGGAGCCTGGATCCAGCAGGCCCGCAGCGGCCTGGGCGAGGTATTTGATGAAGCGTCCGCTCATGATGATGACCAGCAGCACGGCGCTGACGGCGCTCAAGGTCAACAGGACTTCGCGGGATAGGTAACGAAAGACAATCAAACCAGACACTCCAGGGTTGTCAGGCGAAGGCGGCCAAACAAGCAAACGTAGCAGGCGGACCGCAAAGCAGGGCCGCCGAAAAAGATGGCGCATTATCCTGTGATTGCATGCGCCTGTCACTGCGCGCGTTCGCCATGCGGGGCTCACTCGCGATGCTCGTCAACGATTACGCGGGACGTCTGACACTCAACAGTGCTCTCAGGTTCATCGGCGCAACGCCGCCCGGATCCAGTTCGCTCCTGCAAGGGCGGCCGGAACCGTGACGAACCTGCGACCCAGGGTTGTCAGGCGCCGCCGACGAGGTTCAAACTGCGGCCTTTGCCGCAAGCCTGCCTTGCGTACTCTATTTATAGGCAAGTTCAGACACTTGCGTGTTGATCATTGATTCAGGGGCCCCGACATGGAACTGGTTGTAAAAAGCGTTAATCCGCAAACGTTGAAAACCGCCACGCTGGTGGTTGCCGTCAGCGAAGGCTGCAAGCTCGGCGCCGTGGCCAGCCAAATTGACGCACTGAGCGGCGGCGCGATCAGCGCCGTGCTCAAGCGTGGCGACCTCGCCGGCAAAGTTGGCCAGAGCCTGCTGCTGCACAGCCTGCCCAACCTCAAGGCCGAGCGTGTACTGCTGGTCGGCGTCGGCAAGGACGAAGAACTGGGTGATCGCCCATTCCGTAAAATCATTGCCGGCATCCTTAACTCCCTCAAGGGCCTGAACGGCAGCGATGCGGTACTGGCACTGGACGAAGTCGTGGTCAAGGGTCGTGACAGCTACGGCAAGACCCGCCTGCTGGCTGAAACCCTGGTGGACGGCCAATACACGTTCGACCAGTTCAAGAGCCAGAAAGCCGAGCCACGCGCCCTGAAGAAAATCACCCTGGTGACCATCAAGGCCGCCCAGGCTGAAGTCGAGCGTGCCGTGGCCCACGCTACCGCGATCGCCAACGGCATGGCGTTCACCCGCAACCTGGGCAACCTGCCGCCGAACATCTGCCACCCGACTTTCCTGGGCGAGCAGGCCAAGAGCCTGGGCAAGGAATTCAAGAGCCTGAAAGTCGAAGTCCTTGACGAGAAGAAGATCAAGGACCTGGGCATGGGCTCGTTCTACGCCGTGGGCCAGGGCAGCGCCCAGCCTCCGCGCCTGATCGTCATGCAATACAACGGCGGCAAGAAATCCGAGAAGCCGTTCGCCCTGGTCGGCAAAGGCATCACTTTCGACACCGGCGGCATCAGCCTCAAGCCGGGCGCCGGCATGGACGAAATGAAGTACGACATGGGCGGCGCCGCCAGCGTCTTCGGTACCCTGCGCGCCGTGCTCGAACTGAAACTGCCGATCAACCTGGTGTGCATCCTGGCCTGCGCCGAGAACATGCCGAGCGGCAACGCTGCGCGCCCAGGCGACATCGTCACCACCATGAGCGGCCAGACCGTGGAAATCCTCAACACCGACGCCGAAGGCCGCCTGGTGCTGTGCGACGCCCTGACCTATTCAGAACGTTTCAAGCCCCAGGCCGTGATCGACATCGCGACCCTGACCGGCGCCTGTGTCGTCGCCCTGGGCGCACACACCTCCGGCCTGCTGGGCAACAACGACGAACTGATCGGCCAGCTGCTCAGCGCCGGTCAGTCCGCAGACGACCGTGCCTGGCAGTTGCCACTGTTCGATGAGTACCAGGAACAGCTCGACAGCCCGTTTGCCGACATCGCCAACATTGGCGGGCCGAAAGCCGGCACCATCACCGCAGCCTGCTTCCTGTCGCGCTTTACCAAGAACCTCAACTGGGCGCACCTGGACATCGCCGGCACCGCTTGGACCAGCGGCGGCAAGGACAAGGGCGCCACTGGCCGTCCGGTGCCCCTGCTGACCCAGTACCTGCTGGACCGCGCCAAGGCCTAAATATCGCTCACTGACCACTGTAGGAGCGAGCTCGCTCGCGAAAAACTCAAGATCACCGCGATTAACCTGGTTTCCCGCGTAATCGTTGACGACCTTCGCGAGCAAGCTCGCTCCTACAGATTCCGCGGAAGTTGATTCCAGGAACCGCAATGACCAAAGTCGACTTCTATATCCTGCCCAGCGCCGATCCGTCGGCGCGGCTGGACTTCGCCTGCAAGCTCACTGAAAAAGCCTGGCGCATGGGCCATCGCATCTACCTGCATTGCAGCGATGCGAGCCAACGTGACGATCTCGACGCACGCCTCTGGGCGTTCAAGGGCGAAAGTTTCGTGCCCCATGGCCCCGCCGAGAGCGAGCCGCAGGGTCTGATTGTGCTGGGCCTGGGAGACGACTGCGGTCAACATCAGGACCTGCTGGTTAATCTCGACCTGAAAGTACCGACCTTTGCCAACAAGTTCGCCCGCGTGGCGGAAGTGGTGGTGGAAGACCCGGTGATTCGCCAGGCCGCGCGGGAGAGTTTCCGTTTCTATCGCGAACAGGGCTATCCTTTGCAAGACCACCGTTTACAGCGACTCTGAGTATTCCGATGGACACGCCAAAACAGCAACAGTCCGCGCATCTGCTGGACGACCTCGAGTCGATCCGCCAACTGCTCGGCGATGACAACCTGCAACCACCGTTGCTGACCGACACGGTCGAGGACGAGGATCAGGAACAGATCCCCATGCTGTTCGAGGCTGCCGGCAACCCGCCAGCCGCCAGCGAACCGCCCCCTGCCCCGGCTGCCGAAGATAAAGGCCCGGACGCCTTGCTGCATCTGGACGGCGAGCTGCGCGCCGCTGCCATGCTGATCATGCAAGACGTGATCGACGACTTTGCGCCGCACATCGAAACCGAAATCAAACGCCGACTGGCGGCGCGGATGGAGCGGCTGCTCAGCCAGTACGAGTAGCCCACGCCATTCCAATGTAGGAGGTGCCGCAGGCTGCGATCTTTTGACTTGATCTTCAACGATTCCGGAAAAGATCAAGATCAAAAGATCGCAGCCTTCGGCAGCTCCTACCGTGTTCGCACCGTGAGAGATGACGCGCCCTGTCCGCCCCTGCTCGCCCTTCGCCCCATGCCCCGCTATACTCGTCGGCTTTTCCTGAATTAATGCCAATAGGGTCCCGCCGCGCATGGATAAGACCTACCAGCCGCACGCCATTGAAACTTCCTGGTACAACACCTGGGAGTCTGAGAATTACTTCGCCCCGCAAGGCGCGGGCGAGTCCTACACCATCATGATCCCGCCGCCGAATGTGACGGGCAGCCTGCACATGGGGCACGGCTTCAACAACGCGATCATGGACGCCCTGATCCGTTTCCGCCGCATGCAGGGTCGCAACACTCTGTGGCAGCCGGGTACCGACCACGCTGGTATCGCTACGCAGATGCTGGTGGAGCGTCAACTCGAAGCCCAGGGTCAGAGTCGCCACGATCTTGGTCGCGAGAAATTCCTCGAGAAAATCTGGGAATGGAAGGATCAGTCCGGTGGCAACATCAGCCGCCAGATCCGCCGCCTTGGCTCGTCCGTAGACTGGAGCCGCGAGCGCTTCACCATGGACGACGGCCTGTCTGAAGCGGTCAAGGAAGCATTCGTGCGCCTGCACGAAGACGGCCTGATCTACCGCGGCAAGCGCCTGGTCAACTGGGACACCAAGCTGCACACGGCGATTTCCGACCTCGAAGTGGAAAACCACGACGAGAAAGGTTTCCTGTGGAACCTCAAGTACCCGTTGGCCGACGGCGCGAAAACCGCTGAAGGCAACGACTTCCTGATCGTCGCGACCACTCGCCCGGAAACCATGCTCGGCGACGCCGCCGTGGCCGTTAACCCGAACGATGAACGCTACAAAGCCCTGATCGGCAAATTTGTCGAGCTGCCGCTGGTCGGCCGCCGCATTCCGATCATCGCCGACGATTACTGCGATCCTGAGTTCGGCACCGGTTGCGTGAAAATCACCCCGGCCCACGATTTCAACGACTACGAAGTCGGCAAGCGCCACAATCTGCCGCTGCTGAACATCTTCGACAAGAACGCCGCCGTCTTGCCGGCCTGCCAGGTGTTCAACCTCGACGGCACACTGAACGAAAGCATCGACGGCAAGATCCCGGCTGAATACGCAGGCCTGGACCGCTTCGAGGCGCGCAAGCAAATCGTTGCCGCCTTCGACGCCGCCGGCCTGCTGGTCAGCGTCGACGATCACGCCCTGAAAGTGCCGAAAGGCGATCGCTCGGGCACCATCATCGAGCCGTGGCTGACCGACCAGTGGTACGTGTCGACCAAGCCTTTGGCCGAGCCTGCAATTGCTGCCGTTGAAGACGGCCGCATCCAGTTCGTGCCGAAACAATACGAAAACATGTACTTCTCGTGGATGCGTGACATCCAGGACTGGTGCATCAGCCGTCAACTGTGGTGGGGTCACCGGATCCCGGCCTGGTACGACGAGTCGGGCAAAGTCTACGTCGGTCGCGACGAAGCCGAAGTGCGCACCAAGCACAACCTCGGCCCGGACGTGGCGTTGCAACAGGACAACGACGTACTCGACACCTGGTTCAGTTCGGGCCTGTGGACGTTCTCCACGCTCGGCTGGCCTGAGCAGACCGAATTCCTGAAGAAATTCCACTCCACCGACGTGCTGGTGACCGGTTTCGACATCATTTTCTTCTGGGTTGCCCGGATGATCATGCTCACCATGCATTTGGTGAAAAACGAAGACGGCACGCCGCAGGTTCCATTCAAGACCGTGTATGTGCATGGCCTGGTGCGCGATGGCCAGGGCCAGAAGATGTCCAAGTCCAAGGGCAACGTCCTTGACCCGCTGGACATCATCGACGGCATCGAGCTGGAAGATCTGGTGCAGAAACGCACTTCCGGCATGATGCAGCCGAAACTGGCGAAGAAGATCGAGAAGCAGACCCGCGACGAATTCGCCGACGGCATCGCCAGCTACGGCACCGACGCCCTGCGCTTCACTTTCTGCTCGCTGGCCTCCACCGGTCGCGACATCAAGTTCGACATGGGCCGCGTCGAAGGCTATCGCAACTTCTGCAACAAGATCTGGAACGCGGCGCGCTACGTGCTGGACAAAGGCGAAGACTGCGGCCAGAACGGCGAAGCCTACGAACTGTCCCTGGCGGATCGCTGGATCATCTCGCAGCTGCAACGCACCGAAGCCGAAGTGACCCGTCAACTCGACCAGTTCCGCTTCGACCTGGCCGCACAAGCCTTGTACGAGTTCATCTGGAACCAGTATTGCGACTGGTACCTGGAACTGTCCAAGCCGGTGCTGTGGGACGAAAACGCGCCGGTCGAACGCCAGCGCGGCACCCGTCGCACCCTGGTTCGCGTACTGGAAGTTGCCCTGCGCCTGGCGCACCCGTTCATGCCGTTCATCACCGAAGAAATCTGGCAGCGCATCGCGCCGCTGGCCGGCATCGAAGGCAAGACAATCATGCTGCAGCCTTGGCCAGTGGCCAATGAAGAGCGCATTGACGCAGCCGCCGAAGATGACATCGAATGGCTGAAAACGCTGATGCTCGGCACGCGTAACATTCGCGCCGAAATGAACATTGGTCCAGGCAAGCCGCTTAACCTGTTCCTGAAGAACGTCAGCGCCGAAGACCAGCGTCGTCTCACCGAAAACGAAGCCCTGCTGAAGAAGCTCGCGCGCCTCGAGTCGATCACTGTGCTGGCGGCAGACGAAGAAGCACCACTGTCCGCGACCGCCCTGGTCGGCGAGATGGAAGTGCTTGTGCCAATGGCCGGCCTGATCGACAAGGACGCCGAGCTGGCGCGCCTGGACAAGGAAATCCTGCGTTTGCAAGGTGAAGTCCAGCGCGTGGGCGGCAAGCTGTCGAACGCCGGTTTCGTCGACAAGGCGCCGGCCGAAGTCATCGAGAAGGAACGCGCCAAACTGGCCGAAGCGCAACAGGCTTTGGGCAAACTGGCCGAGCAGCATGCGCGGATTGCCAGTTTGTAACGGCACGGCGCAATGAAAAGGGAGGGCCATACGGCTAATGCCGTATCGGTGTTCGCTGGGAGTGTATGGATACGGGCCAAGTGCTTTGTGTAATCAGCATTTGGCCCGCGCCTGAGCGGCTACTGCAGTATGTCCCCACGGGGTACGGATCGTTGCCCTGCGATATCTTCAGTGATGGTGCAGATTGTCAACGGGAGCATTTGCTCGGGTATGGCTCTAGCTCTGACAAGGACAGCTTTATAGCCATTTTGATCATTGCAATCAGTGGCTTCGGGTGTTCCGAGTTTGTACAGGTAATTTTCGATTTGCGGATTATTCATCGATAACCAATTGACATGGTAGCGACCTCCCAATTTCTTGATTTGCAGCTCTGGAGTCGGGGCCGGACCTGCCTTGTGCAATTTGGCCGCCAGGATCAGTGCATTTCGAGCCGTACGGCTGTCGACGAGGGCAGAACCTGATGACATTCCGACGATGCACAGCATGTTCATGCCGATCTCAGGCCCGATCGTGGCGTTTATATAGGGATTCCGGGACGGGAGTGCTGGGCCGTAGCCGGTTGGGTCCTGGCATGCCTGTACATCATTGGTCGTTTTATAGCGATAGTGGTCCTTATCAATACCGAACGATAGATCCCAAGTGGGATAGACAGGATTGCCTTGCTCATCGAGTGTCGGTTTGGCGTGCTGCAAGGGACGGCGCGGCAGGGTGACGGAAAAGACCGGGGCGAGGTCGCAGCCCACAGCGTTGGCGTCAAACACGCCATCGAAGAAACAGCGGTTGAGAAAGGTAACGTCATTGCCGTAACTGCTGCCTGGAGATTCACTCCTGTCACTTGAGCCTTGACCCTCGGTGGTGACGCTTACAAGGGCGAATACCGTATTTAAGTTACGCGTCAGCATGGGGCTGCCGGAGCTGCCTGGGGCTACGCCCGTGCATCCATTCATGACCATATCCGGCCAAACCCAAGGCTGGTTTATGACCGGTCCGCCTTCCTCACTGGTGCAGGCAGCCACTTGCAGGGTCTTACCAGAAGGAGCCCCCACATTGAGCACATTGCTTCCTTCGGTTGGGAGCGTTGAGGCCAAGAGAAAAGGTTTAATGCCGTGCTGGATCAGGGTTTCCAGTGAGGCTTCCAGTTTGAGCAAAGCCAGGTCCCTTGACTTGACCTCGCTGTAACTGACTTTAGAAATCTTGTAGGCCTGACGCTGACCTCGCGTGTCGGCAAACAAGTTGAATATTACGACTCCTTTTGTCGGCTTGTTGAGGATGACCTCGCCATTGGTGTGTGAGATACAGTGACCAGCGGTCAGGACATAGGCCGGAGAGTTCGCATCGCTGGCAACACTTCTGGTATCCAGTAGAGTACCCGTACACGGCCAGCCCCCTTTGGTTTTGACCCGACCAATTCCCCTCCAGTGGTCATGAGTGCCGTTATTAGTAAGCACTTTATAAGCCGAATTGTTTACCAGGCCTTCACCGTAATCGTAAACATCGGCAGTTGCAGGGGCTGACGTTGTAGGGCCCGATGTTGTTGCCTGGCGTTGTGGCCCACTAGTCTTGCCAAACGTAGCTCGCATACCCGCGACATCCGTGTCGGCCTGCATGCCCAGCGCCCGATGCTCATGAGGTTGCAGGACAGAGGCAATGGCGCTGAAGAAGCTGTCGGTGTCTTGTTTGACATCAATGTATTCGTCGTTGATCGGGGAATAGGCTCTGTAATGGCCATTGCCGTAATTACGCAGGATCACGTCGTTTTTATTTGCGGCAGCCAGATCAAGACGCTGCCCTGGCTCCAGGATCGTCAAGTTGCGGTCCAATCTGGACAGTTCCTGTTTTGCTATCTGACGCGTCAAGGTATCGGCATACGGGTTATAGAAGCGCGGGTGGTCAACAGCATCCTGTGCCTGCTCGCGTCCCACTGTTTTTTCCAGTTTTGTCCTCGCTTCAGTAAATGCTGCGGGCAGTGAACCGGTCGCCAGGTAAGCGCGTTGTTCGCCCTCGGACAAAGGTGTTGTCTGGAGGAATGCTTCAAGACGTGCATGTGAAAGGTTCGGCGTTTCATTGTGGAGTTTACGAACCAGCTCGGATGCGGCGGGTCTGCTCCAGAACGGCATGAAAGGGTTTTTAAAGGCTTCGGGTAATCCAGGGTCGGCCTGACTGCAACTGGCATGCAGTATTGCATTGAACAATTGTGGACGGTGTTGTTCCGCCAGGAGTGCGATCTGCTCACGCAGGTGAACAATGCGGCCGGCGCGTGTTTCGCTGCCCCTGAAGTCCCCACCTCGCCCCAGTTGGGAGTCTTCCGGCTGTTCAGCCAGGAGGAGGCTGAACAATTGTTCCTGGCTCGATACCCCGGCAGAACGGTCGGACCTGCCCAGGTATTCACCGTTATTAGCGCGCGTCAGGTGAATCGTATGCTCGATACCTTCCACGTTGCCGCTCTTGGTGTATGTCGCCAAATGGCTGCCTTCTGAATCGAGCAAGGCGAGCGCCGTATTTGCCGGCCAGCCAGCTGTTTGCACGGCCAGTGCGAGTACCGGGCCGTGGTCGCCATCCTGCGGCAGGTAACCCTTATTGGGCATGTGGGTGATGATGTCGTTAATCAAACGGTCTGCATGACCGCGTCGTTGCATATCCGCCCTTTCGCCCTGCGATGGATTTTGCGAGTCAAGCAGCGGAAATTGATAGGGCTCGGTGTGGGTCTTATTGGCAGGCCTTGTCGAATTGGCAGGGTCGTTCCAAACCGATGCTCCTGGATAGGACGAACGAGTAACCGCGTCGAAACCAAAGCTGCCTTCAGGCACGTCTGGATTGACCGGCCGACCGGCGAGGCTCCTTGCCGCGCGTGGAAGGAGCGCGCCGCGCTTATTGGCGGGCTTTGCTTGTTCGAGCGATACAAGCGTCTCTGCTATTTTGTTCGGTTTGGCGCCTGTTTTATGGTGTTCGTCTGCCCCCAGCATAGGCCTTTCTAAGTCGATCAGTGCCGACGGGTATTTGTACAGGTCCACACGTTGTTGTTCTGCCGGCAGCGGCGTGACTCTTGGTTCGTGTCCGGAGCCCAGGTAAAAAAAATATCTCACATAATCCATAACACGGTAGGGAGGGAGTCGCGGTCCTTCTGCCCCTATTTTTGAGATGACCTCTTCCAGGAGTGAGTTGTTATTTTTTACTTGGAGAAGTCCGTACTTGGGCTCCGAAAAGATCTCTCCGGCAGCTGCGGTCATTAACGAGATCGGCGTTGTCGAAAATGGAGGAGAAAAAAGTGCAGTTGTTGGCATTGTCGCGTTCCCTATTAAAAAGCTGACCGGTCAAGGCAGCGCGGACTGCAAGCCCTGACCGGCGGCAAAATATTAAGGAATGAGTCAATGCAGAACCTGACGCCGGACAGGCAATGAGTTTCGGGAGATTGCAGGTGATCGCAGTGTTTGTCACAACTGGGTTCACAAGGCCTGGATGTGGGACAATGCCCGTCACTTTCAGCCATACCCGAATCGATCACACCCATGAACGCCCCCCGCACACCAAGACCTGCGCGCAAGAAGCCCGAATCCGCGACCCCGGCCAAAGCCGTCGAGCCCCGCGAAAAGGCCAGCCTGCACCCGCGCAACCGCCACCAGGGTCGTTATGACTTCCCGGCGCTGATCAAGACCACGCCCGAACTGGCGAAGTTCGTGATCACCAACCCATACGGCAAGGAAAGCATCGACTTCGCCAGCCCGGACGCGGTGCGGGTGTTCAACCGCGCGCTGCTCAAGTCGTTCTACGGCGTGGCCCACTGGGACATCCCGGCGGATTACCTGTGCCCGCCGGTTCCGGGGCGTGCCGACTATGTGCACTTCCTGGCCGACCTGTTGGCCAGCGTCAATGACGGCGAAATCCCCCGTGGCGCGCCGGTCAAGGTGCTCGACATCGGCATGGGCGCCAACTGCGTCTATCCGCTGATTGGCTACAGCGACTACCGCTGGCACTTCCTCGGCTCGGAAATCGACCCGACCGCCGTGGCCGCTGCCAAGGCCATCGTCCAGTCCAACGGGCTGAACAAGGCCATTCAGTTGCGCCAGCAAACCAACCCCAAGCGCATTCTGCTGGGGTTGCTGGAACCCGGCGAACGCTTCGACCTGACCATGTGCAACCCGCCGTTCCACGCTTCGATGGACGAAGCCACCAAGGGCAGCGAGCGTAAATGGCGCGCACTGGGTCGCGCCGACCCGAAACGCAAGCTGCCGGTGCTGAACTTTGGTGGCCAGTCGGCTGAACTGTGGTGCGAGGGCGGCGAGGCGCGCTTCGTGACTCAATTGATCGCCGAGAGCGCGCATTTCCAGCACAAGGTGCTGTGGTTCAGCACCCTGGTGTCCAAGGCGTCGAACCTGCCCGCGATCGAGATCGCCCTGAAAAAGGCCGGCGTGCTGGAAAGCCAGGTCGTGGAAATGTCCCAGGGGCAGAAGAAAAGCCGTTTCGTCGCCTGGACGTTCCAGACCAAGAGCGAACAGCAAATCTGGCGTCAGCGCTGGGCTCGCTGAGACCGTAGGCGCTGCGGCACGCTGCGATCTCTTGATGTTGTTGTGAAAGATCAAGAGATCGCAGCCTCGTTTCACTCGACAGCTCCTGCAGCGGTGATACTCCCGCGATGGTCCGAGCCCTCCGGCAAATCACAGGCACAAAAAAACCGTGCCCGGATCGCTCCGGAGCACGGTTTTTTTTACACGTCTTACTTGTTAACAGCGTCGGTCAGGCCTTTGGCCACAACCAGCTTGATAACTTTCTTGGCAGCGATTTCGATGGCAGCGCCAGTCGAAGGGTTGCGGCCAGTACGGGCAGGACGTTCGGTCACTTTCAATTTGCCGATACCTGGCAGAGTGATTTCGCCGCCATTTTCCAGCTGATCGGCAACGATTTGGCCCAGTTGGTCCAGAGCATTACGCGCGGTGGTTTTTGGCGCGTCGATAGCTTCAGCGATGTCGGCGATCAGTTGGTCTTTAGTAAGAGCCATGTAGTGTTCCTTCCCTATCAAATTCATATGGATTGCAGAGTGCAGTGTCAGCCATCGAGCCCGATCTTCTGGATCTGGCACCCTCGGCCAATAACCACGGGATCGGGGTTATAGATACCGAAATCAGGGTTTGGTTCGACCTGACAAATGCTGAATGCACGCTTAACGCAGTGACTTCGCGCAAGACCGGGCAAAACTAGCACAGAGACGGGGAAATATCCGCCTCTAGCTACCCATTTGGTCAGCTTTATTGGTCTAAAACGTTAAAAAACAGCATAAGGGCCGCTGCGCACCCGCAAATTGCCCCTCAACCCCCGTAGGAGCTGCCGAAGGCTGCGATCTTTTGATCTTTTTTGTTTAAAAAGCAAAGTCAAAAGATCGCAGCCTTCGGCAGCTCCTACAAAGGGCATGCATACCTAGTTGCGGTACACTGGGCGCTTTTTCGGGGAGCGCGCCCTCCTCTCTACAATCAGCCGAGAAGCCCATGCCGATCCGCCATTGCATCGTCCACCTGATCGACAAAAAACCCGACGGCACGCCTGCAGTTCTGCATGCCCGCGACGAAGAGTTACCTGAGTCGAGCGCCATCGAGAACATGCTTGCCGACCTCAACGAGAGCTACAACGCCAAACAAGGCAAGGCATGGGGTTTGTTCCATGCCGAGTCCGGGGCGCACCCGTTCAGCGGCTGGCTGAAGGAGTATCTCGAAGGGGGCAAGGACTTCACGGCATTCAGCCGGGTGGCGGTGGAGCATCTGCAGAAGCTGATGGAGGAATCCAACCTCTCGGTCGGTGGGCACGTGCTGTTTGCACACTATCAGCAAGGCATGACTGACTACCTGGCCATCGCCCTGCTGCATCACAGCGAAGGCGTCGCCGTGACCGAGCAGCTCGATGTGACCCCGTCCCGCCACCTGGACCTGGGTCAGCTGCACCTCGCGGCGCGGATCAACGTGTCGGAGTGGCAGAACAACAAGCAGTCCAAGCAGTACATTTCGTTCATCAAAGGCAAGAACGGGAAAAAGGTCTCGGAGTACTTCCGCGACTTCATCGGCTGCCAGGAAGGCGTCGACGGCCCCGGTGAAACCCGCACGCTGCTCAAGGCCTTCAGTGATTTCGTTGAAAGCGAAGACCTGCCGGAAGAGTCCGCCCGGGAGAAAACCAAGACGCTGGTGGACTACGCCAGCAGCCAGGCCAAGATGGGTGAGCCCATGGGCCTGGAGGAACTGTCCGGGTTGATTGATGAAGAACGTCCTAAGGCGTTCTACGATCACATCCGCAACAAGGACTACGGCCTGTCTCCGGAGATCCCTGCGGACAAACGTACCCTGAATCAATTCCGTCGTTTCACGGGCCGTGCCGAGGGCCTCTCCATCAGCTTTGAGGCGCACCTGCTGGGCTCGAAGATCGAGTACGACGAAGAAGCCGGCACCCTGATCATCAAGGGCCTGCCAACCCAGCTCACCGATCAGCTCAAGCGTCGCAACTGATGCTGCGGGGCGTGCTGAAAAAATTCCTGCTGATCCTGCTGGTGATCGTGGTCTATCAGAACTGGGGCAAGATCGAGCGGGTGTTCAATCCGTCCCAGGTGGTATCGGAGCAGACCCAGGCCAAGGCCGATGTGGTGCTCTACGCCACTGAATGGTGTGGTTACTGCAAGTTGACCCGACGGTTTCTCGACCAGAAAGGCATTCCCTACAAGGAGTTCGATATCGAGAAGGATGCCCAGGCGCGCAAGGCTTACGAGGCGCTGGGTGGCGGCGGTATTCCGATCATCGATGTAAACGGGACGTTGATTCGCGGGTATGACCCGGACGCCATACTCGCAGCCTTGAAATAAACAAGATCGCAGCCTTCGGCAGCGCCTGCAGATGAGCACCGCTCTAATTCAGGAACTGCCGGAGGCTGGGATCTGTTGATCTACCGCTGCTTTTCGAGACGAAACCCGAATCGCGGGAAATGCACATGCACCACCCCGCACCGCTCATCCTCGCGACGCAGAATCAGCTCTTCACTTCCGGCAAACACCAACTCACCCGCCACCGGATCAACCCCATAATCCGTGGCCGCAATCACTACCTGCTGACCCGCCTCGAAACCGTTAGGTTCTGCAAAGCGTTCCTGCGGCAACTGCGCCGGTGTAGCGCTGCGTGCCACCTCAAGCGCTTGCTCTGCAGTCATCTCGCTCGCAGCCCCATGGCCAAAGCCCAAGACGCGGCCCAACCAGGCTGACACTGCCGGATACCCATCGACCAGCGGCGAAGTGACCGGCGTCGCCTTGAGGAACCACAGTGGATGCGCCAGGGCGAAATCGGCAATCGACGGCTCGCCGAAGAGGAAATCACCCTGCTCGCGCTCCAGTTGCTGTTCGAGTCGCGCCATGATCGTCGGCCACTGGTGCCTGGCTTGCTCGGCAGACACGCGGGTGGCGCTGCCACCACTGAACAGCCCGGCGCGATCCGCCAGGAAGGCCTTGATTGCTTCCGGCGGCAGGCTGGCAAAACGCACGGCGACAGATTCCGGCTGGAACACCAGGCTAACGGCATGCTGGAACACCACTGAGTCCGCCCAGGCGGCGAAGGACGCAGCGATCATCTCCTGACCTTCCGGGAAGAGTGCCGGCAAGGCTTTTTCCTGCTCCAGGCGCCGGGCAATCAACGCAGTGTCGCAGTAGATGTCTGCACCGACCTGCAACACCGGCGTCTTGCGATAGCCACCCGTCAAGGCGGTGAGGTCAGGCTTGGGCATCACCGGTGAAATCTTCACCGAGCGCCAGGACAGCCCCTTGAAACCCAACAACAGGCGGGCCTTTTCGGCGAAAGGGGACGTCGGGTAATGATGCAGGATCAACTCGGACATGCTCGGCTCCGCCGCGCGAATTAGGAGTCAGCAGCTTAGCGCGCAATCGGCAGGCGGCCTACGGGTCTGCCTGATGGGAACTGATCAGTCAGATTGATAGTTCGCGACCAGGCACTCCTTGGCGCTTTTCCTGAGTTTCTTGATCAGCCGCTCCTGACGTAGCGCTTCACTCCTGTCGCGACAGGCCTCGGTGTACACCAGGGCCACGGCCGGGCTTGAGAGGAAGAAGCGCGCACCTTTACCCCGCTGATGAGTGGCGAAGCGGCGCACGGGGTCGTCGCTGATCCCGCAGTACAGCGAACCATTGGCGGCACGTACGAGGTAGACGAACCAGGGCTTGCTGATCAGCGGCGTTTCGACGGCGCTAACAGACGTTTGGCTGAGACTGTTCAATTGACGATCTGGATTGGGAAAGAAACAAGTGGCGATCTTATCAGCGCCCGGCCTGGAATGCCTTCAACCCCTTCAATGCCTGGGCCCGAACGGCGTTTTTTACCAAGGGCGACCAGCCCAATAGCAGACCTTTTAAACCCAGCGCCTGGCGCGACCAGGACCACAGGTCAAAAAGGTCGTGGTGCTCGCAGATTTTTCCGTCGCGAAACACGAACCGCGCCTGGATGTCGTTGACCACGGTATTGCCGGTCTGGCTGAACAGGTACGTCGCCACCCAATGTGCACTCCCGGTGCGCTCGTCGGCGCGGACGTCGTCGAACGTCAGGGAAAAGTCCTTGGCGCGAGTGGTGAGCATGCGCCACATATCACCCGCATCACGCCCATGCAGTTCACCGAAGGCCGGGTCACTGAACACCACGTCATCGGTGTAGCAGGCGCTCATGGCCTCGGCATCCAGCCGCTGGAAAGCCTGGTAAAACCGGGTAATCAATGCTTGGTGGGCATCACTCATGTGCAGGCTCCCTGGGTTGCAAAACAGTTTTGAAGATTGCCCGCACGATAGCCTGCCAATTCGCGGAACACTATCGGCATTCGTGGGCCGAATACCGATAGTGTCCGAGGTGTCAGAGTTTTTCGCTGACTACTTGAACGTACAACGATCGCCCGGCTCCCAGGCCGGCAAGGATCGCGCCCAGGCCGATGACCCCGAAAATCCAGCCGACCGCCGCCCAGCCGCCGGTCCAGTCATGCACGATGCCGACCGCCAATGGCCCCATGGATGCCAGGGTGTAGCCGAAGCCTTGGGCCATGCTCGACAGGTTCGCCGCTACGTGGGCATCTCGCGAGCGCAGCACGATCAGGGTCAGCGCCAGGCTGAACGCCCCGCCCTGTCCCAGCCCGAGCAGAATCGCCCAGCCCCACAAGCCATCGATCGGCGCATACAGGCACCCGAACAGGCCACTGAGGGTCAAAGCCATAACGACCACGATGGCCAGGCGCTGGTCCTTGCCGCGAGTCGCCAGCCAGGGAGCCGCCAAGGAACTGGCCAACTGCACAATCACCGAGCCGGACAGCACCAGCCCCGCCTGGGTCGGCGTCAGGCCGCGACCGATCAGGATCGAAGGCAACCAGCCAAACACGATATACGCCAGGGACGATTGCAGGCCCATGTACAGGGTCACTTGCCAGGCCAGCGGGTCACGCAGCAAACCGCGAACCCGGTAGGCGACATTGTGCGCACCGTGTTTGTGCCCGACTTGCGGCAGCCAGAACAGCGCCGCGACCAACGCCGGAATAACCCAGAAGCCCAGGCCCGTTGCCCAGCTCTGGTCGAAATGTTCGCTCAGCGGCACGGTGGCGCCTGCGGCCATCGCTGCCCCCAGGCACAGGGCCATGGTGTAGACCCCGGTCATGGTACCCGCGTGTTTGGCAAAGTCGCGCTTGACGATACCCGGCAGCAATACGCCGATCACACCAATGCTGGCACCCGCCAGCACGCTGCCGGCAAACAGGCCGATTTCGCCAAACGAACTGCGCAGGATGATTCCTCCGGCCAGCGTCAGCAGAATGCCCAGCACCACCCGTTCGGCGCCGAAACGGCGCGCCAGGATCGGTGCCAGCGGTGCGAACAGGCCGAGGCACAGCACCGGCAAGGTGGTCAGCAGACCGGCCTGGGCCGCCGATAATCCGAGGCTTTTCGACACGTCACTGAGCATCGGCGCCATGCTCGACAGCGCCGGGCGCAAGTTCAATGCCACCAGGATCAGGCCCAGCAACAGCAGCCAGGGCCGGCGCAGGATCGGATGGCTGTTCTGCACCTCGTCGTCATCGGCCTCGGCATCGATCAGCAGCTCTTCGAGCTCTGCCGTGCGTTTGGCTTCAGGGATGTTGCTGTTACGGCTGGACATGGTTTTCTCGTGTTCAAGGTTCATTGATCAACTGCCTGGACAGGGCTTTGGCCCGTTCCGGGTCACGTTGCTCGACGGCGTCCAGCAGTTCGATATGCAGGTCGAACACTTCCTGGCGCCGTGGGGTGATGTTCAGGGTCTGGCGCAGTTGCGCACCGACGATGCTGGAGAAGTAGCGATACAGCTCACTGAGCGTGGGGTTGTGTGCGGCATCGACCAGGCGCCGGTGAAACACCAGGTCGCAGGCGATGTAGCTGTCGAGATCGCCATGGTAGTGGCTGCCGCTGACCCCCAGTGCTTCACGCAAGGCCACCAGGTCTTCGTCAGTGCGGCGCAAGGCGGCCAGGCCAATGGCCTCGACTTCAAGAATGTGCCGGGTTTCGCGGGCCTGCTCATGAGAGCAGCGGGACAGCGCTTTGAGGGTGTCGAGTGGATCGATCACCGCGCGCAAGTAACTACCGTCACCCTGGCGAATCTCAATCAATCCGGAAAAGGCCAACACGCGCATGGCTTCACGCACGGTATTACGGCTGATACCGAGCTCTGCGGACAACTCGGGTTCGGTGGGCAGGCGTTGGCCCACAGTCCACGTGCCTTCGGTAATGCGTAAACGAAGCTGATCCAACGCCTGGTCGACCAGAGATCTTTTTACCAATGGAGACATCTGAGCCAAGACACCCTTGCAGTCATCCAATCATAGGATGTATTTCCTGACATGTTAGTCAGGTTTGCTCCTAAAGGCAACCGCTGCTCCATCCAGGTAGAACAGCCAGCTCACATCCGACAGATATTGAGGAACTTTCCCGCAACAGCCTCAGGCCTTTCCGATAGATGATCGCTGCACCCGGCCAATAGACTTCCTGCACCCAAGGCACTGCCTTGGGGCGTGCTTCAGCGCCTCCTAACTTCACACAGACAAGGAACACGCTATGCAGGAATTCAAATACGGCAACAAATCAGAACCTTCATTCTTTCTGGACACTGCCCCTGATCTGGTCGTCGTCCGAACCCTTCCCGGCTTGCCAGCCCTTCTCGACACCACCGCCCCCCCCTGGACCATGCACAACGGGTGATTCATTTCGAGTCGTCAGGACTGAGCGTTTTCAAGTTGCCAGCCGACTCCGGGAATCTGCAGGCCTGCAAGCGCTGCTTGCGTCAACTACCCAACGTGCGTTTCGCCGGCAGCGTCCTGGTGGCGGCGGACACCAGGGAACCCGTGATCTATACCGAAAATATCTTCATCAAGTTTATCGACTCACACGACTCGCTGGCCTGCGAAACCGTACTCGAAGAAGCAGGACTGACGATCAAGACAAAAGTCGTTTACGCACAAAACGCTTATTTCGTGACGCCAGGAGAAGGCTGCGGAACACAGGTATTCAATCAGGCACTGACCTTGCTCGAACGTGAGGATGTGGAGTACTGCCATCCTGAACTCCTGACAAAACGTCACTCACGCACTATCCACCCCAATCAGTGGCACCTGAAAAAAACCACTGTAAGCTATCAGTATGAAATTGATGCCAGTGCCAACGTCGAGGCTGCCCACGCCCTGAGTCTGGGCGCGAATGTAGTGATCGCCGTCATAGACGATGCTTTTGATATCGACCATCCCGAATTCACCTCGGCCGACAAAATCGTCGCCCCGAGGAGCTACAGAAACCCAAGGCAACCCGGAGCCGACCCGCGCCCTCAGCACGCCGATGAAAGCCATGGTACCGCCGCCGCAGGTGTCGCCTGTGCCGATGGCCTGCATGGCGCAAGCGGAGTCGCACCCAGAGCAAGACTGATGCCGATCAGCCTGGGTGACGCGGAGTCACTGGGAGGTCAGACCGAAGCGAACGCTTTCGTCTGGGCTGCGCTCAATGGCGCGGACATCATCAGTTGCAGTTGGGGCCCTCCGGACGGAAACTGGGCCGACCCTATGGATCCGGCCCATCATCAAGTCCATCCGTTACCCGCCAGTATTCGCCTGGCCATCAATTTCGCCGCGCTCAGAGGGCGAAAGGGCAAGGGCTGCCCGATTTTCTTCGCCGCCGGCAATGGCAGTGAAAGTGTCGACAATGATGGTTATGCCAGCCATCCACTGGTCATGGCCGTAGCCGCCTGCAACGACCACAGCCGCCGCAGCGCCTACAGTGATTACGGAAAAGCCATCTGGTGCGCGTTTCCCAGCGATCAGGAACAGCACCCGGATTACAATTTCCAGCCCAGCAGTTTTCCCGCTCGCACCCGCGGCATATGGACAACAGATCTGCGAGGAAGAAATGGCTACAACGACAAAGCCCTTGGGCAAGGTGACTTGTGGGGCAACTACACCGAGAGCTTTGGCGGAACGTCGAGCGCCTGCCCCGGCGCCGCCGGGGTGGCGGCTCTGGTTTTATCGGCCAACCCCGCGCTGACACGCACCGAGGTTCGCTCGATCCTTGCTGACTGTTGCGACAAGATCACTCATTTCCTGGATGGAGCGATGGGAGAATATGATCAGAATGGCCATAGCCACTATTACGGTCACGGCAGGCTCAATGCATTGAAGGCAGTGCAGTTGGCCTTGGATAAAAAGACCAGCTGATAGCAGGCGGTTGTCGATTGGAAAAAAATAAACCCGGCACTCAGTCCGGGTTTATTTCACTGCCGAGCGTCGATCAATGCAGGATCTGGCTCAGGAACAGCTTGGTGCGCTCATTCTGCGGGTTGTCGAAGAAGTCATTCGGCGCCGCCTGTTCAACGATCTCGCCTTTGTCCATGAAGATCACGCGGTTGGCCACGGTACGGGCGAAGCCCATTTCGTGGGTCACGCAAAGCATGGTCATGCCGTCTTCGGCCAGGCCGATCATGGTGTCCAGCACCTCTTTCACCATCTCGGGGTCGAGTGCCGAAGTCGGTTCGTCGAACAACATGATTTTCGGCTTCATGCACAGGGCACGGGCAATCGCCACGCGCTGCTGCTGACCGCCGGACAGTTGCCCCGGGAATTTATGCGCCTGCTCCGGAATGCGTACGCGTTCCAGGTAGTGCATGGCGATTTCCTCGGCCTTGCGCTTGGGCATCTTGCGCACCCACATCGGCGCCAAGGTGCAGTTCTGCAGGATGGTCAGGTGCGGGAAGAGGTTGAAGTGCTGGAACACCATGCCGACTTCGCGACGCACCGACTCGATCTGCTTGAGGTCGTTGGTCAGCTCCACGCCATCGACCACGATGCGCCCCTGCTGGTGTTCTTCCAGGCGATTAAGACAGCGAATAGTGGTGGATTTGCCGGAACCCGACGGGCCGCACAGGACGATTCGCTCGCCCTGCTTGACGTTCAGGTTGATGTCCTTGAGTACGTGAAACTGCCCGTACCACTTGTTCACGCCCTGCATCTGGATAATGCCTTCAGGGCTCACAGGCTGTTTAATTGCTTCGCTCATAAAAAGAACTCCTAACGCTTGTGGCCAGTGTCGAGCTTGCGTTCCAGATGCATGGAATAGCGCGACATACCAAAACAGAAAATCCAGAACACCAGGGCGGCGAACACGTAGCCTTCAGTGGCCATGCCCAGCCATTTCGGGTCGGCGGCCGCTTGCTTGACGCTGTTGAGCAGGTCGAACAGGCCGATGATGATCACCAGGCTGGTGTCCTTGAACAGCGCAATGAAGGTGTTGACGATGCCAGGGATCACCAGCTTCAGGGCTTGCGGCAGGATCACCAGGCCCATCGAGCGCCAGTAGCCAAGGCCCATCGCTGCGGCTGCTTCGTACTGACCTTTGGGAATCGCCTGCAAGCCACCGCGCACCACCTCGGCCACATAGGCCGACTGGAACAGGATCACGCCGATCAGGGCCCGTAGCAGCTTGTCGAAGTTCATGCCTTCTGGCAGGAACAACGGCAGCATTACCGAGGACATGAACAACACCGTGATCAACGGCACGCCGCGCCAGAATTCGATGAAGGTCACACAGACCACGCGAATCGCCGGCATGTTCGAGCGCCGCCCCAGTGCCAGGACAATACCCAGCGGCAAGGCGCCGGCAATCCCGACGGTGGCGATCACCAGGGTCAGCATCAGGCCGCCCCATTGGCTGGTCGCCACCTGGGTCAGGCCAAACACACCACCGTGCAACAGGCACCAGGCAATGATCGGATACAGCACCAGGAAGCTCAGCCCGTACACCGCTTTACGCGGGAAGCGCGAGATGAACAACGGCGCCACGCCGATAACCGCCAGCCACACGGTCAGGTCCACGCGCCAGCGCATGTCCACCGGGTAGTAGCCGTACATGAACTGGCCGAAGCGCTGCTGAATGAACACCCAGCAGGCGCCCTCCTTCGTGCAGTCGGCCTGGCTGGTCCCGACCCAGTTGGCATTGATGATCGCCCAGCTGAGGATCGGCGGCACCACGAGGTAGATCAGGTAGAACGCAAACAGGGTCAGCAGGGTGTTGAGCCAGCTGGAGAACATGTTGGCGCGCATCCACGCCACCACACCGATACTGCGGTCCGGTGGCGGCATGTCAGGTTTGAAAATATGAGTACTCATGCGCTATTCCTTACCGCTCGATCAGCGCAATGCGCTTGTTGTACCAGTTCATCAGCAGGGAAATGCTGATACTGATCGCCAGGTACACGCTCATGGTGATGGCAATCACCTCGATCGCCTGTCCGGTCTGGTTGAGCACCGTGCCGGCAAACAACGAAACCATTTCCGGATAACCGATACCGGCGGCCAGCGAGGAGTTTTTCGCCAGGTTCAGGTATTGGCTGGTCAGCGGTGGAATGATCACGCGCAGGGCTTGCGGGATGATCACCTTGCGCAGGGTCGGACCGTTGCGCAGCCCCAGGGAGTGCGCCGCCTCGGTCTGGCCATGGCTGACCGACTTGATGCCCGAGCGCACGATCTCGGCAATGAATGCCGCGGTGTACACGGTGAGCGCCAGGGTCAACGCCAGCAGTTCAGGGATCAATACCCAGCCACCGACGAAGTTGAAGCCTTGCAGCTTGGGCATTTCCCAATGCACCGGAGCGCCAAAGATCAACGCGCACAGTGCCGGGATCACCAGGAACAGTGCCAGGCCGACCCAGAATTTGTGGAATGGCACGCCGGTTTCTTCGAAACGTTTGTTGGCCCAGCGGCACATCAGCACGATAGCGACAATGGCCACGCCCACGCCGGCCACGAATGGCCAGAAACCATCCGACGCCAACGCCGCCGGCATGTTCAGGCCACGGCTGCTGACAAAGAAGGTATCGCCAAAGTTATGACTGGCACGCGGTCCTGGCATGGTCAGGAATACCGCGAAATACCAGAACAGGATCTGCAGCAGCGGCGGAATGTTGCGGAAAACCTCTACATACACCGTCGCCAGCTTGGCAATAATCCAGTTTTTTGACAGCCGTGACACGCCGACGATGAACCCGAGGATCGTCGCCAGGATCACGCCGATGAACGTCACCAGCAGCGTATTGAGCAGGCCTATGACAAACACCCGTGCATAGCTGTCCGATTCGGTGTAGTCGATCAGGTGTTGAGCGATGCCGAAACCGGCACTGCGCTCCAGAAAGTCGAAGCCGGAAGTGATGCCCCGGTGTTGCAGGTTGGTCTGGGTGTTGTCGAACAGAAACCAGCCCAGCGAGACCACCGCCACGATGGTGATGATCTGGAATAGCCACGCACGCACTTTGGGATCGCTGAGGCTGAGCCTCTGCTTTGGTGCGCCGATTGAATTTTGCATGAAGTGCCCCGCAAAGAATGGAACAGAACATCACCCGGCGGTTGGCCCACCGGGTGACAGAACCATCAGCGCACTGGTGGTGCGTATTGAATGCCGCCGTTGTTCCACAGCGCGTTCAGGCCGCGGTCGATTTCCAGCGGGGTGCCCTTGCCGAGGTTTTTCTCGAACACTTCGCCGTAGTTACCTACTTGCTTGATGATCTGTACGACCCAGTCTTTCGGCAGTTTCAGATCCTTGCCGTATTCACCGTCAGCCCCGAGCATACGAGCGACGTCCGGGTTCTTGGTGGCCTTGGCTTCAGCTTCGACGTTTTTCGAAGTGATGCCGGCTTCTTCAGCGTTGAGCATGGCGTAGCCAGTCCAGCGGACCACCGCCAGCCACTCGTCATCGCCGTTACGCACGACAGGGCCCAGTGGCTCCTTGGAGATGGTTTCCGGCAGAACCACGTAGTCTTTCGGCGCGGCCAGCTTGCTGCGCTGGGCGAACAGTTGGGACTTGTCGGAGGTCAGCACGTCGCAACGACCGGACTCCAGCGACTTGGCGCTTTCATCGGAGGTGTCGAAGGTGATCGGGGTGTATTTCAGACCGTTGCCACGGAAGTAGTCGGAAACGTTCAGCTCAGTGGTGGTACCGGCCTGGATGCAGATGGTTGCACCGTCCAGTTCCTTGGCGCTCTTGACGCCCAGCTTGTTGTTTACCAGGAAGCCGATGCCGTCGTAGTAGGTGATGAAGCCTGGAAATTTCAGGCCCATGCCCGCGTCACGGGAGCTGGTCATGGTGGTGTTGCGCGACAGGATGTCGATTTCGCCGGACTGCAGCGCGGTGAAGCGCTCCTTGGCGTTCAACTGACTGAATTTAACCTTGGTCGCGTCGCCGAATACGGCAGCGGCTACAGCGCGGCAGAAGTCAGCATCGATGCCGAGGATCTTGCCAGTGGCGTCCGGAACCGAGAAACCCGGCAGGCCGTCACTTACACCGCACTGTACAAAACCTTTCTTCTGCACTGCATCCAGGGTTGCACCCGCCTGAGCGAACCCGCTGACGCCAAGTACTGCGGCTGCAGTCACGACGGCCAGGGTGGATTTCAACATCTTCATTCAAACCTCCAGTTTTGCTCTTGTTGTGTCGGAGCGTGAGTCCAGTCGCACCCTTATGAGGCGTTGTTGACCCGTGTTGGCTTTTTTTAGGGTCAAGCGACGTAGGACCTTAGCTATGAGTCTAGTAGGAGAAAATCCACATCATGGATCACTCACTTCTCACCAGTCGGCCGAACGGGCTGTAGCCCTTCACGTTCGCGAAGCCCGTAGCGGCCACTGGCGAACATCCATCACCGGATTTTTGTTGCTATCCCGCCACCAGCAGTACACTGATAGTGTTACCGCCAGTCGCTGGATTGATTGCTCGGGTTTTCCCATAGCAAAGCCCGTACCAGACCGCCCGCCAAAGCGATTCAAAGACAGGTCAATAGCAAAACTTGTAACCTTGCGACATCTTCTTAACTGATCAACCAGACGCGCACTCAGATCTCGCACTCAATGAGAGCGCACGCACAAAAATGGAGCGAACATGACCGAGCCCCTGATTCTTCAACCCGTCAAGCCAGCAGACGCCTGTGTTATCTGGCTGCACGGCCTGGGCGCCGACCGTTATGACTTCCTGCCAGTGGCCGAAGCGTTGCAGGAAACCCTGTTGAGCACCCGCTTTGTTTTACCCCAGGCACCCACGCGCGCGGTCACCATAAATGGTGGCTACGAGATGCCCAGCTGGTACGACATATTGGCCATGAACCCGGCCCGGGCAATCAGCCGCGAGCAGCTGGATGAATCAGCAAAACGGGTGCTGGACTTGATCGAAACCGAGCGCGCCAGCGGAATAGACACCTCGCGAATTTTTCTCGCCGGTTTTTCCCAGGGCGGTGCCGTGGTGTTGCACGCGGCCTTCCTGAAATGGCAAGGCCCGCTGGGTGGCGTACTTGCCCTCTCCACCTACGCTCCGACGTTCAGCGACGAGCTGGACATTTCCGCCAGCCAGCAGCGTATTCCCGTGCTGTGCCTGCACGGCCAATACGATGACGTTGTGCAAAATTCGATGGGGCGCAGTGCCTACGAGCACTTGAAGGCCCGTGGTGTCACCGTGACATGGCAGGAATACCCAATGGGGCACGAAGTGTTACCCGAAGAGATCAGCGATATCGGCGCCTGGCTGACCGAGCGCCTACGCTAAACAGACTGTGTAAAAGCTGCCTTTGATCATCACACTACGCCGCGCCCGATTCTTGCATTACACTGGCCGGCGTACATTCCTTAATCAATTGATGAGATGACCGTGCTCAAAGCACTCAAGAAAATGTTCGGTAAAAGCGAGACTGAGCAGCTCGCGCCAGCCTCCAGCGCTCCGTCTCACTCACCCAGCCACCGCGCCGACGGTAATCAGTCTGGCCGGACCGCCACCGCAGCGGTACCCAAGCACGAGCCGATGACCCCACCGGCTGCCCCCACTGTCGAGGTAACAGCCGACGAGCCGCCGCGCAGCGAAGCCCCCAAGCCTGTCAGGCCGCGTCGCGAACCCAAGCCCAAGGCACCGGTTATTCCCTGGAAACTCGAAGACTTCGTCGTCGAACCCCAGGAAGGCAAAACCCGTTTCCACGATTTCAAACTCGCCCCTGAATTGATGCACGCCATCCAGGACCTGGGCTTCCCGTATTGCACGCCGATCCAGGCCCAGGTGCTGGGCTTTACCCTTGCTGGCAAGGATGCCATCGGCCGCGCCCAGACCGGCACCGGCAAGACCGCTGCGTTCCTGATCTCGATCATCACCCAGTTGCTGCAAACCCCGCCGCCCAAAGAGCGCTACATGGGCGAGCCACGGGCATTGATCATCGCGCCAACCCGGGAACTGGTGGTGCAGATTGCCAAGGACGCCGCTGACCTGACCAAGTACACCGGCCTCAATGTCATGACGTTCGTTGGCGGCATGGACTTCGACAAGCAGCTCAAGCATCTCGAAGCCCGTCACTGCGACATCCTCGTGGCCACGCCCGGCCGTTTGCTGGACTTCAACCAGCGCGGCGACGTGCACCTGGACATGGTCGAAGTCATGGTCCTGGACGAAGCCGACCGCATGCTCGACATGGGTTTCATTCCGCAGGTGCGGCAGATCATTCGCCAGACCCCGCCGAAGAACGAGCGTCAGACGCTGCTGTTCTCCGCGACCTTCACCGAAGACGTGATGAACCTGGCCAAGCAATGGACCACCGAGCCGTCGATCGTCGAGATCGAGTCGCAGAACGTCGCCAGCGAAAACGTCGAGCAGCACATCTACGCCGTTGCCGGTGCCGACAAATACAAACTGCTCTACAACCTGGTCAACGACAACGGCTGGGAGCGGGTGATGGTGTTCGCCAACCGCAAGGACGAAGTGCGTCGCATCGAAGAACGGCTGGTGCGTGATGGCGTCAACGCCGCGCAGTTGTCCGGTGACGTACCGCAGCACAAGCGCATCAAGACGCTGGAAGGCTTCCGCGAAGGCAAGATCCGCGTGCTGGTCGCCACCGATGTTGCCGGTCGCGGCATTCACATTGACGGCATCAGCCACGTGATCAACTTCACCCTGCCGGAAATGCCGGACGACTACGTGCATCGTATCGGCCGCACCGGACGTGCGGGCGCCGATGGCGTGTCCATCAGCTTCGCCGGTGAAGACGACTCCTACCAGTTGCCGTCCATCGAGGCACTGCTGGGTCGCAAGATCAGCTGCGAGACGCCGCCGACCCATTTGTTGCGGGCGGTTGAGCGTAAGCGCCCGTAAATACGGGCCGCAGTAGAAGAGGCGCAGCCGGCAACGGACTGCGCTTTTTTTTGCCTGGTTTTTCTCGAACGGAGCTTGCCGGAATAAACTAAAAGTCCATAATAGACAAAATAGTTCAGATGCAGTCTCCGGAGCCGTTCATGTCCAGCACGCCTTACGTGATTACCCAACCTCAAGCACGCGAGTTGCTCGATCAAATCGACGTGCCGCAGATCCTGCGCAAACTGTTCCGTGACCTGGCCGCAGGCCACGCGGTGCAACCGGCGCAGCAACTGGTTGAATTCCCCCAAGGCGCTGGCGACTTCATCAACTACTTGGGCGTGCTGGCCAAAGATGGCGTTTATGGGGTCAAGACGTCGCCTTACATCGTGCGCGAGCAAGGCCCGTTGGTGACGGCGTGGACGCTGCTGATGTCGATGCAGACCGGTCAACCGCTGTTGCTCTGTGATGCCGGTGAACTGACCACGGCACGTACGGCAGCGACCACCGCCGTGGCGGTCGATGCCCTGGCGCCGCCAACAGCGCAGCGCCTGGCAATTATCGGCAGCGGCAAGGTGGCCCAGGCGCACCTGCATTACGTGAAGGGCCTGCGTGCCTGGCAGAGCATCAACCTGTATTCCCCGAGCCTGGACGGTCTTGACGCTGGAGCGAAGGCACGGCTCACAGGGCTTGATCCGCGCCTGACGCTGGTTTCCAGTCGCGAAGCGGCCGTCCTGGACGCTGACGTGATTATGCTGTGTACCTCCTCCGCCGGCCCCGTCATCGACCCGTCCACCTTGAGCAAACCGGCCCTGATCACCTCCATCAGCACCAACGCGCCACGGGCTCACGAAGTGCCGCCGCACTGCCTCAACGCCATGCAGGTGTTCTGCGACTATCGTGTGACCACGCCCGGTTCGGCCGGGGAAATGCTGATTGCCGGCGAACAGCATGGCTGGGACAAGGACAGTATCGTCGGCGACCTGCCCGAGCTGATGAGCGAAAAAGTGCAGCGTCCGGCCTACGATCGCCACGTGTTCTTCCGCTCGATCGGTCTGGGCCTGGAAGACATCGCACTGGCCAATGCCATCTACCGCCTACAGCACTAACACCACCAACCCCTGTAGGAGCTGCCGAAGGCTGCGATCTTTTGATCTTGACCTGGTAAAAGCAAGATCAAAAGATCGCAGCCTGCGGCAGCTTCTACACAGGGGGGTATCAATAACATTGGCATTTGCGCCCATCAGGAGACATGCATGAGCCAGGCAGACTTCATCATCATCGGCGGCGGCATTGCCGGCGCTTCCACCGGTTTCTGGCTGTCGCAGCACGCGCGGGTGATTGTGCTCGAACGCGAATCCCATCCGGGCTACCACTCCACCGGCCGTTCCGCGGCGTTGTACACCGCCGCTTACGGCACACCACAGGTTCGGGCATTGACCCAGGCCAGCCGGGATTTCTTCGATGCACCACCGCCAGGCTTCTGCGAACATCCACTGCTGACCCCGCGCGGCGAGATGACGGTGGACTTCAGCGGCGACCCTGCCGAACTGCAGAACCAGTACCTGAGCGCCAAGGCCACAGTGCCGCAGATGCAGCTGCTCAGCGCCGAGGAAGCGTGCGTGCGCCTGCCGATCTTGCGCCGGGAAAAAGTTCATGGCGCCATCTATGACCCGACCGCCAGCGACATTGATACCGATGCGCTGCATCAGGGTTACCTGCGTGGAATCCGCCGCAACCAGGGCCAGGTTCTGACCGATACTCAGGTGGTGAGCCTGAGCCGGGACGCCGAGGGCATCTGGCAGGTGCAAACCGACGGCCAAACCTTTAGCGCCCCGGTCATCATCAATGCGGCAGGCGCCTGGGCGGACAAAATCGGCGCCCTCGCTGGCGCGCAGCCACTGGGCCTGCAACCCAAGCGCCGCGCGGCGTTCATCTTTGCCGGGCCCGAAGGCGTGGACATCCACCACTGGCCTATGCTGGTCAGCCTGGATGAATCCTTCTATATGAAGCCCGACGCCGGGATGTTCCTTGGCTCCCCAGCCAACGCCGACCCGGTCGAACCCCATGATGTGCAACCCGAAGAGCTGGACATTGCCATGGGCATCTACCAGATCGAGGAGGCCACCACCCTGACCATCCGCCGCCCGACCCGCACCTGGGCGGGCTTGCGCAGTTTTGTCAGCGACGGCGATTTGCTGTCCGGCTTCGATCCGCAGGTACCTGGACTGTTCTGGGTGGCGGCTCAAGGCGGTTACGGGATTCAGACCTCTCCAGCGATGGGCCAGGCCAGCGCTGCACTGGTGCGCGGCCAGGACCTGCCGGAAGCCCTGTCGAAATTCGGCCTCAATGCCGCCATGCTCGCACCCGCCCGCCTGAACCAGCAGGGGTAGTCAGGTGACGTCCACTCCCGTTTGCTGCAAACTTCCAGCGCCCTGCCTTATGGGCGCTGACGTCGCCCGGAGCACCACTGAATGAACGCCCCCGAGAAAGATCCGGCCCTGGATAACTACCGAGCCATCAGCGACGCGATTGCGACGCTGTTCTTTCCCCATGCCGAAGTGGTGCTGCACGATCTGCGCACGCAGAAAGTCGACTACATCGCCAACAACCTGTCGAAACGTGAAGTCGGTGACGATTCCTCGCTGGAAGACATGCTCAGTGAAGAGGTTAGCGAACGAAACATCGGGCCGTATGAAAAGCTCAACTGGGATGGTCAGAAAATTCGCAGCCTGAGCAGCGTGTTGCGTGACAGCGCTGGCCATCCTTTGGCGGTGCTGTGCATCAATCTGAATATTTCGCTGTTCGAAAACGCCAAGGCGGCGCTGGATCTTTTCCTGTCGCCGAGCAAGCTGATACCGCAACCGGACTCACTGTTCCGTGATGACTGGCAGGAGCGGATCAACACCTTCCTCCATGCCTGGCTGCGCGAGCGACAGCTGAGCCTGAGCATGCTGACCCGCGACCACAAACGCGAACTGGTCCTGGCTCTGCACGCCGAAGGCGCCTTCAAAGGCAAAAGCGCCTCCAACTATGTGGCCAATGTCCTGAACATGGGACGGGCGACGGTTTACAAACATTTGAAGGAACTCAAGGGCTGACCTGACTCTCCCGGGGCCGGCTTGCAAGGGGTGACTGTACAGGCCTCATCGCGGGCAAGCCTTGCTCCCACAGATCTCACCGACTGTGGTTACAGGGCTTGCCGCCACTGCCAGACCTCACCACCTGTGGGGGCAAGGCTTGCCCGCGATAAGGCCATCAGCTACACCTTTGCAATCCGCCCGTGCAAAAGGTGCGGTGGCTATTCCAGCGCGGATGCTGGCCCGAAGAACTCGTAGCGGCTTTGCTTCTCCGGCACACCCAGCGCCTTGAGATGGCGCTTGACCGCCGCCATGAAGCCCTTGGGCCCAAGGAAATAGGCATCCAGATCGCGTTCCTGCGGCAACCACTCGCCTAACTGTTCCTGGCTCAACACCCCCACCTTGTGCGCCGCCGGGCTCACGCCGTCATCTTCGGCATAGCAGTAGAACCGCTTGAGCTGCGGATGACGTTCGGCAAGCCCGTCGATCCAGTCACGAAACGCATGGACGCTGCCATTGCGCGCGCAATGGATGAAGTGCACCGGACGCTCAGTTGCCAGCGCCGCCTCAAGCATCGCCAGGGTCGGGGTAATACCAACGCCGCCACTGATCAGCACCAGGGGTTTGTTACTGGCGCTCAGGGTAAATTCACCCGATGGCGGGAACAGCTGGATGGACGCACCGACGTGCAGTTGATCGTGCAGGTGGTTGGAGGCACGACCGCCGTGCTCACGCTTGACGCTGATGCGGTATTGGCCATTGGTCAAGGCCGACAGTGAATAGTTACGGCGAATTTCTTCACCATCGAGTACCAGTTTCATGCCGATGTACTGGCCAGGCTCTGCTGCCAGGATCGGGCCCTTGTCGGCAGGCTCGAAGTAGAACGAAATGATCTCCGCACTCTCCTCGACCTTGGCCGCCACGATGAACTCCCGCGCGCCACGCCAGCCGCCAGGTGCCTGTTCCTTCTGGTCGTAGATGCTTTTTTCCGCGCCGATCAGGATATCGGCCAGCTGACCATAGGCAGCGCCCCAGGCGGCCATCACTTCAGGCGTGGCGATCTCGTCACCCAGCACTTCGGAAATGGCACGCAGCAAACAGCTGCCAACGATCGGGTAATGCTCCGGCAGGATTTGCAGGGCCACGTGCTTGTTGATGATCTTGGCCACCAGATCACCCAACTGGTCGAGTTGATCGATGTGACGGGCATACATCAGCACACCGTTGGCCAGGGCACGCGGCTGGTCACCACTGGCCTGGTGGGCCTGGTTGAACAAAGGGCGCACTTCAGGGTACTCGGAGAGCATCATCCGGTAGAAATGGGTAATTAATGTTTCGCCACCGCTTTCCAGCGACGGCACGGTGGATTTGACGATGGCACGATCTTGAGCGCTCAGCATAAGGTAACTCCTGGGTTTCTATTCGTTTGCCCTTACGTATCAGTTTTCATGCCAGATTTAATTTTCATATATATCAATAGCTTACCAACTATATAGTCATTTAGACCTGATTTGATTTATAGTCATATCGACTATATGGAGTCACTATGACTGCAAAATCCTTGCTCACCACGCTGCTTCCGCTGGTCTCTGACCTGTCCCGCGAGCTCCCGGAGGGCGAGCGCTATCGACGCCTGCTCGAAGCCATGCGCGCCCTGCTGCCGTGCGATGCCGCAGCCCTGCTGCGCATCGATGGCGAATGGCTGGTGCCCCTGGCAGTCGACGGCCTGAGCACCGATACCCTGGGGCGGCGCTTTAAGATCAGCGAGCATCCGCGGTTCGAAGCGCTGCTCAGCAGTCCGGGCCCCACCCGGTTTGCCGCCGATAGCGAGCTGCCAGACCCCTACGATGGGCTGGTCGATGGCCTGCATGAGCATCTGGAAGTCCATGACTGCATGGGCTGCCCGTTGTTTATCGACGAACGCCCCTGGGGCCTGCTGACGCTCGATGCCCTAGATCCGCAACGCTTCGAACCGATTGAGCTGGATGCGCTGCAAGCGTTCGCCAGCCTGGCGGCGGCCACGGTCAATGCAGCCGAACGGATCGAACGCCTGGCCAACAGGGCCGAAGACGAGCATCAGCGCGCCGAGGTTTATCGCCAGGCGAGCGGCCAGCAGAACCGCGAGATGATTGGCCAGAGCAAGGCGCTCAAACGCCTGGTTGAAGAAATCGACCTGGTGGGCAGCAGCGACCTCACCGTACTGATCACTGGCGAAACCGGGGTCGGCAAGGAACTGGTGGCCCAGGCCATCCACGCTGCGTCTGCCCGCGCCGAGAAACCGATCATCAGCCTCAACTGCGCCGCCCTGCCCGACACCCTGGTGGAAAGCGAGCTATTCGGCCACGTGCGCGGCGCCTTCACCGGCGCCACCAATGACCGGCGCGGCAAATTCGAACTGGCCAATGGCGGCACGCTGTTTCTCGACGAAGTGGGCGAGCTGTCGCTGACTGTGCAGGCCAAACTGCTGCGCGTGCTGCAAAGCGGCCAGCTGCAACGACTGGGGTCGGACAAGGAACATCAGGTGAACGTGCGCTTGATTGCCGCGACCAACCGCGACCTGGCCGAGGAAGTGCGCAGTGGTCGCTATCGTGCCGATTTTTATCACCGGCTGAGCGTCTATCCCCTGCTGGTGCCGGCGCTGCGCGACCGCGGGCGCGATGTACTGTTGCTCAGCGGATACTTCCTTGAGCAGAACCGCTCACGCATGGGCCTCAACAGCCTGCGTCTGAGCAGCGATGCCCAGGCCGCGTTGCTGGCCTACGACTGGCCGGGCAACGTGCGAGAGCTGGAGCACCTGATTGGCCGCAGCGCCCTGAAGGCGCTGGGTCACTGCAAGGAGCGGCCGAAGATTCTCACCTTGAGCGCGGCGGATCTGGACCTGCCCTACGGCAACGTCGAAGCAGTGCCAGAGCAACCCGCCGGTGCAGCGGTGGCACTGGTGTCGGGTGACCTGCGTGAAGCAACCGAAAATTATCAGCGACAACTGATCAGCGCTTGCCTGGAACGCCACCACGACAATTGGGCCAGCGCGGCGCGGGAGCTGGGCCTGGATCGGGCGAACCTTGGACGCATGGCCAAGCGCCTCGGCATGAAGTAACAGAGCTCGTTCGATCTTTTGATCCATCGAACATCGATTGAAGGCTAAAGCCTGCCCCCGACAAGTCGATAACCCGGCATCGATAGTTGTTGGCGGTCCCCGGCCCGCCCATCACCTTTCTCCACAGAAGGTTTTTATGTCCTCCACCAAAGCCCGCGCAGACTCACTCTCGCTTCTGCTATTTACCTTGCGCAGCGGCAAGCTGATGGCGATTAACCTGCTGAAAGTCAGTGAAATCATCCCCTGCCCGCCGCTGACCAAAATGCCGGAGTCACACCCCCACGTCAAAGGCATCGCCAGCCTGCGCGGAATGTCGTTGTCGGTGATTGACCTCAGCCGTGCCATTGGCGAACGACCGCTGGAAGACCCCAACGGTGGCTGCCTGATCGTCACCGATGTCAGCCGCTCCAAACAGGGCCTGCACGTGCAGGCAGTGAGCAAGATCGTCCACTGCCTGACCACCGATATCCGCCCACCGCCCTACGGCTCTGGCGGCTCGCGCTCGTACATCACCGGGGTCACCTCGGTCGATGGCACGCTGGTGCAGGTGCTGGATATCGAAAAGGTCATCCACGGCATTGCCCCGGCCCAGATCGAATCGGCACCGACCGAACTCAGCATGGAAGACGCCGACATACTCGGCAACGCCCGGATCCTGGTGGTCGATGACAGCCAGACCGCATTGCAGCAATCGGTGCACACCCTGCGCAACCTCGGCCTGCAGTGCCACACTGCCCGCAGCGCCAAGGAGGCCATCGATTGCCTGCTGGACTTGCAAGGCACCGAACAGCAGATCAACCTGATCGTTTCAGACATAGAAATGTCGGAGATGGACGGCTATGCCTTCACCCGGACCTTGCGTGAAACCCCGGATTTCTCCCACCTCTATGTGTTGCTCCACACGTCTCTGGACAGTGCGATGAACAGCGAAAAGGCTCGTCTTGCCGGCGCCAACGCCGTGTTGACCAAGTTCTCCTCGCCGGAACTGACCAAGTGCCTGATCGAAGCCGCCAAGACCGTTGCAGAACAAGGTCATTGAGGTGTGAGCAAGGATTTCTGTTTTCTGCTGCGGCGCGACCTCGCTGAAGCGGTGCCTGCGATCACTTGGCCGCAGGGTATTGTCCTCTGCGAGTACCGCCCGGACCTGGCTGAAGCCGTTCATCGTTTGATGGAACAGGGTTATCTGCACGGTGGCGGTCGCGTGCCGGCCCTGGATACCTGGCAAAGGCGTTTTGAAACCGATCCCGAGTACGACCCGTCCCTGTGCTTCATCGCGCTGGACGATGAAGGGATTGTGGGTGTCTGCCAGTGCTGGACGAGTGCCTACATCAAAAACCTGGTGGTGCATCCGCGGGCCCAAGGCCGAGGTTTAGGCCAGGCACTGCTGCTCCATGCTTTCAACATATTCCAGTGTCGGCGCGAAGGATTTGTCGATTTGAAGGTGCTGGAAGACAACCTGAGGGCGCAGCGGTTGTATGAGCATGTCGGGATGTATGTGGTTCGGCGCGAACCGGTACCTGCCTGATATCGCCAGGATCGCAGCCTGCGGCAGCTCCTGCAGACGAACGCGGTCGACCCTGTAGGAGCTGCCGAAGGCTGCGATCTTTTGGCGGTCGGGCAAACTTATCCTGTGGAGGCATACTCCAACTTCGGACAACCCATGCCCCAGGATCCCGGAACCCATGAAAGCAATCACCCTGACCTTCATCTGCCTCGGCGCCCTCGCCACTCAGGCCCAGGCTTCCAGCTCCGACGCCTGGGCCGCCTTCGACAAGGCTGTGCTCACCAGTTGCACCAAGGCGAGCGGCCTGAAGAACGCCAAACCGGTTGGCAACGCCGCTCAATTCGATGACCGGGTCGAGTACACCGCACTGCTGCTGCAAGGCCAGTACCCGCAAAAACACATGAAAGGCCAGCAAGGCACCGAGCTGTGCCTCTACAACAAGAAAAGCAAAACAGCCTATGTCACCGAGTGGGATTCCATCCGCCCGCCGGCCAAAAACCGGTGAATGGCGCATAACTTGCTTCCAGGCAGGCCTGCGTGGTGATTTTCCGTCACCGCTTGACTGCCTTCGGATGCGACTGACTGCTCAATGAATACGACGTTTTCCTGCGTAGGTTGTGGCAAATGCTGCACCGATCACCATGTCCCCCTGACCCTGGATGAAGCCCGCATGTGGGCCGCTGACGGCGGTCAGGTGATCGTGCTGGTCGAGGGTTTTCTCGCTAATGGCCTGGGCCTGCCAGTGCAGCAACGCGAACATGCCGAGCGTCGCTCGGTGCAGGTCAGCAGCGGCGAAACCGAGGCCTTCGTGGCCATTACCTTTGCCGCCTACAACCAGGGTCGCTGCCGGAATCTTGACGAAGACAACCTGTGTCGCATCTATGACCGCCGCCCGTTGGTCTGCCGCATCTACCCCATGGAGATCAATCCGCACATTCCGCTCGACATCGCGGTGAAGGAATGCCCGCCACAATCGTGGGAAAGCGGCCCGAACCTGATCGTCGGCGGCACCCTGGTAGATCAGCCACTGGCCGAGCTGATCCAGCGCTCCCGCCAGGCGGACCGCGACGACGTGCTGGTCAAGGATGCGATGTGCGCGCTATTGGGCATTCGCACCACGGCGTTGAAGGGCGACGGGTTCACCGCGTACCTGCCGGATATGGCGGAATTTGCCACGATCTTCGATGAGCTGGCCGGCCAGACGCTGCCGGAATGGGCCAGTGAGTGGCTGTTCCATGTGTCAGGCGACGACATCGCCGGCCAGGTGCAAGCCGCCGGTGCCGAGGTGACCAGCGAGGCAGCGCAAAACTATGCGTTTATTTCGTTGCGGTCGGCCTGATCTGAACACCTATCGCGGCCAAGCCCGCCCCTGTGGGAACGAGCCTGCTCGCGATGGCAGTGCACCCATCAGCAATTATCCAGAAACCTAGCGCTTACCCATCGAACGACGGGTACCCGGAGGCGCAGCGCCTGGGGTCTTGGTGTGGCCATTCTTCGCGCCATTCTTGTACCAGGGCTGGCTGGCGTTTTTTGTCGCAGCGAGCTCACCTGGCTTGAACGGGAACTTGAAGGCCGGGATTGCAGTTTTGGTTTCGCTGTCTGCGTTGGAGTCGACGCTGTCTGGCAAGTCTGCCGAGGCGTCGCTCGAAGCGTCGGCAACCGGCGGTTGTGTCGGGGAAGTCATGAAAGCTCCGGGTGATGCAAAAGAGTCGGGCCCGGTCAGCGAGCCGCGAAAGGCGGCAGTATACCTGCCCGGCCGACCCACGCACGCGCACCTTCGGTCGGCACTGCAAGAATTTTCAACGCCTGCTGACAACCGCTGCCTACGGGTAGGTGACGGTGCCTCTTACAGCCTTGGCAGCCAAACTGACAGCGCTGTCAGTTGGCAGTCACTTTGCTGACGGTGTAACAGGGCTATAAGGGAGGTATAAATCTCCCTCCCATTTCGATCTTCTGCCCGGCGCCCCACTCGCATGCGAATCCAGAAAAAGACCGCCCTGCTCGCCACCCTTCTGATCGCGCTGATTGCGCTGGGCATCTGGTACCTGAGCAAGCCAGCCACGGCGAAACTGGCCACGCCGAACGCCATTCCCGTGCGCGTAGTGAACGTCGCTGAAAAAGATGTTCCGCGCTTTGTCAGCGGCATTGGTTCAGTGCTGTCCCTGCACAGTGTGGTGGTGCGTCCGCAGATCGATGGTGTGCTCACCAAATTGCTGGTCAAGGAAGGACAATTGGTGAAAGCAGGCGACCTGCTCGCCACCATCGATGACCGCACGATTCGCGCCAACCTTGATCAGGCCCGCGCGCAATTGGGTGAAAGCCAGGCGCAGTTGCAGGTGGCACTGGTCAACCTCAAGCGCTACAAATTGCTCAGCGTCGACGATGGCGTGTCGAAGCAGACCTATGATCAGCAGCAGGCGCTGGTCAACCAGCTCAAGGCCACGGCCCAAGGTAACCAGGCCTCGATCGATGCGGCGCAAGTACAACTTTCCTACACGCAGATTCGCTCCCCGGTCACCGGGCGAGTGGGTATTCGCACGGTAGACGAAGGCAATGTCCTGCGCATGACCGATACGCAGGGGCTATTCACGGTGACCCAGATCGACCCGATTGCCGTGGAGTTTTCCCTGCCCCAGCAAATGCTGCCGACCCTGCAAGGCCTGATCAACGACCCCGAGCATGCGCAGGTATCAGCCTACATCGGTGCCGACACCGACGGCGAGACCGGCAACCTGCTGGGCGAGGGGCATCTGACGCTGATCGACAACCAGATCAATGCGAACACCGGGACCATCCGCGCCAAGGCCGAATTCAACAATCCCGGGCAAAAACTCTGGCCCGGCCTGCTGGTGACGGTAAAAATTCAGACAGCCCTGGATAAAGCCGCGCTGGTGGTTCCACCCACGGTCGTACAGCGCGGGCTTGATCAACATTTCGTCTACCGGGTCAAGGGTGACAAGGTTGAAATCGTCCCTGTGCAGATGGTGTATCAAGGCAGCGGGCAGGACATTATCAAGGGCGTGAAGCCCGGCGATGTACTGGTCAGTGACGGTCAATCCCGGCTCAAGCCCGGCTCCACGGTGCAGGTGCTGACCGAGCCGCCGCAGGTCGTGCAGTCGGAGCCCAAGTCATGAAAGGCCGCGGTTCGGTTTCCGCCTGGTGCATCGATCATCCGGTCGCGACGATCCTGCTGACGTTCGCCCTGGTGCTGCTCGGGGTGATCGCGTTCCCGAAATTGCCGATCGCACCCCTGCCGGAAGCCGAATTCCCCACCATCCAGGTGGCTGCGCAATTGCCCGGGGCCAGCCCGGAAACCATGGCTTCATCGGTGGCCACGCCGCTTGAAGTGCAATTCAGCGCCATCCCCGGCGTGACCCAGATGACCTCGAGCAGCGCCCTGGGCTCGACCAACCTGACCCTGCAGTTCACCCTCGACAAAAGCATCGACACCGCCGCCCAGGAAGTGCAGGCGGCGATCAACACGGCCTCAGGCAAACTGCCCAAGGACATGCCTAACCTGCCAACCTGGCGCAAGGTCAACCCGGCCGACAGCCCGGTGCTGATCCTCAGCATCAATTCGACCCTGCTGCCCGGCCCGGAACTCAGCGATCTGGTGGAAACCCTGCTGGCGCGGCAGATCAGTCAGATCGACGGCGTAGGCCAAATCAATATTACCGGTCAGCAGCGTCCGGCCATCCGCGTCCAGGCTTCCGCAGACAAGCTCGCAGCGATCGGCCTGACCCTGGCCGACATCCGCGTGGCCATTCAGCAGACCAGCCTCAACCTGGCCAAAGGTGCGCTGTACGGTGAATCAAGCATCTCGACCCTGTCAACCAACGATCAGTTGTTCCACCCCGAGGAATACGGCCAACTCATTGTTTCCTACAAGGACGGTGCCCCGGTTCATCTCAAGGACGTGGCCAAAGTCGTCAACGGTTCGGAAGATGCCTACGTGCAAGCCTGGGCCGGTGATCAACCCGGGGTGAACCTGGTGATCTCGCGCCAGCCGGGGGCCAACATTGTCGAAACAGTCGACCGCATCCAGGCCGCGTTGCCCGGCCTGGAGGCCATGTTGCCGGCCTCGGTCCAGGTCAAGGTGCTGATCGACCGCACGCAGACCATCCGTGCGTCGCTGCACGAGGTGGAAATTACCCTGCTGATCGCAATCGCCCTGGTCGTCGCGGTCATGGCGCTGTTCCTGCGCCAGCTCTCCGCAACGCTGATCGTCTCGGCGGTTCTGGGGGTTTCGCTGGTCGCCAGTTTCGCCCTGATGTACATCATGGGCTTCAGCCTGAATAACCTGACCCTGGTTGCCATCGTGGTGGCCGTGGGGTTTGTGGTCGACGATGCGATTGTGGTGGTGGAGAACATCCACCGTCACCTGGAGGCCGGCGATGGCATGCGCGAGGCGGCGATCAAAGGTGCGGGCGAGATCGGTTTCACCGTGGTCTCGATCAGCTTCTCGCTGGTGGCGGCGTTCATCCCGCTGCTGTTCATGGGCGGCGTGGTCGGGCGGCTGTTCAAGGAGTTCGCCCTGACCGCCACCGCTACCATCATGATTTCGGTCGTAGTGTCGCTGACCCTCGCGCCGACCCTGGCCGCGCTGTTCATGCGTGCGCCGGTGCATCATGCCAACCGCAAGCCGGGGTTCGGCGAACGCCTGCTGGGGTGGTACGAAAAAGGCTTGCGTCGTGCCCTGGCGCACCAGAAGCTGATGATCGGGGTGTTCGGCGTTTCGTTGGGCCTGGCCATTGCCGGCTACATATTCATTCCCAAGGGTTTCTTTCCGGTGCAGGACACCGGGTTCGTCCTGGGCACCACCGAAGCCGCTGCGGATATTTCCTACGGTGACATGGTGAAAAAACACCTGGCCATGGCCGAGATAGTCGCCGCCGACCCGGCCGTGCAGGTGTTCTCCCATTCGGTCGGCGTGTCGGGCAGCAACCAGACCATCGCCAACGGCCGGTTCTGGATATCCCTGAAAAAACGCGGCGACCGTGATGTCTCGGCCAGCGAGTTCATCGACCGGATTCGTCCGCAATTGATGAAAGTCCCCGGCATCGTGCTGTACCTGCGTGCCGGCCAGGACATCAACCTGAGCTCCGGCCCGAGCCGCGCGCAGTATCAATACGTGCTCAAGAGCAACGACGGCGCGACGCTCAGCACCTGGACCCAGCGCCTGACCGACAAGCTGCGCAGCAATCCGGCGTTCCGCGACATCTCCAACGACCTGCAACTGGGCGGCAGCATCACCCACATCAGCATCGACCGCAGCGCCGCCGCGCGTTTCGGCCTGACCGCAAGCGATGTCGACGAAGCGCTGTACGACGCCTTCGGCCAGCGCCAGATCAACGAATTTCAGACCCAGATCAACCAGTACAACGTCATTCTGGAGCTGGACACCCGGCAACGCGGCAAAGCAGAAAGCCTCAACTATTTCTATCTGCGCTCGCCATTGAGCGGGGAAATGGTGCCCCTTTCGGCCCTCGCCCGATTCGATGCGCCAACGGTGGGCCCGCTGTCCATTGCCCACGATGGCATGTTCCCGGCCGCCAACCTGTCATTCAACCTGGCCCCCGGCGTGGCCTTGGGCGATGCAGTGATCATGCTCAACCAGGCCAAGGCCGAGATCGGCATGCCTGCCGCCATGAGCGGTAATTTCCAGGGCGCAGCCCAGGCCTTCCAGAGTTCGCTGGCCAGCCAGCCGTGGCTGATCCTGGCGGCGCTGGTGGCCGTGTACATCATCCTCGGCGTGCTCTACGAGAGCTTTGTCCACCCGCTGACCATTATCTCGACGCTGCCATCGGCGGGGCTCGGGGCCGTGATCATGCTGTGGATCTGCGGGCAGGACTTTTCGATCATGGCGCTGATCGGCCTGGTACTGCTGATCGGCATCGTGAAGAAAAACGGTATCCTGATGATTGATTTTGCCCTCGATGCCCAGCGCAACCGTGGCCTGACACCGCAAGAAGCCATCTATGAAGCCTGTATCACGCGGTTCCGGCCGATCATCATGACCACCCTCGCCGCACTGCTGGGCGCCTTGCCGTTGATGCTCGGCTACGGCACCGGCGCCGAACTGCGCCAGCCACTGGGGATTGCGGTGGTCGGTGGCCTGCTGGTGAGCCAGGCGCTGACGCTGTTCACCACGCCGGTCATATACTTGTGGCTGGAGCGGCTATTCCATCGACCTGAACCAGCCCCGGTAGCGGCGCTGGCGACCACAGACTGAGGCGGGGTCATGCGCGTCCTGATTATCGAAGACGAAGAAAAAACCGCAGACTACCTGCACCGCGGCCTGACGGAACAAGGCTACACCGTGGACCTAGCGCGCGACGGCGTGGAAGGCCTGCACATGGCGCTGGAAAGTGACTATGCGGTAATCGTCCTCGACGTCATGCTGCCGGGCCTCGACGGCTTTGGCGTCCTGCGGGCGCTGCGTGCGCGCAAGCAAACCCCGGTGATCATGCTGACCGCCCGCGAGCGAGTCGAAGACCGCATCAAGGGCTTGCGCGATGGTGCCGACGACTACCTGGGCAAGCCGTTCTCCTTCCTCGAACTGGTCGCGCGCCTGCAAGCGCTGACCCGCCGCAGTGGCGGACATGAACCCGTGCAGGTGAGCATCGCCGACTTGTGGATCGACCTGATCAGCCGCAAGGCGACCCGTGCCGGAACCCGCCTGGACCTGACCGCCAAGGAGTTCTCGCTGCTGAGCGTACTGGCCCGTCGCCAAGGTGAAATTCTCTCGAAGACCGCGATCGCCGAGATGGTCTGGGACATTAATTTCGACAGCGATGCGAACGTCGTCGAGGTCGCGATCAAGCGTCTGCGCGCCAAACTCGACGGGCCTTTCGACGAGAAATTGCTGCACACCATTCGCGGCATGGGCTACGTGCTGGAGAGCCGTAGTGTCCAGTAACTCGATCGCCCTGCGCCTCAGTGGCATGTTCACGCTGGTGGCGTTGCTGGTGTTCCTGTTGATTGGCGGGGCCTTGTACCAGCAGGTCGACAAGGGCCTGGGCCTGCTGCCCGAAGCCGAACTGGATGCGCGCTACAGCGTGCTCGAATCCACCGTCGGACGTTACGGCACGCCCGAGCACTGGGTGAAGATCAACAACAAGCTCAAGCTGCTGGGCGAGGAAGACAAGCGCATACGCTTCTGGATCATCAGCGGCGATCCCCACTATGAATACGGCGAGCTCACGCCCCGGATCCGCGCCTTTGCCCAAGGCCCCCTGGGCATGCGCGACCTGAAGCTGCCGGACCAGCCTTATCCACTCAAGGTGTTGGTCAGTCAGTTTCCCGCCAAGGACCAGCGTCCCGCGCTGCGCTTCATGATCGGCATCGACACCGAAACCTTTTTCCAGACGCAGCACCACTTGCTGATCGCGCTGATCAGCCTGGCGATCGTTGGCGTGCTGCTGGCTTCTGCGCTTGGCTATTGGGTGGCACGCATCGGCCTCAAACCCCTGATCAAATTATCCCAGGAAGCCCAACGCCTGGCGCCGCCACTTCTATCCGCCCGGTTGCAACTGTCGCCGCTGCCGCCGGAGCTGAACCAGTTCGTCAGCTCATTCAATTCGACGCTGGAGCGGGTCGAGCAGGCCTACTCACGCCTTGAGTCCTTCAATGCCGACGTGGCCCATGAATTGCGCTCGCCACTGACCAACCTGATCGGCCAGACCCAGGTCGCGCTGACTCGCGGAAGGTCGGCGGAACATTACTTCGAAGTGCTGCAATCGAACCTCGAGGAACTGGAGCGACTGCGCTCGATCATCAACGACATGTTGTTCCTGGCCAGTGCCGACCAGGGCAGCAAGGCCACCAAACTGACTTCGACCTCACTGGCGGGTGAAGTGGCGACCACCCTGGAGTACCTGGATTTCATCCTCGAGGACGCTCAGGTTGAGGTCCAGGTCAGCGGCGACGCGCAGGTGCGAATCGAGATCGCACACCTGCGCCGGGCGCTCATCAACTTGTTGAGTAATGCCGTGCAGCACACGGAGCCCGGGCAGGTGATCCTTGTGCGCATCGAAGCCCAGGCTCATCAGGTCAGCATTGGCGTGGCCAACCCGGGCGCGCCGATCGCCAGCGAGCACCTGCCGCGCCTGTTCGAGCGCTTCTACCGGGTTGATGCTTCGCGCAGCAACAGCGGGAACAACCATGGCTTGGGGCTGGCGATCGTCAAGGCCATTGCCCTGATGCATGGCGGGGATGTGTTTGCGCGCAGTGATGAGGGCGTGAATACGTTCGGGATTCACCTGCCCATCTGATACGCCAGCTGGGTTCTTCCCGCTGAAAATATACGGCCTGACCCGCCGCAATCGCGAGCAGGGGCACTCCCACAGGGATTTTCCCCAACACTTTGAAATCAATTGTGGGAGTGAGCCTGCTCGCGATGCGGGCCCCCGCACTCCGGCGGTAACAGGCACACGCCAAGCAACGGCTATTTTTGCCAAATACGCAACAGTCCTTTCACGAATCCACTCTTTTTCCCCTCCCCGTTCAGCCTTATCTTTGCGCCACCAAACAGCACTTGCCAAGCAAGAAGGTTTTAAAGATGTCCAACTCCATGGGTATTGCCAGCGCTTTCGTTTTGTCCTCATTGTTCCTTTCCCCACTCGCCATGGCTGAAGAGTCCCTGACCTTCGCCACCCGCAACGCTGAACGCGCTGCGGCGTTCGAAGCCTATCAGGGTGAGATGACGGCCAAGGCTCAGGACGCTGGCCAGACCCCGCAAGCATCGACGCTCCACGCCCAGCCCGAGGCCGGGAAAGACAGCTGACCCGCTGCAGAATTCTATTTCCCTCGACACTTTTCATCGGCTCTTCCCTTTGAAAAGTTGTCTTCAAGCCGCTGCTATCAGCGGCTTTTTTTCGCCTGCCAATTCTTGCAATAAGTGCAACGATAGGCAAAACGGTCCACTACCTGCTTAACTCTGTAGGAGCGAGCTCGCTCGCGAAAAACGTTAACGATAACGCAGGCTGTCTGGAACAACGCGATGCCTCGACGTTCTTCACGAGCAAGCTCGCTCCTACAAATGCCCAACCGAAGTTCACGCAGACCTCATGCCCATGACCGCCAGTCGCCTCCCTCAATTTTCAGGCAAGACCGGTCGACCTGAACTCATGGTGATCCTCGGCAGCACCCTGACGGTCATCGCGATTCTCGGCATCGTCACCTTCCTGCTGATCCGCGAACATGCCGGAGCGAAGGAGACCGCCACCCGCAGCGCAACCACCATTGCGCAACTCATCGATGCCGACGTGTTGCGCACCGTCGAGCTCTACGACATGACCCTGCAAGGCCTGATCGCTGCCGCGCAACGGGACGACCTGCGCCAGGTCTCACCGCAGATCCGCCACCTGGTGCTGTTCGACCGCTCCACCACGGCCCGATTCAAAGGCGATATCCTGCTACTCGACAAGCATGGCGAGGTCCTCGCCGACTCATCCCTGATAGAGCCCCGGCCAGGAAATTTCGCCGACCGCGACTACTTTCAGGCCCACGTCACCAACACCGGCAGCGGCATGTACATCAGTCGCCCGTTCAAGCCCCGCTGCGATTGCGAGGACAGCAATGAATGGCGAATCAGCTTCAGCCGTCGTATTGCCTCGTCGACCGGGGAGTTCCTGGGAGTAGCCGTGGCATCAATGCGCCTGACCTACTTCGACCAGCTGTTCAACAGCCTGTACATCGGCAGCGACAGCACGCTGAACATCATCGACGACGCAGGCATCCTCCTGGCGCAGAAGCCCTACCTGGAGCATGACTCGATCGGCAAGAGCTTCGCCACCCGCCCCAATGTCGTGCGCATCCTGCGCGAAGGCAGTGGCAGCTTCGAGAGCGTTTCGAGTATCGATGGCCGGCAACGCCTCTATACCTTTTCCCGGGTTGGTAATCTGCCGCTGACGGTCATCGTCGCGCTGTCCGGCAACGACGTGTTTGCCGCCTGGCGGCGCACGGCGCTGGTGATCAGCGGGGCTACGGGCGTGCTGTGCATTGGCTTGCTGTGGCTTAGCTGGTTGCTGTGTCGGGAACTGCGTTTGCGCCATCAAGCCGAACAGGAACTGGCGCAACTGGCCGCCACCGATTCCCTGACCGGGGTCGCCAACCGCCGGATCCTTGACCTGACCCTGCGCCACGAATGGTTTCGCGCACAACGCTCAGGCCAGCCGCTGTCGGTGCTGATGATCGACGCCGATCACTTCAAGGCCTTCAATGACCGTCATGGGCATCAAGGCGGGGACGAGGCCTTGCGCACGATCGCCAAGGTAATCGCGGCCAATGTACGGCGTCCTGCGGACCTGGTGGCGCGCTACGGTGGCGAGGAGTTTTCGGTGATCCTGGCGGAAACTGACAGCACGGGTGCCCGGCAGATTGCCGAAAAGATCCGGATGGCGGTGCAACAGTTGCCGAAGACGGAGGGAGACGAGCTACCCATGACCGTCAGTATCGGTATCAGCACCTGGACTACCCAGACGGATGTGACCCTGGAGCAACTGCTGTTTGCAGCGGACAAGGCGCTGTATCAGGCCAAGGAGCAGGGGCGCAATCGGGTAGTGGCAGGCAGTTGATGGTTTCGCTGCCCCGTCAGGCCTGCTCGCGATGACGCCGGATCAAGCAACGAAATGTTTGTTAAGAGCCATAAAAAAAGGCCACCCGAAGGCAGCCCTTAAAAACTAGAGAGGTTTTTACTTACACGGCCGCAACTGGACGCATGTAAGAGATCGGTGCAGTGCTGGCGTCTTCGAAAGTCACGACTTCCCAAGCATCTGTCTGCTCAATCAACTTGCGCAGCAGCTGGTTGTTCAATGCATGCCCGGACTTGAAGCCCTTGAACTCACCTATCAGGCTATTGCCCAGCAGGTAGAGGTCACCAATAGCATCGAGGATCTTGTGCTTCACGAATTCGTCTTCATAGCGAAGGCCGTCTTCGTTCAGTACGCCATCCGCGTCGACCACAATAGCGTTTTCAACGCTGCCGCCGAGTGCGAGGTTGTGCTTGCGCAGGTACTCGATATCACTCATGAAACCAAAGGTACGGGCGCGGCTGACTTCTTTTACAAACGAAGTGCTGGAAAAATCCACGCTTGCACTTTGTGTGCGGTCACGGAAAACCGGGTGATCGAAATCGATCTCGAAACTCACCTTGAACCCTTCGAAAGGGACGAAAGTGGCGCGCTTGTCGCCATCTTCCACTGTCACTTCACGCAGGATGCGGATGAATTTCTTGGCGGCGTCCTGTTCTTCCAGGCCAGCCGACTGAATCAGGAATACGAAAGGTCCAGCGCTACCATCCATGATTGGAACTTCGGACGCGGAGAGCTCGACGTAGGCGTTATCGATGCCCAGGCCAGCCATGGCCGAGAGCAAGTGCTCCACCGTATCCACTTTGGTGTCACCACTGACCAGCGTGGTCGACATCGTGGTTTCACCAACGTTTTCCGCGCGGGCAGGAATCTGCACCACAGGGTCGAGATCGGCACGACAAAACACAATGCCGGTGTCGATAGGTGCGGGCTTGAGGGTCAGGTATACCTTCTCCCCGGAGTGCAGGCCTACACCTGTGGCACGGATAATATTTTTCAGTGTGCGTTGTTTAATCATGGCTTGGGCCGCTTCAGCGCAAATTGCGAACTGGTATCAACAAAGGCTGGCGATAATAGCAGACCAGACCTTTGCTGAACACCAATCACCTTCATAGCCCTGATACATTCCATCAATCGGCCTGACGACGCAGGAAGGCCGGGATGTCCAGGTAGTCCAGGTCATCTTGCGGATTCATCTTCGCGGCAGTCGCTGCACCGGCCTGGGCCTGGTTGCGCATGACGGTCGGACGGTCCAGATCACGGTAGTTCACGGCAGGAGCTTCCTGACGAGCGGGCGCGTGTTGCTGTGGCTGCGAGGTCACGGAGGTGTGCATGGTGTTGTCGATGACCTTCACCGGCTTCTCGATTTTCGCGCCCAGGCCGGTCGCTACTACAGTCACGTGCAGCTCGTCGCGCATGTCCGGATCGATAACGGTACCGACCTTGACCATGGCGTGCTCGGAAGCGAAGGCTTCGATGATGCTACCCACGTCGGAGTACTCACCCAGGGACAGGTCAGGACCGGCGGTGATGTTCACCAGGATGCCGCGTGCACCTTGCAGGTTCACGTCTTCCAGCAACGGGTTGCGAATGGCCGCTTCGGTGGCCTCGCGTGCACGGTTCGGACCGCTGGCGCAGCCAGTGCCCATCATCGCCATGCCCATTTCGCTCATCACGGTACGTACGTCGGCAAAGTCGACGTTGATCATGCCGGGACGCTTGATGATGTCGGAGATACCGCGAACGGCACCCGCCAGTACATCGTCAGCCTTGGCGAAAGCCGACAACAGGCTTGCGTCCTTGCCGAGGATGGTCAGCAGCTTCTCGTTGGGGATGGTGATCAACGAGTCGACGCTTTCAGACAGCAGACGGATACCTTCGTCGGCGATCTGCATGCGCTTGCGGCCTTCGAAAGGGAACGGACGGGTCACGACAGCAACCGTCAGAATCCCCATTTCCTTGGCCACTTCGGCAATGATCGGGGCCGCACCGGTACCGGTACCGCCGCCCATGCCGGTGGTGATGAACAACATGTTGGTGCCTTGCAGCACTTCAGCAATACGCTCGCGGTCTTCCAGCGCGGCTTGACGGCCGACTTCCGGATTGGCGCCAGCGCCGAGGCCCTTGGTCACGGCTGTGCCCAATTGCAGGATGGTCCGCGCGCCGACGCTTTTCAGCGCTTGGGCATCAGTGTTAGCGCAAATGAATTCGACGCCTTCAATGTTGCTCTTGGCCATATGGTTGACAGCGTTGCCGCCGCCTCCGCCAACACCGATAACTTTAATAACCGGGCTTGCGGGGATGTTGTCTACGAGTTCGAACATTTTCCCTCTCCTTACATTCTCTAGTTTTTTCGCCTACTGCGTTTGTTGCGGTCGTGCGGTGCTGCGTAATTCTTTAGAAGTTGCCTTGTACCCAGCTCTTGATGCGATCGAGCAAGGCAGGTTTGGCTTCTTCATTGCTATAGCCGTCGCGGCTACTGATGCCCGAGAACGAAATCCCGTCAGACTGCTTCTGCAGGCCGTACATCAACAGGCCAACGCCAGTGGAATAGATCGGGTTGCGCACCACGTCATCCAGGCCCTTGACGCCATGCGGCACGCCCAGGCGGACCGGCATGTGGAAAATTTCCTCGGCCAGTTCGACCGCGCCTTCCATTTTCGAGGTGCCACCGGTCAGCACGATGCCGGCCGGGATCAGGTCTTCGTAACCGCTGCGACGCAGCTCGGCCTGGATCAGGGTGAAGAGTTCGTCGTAACGCGGCTCGACCACTTCGGCCAGGGCCTGGCGGGACAGCTCGCGCGGTGGCCGGTCGCCAACGCTTGGCACCTTGATGGTCTCGCCAGCACCGGCCAGCTTGGCCAGGGCGCAGGCGTAGCGGATCTTGATTTCTTCGGCGTACTGGGTCGGTGTGCGCAACGCCATGGCGATGTCGTTGGTCACCTGGTCGCCCGCAATCGGGATCACTGCGGTGTGACGGATCGCACCTTCGGTGAAGATGGCGATGTCGGTGGTGCCGCCGCCAATGTCGACCAGGCACACGCCCAGCTCTTTCTCGTCGTCGGTCAGGACCGAATAGGCCGAAGCCAGTTGCTCGAGAATGATGTCGTCGATTTCCAGGCCGCAGCGACGCACGCACTTCTCGATGTTCTGAGCAGCGTTGACGGCGCAGGTGACCACGTGGACCTTGGCTTCCAGACGGACGCCGGACATACCCAGGGGCTCACGTACGCCTTCCTGGTTATCGATCACGTAGTCCTGAGGCAGGGTGTGCAGCACACGCTGGTCAGCCGGGATCGCCACGGCCTGGGCAGCGTCAAGAACCCGCTCGAGGTCGGCGGAGCTGACTTCGCGATCACGAATCGCCACGATGCCGTGGGAGTTCAGGCTGCGGATGTGATTACCCGCCACGCCGACGAACGCCGAGTGGATCCGGCAACCGGCCATCAGCTGCGCTTCTTCGATTGCGCGCTGGATCGATTGCACGGTGGACTCGATGTTCACCACCACGCCTTTTTTCAGGCCACGGGAAGGGTGCGTACCTATCCCGACGATTTCCAGCGTGCCATCGTCCGCGACCTCGCCGACCAGCGCCACCACCTTGGAAGTGCCGATATCCAGACCGACGATCATTTTGCCGCTTTGCACGTTTGCCATGGGTCCTGCCTCTTCTTAATTCTTCGCGACAGCGGGTTGGGCTGTCGTGGGCGCTGCAGGTTCCCGCCAGCCAACAGCGAGGCCGTTGGCGTAGCGCAGATCGATGCGCGCAATGTTCGTAATCTGTTCTTTAAGCGTCTTGTCATAGATGGCGATAAAACGGCGCATCTTTTCCAACAGGTTGCCGCGTCCCAGCAGCAACTCGATGCCTGGGCCTGCACTGCCGGCTCCGGTGGTCAGGAACCAGCTGCCGCGTTCACGCAGTTCCAGCCGTGCAATCGAGAAGCCCAACGGCCTGAGCATCTGGCTCAGCACCTGGTACTGCTGCATCACCTGCTGCTGGGCCCGTTGTGGACCGAACAGCTGTGGCAGGTGTTCGTAGTTCGCCAGCTCACGCGGGGTGAACGCCTGGCCCTGGTTGTTAAGCAACGACTCATCGCCCCAACGGGCCACCGGCAGCTGCTCTTCCAGGCGAATCACAACCTGGTCCGGCCATACCCGCCGCACTTCGGCGTGGGCGATCCAGGGCATTTGCTCCAGTTCGGTACGCATGCTCGCCAGGTCGATGGTGAAGAAGCTCGCCGCCACAAAAGGGGCGATCCGCTGCTGCACTGCTTGCTGGCTGATGTAGCTCAGGTCGCCTTGTACCGCGATCTTGCTAATCGGCCGGTCAGCGTAAGGCAGCAAACGCTGCGCACCTTCGTAAGTACCGAAACCCAGGGCGACCAGCAGCACTGGCCAGAACAGGGCTTTGAGAAAACCGAAGTTGGCTTTCGGCAGGCGCGCGGACATCGGCTCTTTGGCCACCATTCGGCTTGCACCCCGCGGCACCGGCTTACGGCCGGGCGGTGCGGGAGGCTGATGTCTCAGCTGGGCGCCTTGCATGGTCTTAACCTCGCGGCTCTAGGCTGGCGGCCAAAATGGCCAGAACCAGTTGCTGGAAATCCAGACCGGCAGCACGGGCCGCCATCGGCACCAGGCTGTGATCAGTCATGCCCGGCGCGGTATTGACTTCGAGAAACCAGAACTGCCCATCGGCGTCCTGCATCACGTCTGCCCTGCCCCAACCGGCGATACCCAGCGCCTCACAGGCTTTCGCCGTGAGGTCGATCAATTCTTTCTCTTTGTTGCTGTCGAGCCCGCACGGGATCCGGTATTGGGTATCGGAGGCCACGTACTTGGCGTCGTAGTCGTAGAAGCTGTGCGGTGTGCCCAGGGCAATCGGAGGCAACACCTGGTCACGCAGGGTGGCGATGGTGAACTCCGGACCTTGAATCCATTGCTCGACCAACACTTGCGAATCGTAGGTACTGGCCGCTTTCCAGGCGTCGATCAACTCGGACGTGGAAGTCACTTTGGCCATGCCGATACTTGAACCTTCATGGGCCGGTTTGACGATCAAAGGGAAGCCCAGTTCCGTCGCTGCAGAAATACAATCGGCCTCGCTGCAGAGCACGGCGTGGCGTGGCGTCGGAATGCCGAGGCTGTGCCAGACCTGCTTGGTGCGCAACTTGTCCATGGCCAGCGCCGACGCGAGGATGCCACTGCCGGTGTACGGGATGCCCAGGCATTCGAGCAGGCCCTGCATGCTGCCGTCTTCACCGCCACGACCGTGGAGAATGATGAAGGCGCGGTCGATCTTTTCGCTCAGCAGGCGTTGCAACAGATCGTCGCCCACGTCGAGACCAAACGCATCCACCCCGGCGCTTTGCAGCGCCTCGAGCACGGCGTTACCCGATTTCAGGGAAACCTCGCGCTCGGCGCTCCGGCCACCGAACAGCACGGCCACCCGACCGAAGTCTTTCGGCGCGATGGTGGAAAAGAGGTTGGCGTATGCAGCGGTCATTTCAACTTCCCCACGCTCGGCGCAGCAACGGCGCCAACGAATAACGGACTGTTCAACAGTTTCGGGGCGAGGCCACCGATATCACCCGCGCCCTGGCACAGCAGGATGTCGCCGGCACGCAGCAGTGGCTTGACGATCGGTGCAAGGTCAACGCCGCGCTCGATGTAGATCGGGTCGAGCTGACCACGCTGGCGGATGCTGTTGCACAGCTTGCGGCTGTCGGCGCCCGGGATGGGTTCCTCACCGGCCGGATAGACTTCCATCAGTAGCAGCACGTTGGCGTCGGCCAGTACATTGACGAAATCGTCGTACAGGTCGCGGGTGCGGCTGTAGCGGTGCGGCTGGTAGACCATCACCAGACGGCGCTCCGGCCAGCCACCGCGCACGGCCTTGATCACGGCGGCGACTTCGGTCGGGTGGTGGCCGTAGTCATCCACCAGCATCACGTTGCCGCCCTCTACCGGCAGTTCGCCGTAAACCTGGAAGCGTCGGCCGACACCCTGGAAGCCCGACAGGCCCTGGACGATGGCCTCGTCGCTGACGCCTTCGTCGGTGGCGATGCAGATGGTCGCCAGGGCGTTCAATACGTTGTGATTGCCCGGCATGTTCACCGAGACATCCAGCGGCTCGCGCTCAGGGCGTAGCACGGTGAAGAAGGTCTGCATGCCCTGCTGGCGCACATTGATTGCGCGCACGTCGCAGTCATCGCCGAAGCCGTAGGTGACGGTCGGACGCTTGACCAGTGGAAGGATTTCGCGCACCACCGGATCGTCCAGGCACACTACCGCCAGACCGTAGAACGGCAGGTTGTGAAGGAACTCGACGAAGGTCTTCTTCAGCTTGTTGAAGTCGCCGTCGTAGGTCGCCATGTGATCGGCGTCGATGTTGGTGACCACGGCCACCAGCGGCTGCAAGTGCAGGAAACTGGCGTCACTTTCATCGGCCTCGGCGATCAGGTACCGGCTGGTACCGAGCTGGGCATTGGTGCCTGCTGCATTCAGACGACCGCCGATGACGAACGTCGGGTCCAGGCCACCTGCGGCGAACACCGAAGCGATCAGGCTGGTGGTGGTGGTTTTGCCATGGGTACCGGCGACGGCAATGCCGTGACGGTAGCGCATCAATTCAGCCAGCATTTCGGCGCGCGGCACCACCGGGATTCGACGTTCCAGGGCGGTGGCGACTTCCGGGTTGGAGGTGTTCACGGCGCTCGAAGTGACCAGCACATCGGCCGTCGCGGCGTTCTCGGCGCGGTGGCCGATAAAGATGTGGGCACCGAAGGATTCCAGGCGCTCGGTCACCGGCGAAGCCTTCAGGTCGGAACCGGACACTTCATAACCCAGGTTCAACAACACTTCGGCAATGCCGCACATGCCCACGCCGCCGATACCGACGAAGTGGATGCGACGGATGCGGCGCATCTCCGGATGAGGCATGGCTTTCTGATTCTCAACCATGGGCCACCTCCAGGCAGGTATCGACAACGTTACGGGTAGCATCTGGTTTGGCCAGGCGGCGGGCTGCGGTGGCCATGTCATTGAGTCGTTGCGGTTGCATCAGGACCTCTGTCAGGCGTGCGGCAAGATCCGCAGCGCCGGTCGTTCTTTGTGGCATCAGGAAGGCAGCGCCTTCACGGGCCAAATAATCGGCGTTGCGGGTCTGGTGATCGTCGATGGCATGGGGCAAAGGCACCAGCATCGAGGGCAGACCGGCGGCAGCCAGTTCACTGATGGTCAGCGCGCCTGCGCGGCACACCACCAGGTCGGCCCAGCCATAGGCTTGGGCCATGTCTTTGATGAAAGGCTGCACCTGCGCCTCGACGCCGGCAGCGCGGTAGCGCTCTGCAGTCACTTCATCGTGGTTTTTGCCAGCCTGATGGAACACTTCCGGGCGCAGGTCGCCAGCGACTTGGGCCAGGGCTTCAGGCAGCAACTTGTTCAATGGCTCTGCGCCCAGGCTTCCGCCCAGGATCAGCAAACGCGCTTTGCGACCGGCCAGGGCCGAACGCGGTGTTTCGAGGAACAGTTCGGTACGCACCGGGTTGCCAGTGGTACGGCGGCTGTCCGACAGGGTAAAGGTGTCGGGGAAGGCTTCACACACCCGGGCGGCCAACGGCACCAGCAACCGATTGGCGGTACCGGCCACCGCGTTCTGCTCGTGAACGATCACTGGCACACCGGCCAGTTTGGCAGCAACACCACCAGGACCGGTCACATAGCCACCAAAGCCGACCACGCAGACCGGCTGCAGCTGGCGAATGATCGCCCGCGCCTGCCAGACCGACTTGAGCAACATGATCGGAGCCTTGAGCAGCGACAACTTGCCCTTGCCACGCAGACCACTGGCATTGATGCGGTGCAGCTCGATACCGGCCATCGGTACCAGTTCGTTCTCGATGCCACGCGGGGTGCCGAGCCAGTGCACGGTATAACCGCGGGCCTGGAACTCGCGTGCACAGGCCAGCGCCGGGAACACGTGGCCACCGGTGCCGCCCGCCATGATCAGCACGTTAGCGCCCATGGGTCGGCTCCTCGGCGAAGTCGCTTTCCTGGAATTCCATCTCTTCGCTGCCAAGATGGGTTCGACTCTCCCATTCGATGCGCAGCAGCAGGCCCAGGCACGCACAGCAGATCACCAGCGAGCTGCCGCCATAGCTGAGGAACGGCAGGGTCAGGCCCTTGGTTGGCAACAGGCCGACGTTCACGCCGATGTTGATCAGGAATTGACCGATCCACAGGAACGACAGGCCATAGGCGATGTAGGCGGCAAAGAACTGCTTGGCTTTTTCCGCCCAATAACCGATGTACATCCCGCGCACACAGACGAAGGCAAACAGCGCAACCGTGAACAGCGAACCTACCGCACCCAGCTCTTCGGCCAGGACCGAGAACACGAAGTCGGTGTGGGCTTCCGGCAGGTAAAACTGCTTTTGCACGCTGTTGCCCAGGCCAACGCCCAGCCACTCGCCGCGACCGAAAGCGATCAACGCCTGGGACAGCTGGTAGCCGGCGCCAAACTGGTCAGCCCATGGGTCGGCAAAGTTGGTCAGACGCGCCATCCGGTAAGGCTGCATCTGGATCAGCAGCACGACTGCGCCGACTGCCAGCAGCACCATCAGCAGGAAGCGGAACAACCCGACCCCGCCGAGAAACAGCATGGCCGCAGCGGCACCCATCATCACGACGGTGGCACCGAAGTCCGGTTCCATCAGCAACAGGCCGGCCATCGGCAGCAGCACGATGAACGGTTTGAAAAAGCCCATCCAGCTTTCACGTACTTCTTTCTGGCGCCGCACCAGGTAGCCGGCGAGGTAGATCACCACGAACACCTTGGCGATTTCGGAAGGCTGCACGTTGAAGAAGCTGAAGCCGATCCAGCGCATCGAACCGTTCACTTCACGGCCAATGCCGGGAATGATCACCATCACCAGCAAGCCGAACGCGCCAATCAGCATCAGCCAGCCCAGGCGCTGCCAGGTGGCGATCGGGATCATCATGGTGACGATGCAGGCGCCCAGGCCCAGCACCACATAGATCAGGTGGCGGATCATGTAATAGAGGGCGCTGCCCGACTGTACGGCAGCGACTTCGGTCGACGCCGAGGCAATCATCACCAGGCCCAGGCCCAGCAATGCCAGGCACCCGGCGAGCATCGGGAAGTCGAGATCGATGCCGCGCCCGGTAATGATCGGCGACGGGTACGGCTTGATGATATTAAGCAGGCTCATGCCAGATCCTCCACAGCGCGGACGAACTGGTGACCACGGTCTTCGTAATTCTTGAACATGTCGAAACTGGCGCAGGCCGGCGACAGCAGCACCACGTCACCTGGATGGGCGGCGGCGCGGCATTGTTCCACCGCCTCGACCAGGGAGCCGACGCGGATCAGCGGCACACGGTCGCCAATGGCTGCACCGATCTTGTCGGAGTCACGGCCCATCAGGATCACGGCACGGCAGTTGGCTGCCACCGGATCGCGCAAGTCGGTGAATTCTGCCCCCTTGCCGTCGCCACCGGCGATCAGCACGACCTTGCCGTCGATATCGGCGCCCAGGCCTTCGATGGCTGCCAGTGCGGCGCCTACGTTGGTGGCCTTGGAGTCGTTGTAGTAGCCCACGCCATCCAGGTCGCGGACCCATTGGCATCGGTGTTCAAGGCCGGCGAAGGTGTGCAGGCTCGACAGCATGGCGTCGAACGGCAGGCCCACGGCGTGCCCCAGCGCCAATGCCGCCAGGGCGTTGGATTGATTGTGGGCACCGCGAATCTTCAACTCGCGCACCGGCATCAGGTTTTGAAATTCGAAGGCCAGGTACTTCTCGCCGTCTTCTTCGCGGATACCGAATGCCTTGAAATCAGGTTTGCTCAGGCCGAAGGTCCAGCATGGCTGGCCTTCGCCCATCAGCGGACGGCTCAGGGCATCCTGGCGGTTGACCACGAACTGGCGGGCGCCGCGGAAGATCCGGTGCTTGGCCAGGTGATAGGCCGGCAGGCCGCTGTAGCGGTCCATGTGGTCTTCGCTGACGTTGAGCACGGTCGCCACTTCAGCGCCGAGATTGTCGGTGGTTTCCAGCTGGAAGCTCGACAGTTCCATGACATACAGCTCGACGTCGTCGGCGAGCAGGTCCAGCGCCGGCGTGCCCAGGTTCCCGCCGACCGCCACGCGCTTGCCGGCCGCTGCGGCCATCTCGCCGACGAGGGTGGTGACGGTGCTTTTCGCATTGGAACCACTGATGGCGACTATCGGTGCCTTCGCGTTACGCGCGAACAGCTCGATGTCACCGGACAATTTCACCCCACGGGCGGCGGCGGCCTGCAAGGCCGGGGTCGCCAGCGCCAGGCCGGGGCTCACGTAGAGCTCGTCGGCACGGCACAGGAACTCGACGTCAAGCTCGCCACAACGCACTTCCACGTGCGGATAGTCACGCTTGAGCGTGGCCAGTTCCGGTGGATCTTCCCGCGTGTCGGCGACAGCAAACGACGTGCCCCGGTTCGCCAGGAAGCGAACCAGGGACATGCCGCTCTTGCCGAGGCCGACAACGATGCGGAAGTGGTCAGAAGCGATCAGAGACACTCGTTCTACCTCAGCTTCAGGGTGGCAAGGCCAACCAGTACGAGAATCACGGTGATGATCCAGAATCGGACGATCACGCGCGGCTCGGGCCAGCCCTTGAGTTCAAAATGGTGGTGTATGGGTGCCATGCGGAACACCCGGCGGCCGGTCAACTTGAAGGAGGCCACCTGGATGACCACCGACAGGGTTTCCATCACGAACACACCGCCCATGATGAACAGGACGATTTCCTGACGGACGATGACCGCGATGGTGCCCAGGGCAGCGCCCAGCGCCAGCGCGCCGACGTCACCCATGAAGACTTGTGCCGGATAGGTGTTGAACCAGAGGAAGCCCAGGCCCGCACCGATCAGCGCGCCGCAGAATACGATGAGTTCACCGGCACCCGGCACATAAGGAATCAGCAGGTATTCGGCGAATTTCACGTTACCCGACAGATAGCAGAAGATCCCCAGCCCGCCACCGACCATCACGGTCGGCATGATCGCCAGGCCATCGAGACCGTCGGTCAGGTTGACCGCATTGCTCGAGCCGACGATGACGAAGTAGGTCAGGACAATGAAGCCTGCGCCCAATGGAATGCTGTAGTCCTTGAGCATCGGCAGGATCAGCGTGGTTTCCACAGGCGTGGTGGCGGTCATGAACAGGAAGATCGCCGCGCCCAGGCCGAATACCGACTGCCAGAAGTATTTCCAGCGGCTCGGCAGGCCACGGGAGTTTTTCTCGATCACCTTGCGGTAGTCATCCACCCAGCCGATCGCGCCGAACAGCAGGGTCACCAGCAATACGGTCCAGACGTAGCGGTTGCTCAGGTCAGCCCAGAGCAAGGTGCTGACGCCGATCGAAGACAGGATCAGCGCGCCGCCCATGGTCGGGGTGCCCGACTTGGACAGGTGCGATTGCGGACCGTCGTTACGAACCGATTGGCCGATCTGACGCTTCTGCAGGGTACGGATCATCCACGGGCCATAGCACAGAGAAAGGACCAGCGCGGTCAGCACACCGAGAATCCCGCGCAGGGTCAGGTACTGGAAGACCGCGAAGCCTTTGTAGAACTGTTGCATGTACTCCGCTAGCAGCAGCAGCATTAATGTTTCTCCAAACTGGACCCGCACAAAGCGGCAACGATGTTTTCCATCGCAGCGCTGCGCGAGCCCTTGATCAAAATGGTGGTGTTGGTGTCTTGCTCGGCGCCGAGGGCCTGGATCAGTTCAGCCTGAGTGCTGAAGTGACGGGCGTGCTCGCCAAACGCGGTCACGGCGTGGGCCATCATTGGCCCAACAGCGTAAAGCGCGCTGACTTTGCCGCGGGCGTATTCGCCCACGTCGCGGTGCCCCTGCTCCGCCCAGTCACCCAACTCGCCGATATCCCCGAGCACCAGAACGGTGCGGCCGGAAAAGCCGGCGAGTATATCAACGGCGGCGCACATGGAGGTGGGGTTCGCGTTGTAAGTGTCATCGATGACGCGCATGCCGTTGCTGGCCAGCTGCGCAACGGTGCGACCCTTGACCGGTTGCACCGCGCCGAGGCCGGTGGCAATGCCGAACAGGGATACTCCCAGCGCATGGGCAGCGGCTGCGGCAGCCATGGCATTGGCGACGTTATGGGTGCCGAGCAGGTTCAGTTGAACACGCTCCACACCGTCGGGACTGTGCAGGTTGAACGCCGGGCAGCCGCGAGCGTCGCGATCCAGATCACTGGCGTAGAAGTCGGCCGCGACATTGCTCAGGGCAAAGGTCAGTATTTTGCGACCGGCTGCGCGGGTCTTCCAGATTTCAAAAGCCTTGTCATCGAGATTGAGCACGGCGACGCCGTCGGCATCCAGCCCTTCGATAATCTCGCCCTTGGCCTCGACGATTTTTTCCGGCCCGCCAAACTCACCCACGTGGGCAGTCCCGGCGTTATTGAGCACGGCGACATGGGGCTTGGTCATCGCGACGGTGTAGGCAATTTCGCCGAGACGCGAAGCACCCAGTTCGATCACGGCAGCAGTATGTTCCGGCGCCAGTTCGAGCAAGGTCAGGGGCGCGCCCAGGTCGTTGTTCAGGTTGCCGCGGGTGGCCAGCACGGGACCACGGGTGCGCAAGATGCTTGCAAGCATTTCCTTGACCGTGGTCTTGCCGCTGGAACCGGTAATGGCCGCCACGGGCTGGGTGAACGCGACACGGTTGATCGCGCCCAGTTGACCGAGGGCCTGGCGGGTGTCTTTGACCACCAGTTGCGCCAGCGGGCTGTCGGCGACTTCACGCTCGACCAATGCCGCTACTGCGCCTTTGGCGGCGACGTCATTGAGATAGTCATGCCCGTCAAACCGCGGACCGGTCAGGGCCACGAACAACTGGCCCGGCTGGATCGCGCGGCTGTCGATGCTGACGCCGTTGAAGCTCGCATCGGCACTGACCAGGCGGGCGTTCAGCGCGCCGGTGAGTTCGCTCAATTTCAAGGCTTCAAGCACGGGCGACCTCCCATGCGGTCAGGGCGCGATCGGCCTCGACCAGGTCGGAGAACGGCTGACGTTCGCCGTTGATTTCCTGATAGTCCTCGTGGCCTTTGCCCGCCAGCACGATGACGTCATCGGCCGAGGCACCGGCAATCAGCTGGGCAATTGCCTGGCCACGACCGGCAACGAAGGTTACGTTATCCACAGCGCTGAAACCGGCACGGATGTCGTCGAAGATCACCGAAGGGTCTTCGGTACGCGGGTTGTCATCGGTGACCAGCACGCCGTCCGCCAGACGCTCCACCACTTCAGCCATCAGCGGGCGCTTGCCGCGATCACGGTCACCGCCGCAGCCGAACAGGCATAACAGGCGCCCTTTGGCGTGTGGGCGCAGGGCCATCAATACTTTTTCCAACGCATCCGGTGTGTGGGCGTAATCGACCACCACCAACGGTTGAGTGCCGCCGCCCAGGCGCTGCATGCGACCGGCCGGGCCTTCGAGTTTCGGCAGCACCTTGAGAATTTCGTCGAGCGCGTAATCCAGGCCGAGCAAGGCGCCGACTGCGGCCAACACGTTGCTCAGGTTAAACCGGCCGAGCAATGTGCTGCGCAAGTGATGCTCGCCCTGAGGCGTGACCAGCGTGGCGCGCACGCCTTCGTCGTCGAAATGCGCTTCACGGCAATAAAGGTAGGCGCGGGCGTCTTCGAGGCTATAGGTGATCAGTCGCGACTCGCGTTTGTCAGCGGCCAGCTGGCGGCCGAACTCGTCGTCGAGATTCACCACGCGGCATTTCAGGTCATTCCAGGCAAACAGCTTCGCCTTGGCTTCACCGTAAGCCTGCATGGTGCCGTGGTAATCGAGGTGATCGCGGGACAGGTTGGTCATCACTGCCACGTCGAACGCCAAGGCCGTCACTCGCCCCTGATCCAGGCCGTGGGAGGACACTTCCATGGCCACGGCCTTGGCCCCGGCTTTCTTCAAGTCGGCGAGGGTCGCCTGGACGGCTATCGGGTTTGGCGTCGTGTGCAGGCCGCTCTCCAGGGCGCCGTAGAAACCGCTGCCCAGGGTGCCAACAATGCCGCAGTGCTGACCGAGCAGGTCCAGGGCTTGCGCGACCAGCTGGGTAACGCTGGTCTTGCCGTTGGTGCCAGTGACGCCGACCAGGTTCAGGTGGCGGCTCGGGTCACCATAAAATCGCCCGGCGATGTCCGACAGCTGCGCTGCCAGGCCCTTGACCGGAATCAGCGGCACGTCAGTGATCGGCAGCACGGTAGCGCCTTCAACCTCATAGGCCACGGCTGCGGCGCCGCGCTGCAAGGCATCGCCGATGTGCGCACGGCCGTCGAACTTGCCGCCAGGCACGGCCAGGAACAGGTCGCCAGCCCGCACATTGCGGCTATCAAGGGTCAGTTCGCGGATCAGCAGATCACGACCGGCGTGGGCAAATATCTTGTTCAGACTTAGAGACATCAGCCGCGCCCTCCATTGGCTTTCAGCGGAACAGCCGGGGTGGCATTGGCCTGCTGGACCGGAGGCAGGTTGTCAGGAGTGATGTTCATCAGGCGCAAGGTCCCGGACATCACTTTGCTGAACACTGGCGCCGATACCAGGCCGCCGAAGTAACCGGCTTTGCTTGGTTCATCGATGACTACAACGATTGCGTACCGCGGGTCGCTCATCGGGCCGAAGCCGGCGAACAGCGAACGGTAGGAATTCTCGGCGTAACCTTTGGTGCCAACCGAGGTTTTACGTGCGGTACCCGACTTGCCACCCACGTGATAAGCCGGGACCTGGGCACGGAACACGCCGCGCGGGGCTTCGATCACTTGTTGCAGCATGGTCTGCATGGTCTTCGCGACTGTCTCGGGCAATACCTGGGTAGTTTGCGGCGCCTTGTCGGTCTTGATCAGCGTCAGCGGCGCCAGGCGACCGTTGTTGGCCAGCGCCGAAAACGCGTGCACCAACTGGATCGCAGTCACGGAGATACCGTAGCCGTAGGACAACGTGGCGGTTTCAGCCTTGCGCCATTCGCGGTAGTTCGGCAGGTTGCCGACGCGCTCGCCCGGGAATCCCAGGCCGGTGTCCTGGCCGAGGCCGACTTTCTGCGCCAGGCGGAAAATGGTTTCGCCGCCAATGTCGAAGGCGATCTTGCTCATGCCGACGTTACTGGAGTTGATCAGGATGCCGGTCAGATCGAGTACCGGGCCCTCGGACTTGGATACGTCCTTGATGGTGTATTTACCGATCTGCAAGGTGCCTGGATAGACCTCGACGGTATCGGTCGGTTTCCAGCGCCCGGATTCAATCGCGGCGCTCATGGAAATCGCTTTCATGGTCGAACCCGGCTCGAACACGTCGATCATTGCGCGGTTGCGCATCATCGCCGGCTGCAGGTTGCGACGGTTGTTCGGGTTGTATGTTGGCTGGTTGACCATAGCGAGGATTTCGCCGGTCTTCACATCCATGATCACCAGGCTGCCGGCCTTGGCGCCATTCTCGATGATTGCGTTGCGCAGCTCGCGGTTGGCCAGGTATTGCAGGCGCAGGTCAATGGACAACGCCAAGGGCTTGCCGGCCTTGGCGTTTTTGGTGACCTGTACATCCTTGATCAGTCGGCCGCGCCGGTCCTTGATGACCTGGCGCTTGCCCGGGACACCCGCGAGCCATTCGTCATAGGCCAGCTCGACTCCTTCGCGCCCGTGGTCGTCGATATCGGTGAACCCGACCATGTGCGCGGTGACTTCACCGGCAGGATAAAAACGCCGGAACTCTTCGATGCCATAGACGCCGGGTACTTTCAGGTCTAGTACCGACTGCCCCTGCTCCGGGGTCAGGCCACGCACCAGGTAGATGAATTCCTTGTTGGCCTGGGCTTCGAGACGCTCGCTCAGGGCTTTCGGGTCCTGGCCCAGAGCCGCCGCCAGTGCTGGCCACTTCTCTTTGGCCTGTTGCATTTCCTTGGCGTTGGCCCACAGCGTGGTGACCGGCGTACTGACGGCCAAAGGCTCGCCGTTACGGTCGGTGATCAGGCCACGGTGAGCCGGAATGGGAATGTGACGAACGCTGCGCGCATCGCCCTGGCCTTTAAGGAACGCACGGTCAACGATTTGCAGGTCAATGATACGCCAGCAGATCGCCGCGACCATGACGCCGAGCAAGCCCAGTACCAGGCGAAACCGCCATGGGAACAGTGCGCCCTCGAGTTTCATCATGGCGCCACCATTTGCACTTCAGCTGCGCCGGGAATGCGCATCTTCAGTTGCTCTGAGGCCAGAACTTCGATTCGGCTGTGTGCGGTCCAGGTACTCTGCTCGAGAATCAGCCGCCCCCACTCCGCCTGCGCCTTGTCGCGCACGCTCAATTCGTTGTACAGCGAGTTCAGCAACTGGCGGTTCCAGTGGGCACTGTAGGACACGCCGATAGCCGACACGAGCACACCGACAAATAGCAGCAGCATGAAAAAGCTTCCGCCGGGAAGTGGCTTGGCGAAAAGCTTGCTCACCGCAACTTCTCCGCGACACGCATGACGGCGCTACGGGAACGTGGGTTGGCTTTGAGTTCGGCCTCGGAGGCGGACTGCGCTTTGCCATGGACTTTGATTTTCGGCTCGAAGGCCACATGCCGCACCGGCAGGTTGCGCGGCAGGTTGTCCGCTTCGCCTTTCACCAGCTTGCGCATGAAGAGCTTGACGATGCGGTCTTCCAGGGAATGAAAGCTGATCACTACCAGGCGGCCGCCGATTTCCAGGCACTCCAGGGCGGCTTCGAGGCCAGCCTCCAGGTCGCCCAGCTCGTTGTTGACGTGGATACGCAAGCCCTGGAAAGCACGGGTGGCCGGGTTCTTGCCCTTCTCCCATGCCGGGTTGGCGACTTTCAGGACTTCAGCCAGGTCGCCGGTGCGCTCGAATGGCTTGATATCGCGACGCTCAGCGACGGCTCGAGCCATGCGTCCGGAAAAACGTTCTTCGCCGTATTCCTTGAACACCCGGGCAATCTCTTCCACCGGCGCGGTGTTGACGAATTCGGCAGCGCTGATCCCTCGCGAAGGATCCATGCGCATGTCCAACGGGCCGTCGTTGAGGAAACTGAAACCGCGCTCAGGGTCGTCAAGCTGAGGGGAAGACACGCCGAGGTCCAGCAGGATCCCGCTGACCTTGCCGGCCAGCCCGCGCTCGGCCACTTCCGAGCCCAGCTCGGCAAAGCTGCGCTGCACAACGACAAAGCGGCCGTCTTCGGCCGCCAGCGTTTGCCCAGTGGCAATCGCTTGAGGATCTTTGTCGAATCCCAGCAACCGGCCATCGGGCCCCAGCTGGCTGAGGATCAAACGGCTGTGTCCGCCGCGTCCGAACGTACCGTCCAGATAGCAGCCATCAGGACGTACGGCGAGAGCCTCCACGGCTTCGTCAAGCAGTACGGTGATGTGGTTGAAGCCGCTATCAATAGTCACAGAATTAAATCACGCAGTTCATCAGGCATGGCGCCCGGTTGTTGAATAGCAGCCAGATCAGCGGCAGAAACCGCATCCCAGGCATCCTCGTCCCATAATTGGAACTTGTTCAGTTGGCCTACCAACATCGCGCGCTTATCCAACTTGGCATATTCACGCAAACGCGGCGGAACCAGAAAACGACCACTGCCATCGAGCTCGAGGTCGACGGCGTTACCAATCAGTAAACGTTGCAGGCGGCGGTTTTCTTCGCGAAGCGAAGGCAGTGCGCGCAATTTGGTTTCAATAATTTCCCACTCATCGAGGGGGTAAACACACAAACAGGGATCAACGGCATCGATCGTGACAATTAACTGCCCGGAACTACGCGAAACGAGCTCGTCGCGATACCGGCTCGGCATAGCGAGACGGCCTTTTGCGTCGAGACTGATAGCGTTAGCTCCGCGAAACACGTCAGCGTTTCTCCAAATATTAGCGTTTTGAGCTCAAAAAACCCACTTCATGCCACTTTCCGCCACTTGCGCACACTATAGGAATGCGCCCACCACACCGTCAAGGCGCGCGGTAAAGGAAAAGTCTTACATAACTGTGATTTAGGAGCGCAAAAGGGGGGGCAACGAGAATCTGACGCATAATCTTGCTCAATAACTTGAACCAGCACTGAAGGCTGCGCCCGGAAGTTAAAGTAGTTTGTTAAGTGTAAGATTTTTTTGGTATTACGAAAGTGCTTCTGCTGAGGTTTCTGGAAGGAGGAAAAGCGCTACTGCCTGCGCCCTGTCCAATGCTGCAAACAGGGAGGGGAAAAAGGTGGAGAGTCGATCTGTAAGCCGGGTTCTGTCTTGAACAGTCATTCGTCTACGATGGCCATCACTGGACATCTTTAGCAACCTACCCGGTCCCAGCGCGGGCCACGCCTTGGGACCCTATTTGGTCTTGCTCCAAGTGGGGTTTACCTAGCCACGAACTGTTGCCAGACGTGCGGTGCGCTCTTACCGCACCTTTTCACCCTTACCGGCGCCGAAGCGCTTAGGCGGTTATTTTCTGTGGCACTTTCCGTAGGCTCACGCCTCCCAGGCATTACCTGGCACTTCGCCCTATGGAGCCCGGACTTTCCTCCCCCCCCTAATTTTCATAGAGGGCAGCGACTGTCCGATCGACTCTCCGCCGCGAAGGTTAACGGGACAGCGGCCGAAGAACAAGCGCTAAAAGCCTTTGGCCACTCCTGCGCGTCGGGTTTTCACTCGCCCTTCTGTTTTTCCAGCGCGACCTGATACAACACATTCTTGCGCTCACCGGTGATTTGCGCGGCCAGGGCGGCGGCACGCTTGAGCGGCATCTCTTCGAGCAGAAGATTGAGGATGCGCATGGCCTCGCTGCTGACCGCATCTTCTGTTTCAGGCATGGACCAACCCGCCACCAGCACCACGCACTCGCCCCGCTGCTGATTGCTGTCCGACTCGACAAACTCGCGCAACTCGGCCAGGGGCAGCCCCTTGAGGGTTTCGAAAGTCTTGGTGATCTCCCGGGCCAGCAAGGCCGGACGCTCACCACCAAACACCAGTTCCATATCCTGCAGACACTCCAGGATACGGTGCGGCGCCTCATAGAAAATCAAGGTACGCGGTTCTTCCTTGACCAGCTCCAGGCGGGCCCGGCGGCCTACTGCCTTGGCGGGCAGAAACCCTTCGAAGATGAAGCGGTCCGACGGCAGGCCCGCAGCCGACAATGCCGCAATCAATGCACAGGCACCCGGGACGGGCACTACATTAATGCCGGCCGCGCGCGCCTGGCGCACCAGGTGGTAGCCCGGATCGGAAATCAACGGCGTGCCGGCATCGGATATCAATGCCACATCGTCCCCTGCCAGCAACCGGGTAATAAAGCGGCTACCTTCATCCCGTTCGTTGTGCTCATGACAGGCCGCCAGCGGCGTTGGAATGCCAAAGTGCTGCATCAGGCGCTGGGAGTGCCGGGTATCTTCGGCGGCAATCAAGGCGACATCACGGAGGATCTTCAGGGCGCGCGCACTGATATCGTCCAGGTTGCCGATGGGCGTCGCCACCACATAAAGCGAGCCAGCAGCGGAATTCAAAGCACCTGGAGCAGTCAAAGCGCACACCTCATGATCGTTAAAAGTCGCCATTGTAGCGCGTAGCGCCGCTGGCGACAGGCGTCTGCCACTGCAGGTTTACCTGCCTCAGTTGCGTTGCTGCAACATTTGCATGAGCTAAATTGATCGATTCACGCCAGTAACATCGCGCCCCGGCCAGTGCTTGGGTACAATTCCACGCTAATTTGATCGAGTATCAGGAACACTACATGATCGCTTGCCTGCGGCTGTTCACTGCCCTCTGCCTCGCTGCCTTGCTGGCGGCCTGCGCCAGCTCGCCCTCCTCCAGCCTTGGCGACCTTCCACGGACTCCGGATGCCAGTATCGAGCAACTGCTCGAGCAGGCTTCCCAGAGCAAAGACCCGGAAAAAGCTGCGCTGTTACGCTTGAGCGCCGCCGACCTGGCCTATCGCCAGGGTAACGCTGGCCAATCGGCGCAAATCCTCCAGCAAGTACCGGTGGAACAACTCAAGCCTGGACAGCAGGTGTTCGCCAGCACGCTGGCCGCAGAACTGGCGATGGTGCGCAATCAGCCCAAGGCAGCGCTGACTGCATTGAGCCATCCGAGCCTGCAGCGCCTGAGCGAACTGCCGGTCGAGCAACAGGTGCGTACCGGTACCGTGCATGCCCGCGCGCTTGAAGCCGACGGACAAGCGTTGGCGGCTGCACGGGAGCGCATTTTCATTGCGCCCATGCTCGAAGGCGAAGCCGCCGGCAAGAACCATGAAGCGATCTGGACCCTGATCGCTTCGCTGCCAACCGACCAACTGCAGCCCACCTCCACCGATGACCTCGGTGGCTGGATGAGCCTGGCGCTGGCCGTGAAGACGGCGGGCACCCTGGAGCAACAGCAGGCCGCGATCGACAACTGGCGCGCCCAGAACCCCAAGCATCCGGCAGCCATCCAGTTGCCAATCCCCCTGACCAAGCTCAAGGAACTGGCCAGCCAGCCCCTGGGCAAGATCGGCCTGCTGTTGCCACAGGACGGCCCGCTGGCCGCTGTCGGCAAGGCGCTGCGCGAAGGCTTCATGGCCGCGCACTACCAGGCACAGCAAGCCGGTCAGAATCCGCCGGCCATCGAGTTCTATGACAGCTCGCGCCTGACCTCCATGGACGAGTTCTATCGCAAGGCCCAGGCCGACGGCGTGCAACTGGTCGTGGGGCCACTGGAAAAGCCACTGGTCAAACAACTCAGCACTCGCCCGCAACTGCCGATCACTACCCTGGCCCTGAACTACAGTGAAGGCACCCAGGGTCCGGCCCAACTGTTCCAGTTTGGGCTTGCCGCCGAAGACGAAGCCCGGGAAGTCTCCCGCCGCGCTCGCGCCGACGGCCTGACCCGCGCCGCCATCATGGTACCCAAAGGTGAATGGGGCGACCGTGTACTGCGAGCGTTCAGCCAGGATTGGCAAGCCAACGGCGGCAGCATCGTCGCCACCGAACGCGTTGACCAGCCGGTGCAACTGGCCCAGCAGATTGCCGACATGTTCCAGCTGCGTCAGAGCGAAGGTCGTGCCAAGAGCCTGCAAACCACGATAGGTTCGCAGGTCGCCGCCCAGCCTTCGCGTCGCCAGGACATCGAGTTCATCTTCCTGGCGGCAACTCCGCAGCAAGCCCAGCAGATCAAGCCGACCCTGAACTTCCAGTACGCGGGTGACGTGCCGGTCTACGCCACGTCCCACGTGTACAGTGCCAGCGGTGATGTGAACCAGTACAACGATATGAATGGCGTGCGGTTCTGCGAAACCCCATGGTTGCTGGACGTCAACGATCCGCTGCGCAAACAGGTTACCGCCCAATGGCCACAAGCCGCCGGCAGCCTGGGACGCCTGTATGCGATGGGCGCCGATGCCTACCGCCTGGCACCTCGCCTGGGGCAGCTCAAGGCTTTGCCGGACAGCCGCATCGAGGGTGAGTCGGGCAGCCTGGGCATGACCCAGAACCAGCGCGTCGAACGTCAGTTGCCGTGGGCGCAGTTCGTCAATGGCCAGGTCCAGCGCCTGCCGGACACCTCGCGCTGATGCCCGAGAGGACACGCCGACAAAGCGGTCAGGATGCCGAGCGCAATGCGCTCGAGCATCTGCAACAACAGGGTCTGCGCCTGCTGGCGCAGAACTGGTTATGCAAACGCGGCGAGCTTGATCTGGTCATGCTCGATGGCGATACAGTAGTATTCGTTGAAGTCCGCTACAGAAAAAACACTCAATGGGGTGGCGCGCTCGATAGCATCGATGAGCGCAAACGGCAGAAGCTGATTTTTGCCGCGCAGTATTTTCTTCAGCGCGAGTCGCGCTGGGCCAATTCCCCTTGCCGTTTCGACGTGATTGCCATCGACAGCAATCTCGATCAGTTGAACTGGTTGCAAAATGCCTTCGACAGCTGATCGACTGCGCGCTGAACCGGACACTTCCACCCAACACTTTTGCTCTTTGCTTTGCGGGCTGCACATTCCTGTGCCAGGTAGCCGCGCTAATTAAGGTCACACAGATGGACATGCAATCCCGAATTCGCCAGCTTTTTCAGGCCAGTATCGACACCAAGCAAATGGCGATGGACGTACTTGCACCGCACATCGAGCAAGCCAGCCAGGTGATGGTCAACGCCCTGCTCAACGAGGGCAAGATGCTGTCCTGCGGCAACGGCGGCTCTGCTGGTGACGCCCAGCATTTTTCCTCGGAGCTGCTCAACCGCTTCGAACGCGAGCGCCCCAGCCTGCCAGCCATTGCGCTGACCACCGACAGCTCGACGATCACCTCGATCGCCAACGACTACAGCTATAACGAAATCTTCTCCAAGCAGATCCGCGCCCTGGGCCAACCAGGCGACGTATTGCTGGCAATTTCGACCAGTGGCAACTCGGCCAATATTATTCAAGCGATCCAGGCCGCACATGATCGCGAAATGATTGTCGTAGCAATGACGGGCCGCGACGGTGGTGGCATGGCATCACTGCTTTTGCCCGAGGACGTCGAGATCCGCGTCCCGGCCAACGTCACTGCACGTATTCAGGAAGTCCACCTGCTGGCGATCCATTGCCTCTGCGACTTGATCGACAGCCAACTGTTCGGGAGTGAAGAATGACCCCTAATCGCCTAGGCCTGATGGCCCTGACACTATGCCTCGGTATCAGCGGCTGCACTTCGGTGGTTAACGCCAGCCGTGAGGCGCCGATTGATGATGACCGCGGGACCCGCACCTTCGGCAGCAAGATCGATGACACCCTGATCGAAACCAAGGTCGGCGTGAACATCGCCAAGGCCGACCCCGCCCTGGACAACGATTCGCACATCGTAGTCACCAGCTTCAACGGCGTGGTATTGCTGGCCGGGCAAACGCCTACCGCAGACCTGAAGGCCAAGGCCGAACAGGCCGCCTCTTCGGTCCAGCGCGTGAAGACGGTGCATAACGAACTGCAGGTACTGCCACCTTCAGGCTTCCTCGCTCGCCAGAACGACACCTGGCTGACCTCCAAGATCAAGACCCAGATGCTGACCGATGCGAGCATTCCGGGCTCGCGCATCAAGGTTGTCACCGAGAATGGCATCGTCTACCTGCTGGGCCTGCTGACCAAGCAGGAAGCGGCCCAGGCGACCAATCTGGTGCAAGGCGTGTCTGGCGTGCAGAAGATTGTCAAGTTGTTCGAGTACATCGATTGATGCGCCACGATCTGTAAGAGCTGTCGAGTGAAACGAGGCTGCGATCTTTTGATCTTTGGAAAAATCAAAATCAAAAGATCGCAGCCTTCGGCAGCTCCTAAGGGTTTGAAGGTGGTGAAGCAATAAAAAAGGCGATCCATCCGGATCGCCTTTTTTATTACTTCACCACCTTCAAACTCGGCCTTCCGCTTGGTCGCGGCGGCTCGCTGTCGGGCGGCGGAACATCGTCATCCGGCTCGATCTCTTCCTCGTCTTCCATAGGCGATTCCAGATCAAACACCATGCCCTGACCGTTCTCCCGAGCATAAATGCCCAGGATCGATGCGATAGGCACGTACAGGGTGTGCGGCACGCCACCGAAGCGCCCTTCGAAGCTGACCGCTTCGTTGTCCATGTGCAAATGCCGCACGGCTGCCGGCGATACGTTCAGGACAATCTGCCCTTCACTGGCAAAACCCTGAGGCACCTGCACCGACGGGTACTCGGAATTGACCAGCATGTGCGGGGTGCAATCGTTATCTACAATCCACTCATAGAGCGCGCGGACCAGATAAGGTCGACTGGAGTTCATAGCGGCTCCTTAAGCCTTAGCGCATATCGCGTTCGACACCAGACAGACTTGCCTGGAAAGCCTCACGCGCAAACGAGCGCTCCATATAATCAAGCAGCGGCTTCGCAGGCCGCGGCAATTCAATACCCAGAATCGGCAAGCGCCAGAGTATTGGTAATAGGCAGCAATCCACCAGACTTTGTTCCTCACTGAGGAAAAACGGCTTGTCCGCGAACAACGGCGACACGCCTGTCAGGCTCTCGCGCAGCTCCTTGCGGGCCACGACGCGGGCTGCTTCCTTGGTCCGCGAATCCAGAATCAGATCCACCAGGCCACACCAGTCACGCTGGATACGATGGATCAGCAGACGGCTGTTGGCACGCGCCACGGGATAAACCGGCAGTAGCGGCGGGTGCGGGTAACGCTCATCCAGATATTCCATCACTACGGTCGATTCCCACAACGCCAGGTCACGATCAACCAGGGTGGGCAAACTCCCGTAAGGGTTCACTTCGATCAGTTTAGGCGGCTGGCGACCAGCTTCCACATAAATGATCTCGGCGCTGACACCCTTCTCTGCGAGTACGATGCGTACCCGGTGGGAATAGTGGTCGGCGGGGTCGGAGTAACAGGCCAACCGATTGGTCACGCCCATGGCGGTCCTCCTCGCTTGTTGAAATTTCGAAAGCGGAAAAAACGAGCGCGCCCAGAGGGCGCCTCTCCGTAACCTCTGGATAACCAGATACGTTACATCTTCAGAGACGCCCTTGGGCGCGCGCGATTAACAGCAATTGCTTGAAACGTTATCAGTGCACGTCTTTCCAGTATTCGCGCTTGAGCAGGTAAGCGAATACGAAGAAGAACGCCAGGTACAGCAATACGTACGTACCGATGCGCTGATGTTGCAGCTTAACCGGGTTAGCCGAGTAAGCGAGGAAGGTTACCAGATTCTTGACCTTCTCATCGAACTGCTCTTCAGTCAGCGCCCCACTTTTCGGCACGATGGTCAGTTGATCACAGGCTTCATGCGTCAGCGGCGTACCCGTCAGAGGGTCATATTGCTTCTTGCCGTCCTCGACGATCTGCACCTGCTTGCAGCCGACAACCTGGCGACCTTGCAGGCCGACCAGCACGTTAGGCATGCCGACGTTCGGGAAGACCTTGTTGTTGACGCCCCAAGGGCGCGCAGGATCTTCGTAGAACGACTTCAGGTAACCATACAGCCAGTCGGTGCCACGCACGCGGGCGACCAGGGTCAGGTCGGGCGGTGCCGCACCGAACCAGGTCTTGGCATCTGCCGGTTGCATGCCGATGCTCATGTGGTCGCCGATCTTGGCACCCGTGAACACCAGGTTCGAGAGCATCAGGTCGTGCGGGATACCCAGGTCGTCGGCAACTCGCTCGTAACGCTGAAACTTGGCGCTGTGGCAACCCATGCAGTAGTTGGCGAACGTACGCGCGCCGTCTTGCAAGGCAGCCTTGTCGGAAACGTCGATGTCGACCTTTTCCAGCTCTGGACCGCCGTGCTCAGCGGCAAAGGACAGCACAGGCAATGCAGCAAGAATCAGTACAGCAAATAGCTTTTTCATCAGCCAGTCACCCTATCCGGAACCGGTTTGGTCTTCTCGAGCCTGGTGTAGAAAGGCATCAGAATGAAGTAGGCGAAGTACAGGAAGGTACACACCTGCGACAGCAAGGTACGGCCCGGAGTCGGAGCCAGGACACCGAGGATGCCCAGGATCACGAACGACACGCAGAACAACACCAGCCAGATCTTGCTCAGCCAGCCCTTGTAGCGCATTGACTTGACCGGACTGCGATCCAGCCACGGCAGTACGAACAGCACCGCGATGGCCGCACCCATGGCAATTACGCCCAGGAGCTTGTCTGGAACCGCGCGCAAGATCGCGTAGAACGGAGTGAAGTACCAGACCGGAGCAATGTGCTCTGGGGTCTTGAAGGCGTTGGCCACTTCAAAGTTCGGCTTCTCCAGGAAGTAGCCGCCCATTTCCGGGAAGAAGAATACAATCGAGCAGAAGATGAACAGGAACACCACCACGCCGACGATATCTTTCACGGTGTAGTACGGGTGGAAGGCAATGCCGTCCAGCGGTACGCCGTTTTCGTCTTTGTGTTTCTTGATGTCCACGCCGTCCGGGTTGTTCGACCCGACTTCGTGCAGCGCCAGGACGTGCAGCACCACCAGACCGAGAATCACGATCGGCAAGGCCACGACGTGTAGCGCAAAGAAGCGGTTCAGGGTGATGCCGGAAATCAGGTAGTCACCACGGATCCACTGGGTCAGGTCGTCACCGATGACCGGGATCGCACCGAACAGCGAGATGATCACCTGGGCACCCCAGTAGGACATCTGGCCCCAAGGCAGCAGGTAGCCCATGAAGGCCTCAGCCATCAGCGCCAGGTAAATCAGCATGCCGAAGACCCACACCAGCTCCCGCGGCTTCTGATACGAACCGTAGAGCAAGCCACGGAACATGTGCAGGTAGACCACGATGAAGAACATCGAGGCACCCACCGCGTGCAACAGACGCAGGATGGAGCCGTACTCGACGTCACGCATGATGTATTCGACGGAGGCAAAGGCTTCTTCCGCCGACGGGGTGTAGCTCATGGTCAGCCAGACACCGGTGACGATCTGGTTGACCAGAACGAGCAGTGCGAGGGAGCCAAAGAAATAGAAGAAGTTGAAGTTCTTCGGAGCGTAATACTTGCTGAGATGGTCTTCCCACATTTTAGTGGCAGGAAAGCGCGCATCCACCCAATCCATGAACTTGCTCATCACGCGTTCTCCGTATCGACGCCGACGACAATGATCTCGTCGGTCTCATAGGAATGCGGGGGAACTGGCAGGTTCAAAGGCGCAGGTTGCGACTTGTAGACGCGGCCAGCCAGGTCGTAGTGGGAACCGTGGCAAGGGCAGAAATAACCACCTACCCAATCCTTGCCCAGATCTGCGGGAGCCACTTCCGGACGGAAAGTCGGCGAGCAACCCAGGTGCGTGCAGATTCCGATCAGCAGCAGTACCTCTGGCTTGATCGAACGCGTTTCCGGGTCGACATAGGTCGGTTGTGTCGAGTTCTTGGAGGTCGGGTCAGACAACTGGCCCTCGATCTTCTTCAGATTCCCCAGGATTTCCTCGGTACGGCGGACGATGAACACCGGCTGACCGCGCCACTCAGCAATCATCTGCTGACCTGGTTCGATTTTGCTGACATTCACTTTCACCGGTGCACCTGCGGCTTTCGCCTTGGCACTGGGAAACCATGACCCCACGAACGGGACCGCAGCCCCCACCGCTCCTGCAGCACCCACCACGGATGTGGCTGCTACCAAGAAGCGACGCCGGCCTGCATTCACGCCGTCATTGCTCATTCAGTCCTCTCCCATCAGCTTTGTGGCCTGTTAAATCAGGCATCTACTAAGTAAATCTATGTACTTATAAAAATTTTGCCGAATGGTAATGAAAAGCCCCAATTCTGACAAGGTAATTACCCAAGAGCTCCACTGCCAAGCCTTGCAGTATAGGGCCTCTGCGGCTGTGGCAAGTTGTCACAGAGCAATTCTTTGATAAATCGCACCCATAAAAAAACGCCCAGCTCCGTGAGGAACTGGGCGTTCTTTTTTGAACGTGGAAGCGAATTAACGCTTCGAGTACTGCGGACGCTTACGCGCTTTACGCAGACCCACTTTCTTACGTTCAACTTCACGAGCATCGCGAGTCACGAAGCCAGCTTTGCGCAGAGCGCCACGCAGGGTTTCGTCGTACTGCATCAGAGCGCGAGTGATACCGTGGCGGATTGCGCCAGCTTGACCACTTACACCACCGCCGATCACGGTGACGTAGATGTCGAACTTCTCGACAGTCTCAGTCAATTCCAGCGGCTGACGAACTACCATGCGGGCAGTTTCGCGGCCGAAGAAATTATCCAGCGAACGGTTGTTGATGGAGATGTTACCAGTACCCGGACGCAGGAAAACGCGTGCGGTTGCGGTCTTGCGACGGCCAGTGCCGTAATTTTGAGTCGCCGACATAATGAACTATTCCGTTAAAACTTCAGTTCTTGGGGCTGCTGAGCAGTATGAGGGTGTACAGCGCCCGCATAGACTTTCAGCTTACGATACATGTCGCGACCCAGCGGGTTCTTAGGCAGCATGCCTTTGACCGCGGTCTCGATCACGCGCTCAGGGGCTTTAGCAATCAGCTTTTCAAAGTTGATCGACTTGATGCCGCCCGGGAAACCGGAGTGGGAGTAGTAGATTTTGTCGGTGGTTTTAGCACCGGTTACACGAATCTGCTCGGCGTTGATAACGACGATGTAGTCGCCGGTGTCAACGTGAGGAGTGTACTCAGCTTTATGCTTGCCACGCAGACGGCTCGCGATTTCGGTGGCCAGACGACCCAGGGTCTGACCTGCAGCGTCGACGACAAACCAGTCGCGCTGTACTGTTTCCGGTTTAGCAGTAAAAGTTTTCATTCTTTATAGCCTCAGGGGCCGCCCTGTAAATTAGACGGCGGATCTTACTGAATAGTGCGTACTTTGACAAGTCAAAGGCAGCCGGATACAGACGCTTTCGGGGGCTCGGGTCGGCGCGTCCGTTCAACGGCAAGATTCTTCGGCGGCGGCGCATCACTTCCACTGCAGAAAGAGGTGCGCAATTATGCAGATTGCGAAAAATATTTCAACCTGCTTTTATGATTGTTTTGCCCAAGGAGCACCCGATGGACTATCGACAGCTAGGCCGGACCCATCTGAACGTAAGCGCAATCTGCCTCGGAACCATGACCTGGGGCGAGCAAAACAGCGAGGCTGAAGCCTTCGCACAGATCGAACGGGCCAAAGGCGCTGGGATCAATTTTATCGACACCGCGGAGATGTACCCGGTGCCACCCAAAGCCGAAACCTACGCCACCACCGAGCGCTACATAGGGAATTACTTCAAAAGCCGCGGCGATCGCGCCGACTGGATCCTGGCCAGCAAGATCGCCGGCCCCGGCAATACGATCGACTACATCCGCGACAAGAACCTGCGGCACAACCGCCAGCACATCACCGAAGCCGTAGATGCGAGCCTCAAGCGCCTGCAGACCGACTACATCGATCTTTACCAACTGCACTGGCCGGAGCGCAGCACCAACTTCTTCGGCCAGCTGGGCTACAAGCACCAGACCGAAGCCAACCTCACTCCCTTGGAAGACACCCTCGAAGCGCTGGACGAGCAGGTCCGGGCCGGCAAGATCCGCCACATTGGCCTGTCCAATGAAACCCCGTGGGGCACCATGCGCTTCCTGGCGCTGGCCGAAGCCCGTGGCTGGCCGCGCGCCGTGTCGATCCAGAACCCCTACAACCTGCTCAACCGCAGTTTCGAGGTCGGCCTGGCGGAAATCGCCATCCGCGAACAATGCGGCCTGCTCGCCTATTCGCCGCTGGCGTTCGGTTTCCTGTCCGGCAAGTACGAAGGTGGCGCCCGCCCGCCAAAAGGCCGCCTGAGCCTCTACAGCCGCTTCAGCCGCTATTTCAACCCGCAGTCCGAGGCGGCCTGCAGCCGATACGTGGCATTGGCCCGTGAGCACGGCCTGGACCCTGCGCAAATGGCACTGGCGTTCGTCAACCAACAGCCGTTCGTGACCAGCAACATCATTGGTGCCACAACCCTGGAGCAGCTGGAGAGCAACATCGCCAGCTTCGAGCTGAAGCTGTCGGATGAAGTGCTTGAGGGGATTGAGGCGATACACAAGGATCACCCGAATCCTGCACCTTGATTAATCCTTGAAACCAATCGCGGGCAAGCCACGCTCCCACAGGTTCGGTTATTCCTGTGGGAGCGTGGCTTGCCCGCGATGGCGGCCTGACAGTCACCGCAACATCAAAGCGACCGGGCAATGATCTCCTTCATGATCTCGTTGGTCCCGGCATAAATGCGCTGCACTCGCGCATCCGCCCACGCCCGGGCCACCGGGTATTCCCACATGAACCCGTAGCCGCCATGCAACTGCACGCACTCATCGAGCACCTTGCACTGCAGGTCGGTACCCCAATATTTGGCCATCGCCGCCGTCGGCACATCCAGCTTGCCCTGCAAGTGCAATTCCAGGCAGCGATCAACGAAGACCCGGCCAATCTGAATTTCAGTGGCCATTTCCGCCAGCTTGAACCGAGTGTTCTGGAAGTCCGCAATGGCCTTGCCGAATGCCTTGCGCTCACGGGTGTAGTCGAGCGTCCACTGCAGCGCCGCTTCAGCCGAGGCCAGGCCGCCGATAGCCACCGTGAGCCGCTCCTGGGGTAATTCCTGCATCAGATAGGCAAAACCCATCCCTGCTTGCCCCAGCAGGTTTTCCTTGGGCACGCGCACGTCCTGAAAGAACAGCTCCGAAGTGTCCTGGGCCTTCATGCCGACTTTCTCCAGACGCTTGCCCTTGTCGAAGCCAGGCGTATCGGCCTCCACCAGAAACAGACTGGTGCCCTTCGCGCCGGCTTTCGGATCGGTCTTGGCCACGACAATCACCAGGTCAGCCAGAAAGCCGTTGGTGATGAAAGTCTTGGAGCCGTTGATCACATACTCGTCGCCATCCAGCACCGCAGTGGTCTTTACCCCCTGCAAGTCGGAGCCAGCCCCTGGCTCGGTCATGGCAATCGCCGTGACCATTTCCCCAGAGACCAGTTTCGGCAGGTATTTGTGCTTCAACGCCTCGCTGCCGTAGTGCAGGATATATGGCGCAACAATGTCCGAATGGAGAGAAAAACCGATACCGGTCAGCCCGAGTCGACCCACTTCTTCGATCACCACCGCGCTGTATAGGAAGTCCGCCCCCAGCCCGCCATATTCTTCCGGCAGATGCGAGCACAGCATCCCCGCCTCCCCCGCCTTGTTCCAGAGTTTACGGTCGATGTAGCCCTGTTTCTCCCATTGCGCATGAAACGGTACCGCCTCCTTATCGAGGAACGATCGAACGCTGTCGCGAAAGAGTTCGTGCTCGGAACTGAACAAGGTTCTGGGGATCATGCGGCACCTGTCGTTATTGTTGGAAGGATGGGGCCTTCAGAGACTATGCCTCGGCTTCGATACAGGACACTGGACACATCAGACAAAAAATAAGACGATCCAGCCGTCTGGTGACCACTTTCCCTTATAAAAATAAAGTTGAATTATGTCCAACCAAGCCTCCACGCCTTTACGGCGCGTCAGCATCCTGGCTATCGACCGGGTTTTCGCTTCCACCCTCATGCAAGCCAAGGATTTCTTCCACCTTGCCAGCCTGCGCTATGGCAAACAGCTCGGCCACGGTCTCGTGCCGGCCTTCGAGACTCGTCTGGTCAGCCCGGATGGCAAGCCAGTGAACAGCTTCAGTGATGTCATCATGCCGGTGGACGGCGGCCTGGAAAACGCCGACATCATCGTCCTGCCGGCGTTCTGGGACGACTTCGAGACGCTTTGCCAGCGCTACCCGCAAGTCCTGCCGTGGCTACGCCAGCAACACGCCCGCGGCGCCGTGCTGTGCGGCGAGGCGACCGGCGTATTCTGGCTCGCCGAAGCCGGGCTGCTCGACGGCAAGGAAGCCACGACCTACTGGCGCTTCTTCAACGCCTTCGCCGAACGCTTCCCCAAGGTCCAGCTCAATCAGGACAAGCACCTGACCGACGCCGACAACCTGTACTGCGCCGGCGGCACCACCTCAGCCTGCGACCTGTACATTTATCTGATCGAACGCTTCTGCGGCGCCAACGTGTCGCAAGCCGTGGCCCGCGACATCCTTTATGAAGTGCAGCGCAGCTACTCCCCCGGCCGCATCGGCTTCGGCGGACAAAAATTGCATCAGGACGTAATCATCCTGCAGATCCAGCACTGGCTCGAAGAACACTTCGCCGACAAATTCCGCTTCGAAGACGTCGCCCGCGAACACGGCATGAGCATCCGTAACTTCATGCGCCGCTTCCAGACCGCCACCGGCGACAAACCACTGCACTACCTGCAACGCCTGCGCATTGAAACCGCCAAGGGCCTGCTGTCCGGCAGCCGCAAAAGCATCAAGACCATCAGTTATGAGGTGGGCTACGACGATGCAAGCTTCTTCGCCCGCCTGTTTCGCCAACATACGGATCTGTCACCGAATCAGTATCGGCAGCAGTTTCAGCAGGCAGCGTAGCCCCGAGAAAAATACAAGACCTGTGGGAGCTGGCTTGCCAGCGATAGCGATTTGTCAGCGCAATGAATATTGCCTGACACGACGCCATCGCGGGCACGCTCGCTCCCACAGGGATTGCAGTGCCTTCGCTTTTTTCTTCAGCACAAATCAAAAAGGGCCTGCAATTGCAGGCCCTTTTTATAAGCTGAAGATCTGTTTAAGGCTTATGCGCCCTGGACAGGAATTCATGGGACTGCATTTCCAGCAGGCGGCTGAGGGTGCGCTGGAACTCGAAGTTCAGGCGACCGCCGGTGTAGAGGTCTTTGAGCTCGACTTCGGCGGAGATGATCAGCTTCACGTTACGGTCGTAGAATTCGTCGACCATGTTGATGAAGCGCCGGGCGATGTCGTCGGTGGTGACGCTCATCTGCTCGACGCCGCTGAGCAATACCGCGTGGAAGATCTTGCCCAGTTCGATGTAGTCGTTCTGGCTGCGCGGGCCGTCGCAGAGTTCGCGGAAGTCAAACCAGGCCACGTCGTCACAGGTGCGCAAGGCGCGGATTTCGCGATTTTCGATCATCAGCACGTCGTTCTCGACTGCTGCGGTGCATTCCGGCGTCAGGGCGCGGAAGCTCTTGCGCAGGCTTTCGTGTGACGCCTCGTTCAGCGGGAAGTGGAACAGCTCCGCTTGCTCGAGGTGGCGCAGGCGATAATCGACGCCGCTGTCGACGTTGACGATCTCGGTGTTCTGCTTGATCAGCGCGATGGCCGGCAGGAAACGCGCACGCTGCAGGCCGTCCTTGTACAGGCCGTCAGGCACGATGTTCGAGGTCGCGACCAGGGTCACGCCATTCTTGAACAACTCTTCCATCAGCGTGCCAAGGATCATGGCGTCGGTGATGTCGGAGACGAAGAACTCATCGAAACAGATCACCCGGGACTCGTCCGAGAAACGCTTGGCGATGATGGTCAGCGGGTTTTTTTCGCCGCCCAGTGTCTTCATTTCTTCGTGCACGCGCTTCATGAAGCGGTGGAAGTGGGTGCGGGTCTTTTCCTTGAACGGCAGCGCTTCGAAGAAGGTGTCGACCAGGTAAGTCTTGCCGCGACCTACGCCGCCCCAGAAATACAGCCCCTTGATCGGGGTCTGGTCTTTCTTGCCGAACAGTTTCCCGAGAAAACCGGGTTTGTTCTGCGAGGCCGCCACCAGATCGTCGTACAGGCGCTGCAAATGACGTACGGCAGTTTCCTGCGCGGCATCATGAAAGAATTCCGGGCGTTTCAGATCAGCTTGATATCGTTCTAGGGGCGTCATAATTCGTTAGCAAGGCAACAAAAACGGGCCGTCACTGTAGCGACGGCCCGTCGGAATGGCAATCAGCCCTTGGTCGGACCGAGCCGTCGATTTATTCCTGAACCGGAGTCAGCGCGATCCGCAACGCATCAATGCCGGCATCGCGAGCGGCGCTGTCAGCGAACGTGGCGCTGTCGGCCACACACTCGCCTTCGAGCCAGACGTTGAAGCTCAAGTCTTCGCTACGCACGTCCAGAGCCTGGCCCGCTTGCAACTGTTTGGTCACCTGACCTGCGGTTTTACCGTCAGCAAAGTTGCGCGACAGCAGCAACTGCTCACCATCAGCCGCCAGCAGGCGGAATCGGAAGCTGCCGTCGTCTTCGCGGAAGCTGACGAAGCGCGCGGCCTTGGTGGCTTTCTTTTTCGTGGTGGCAGCCACTTGAGTCTGGGCGACGAACGAGCGCAGACCGACCGCTTCACGCAGCTCGTTGAGGAACGGCGTGGCCACGGCACGGGCCTTCTTGGCGCCGATCTGCAGCATGTCTTCCAGGTCTGCCGGGCGTTCGATCAGTTGATGATAACGCTCGCGGGATTCACCCAGTTCGCTGTCGAGCAGCTGGAACAGACGGTTCTTCGCCTCGCCCCAACCCAGGCCCTGCAGCAGCTCACTGCGGAATTCGTCGGACTGCGCCGGGGTAGCGAAGGCCTGGAACAGCGTGAACAGGTGCGAGTTGTCCGGATCTTTCGCTTCGCCCGGTGCTCGGGAGTCGGTCACGATGCGCGAGATCGCGTCCTTCATTTCCTTGGCGCTGCTGAACAACGGGATGGTGTTGTCGTAGCTCTTCGACATCTTGCGACCGTCGAGGCCTGGCAACGTGGCGACGCTTTCTTCGATCAGCGCCTCGGGCATGGTGAAGAATTCCTTGCCCTGGCCAAACAGGTGGTTGAAGCGCTGGCCGATGTCCCGGGCCATTTCCACGTGCTGAATCTGGTCACGACCCACCGGCACCTTGTGCGCGTTGAACATCAGGATGTCCGCGGCCATCAGCACCGGGTAGCTGTACAAGCCCATGGTGATGCCGGCATCCGGGTCTTCACCGCTCTCGACGTTCTTGTCCACCGAGGCCTTGTAGGCGTGCGCACGGTTGAGCAGGCCCTTGGCGGCGACGCAGGTCAGCAGCCAGGTCAGCTCGGGGATTTCCGGGATGTCGGACTGGCGATAGAAGGTCACGCGCTCTACATCCAGGCCACCGGCCAGCCAGGTTGCGGCAATTTCCAGACGCGAGCGCTGGATGCGCAGCGGGTCATCGCATTTGATCAGGGCGTGGTAGTCGGCCAGGAAATAGAACGAATCGGCATTGCTGTCACGGCTGGCGAGGATCGCCGGACGGATGGCGCCGGCGTAGTTGCCCAGGTGTGGCGTGCCGGTGGTGGTGATGCCGGTGAGGATACGGGTACGAGTCGTCATGGGTTATCGCTTGTCAGACTGCAATCAATTCGAGAGACGCGGCAGGATCAGATCCTTGAGATCGGTCAGCTTGCCATGAAAAAAGTGTCCGCATTCTGCCACTTTCAGCAGCTCATGGGGACGCTGGAGTTTCCCGGACCAGTCGTAGACCAGTTGCGGATCGATGACTTCGTCGGTTTCCGGCTGGATCAGCGTCAGTTCGCCCTGCAGCGGCACCTGATCCTGATCCCCCAGGCGCATGACGGCCGGCGCTACCATGAACAGATGCTTGAGCTGTTCACCCTGGGCTTCCAGGCGCCCGCCGAGACTTGCTGCAACAAAACCACCAAAGGAGAAACCCAGCAGCGTCAGAGGTAGATCAGGATGTTTCGACCGCAACCAGGCAGCGGCGGCCTGGGCATCATCGACCTCGCCGGTCCCCATGTCATGGGAGCCGGCGCTGGCGCCTACGCCCCGGTAATTGAAGCGCAGGGTCACCAAACCGGCGTCGCGGGCCGTGCGCTGCAGGGTCGAGACCACTTTGTTGAGCATGGTGCCGCCCTGCACCGGGTTCGGATGGCAGATCAGCGCAATGCCGCGCGGCTGCTCATTTTCCAGGTACAAACTTTCCAGTTCACCGACTGGGCCATCAATCACTACAGGGGTTTCGCGCATAAGCAAGGAAGGAACTCCGTGACCTCGAATCGGGTCGACTCGTCTAGCAATTTGTCTGTGCCAATCTATCTGCGAGAGAATCGCGGTATACAGCGCAGGTTCGAGCCGTTAACGTAAAGCAAAGCCGTTTATAGAGGAAGGACTCGTGGAACACTCGCTCTTAGTTTGGTTGTTGCCGACTCTTGCCCTGGTTGTGGGTGTCGCCATTGGTTTCCTGATCGCTCGCCTGGTGCCGAATGCCGCGCCTAACAGCACGCAACGTCAGCTGGATGATATTCAGGAACGTTTCGACAGTTATCAGAACGAGGTGGTCACCCACTTCAACAGCACCGCGACCCTGGTCAAGAAAATGACCCAGAGTTACCAGGAAGTGCAGGATCATCTCGCCGATGGCGCAAACCGTCTTGCCCTGGATGAGCAGACTCGCCAACGCTTGCTCGCCGCCCTGCATGCCGATTCAGCCCAGGCGCCTCGTGAGCGCCTGACGCCGCCGCGCAACCAGGAGCCGCCTCGCGATTACGCGCCCAAAGCGCCAAACGCACCGGGCATGCTCGATGAGCATTACGGCCTGAAGAAGTAATCAGGTTTCGCGCAACATGAAAAAGCCCCCGGATGAGTGATTGTCCGGGGGCTTTTTTCACACCTGATATTCAGCCAGGCGCTTATGGGTACTGCTGAACAGTACCTTGCTGCTGACCACCATATTGCTGGCCCGGAATCGCCTTCAGGTTGACCTCAACCCGACGGTTCTGCGCCCGACCATTGACGTCAGCGTTGCTGGCTACCGGGTTATCCGGACCGGCGCCACGGGCTGTGAGGTTGGCACTGCTGACGCCCTGGGACGTCAGGTAGGTCGCCACGCTCTGGGCGCGCCGCTGGGACAGGTCCATGTTGTGCTGGCGACTGCCGGTGCTGTCGGTGTAGCCGACGATTTCGATCTGGTTCTGGTTGAACTCCTTCAGCGAGCCTGCAAGGTTGTTCAACGGCTGATAGAAGCTCGAGGCGATATTCGCCGAATCGGTGGCGAACGTGATGTTACCCGGCATGATCAGCTTGATCTGATCACCCTGGCGCTGCACCTCCACGCCGGTGTTGGCCATGCTGGCGCGCAGCTTCTTCTCCTGCTGATCAGCGTAGTACCCGTAACCGGCAGCGGAAGCACCTACCACTGCGGCGCCGATCAGCGCGCCCTTGCCACGATTGTTATGGTCGATGGCGGCGCCCGCAAGCGCCCCGGCCAGAGCGCCGAGGCCGCCGTACTTGGCGGTTTTGCTCATGCCCTGGGAACCGCTATCGGCCTGACCCTGGTTGTCATACGGGTTCGGCGAAGCGCAGCCAGACAGCAGCGCGATGGCAGTAGCGGCAATAATCAGACGAGGCGTGGTGAACATGAAGAGCTCCTACTTTTTGCATTCTGTGGTGCAACGGACTTAAGCATTGAACCTTTGCCGGCGTTGGATCATTTTGCGCGATAAAAATTCCATCAAGCAGACATCAGGCGCGCACGAACGGGTTTTCACGCATTTCGTCACCCAGTCGCGTGTCCGGTCCATGCCCGGTGACCACGGTCGCCTCTTCATCGAGGGTATACAGGCGCTGCTTGATCGACCGCACGATAGCGGCCTGATCCCCGCCCCATAAATCCGTGCGCCCTACCCCGCGACGAAACAGGGTGTCACCGGCGATGAGCAGCTTAGCGTCAGCAAACCAGAAACTCATAGAGCCGGGTGTGTGACCGGGTGTGTGCAATGCCACGCCACAGCCGCAAGCCAGTTCTTCATCGTCGGCCAACCAGCGATCTGGCGGGGGCACCGGCGTGTAAGGCACGCCGAACATCTGGCATTGCATCTCCAGGTTGTCCCAGAGGAACTGGTCCTCCTTGTGCAGATGCAGGGTCGCCCCGGTTTTCTCTTTCATCTGACCGGAAGCCAGGAAGTGATCCAGGTGTGCGTGGGTGTGGATGATGCTCACCACCTTGAGCCCGAGGGCGTCGAGTCGCGCCATGATCAGCTCAGGGTTGCCACCGGGATCGACGACGATGGCCTTTTTCGTAATCGGATCGCCGATGATCGTGCAGTTGCACTGCAACGGGCCGACGGGGAAGGTCTCGCGGATGAGCGTGGGGCTGGCAGCGACCATGGTGGTTCCTGAAAAGAATGGATGGCCTATTCTGGCACAGGCTGGCGGGCCCGACAGCGTCACCCCAATACACCCAACTCCTTCGCCCGCGCCACCGCCTGAGTCCTGCGCTCTACCCCCAGCTTGCTGTTGATATGACTGGCATGCGTCTTCACCGTATGCAGCGAAATAAACAGCTGATCACTGATCTCCTGATTCGAGCACCCTTGGGCAATGAGCTTCAGGACGGCCAGTTCTCGGGCACTCAGTTGCTCGCAGGTGTGGGATGGCTCCGAGGCAATGCGCGGTGGTATGGCGGGCAGATGCTCTGCCAGGGCGGCGCAAACCGCGGTCCTGGCGTTGTGCTGAAGTTGTTCGCGCAACCAGGCCGGATGTTTGCTCAGCAAGCCGTCGAAAGGTTGCACCACGCCACCCATCGCAGCATCAAGGGCCTGAGTGAGGCTTTGCCGGGCGTCAGGTTCGCGGTTGCTGGCCAGTAGCAGCTCGGTCTTCTGGGTCAGCACCATGACGCTGAGCATCTGACGCCCGGTTTGCTGGCCGTTTTCCAGCAATGCGTTCAACCGCCCCTCGGCCAGCATCAACTGGCCCTGGATGACCTCCAGCAAAGCCTGCTGCAATTCGATATGCAAGGGCAGTTGCGGATGAAATTCCGGCGGCGCAGCGGGGTTTTCGCCGTTGTAGGTCTGGCTCAGACGCGCCAGCCAGGCTTCGGCCAGGTCGGTGCGGCCCTGGGCCAGCCACAGCTCGCATTTGACCAGGGTAATCATCGCCAGGTAATAAATCGGCGGCACGTCCCAGATATGCATCAGGCGCTCGGCTTCGGCGAGTTCGGCGAATGCCTTGGAAAACCCGCCGCTGCTGCCTTCGATTCGGGCAATCACGCAATGGCCGATCAGTACGCTGATATCCCGGCAGGCTCGTGCTTCGCTGAGGCCAGCCTGCAGTCGAATGCGCGCAGCCTGTGGCTGCAGGCGCATGGCCAACAGAAATCCTTCGTATAACGTCAGGCGTGCACGAACAGCATAGAGTCGTTGCGGCGACAGCCCTTGCAGGCGTTGCAGGCCCTGGCGCACTTCATCCAGTGCCCGCAGGATTTCCCCGCGGGCCTGGAGCACTCGGGCACGGTCGTAATGCGCCAGCGCCTCGAACAATGGATTACCCACCCGCTGTGCCAGCTCCAGGGAATCGCGGTTCAACCCGCGTGCACGCCACAGGTCGCCGTCGGCGATGGCCAGGTTGGACAAGGTCGACAGGCACATCAAGCGTTGGCCATAGCGCTTGGAAGGCAGGCTCTCCAGGGCTTCAGTGCAATACAGCAGGGTCAGTTCACGGTTGCCCCGTCCGCGGGCGATGATCCCGCTCAGGGCCAGCCACTGCGCCAGCATGGACTTTTGCGCCGTGGCCGAAGGGGCCGGCAGGAAGCGGCTCAGATGACTGGCCAGTTCTTCGGCAGCGTCGAGTTGGCAGGCCAGCCCCAGAGCCCAGCTGTACAGCACGATCAGGCGCGGCGTGCTGATCAGCAGGCTGTCGGGCAAGTCCATCTTCCAGCGCAGCAACATGCCGACGTTCTGTTCGGCCAGCAGCTGCTCTTCGGACAGGTTCTGCACCAGGTTCGCTGCGACGTCCAGGTGACCGGCGCGCAACGCCTGTTCCACCGCTTCATCGAGTAGCCCCTGGGCGTTGAACCAGCGGCATGCGCGCAGGTGCAGGCTCGCTGCCGGCACGATGGCCTGGGCGGTCGGGCGGGTGCGCAGCAGATCGGAAAACAAATGGTGATAACGATACCAGCGGCCCTGCTCGTCCAGGGGCACCAGGAACACCTGGTGAGCCAGCAGGAAGCGCAGGATCTCTGCGCTGTCGTGAGCCTCGCGAACGGCGTCGCACAGTTCGCTGCAGAAACGCTCCTGGGGGGCGGTGTCGTAGAGGAAGGCCTGCACTTCGGCGGGCAGGCAATCGATGACTTCTTCAAGCAGGTAATCGCGGATCAGCCCTTCCCCACCATGCAGGGACTGAGGCAATGCACCTTCACTGCCCACTTCGGAGGCGGCCAGCAGCCAGAAACGCAGGCCAGCGACCCAGCCTTCGCTGCGCTCTATGAGGTTTTCCAGGGCTTCGCCGCGCAGTGAGGTGCTGTGGCGATCGAGCAGGCTCTGGGCTTCGTCGTGAGTCAGGCGCAAGTCCTGCTCGTGCAGTTCGAGCAATTGCCGGGACAGGCGCAGGCGCGCCAGATGCCAGTCCGGGCGCTGGCGGCTGGTCACCATCACCAGCAGGCCGTCAGGCAGATGATTGAGGAAAAATTGCAGGCAACGGTCGAGCACCGGCCCCTGGGCCAGGTGGTAGTCATCGAGCACCAGCAACAGTGGAGCCGTTGGCAGCAAGTGCACGGCCAGCTCATCGAGCAAGCCGTCCAGCCACTCCTCGAAAGCAAATGGCTGATGGCGCTGGCGCATTTTCAGCAGGCCAAGGGACTGGCTGCCAAGCTTGGGATAAAAATCCTGGAGGCCTTCGAGCAGCCGCTCAAGAAAACGCCCAGGGTCGCTGTCACGCGGACTCAGGCCCAGCCACAGACTCTGCCAGTGCGCGGGCAGACCTTGACAGAATTCCACGGCCAGGGAGCTCTTGCCGAACCCTGCCGGGGCGCTGACCAGCAACAGCCTGCCGCCAAGCCCGGCACTCAGTCGCTCGCACAGGCGCGGCCGCAGCACGTGGCCATCAGGCAGCGGCGGGCGAAAAAAACGTCCGTCCAGTGCCGCGACGGCAACGCTTGCAGGGCCCGGGATGGGGGACAGATCAGTCATGGCCGGCTCTTGTTTGATGGCGGGTGGCGGCGTTGCAGATGTCCGCAGACTAGCGGTAAACGAAGAGGTAATGAAGGTTATTGCTACAAATGGCTACAAAAAGGCCATCAAGCTCTACGCCCGAATGCATGCAGGCCCGTAGGAGCGAGCTCGCTCGCGATGGTCGTTAACGATGACGTGGGTTGCCTGACTCCCCGCGGAGCCCTCAGGTTCATCGCGAGCAAGCTCGCTCCTACAGGAGCGATAGGCAAAAAAAAACGCCCCGAACCAGTCGGGGCGTTTTCAGAGGGTGCGGCCTCTGCTCAGTGCAGCTTAGCGAACACCTTCCTGACGCAATGCCGCAGGGGTGAAGTCGCTGGTGGTAGCAGTGAAGCCGAAGTCATATGCCGACTTCTCTTCGTTCTTCATGCCCAACGCCAGGTAACGACCCGATTGCAGGTCATACAGGGTTTCCAGGGCATACCACGGCACTTGTTTGTCGTAGTAGTTCTCGGCGTGGGCTTCCGCAACGCGCCACAGTTGATTACGACCGTCGTAGTGATCGATCACCGCCGCCTGCCAGGTGTCTTCGTCGATGTAGAAGTCACGCTTGGCGTAGATATGGCGCTGACCTTCCTTCAGGGTTGCAACCACATGCCACACCCGGCGCAGCTCGTATCGAGCCAGGTCCTGGTTGATGTGGCCGGCCTTGATGATGTCGGCGTACTTGAGCTTCGGATCGTCGAGCTTGTAGCTGTCGGAGGCGATGTACATCTCTTTCTTGCCTTCGAGTTTCCAGTCGTAGCGATCTGGCGCTCCGTTGTACATGTCCAGGTTGTCAGAGGTACGCAGGCCATCGGCGGCAGTACCCGGCCCGTCATAAGACACTTGCGGGGCGCGACGCACCCGACGCTGACCGGCGTTATAGACCCACGCCGAACGCGGCTCCTTCACTTGGTCGAGGGTTTCGTGCACCAGCAGTACACCACCGGCCAGACGTGCCGGCGCGGTCACTTTCTGCTTGAAGTAGAACAGGATGTTGCCCGGGTTCGCCGGATCGTAATCCTTCATCTTGTCGCGGAACACGAACTGGTCCTGGAAATACACCAGGCTGAACGAGCCGTTAGGCTGTGGAGTGGCCTGGGTGACCAGGCGAGTCACGCTGCCGCCGCGATACCGGGTGATGTGGTTCCAGATAACCTCAACGCCAGTTTTCGGGATTGGGAACGGGACGGCAGTCTCGAAGTTTTCCAGGCCGTTACCACCGGACACCAGTTTGGTGTTGACGGCGTTTTTCTTGATGGAGGCGAACACTTCATCCGGCACTGTGGCACCGCGATGGGACGGGTAGACCGGCATCTTGAAGGTTTCCGGGTAACGCTTGAACATCGCGTACTGGCCCGGGGCAAGCTTCTCTTTGTACTGATCCACGTTCTGCGCGGTGATGGTGAACAGCGGTTTTTCACTGCCGTACGGGTTGGACAGGAAGCCCTTGCTGTCGACTGTGCCCGCATTTTTGGCCATGGGTTTCCAGGCCGGGATCGAACCGTCGGCGTTACCCGCCATCTCGGCGCCCATCGGTGTCAGGCTCTTGCCCAGCTTGTCTGCCTCGGCAGCGGGAACCGCCGCCATGACGCTGGTCGCCAGCAGCGAAAGTCCCAGAACACCGGCTTGGAACAGACTCTTTGTTATTTTCATATGTGTGTTCGTCCTGAAAATACTGTGCTTAGAAGTTCACGCCGACGCTGAGCGCAACAAAGTCGCGATCGTCCACAGTGGTATATTTGCCGTCGAAGAAGTTGGTGTACGCCAGGCTCGCGGTGTAGGTGTTCTGGTACTCGGCATCAACGCCCAGGCTGACCGCTTTGCGACCTTCCTCGAAGTTGCCGCCAGGGCCAGGCGAGTAGCCGCTCACGTCATGGGACCAGGCCACGTTAGGCTTGAGGTTCACGCCGGCGAATACGTCGTTGTATTCCCAGATCGCACGACCGCGGTAGCCCCACGAGGTTGCGGTGGTGAAGCCTTCGTTGGTGCAATTGCGACTGCGGTTGTTCTGCGGCGAACCAGCACCTGCACCGTTGATGGTGCTGGCGTTGAGGATGTTGGCGCAGGTGTCGGTACCGGCTGGGCCAGTCGGTGGCAGCTCACCTGGACCGTAGACCGGATCGCGGCCGTAGCGCACGTCAGAGGAGCTTTCCAGGCCGCCGACGTGAGTCACGCCCACTTCACCTACCAGGGTCAGACGGCTCGCGCCCATCACTTGATCGAAGAAGTGCGTCAGGGTGGTCTGGAACTGGGTGATTTCCTTGCGACGATAACCGTGCAGGTCCTGGCCAGGAACGCCAGTCAGTAGCGAAGCATTGCCCAGGGCGCCGCCCAACGGACGCACACCGGCGAACAGGATGTCGGTGGAGTTGAGCTGCACCGGCGCGTTCGGACGATAGCTGATCTCACCGCTCCACGCCGTACCGGTAGGCAGGGTGGTGGAGAAGCTCAAGCCGTACAGGCGAATGTCTTCCGGGTATTCGATGAAATACTGCGAGTTGCCCGCCACCAGCAAAGGTGCCAGTGCAGCGAATGGACCCGGCAGGCCCGCGGCGGTGTTGTACACCGATTGCGGTGCACCCGTGGCGCTGAAGATCGGCGCACGGCTGTGGTAGTTCATGAAGTAGGCACCGAATTCGGTGTCCAGCGGATCGAACATGTACTTCAGGGACGCGCCCCATTGGCCGCTGTCCCGCGCATCGCGATCGGGGCCGCGACGGACCAGCACACCTTCCTCGTTGACGTCTACGCCAGCGCCAGCCAACGGTCCCAGGGCAACGGCCGGGATGGTCGAGCGTTTGTTCAACACCCGCAGGTTGCTGTCACAGCCATCTGCAACGATGTCCGGCTGGGAGAAGAAGGTGCCGCAGTTGTCGACGACGGTCTGGTCCCATTCCAGCTGGTAGAACGCTTCAGCCGAGAGATTCTCGGTGAGGCTCTGGGAGACGTAGAACATGTTGACCGGGATCAGGCCTTCCTTGATCTCGGCACCCGGACGACGGAATGCGGATACGTCGATCGGGTTGATCGAGTTGATGCCACCGCCGATGAACGTACTTTCGCCCCAGCTCACTACCTGCTTGCCCAGACGCACGGAGCCCGGCTGATCGGCGATGGAGTAGTTGTGGTAGACGAAGGCATCGAGGATCTGGCCGCCGGAGGATTTGGCGCCTTCCTTGCGGTTGTCGTTGCTGACGTTCTTGAATTCAAGGTCTTCGTTTTGCAGTGCGAAGTCGTACCAGTATTTGCCCCGCACGAACACACCGGTGTCGCCGTATTTCAATTCAAGGTCATGGATACCCTTGAAAATCTTCGAGAAGGCCTGGCCGCTCTTGAAGTTCAGGTGACCGTCATCGGAAGTCTGGGACAGCCCTTGGCCGCCGTTGTTGACCCCGATGAGGTTCTTGTTCGGCGACTGGGTGGAAACGCTCATGCCCAGGGAGAGAGAAGAGTCGAACTGACCTTCGATTTCACCAATGTTGAAACTGACGCCGAATGCGGGCCCGGCGAGCGTAGAAGCAAGACTGACCGCCAGAGGCAATTTCGCCCGGCGCCAGAACTGGTTTACTGATGTCATCGACGCTACTCCATGTGCATTATTGTTATGGCAGTGAGTACTTTTAAAAACGTTGTGGCTGACCGGACGCCAGGGCGTTCCGAATTCAATCCAATGTGCATCGCCCCGTTTGTGCGTTTGCGCTCGTTCTTAAAAATCCTTGAGCGGACTATAGCCAGCAGGTAGTAGAGCTTGATCCCTCTAAAGTGTGATTTGCAGCTGCCAGCCACTCTGGAACAGTCCTTTCGCCAGTCCGACAACTGTCGGCACGGGAAGAATGGCTGAAAATTCAGATTTCACAAGCCAAGCGCTTGCTTGGTGGGGCTGGCGTGCCTTTTCGGGCACGCCAGGATCGCTTAAAGCGTCGAGAGGAAGGTGCTGTTGTTGGCCTGCCATTCGGTAATGTCGAGGCGGATTTTTTTCTTGTCCAGCTTGCCGACGCTGGTCTTGGGAATTTCGGTAACAAGAGCAATCTGGCTCGGGATCGCCCACTTGCTCAGGTGCCCCAGTTCCACGAACGGCTTGAGGTGTTCCTTGAGTTCCTTGGCCCCGATTACGTGGCCTTCGCGGATCACCAGCAAGGCGAACGGGCGCTCGCCCCACTGCGGATCGGCGATGCCCACCACTGCTACTTCGCGTACCGCTACATGACGGCTGATCAGGTCTTCGAGGTCCAGGGAGGAAATCCACTCGCCGCCGGTCTTGATCACGTCCTTGATGCGGTCGCGAATATCGATCACGCCCATGGTGTCCAGGGTCGCCACGTCGCCGGTGTGCAACCAGCCGCCCGCCCACAGCTCGGCGCCCTTCTGCGGTTCATTGAAATAGCCTTCAGTGAGCCATGGCGCGCGCAGTACCAGTTCCCCCTGAGTCTCGCCATCGGCCGGCAGGAAATGACCCTCGGCGTCGACGATCGCCGCCTCCACCAGGGGGCCCGGCACACCGGCCTTGATGCGGTAAGTGGTGCGCTCATCTTCAGTGCCTGCCATCAGCTCGTCGTTGAGGTGCGCACAGGACACCAGCGGGCCGGTTTCCGACATGCCATAGGCTGCGGTCAACTGAATGCCCTTGGCCTTGGCGGCCTCATACAGCGCCCGGTTCAGGGCACTGCCGCCGATGACGATTTTCCAGCCGCCAAAATCGGTGTCCTGCGCGGCCTTGGCATTGAGGACCATCTGCAGGATGGTCGGTACGCAGTGGGAAAAAGTGACCTTCTCCTTGCGCCACAACTCCACCAGAAACTCCGGGTCGTAACGACCGGGGTAAACCTGCTTGAGCCCGAGCATGGTCGCCACGTACGGCAAGCCCCAGGCATGCACGTGGAACATCGGGGTGATCGGCATGTACACATCATTGGTGCCCAGCAGGCGCACGCTGTCGATGGCGCCCATGATGGTCGACACCCCCATGGTGTGCAGCACCAGTTGTCGATGGGTGAAGTACACGCCCTTGGGGTTGCCGGTGGTGCCGGTGGTGTAGAAGGTGGTGGCGACCGAGTTTTCGTCGAAATCCTCGAAATCGTATTGGGCGCTCGCTGCCGCCAGCAGTTGCTCGTACTCCCCCACGAGATTGGGCAGGTCAGCAGTTTTTTCCGGCAGGTCGGTCAGCAGCAGGGTTTTCTCGACGGTGGTCAGGTGCCCGGCGATCGCGTTGTACAGGCCCACGAACTCGCTGTTGACCAGCACGAAGCGGTCTTCAGCGTGGTTCATGGTGTAGAGGATCTGTTCCGGTGACAGACGTACGTTGATGGTGTGGATCACCGCGCCGATCATCGGGATGGCGAACATGCATTCCAGATAGCGATGGCTGTCCCAGTCCATCACCGCCACGGTATCCCCCGGCTTGACGCCGGCGGCGGTCAGTACGTTGGCGAGTCGTGCCACGCGCTCGATCAGGGTCGGGTAGCTGTAGCGCAATTGATCGCGATAGACGATCTCGCGGGTCTTCTCGTAGCGGGCACCCGACATCAGCAGGCGTTTAATCAGCAGCGGGTATTGGTAAGCGCCTTCGGCTGGGGGGATAACGCGAGTCTGCAACATAAGAATCCCTTTTCCTGACTGCACGGTCGTGGCTGAAAGCAGCACTCTAATGCGCCGGCCCGGGCATCAAATCAGCCAAAGGAATGATTTCGTCGGAGGGTCAGATGCTGGCTTTGCGCCATCACCCGCAACCTCTGGCGGCCACGCTTATTGCCTGTGCAGGGCAACTTGTAATGGATGCCAGCAGGGTTTCGTGCGAGCCTATGCACTTTTACCGACACAATGACAGCGATGAATACTGAAGTGACCGACCCTCTGGATTGCTCCAGTAAACAAGCGCCCCTGGTTTCCATTGTGGCGCCTTGTTATAACGCGGAAAAATACCTGGAAGAGGCGATCGCCAGCATCTTCGCCCAGGATTACCCGAATTTTGAAGTCATCATCGTCGACGATGGCTCCAGCGACAACAGCATCGCGATGCTCAGGCAATTGCAGCAAACCCATGACTTCCAGCTGTATACCCAGGCCAACCAGGGCGTCAGCGCGGCCCTCAACCACGGCTTGCGTTATGCCAAGGGCGACTACGTATCCACGCCGGACCTGGACGACATCATGCTGCCGCAGTCCGTGCGCATCCGGGTGGATTACCTGGAACAGCACCCGCAAGTTGGCTGTGTGGGGGCGCTGATCATCTACATGGACAGCGACGGCAATACCATCAAGCAGCAACAACGCGACGAGATCCGCACCTACGACTTCGACAAGGTGCTCAGCGGCGCCGTGGTGATCGGTGCTCCGGTTGCGCTGTATCGCATGAGCGCCATGCGCAGTGCCGGCTTTTATGCGCCAAGCCTGCGGGTCCAGGATTTCCAGATGACCCTGCGCATCGCCCGCCTGGGTTACGAGGTGCATGAGCTGCCGGTGTGCGTGACCCGCTATCGCCGTCACCCCAACAACCTGTCGAGAAAGTACAAGGTGCTGCTACAGGCGGACCTTGAAGCCATCGCGCCGTACCTGGGCCACCCCGCATACCAGAGCGCTCGCACGCAACTGGTGAACAAGGCCCTCAAGTACGCGGTCGTCGAAGACAAGAAGGAAGCCTGGAAACTGTTGCGCTCCATTCCCTGGCGTCACCTGAACCGCACCAGCTTCCGCCGTTTGAAACGCTTGATGCTGCATCGCTGAACGCCCTCCCCGCTTCCAGGCCTGGCCATGAAATTTCTCGAAAAACTCAAACAACGAAAAATCCGCAAGCACCTCAAGCGCCTGGAAAAACTGCAGCGGGCGCCAGAGAAAATTCGCCTGCGCTACCCCCGCTATGAAATAGGCGTGGGGACCTATGGCATTCCCGAGGTCATGGAATTTGGTGACGATACGATCCTGAAGGTCGGCTCCTACACCTCGATAGCCGAAGGCGTGCAGATTCTGCTCGGCGGCGGGCATCGCACCGACTGGGTCAGCACCTACCCGTTCCCGTTGATGATTGACGAAGCCCGGGATATTCCCGGGTGCAGCCCGACCAAGGGTGATGTGGTAATCGGCAGCGACTGCTGGATCTGCGCCAATGTGCTGATCCTGTCGGGCGTCACCATCGGTCATGGCGCGGTAGTCGCCGCGGGGGCCGTGGTCACCCGTGACGTGGAACCCTATGCGATCGTTGGCGGCAACCCCAGCCGGCACATTCGCTGGCGCTTCGAGGAAGACGTGCGCCAGGAACTGTTGGCATCTGCCTGGTGGGACTGGCCGATGGAAGAGGTGAAGACTGCGTCACGGGTGCTGTGCAGCAGTGACATGGACGGGTTTCTGGATTACGTCCGCCAGCGCCAGTCGAATCAACCCGGGTGACGGATTGGCCGCGACAAGATGGCGCGGCGCTCCCCAGTTCCTTCAATGCATTTCGGTAAACGCCAGTTTCACCCCGATGGCAATCAGCACCGCGCCCATCGTCCGATCGAACCAGTGGCCCATGCGCGCAAATCCGGCGCGCACTCGCTGCTGGCTGAACAGCATCGCCACCAGGCAGAACCAGATCGCCGTGGCCACCGCCAGATAGACGCCGTAGCCAGCCTGCACCGACAACGGCGTGTGCGGGTTGATCACCACCGTGAACAGCGACAGGAAGAACAGCGTGGCCTTCGGGTTCAGACCATTGGTCACAAAGCCCGAAGTGAAGGCGCCACGGGCAGTGCGCTCACCGGCTTCCTTGTGCAGGTCGTCGGTCACCGGCTTGGCCGGTTTCGCACGCAGCGCCTTGAATCCGATGTACAGCAGGTACGCGGCAGCGGCCCATTTCAAGGCGTTGAACAGCACGATCGATTGCGACACGATCAGCCCAATGCCCAGCAGCGAATAACCCACATGCAGGAATATCGCCGAGCCAACCCCCAGTGCAGTCCAAGTGCCGGCGCGACGACCGTGGGTCACGCTTTCGCGCACCACCACCGCAAAGTCCGGGCCGGGGCTGGCCACGGCGAGCAGGTGAATGAGGGCAACGGTCAAGAACTCTGTCCAATACATGCGCAAATCCTTAGTGGCAGGCCTGGCGAAATCCAGCGGCGTATAGGTCAGCCCTGCGATGAGTAACTGATTGTTTCATCTGTTAGGCTCGGCAGATTACGCCTTCAGATCAATGCACAAAAGGTACAGTTGATGACGAACACTCACCGCGCAGTTTTCCTCGACCATCCTTCCCTGGACCTGGGCGACCTCGACCTGGCACCGTTGCGCGATTGCTTCAGCGACTTGCAACTGTTCGCCCAGACAACGCCAGACCAGGTGATCGAGCGCCTCAAGGGCGCGACTGTCGCCATCAGCAATAAAACCGTGATCGATGCAGCCGCAATCGCCGCGAGCCCCGGGCTGAAGCTGATCCTGATTGCCGCCACCGGCACCAACAATGTCGATCTGGCGGCCGCGCGCGCCCACGGCATCACCGTGTGCAACTGCCAGGGATACGGCACACCCTCGGTGGCGCAACACACCATCATGTTGCTGCTGAACCTGGCAACGCGCCTGGCCGACTACCAGAAAGCCGTGGACGAAGGACGCTGGCAACAGGCGAAACAGTTCTGCCTGCTGGACTATCCGATCGTCGAACTGGAAGGCAAGACCCTTGGCTTGCTGGGGCATGGCGAACTGGGTGGCGCCGTCGCCCGGCTGGCGCAAGCATTCGGCATGCGCGTGCTGCTGGGCCAGATACCGGGGCGCCCAGCCAGGCCGGATCGACTGCCGCTGGCAGAGCTGCTGCCGCAGATCGACGCCCTGACCCTGCACTGCCCACTGAACGAACACACCCGCCATTTCATTGGAGCCCCGGAGCTGGCCTCGATGAAACCGGGCGCATTTGTAGTGAACACGGCCCGAGGTGGCCTGATTGACGAGCAGGCGCTGGCCGACGCTTTGCGCAACGGCCACCTCGGCGGCGCGGCCACCGACGTGCTCAGCGTAGAGCCACCGACCGCCGGCAATCCACTGCTGGCCGACGACATCCCTCGCCTGATCGTCACCCCGCACAACGCCTGGGGCAGTCGTGAAGCGCGCCAGCGGATCGTCGGCCAACTCACGGAAAATGCGCAGGGATACTTCAGCGGTAAAGCGCTGCGTGTCGTCAGTTGATAGACTGCGGCACTTTTTTCCAGGGAGCAGATTATGGATCCGCGCAGTGAAGTACTGCTTCGTCAGGCCGAGTTATTCCAGGGTTCGGTATTGCTCGCCGGGTTGCCCGCCGATGATCTGCTGGGACGCCTGCCCGATGCCCACGGCTGGTGCTGGCACGCTGGCGATCAAGCAGCCCTCGATGCCCGCTTCGCCGGGCGCAGCCAATTTGGGGTGACCGCGCCAGAGCGCGAGTTCGAAACAGCGGTGGTGTTTCTGCCCAAATCCAAGGACCTCACCGACTACATTCTCAACGCCCTGGCCTCGCGCCTGGCCGGTCGCGAGTTGTACCTGGTGGGCGAGAAGCGCAGCGGCATCGAAGGCGCCGCCAAGCAACTCAACCCTTTTGGCAAACCGCGCAAGCTCGACAGCGCGCGCCACTGCCAGCTGTGGCTGGTCACCGTCGCCGATGCGCCACAGGCCAAATCCCTGGAAAGCCTGGCCCAGACTTATGAGCTGGACCTGTCTGAAGGACCGCTGACCGTCATCAGCCTGCCCGGGGTGTTCAGCCACGGCCGCCTGGATCGCGGCAGTGCGCTGCTGCTCGAGCACCTCGACAAGTTGCCAAGCGGTCATTTGCTGGATTTTGGTTGCGGTGCCGGTGTGTTGGGGGCGGCGGTCAAGCGCCGCTATCCGCACAATCAGGTGACCCTGCTCGACGTGGACGCCTTCGCGGCCGCCAGCAGTCGCCTGACGCTGGCCGCCAACGGCCTTGAAGCAGACGTGATAACCGGTGACGGTATCGACGCGGCACCCATGGGTTTGAGCGCGATTTTAAGCAACCCGCCGTTCCATGTGGGCGTGCATACCGATTACTTCGCCACCGAGAACTTGCTGCGAAAAGCAGCCAAACATCTGAAAAACGGCGGGGAACTGCGCCTGGTTGCCAACAGCTTCCTGAAGTACCAGCCGCTGATCGAAGAGCACCTTGGCGTGTGTGCGATCAAGGCCGAAGGACAGGGCTTCAGGATCTATCGCGCCAAGCGCGGCTGAAATCTTTTCTGCAAAAAGAAACTTGCTCATTCGGATTTGCCTAGGCAGAATCCGCTCCGTCCTAGGGGAGTAGTCTCCCACGAGCGCCACGCTCGTCCGGCATACGTCAACATACTTGGTCCTCAGACCATGGCGTATGCGACCTCGAGGTCCGCACAGACGGACCTCAGGGTTTGACAAGACCTATGACACGAACACCTTACCCGGGGCGGGGAGGCTGTACGTGTCATAGCCGTGTCGACCCGCCCCTTAGGAAAATCCCTGATGCTGGACTCTCTACTCGTTCCAACCGCAATCGTTGCCTTGGCCGAAATCGGTGACAAGACGCAACTGCTCGCCCTCATTCTCGCCGCGCGTTTCCGCAAGCCCTGGCCGATCATCGCCGGCATCGTCGCTGCCACCCTGGCCAACCATGCGGCTGCCGGCGCAGTGGGCGCATGGGTCGGCAGTTTCTTCTCGGATGCGATGCTGCACTGGATCCTGGCCGCGAGCTTCGCCGCCACTGCGCTGTGGACCCTGGTGCCGGACAAGATGGATGACGACGAAGCCAGCACCGCACGCAAGTTCGGGCCGTTCGTGACCACGCTGATCGCGTTCTTCCTCGCTGAGATTGGCGACAAGACCCAGATCGCCACGGTCATACTCGCAGCACAGTACCCGGAATTGTGGCTGGTAATCATTGGTACCACCCTGGGCATGTTGATTGCCAACGTGCCGGTGGTTCTGGCGGGTAACTTTGCCGCGGAAAAACTGCCATTGACCCTGATTCGCCGCCTGGCGGCTTCGGCGTTCTTCATCCTGGCGATCGTTGCGGTGTACAAGGCGATGCAGAGCAGTGGGTGGGTTTGACGCGCTAGGTCTTAGAACGAGTTAACGTTCATCGCGGGCAAGCCCGCTCCCACAGGGTTGGTGGTGATCACAAAATTGTGGCCACCACGGGACCTGTGGGAGCGGGCTTGCCCGCGAAGGCGTCAGCGGCATCACCCCATGATTATCAAGACTTCGGCGCTTTCTCGTAGAGCGGCATCACCTTCGGAATCGCTGCTTCCAGCGAAGCGATCCGGCTGGTCGAAGCCGGGTGAGTGCTCATGAACTCCGGCGGCGAACCTTCCGAGACCTTGCTCATCTTGTTCCACAGGGTAATCGCTGCATTCGGGTTGTAGCCGGCACGGGCGGCCAGTTCCAGGCCGATCAGGTCCGCTTCGTTTTCATTGGAGCGACTGTTAGGCAAGGTCATGCCGTAGTTGGCCACGGTGTCCGCCAGCGCCAGGCTGTCCTGGCCCAGGCCGAACAGCGCACCGGCGCCCTGCTTGGCCATCTCGATACCATAGGCTTTGGACATTGCTTCACGCCCGTGCTCGCGCAGGGCGTGGGCGATTTCATGGCCCATGATCGCCGCGATTTCATCGTCGGTCAGCTTCAACGTGTCGATCAGCCCGGTGTAGAAAATGATCTTGCCGCCCGGCCCGCAGTTGGCGTTGAGTTCGTCGCTCTTGATCAGATTGACTTCCCACTTCCACTGCGCCGAATCAGGACGGAACACCGGCGCCTGGGCGATCAGCCGGCTGGCAATCGCCTGGACGCGCTTGGCATCATTGCTGGTTTTGTCCAGGACGCCCTGGGTGGTCGCTTCACCGACGGTCTTCTGGTAGGACTGGGCATACATCTGGTTGACCTCGTCGGTCGACAGCATGCTGAACATGTACTGCTTGCGCTCAACACCTACCGCGCCACCGCTGGTGGTGTTGACCGACTGACAACCGGCGAGCAGCAGACCTGCGCTCAGTGCACACAAAACCAATGTCTTGTTCATCGAAAAGCTCCTTGAAAACATGCCGGTATCCTAGGCGCGGAATGAAATCGGCGCCAGATACAACAGACATACAGACGCGCATTTGAGGAAAAGATCCGAACCCGAGCCGAAAATTGCCCATGGCAGCGCCTACCCCGGCGTCAAACACTCCGGGCCATTGAGCTTTGGATCGTTTATCAGGTTGGCCAGCACCCGCTCGCGCAAGGGCGCAGGCTCGCTCGCCAGCAGGGCCTGCAAGGCATGCAACGGCGTCTCTGGATCGAGCCACGCTTGCTGCCCGGCGGCATCCAGAATCAATGGCCGACGCTGGCTCGCGGCCGGCTGCGTGATCACCGCGGTACTCAACCACACCTGCTCCTGCACCGGATATGCCTCCCAGATTGCCGCGAAAAACAGCGACGCGCCCTCTCCCGGCGTCAGCCAGTACGGACGCTTGCGCGCGGTGCCGCGCCATTCGTAGAACCCGTTGGCCGGCAACAGGCAACGGCGCAGGCGCAGGGCTTCGCGGAACATGGGTTGTTCGGCCACGGTTTCAGCTCGGGCATGCGCGGGCGTGCGGGAAAGATCGGTCAGCCACGGCGGGGTCAGCCCCCAGCGCGCGCGCGCCAACTCGCGCTGGCCATCAGCGCCAGCGCGCAGCATCAGCACCGAATCGGTAGGGGATATGTTCCACTGGGCCTGCTGATCAGCGGGAAAACCAGGCAGGGCCGCAAAGGCGGGGTTCCAGCGAAACAGGGCATAACGTCCACACATGGGGCAGCACAACTCTTGATCAAACGAACGCCAGCCTAACAGACCAGCGTGCCGGGGAAACTCTCCGGTTCATCCCCGGGCAGCGGCAGCGCGGCATTGTAAGCGCTGATCAGCTCACGCGCGTAGGCCGCCTGGTCATTGTCAACCGACAGCCCGAGCAACCCGTAGATGGGCAATTCTCCCGTACCTCCGACCAGGTCCCGCCCCACCAGGTGGGCCTCGATCCCCTCGCTGGCCAGCATGCCTTGCAGCAACTCCCCTTCCATCAGGTTTTCCGGTTCGTAGATCCGCTGCATGTCACGCCCCTTTCACTCGTTTTCGCTATGGACTTCCAGCAACCATTCCTGACCATCGGTCTGCAGTACAAAGGTTATCGGGCGACAACACACCGGACAGTCCTCGATATACGTCTGATCGCCACCGGACAAGTCCAGTACAGCCTCGGCTTGCTCACCACAATATGGACATTCGTAGCGCTCGGTTTCCAGCATCGCGGTCTCCCAGGTGACTTGTGCGTATAATCGCCGGTCTATTTGCAGGGCTATTTTTGTCTGTCTATTTTTCAGACCGTGCCCCGTTGGTTTGATCAAAACCTTTACTTACCCTAGCCGTTTCCAACAAGAGAGCATGATGGGCGAATTCGATACCATCCGACCTTACGACGACAGCGAAGTCCCGGCGGTGCTGGCACGGCTGCTCAGCGACAAGGCGTTGCTAGATATCCTCACCCACTTCCGCTTCCCGCGCTTTGCCGGAGCCCTTGGCTGGGCGCTTAAACCTCTTATAGCTCATCGGTTGCGGCGTGAGTTCGCCGGCGTGAATTCAGTGGCAAGCCTGCAGGATAAAGTCGAAGTTTATGTCGACCACACCATTGAGCGTGCTACCGACGGCGTCACCTACAGCGGCGTCGAGCAATTCAAGTCCGGCAGCGCCTACCTGTTCATCGCCAACCACCGCGATATCGTGATGGACCCGGCCTTCGTCAACTATGCCGTATACCACGCGGGGCTGCCGACCCCACGTATCGCGATTGGCGACAACCTGCTGCAGAAACCCTTCGTCAGCGACCTGATGCGCCTGAACAAGAGCTTCATCGTGCATCGCTCGATCACCGGTCGCCGGGAAAAGATGGCGGCGTACCAGTTGCTCTCGGCGTACATCAATCATTCGATCCGCAACGACTGCGCCTCGATCTGGATCGCCCAGGCTGAAGGTCGGGCCAAGGATGGTGATGACCGGACCGAGTCGGCGATCCTCAAAATGTTTCATATGAGCCGCAAGGACGAGCCGTTCGGCGAGGTCATTCGGTCTCTGAACCTGACTCCGGTATCGATCAGCTACGAATACGATCCCTGCGACCAGGCCAAGGCCCGCGAACTGTACATACGCGCCACCACTGGCACCTACACCAAGGTGCCGGGCGAGGATGATGTCAGCATTGCCAAGGGAATCACCGGCTACAAGGGCCGAGTGCATGTGAACTTTGCGGCGCCCATCACCCAGGTCTTCGACGACACCAAGCAATTGGCGATCGAGATGGACAAGCAGATTCTCGGGGGGTATCGGCTGTTTCCGGTGCATTACCTGGCCTACGCCCAATGGCAGGACGCGGATCCGCAACTGCAGGTGCCAGACGCGGCCAAGGTATTTGCGGCGGATGAGTTGGCCAAGGCTCAGGAGGAGTGGCAGCGGCGCCTGGACGAATGCCCTGCGGAACATCGTCCATACCTCATCCAGCAGTATGCGACGCCGGTGCGTAATCAGTATCGGGTCAAGGCCGGATTGCCCCTATAGGCCGGAGCTGCCGCAGGCTGCGATCTTCTTTTAGAGGTTCAAAACTGCGTGCTGACCCACGACACGACCAGCGCCAGCGCCAGGCACGCAAAACCAAAGCGATAGAAAAACCGGTTCATGCGCAAGGTCGCCCAATCCAGGGTCGGCTCCACGCTTGGCCGGCTCTGGCGCTGGGCCTCGATACTGGCCAGTGCGCGCTGCTCGCGGCGACGGGTGGCATGCAGCAGCCAGCTGCCCGGGAAGGCGAGCAGCAGGGCCAGCAGGTTGATCAACTTGGCGGGATGGGCGATAAACAGCGTCATCAAATGCAGCGACATCACGAACCTCTGGCGAATCGGATATGGCAAGTCGCCAGATCGACGACTGCGGCGCGGATTCTACCGAAAGGCCGCCCACCTGCCCCACCTTTCCGACAAATAACGAAAAACTGAGCAAATGCTGTTCTGTGTCACGGCGACGTCATCTGACTGGGTCAGTCTGGCGCCCCTCGAAACCGACACGGAAAACGTCATGCTGCACGCCGAAAACCAGGATCGCCTCTACCTGATCGCCGCAAGCGAAGAACAGCAGAACCTTGTGGGAAGCCTGTCCTTCAATGTCCAGGACCGCCACTGGCTGGTGTATTGCGCATTGGGCGGGCATCAGCATGAGGACTTGCCGGAGACGGATTTGCTCACGGGGATCAGCGTGCTGGATTTCTATTCCCAGGCGGCCTGACATAAAAATGCCCGGGCCATTTCTGGTCCCGGGCATACTTTTTTCATCTCGCGAACGCTTATTGGCCCAGCACCTGACCCACTGTCGGGTCCTTGAACAGGCGCGTCAACGCATCACTCAACACATCGCTGACCAGCTTGGTGTTGGTTTCCTGATTAGGTGCCATGCCGAAACGCTGGTCCAGGGAGGCGCCGTAGCGACCGCTGTAACGACGATTGGCATTCTGCACATCGGAGCGGAACGTGGCGCCGATGGTAGCCTCGGTCACGTACATGCCTTCCTTGGGCGACTGATACTTGAGCTCGGCCAGGGTCACAGTCAATTGCGGCGCGTTATTGGCGCTGGAAACCGGGGTGAAGCCCAGCAAACGCACGGCTGCTTCAGCCTGGGCCTGCAGCTTCGGCAGGATCTGCGCACTTTGCACGGTGATCGCGCTGGTCTCCGGGTACATGCCACCGCGGGTACCCAGGGTTGGCGAAGGACGGCCATCCACCACCCGCACCACCACCTGCTGGCCATGGCCAACGGGCGCGAGCTGCGTGGTCAGCTTCGGCTCCGGGCTCAGTTGTTGCGGGCTGTGGGCGCAGCCGACGAGGGTCAAACTGGTCACAGCGATCAAACCGAACAACAAGCGTTGCAACATGCTCTTCTCTCCAGAATCAGGCACAAACAAGGTCGCAGTATAGCTGTGCGCCACGACAGGGAACCAGCGCCACAAATAAGGAAAAGCCTGAAGTGCATTTAGGAATCATTGTCTGTCACACACCTGTCATCGCTCATACACCGTCCCGTCACCGCTCAATGCCAACCTTCAGGCAACCCCAGGAGGAATCTTGCCATGCGCTTTCTCATTTCGCTGTTCGCCCCCCGCCCCCTGCACCGCTGTTTTGCTCTGCTCGACCGCCAGGGTCGCTGCCAGGCGTTCAAGCAGTGCAGCCTCCAGCCAATGGGGGACGGCTGGGTCGAAATCGACGAGATCCGCCTCAACTGGTTGCACCAGCCACTGCCTCAAAGTGCCCGGGTGATCCAGCGCCAGCCACGTGCGCGGGCGCCGCGTATGTTGACCACCTGACCGGACGCCGAACAAAAGTCATAAAACACGACCATTTCCCTGCGTTTCTTCGCTACAATCTCCCCCCGATTATAAGGACGTCTCCTGATCGGGCCCCGCAACATTGTCAATGCGCCTGTATTGACCCTCGACATCGCCCACAGAGAGCCGCCCACACAGATCGAGTGAAGCTGGCGTGCTTGCTGTTTCCTGAGCAAAACCCCTACTTTTCGCGAATCTGCAGAGCTGTCGTTACGCTCGGTCACTGAGCTGTTTGCCCGTTTTGCCTGTCATGCACTCCATGAAGGCGATACATCCGGGCACGGTGCCAGGCTGGGACAGCCCTTTTTGAGGTTCACGTCTTCAAAAGAGCGTGAAAAAAACGGGTTTTCACAACTTCACAAGAGTGTGGCGAGCAAATGAATAGTTTTGCGTCTGAATATGCACCATTAGCGTCTGAAACAGCCCAACGACACAGGACCGAGTACTCCTCGAACACCGGAGCCTGAAGCCTGTCCGCTACGGATTTGGTTGCACAAACGGATGTATCGACCATAAGTCGAATTGCCTCCCGCGCGCTGAAATGAGTTCATGTAGCTCATAGGCCCGGCCGGTAGCGTCCGTCGAAGTTGCGATAAATTGCGAAGATTCGGACATGGAGATCCTGGCCATGAGTACCTGGGGCATCACTGACACGCCCCGGAACACCTGGCAGCCATGCCGACAATTTGGTGCTGCAGATTTTGGAGACGCGTTAAATGGCGCATAACGAAGCAGTCGACGTAGTACTGGTAGGGGCCGGCATCATGAGTGCCACCCTGGCCGTACTGCTCAAAGAGCTCGACCCTGCGATCAAGCTGGAAGTCGTCGAGCTGATGGATTCCGGTGCCGCGGAGAGTTCCAACCCGTGGAACAACGCCGGTACCGGTCATGCCGGGCTGTGTGAGCTTAATTACACGCCGCAGGCCGCCGACGGCACCGTCGACATCAAGAAAGCCGTGCACATCAATACCCAGTTCGAGGTGTCGAAGCAGTTCTGGTCCTACCTGACCCGCAAAGGCACGTTCGGCTCGTGCAAATCGTTCATCAGCCCGGTCCCTCACCTGAGCTTCGTGCAGGGTGACAGCGGCGTGTCTTTCCTCAAGGAACGTTTCAATATCCTGAGTAAGCACCACGCGTTCTCGGACATGGAATACACCGAAGACAAGGCCACCATGGCCGAGTGGATGCCGCTGATGATGCCCGGCCGTCCAGCCGGCGAAGTGCTTGCCGCCACTCGCGTGATGAATGGTACCGACGTCAACTTCGGCGCCCTGACCAATCAATTGCTCAAGCACCTGACCAGCGCCCCCGATGCCCAGGTCAAGTACTGCAAGCGCGTTACCGGTCTCAAGCGTAATAACGGCGGCTGGACCGTCAGCATCAAGGACGTCAACAGCGGCAGCACCCGTGAAGTCGACGCCAAATTCGTCTTCCTCGGCGCGGGCGGCGCGGCGCTGCCGTTGCTGCAGGCGTCCGGTATCGAGGAAAGCAAAGGCTTCGGCGGCTTCCCGATCAGCGGCCAGTGGCTGCGTTGCGACAACCCGGAAGTGGTCAAGCACCACCAGGCCAAGGTCTACAGCCAGGCTGCCGTGGGTTCGCCGCCAATGTCCGTGCCGCACCTGGACACTCGCGTGGTCGACGGCAAGAAGTCGCTGCTGTTCGGACCTTACGCCGGTTTCACCACCAAGTTCCTCAAGCACGGCTCCTTCATGGACCTGCCGCTGTCGGTTCGCGCCGGCAACATCGGCCCGATGCTGGCCGTGGCGAAGAACAACATGGACCTGACCAAATACCTGGTCAGCGAAGTGATGCAATCGATGGAACAGCGCCTGGAATCCCTGCGCCGTTTCTACCCTGAAGCGAAAGCCGAAGACTGGCGCCTGGAAGTGGCCGGCCAACGGGTGCAGATCATCAAGAAGGACCCGAAAAAAGGCGGCGTCCTGCAGTTCGGTACCGAGCTGGTTGCGGCCAGGGACGGTTCCCTGGCAGCACTGCTGGGTGCTTCGCCGGGCGCATCGGTGACTGTTTCGATCATGCTCGAGCTGATCGAGAAGTGCTTCCCGAACAAGGCGTCGGGTGAATGGGCGGCCAAGCTGGCGGAAATTTTCCCGGCTCGGGAAAAGGTTCTGGAAACCGACGCGGCGCTGTATCGCAAGATCAATGCGCACAACAACGTTGCGCTGGAACTGGTTGAAGCCAGTAACGAGACCGAAAGCTACGCTTGATTCGGCCTCACAAAAAAACGCCCCATTGGGGCGTTTTTTGTTGGTAAAAGATCTTAACCGCGAGCTTTTTTGATCAGCTCGATGTATTCGGCCGCGTTGCGCTGATCCTTGATCACCGCAACGAAGTCATTGCCCTGCTCATCCTTGCCATCGAGCTCATGCCCGGCCTCGACGAAAAACGTCAGGAATCGCTCGAAATCATCGATGCGCAAGCCGCGGTAGGCCTTGATCAGTTTGTGCAGCGACGGCGAAGTGGCGTCGACCGGCTCGAAATCGAGGAACAACTTGATCTGCTCATCGCCGATCTCGTCACCAATCACTTGCTTCTTATCTTTACGCATTGCCGACTCCAGCTCGCAGACATTTCACGGGGCGGGCAGTTTACCCCTCACTTGGCGCCGTACTCAACGCGGACGAACGCTGCCCGTGTGCAGGTCGGCCCAAACGTGGCCGTTGGCGTAGCTGAGGAACTGGCAATACACGGTGTCGTTGCGCAACAAGTCGATCACCACCCGGTATTGCGCCATTGGGTAGAAAAGCGTCAGGGTCTTGCTTGAGCTGTCGTAGGTCGGCTTCTTCAGGCTTTTGCTTTCGCCGTCAAAATTGACCAGCACCTGATTGATGGTCGCACCTTTGTTCAGGGACTTGCCCTTGAGGCGGATCATCAGCGGCGAGGTGACGGGAATGGGCTGCTGGTTCGACTGGCGCTGGCTGCCCACCACCACCGAGTACTCGGTGACCTGGAGCAATTGCTGTTGATCAGGTTCGGCGTCACGCACGTTCAGGTCATCGGGGGGCAGGAACTGCGAGTGCATCGGCGCAGGGGCTGCGGCCAGGGGCAGGCTTGCGGTCAGTAACAGGACGGCGCAGCTGCGAATCAAAAGGCTCATGAGGGGCTCCGAAGAAGAGGCCAGCACTTTAGCATGCGCCAACATCATTCATTGTGGGAGCGAGCCTGCTCGCGATAGCGTCAGGCCAGGCGACATCTTCGCGGCTGACACACCGCTATCGCGAGCAGGCTCGCTCCCACAGGGATCGAAGATCAATCGAACTGCGCGCGCATCCAGGCGTGGTATTCGGCCACACCGGGCTCGCCTTCGCGGGGAGCCCAATCCGGGAGTTCGCCTTCACCTACCGGGCGATACGGGCCGGCCTTGCACTCGAACATCAGGCTGTCGGCTTCCAGCACCACCAGGCCATGAAACACGCCCGTGGGCAGGTCAACGCCAATGCTGTCGCCACCCGCCTGGAGGATACGCTTGCTCACCACCGCTCCCGACTCATCAAAGATCAACAGCCCGAGACGCCCCTTGAGTACCAGCAGGGTTTCCGCCTTGTTGTCACCCAAATGCCGGTGAGGCGGAATGTATGTGCTCGGCTGCAGACCTACCGCCATGCGGTGGCAGGCATCTTCCATCTGATGAAAGTTATGATGCTGGCGCCCGCGCGGATTCGCCGCCGCTTTCTCGGCCAGTTCAGCGAACAGCGTGTTATCAAGAAAGCTCGGCGTGGTCATTGCTTACATCCCCTTGACGGCAAAAATCCCATTGGCGTTGCGCCAGTAACCCTTGTAGTCCATGCCGTAACCGAAGATGTAGCGGTCGATGCACGGCAGGCCGACGAAATCGGCCTTGAGGTCCGGGCGGGCCTTGCGGTCGTGGTCCTTGTCGATCAGCACGGCGGTGTGCACCTTGCGCGCACCGGCGTGCTTGCAGAAGTCGATGATCGCTCCCAGGGTATGACCTTCATCGAGGATGTCGTCGATGATCAGCACGTCACGGTCGATGAACGACACTTCCGGCTTGGCTTTCCAGAACAGATCGCCGCCGCTGGTTTCGTTGCGATAACGGGTGGCGTGCAGGTAGGACGCTTCCAGCGGGAACTGCAGGTGAGTGAGCAGCTTGCCGGCGAAAATCAGGCCGCCGTTCATTACGCAAAACACCACAGGATTGCTTTCAGCCAGTTGCTCGTTGATGTGCGCACCGACGCGGGCGATGGCCGCCTCGACTTCAGCTTCGGTGTACAGGCAGTCAGCCTCTCGCATGATTTGACGGATATGCTCGAGATCAGCGGACATGGCGCTCTCCAAGGGTGGCGGATTCGGGAAAAGCGGGCAAAGGTACGCATCAAGCCAGGCCAGATCAAGCGTTTGTGGACTAACGTACTCTATGTCTATAGGACAACACCCTCGGATAGATTAATCTAAGCCGGTTTTTTTGCCCGCCGCCGGAGCTTTTCCCATGCCCATCCTCGAGATCCGCCATCCGCTGATCCGTCATAAACTCGGCCTGATGCGCCGTGCAGACATCAGCACCAAGAACTTTCGCGAGCTCGCTCAGGAAGTCGGTGCCCTGCTGACCTATGAAGCCACCAAAGACCTGCCCCTGGAAGCCTACGACATTGAAGGCTGGTGCGGCACCGTGTCGGTCGAGAAAATCGCCGGCAAGAAAATCACCGTGGTACCGATCCTGCGCGCCGGCATCGGTATGCTCGAAGGCGTACTCAGCCTGATCCCGGGCGCCAAGGTCAGCGCCGTGGGCGTGGCCCGCAACGAACAGACGTTGCAGGCTCACACCTACCTGGAAAAACTGGTTCCGGAGATCAACGAGCGTCTGGCGATGATCATCGACCCGATGCTGGCCACCGGCAGTTCCATGGTTGCGACCATCGACCTGCTGAAGAAAGCCGGTTGCCGCGACATTCGCGCCATGGTGCTGGTTGCGGCGCCCGAAGGCATTGCCGCTGTGGAAAAGGCTCACCCGGACGTGACCATCTACACCGCTTCGATCGACGAAAGACTGAACGAACACGGCTACATCATCCCGGGCCTGGGCGATGCCGGTGACAAGATCTTTGGCACCAAGCAGAAGGACGCTTGAGCATGCAGGATGAGTTCAACGATCCGCTCTGGCGCACGGTGCTGTCCGGCGCGCAGATGCTGTTCGTGGCCTTTGGCGCCCTGGTTCTGATGCCTTTGATTACGGGTCTGGACCCTAACGTGGCGCTGTTCACCGCAGGGTTGGGGACGATCCTGTTCCAGATCGTCACCGGTCGTCAGGTCCCGGTATTCCTGGCGTCGAGCTTTGCCTTCATCACTCCGATCATTCTCGCCAAAGGCCAGTTCGGCCTGGCGGCAACCATGGGCGGCGTGATGGCAGCAGGTTTTGTCTACACCTTCCTCGGCCTCGCCGTGAAGATCAAGGGCACCGGCTTCATTGACCGCCTGCTCCCACCGGTGGTGATTGGCCCGGTGATCATCTCCATCGGCCTGGCCATGGCGCCGATTGCCGCCAACATGGCGATGGGCAAGGCGGGCGACGGTGCCGAGCTGATTCCTTACCAGACGGCAATGCTGATCTCGATGCCCGCCCTGCTCACCACCCTGATCGTGGCGGTATTCGGCAAAGGCATTTTCCGCCTGGTGCCGATCATCTCGGGTGTGCTGGTGGGGTTCGCCATGGCGTTCTATTTCGGCGTGGTCGACACCGCAAAGATTGCTGCCGCGCCCTGGTTCGCGATCCCGCACTTCACCGCACCGGAGTTCAACTGGCAGGCGATCCTGTTCATCGTCCCGGTGGCCCTGGCGCCAGCGATCGAACACATCGGCGGTGTCATTGCAGTCGGCAGCGTGACTGGTCGTGACTACCTGAAGAAGCCGGGCCTGCATCGCACCCTGCTGGGTGACGGCATTGCAACCACGGCAGCCGGCCTGTTCGGCGGCCCGCCCAACACCACTTATGCCGAAGTGACCGGCGCGGTGATGCTGACCAAGAACTACAACCCGAAGATCATGACCTGGGCGGCGGTCTTCGCCATCAGCCTGGCGTTCGTCGGCAAATTCGGCGCGCTGCTGCAAAGCATTCCGGTACCGGTGATGGGCGGGATTCTCTGCCTGTTGTTCGGCTCGATCGCGGCAGTCGGGATGAACACGTTGATTCGCCACAAGATCGATCTGGGCGAAGCGCGCAACCTGGTGATTGTGTCGGTGACACTGGTATTCGGGATTGGCGGGGTGCTGGTCGGCACTGGCACAGGGCCGGACGATTTCGGCCTCAAAGGCATTGCGCTGTGCGCGGTGGTGGCCATTGCCCTTAACTTGCTGCTGCCAGGGCATGACAGCTGGAAGCACAAAAAGGCGGATGAGCCTCTGCTGTAAGCCAGTTTTGAAATCGCCATCGCGGGCAAGCCTTGCCCCTACAGATCCTCAGTCGAACCACATGGATGCGCACTGACATGAAATCTGTGGGAGCCAGGCTTGCCCGCGATGCTTTTACAGCGCCAAAGGCGCTCGCTCGCACAACGTGCTCAACGCCTTAGCCCACTGCGGGTCATCGTTCAGGCACGGCACCAGCACCAACTCCTCTCCCCCCGCTTCACGGAACTGCTCCAGCCCGCGGTCGCCGATCTCTTCCAGGGTCTCGATGCAATCGGCGACAAACGCCGGACACATCACCAGCACCTTCTTAACCCCCATTCCGGCCAACTCATCAAGGCGGGCTTCGGTGTACGGTTCGATCCACTTCGCCCGACCCAGGCGCGACTGGAATGACACCGACCACTTGCCGTCCGGCAGCCCCATCCGTTTGGCGAACTCCGACGCGCTGCGCAGGCATTGGGCCCGATAACAGGTGGCCAACACTTCTGGCGAAGCGTTTCTGCAGCAGTCTTCATTCTTGAAACAGTGCTGCCCCGTGGGATCCAGCTTGGTCAGGTGGCGCTCGGGCAAGCCGTGAAAACTCAACAACAGGTGATCGTAATCCTGCTCCAGGTATGGCTTGGCACTGGCAACCAGCGCGTCGAGGTACTCCGGCTGATCGTAAAAAGGCTGCAGCACCGAGAACTGCACATCCAGCTGGTGCTCGCGCACGACCCGCCGCGCCTCTTCAATCACCGTGGTCACGGTGCTATCGGCAAACTGCGGATACAGCGGTGCGAGGGTAATTCGCTTGTGGCCCTGGGCAACCAGCTGCAACAGTTTGGACTCGATCGACGGCTCGCCGTAACGCATGGCCAGCTCAACCGGCCCCTGGGTCCAGTGCGCAGTCATGGCCTGCTGCAGACGACGGCTGAGCACCACCAGCGGCGAGCCGTCCTCCCACCAGATCGAAGCGTAGGCGTGCGCCGACTGTTCCGGGCGCTTGATCAGGATCAGCGAGACCAGCAGGCGTCGCACCGGCCAAGGCAAGTCGATTACATACGGGTCCATCAGAAATTGATTGAGGTAACTGCGCACATCCGCCACCGAAGTGGAGGCCGGGGAGCCAAGGTTGACCAGAAGCAATGCGTGATCGGTCATGCAACGTCCTATTTCAAAGGCGGCTGGACAAGTCGTCCAAAGCCGCACGCAAATCGGTGAACTGGAAGGTGAAACCCGCTTCCAGCAAGCGGACCGGCATGGCCTTCTGGCCACCCAGCAACAACAGGGACATTTCCCCCAGGCACACTTTCAACGCCAGGCTCGGCATTGGCATGAACGCTGGACGATGCAGCACCGCACCCAGGGTCTTGGCAAACTCGCTGTTGCGCACCGGTTTCGGCGCGCAGGCATTATAAGGACCGCTGGTGGTGTTCTGGTGCAGAAGAAAATCAATCAGGCCGACCTGATCCTTGATATGGATCCACGGCATCCACTGCCGACCATTACCCAGAGGCCCGCCCATCGCGAGTTTGAAAGGCAGTAACAGGCGCGACAAAAAGCCGCCATCGGCCGACAACACCAACCCGGTGCGGATCAGGATGACGCGCAGGCCCAAGGCCTCGGCACGCTGGGCAGTTTCTTCCCAGGCGATGCACAGCTGACTGGCAAAATCGTCAATCACCGGTGCCGACTCCTCGGTCAACTCGCGCTCGCCTCCGTCGCCATACCAGCCGACCGCAGAACCGGAGATCAGCAGCGCTGGTTTCTGTTCACGGGTTTCCAGCCAGGCCAGCAAGGATTCGGTCAGGGTGATGCGGCTGCTCCACAACAGTGCCTTGCGTCTGGATGTCCAGGGTCGATCAGCAATGGGCGCGCCTGCCAGATTGATGATGGCATCCAAAGGTGCCTGCCCGAGGTCTTCCAGCCGGGCAATTCCACGGACCTGGGCGCCGCATATTTTCGCGACCTTTTCCGGTTGGCGGCTCCAGACGGTCAGCGTGTGTCCCTGGCTCAACCAGTGTTGGCAGAGTTGGCGTCCTATCAAACCAGTACCGCCGGTCAGCAATATGTGCATGACTTCTTCCTCGCGTGGCCTTTTATCCTGCTCACTAGTCTATTTTTATAAGCAGGGATCTTTGGTATCGGGCAGTGTCTGTTTAAACAATAGGCCAACCTGTCAGAACTAGAACGCTAAAAGTTATACCAAAAAACAATATTGTACAGGTTTAAACCACGGCGTAGTCTGTACAGAAAGGTAAACGAGGCCCCTATGACTGTACCTATCGCAATCATCGGCACCGGCATCGCCGGGCTCTCCGCCGCCCAAGCCCTGACAGAGCTCGGGCATGTTGTTCAACTTTTCGATAAAAGCCGCGGCAGTGGCGGTCGCATGTCGAGCAAGCGCAGTGATGCGGGGGCTCTGGACATGGGCGCGCAGTATTTCACTGCCCGTGACCGCCGCTTCTCCACGGAAGTGCAGCGCTGGCAAGCCCAGGGTTGGGTCGCCGAGTGGACGCCGCAGCTGTACACCTTCCACGGTGGCCAACTGAACCTGTCGCCGGATGAACAGACCCGTTGGGTTGGCACACCGCGCATGAGCGCCATCACTCGCGGCCTGCTGGGCGACCTGGAAGTGCAGTTCGGTTGCCGGATTACCGAGGTCTACCGCGGTGAACAGCACTGGCACCTGCAGGACGCCGAAGGCTTTACCCATGGCCCATTCAGCCACGTGGTCATTGCCACCCCCGCCCCGCAGGCGACTGCCTTGCTCGCCTCGGCGCCTAAGCTCGCCGGTGCCGCCGCCGGGGTGAAAATGGATCCGACCTGGGCCATCGCACTGGCGTTCGACCAGCCGCTGGACACACCTATGGAAGGTTGTTTCGTGCAGGACAGCCCGCTCGACTGGCTGGCGCGCAACCGCAGCAAACCCGGGCGTGACACCGCGCTCGACACTTGGGTTCTGCACGCGACCAGTGCCTGGAGCCGGCAACACATCGACCTGCCCAAGGAAGCCGTGATCGAACAATTGCACGGCGCATTCGCCGAATTGCTGCACAGCGCCATGCCGGCGCCCACCTTCAGCCTGGCCCACCGCTGGCTCTACGCCCGTCCAGCCAGCAGCCATGAATGGGGCACCCTGGCTGACGCCGATCTGGGACTCTATGCCTGTGGCGACTGGTGCCTGTCGGGCCGCGTCGAAGGCGCCTGGCTCAGCGGCCAGGAAGCTGCCCGTCGTCTGCACGAGCACTTGCAATGAATCGCATCAACCCAAGTAAACTGCTGCTGTCGAAATGGACAGCAGCCCAACCGCAACACCGCGAAAAACACTTTATGGTGACCGAGCTGTTCCGTGATGAGGAAGGTGTGGTGCTGGAAATTGAGTTGCAGGCGGTATTAACCAAACGCAATCAACGCATGGATTGGCAAGCCCTGAAAAACAGCGACGCCTGGAAGTTGGGCTGGAATTAACCACCGGCAGGCGCGAGCTTGCTCGCGAAGAAATCCCAGACGTCGCGTTCATCCAGATTCCCCACGTCCTCGTTCACCACCCTCGTCACCAAGCTCGCTCCTGCAGAGTCCTGGCAGTCTAAACGCCGCCCGTGGCAACCCCCGCCGGCAGGGCATGCACAAGCTCCTCACAAAACCTGTACAAATGATTTGACTTGTACAGCTTCGAATCTATGATGAAGTCATGTTGTACATATCTTCGGGTTTGTACAGGTCTGGATTCGAGGTGCCCTGATGTCCAACTCCGCCGTGAAACCGAAAATTGCCATCAGCGCCTGCCTGATGGGCGCCGAAGTTCGCTTCAACGGCGGACACAAGGAATCGCGGCTGTGCAGTCGCACTCTCACCGATTACTTCGAGTTTGTACCGGTCTGCCCTGAAGTGGCGATAGGCCTGGGTATCCCGCGCCAACCGATTCGCCTGATTGGCGACCCTGAACATCCTCAAGCGGTCGGCACGGTCAACCCGGACCTCAATGTCACTGAGCCGCTGGCCGCCTATGGCGAACAAATGGCCGCTGAACTGGGCGATATCTGTGGCTACATCTTCATGCAGAAGTCGCCTTCCTGCGGCCTTGACCGGGTCAAGGTCTACCATGCCAACGGTGCACCAGTAGACGGCGGCGGACGCGGCATCTACGCCCAGGCCTTTTGCGAGCGTCATCCGGATTTGCCGGTGGAAGAAGACGGCCGGCTCAACGATCCGGTACTGCGGGAAAACTTCCTGACTCGGGTGTTCGCCTATAGCGCCTGGCAACAATTACTGCGCGAAGGGCTGAGCCGTCGCGGCCTCACCGAATTCCACTCACGCTACAAATACCAGCTGATGGCTCATAACCCGGTGCAGTACAAAACCCTGGGCAACCTGCTGGGCACCATGGGTCAGACAGAGCCCGACACCATCGGCCCGCGCTATTTCAGCGAGCTGATGGCAGCCTTGAAAAAATGCGCCACGCGGCGCACGCACAGCAATGTCCTGCAGCACATCAGCGGTTATCTCAAACAGGCGATAAGTGCCGAAGACAAACAGGAAATGCAGCACGTTATTGGCCAATACCGCCACGGCATCGTGCCATTGGTGGTGCCCATGACCCTGCTCAAGCACCACTTCCGCCAACACCCGGACCCTTACATCGCGCAACAGGTTTACCTGCAACCGCACCCGGAAAACCTCAGCCTGCGAAATGCGATTTAATGACTAACCCACTCGACACCAGCGCCAGCGAAGACCTCGGCGACGATTTCAAGAAAGCCCTGGACGAAGGCTGGCTGCCGATCCGTGAAGTGGCTCGGCAAACCGGCGTGAATGCCGTGACCTTGCGAGCCTGGGAACGGCGTTACGGTTTGATCGTGCCGCAGCGCACGCCCAAGGGGCATCGGCTGTTCTCGGCTGAACATGTGCAACGTATCCTGACCATCCTCACCTGGCTCAATCGTGGCGTGGCTGTCAGCCAGGTCAAGCAATTGCTCGACACTCCACAAGTCACCAGCGAACCGATCGAAAACGATTGGCATGTGCTGCGCCAGACCTTGCTGCTGGCAGTCACCGGACTGAATGAACGTGCCCTCGACGACGCCGTCAATCAGGCGATGGCGCTGTACCCACCGCGAACCTTGTGCGAGCAGCTGTTGCTGCCGCTGCTCAAGGAGCTGGAACAACGCTGGCAGGGCCAATTTGGCGCGCAGATGGAGCGAGGTTTCCTTTACTCCTGGTTACGCAGCAAGTTCGGCGCGCGCATTTACCACAACAACCGGCAATTACGCAGCGCACCTGTGCTGCTGGTCAATCAGTCAGACCTGCCACTGGAACCGCACCTGTGGCTGACCGCCTGGCTCATCAGCAGCGCCGACTGCCCCGTCGAAGTGTTCGACTGGCCGCTACCGAACGGGGAACTGGCACTGGCGGTTGAACACCTGCAAGCCCGTGGCGTGCTGCTGTATTCCAGTAAAGCGATGAACCTGGGTCAGCTACCGAAACTTTTGAATGGCATCGGTTGCCCAAAATTGATTGCCGGACCGACCGTCTGTATTCACCACGTCGAGTTGTCCGCAAAAACCTCCGGTATTCCCGAGCTGTTCCTGGCCGAAGATCCCTTGTCGGCGCACCAGGAACTGGTCCTGCGGGGGGTCATCTGATGAGCTCAACGGACACCCGCATGCAACTGATCTGGCTGCGCAGCGACCTGCGCCTGCACGACAACACAGCGCTCTCGGCCGCTGCTGGCCGTGGCCCGTGCGTGGCCGTCTACCTGCTGAGCCCGCAGCAATGGCTGGAGCACGACGATGCCGCGTGCAAGGTGGATTTCTGGCTGCGCAACCTGGCCGTGCTCAGCCACTCGCTGGGCGAACTGAACATACCCCTGCTGATCCGTACCGCCACCCACTGGCATCAAGCGCCACAAGTGCTGCTCGAGCTGTGCCAGCAACTGCAGATCGAAGCGGTACACGTCAACGAGGAGTACGGCGTCAACGAAACCGCTCGAGACGCTGCGGTGGCCGAGGCGCTCGAGGCCAAAAACATCGGTTGGCATAGCTACCTCGACCAACTGTTCTTCAAGCCAGGCAGCGTGCTGACCAAGACCGGTACTTACTTCCAGGTCTTCAGCCAGTTCCGCAAGGTCTGCTACGAACGCCTGCACCGCTCATTGCCGGGCCAAGTACCGGCACCCGCGCCACAAACCGCGCTGGACATCGAGAGCGACAAAGTCCCGGCCCAGATAGAAGGCTTCGAAGCGCCTGGCGAACACTTGCGTTCGTTTTGGCCGGCGGGTGAAGCCGAAGCCCGGCGCCGCCTGGACGCCTTCGTCGATGCCCAGATCGACTACTACAAAAGCGAGCGGGACTTCCCTGCCAAACCCGGTACAAGCCAGCTGTCGGCCTACCTGGCAGCCGGCGTGATCTCCCCGCGCCAATGCCTGCACGCGGCCCTGCAAAGCAATCAAGGCGAATTCGAGAGCGGCAAGGTCGGGGCAGTCACCTGGATCAATGAACTGCTGTGGCGCGAGTTCTACAAACATATTCTGGTCGGCTACCCGCGGGTCTCTCGCCACCGGGCGTTCCGCCCGGAAACCGAGGCCCTGGCCTGGCGTGACGCGCCTGAAGAGCTACTCGCCTGGCAGGAGGCACGCACCGGTTTGCCGATCATAGATGCCGCCATGCGCCAGTTGCTTGAAACCGGCTGGATGCACAATCGGCTGCGCATGGTAGTGGCCATGTTTCTGACCAAGAACTTGCTGATCGACTGGCGTGAAGGCGAGCGCTTCTTCATGCGCCATCTGATCGACGGCGACCTGGCGGCGAATAACGGTGGCTGGCAGTGGAGTTCCTCCACCGGCACCGACTCCGCCCCCTATTTCCGCATCTTCAATCCGCTGAGTCAGTCGGAAAAATTCGACACTGAAGGCCTGTTCATCAAGCAGTGGGTACCGGAACTGAATGGGTTGAATAAAAAGGAAGTGCACAACCCGGCCGATCTTGGTGGGCTGTTCGGCGTTGCCGACTATCCATCGCCGATCGTCAATTTGAGCACCTCGCGCCAACGGGCGCTGGCTGCATTCAAGAACCTGCCGTCGAGGCAGGACGCAGGAGGCGGCCATGCATGATGTAGCAGTGAGCCTTGCCACACAGTTTGCACTGGGCCCGGTGATCGCCGGGCTGCAAAGGAGAATGGGATGAGCCTTACACCTGCACGCCGTTATTGGTTGACCGGCGCCAGCAGCGGCATTGGCGCCGCATTGGCCGAAGAGATCCTCAAGACTGGCGCGCACCTGGCCGTCAGCTCGCGCTCGACGGCGCCGTTGAAAGCGCTGGCACAACGGTATCCCGGTCAAGTCCTGGTCGTGGCGGGCGACCTGACCAACAGCCAGACGGTCCGCGAGATCGGCGAGCAGATCACCGAGCAATGGGGGTCGCTGGACACCGTCATCCTCAATGCCGGCACTTGCGAGTATGTCGACGCCCAGCAGTTCGATGCCTCGATCATCGAATACGTGGTGCGCACCAACCTGCTCGCCAGTGCCTACTGCGTTGAAGCCGCGCTGCCTCTGTTGCGCGCGGGCACCGCGCCGCACCTGGTGGGAGTGGCCAGTTCGGTCACCTACCTGCCGCTGCCACGGGCCGAGGCCTACGGCGCATCGAAGGCGGGTTTGCGCTACATGTTCGAATCCCTGCGCATCGACCTGGCGTGCGAAGGCATCGAAGTCACCGTGGTCAGCCCGGGCTTTGTCGATACACCGCTGACCGCCAAAAACGATTTTCCGATGCCCCTCAGCTGGCCTGTGGATAAAGCCGCCCGGCATATTTTCGCCAAGCTGAATAACCGACCACTGGAAATCGCCTTCCCGGCGCTGTTCATGGCGGCCCTGTGGCCACTGTCGAAGATGCCCAACTGCGTCAAGCTGGCGATCGGCAAACGCATGGTGCGCAGCAATCCACCGATACAGGACATCCCGTGAAAATAGCCATCATTGGCAGCGGCATTTCGGGGCTGACCAGCGCCCACCTGCTCAACCGCAGCCACGAGATCACCCTGTTCGAAGCCAGCGACTGGATCGGCGGGCATACCCACACGGTGGATGTCACCGTGGATGGGCGCAATTACGCCGTGGACACGGGTTTCATCGTGTTCAACGACTGGACTTACCCCAATTTCATTCGCTTGCTCGGTTTGCTCGGTGTGCGCTTCAAACCCACCACCATGAGTTTTTCCGTAACGGACCCGGACAGCGGCCTGGAATACAACGGCAACAACTTCAACAGCCTGTTCGCCCAGCGCAGAAACCTGCTGTCCCCCGGGTTCTGGGGCATGTTGCGCGACATTGTGCGCTTCAACAAACAGGCGCTGCGCGACCTGGAAGAACAACGGATCAGCGCTGACACCACCCTGGATCAATACCTCAAGGCCGGCAAATACGGCGAACGGTTCATCCTGCATTACATCGTGCCCATGGGCTCGGCAATCTGGTCGATGTCCATGGCTGACATGCTGGCTTTCCCACTGCAGGCGTTCGTGCGGTTTTTCAAGAACCACGGCCTGCTGTCCGTGACTCACCGCCCGCAGTGGCAGGTGATCGAGGGCGGCTCGAGTGCCTACGTGGCACCCTTGATCGCGCCGATGGCTGACCGGATCCGCGTCAACTGTGCGGTCACGCGAGTCGAGCGTGACGCCGACGGCGTCGTTATCCACAGTGCTGCCGGCGTCGAGCGCTTTGATAAAGTGGTGTTCGCCTGTCACAGCGATCAGGCGTTAAAACTGCTGTCCGCCCCGAGTGCCGCCGAGCAATCGATCCTCGGTGCAATGCCCTACGCCGATAACGAAGTGGTGTTGCACACCGATACTCGCCTGCTACCCGAATGCGAACTCGCCCAGGCGGCCTGGAATTATCGGCTTGGAGGGCCCGGGCACACGTCAGCGGCCGTCACCTACGACATGAACCTGCTGCAGGGCATCGACAGCCCTACCCGGTTCTGCGTCAGCCTGAACCAGAGCGCAGGCATCAGCCCATTCAAGGTACTGGCCAAATACACTTACGCTCATCCGCAGTTCAGCCTGTCTGCGGTCGCCGCCCAGGCTCGCTGGGAAGAGCTCAACGGTGCGAACCATACCTGGTACTGCGGGGCTTATTGGGGCAACGGATTTCATGAAGATGGCGTGGTCAGCGCACTGCGCGTGGCTGGCGCGTTGGGTGAAACCCTGTGAACAGCGCCCTCTACAGTGGCTGGATTGCTCACCGACGGTTCAGTCCGCGGCAGCACCAATTTCGCTACCGGATCGGCTTGCTCTACCTGGACCTCGACGAGCAGGACGCGGTACTCGCGCTGTCGCCGCTGGCGGGTCGCAGCCGCCTGGCGCCGTTCTCGTTTCGTGAAGGTGATTATCTCAAGGCCTTTACCGGTACCGGCATGCGCTTGATCGACGCGGTGCGCCAACAGGTCGGCCAGGCCATCGGCCATGTGCCGCAAGGGTCGATCTGCCTGCTGACCCAGGTACGCAGTTGGGGCCTGGCGTTCAACCCGGTCAGTTTTTTCTACTGCCACGAAGCCGATGGCCAACTGGCGGCGATTCTCTGCGAAATCACCAATACCCCCTGGCGTGAACGCTATCACTACGTGTTGCCGGCCAGACCGCCGGAAAACCTTGCGGATTTCCATCAGCATTTCGCGGTGGCCAAGGCCTTTCATGTATCGCCTTTTTTACCCCGGGACCTTGAGTACCGGATGAGCTTCAGTCCTGCCGCAGCAAAACTGGGCGTGCACATGGCGGACTGGCAAGGCGAGCTGAAGCTGTTCGACGCCACGCTCAACCTGGAGCGCGAAGCCCTCGATCGCACCAGCCTGCACCGATACTTGCGTCGCTTTCCATGGATGACCGGGAAAACCTGCCTGGCAATCTACTGGCAAGCCGTACGCCTGCTGTTCAAGGGCACCCCCGTTTTTGCTCATCAACCTGCCGATGGCAGCGTTCAAACCGCCACTGTTGTCCCCAAGGACTGCCGCCATGAAATCCTCTAGCGTTTCGGCCAAGGCCCCGTTGTTCAATACCAATGGCATCACAGGCCTGTTATTGCGTCGCGGGGTACTGCGGCAACTGGCGCACCTCAAACATGGACAGCTGGTGGTCGTTGAAGACGGCGAGCGTCAGATGTTCGGCACGCCAGGCAGCCATTTGCTCGGTGAAATCCACATTCTCGACGCCGCGGCCTGGGGCCTGGTGGCGAGCAACGGCTCGATCGGCGCCGGTGAAGCGTTCATCCATGGTTATTGGAGTTCGCCGGACCTGACTGCCGTCGTGCGGGTCTTCGTCAGCAATCTTGACGTGCTGGACGCCCTGGAAGGCGGCCTGGCAAAGCTGGGGCGGCCGCTGGTGCGAGGTTTGCACTGGGTCAACCGCAACACGCGCAAGGGCTCGCAGAAGAACATCGCCGCGCATTACGACCTGGGCAATGAGCTGTTCGAACAGTTTCTCGACCCGACCATGATGTATTCGGCGGCACAGTTCCTCACGCCCGAGGACACTCTCGAGCAGGCGCAGTTGAACAAGCTGGAACGAATCTGCCAGAAGCTTGCGCTCAAGCCGACCGATCACCTGCTGGAGATTGGTACGGGCTGGGGCAGCATGGCGCTGTACGCAGCGCAGCAATATGGCTGCAAGGTCACCACCACCACACTGTCCAAAGAGCAGTTTGCATTTACCGCGCAACGGATCGAGGCGCTCGGGCTGCAAGATCAGGTCACGCTGCTGCTGTCGGACTACCGCGACCTCACTGGCCAGTACGACAAGCTGGTGTCGATAGAAATGATCGAAGCCGTCGGCCACCGCTTTCTACCGACTTACTTCAAGCAATGTGCGCAGTTGCTCAAGAGCAACGGCCTGATGCTGTTGCAAGCCATCACCATTCGCGACCAGCGCTACGAGCAGGCCAAGAGCAACGTCGACTTCATCCAGCGCTACATTTTCCCCGGAGGCGCCCTGCCCTGCGTGCAGAAAATGCTCGAAATCGTCAGCCGCGACACCGACATGAACCTGCTGCACATGGAAGACTTCGGCCTGCACTACGCCAAGACACTGCGCCTGTGGCACGAGAATTTTCGTCGGGCGCACAACCGCCTGAGCGAAATGGGTTACGACGATCACTTCCTGCGGCTGTGGGAGTTCTACCTGTGCTACTGCGAAGGTGGTTTCCTGGAACGCACCATCGGTACCGCGCAAATGCTGCTGGCCAAACCGGCGGCAATCACTGAGCCGCTGCTGGGTCGATTTCATGCGTGAGCGCTTTGCCAATGCCGTGCTCTTCCAGATGGGCTGGTTCGCTTGCGTAATGGGTGGCGACAGTTTGTGGTTACTGGTGCCACTGGCGGCATTGGTGATCCATCTGCTGTGGATAAGTCGCTGGAGCGATGAAGGTCGCTTGATTCTCAGTGTGGTCCTGCTGGGGACTACAGTGGACAGCACACTGCGCTGGCTGGGGGTGTTCGACTTCACCGACGTCGCGCCATTGATACCCCTGTGGCTGATGTTGCTCTGGGCACTGCTGGCCACGACCTTGCGCCACTGCCTGGCTTGGAGTGCCAAACCGTGGCGGCTTGCCAGCATTCTGGGCGGCCTTGGCGGGCCGCTGTCGTATTACGCCGGCAGCCAACTGGCCGGCGTGCAGTTTCCCTATGGACCCTGGCCGACACTGGTGGGCATCGGCCTGCTCTGGGCGCTGCTGTTTCCGGCACTGCATTTCATGGCCCGACGGCTGGCGTCGAACACTCCACACTAAACGTCTGTCAGGGCTTTCACACTCGTGCAGCCCACTGCCTTACACTGCGCACCATGAAAACCATTCCCCTCACACCCGTTGCCGAGCCTGCGGTCACCTGCTCGACTTGCGCAGCCTGCTGCTGCCAGCTCGAAGTCATGCTGATTACCGACACGGGCGTGCCCGAGCGTTTTATCGACACCGATGATTGGGGTGGGGAAGTCATGCTGCGTCTGGATGACGGCTGGTGTGCGGCGCTGGATCGCAACACCATGATGTGCACGATCTACGAGAAGCGTCCGTTGATCTGCCGGGAATTCGAGATGGGGGCACCGGAGTGCATCGAGGAACGCCGGGGCATTACCACGGCGTATCGTTGAACGCAGATTCATGCGGGAACCGGCAAGCCCGTTCCCGCATGAATTAATCCCGCCGTTACAGGGGCATCGTGTAATGCAGGGCGTAGCTTTCGACACCGTCGTTATGGCTGCTCAGGCCGGCATTGGAATAGTGCGTGGCACGAATCCCGACCTCATGACCGCCCGTGAAGCGCAGGCCGAAACCGATGCGGTCTTCGAACTGGAAGGACTGGCCAATGTTGTTGTCTTCAAGCTGGGTGTCGGAGAAAAACGCCACACCTACCCCGGCTTCGATGTACGGCTTGACGTTCTGGCCGGCAAACTCGTAGACGAACACGGGTGCAAACGACAGGCTGTTGTTACTGGAAGTCTTGTCACCCTCCCAGTAGGTATACGCGCCGCTCCAGAAACCGGTGAGTCGACCAACGTCGGTCTGCCACCAGCTCTTGTCCCAATCAAACTGCATGCCCAGCCGATAGGTCATGGTTGAATCGCTGGTCGCTCCGACCCCGAACTCCACGCCTGCCGCCTGTGCGGTAAAACTGTGCCCCAATAGTGTGGCCGCAAGCGCAGCCAAGCAGAATAGTCGCTTCACTAGAAACATCCTTTTCCGAACGAATTCGTATGGTTTTTTTGGTGTCGCCATTAATCACAGCTATAGAAGTCTGCGCCTACTCAGAAGTTCAGACTATTCCGATACATTTCACATTTTTTTTACAAGTCGAAACTACGCACTACGCCGGGGGAATTCCAGAGTAATGGCAAGATATTACTGAAATGCTGTGGATTGGCGCTGGTCCAGAACTGCGCAGCCCGCGCCGGGCCTGCGGCAAGCAGCTCGCGTTCGGCCAACAAACGCTGAAGCTGGCGTGCTACTGCAGCCCCGGTATCGATCAAGCTGATGTGCGCCGGGATCATCTGCTTGAGCAGCGGCTTGAGGAAGGGATAGTGGGTGCAGCCAAGAATGATCGTGTCGCAGCCGGCGTCGAGCAAGGGCTGCACGTAGCCGAGTAACAGCTTGCACAGCACCGGGCTGTGCAGGTCGCCGTCCTCAATCAGCTCCACCAGGCCCGGGCATGGCTGGGTGATCACTCGTACGTCGGTGGCAAAACGGTCGAGCAGCGCGGCGAATTTGGCGCTTTGCAACGTACCGGTAGTGGCGAGTACACCGACCACACCACTGCGGGTCGCGGCCGCTGCGGGCTTTACTGCGGGCTCCATGCCGACGATGGGCCACTGAGGGTAGTCACGGCGCAAATCGGCCACGCCTGCCACCGTGGCGGTATTGCAGGCCAGCACCAGCGCCTTGGCGCCCTGTTGCTGAAAAAAGCGCGCCATGACGCTGCAGCGCGCACGGATGAACTCCGGCGATTTCTCGCCATAGGGAACGTTGCCGCAATCGGCAACGTACAGCAGAGTCTCGTCGGGCAACAGGCGCTGGATCTCGGCCAGTACCGATAGCCCGCCGACACCGGAATCGAATACGCCAATCGGCGCCTCACGCACGGGCAGGACCGCAGACCGCGCAGCCCGGATCGCGCTTGACCCGAAGTTCACGAAAGCGCGCGCCCAGGGCATCGATCAGCAACAGCCGCCCCACCAGCGGTTCGCCGAACCCGGCCAGCAGCTTGAGCGCTTCGAGTGCTTGCAGGCTGCCGACCAGGCCCACCAGAGGGCCAATGACCCCGGCTTCGCTGCACGTCAGTTCGGCTTCGCTGCCGTGGCCATACAAGCAGTGGTAGCAGGGACTGTCCGGACGTCTTGGGTCGAACACCGACAATTGTCCTTCGAGGCGAATGGCGGCGCCGCTCACCAGGGGTTTGCCAGCCAGTACGCAGGCGGCATTGACGGCTTCGCGGGTGGAAAAATTGTCCGAGCAGTCCAGCACCAGGTCCACCGCAGCCACTGCGGCGGCCAGGGAATCTTCGTCGAGGGCGGTGCGCAGGGCTTTGAGCTGGATTTCGGGATTGATCGCGCTCAGTCGGCGGATCGCCGAGTCGACCTTGCTCACGCCGACGCTGTCTGTGTCGTGGATAACCTGACGCTGCAGGTTGGTCAGGTCGACGCTGTCGAAGTCCGCCAAGTGCAATTCGCCCACGCCCGCCGCCGCCAGGTAAAGGGCTACCGGCGAGCCGAGACCGCCCAGGCCGATGATCAGCGCCCGGCTGGCTTTGAGCCGCAATTGGCCATCGATATCGACGTGCTGCAGCAGAATCTGCCGACTGTAGCGCAACAATTCCTGATCATTCAGCACGGCAGGCGTCCAAGGCTGATACGTTCGTGGCCGCCCAGGTCGGTGCGGCTGTGGACTTCTTCAAAGCCACGGGTCATCAGCAAATCGCGCACGGCGAGAGCCTGATCGTAACCGTGTTCGAGCATCAGCCAGCCACCGGCATCGAGGTGGTTCGGGGCCTGGTCGACGATCAGGCGCAGATCGTCGAGACCATCGATGCCGGCGACCAACGCACTGGCAGGCTCGAAGCGCACATCGCCCTCGGCCAGGTGCGGATCGGCGCTGGCGATATAAGGCGGGTTGCTAATGATCAGCTCGAAGCGCTGACCTTGCAACGCACTGAACCAATGACTGCTCAGCACGGTGGCGTTGTTCAGGTGCAGGCGCTGGCGATTGCGCTCGGCCAGCGCGACGGCTTCCTGCACGCGATCCACGGCGGTGACTTGCCACGCCAGGCGCTCGCTGGCCAGGGCCAGGGCAATTGCGCCGCTGCCGGTGCCCAGGTCGAGCACCTTGGCAGGGGCGACCGGCAACAACTCCAGCGCGGCCTCTACCAGCAGCTCGGTGTCCGGGCGCGGGATCAGGGTGTGCGGTGCGACTTCCAGGTCGAGCTTCCAGAAACCCTGTTGGCCAAGAATATAGGCCACCGGCTCGCCGCCACGACGGCGCTGCAGGTACCCGGCAAATTTGAGCGCCGCTTCACTTGGTACGATGCGCTCCGGCCAGGTGTGCAAAAAGCTCCGGGACTTGCCCAGGGCCGCAGCCAGCAGCAACTCTGCGTCCAGGCGCGCGGTGGGCGAGTCCGGTAGATCGGCGGCGCGTAGCAGGCTGGCAATGATCGTCATTTACTCACCTATCGCTGCCAATTGATCAGCCTGGTACTCGGCCAGCAACGGCTCGATTACCGCATCGACGCCACCGGTGAGAATTTCATCGAGGGAATACAGCGTCAGGTTGACCCGGTGGTCGGTGACCCGGCCCTGGGCAAAATTGTAGGTGCGAATCCGTTCCGAGCGATCGCCCGAGCCCACCAGCAGCTTGCGCTCGCTGGCGATGGCATTGGCGGCGGCACTGGTCTGCTGGTCGTTCAGCTTGGCCGACAGCCAGGACATGGCGCGCGCACGGTTCTTGTGCTGGGAACGCTCTTCCTGGCACTCGACCACGATGCCCGACGGCAAGTGAGTGATGCGGATCGCCGAGTCGGTCTTGTTGACGTGCTGGCCACCGGCGCCTGAGGAGCGATAGGTATCGACCCGCAAATCCGCCGGGTTGATCTCGATCGCTTCCTGCTCGTCCGGCTCGGGCAATACCGCCACCGTGCAGGCCGAAGTGTGGATACGACCCTGGGATTCGGTGGCAGGAACCCGCTGCACCCGGTGCACGCCGGATTCGAACTTGAGCTTGCCGTAGACGTTGTCGCCCTCGACGCGGGCGATCACTTCTTTATAGCCGCCGTGTTCGCCGATGTTCTCCGAGAGGATCTCCACCCGCCAGCCACGGCGCTCGGCGTAGCGCGAATACATGCGAAACAGGTCGCCGGAAAAAATGGCCGCCTCATCACCGCCAGTGCCGGCGCGGATTTCGAGAAACACGTTGCGGCCGTCGTTCGGGTCCTTGGGCAGCAGCATACGTTGCAGGCTGGCTTCGATTTCGAGCAGTTGCTCCTTGGCTTCGCGGACTTCTTCCACGGCCATTTCGCGCATGTCCGGGTCGCTGTCCTTGAGCAGCGCCTGGGCGCCTTCCAGATCACCCTGAACCTTGAGCAACTGCTTATAGGTTTGCACGATAGGTTCGACTTCCGCGTATTCCTTGGAATAAGTACGGAATTTGGTCTGGTCGGAAATGACTTCGCCGTCGCCAAGCAAGGCGGTCAGTTCCTCGAAACGGTCCTGGAGGATGTCCAGCTTATTGAGCAGTGAAGCTTTCATTGCGGTTTCTTATCCGAAAAGCTATCCGATGGGCCCTCACCGAGGGCAAAGAGTTCCTGGGCCATGGCCAGCGCATCGAGGCGACCTTCGGCAGAGAGCTTTTTCAACTGCACGCTCGGGGCGTGCAGGAGTTTGTTGGTCAGGCCGCGTGCCAGTTGGATCAACACCTCTTCGGCGCTGCCGCCATTGGCCAGCATGCGCTGGGCCTTCTGCAATTCTTCGTCCCGCAGGCGTTCGCTTTGCTGACGATAGGCCTTGAGCACGTCCACCGCGGCCAGTTCACGCAGGCGCACCATGAAATCTTCAGCGCCGATGGAGACCATCTCTTCCGCCGCCTGCGCCGCACCTTGACGACTCTTGAGGTTTTCCGCGACCACTTCGTGCAGGTCGTCGACGCTATAGAGGTAGACGTCTTCGAGTTCGCCAACTTCCGGCTCGATATCCCGGGGAACGGCGATGTCCACCATGAAGATCGGCTTGTGCTTGCGCAGCTTCAGGGCGCTTTCCACCGCGCCCTTGCCGAGGATCGGTAACTGGCTGGCGGTGGAGCTGATGACGATGTCACTGCGCACCAGTTCGGCCGGGATATCCGACAGCAATACCGCATGCGCGCCAAACTGCTCGGCCAGGATGCTGGCGCGCTCCAGCGTGCGGTTGGCGACCACGATACGCTTGACCCCGAGTTCGTGCAGATGACGGGCGACCAGGGTAATGGTCTCGCCGGCGCCAATCAGCAAAGCCTGGCTGCGCTGCAAGTCGCTGAAAATCTGTTTCGCCAGGCTGACTGCGGCAAAGGCCACCGACACAGGGTTCTCGCCGATGGCAGTGTCGGTGCGCACCTGCTTGGCCGCATTGAACGTAGCCTGGAACAGTCGCCCGAGCAGCGGCCCGATTGTCCCGGCTTCCCGGGCTACCGCGTAGGCCGATTTCATCTGGCCGAGAATCTGCGGTTCGCCCAACACCAGCGAGTCGAGCCCGGAGGCGACTCGCATCATGTGACGAACTGCCGCATCATCTTCGTGCACATAACTGCTGGCGCGCAGCTCTTCGATGCTCAAATGGTGATAATCGGCCAGCCAGCGCAACACCATGTCAGCCGAAAGGTGATCCTGCTCTATATAGAGTTCGCTGCGATTGCAGGTGGAAAGGATCGCGGCTTCGCGGCTGTCGGTCAGTCGGCAGAGCTGCTGCAAAGCCTCTACCAGCTGCTCAGGGGAAAAGGCCACGCGCTCGCGGACGTCTACTGAAGCAGTCTTGTGGTTAATACCGAGTGCAAGGAAGGCCATTCAAGGTCGCTGATAGTGACGTGAAGCCGGCAATTGTCCTACTTCGACAGATTCAGAACAACTACTCGATATCTATCGCCCCTGTAGGAGCTGCCGAAGGCTGCGATCTTTTGAGATTTTAAAGGTGCGGTAAGGGCAAGATCAAAAGATCGCAGCCTGCGGCAGCTTCTACGATCGTCCTGACCACCTGACTCTGTAAAGTCATCCTTCGAGACTCGGTTATGTTTGGCCGAAGGCTTGTGTCATGATGATCCGACCGCAGGTTAGTCGTCCTCTTCCTATATGAATAGATCCTCCGCGTTGCTCCTTGCTTTTGTCTTCCTCAGCGGCTGCCAGGCCATGGCGCCCGTGTCTCCGGACGATCCGTCGCCGGTCGAAGACAGCACTCCGGCCCCTGAAAAGCCCAAGGTCTACAGCTCCTTCAGCGAAGAAACCGTCTTCAGCCTGTTGAGCGCGGAACTGGCTGGCCAGCGCAATCGTTTCGACATTGCCCTGGACAACTACGTGACCCAGGCCATCAACACCCAGGATCCGGGGATCTCCGAGCGGGCGTTCCGGATTGCCGAGTACCTGGGCGCCGACCAGGCCGCCCTGGACACCGCGCTCATCTGGGCAAAAAACGCCCCGGACGACCTCGAGGCGCAACGGGCTGCTGCCGTGCAACTGGCTCGTGCCGGGCGCTATGACGACTCCATGGTGTACATGGAGAAGGTCCTGCAAGGCAAAGGCGACACCCACTTCGACTTCCTCGCCCTGTCCGCTGCCGACACCGACCAGGACACGCGCAACGGTTTGATGCAAAGTTTTGACCGCTTGCTGCAACGCCATCCCGACAACGGCCAGCTGATTTTCGGCAAGGCCCTGTTGCTGCAACAGGACGGCGATGCCAAGGGCGCCTTGTCCCTGCTCGAAGACCATCCGCCGGAAGATGGCGAAATCGCCCCGATCCTGCTGCGGGCGCGCCTGTTGCAGTCCCTCGATCGTGGTGACGAGGCCCTGCCGCTGCTGCGCAAAAGCATCAAGCAATACCCCGACGACAAACGCCTGCGCCTGACCTACGCACGCATGCTGGTGGAACAGGACCGCATGGACGACGCAAAGGTCGAGTTCTCCAGCCTGGTCCAGCAATACCCTGAAGACGACGAACTGCGCTATTCGCTGGCACTGGTTTGCCTGGAAGCCAAGGCCTGGGAAGAGGCCAAGGGCTACCTCGAAGACCTCATTGCCCGGGACAGCCATGTCGACTCGGCGCACCTGAACCTAGGACGTATCGCTGAAGAGCACAACGATCCACAGGGCGCCCTGGCCGAATACGCACAGGTAGGGCCGGGCAATGATTACCTGCCGGCACAATTGCGCCAGGCGGATATCCTGATGAACAACGGCAAGACTGCCGAAGCCCAGAGTCGCCTGGCCGCTCAGCGAGACGAACAGCCCGATTACGCCATCCAGCTGTACCTGATCGAGGCCGAAACCCTGTCCGCCAACAAGCAACAGGACAAGGCCTGGGCTGTTCTCGAAAAATCGTTGCAGCAATACCCGGACGACCTGAACCTGCTGTACACCCGCGCCATGCAGGCGGAAAAACGCAATGATCTGGCGCAAATGGAAAAAGACCTGCGCCTGATCATCAAGCGCGACCCGGACAATGCGATGGCGTTGAACGCCCTCGGCTACACCCTGTCTGACCGTACAACGCGATACGCCGAAGCCAAGGCCCTGATCGAACAGGCGCACCAGATCAACCCGGAGGACCCGGCGGTTCTCGACAGCCTCGGCTGGGTCAACTACCGGCTGGGCAATCTGGACGAGGCCGAGCGCTATTTGCGCAAGGCCCTGGAGCGCTTTCCCGACCAGGAAGTCGCCGCTCACCTGGGCGAAGTCCTTTGGGCGAACGGCAAACAGCGTGAAGCGAAGCAAATCTGGGGCAAATTCCTCAAGGATCAGCCCGACAGCCCACTACTGCGCGGCACCATCAAGCGCCTGACCGGATCAGAGACTCTTTAAGATTATGTTTTTGCGCCATTTCATCGTTTTCAGCTTCATCGCCCTGCTCGCCGGTTGCGCGGGCTTCGGCGCTCGCGAATCCGTCGAAGGTCACGGTAATTCCGCCCAATGGCGTGAGCACAAACAGCAGCTCACGGGACTGGATGGCTGGCAGATCAACGGCAAGATCGGCATTCGCGCACCCAAGGATTCGGGCAGCGGCACCCTGTTCTGGCTGCAACGCCAGGATTACTACGACATCCGTCTGTCTGGCCCCCTGGGTCGGGGCGCTGCACGCCTGACCGGTCGCCCCGGCAAGGTGTCGCTGGAAGTCGCCAACCAGGGTCGTTATGACGCGCCGAACCCGGAAATCCTTCTCGAAGAACAGCTGGGCTGGAAATTGCCGGTGTCCAACCTGGCCTGGTGGGTGCGCGGACTCCCGGCTCCCGACAGCAAAAGCCGCCTGACCCTGGACGCCGATAGCCGCCTGGCCAATCTCGACCAGGATGGCTGGCAGGTTGAATATCTGAGTTATGCCGAGCAGAACGGTTTCTGGCTGCCCGAGCGCATCAAGCTGCACGGTACCGACCTTGACGTCACGCTGGTGATCAAGGAATGGCAACCACGCAAACTGGGGCAGTGAACATGACTGCTGCGCGCCTGACGCTGCCCTCACCGGCCAAGCTCAACCTGATGCTGCACATCCTTGGTCGCCGCGAAGACGGTTATCACGAGCTGCAGACGATTTTTCAGTTCCTGGATTACGGTGACGAGATCACCTTCGCCGTTCGCGATGACGGCGCGATCCGTTTGCACACCGAATTCGACGGCGTCCCTCACGACAGCAATCTGATCGTTCGCGCTGCAAGACAACTGCAGGAGCAATCCGGCTGCCCGCTCGGGATCGACATCTGGATCGATAAAGTCCTGCCCATGGGCGGCGGCATCGGTGGCGGCAGCTCCAATGCCGCCACCACCCTGCTCGGCCTGAACCATCTCTGGCAACTGGGCTGGGACGCAGATCGCCTGGCCGCACTCGGCCTGACACTGGGCGCAGACGTCCCGGTTTTCGTGCGTGGCCATGCCGCTTTTGCCGAGGGCGTGGGGGAGAAACTCACCCCTGTAGACCCCGAAGAACCGTGGTATCTCGTACTGGTACCGCAAGTATCTGTAAGTACAGCAGAAATTTTTTCTGATCCGCTGTTGACACGTAACACTCCTCCCATTAAAGTGCGCCCCGTTCCCAAGGGAAACAGTCGAAATGACTGCTTGCCGGTAGTAGCAAGGCGTTATCCAGATGTACGTAACGCATTGAATTTGTTAGGTAAATTTACCGAAGCAAAACTCACCGGAACTGGAAGTTGTGTGTTTGGGGGCTTCCCAAGCAAAGCTGAAGCTGATAAAGTCTCGGCCCTTCTTACAGAGACCCTTACAGGGTTTGTAGCAAAAGGAAGCAACGTTTCGATGTTGCATCGCAAGCTGCAGAGTCTGCTCTAAAGGAACCGAGTACTGGGTACTCGTTGCAACAGATACAGGGGCGTCGCCAAGCGGTAAGGCAGCAGGTTTTGATCCTGCCATGCGTTGGTTCGAATCCAGCCGCCCCTGCCATTTTCTATACTCATCCAGGTTACCCTCAGCCTCTAGGTACTGCGCGTGTCCAAGATGATGGTCTTTACGGGGAATGCCAACCCCGATCTGGCTCGGCGTGTCGTACGTCAGCTGCATATCCCTCTCGGTGACATCTCTGTCGGTAAGTTCTCCGACGGCGAAATTACTGCCGAGATCAATGAAAACGTCCGCGGTAAAGATGTCTTCATTATTCAGCCGACTTGCGCTCCGACCAACGATAACCTGATGGAACTGGTAGTGATGGCTGACGCCTTCCGCCGCTCCTCGGCTACTCGTATCACTGCTGTAATTCCTTACTTTGGTTATGCCCGTCAGGATCGCCGTCCGCGTTCCGCACGTGTGGCTATCAGCGCGAAAGTCGTGGCTGACATGCTTACCGTAGTCGGCATCGACCGTGTTCTCACGGTTGATTTGCATGCTGACCAAATCCAGGGTTTCTTCGATATTCCGGTAGATAACATCTACGGCTCCCCGGTTCTGGTGGATGACATTGAAGATCAGCGCTTCGAAAACCTGATGATCGTATCCCCGGACATTGGTGGCGTCGTGCGTGCACGTGCCGTTGCCAAATCTCTGGGTGTGGATCTCGGGATCATCGACAAACGCCGTGAGAAAGCCAATCACTCTGAAGTGATGCATATCATCGGTGATGTCGAAGGGCGTACCTGTATTCTGGTCGATGACATGGTCGATACCGCCGGCACCCTGTGCCACGCGGCCAAGGCCCTGAAAGAGCATGGCGCTGCCAAGGTTTTCGCCTACTGCACACACCCTGTGCTGTCCGGTCGGGCGATCGAAAACATTGAGAATTCCATGCTGGACGAACTGGTGGTGACCAACACCATCCCGTTGTCCGCTGCTGCTCAAGCCTGCTCGCGTATCCGTCAACTGGATATCGCGCCGGTGGTTGCTGAAGCGGTCCGCCGCATCAGCAATGAAGAATCGATCAGCGCGATGTTCCGTTAAGGGCCCTGCCCTTCTGGAACATCTCGTTGACGAAAAGCGCCCCGCCCCGGCATTCCTGTCGGGGCGGGGCTTTTTTGCCCATATCGCCTTTAGCGCTGGTCGCAAACGCTAGGGCGAATGTGGTTATTTTGGAGATACAACATGAACGAATTTACCCTGAATGCTGAAGTGCGTTCCGACCTGGGGAAAGGTGCGAGCCGCCGCCTGCGTCGTCTCGCAAGCCTGGTACCTGCTGTAGTTTACGGTGGCGAAAAAGCCCCTGAATCCATCAGCATGCTGGCTAAAGAAGTTGCCAAACTGCTCGAAAACGATGCGGCTTACAGCCACATCATCGAACTGAACGTTGGCGGCACCAAGCAAAACGTGATCATCAAGGCTCTGCAGCGTCACCCGGCCAAAGGCCACGTGATGCACGCTGACTTCGTACGCGTTGTAGCTGGCCAGAAACTGACCGCTGTCGTGCCTGTACACTTCGTTGGCGAAGAAGCTCCGATCAAGAAAGGCGGCGAAGTTTCGCACGTTACTTCCGAAATCGAAGTGACCTGCCTGCCGAAGGACCTGCCTGAGTTCATCGAAGTCGACCTGTCGAACGCTGAAATCGGCGACATCATTCACATGTCCGACCTCAAAGCCCCTAAAGGCGTTGAGTTTGTTGCTCTGGCACACGGTGACGACAAGGCTGTTGCCAACGTTCACGCTCCACGTGTTGCTCCAGAAGAAGACGCTGCTGAAGAAGGCGCTGCAGAGTAATTTCACTCTGTTCGCCGGAGTGACCGGTAACATCGCGGACTAGTACGTAGCGAGAAAGCGGGCGAGAACGCGGAGTTTACATAATGGTAAATGAGCACTTGTCGTCCACTTTCGCCGCACTCGGCGATGTTAACCACCACTCCAAGGAAGGGCCCCTATCGTGACTGCCATAAAACTGATCGTTGGCCTGGGAAATCCAGGCGCTGAATACGAACAGACCCGGCATAACGCAGGGGCCCTTTTTGTTGAGCGCATCGCGAACGCACAAGGCGTGAACCTTGTGGCGGACCGCAAATATTTCGGCCTGACCGGGCGCTATTCGCATCAGGGTCAGGATGTTCGTCTGCTGATCCCCACCACCTACATGAACCGCAGCGGCCAGGCCGTGGCGGCACTCGCAGGATTCTTCCGCATCAAGCCCGAAGAAATCCTGGTGGCGCATGACGAACTCGACCTGCCTCCGGGCGTTGCCAAGCTCAAGCAGGGCGGCGGCCATGGCGGTCACAACGGGTTGCGCGACATCATTGCGCAACTGGGCAATCAGAATACCTTCTACCGCTTGCGGCTTGGCATTGGCCACCCGGGCGTAGCCAGTATGGTTTCAAACTTCGTCCTGGGTCGTGCGCCACGCGCCGAACAGGAAAAACTCGATGCCAGCATCGACTTTGCCCTCGGCGTGCTGCCGGATATCCTCGCCGGTGAATGGAACCGCGCGATGAAAAACCTGCACAGCCAGAAGGCCTGACTTTTACCCGAGGGGAAACACCATGGGATTCAATTGCGGCATCGTCGGCCTGCCTAACGTCGGCAAGTCCACCCTGTTCAACGCCCTGACCAAATCCGGGATCGCGGCCGAGAACTTCCCCTTCTGCACCATCGAACCGAACACCGGGATCGTGCCGATGCCGGATGCGCGCCTGGAAGCTTTGGCTGCCATCGTTAATCCGAAGCGTATCCTGCCGACCACCATGGAGTTCGTCGACATCGCAGGCCTGGTGGCCGGCGCGTCGAAAGGTGAAGGCCTGGGCAACAAGTTCCTGGCCAACATCCGTGAAACCGATGCGATCGCCCACGTGGTCCGCTGCTTCGAAGACGAGAACGTGATTCACGTTTCCAACAGCGTCGACCCGAAACGCGACATCGAGATCATCGACCTGGAACTGATCTTCGCCGACCTCGACAGCTGCGAGAAGCAACTGCAGAAAGTCGCGCGCAACGCCAAGGGCGGCGACAAGGACGCCGTGGTTCAAAAGGCATTGCTTGAGCAACTGATCGCTCACTTCACCCTGGGCAAGCCTGCACGGACCCTGATGAAGAGCATGGGTGCCGACGACAAGGCGGTGATTCGTGGCTTCCACCTGCTGACCACCAAGCCGATCATGTACATCGCCAACGTCGCTGAAGACGGTTTCGAGAACAACCCGCTGCTGGACATCGTCAAGGCCATCGCCGAAGAAGAAGGCGCCATGGTGGTTCCGGTCTGCAACAAGATCGAAGCCGAAATCGCCGAGCTTGAAGACGGCGAAGAGAAGGACATGTTCCTTGAGGCCCTGGGCCTGGAAGAGCCTGGCCTGAACCGCGTGATTCGCGCCGGATACGAAATGCTGCACCTGCAGACCTACTTCACCGCCGGCGTTGAAGAAGTCCGCGCCTGGACCGTACGCGTCGGTGCGACCGCACCACAAGCCGCTGGCGTGATCCACACCGACTTCGAAAAAGGCTTCATCCGCGCCGAAGTCATCGCCTATGACGACTTCATCCAGTACAAGGGCGAAGCCGGTGCCAAGGAAGCCGGCAAATGGCGCCTGGAAGGCAAGGACTACATTGTTAAAGACGGCGACGTGATGCACTTCCGTTTCAACGTGTAAGACTCCCCGCTCAAGAAGAAGCCGCGTTCAATACGCGGCTTTTTTGTACCTGTCAGATTATTCGAAGATCGCAGCCTCCGGCAGCTCCTAGAGGGTGTACACCTCACATCAGTAGGAGCTGCCGAAGGCTGCGATCTTTTGATCTTCAGGCCTTTCTGGTTCTCGGCAGGAAGATCGCCAACACCCCCAGCAATGGCAGGAACGAGCACAGGAAATACACGAACTCAATCCCGCGGGCATCCGCCAGATAGCCCAGCAGCGCCGCGCCAATCCCGCCAAAACCAAACATCAAGCCAAAGAATATCCCGGCGATCATCCCGACATTGCCCGGGACCAGCTCCTGGGCGTACACCACGATGGCCGAGAATGCCGACGCCAGGATGAAACCGATCACCACGCTCAAGACGCTGGTCCAGAACAGGTCAACGTGAGGCAAAAGCAGGGTGAAAGGCGCAACACCAAGGATCGAAAACCAGATGACGGCCTTGCGCCCAATCTTGTCGCCGATCGGGCCACCGAAGAACGTACCGGCTGCCACCGCCCCCAGGAACAGAAACAGATGCAGTTGCGAACTGGCCACCGAGAGGTCGAATTTCTCGATCAGGTAGAAGGTGTAGTAACTGGTGAGGCTGGACATGTAGAAGTACTTGGAGAACACCAGCAGCCCCAGCACAACCAGTGCGCCGGTCACCCTCCCCTTCGACAGACCGTGGGTTGCCGCCTGCCCTTGTTTGAGCTTGAACAGGTTCAGGTGATTGGCGTACCAGCGGCTGATGCGGTGCAGCACAAACAGCGCAAACACCGCGAACAGGCCGAACCATGCCACATGCCCCTGGCCGAACGGAATGATAATGGCTGCCGCCAGCAATGGGCCGAACGCCGAGCCCGCATTGCCGCCAACCTGGAAAGTAGACTGCGCCAACCCGAACCGCCCGCCCGAGGCCAGTCGCGCTACCCGGGAAGCCTCCGGGTGAAAGGTCGAAGAGCCGATACCGATCAGCGCCGCCGCCAGCAGGATCATTGGAAAGCTGCCGACCACCGACATCATCAGTATGCCGATCAAGGTGCATACGCTCCCGGCCGGCAGCAGCCACGGCTTGGGATGACGATCTGTGTGATAGCCGACCCATGGCTGCAACAGCGAAGCGGTCAGTTGAAAAGTCAGGGTAATCAGGCCGACCTGGGTAAACGTCAGGCCGTAATTGGCCTTGAGCATCGGATAGATCGACGGCAAGACCGACTGGATCAGGTCGTTGATCAAATGGGCCAGCGCCACGGCGCCGATGATGCGCATGACCAAAGGGCTGCTTTGTGAAGTCGCTGATGCCGGCGCGGCGCCGGTCTGGGCATTGCTGATAGCCATGAGAATTTCCGCACAACGGGTGGGTGCAAATGGGCAGGAGCGTCAATGTGCCATTTTTCAGTGCATCAGCGCCATCCCCTTAGCCTGCTAACGACATTTACGAATGCTTTCCATGCGGGTAATAGCGCATCGCCATGGTCTGAATCTTGCGTTACCACTTCCTTTAGACGCGGCCCCTTACAAAGGGGACCGAGAATGGGAAGTTTCGCTACGCAGTCGGCCTACAGAGCGGACGAGGGTGAACTTTCGAGGCCTTTAAACGGGCACCAGTCGCGGCCAACACGGCCTCGGCGCACGCCAATGGTGCGTGGTGCCCAGGGGAGTCACGGGGCATGCAGGCTTTTTTATCACCGGGCATTGGCTTGCTGGGGCGCTTTGGCTTCGCACGCAAGTTTCAACTGTTGTTTTTGCTGTTCATTCTGCCGCTGGCGGGCAGCCTGTGGATGATCGGGCAGGATTACCGCAGCAAACTGAATCTGATCTCCGAAGAGCGTGCCGGGGTTCGGCAACTGCTGTCACTGGATGCGCTCGACAATCTGCTCGCAGCCCAACGGGATCGCGCCGCGCGCTGGCGAGCCACGGAAACCAATCGTCAACCCACGCCCGCCACGCTCGCCGCCATGGCTGCGTTTGACGAGGCCCAGCCAGCCATCGCCCAAGCGGCTGTGGAGCTGGGTAATACCCTCGCTGCCGAAGGTGCCCGGGATGAAACACTGGCGCGCTACCAGGCCCTGCAGGCCGCCCTTGAAGGCCTGGATTCAAAAAGCCTCGGCAGCATCGGTTGGTGGCCCGACGGTTACGATCGCTTCACCGGTGCCTTGAGCGCCCTGCAAGCCCTGCGCGAGCAAATTGCCATGGACAACCGGCTGACCCTCGCGCCATGGCTGGAAACCTATTTGCTGACGCAGATCTCCACTCAGCACGTGCCGGACCTGATCGAACGGGTCGGACGCCTGGCGAGCATCGGTCAGGCCTCAGTGGTGTCTGGGCAATTCACCTTGCAAAGCCGCTTGCAGCTACGAGACCTGCGCAGTCGTATCGGCGACGCCCGGGAGCAGCTTGTGAAAACCGCAGGCTTGCTGGAATCGCGCCTGCCCAGCGACTTGCAAACCTGGTCAGGGCGCTACCAGGACAGCCTCAAGCACCTGGATGCCGAGCTGAAAGTTCTCGATGACGGCGTATTCGGCGGTAGCATCAAGCTCAAGCACGAAGACTTTGAGCGTGGTCTGGACGCCTTGCTGGTCGACCTCGCCTCCCTGCGCCAACAGTCCCTGGGCTCGCTGGATCAGCGCCTGGATAACTACCATGGCTCGGCGATGCGCCAGGTCATCGGTGTGGCGACGATTTTCGGCTGCCTGCTGCTGGCGGCGCTGTATCTGTTCACCTGCCTGCAAACGTCCATCCGGCGCAGCGCCAGCGGTATTACAGTGCTGGCCGAAGCGCTGCGCGATGGCAACCTCAGCCTGCAGGTGCCGGTACAGGGTCGCGACGAGCTGGCGGCTATCAGCACCGCGCTAAACGTCGCGGTGGTGCAGTTGCGCAACAGCATGCTGGGGGTGGATCACGAGACCCTGCAATTGAGCAACGCCGTGCGCGCGCTCAACCAGCATTCCAGCGGCGCATTGGGCGAAGTCGAGGCACAACAACTGCAGATCAGCCAGATCGCCGCGGCGGCCACCCAACTGGCCGCCACGTCCCAAGGCGTGGCCCAGAGCTGCGAACAGGCCTCGGGCAGCGCCCAGCACACGCGGCGCATTGCTGCCGACAGCAGTCGCGACAGCCAGCGCACCACGGCAAGTATCCAGCAGCTTAACCAGCGTTTGAACGAGACCGCGGCGGCACTCGGCCGGGTGAGCGAACAGGGGCAGCAGATTCAGCTGGTAGTGGACACCATTCGCGGAGTGGCCGAGCAGACCAACCTCCTGGCCCTTAACGCCGCCATCGAGGCCGCCCGCGCGGGCGATCAGGGCCGCGGCTTCGCCGTGGTGGCTGACGAAGTGCGCAGCTTGTCGAAACGCACGCAGTCCTCTACCGCGCAGATAGCCCAGACCGTTGATAGCCTGCGGCAAACGGTGGATGAAGCGGTGAGCCTGATGGAAGCGGCCTGCAGCCAGGCACAGAACGATGCGCAGTCGGTCACCGGGCTGGGCCAACGACTCGGGGAAATTGCCAGCGCAGTGCAAGGCGTCACCGACACCCTGGCGCACATTGCGACAGCGGTAGAGGAACAGGCCAGCACCGCCGATGAGGTCAGCGGCAACATCCAGCAGGTTGATCAGGCGGCAGTGCGGCTGCTGGAAGGGGCCCGCGCCGTAAACCTTGCGGCGGACACCTTGAGCCAAGGCAGCAAGGCATTGAGCGCCAATACCGGGAGGTTTCAGCTCGGCTGACAGCCTCCACCGCCGCGTTTTATAGCACCATGTGGATAAGCGGTTGAAAGCGTAGAGAAATATTTTAAATTTACGCTTGACGCATCCCCGTTACCGGTGAATAATGCGCGCCACTTGGCTACATAGCTCAGTTGGTTAGAGCATAGCATTCATAATGCTGGGGTCCGGGGTTCAAGTCCCTGTGTAGCCACCAAGTACTAAAAACGGCTTACCGAAAGGTAGGCCGTTTTTTTATGCCTCGAGAAAAGTACGCAGGCTTCTCTGCTGACACAAATCCTGCAGGAGCGCGGCTTGTCGGCAAGGAGATACTCTAGTCCTGGATCGATTTTGCGGCCGCTATCGCCAGCAGGATCACCACCGCATCGACGCCAACGCAGACACCCCCCGCTCCCAGATCTGCCACGTCCGCAGCCAGACCATCGCCTGCCAGTCGCCGTCCGCGGGATAGAATTGTTCCAGCAGGTTCTGCTTGATTCCACGCCCTACCGCATCACTTGGATTGCCGTGCAGATGAAGCCAATGGTCGTCGCGCAAATGACGATGTACTTCGGGCCCCGGATAAGTCCCACACTCGATCACAAAAGGCATCAATCGCACTTGCGGCAGCGCGTCGATCAGCGCCTGTGAGGTGTAGCCGGTGGCCGTCGCGGCGACGCCGGTTTCGCTCAAGGTGTCGGCGCCGGTCAGCAGCGTGTAGAGCCACGGCCCGTAGATTGCCTGCGCATCCGCCAACGCTGGATAAGCGGACTCGGTGATGGTCAGCAACATTGGATGGCCGTACTCCCCCGCGCCGGTGTGCAAGTCGAAGCACATGGCGACATCAGCGTGGGCGACGTGCTCCTGGAGGATCTGCTGCAGCGTACGATTCGACCAGCTCGGTGCCCGTCCGCCAAAAAACAGGCCGTCAGGATGACTGTGTTGGCCGCCCTCGACAATCGACATCACCGCCGGCCAGCCGTGCTTGTGGATCTGCTCGTCAAGCAGCGCATCGGCGCGATCACGCTCGGGGCCCGCCAGCTGGGTACAGGCATAGATTTCATGCAGCGCTGCATAGGCCTGGTTGTCCGGGAGCGAATCGTCAAAATCCAGGTGATTGCGGTTAAGGTCGATGTTGTCTTCGTTGACCCGGCGCAGCCACGCTGTGCCCCAGGGATTGATCAGATGGACAAACACCACCGCGACATCGGTGGGCAACACGCGCTTGCCCAACTCCTGCACCCACTTGATCTGGCAGCCCGAGCCATAGAAGCCTTCAACCCCGTGAGTGCCACTTAGCGCGATCAGCAAGCGCTTGGCGCCCGGATCACCGAGCACCGCCACATCGGTACTCAGCCGTTCACCGAACGGGCCGTTGAGGGGATGCGGATATTCGGTCACAGTCGCGCCGGCGGCATTCGCTGCGGCCAGAAACTGTTGACGCTGCGCGCCATAGCTTGGCTGTGTGGGGAAGTCGGTGTACATGTCTGCCTCTTGTTGATCTTCTGACGTGTCTGCTGCCCTTGACCCTACAGAAAATCCGTCAATGGATGAAGGACTAAAACCGCCTATGGTTTGCGTCACTGGCTGTAGGCCGATAAAGTCCCCGGACCTTTCCCACGGACGGAGTGCCCCGCGTGTTCACAGCCTTTAACTGCAATCGCTATCGGTTGTCAGCCCTTTCGCTGATTGCCGGTGCGCTAACGCTTGCCGCGTGCAACGCTCCGCCCGTTTCGACATCACCCCTCGCACCGGAAGCGGCCTCGGGCTATCGCACCGACCTGCAGGCCCGGCACGCCTCAAAGCATATGGCCGCAGCGGCCAATCCGCTCGCCGCCGAAGCCGGACGAGCAATGTTGCGCCAGGGCGGTTCGGCAATTGACGCCGCTATCGCGATGCAAGCGGTGCTGACGCTGGTGGAGCCGCAATCCTCGGGTATCGGCGGCGGCGCCTTGATCGTACTTTGGGACGGCAAAACAGTGCGCACCTACGACGGTCGTGAAACCGCGCCCGCCGGTGCCACCGAGAAGCTATTCCTGCAAGCCGACGGCCAACCGATGCCGTTCACGCAGGCACAGATTGGCGGTCGTTCGGTGGGCACACCCGGCGTGCTGCGGGCACTGGAACTGGCTCACCGGAAACACGGGCGCCTGCCCTGGGCACAGCTGTTCGAACCGGCGATCAGACTCGCGGAGCAAGGTTTTCCTATCTCACCTCGTCTGCATCAGTTGATCGCGTCGGATTCGTCCATGCCGCGCTCGCCGGACATGATGGCGTATTTCCGCAACGCCGATGGCAGCCCGAAAGCCGCAGGCACTCCCCTGAAAAACCCGGCGCTGGCCGCCACGTTCAAACGGATCGCCAGGGAAGGTGCCGATGCGCTGTACAGAGGTCCCATCGCCCAGGAAATCGTGGACAAGGTTCAGGGGCATGCCAATCCCGGCAGCCTGTTGCTGAACGATCTGATCGGCTATACCGCCAAGGAACGCGCACCACTGTGCACCGATTACAAGCGCTGGCAGGTCTGCGGCATGCCGCCGCCGTCATCGGGCGGAATCGCCGTGGCGCAGATCCTCGGCACCTTGCAGGCCCTCGAAACTCGTGACCCGCGTTATGCCCTGGCGCCACTGAAACCGGTCAAAAGCACCCGAGCCGCCGGCATCGAACCTGCGCCTGCAGCTGTGCACCTGATCTCCGAAGCCGAGCGACTTGCGTATGCCGACCGCGCCCAGTACGTCGCCGACAGCGACTTCGTGCCCGTCCCGGTAAAAGGCCTGGTGGACCCGACGTATCTGGCCAGCCGCGCCGCCCTGATCGGCGAACGCAGCATGGGCACGGCCACACCTGGGACACCTCCGGGCATCCAGGTGGCCTATGCACCGGACCGTTCACCTCTGCGCATCTCGACCTCGCAAGTGGTGGCCGTCGATGACCAGGGTGGTGCGGTCTCCATGACCACCACCGTGGAATCCGCCTTCGGCTCTCACCTGATGGTGCAAGGCTTCCTGCTCAACAACCAGATGACCGACTTCTCGTTCATCCCGGAAGAAAACGGCCGGAAAGTCGCCAACCGCGTCGAGCCGGGCAAACGCCCCCGCTCCTCCATGGCGCCCACCCTGATCTTCGATCGACAGACCGGCGAGTTCCTCGCCACCCTCGGCTCCCCAGGCGGCTCGCAGATCATCGAGTACGTCGCCAAGTCGACCATCGGCCTGCTCGACTGGAACCTCGACCCGCAGGCCGCCATCAATCTGCCCAACTTCGGCAGCCGTAACGGCCCGACGGAACTGGAACGGGGGCAGTTCAGTACACAGCTGATTCAAACGTTGAAGGACAAAGGGCACAACGTGAACGAGATCGACATGACCAGCGGCACCCAGGCGATAGTTCGGGTCAAGGATGCGCAGGGCAAGGTCACATTGGCGGGCGGTGCTGATCCGCGCCGCGAGGGGGAAGCGTTGGGGGATTGAGCGTTTTGTGCGAGTGGGAAAGGGCTTACCGGGTGGCAGGCCCTTTTTTAGGCAGTGCATCCGGGTCAGGCTAATGTTGGCTGGCAGCGGACCCGATTCAAACCAGCAGAATCTTGCCGTCCACCGGATCACCAATCTTCAGGAAATGCCCGCCCGCGACGTGATGCAAGGTGCGCAGCTCGTCGTGCCCTTCGAAGTGCCAGCGGCCATCGCTGAACACCCGCGCGTCAGCCTGGGCAGCTATGACTTCGGCGAGAAACAGATCGTATTGCTGGTGATTACCAGGCTCCGGCAACAGTCGACATTCCAGCCAGGCGACGCAGCCTTCGAGCATCGGCGCTGCCACCTGCTCGCCGCTGAATGTCTGCAGTGCATAGGCCTGGAACTTGTCCTGGCCCGGCGCCCGGGAGATTTCCAGCCCGGATGTAGAACCGACGGTCTGGACGATGTCGGCCTGGGCGGCGCAGGGCACGTTCAGCACGAAGGTCCCCGAAGCTTCCAGCAGGTGTCGGGTCCAGGTGGACTTATCCAGCACCACGGCAATTTTCGGCGGCTCGAAATCCAGTGGCATAGCCCAGGCCGCCGCCATGATATTGCGCTGGCCATCGTGGGCGGCGCTGACCAGTACGGTCGGCCCGTGATTGAGCAGGCGATAAGCCTTGTTCAAGGGTACGGGCCGGCGATGGGAAGCGTGCATGCTGTCTGCTCCAGGAGAAAACGCTGATTGTAGCGGGATACGGGTTAATCCTGCTCAGGTCGCCAGTTGACTGGCGAACTGTCCGACCGCGTCGACCACCCTCTGCGCGCCGTCCTGCGCGCACCGAAATACGCCGCGCTGGCGACCCCGACCACGCCCATCACTGCACTGAATATTACGCATATCCAGGGGCTCCAAGGCATTAGCCCGATCAGCAACAACGGCGTGATACTGGCCCATGCGGCGTAGGCGATGTTGTAGGTGAAGGAGATTCCCGATACACGAATATGCGCTGGGAACAGCCCGACCATCACCGACGGCACCGCACCCACCACGCCGCAACACAGACCGGCAATGGCATAAGCCAGGCCAATCCAGCTCCCGCCATTGATCAGGCAGCTATAGAGCACTGCAATGCCCACTGGCAGCAGCAGGCTATAGAGCATAACGGTACGCCAGGCGCCGATGCGATCCACCAGTAATCCGGCGAGCACGCAACCCACATTCAGGAACACGATGCCCAGGGCGCTGAGCCCGAAGGTGTAGCTGGCGCTCATACCGAAGGTTTTCTGCATCATGGTCGGGGTGATCACCACGAACACCACCACCGCCGAGGTCAGAACACAGGTCAGGATCATCGCCGGCAGCATGGCCAGGCGATGTTCGCGCAGGACCGTGCGCAATGGCAGCTCGACCGCCGCTTCGCGCTTGGCCTGCATCGCCATGAATACCGGGGTTTCGCTGAGCCAGCGGCGCAACCAGACTCCAATCACACCAAACACCCCGCCTAGCAGGAAGGGATAACGCCAGGCGTAATCGAGGATTTCCTCCGGGGTGAAGACCTGCGCCAGGAACGTCGCCGCCAGCGCGCCGATCAGGTAGCCGAAGGTCAGCCCGGCCTGCAGGAATCCCAACGCGTAACCGCGATGGCCGACCGGCGCGTGTTCGGCGACGAAGACCCAGGCGCTGGGCACCTCACCGCCTACCGCTGCGCCCTGCAGGATACGCAGGGCCAGCAACAGCAACGGCGCAAAATAACCGATCTGGGCGTAGGTCGGCATGATCCCGATGAGCAGGCAAGGCAACGCCATCATCAAGATGCTCAGGCTGAAGACCTTCTTGCGTCCCAGTCTGTCAGCAAAATGCGCCATCAGGATGCCGCCCAATGGGCGCGCCAGGTAACCGGTGACGAAGATCCCGAAGCTTTGCAGCAGGCGCATCCACTCCGGCATTTCCGGGGGGAAGAACAGTTGGCTGAGGGTCAGGGCGAAAAATACGAAAATAATGAAATCGTAGATTTCCAGCGCCCCGCCCAACGCGGCAAGGCCGAGGGTCTTGTAGTCCGAACGAGTGAACGGCGCCGGGCGCACATCGGTTTGGGCAGTCATGAAAAAACACTCTGGCACGGGCAAAAAATTCTAGGCGCCCATGGTCTACGCAAATCCGTCTGCGGACAACCCGTTAGACCAAAGTCCCAAAGCGGTAAAAGTTGGTCACAAAAAATACAGCGTTTGATTTACTGTTGGCACCTGTCCAGACGGGCCCACGAGGCCCTGAAGACCACAATAAACATAAAATTCGAGGTTCTCCCGTGGCCGCTGATATCGACGATAGCCGCTATGCCCGCTTTGCCCTGCGCTGCTCAAGCTTTGCCGAACGCTGGTTCCCCGACTCCTGGGTGTTTGCGGCACTGGCCGTGATCATCGTGGCCCTTGCCACCATGGCAATGGGCGCCAAGCCCACCGATGCCGCCATGGCCTTCGGCGATGGCTTCTGGAGCCTGATTCCGTTCACCATGCAGATGGCGTTTGTGGTGATCGGCGGTTATGTCGTCGCCAGCTCGCCACCGGCTGTGAAACTGATCGACCGATTGGCACGCATCCCGAAAAACGGCCGCTCCGCCGTCGCCTGGGTCGCGCTGATTTCCATGGTCGCGTCGTTGCTGAACTGGGGACTGTCCCTGGTATTTGGTGGCTTGCTGGTGCGTGCCCTCGCCCGCCGTACCGATCTGAAGATGGATTATCGTGCTGCCGGCGCCGCTGCTTACCTGGGGTTGGGTGCGGTCTGGGCCTTGGGTCTGTCGTCATCGGCGGCGCAATTGCAGGCCAACCCGGCCAGCCTGCCGCCGTCGATCCTGTCGATTACCGGGGTCATTCCCTTCACCGAAACCATTTTTCTCTGGCAGTCGGGCGTACTGCTGCTGGCGCTGATCATCATTTCTCTGATCATTGCCTACGCCACCGCCCCTGGCCCCAATACGGCCCGTGACGCAAAAGCCTGCGGCATCGACCCGAGTTTCAATCTGCCGCCACTGCAACCGCGCACCCGCCCTGGCGAGTGGCTGGAACACAGCCCGCTGCTGACCATCCTGCTGGTCCTGCTGGCGGCCGGCTGGTTGTTCCATGAATTCTCGACCAAGCCGGCGATCAGCGCGATCTCCGGGCTGAACACCTACAACTTCCTGTTCATCATGCTCGGCGCCCTGCTGCACTGGCGTCCGCGCAGCTTCCTCGATGCAGTCGCCCGAGCCGTGCCGACTACCACGGGAGTGCTGATCCAGTTTCCGTTGTATGGTTCGATCGCCGCACTGATGACCACCGTCAAGGGTACCGATGCGCAAACCCTGGCGCACCACATCTCGACCTTCTTCGTCAGCATCGCCTCCCACGACACCTACGCGCTGTTGATGGGTGTGTATTCGGCGATCCTCGGCTTCTTCATTCCGTCCGGCGGCGGCAAGTGGATCATCGAAGCACCCTATGTGATGCAGGTGGCCACCGACCTCAACTACCACCTGGGCTGGGCGGTGCAGATCTACAACGCCGCCGAAGCGTTACCTAACCTCATCAACCCCTTCTACATGCTGCCGCTGCTGGGCGTACTGGGATTGAAGGCCCGGGACCTGATCGGATTCTCGTTCGTGCAGTTGCTGGTGCACACGCCACTGGTGCTGTTTCTGCTGTGGGCGCTGGGCACGACGCTGACCTACACGCCGCCCGTGATGCCATAAATGTCGCTGGATGCACCTGTTCAAGCAGGTGCATCCAGAGTTGTTCGGTGGATTGTTCCTACCCCACGGTTCGCCATCTCCTGACACCATTACAGGCTGCAGCTGACATCGCACGCGCGATGGCTGCAGTAACCTTCGACAATTGCGCAATCACAGGCTTAAAAGGATCTGAGCATGTTCAAACGCACAGCACTTACCCTCGCGGCCCTCACCCTGGGTGCCGCCGCCCACGCCGATGTCGATCTGAAACTGGGCAGCACTGAACGCGTCACGCGTCTGTTCGCCTACCCCAACAACTGCGGAGTCGTGTGCTTTCGCAACTGGACGCTGGAGCAAACCGTCGAGCACTACCTGGGCCAAAGCGTGCAGCGCGATGGCTACGCCACGGCAAAGGTGCGGGTCAAAACCGATAACGATCAGCTTTACGCGCAAATCACCGGGGTGCCTGCCGGTTATCACAAACCACTGCAAGCCCTGCTCGACGCCGGAGACCTGGCCTGGTCCGGCGCAAACAGACTGAACGCTGACGGCAAGTGGGCGTACAACTGGTCACTGTTCCTGCCTTTGGGCATGGCGCTGAACAATCGTAAAAGTATCGAGCTGTTGCACTTTCCGCCGGACTATTCGCTGACCCAGGCCCAGGATTACCTGCGCTCGGCCACCACTGATCGTTGGGCCACGCTGCTAACCGCCAACGGCATCCCAGCCGCGCAAACACCCGCTTACCAGACCATCATCGACATCGCCCCGATTGCCGCACCCGCGACTGCGGGCAAGGACCTGGAGGGCGTTTACAATTATTTCACCGACTATCAGACCACCATGGTCAGGGAGCTCAGCCGCACTGCCAGCGGCGCGGCATTACCCATGATCGCGTTTGGCGCGCCGGTGCGCAGCTGGGTCAAGGCGCAATACGGCCCCACCGTCAGCGTGTTGGGGCTGGCGACGATCAGCCCAAATGCCGGGGTCAAAGTACCCGTGTTGGGCGCCAATCACCCGAGCTACATCTGGTACGCGGCCAATCCAGCCGCCTATTCCGGCAAGGATGCCCAGGCCCAGGCTGACGCGGCAGGCCTGAAGGTGATGGGCCAGGATTTGAGCGCTGCGTGTTGGCAGGCCGGCATGGGCAGCGCCCCCGGCAGGGATCCGGCGACGCAATTGAAGAGCTGTACCCAGACCTGGCAAGTCACTCGCACGGAAAAAACCTGCGAACTGTTCTATACCTCGATTCGCAACCTGCCCCCGGCCCAGGCCGTCGCCAACTGTGCATCGGCACCGATCAGGTCCCAGCTCAGCCAGCTGAAAACTTCGGCGACCACGGTTGCACCGGGCCAGGGGCTGTAGACGCGAAAAGCGCTACAGCGGACGCAGACGGTACTGTGGCGGCAACTGCTCGAAGCCGCTGATGGTTGCGTTCAGGCTTTTCCAGCGACCGTCCTTGATGCCGTAGATGCAACCGTGAATCGACAGTTTCTGTCCACGATGCCAGGCATTTTGCACAATGCTGGTGTGGCCGACGTTGGCCACTTGCTGGATCACGTTCAGCTCGCAGAGGCGGTCCACCTGCTCCTCTTCAGTTGGCAACAGCGCCAGCTCTTCGCGTTTTTCGTAATACAGGTCGCGAATCGAGCGCAGCCAGCCATCAATCAGGCCCAGCTGGCGGTCCTGCATCGATGCCCGGACGCCGCCGCAACCATAGTGGCCGGTCACCAGGATGTGCTTGACCTTGAGCACGTCCACCGCGTACTGAATCACCGAAAGGCAGTTCAAGTCGGTATGCAGCACCACGTTCGCCACGTTGCGGTGGACGAACAGGTCGCCGGGCAGCATGCCAACGATTTCGTTCGCCGGCACCCGCGCATCGGAGCAACCGATCCACAGGTATTCGGGGGTCTGTTGGCGAGCCAGCTTGGAGAAGAAGTCCGGATCTTCCTGTTTGATCGCTTCAGCCCAGCGTTCGTTGTTATCAATCAGATCTTGTAATTCGTTCATGCTGTAGAGCCTCAAGAATGGTGCGCTTCTATGACAGACAACCACCCGTCGGGGTCACGCGATCGATGCAACTAAGGCAGGTGGAATTCTCGCCAGCCCTGTGGGTCCACCCTAGTAAGGCCCACAGTATGAGGAAATACCATGACTGATTCACGACGTCCTTTCGACTCGGCGCAACCCGAGCCCATCGATGACAACGAAGACCGCATGGGTTCATTGCATGAACTGGACTTTGACGAAGACGAACCCGGCGCCCGGATTGGCGACGAACTGCCGGACAACGAGCGCGAACAACGGATGCCGCCTGAGCGGGTGCGGGAGGCCGGCATGACGGGCGCCTCCACCAAAGACCACGAACCCACGGATGATGACATGAGCCCGGAAACGCTCATCCTCGAAGACGGCGCAAGGGATGCCCGGGAAGCAGGCGAAGAAGGTCAGGCAGACTGGGACTTGAGCATTGTCGATGAAGATGACATCGGCGGAGGCAATGGCCTGGATGAAGCGGAACTGGCGCAGCGTGATCCGCTGGACGGGAATCGCTGACCTACCCGATTGACGGAATTCTCCCGTGTAGGAGCTGCCGCAGGCTGCGATCTTTTGATCTTGGTGTGGATAAAATCAAAAGATCGCAGCCTTCGGCAGCTCCTACGGGGTATCTGTGTTCAATCCACCAGTGTGCAGGCCATGACCACCGCATCTTCCCGGCCGCCAACCGCCGGATAATAGTCCCGGCGCCGCCCTATCTCGTTGAACCCGTACCGCTCATACAAGCGAAACGCCGAACGATTGCTGTCCCGTACTTCCAGGAAGCACTCCCGTGCCTCGGCCTTGTAGGCAATCGACATCAGGTGCTCCAGTAACGTCAGGCCCAAGCCACGGCCCTGGTTCTCCGGCTTGACCGTAATGTTCAACAGGTGCGCTTCATCAAGAATGATCTGTACCACGCCGTGGCCGACCTGTTGCTGCCCTTCGAACATCAGCCAGATCTGGTACTTGCCGAGCCCATCAAGAAAAATCCCGCGGGTCCACGGATGGCTGTAAGCCGCGTATTCGATCTTCAGTACAGCGTCCAGGTCCGCCTCGATCATGGGGCGAAACGATACAGCGTCACTCATTTGATTCTTTCCAGCGCGCCATCAGCCGACGCATGGCTTGCCAGACATCAGCCTTACGCTGTGGCTCTTCCATTAATAATTCCAGGCCCGGCAGGGCCCAGACCGAGCCCAGGCCTTCGACCTGGAGTTCACGGTTGAACGATTCGGCGTTTTCCTCGCCAGCGAAACGTACCGCCGGCAGACCGATCAGCCATACGCAGACGCACGGTGCATCTTCCAGTCGGGCCGAGAGGAAACCCTGCACGAAGTCACGAGCGGCTTCCGGGCCTTGATCCATGGTGCCCCGGGCCAGCAGCGGCCAGCGCACGGGGTCACCGACTATCTGTGGGCTGTCCGGCAGGCCGGCGGCGCGCAGCATGTCCTTGAGCAGCAGATAGGCAGGGTCGCGGGTTTGAAAGGTTTCACCTGTGGGTAACTCGACCAGCAGCAGGCAGCGACCGGCGCGCAGCAACTGCAGGGCGAAACGCGGCGGCGGCACTACTGGTGGCTTGACCACGACTGGCGCGGCCACTTCTTCGACTTTTGCATCCGTGCGGGTGCTGGCCAGCGAAGGCCGAGGCACCTCGATCTTCACCCGCTCGGCGGGCTTGGCCTGCGGCTGCACGGGCGCCTCAGCCACAGCGGCCATTGCTATCGGAGCGACGACCACGGGTTGCGGTGTCTCCAGCAGCTCGGGCCGCGACGGCGCGGCGAAGGGCAATTCGGTGCGCGGCAGCCAGTTGACCACCTGCATGGCGGTCAAATAAGCGCGGCGACGGGACTCGATAAGCAAAGGTCGGCCACTTGTGGATAACTAAAGTGCGTGGATTCTACCGCCCTTCTCGCAAGATCGCCCGCGCTTGATCGACAGAAAGCCGACTGTCCGTCCCGAGAGTTAATCGCAATGGGCGCGATGCAGTACAATCGCTGCTTTTATCGCCAACCAGCCGGCCATTCCGATGATCGAACCCAAGCGCGTCTTGCGCGCCCTCGCTGAACACTGGGCACTTCTGGAGCCACTGTGCGAGCACTTCGACCAGGGCACGTTGAGCCTCAACGAACTGCGCACGCAATTGGGCGCCCAGCAACTGGACAGCACGCCGCAGGACATCACCAGCCTGCTGGATGTGTGGATTCGCCTCGACATCCTGGTGCCTGTGGCAAAAAGCCCGAACCGTTTCGAGCTCAATGCGCAGATTCACGACTTCCTCGCCTACTTGCGCCGTGAGCACCGCCTGGGTCTGTGTCTGGAAATCGAAGCCTACTTGCGCCACCTCGAGCGCCTGGCCGGTTACATCCAGGATGCGTTCGACATCCGCGACGGCCACGACCTCGCACGTCAATTGCGCCTGTTGGACATGCGCGTACGGGACGTTTTGAAGAAACTTGCCAACGACGAACAGGCTCTTGTGGCCGTCGCCGAGCGCGCCAAGACCAGCGACCGGCAGATTCCCCTGCGCCAGCGTTACGCCGAAGTGCTGGCGACCTGGGACGAATACGTCGAGCCGATGATCCAACTGGTCAATGCCGACGGTGCTTTCGAGCAAGGCGTACGCAAGGTCGAGAATGTCCTGCTGAAGATGCTCACCGAACAGCAACGGCTGGGCCACCTGGTCGACGACGACATGCTGCTGCGCACCCATGCGCGCATCCTCGAAATGCAGACCAGCGCCCAGTTGACCCTGCGCCACGCCCGCGAACTGCTCCTGCCGTTGCGTGAAGAGGCCCGTCGGCACAATGCCGTGACCCGTGGCGCGGCGCTGGCCTTGTCGGCTATCCGGCGCAAAGGCCTGGACGCGGTCCCCCAAGCGGCCATGCCAATGTTCACCCGCCCGCAAAGCACCTTCCTTGGCAGCGCCAGCCAGGTCGAAGCGTACGTGTATGCACTGGCCCGTTTCGAGCCGAAACCGGCGCGTTTCCCCAAGGCTCACAAAACCCAGAAAGGCGAAGCCCCGCGTGCGCCACGTACCGTTCGCGAAATGCTTGAACGCTGCGAAGACGCCCTGCCGATGCCGGACCTGATGGCCTGGCTGCTGGAGCAGGAGCCAGACGGCGCCACCGACGAGTTGCTGTACTGGTTCTCGCGCCTGTCGCGGGAAAAACGTTTCCAGCGCGAGCGTCTCGAACGCCGCGACTACCACACTCATGAGCACCAGGTCAGCCTGCGCTCCTTCGCCCTGCTCTCGGCCCGCGACAGCGCCGCCGAGGATTCCGCGAGCATCCCACATGCATCTTGATCTATCCGAACTGTCCCAGCTGGCACCGATATTCCGCGAGCTGTTCAAGGGCTACCACGTCAGCCGCCGTGATCCAGAGCTGTACGCGCAACTGTCGAACTTCCAGGACCAGTACCGCACGCTGTTCAAGGCATTGGGGTTCGAGCTGGTCTGCGATACCCGCGGCTTCTATTACTTCGTGCCGGACCTCGCCGCCGCTGCGGTGAACAAGACCGCCCAGCGCCTGGCGCTGTTTACTTTCATTCTGGTCGAGCATCTGGCGGATCAGGGGCGGGACCCGATCGCCGTGCTTGACGGAGGCAGCCTGGGTCGCGATGAATTGCCGTCGCTACTGGAAAAGTACCGCGACCTGTTTATCCAGGCCGAAGTGCAAACTGTCGAAGAGCTCGAAGAAAAAATCATGCGCCGCATGACCCAACTCGGTTTCGCCGGCGAAGAAAACGGCGTCTATCGCTTCCTGCCGCCGATGCACCGCTTCCTCGATGTCTGCCTGTCGGTGCAGCAGGACCGCAACCTGGCGGCCAGTCTGCACAGCGTGTTGCCGCTGCCGGTTCCATTGCTGATCGATGACGACAGCGATGAAAAGCTGCTGCAAACCGATGATCCACTGGATCTGACTGACTTCGAAGAAGAAAGCGAAGAGGACGCCATGGCGCGCGCCATTGCCGAAGAACAGGAGACCGACGCATGAGCAAGGAACGCTACGGCATTCGCCGCTTCGCCCTTTTGAATACCGCCGGCTACAGCCTCGGCCTGTTCCCGCTGGAAGAGCCGCTGTCGGTTTACGGCGCGAACAACCTCGGCAAATCCGCCTCGATCAACGCGCTCCAGTTCCCGATCCTGGCGCGCATGTCGGACATGAGTTTCGGCAAGTACAGCCTGGAACAATCCCGGCGCTTCTACTTCGCCTCGGACACCAGTTACATCCTCGTTGAAGTGTCCCTGCCCCATGGCCCGCACGTGATCGGCGTGGTGGGTCGCGGCCCGGGCGGTGGTTTTGGTCACCAGTTCTTTGCCTACGCCGGCAAACTGGACCTGGCGCACTACCAGAAGAACGACACCTGCCTGCGTCAGAAAGAGCTGTTCACCAACCTTGAGCGCGAGGGCCTGAAAGCCTACGAACTCAAGCCGGATGAATTGCGTCGTTTGCTGGTGGGCGGTCACACATCGATTCCGCTGGACCTGACCCTGATTCCACTGCGCTCCACCAGCGAACAAAGCCTGAAGACGTTCCGCGCGCTGTTCATCAACCTGTTGCACATGCGCGAAATCACCGCGGCCAAGCTCAAGCAGCTGTTCCTCGATGCGTTCGAACACAGTCTGCGCTCCGGCAGCGTGGACTACATCGCGGCGTGCGAAGAAGCATTCCGCGATGTGCGCCGCATGGAGCAGGATTACAATTCGCTGGTCACGGCCGGCCCGCTGGTCGAAGCCCTTGCGGCCGGCGTGACCCAGCGCAATATCCTGCGCGGCAAACTGCACCGCATCTCGCCGCTGCTCGACTCGTTACTGGGCACCTGGTCGGACTATGCCAGTGCGCGCAAGGAAGAGCTGACCATCCAGGCCGAGCACTACCGCAACGAACAGGACGCATTGCAAAACGATCAGCGCGGCGGCACTCAGGAGTTGATGCGCCTGGAACGGGAAATTTCCGGCATCCAGCGCTGGCTGGGGGAATTGTCGGTACTGAAGAATCGCTTTGCCCTGGTCGATGACGTCAAGGTCCTGGAACAGCAACTGCTGGCGGCCAAGGATGCGCACGACGAACTGGCCGGTGCGCTGGCCCAGTCCCGCCAATTCAGCGCCGAAGACCTCGAAGAGCGTCTGCGCGACCTGGAAAAACGCCTGAAGTCGGTCAAGCAGCAGCTCGATCATGCCGACAACAACAGCTACGCCCGACTGCGCGAAGAGTTCTCGCAACAGGACGTCGAGCGCTTGATGCGCCTGTTCAACAGTGCCCTGTTCAGCCTGCCACTGGGTGAACACGGTATTGCGCTGGATGAGGACGGACAGTGGGTCAAGTCCATGGAGCTGATTCTGGACAGCTTCAAGGGCGAGCGATTCGAAGTGCCTGGCTTGTCCATCGATATGTCGCACATCGAGCCGCCGGCCCTGCAAGCCCTGGCTGACCGCGCCGCATTGCGCGACCAGAAAGAGCGCCTGGAAAAAGAACTCAAGCAACTCAAAACTCAAGCTGCCGTGGCCGCCGACCGCGCGGCGAGCAAGACCCAGACCGAAGCGTTGTACCAGCAAGTGCTGGACGCGCAAAAGGCGCTGGAGGATTTCCGTCGCTCGCAAACCCTGAGCGCCGAAGAAGGCGACAAGCTGGAACAGCTGGCCCAGATGGAAGCCGCGCAGGACGAATTAAAACGCTCCAGCGATGCATTCACCGAGCGAGTCCAGCAACTGTCGGCCAAGCTGCAACTGGTAGGGCGGCAGATCGGCGACATGGAAGCCAAGCAGCGCACGCTCGACGACGCCTTGCGCCGCCGCCAACTGCTGCCGGCAGACCTGCCGTTCGGTACGCCGTTCATGGACCCGATCGACGATTCCATGGACAACCTGCTGCCGCTGCTCAATGACTACCAGGACAGCTGGCAGGGACTGTTGCGCAGCGATGGACAGATCGATGCACTCTACGCCCAGGTGCGTCTCAAGGGTGTTGCCAAGTTCGACAGCGAAGACGACATGGAGCGGCGCCTGCAACTGCTGATCAATGCCTACGCGCATCGCACCGACGAAGCGCTGACCTTGGGCAAGGCCCGCCGCGCCGCGGTCACTGACATCGCGCGGACACTGCGCAATATCCGCAGCGACTACGACAGCCTTGAGCATCAACTGGCCCTGTTCAACCGCGAGATCAACAAACGCCAGGTGTCCAACCTGCAGAGCTTCCGCATCGTGCTAGCGCCGAACAAGGAAGCTTTGAAACACATTGACCAGATCATCCACAGTGCCGGCCAGTACGAAGAAGGTGAAACCCTCTCGGTATTCGACCTCAGCCAGAGCGCCGATCAGGACAACAGGAACGAGGAGGCCAAGGAGTATCTGGCACGCCTGGTTGCTGCCAACCACAACCAGTTGGGCCTCAAGGACCTGTTTGAACTGGCATTCGAGATCACCAAGGTCAACGGCCAGCCCGTCATCCACACCGACATCGATGGTGCTGCGTCCAACGGCACCACCATGACCATCAAGGCGCTGACCAACATGTACCTGTTGTTGCACTTGATGGACCGCGACCAGGCTGGCCGGGTGCGCTTGCCCTACTACCTCGACGAAGCGGCGGACATCGACGAGAAAAACCAGGCAGCCTTGCTGGAAACCAGCCTGCAACTGGGTTTCGTGCCGATTCTGGCGAGTGTCAAACCGCAGGTTTGCGCCAGCGTCGCCATTGACCTGGAAGGCGGCAGCGGACCGAACGGGATTTACATCGACGAGGCGGACTGGAAATACATTCGCCGTCACGATGAAGTGAAGCCTGTGGTCAATGTGGCAGCCGATGAACCGGAGCTGGATGCGGTCTGAATTTGCCTGATCCAAACAAAAGGCCGCGATCCAATGGACCGCGGCCTTTTTTGTCCAAGCTGCTTGGGGAATGCGAGGGCCTGCTCGCGATGACGGCAGCACCGCCGCCGATAATTATTTACCGATCGCGATCTTCGGCGCCCAGGTCAGCCATTCATCTTCGAACTTATCAAATAAAGGGAATGTCTGTTCCGCTCGCGCAGGGTTACCCATGCGCTCGCCATCCGGGGTGGCGAACGCGATGCCACCCTGAATCAGGGTTTCCAGAGACTCGGTGCGCATCGTCGCTCCCTTGAACAGTCCATAGTCGAATCCGAAACCGCTGGAGTTCCAGAACCGCGTACCGCTGCGCACCAACGGCGCGTACTTGGGTTCAATCAGGATGTGGATCAGTACGCGATCCCCTGTCTGCCCCAGCTCATACCCCGTCACCTTGCCTACCGCCACTTCCCGGTAGGTGACCGGCACGCCGATCTTCAACGAGCCCCGACGAGCCGCGCTCAACACCAGGCTCAAGCCAGGCTCCACCTTGGCTATTTCTGGCGGGCTGGATAAGGCCACGAAACTCTTCTGCGGGCCCAGGCTCTTCGGCGCGGGCTGCACCTCAATGTATTGACCGGTCACGAGGGTTTCAAGGTTCGCGGTCTTGATCAGACCCAGCTCCGGCTTGACCACCCAGAATTGACTGCCGACCCGGGCAATACGCTCCGGTACTTCGGTAATTCGCGCGGTGAGCACCACGGATTGCAGGTCATCGGTGAGATCAACGTCCTCGATCTTGCCGACATCCAGCCCCTTGAACCGCACAGGCGTGCCGGTGCGCAAACCGTCGGCGCGGTCGACCTTGATGGTGACCAGGGTGCCTTTCTCGTTGGCCTCGTCGTGGCTGGGGAACAGGCGGAACCGGGGGATACGCTTCTGCAACGGCGCCTTGGCTTGCGGTGTCTCAAAAGCAATACCACCCGCCATCAGGCTTTGCAGTGACTCGCTCTTGACCTGGATGCCACCCGTCAGCCCACCCGTGAGGGTGACGCCACTCGCATTCCAGAATCGGCTGGAGGCATTGACCAGGCCTTCATATTCTTTCTCGATGTGAACGCCAATCACCAGCTGTTTACGGGTCTTGGAGAATTGATAGCTCTGGACCGAACCGACCTTCACCTGCTTGTAGAGAATCGGGCTGCCCACTTCCAGCGAGCCGAGGTTCTCGGTAAACAGGACCAGGTGCAGCCCGGGTGAGCGCAGGTCCAGAGGCGGAGCCTTGGGTCTTGCGACAAATTCACGCTGCGGCGCCGCCCCCTTGTCGCCGGGGCGTATGGCGATGTAGTTACCCTTCACCAGCGCTTCCAGACCCGTGATGCCAGCGAGGGAAATCGAGGGTTTGACCACCCAGAACTGAGTGCCATCGACCAGATAATCCTCGGCCAGCGGGTCCAGGGTCAGCTCGGCAGTGGCCGCCGTCAGGTCAGGATCGACCTTGAGCACCTTCAGGTTGCCGACCTGAATCCCTTTGTACATGACCGGCGTACGACCAGCCTGCAAACCTTCGAAATCACTGAGCTTGACCTTGATACGGATACCGGCTGCGGCAGCGTCGAAATCTTCATAGAGCCGGAACGGCAGACTCGGATCGGTTGCCGGGCTGTCCTTGCGGTTTTCCGGGGTCGCAAAGGCAATACCGCCTGCAACGATGCTGGCCAGGGATTCGCTGCGCACCTTCACGCCGGAAAGATTGGCGTCGATGCTGATGCCGCTGGCGTTCCAGAAACGGGTATGTTTACGCACCAGATTGGCGTAAGTAGGCTCAATGAAGACCTTGAGCTCAACAGTGCTTTGATCTTCAGACAACAGGTAGCTTTTCACCTGGCCGACCTTGATCTGCTTGTAGAACACCGGGCTGCCGCGGTTGAGCGAACCCAGTCGGTCGGCCTTGATGGTCAGGTGCAGGCCGGGCTTGGCGTCGGATAACGGTGGCTCTTCGGCAAGCGCCTTGAACTTGCGAGTGGGCTCGCCTTCGCCCGGGCTGATCGCGACATAGTTACCCGAAACCAGGGTCTCCAGGCCAGTAATACCAGCCAGGGTGACGCTTGGCTTGACCAGCCAGAAGCGGGTGCTGGTGCGCAGGTATTGCTCGACATCCTTGTTCATCTCGACGGTGGCGATCACGCCTTTGGAGGCGCCTTCGTCGTCGAGTTTAAGGGTCTTGACCTTACCCACCGACATGCCTTTGTAGACGACTTCGGTCTTGTTGGCCTGAATGCCTTCACCACTTTCGAACCGCACCTGAACCTCGATGCCGGTCTCGTTATAGGCTCGCCAGCCGAGCCAGCCGCCGATGATCAGGGCGATCAGGGGTAACACCCAGATAGCCGACCAGTTCGAGGCCGGTCGGGTTTTAGCTGTTGGCAAATCAGTCATGGTCGTCGTCCGACTCCGTGTTATCCCAAATCAGTCGGGGATCGAAAGTAACTGCAGCAAGCATCGTCAGAATCACCACACTGGCGAACGCAATGGCACCAAGATTGGCTTCGACGCTGGCAAGCCGTCCGAAATTCACGACCGCCACGAGAATGGCGATCACAAAGATATCGAGCATCGACCAGCGGCCAATGAATTCAATAAAGCGGTACATCAGAATGCGCTGGCGGGCCGACAGCGGCTGGTGGCGTTGTACCGAGAACAACAGCAATGCAATGCCTACCAGTTTGAAGGTCGGCACGACGATGCTGGCAATGAACACCACGGCTGCAATGGGGATCATGCCGTGCTGAACCAGCTGGATCACCCCGGACATGATGGTGCTGGGATCGCCCTGCCCCAGGGAGGTAACCGTCATGATGGGCAATACATTGGCCGGGATATACAAAATCGCAGCAGTAATCAGTAGCGCCCAGGTTCGCACCAGGCTGTTCGGACGGCGCTCATGGACTAACGCACCACATCGAGTACAGACCTGCTCGTCGGTGTCAGCGTCCTGCCTGTTCAACTCATGGCATTCGGTGCAAATCAGAATGCCTGCATCAATCGCCCGCATGGGCATCCTCTCCTGATAGAGCCTGCCAGATCTGGTGGGGCGACATCACCACTTCCAGCCAGACCTGAACCAACAACAAACTGATGAAACATGCCAAACCGAGTCCGACGGTAATCTCTGCCATATCTGCCAGCTTCACGATCGCAACCAGGACGCCCATGAGATAGACCTCAAGCATGCCCCAGTCGCGCAAATGGTGATAAATGCGATATAGCAACAAACCGTAACTGCGGCCGACGTCAAAGCGAATGCTCAGCAATACCGCCAGCTGGCACAGCAACTTGAGCAGCGGGATGGCCATGCTGCACAGGAACACGACGACCGACACGCCTTGCATGCCGGTGTCGAACAACCCCACAACACCGCTCCAGACAGTGTCTTGCGACGATTGTCCGAGTAGATTGAGCTCCATGATGGGTAAAAAGTTCGCCGGGATAAACAACAGAAGAGCGGCGATCACCAGGGCGAGACTGCGTTGCACGACGTTATGCCGGTGCGCGTAGAGTTCATAGCCACAACGAGGACACAGCGCTTTCTCGCCATGGGCGAGCTGCGGCTTGCGCATCAGCAGGTCGCACTCATGACAGGCTACCAAGTCTTCCAGCGGTAATTCTGACAGCCCGGGGGCGTCAACCGAATCTGGCATAAAGGCGCTGGCTCCGAAATAGTTGGACCTATTCTAGTGTCCTGAACTGAAAATAACTGTGCCTATTTGTGCTGCAAATAGTTGCTTTTGTTCCAGACAAAAGCAAAACCCCTACCTGCATACGCAGATAGGGGTTTCGGAATTTAATCTTGACGATGACCTACTCTCACATGGGGAAACCCCACACTACCATCGGCGATGCATCGTTTCACTGCTGAGTTCGGGATGGG